>JBGASM010000036.1:0-8406 GCA_044229655.1 Phycisphaerales bacterium | reverse complement strand
CTACGACATCGCCGACTTGACGGAAGTTCAAGAGCCCTGCCCGATTCGCGACTTGCACGAGCTGCACCAATTCGGAGTAGCTGGTGTCGAGCAGCCGCGCCCAATCTGAGGTGAAGAGCGCCCGGCCGCGGAGTCCGATGGAGTAGGCCACGAGAAGCGCCAGGCACGCGGCGCTCGGTGAGGCCGAGGCCTTCGCCCGACGCTTGCGGGCTCGCCCGTGCAGGTGGCCCGACTGCGTCCAGCTCGACCCCGCGTTGCGCGCGACCTTGTGGCGGACCGAGGGGTTGAGCCGGCGGCCGAGCCGGGTCTCGAGCCCGGTGTCGATATCGGCGGTGGACACCGCTTGCCCAACCTGCACCGACAACACCACGTCGGCCGTCATCCGCAGGAGGGGATCCCGGGAGAACGCGACCACGAACGCGAGCAGCGGACGCCCCGTGTGGTCAGCATTCCACAAACGTCGCAGCACGCGGAACAACGGAATGGCCGGGTCCAGTCCGTAGAGTTCGCTCAGGCGCTGGTACGTGAGCTTGCGCGTTGCAACGGTTCGCTTGCCGAGCAGATTGTCGTCGACGATCGACTTCCGGTAGTCGTCGGGACCGCAGCTGGGGTCGGTAAACTTCATCAGCTCCGACAGTTCGGCGAGCATTATGGTGCGGCTGGTATGAGTGCCCCGATTTCCAAAGCGAAGGCCAAACCACTCGCCAGGGTGGTCGATAGATCGCGTTCGATTTGCAAGGATCGCAGTGTTCATTACTTTCAACATAGCGTAGCCGGCCAGTTGCCGGCAACCTCAGACGCAATTGGTCTGCGCCCAATCTGGAACACAACACAACGCGTCGGTTCGCAACAGTGGCGGGTGTCTCTACCTTATCTATACCTCTTGCAAACTCGTGCATTCCGGGGTAAAGTCGCGCGAATCGGCGCGTTCTAAGCCGTTTATTGGCAACAACTTACGTGCGATGACACCGCAGAGGTCACAGGTTCGAGTCCTGTTACGCCCATTCGTAAGTCCTGCCGAACGCAAGAGTTAGCGTACCGTCCCATGTGGGACGTGCGGCTCAGACGCGAAAAAGATTGGTCCAGTGACCAATTCGATGGGACGTGCGGCTCAGACGCGAAAAAGATTGGTCCAGTGACCAATTCGATTCGCATCAGGAGGCCGCACGATGCGCCAGTATGCAAGACCCGTTTTGGCTCTCGACCACGTTCAATCCAACTCCGAAGAAGACTCCGCGCCAGGGGAGCAAGTGTCTGGCGGTGCGCCCATGAAGCGCGCCTACCGCAGGAACGCGGACGGTTCGCCTGTTCTCCGCAGGCATCACTCAGGCAGGGCGTTCGTGCGCATCGGCGGCAAGGACTATTCCTGCGGGAAGTACGGCACGCCGGAGGCCACGGCTGAGTACCGCAGGATGATCGCGGAGTTCGCGCTCACCGGCAAGGTCACACCGCGCAAACCAGCCAATCAGCGCACGCCTGAGGTCATGAGCATCAACGAACTCGCGCTGGCGTATTGGCGACAGAGCAAGGAGACGTTCAGCACCAGCACGACCTCCTCGGAGTGGAACGAGACGGTGCGCATCCGGCTTGCCATCAAGGTTCTGGTGAAGTTGTACGGATATGTGCCTGCGGCTGAGTTCGGTCCTCAACAACTCATCGTCGTGCAGAAGGCGATGATTGATGACGGTCTTGCCCTCAAGACCGTGAACGACAGGATCGCCGTGATCCGCCGCTGCTTCAAATGGGGCGTGGCGCAGGGAATGCTCCCCGGCGCAATGCTGCCTGCGCTGGATGCGGTGGACAACCTTCGTGCGGGGAGGACTACGGCCAAGCCGCCCAGGAAGGTGAAGCCGGTGCCGGAGGCGGACATCGAGGCAGTGCGGCAGGTGGTCTCACCCCAGATTCGCGCACTCATTGAACTGCAGCTGCTCACCGGTGCCCGGCCAGGGGAACTCATCAGTCTGCGGCCTAAGGACATCCACCGCAATGTGGGTGAGGCGGATGTGGGGGTGTGGACGGCGACGTTGGAGGAACACAAGACTTCACATCTGGGCAAGGAGCCGAGGGTGATCATGTTCGGTCCGCAGGCGCGGGCCATCCTCGAGCCGTTCCTGCATCGGGCGGCTGATGCGTACCTGTTCTCACCCGCAGAGGCTGAGAAGTGGCGGCATGCGGAGGCGAGGGCAAACCGGAAGACACGGGTCCAACCCAGCCAGCAGAAGCGCAACGAGGAGCGGAGGCTGCGCCAGCGGCAGCGGCCACCGAGCGACCAGTACGATGTGGCGACCTACCGGAGAGCCATCAAGCGTGCCGTCGCTCGGATCAACGAGGCACGCCGCACCGAGGCAGCGGCGGCAGGCACCGACCCAGTCTTGATGCCTGCGTGGCACCCGCACCAGTTGCGGCACAACGCTGCGACGAGTCTGAGGAAGCAGTTCGGTGCGGAGATGGCGCGGATCATCCTCGGGCACCACTCGCTCAAGATGACCGAGGTCTATGCTGAACGTGATCTGGCGGCGGCGCGGCGGGTGATGGGAAGCGTCGGGTAGGGTCCGTCGTGCATATTATACAAATACTGACCGGCAGTTGCGCACCACCACAGATCGGAGATTATTGAATTGGCGACGACTAAACTTGCGAGCAAGAAATCAAAGACAGGCGATGAGGCGGTCGTGGAACACATCGCCAGCGATCGATCAAATTGGGGTCAGCATAACAACTGGGGATTTCCGCCCGGAAAGCCGACGCACAAAGCAGTTCTGCATTGGATCGATGTTTCGTGTCGCAACATTCATGGAGCCATGGCTGCGTTTGAACTGCCGATGGCCATTATTGATGCCAAACAACTAGACCTCCCCGCTGAATTGGATGAACGACGTTCTGCGTTCGGTGGGTGGCGCTTCTGCACGAAGCGTCTAGAAGGACTTTGGGATCGCTGGGGTGAGGCGATTTATCCCGCCATCTGCCTCTATATGCCGGACACGGCACGCTTGATCCCATTCGGAGGTGCCATACTAGATGTTTCGTTGTGGACTCGAGAGGTACGTCAAAGCATCCTGACCGCCATGGAAACGGTGATGCGCGATGTGGAGATTGCAAGGCTGCGTGAAGGCGGTGCGCAGCAATTGCTGGGGGTACATGAGGCGCTCGGGCCGACCGAGCAGGTTGTGTTTGATGTTCTCAAGTCGCATTCGCGTGAAGACCGCCCCATGACACAGGCGGCACTTCTCAAGGCTGCAAACCTTCGTTATGCATCGCAGATGGTTGGTCTCATGGCCCGATTGCAGCGCAAACGTCCGAGCATTCGTCGTAGCAAGCGCGGGTACTACTACGAGGCGCTGACGACAAGCAATCCTGCTGAACAGCGCGCTTCATGCGCGCTCATATGAAGTACATGTGAGCGCACCGGCGCTTGGTGTGGCCTTTTGTTCTAGTGCATGACTACGCCACCCAACGCAGATCGTCTCATTCCGCTCTCGCGCCTTCATGAACTGTCTTGGCTCCCGGAACGGCGGCGCGGCAAACGACTTTCGTCCGCCACCGTCCATCGATGGCGGCTTCGGGGATCACGAGGGGTCCGTCTTGCCTGCACCATGACGCCCTCAGGCTGGGCGGTACGGGAAAGCGATGTTCGTAAGTTCTTTGATGACCTGACGCGCTGCGCCCAGGGCGATGTGGGGGAAAGCGCACCGTTGGCACCGTCGGACGCCGCTGCAGCATCCCTTCGCGCGGAGGGCCTGTGATGCCCGTCCACGAGCACTGGTTGCGCGTCTCAAGGAAACGGCCGTGCCCGATCTGCGCGCATACCGATTGGTGTGCCGTCGCCACGTCGGGCGAGGTCGCGCTCTGTCAGCGTAAGAGTTCTCCGTGGCGGATTGGTAGCGCAGGTTGGCTGCACCTACTCAAGGAGCGTGAGTGTTCAGGCGTTCGCACAATCGCCCACCCTGGACGGCAAGCAATCCTGTCACCCTCTGAACAGGCGCGGATTGCAGCGCAGGCGCGCGCATGTTTCCATGCTGGCGGTGATGCGTGGTGGTCGCAACTTGCGATTCTGCTCGGCCCCGGCATCACGACCGAGGCTCTTCACTCTCTTCGTGTGGGTCGGCATCCAGAACGCGTCGATGTCGCGGCGTTCCCCATGGGATCGGTCCAGCACCCAACGACCGGGATTCGCTATCGCGCTTCTAATGGGACGAAGTGGAGTGAGACCGGCGGGCATGAAGGGCTGTTCCTCGCGCTCGCAGTTCCCTATGCCGGGGCCGAAATGCTCGTGGTCAGTGAGGGGCCGACCGACACAGCGGCTCTTCTCTCCGCCGGAGTCATTGCCGCGGGGCGGCCCAATTGTTCCGGGGGCACGACGCAGTTAGTCGAAGCCGTGAAGTCATGGCGACCACAGGCGGTGGTGATCGCCGCGAACCGTGATGAGCCGAAGACGAGGCCGGATGGCACGACCTTCCTGCCCGGACAGGATGGAGCGCGCGCGCTGCGGCTGGCTCTAAGGCCGTATGTGCGCACTGTGTCAATCGCGCTGCCAGATTGCGGACTGAAGGACTGGAGGCAGTTGGTGAATCGCGGCGCAACGGCAGGGGAGATTCAGGCGCACCTGCAGGATGCTCTCAGCAACACGCGGGGTCTCATCGCGCCGGAAAGGACTCTGTCATGACCGCACATGAGAGCCAGTATGGCGTTCGCTTGGAAAGCGGTGATTGGGATCGCTTTGGCAAAGTGGTGATTCGCGCCGTCGCCGAGGATGGAACGCCCTTCTTCGCAGACCGCATTGATCCGTACTCGGCGGAGGACCGCGAAGAGTTCCTTGATGCGATAGCGGAGGCGGGCCAGAAGTGCGGTTACTGGTTCACCGGCAGCCCGACGTGGCGCGACGAGTTTGCGGTGGGCATCATCGCGATGAAGCCGCCCGCGCGGAATAACGAGCGGAATGCCAGGCCTGAGGGCGAGATCCACGCGGCCGATCCCGCCGTGCTGCTGGCGGCGATGGCCGAGTCAGTGCGGGCCGATGCTGAGGCAATGCTCCGCGATCCGGACCTCATTCGGCGCATCGTGGATGACATCGCCGTAATGGGTGTGGCGGGCGAGACCCGTCTGACCTCCCTGCTCTATGTTGTCGGCACGAGCCGACTCTTGCCCTCTCCCCTGGGCGCGATCGTGCAGGCGGCGTCATCCACGGGCAAGTCTTACTCCATCGAAACCACCGCCAGACTTTTCCCGCCCGAGGCGGTCATCTTCGCGACGGAGATGACGCCCAAGGCCCTCTATCACATGCCTCCGGGCAGTCTCGCCCATCGCTTCATTGTGGGCGGGGAGCGTTCCCGTCAGGAGACCGACGAAACCGCCGACCGCACCAAGGCGTTACGGGAGATGCTCTCGACGGGCCGGCTCTCCAAACTCGTTCCCGAGAAGAGCGAGGGAGGCGGCGTCGTCACACGGCAGATCGAGATCGAGGGTCCCATCGCGTATGTTGAATCCACGACCGTGACGAAGATCTTCAATGAGGATGCCAATCGCATGTTGCGCCTCATGACGGATGAGACGCCGGCGCAGACGCGCCGCATCTTGACCCAGATCGCCGGGAAGTACGATGGCACCGCGGGCGCAAAGCAGGCGGAACGCGAGCGCATCATCGAGCGCCACCATGCGGCCCAGCGGATGCTCAGGCCCTGCGCTGTGGTGATTCCCTTTGCTGCTCGTCTGGTGGCGCTGCTGTCTGGCGAGCGTGTCGAGGCGCGGCGCGCGGTCCAGCAGTTGTTCTCCGGGATCGAGGCCATCACCCTGCTGCACCAGTTCCAGCGTGGCAAGGACGCCAATGGCGCGCTGATCGCCACCGAGCAGGATTATGCGATCGCCCTGCAGCTGCTCGAAGGGCCGATGGCACTGGCCCTTGGTGGCGGTATATCACCGGCAGCGCGGCGGCTCTATGACGAGTGGCTGCTGCCGCAGACCGCTGCATTCACGGTAAAGGCCATCTGTCAGCAGTCGCGCCGAAGCCGGGAGTCGGTCCGTGGATGCTTCAGCGAACTCAACGATGCTGGGCTCATCGAAGTTGAGGCACCCGGGCGCGGCACTCTGCCCGCCCTCTGGCGCACGGTGAAGGGTGCCGATGCGGACCTCAACCAAGCGGGCCTTCCGAGCATCGCGGAGGTGTTCACATGCTGACTGGCGCTGGCAACATGGTAACAACGGATAAGTCTCTGTTGCACAGCGACTTTAGTTGCCAGAGGCTCGATGTGGCAACAAGTGGCAGCAAGGGGAGCGGCACGTGTGGAGCCTTGCTGCCAATTGCTGCCGGAAATGGACTCTGGCAACAAAACCCATTGACAGCAAGAGAGTTAAGTGTTGTTGCCAGCCGTTCAGGGGAAACCGGAGGGTGTACTGATGATGAATCTTGATGCGGTCTTCGATGCTGAGCAGGCGGCACAGCGCGTGAACGGGCGGAACCTCTACGGATGCGCACTTGCCGCCATCGAAACAGTCGCGGATGCGCCGCTGCGAGCTGACCTGCGTTACGACCTTGAAGAGCGGATCGGGGCGGGGGAGATACTCAAGCGCATCGCGGACATGAAGGGGAGGCCGCCGTGAAACCTGCATGCTCGCCCCCCTGGAAGCGTTGCGTGCAGCGCGCTGCACCAAAGCAGACCACCTGATTCGTTTGGATGATCACCTTCAACACCAAGTGCAACGGAGCAACCCATGACGACGATGACGAAGACGACGAACATCTCGAACACCACTTCGACCCGCCTCAGCGATATCCAGCCCTGGTGGGTCCAGGACGCAGAAGCACCGCCCATCCAGCCTGTGAAGGGCGTGCATTGCGAGCCTCTGCAGGTCATCTATGTACCGCTGGAGAGCCTGCGCTGCAGGGACGACGATGGGTACCGCATGGATGAGGAGCAGGTGGTGTACCTCGCGCGGAGCATCTGCATCCACGGGTGGTGCCAGCCGATCCTGATCGATCAGATTGATGTGATCCTCTCCGGAAGGGCGCGCGTGGACGCTGCCATCGCCCTGAAACTTGGGGTGGTTCCGGCCATCCGCATCACCACGCGGAGTGCCTGGCAGACCCGCCTGGTCATGTCGGTTGAGAACCTGCTCGCTGGCGATCGAGGCTGGCAGCGCGATGAGTTTGAAGAGGAGGCCAAGACGGACGGGGACTGGCAAGCGCAGGCTCATGTGCGAGCGGTGAGCAGTAATGCGACGTGAGGTGCACAAAGAGGGACACGCAATATAAGGACTTACGTAACACTCTATAAGTACTTACAACACTGCGAATAAGGACTTACGTCATGCAAAAACAAGGGGTAGGGCGGTCTAAAACATTGCAGCAAAGGGACATAGGACCGAGCGTGGCCACACACGCGCGTTTTCGCAGAATGAAGCAGGGGGGGGGGGTAGGACTCACCCAGCGCGGGCGACTGTAGGAAGCAAGCGGTAGGCGGGGCGGACCGGGGGAGGAGGCGGGGATGTCACAGAACAGATCACTTTGCACAGTGATGAAAGGACTCACACCATGAGCAGGTTGAAGGAACGTTCGAAACAATCCCGGATCAAGCGCGCTGCGGCTCCGGAGGGGGCACCTCACGAAGGTGCAGGCGATGTCGCACTCCCGGAGGATGTTGCCCGACTGCACATCGAGTACCGGTCGCTGGCAGCGCTGGTGCCGTATGCGCGCAATGCGCGGACGCACTCGGATGCGCAGGTGGCGCAACTGGCGGCGTCGATCCGGGAGTTCGGCTGGACGAATCCTGTTCTCGTTGATGGTGAGAGTGGGATCATCGCCGGGCATGCGCGTGTGCTGGCGGCCCGTCACCTGGGTCTGGAGGTGGTCCCGGTCATTGAACTGAGGCACCTCACTGAAGCGCAGCGCCGGGCCTACATCCTGGCCGACAACCAGTTGGCGATGAACGCAGGATGGGATGTGGACCTCCTGAGGATTGAACTGACTGAACTCAAGGAACTGGGGACCAACCTCGGGCTGGTGGGGTTCAGTGATAACGAACTGGCGGACATCTTCGCTGATCCCGCACTGCCGGAGATCGAGGAGGATGCCATCCCCGCTCCCCCCGATGAAGCAGTGACCCAGAAGGGTGATCTGTGGATTCTGGGCACCCACCGGCTGCTGTGCGGCGACAGTGCATCTCCCACCGATGTGTACCGCCTCGTGGATGGCAACGTCATCCATCTGGTCAATACCGATCCGCCCTACAACGTGAAGGTTGAGCCGCGCTCTAACAACGCCATCGCCGCAGGGCTCTCATCCTTCGGCGACATGGGGCTGCCGAATCATCAGGGCTTCGATGCAGCGCGTCGGCCCGCTTCCCGCACCCGCACCTCCGAGAAACTCCGCCCCAAGGACCGGCCGCTGATGAACGACTTCGTGTCAGAGCAGGT
>JBGASM010000020.1:0-65296 GCA_044229655.1 Phycisphaerales bacterium | reverse complement strand
CTGATGTAGTCCCCGATCTTGATGTCCACCCACTCAAACGCTCGCAATTGCCCCTGTGCCTCCCTTATGCTTCCCGAGACCCCAATACTGAACGCCACGCACGCACACAGCCGAACCGCCCCTGACACGATGTGGGCCAATGAAGCGAACGACAAGAAACGTGTGCGGGACGAGGTACGCATACGGACTCCTTGTTCATACAGTGACAAGAAAACTCAGTGGAAACGTGGTGTGCGAAGTATGCACTATGTTCTGGGACTTGGCGCGCAAAAAACCGGAGTTTTCCTACAAATTCCTCCCACGTGGGCCGCCACTGACAGGTCTTGTCAGCCCACTGACAATTTGGGCAATCACCACCTCCTTCCCCGCATCGCCTGCACCACGGCCACCGGCGCGATGTGGTCGAGGTAGCGGGCGGTGGTGGCGATGGAGCGATGCCCTAACTGCTTGGAGATGATGCCGATATCGATGCCTTCCTCACGGAGTTGCGCGGCATGCGTGTGGCGGAAGCCGTGTGCATGCACGCGCTTGGCGATCCCGGCCTTGGCTGCGAGGCGCGGCATCAGCACGCGGATGTAGGCGGTGCGGAGCCGTGCGCCGTCGAGGTCGCAGAAGATGGGTGAGCGATCCGCGATGCCGCGCTTCTCTCGCACCTCCAACCACCGCTGCAGGATGGCGAAGCCTTCGGGGTCCATTCCCACTGTGCGCGACCTGCCGCCCTTCGCATTCAACACTCGGATCGCGCCGACCACCGCATCCACATCCTTGGGGTAGAGCGACAGTGCTTCGTTGATACGCAGTCCGGCGCGGTAGAGGACGACCAGCAGCGCGCGGTTGCGCTCACCGGTAGGCCGCGAGGAACACGCCGCCATCAGTCACCGCACCTCATCATCCGTCAGCACCTCGGGGTGAAAGTGCCGCAGGGGCTTGCGCCCCCGCTTGCGTTGCACCGCACGGCCTGTCGCCGATCGCTCCGATTCTCCCTCACCTGCCTCCACCCGCGCCATCACCGCCATCCCCACGTTCTGCCGCTCGTTCATGTGCCTCGCTCCTTCTGCGACTCGCTACCCGCACCGCAACGCACGGTGGGGCGGTTCGTCGCACAGTCGCGCTTTGTGACCAAAGCGTCACTGTCCACTTAGCGGCAGATGACGGGAGGAGGCAAGTTGCAGGGAATCCACTCCCCGCGGGTACTAGCCTGCCCACATGGTTCCTCCCGGTATCCCGAGTTCCCACCTGGACGACTTTCGGCAGACTGCGACCGACCCTACCGCTTGGCGATCGCACGCGTCCGTGCTCCGCAGTGCCGCAGACTCACTTTGGGATGTGGCCATCGAGAATCTGCTGTGCGATTCCATGCATTTGAAAGACCCGTTACTTCGTGAAGAATTGTGCCGACGTTTCGCTGATCAGTTGCATACCGCACAGTTCTTGTATGGGTTAGCTGTGGAGGCAGGTCTCAAGGCCCAAATTATTGAAATGGATTCCACCAAGGTGGAATTCAGCGAGAAGAGAGATGGCCACGGGGTCGTGGTCGATCTTCGAATCCGTCGCATAGGTGTAGACCTCAGTATTGAAGGCCATGACCTCAATCGGCTTGCGGAGGTCGTCGGTGTTTATGACGGACGGATTGGGAAGGTGTGTACGACACACAGCGACCAACTAGCGTTACAGGAGATACTCGCATTCCTGACGACGTGCGTCCGTTGGAGTGGTCGTTATCCCGCACCCAAGTCCACCGCCGAGTACTACAAGCCCAAGCATCAAGTACCTCGAGTGGCCTTGAGTCACTACATGCGGGATTGGCTTGATCCATTGCTCGACGCTCTGCTAGCAGTCAGGGCGTAATTCGCCGCGCCCGACCTCCCCCACATTGCTCCCGCGTATGCGACCGTCTTCGTCGTCATGGAGCGGCACCGGCAGGTCTGACGCAGCGCGGGGACCGGCGTGAGCGGCAGATAGCCCAAACCCCCACCCATCAGTTACACGTGTCGTGGCTCCCGCACGGCAGCCGACGTAGTGTTCCATCATTGCCGTTCGGCAACGCCACCATCCGTGGCAGACTGGAATCGCTGACTGGAGGGAATTCTGATGGGACAACAACTGCAGGCGTTCGCTTTGGCTGCGCTCCTGCCGCTGGGACTCTGTGCTGATGCAACAGCCCAGACGTACGCCCTTGTCGAACTTGCCCCTCCGGAACCGGGAAGAGTGTTCACCCAAGGTATGAACGCCGATGGCCAGGTCGTCGGGCATTGGGACCGCGAGGTCTATGACGGTGATCGGGCCTTTATCTGGCAGAACGGAACCTTTACCGACCTTGGGGGATTCGGAAGTTCAGGTGGAGTTCTGCGCGACATCAGCAGTACCGGCATCGCGACAGGGTCGGTCTTTGACCCCGATAGACAGTTCGAAGCTGTGGTGTGGCAGGACGGCACGCTCACGCGCCTCGGCACGCTCGGCGGCCTGTCCAGCGATGGTTTTGGCGTCAACGCGCAAGGTGAGGCTGTCGGTCACTACCAAACACTCGAGGGGTATCGCCACGCCTTCTACTTCGATGGGATCACCATGCATGATTTGGGCACGCTGGGCGGGCTCAACAGCACCGCCTATGCGATCAATGATGCTGGTGTGGTGATCGGCGAATCTGAGGATTCCTCCGGGAAGGTCCGGGCGTTCCGCTGGGAGGCCGGAACCATGCGCGACCTTGGCACGCTTGGTGGTGCCGAATCCACCGCGCGGGACATCACTGAGTCGGGCACCATTGTTGGTTCGTCGGATTCAAGTACCGGTCTGCGGTACGGTGTTATCTGGCGCGATGGCCAGATCAGCGCCCTTGATAACAGTGTGTCGCAGTCCGGCGCGACATCCATCAACGCTGACGAAACGGTGGTGGGTAGCGCCCAGACATCTGATTGGAGCGGGCCAGCGCAGTGGACGCTTTCCGGCGGGTGGCAGCGGATTGAATCACTGATCCTCAACCCAGATGAGTGGCAGTTTGGATCTGGCAGCCTGACCCGAATCAACGACCTCGGATGGATCGCTGGCCACGCTGAGCCTTACTGGAATGCAAATCTCAACCATGGCTTTGTTCTGGTTCCCTATGACCTGCCCGATCGCATGCAACTGTCTGATCCGGTGCCCGGACTGGCGGGACGCGTGAATGCGTTCACGGTCACAGACGCAGTGCCGGGCGCAACCGTATATCTGGGATACGGATTCCGCGCAGGCCAAACGCCTATTCCGGGTTGCCCCGGAGTCGTTGTCAGCATCGCCGCTGTCCGCACAGGTGGCAGTGCGTTGGTGGGAGTCGATGGGTCAGCGGTCATTGAAGGATTCGTTCCCGGTACGGCCCGGCACGTTCAACTGTACTTTCAGATGGCGGATGCTGACAACTGCATCATCAGCAACCGAGTCACGTTTCGATTCCAGTAGGGCGAACGGGACGCACAGCACTACGGGGTCGAGTTTCCTGTGGTCGTGCGTGCTGCCAAAGTTCCATTGTCCACCTTTCGGTAGTTGTGGTGCGGCAGGGGGTCAAACATTCGAGGCTTTGGTAACTGGCCCAACATCACTTCCGCACTCCGGACACCTCCCCCAGGTGTTCCCCTTGAGGTCATACCCGCACACCGCGCAGCAGCCCACCCGCATGCGTCTGCGATGGTCGGACCAGAAGAGGTATCCGGTGGGCAGGGCGATGAGGAGGAAGGGAAGCCAGAGGGGGAACTCACTGTGCAGCACCCACCTGGGGTCCTGACCCTTGCTCGGCGCGAAGAGGACTGTTTCCCAACGCCACCAAGCCCATCCCGAAGCCCCACTCGATATCTGCAGCCCCGCCGGCGGGCTAAACAAACCTCTGTACGTCGATGCATTACAGGTTACACACCCGCGACGCACCGTAATGCACGTGTCTGGTCCTCGTGCTGGCTCGACAAGGCAATCGATCTGGGCCCACCCGCTCGCCAGCCACAGTGCAAACAGCAGCACGCACAGCGTGACCCCGCCCCACTTGCACGTGCCGCGCAGGCGTTGTCGCCACTTCGTCTTCTTCATGTTGCGACCCTCGCGGGTGTCGTCGCTCCGCATTCGGGACACTTCCCCGAGGTATTGCCGGTGAGGTCGTAGCCGCACTTCGCGCAATGGCCCACTCTCGTGCGTTTGTGACGGTCGGACCAGAAGAGAAAGCCGGTGGGCAGAGCGATGAGGAGGAAGGGGAACCAGAGGGGAACGAAGACCAATGTTGTCGTGGTATTCGGTCTTGGAGTGCGCTGCAGTACAGGTAGCCAATTCCATCCTTCGAAATAACTCAACAGACTGCAGTCAAAGAACCATTTTCGCTCATAGAGCGTCGCTGCCATTGGTCGGAGAAAGATACCCGCACGGCCCTGCCCAATAGTGAATCGAAGTAGCGGGCCGTAATTTAATTGGTCCATAGTCTCTTGGCGTTCTGCAATGAATCCCCACCACCCGCTCGCCAGCCACAGCGCAAACAGCAGCGCGCACAGCGTGACTCCGCCCCACTTGCATGTGCCGCGCAGACGTCGCTTCATGCGGATTATTTCTCCACCCTAGTCACCTCTTTCGGACTCTGAGCCATTACGACGGGAGACAGACGCGTCGCGATACGCCCAAGCATGTCTCATGGGAATGTCACCAGTTGCACAGCGCTCAGCGTGCAGTCCGTCGAACAGGCGGCTTGCAGGAGAACTTGCCGATGCGCAAAGGCAGCGGGAACAAAACCCTGCAGCGTGAGGGACCCATTTCCATCCGCCGTGCCCTGCAGGACGCCGCGCGCCGAGTTGATTTGAAGCGCATTGTCAGCGACGTCGCAATCAGGGATACGCGAACCACCGCCCTCAACCCCGAAATACAGGACGACTTCTGCGTTCGGCCTTGCGTTTGTGATCGAGATTGAATTGATCGTCCCCGCCTCGCCGGGAACCAATGGAGATAACGCGATCGTTGGCCGGATGGGATACGCGACGAATCCGACTGGTCGTCGGCCACCACCTACGAAGGATGCGGAGCCGACGATTGCGCCTGCATTGTTGATTTTGGCAGGCTGATTTGGTTTGATCGCTTGACGGGGTGCCAAAAGTTCACTCAAAAGTACTTGTTCATCTCCCACCTGAACCCATGCCCGATTGTCTGAAACCCCGACTATCGCTCGGGCATCGTTGATGTCTGTCGCAAACGTCTGACTCCCGGAAAAGTTTCGTGGGTTGTATAGGTCGATTGCTGAGCCGTTGTCCCACAGGAATGGATGATTGACCTCACCTGACACACGGCGGATCGAACCCACGATCTGATTCGAATTGTTGATACCATAGGCAATTGCATTCGGTGCAAGCTCGAAGACCTGATCATCGTGCCAGACGACGGCGTAGGTGTCGTTGTTCGGTCCACTGGCCCACCCGACGATGAAACCTGCGTCATTGATATCAAATGGTCTCGACACTTCGTTTCCGCCGGCAAGTTGTGCCAGTGCAGAGACGACGCCATTTTCCCACTTGCATGCCTCGAACCGCGCCTGATGGCCGAGTTCAAGTGACGAAATCCCCACAATTAGACCAGCATTGTTGATCAACAGGGCCTCGGACGGCAAAGTTGTCGAAGGTTCAAGGGCCAGCGGCACACCATCTTGCCAATGACACGCGCCTCGAAAAACGGGATCGCCCGACGAAGGCGTGCAGAAACCGACGATGTCGCCGTTTTCGTTGATGCCTTGGCACCTCGTGTCGCCCCAGGACGGCATGCCTGGCAGGGGATCGGGAACCGAGAATTGAAGATTGCGCCATGTAATTCCGCGCTCTCCTGTAGGAGGAGAAATGAGTACATGGCCAAAGCCGACTACCACCCCATCGTCGTTGATGCCTGCGGCACCTCCTTCGTACAGCGAGGGACTTGCGGAGGGAACTTGGAAAATCGCATATGCGGGGTCGCCCGCAGATGATTGCGAAGCGGCAGTAAAACAGGTAAGCGTCCACGCAAAGACAGCGGCGAGCAGATGATGGGTCTTCCGGCTATTCATCTTTCCCTCTCTCTTCTGGTCGATTGACCGATACCCACCTCTCTGATCCTAGTCGTGCCCACATCGGCAGGCCGACCGACTGTGTCCACGGGATTCTCGTGCGAGTGCGGTTTGAGTTAGGGAACATACATCGAAGCGACGGCGGTGAACCGGACCCGAACGTAGTGAATTGGACAGTTGCGCTTTTCCATAGATAGGACACTGTGCCACACGGCCTGCGGGCGAGAGACGCAGCGAGCACAGGTGCATGCCTACTTGGCGTCGTTCTTCCGTAAATGGTTCCAGACGCCTGCCAGCAGGGATAGCGTGATGACGTTGAAGGAAAGCGCACCGATACCCACCGGCAGGGGATAGGTGGGGCTTGACAACAACTCTCGTTGCAACGGCGTCATGCCGCCATTGATACGGGCAATCTCCAGCGTCACGTCCACCGTTTCGTGAGACATACTCCAGAGGTAAACCGCAACGCCTATTGACGCGGCCACACTGATGATGTTGATATAAATGAAAACAAATGCGATGAGGCGGCGACTCTTTGCGTCGATTCCGCGATCAGATTTCTTGACGTAAATCCAGCCGAGAAGCGCGCCATTGAGCGTCCAGAAGAATGCGTACCAATTCCAGTAGATATCAGCCATCGCCCGGATGTGTTCATTCAACTGGATCAGATGCTGGCTTAGGATTTCAGACATTCCGTGACGCACACCGGCGTAGAAAGGGCCCTGTTCAGCGTCAAGGGTAGTCCTCGTCGCGCCCGATCATGAATCATTCACTTTCCCCCGCATCCTCCCCCATACCGCCTCTTGCGTGTAGGGTCCAGCATCGTCGTCACGGAGCAGGACCGGGAGGTCACTCCTGTCCGGCGCGTGCAGGGACACAATGAGGGGACGGTCTGCCAGGGGCCTGCCCTTCCGGTCGAGGATGCGGTTGCAGTCCGGGCAGCGGACCGGCTGCTCTTCGTTCATGAGGATCAGGGAGGCACCGCCGTTGCGCTGGGGCCAGCGACAGGTCTGGCACAGCGCGGGCACGGGCGTAACCCGCTTCTCCAGTCGCCGCACCTGATTCATCAACTGGGTGCGCATGCGGGGGTTTCCTCCTCGTGCTTGGGGGCATCAACGATCCGATACGTCACCAGATGGGTGATGGGCAGGAGTCGTCCGCAGACTCTGCACTGTTGGGGCAGAGGCGGGTCATCACCTTCAACGGTGAAGCCGTACGTCGGCATCTGCCCATCCATGCACCATGTGCACTGACACGTGTGCCTCGGCATCGCCGCTTCCAGTCTGCTGAGCCGGGTGAGGATGGGCTTCCTGCTCTTCATCCCACCAGCCTCCCGCGTGGCCCTTCCGGCGCACTCTCCTTGGCCTTCAACGCCAGTTCCAGCGCCGCCACACGCTGGACCACATCTTCGAGTTCCACAAACGCGGTTCCGAAGTCCAGGAGCGCGGTCGCAGCGCGCACCCGTGCCGCCGCAGGGGTCTTCTGGTCAGTGACGACCTTGACCAGTGCGGTTACCGCCACCGGCGCATACCGCACCGTCATCGCCACGGCGGTTGAGAAGCCATCCCTGCGCGCCTTGCGCAGCGCACTCATGAACTTCTCATCCTGCAGCCAGTTGTAGAGCGTGCGCTGGGGGATGCCGGTGGATTCAGCGGCCTTGGCCACCGTCGGCTCACGCAGCATGGCCAGAAGCGCTTCATGCTGACGCTGGGACAAGCCATCATCGTTGTCCACATCATGCACTTCGCCATCGACCGGCGCAGTGGCCAGATGCGGCTGGTTCAGCCGGTCACCCTCATGCACGTTCCCTGATTCACCAGTCTCAGCCATCACACACCTCCACCCGAGTTACGCTGCGTGCCTTTCGCTCTGTTGCCGCCCCGATCGCCCACGTTGGCCCCCACGATCGCCCAGGTTGGCGAGTCTTGCCGCCGGTCGCCCGGTTACGCGGCCCGCCCACCGATCGCGCCCACGCCCCCCCACGCCGCCCCGCTGGCCACGGTCCAAGTTGCGCTGGCCACAACCCGCCGCCTAGTGGAGGGGAGGGAGGAGGCGCACTGATTCCAGAGGCTCCTTCTGGAATGACAGCGACATGCGGAATTGACCGCGAGGTGGCGCGAATGTGCTTGCGTGCCGCGACGACACCGGCAAGGTGTGCGACAACGCGGGCGGATGTCGCCCGCAATACGCACTCTCCAACAGGAGCATGATCATGTCGAAGACCCCCACGTCCAAGAGCAGCGGGACCCCACGGACACGCGAGCAACTCATGTCGCCCACCGCGCGCAAGATCGCCGATGAAGCCATCAAGGATGGCGAGGCGCGCATCAAGCGCATCGAAGCCGCAGAACTGGGCATCGATCCCGACACCGTTGCGCCGGACCCCAACAAAAAGAACATCACCAAGGGAGCCAAGGGCAAGAAGGGCAAAGCCGCGAAGGAGCCGAAGGCCAAGGCGGTGAGGCCTCCCAAGGAGAAGAAGGTCAGCCTGCTCAGCGCGGCAGCCATCGTTCTCGCCGCGACGAAGGAACCCATGCGCGCGCCGCAGATACTGGAGGCCATCACCAAGCGCGGTCTCTGGTCTTCCCCCAGCGGCAAGACACCCGAGCAGACGCTGTACGCCGCCCTGATCCGCGAGATCGCCGCCAAGGGCGACAAGGCGCGCTTCCGCAAGCACGACAAGGGTGTGTTCGTCGCGACGGCGCATGCGAAGACGAAGTAACGCGGACACGTTCATCAGGAATCCCCACCAGCCTCGGCCTGCACTGCAGGCGGGGCTTTCTCTTCGGGAACAGCGTTCGCACTGGTTGCGGGAACACGCTGAGCCTTCCTCCCTGTGAACTCTTCCCACCGGCGCACGATGATGTCGGCGTACAGCGGATCGATCTCCATGAGGAAGGCTTTCCGCCCCGTCTGCTCGCAGGCGATGAGGCTGGACCCCGATCCTCCGAACAAATCCAACACGTTCTCGCCCTGCAAGGAGGAGTAGGTGATCGCCCTGACCGCCAGTTCCACGGGCTTCTCAGTGAGATGGATCATGCTCTGCGGGTTGACCTTCTTGACCGCCCACAGGTCGGGGATGTTGTTGGGGCCGAAGTACCGGTGCGCTGCCCCCTCTTTCCATGTGTAGAAGCACCACTCATGGGCACCCAGGAAGTCCTTGCGCGTCAGCACCGGATGCTGCTTGTCCCAGATGATGGTCTGGGAGAAGTACAGCCCGTGGCGTTTGAACACGGGTGGGTAATTGGCGATGTTCGCATATCCACCCCAGCAGTAGCAGATGCCGCCGGGAATAAGGACGCGGGCGATGTTGCCGAACCAGGCATCCAACATCTGCTCGAAGGCTTCATCACTCATGAAGTCGTTGGTGAGGGGCCGGTCCTTGGCGCGGAGTTTGGCATCTGTGGCTGACTTCTCACCCTGCCGGGCGACATCGAAGGATTGGTGGTGGCCACGCTGGTGAGTGAACGATGACAGCCCTGCCGCAATCGCGTTGTTGCTGCGTGGCTCCACCTTCACGTTGTAGGGTGGGTCGGTGTTGACCAGGTGGATGACCTTGCCATCCAGCAGGCGGTCCACATCGGCAGGGGAGGCACTGTCGCCGCACAGCAGGCGGTGGTCCCCCAGTATCCACAGGTCACCTTTCTGCGTGACCGCCTCATCGGGGGGAGCGGGGATGGAATCGGGATCGGTCGCGCCATCCGTGACCTCGGACATGAACTTGGAGAGTTCCTCCTGCGAGAAGCCCAAGGACCCGAGGTCGATGTCGAGGGCTTCCAGATCGGTAAGTTCGATGCGCAGCAGTTCGGAATCCCACTCGGCATTCAAGGCCAACTGGTTGTCCGCCAGCATGTACGCGCGCTTCTGGGCTTCGGTCAGGTGCGCCAGTTCAATGACCGGCACGACCTTGAGGCCCAGCTTGCGTGCCGCCAGCAGACGGGCGTGCCCTGCGATGACGCCGTTCTCGCCATCCACCAGCACCGGGTTCGTCCAGCCGAACTCCCGGATCGAAGCCGCGACCTGTGCGATCTGCTCCTCGCTGTGCGTCCGCGCATTGCGGGCCGAAGGGATCAACGCCTCAACGGGCCGGTACGCCACGTGCAGATGCTGGGTGTCGGTGGAAGGCTCGGTCGTTGCCGCCACTACCGCCGCCGCCGTTGCGCACTCCGTGGATGGCCGCGACTCTGCTTCGACTTTCTTCTTTTCCGCCTTGGTTGATTTACTCATGGTGTACCCCAATACATGTGGTTGAAAGCACTCGGCCCACTTCAGGCCGCGTGACATTGTGAAATCCTGCACGCACGCCGCTGCGCGCTGCTGACCAATAAACCCTGTCGCACGTGTCGCACTGTCGCATGGGTATATGTGTGAAAACGCACATGCTCAGAAGTAGCGCAATCTCCCTCGCTCAGTTTGCAACACTGTGCGAAGTGATGCCGCGCCCTACTCGGTGTTGCGTCAGCGCGACGACGACTCGTGGAGTCGCTCGGGTTGTGATCACGCCTCTCGATCCATATCACAGTCTCGCAGAGTGGACTCCTCATGACCCGCTCTCCTCGCTTGGCAGAGATGCCAGCGACCCCTCGATCAATCCGAGGACGCGCGAGCGGACGTTTTCAGGGAGGCGCGCCCAAGCGTTCAGCAATTGCGCTAGATCACCAATAGAACTGGGAGTGGAACTCGAAGATGAGGAAACCGGTGCGCCGGATTCTGCGCCACACTTTTGAGAACTCGCGGTTTTGTCGAGAGTTTTCGAGGTCGTTCGAGTCCTGTTACGCCCATTCGTAAGTCCTGCCGAACGCAAGAGTTAGCGTACCGTCCCATGTGAGACGTGCGGCTCAGACGCGAAAAAGATTGGTCTATGGACCAATTCGATTCGCATCAGGAGGCTGCACTATGCGCCAGTACGCAAGACCCGTTTCGGTTCCCGACCCCCACCACTCTGATCGCCACGACCTGCCGCCAACGGTGCCCGCGAAGCGCGCGTACCGCAGGAACGCGGATGGTTCGCCTGTTCTGCGCAGGCACCACTCCGGTCGCTCATTCGTCCGCATTGGAGGCAAGGACTACTCGTGCGGCAAGTACGGCACGCCGGAGGCGACCGCTGAGTACCGCAGGATGACCGCGGAGTTCGCGCTCACCGGCAAGGTCACTCCGCGCAAGCCAGCCAATCAGCGCACGCCCGAGGCCATCACCATTAACGAACTCGCGCTGGCGTACTGGCGACAGAGCAAGGAGACGTTCAGCACCAGCACGACCTCTTCGGAGTGGAACGAGACGGTGCGCATCCGGCTCGCCATCATGGTTCTGGTGAAGTTGTACGGATACATCCCCGCCGCGGACTTCGGTCCCCAGCAACTCATCGTCATCCAGAAGACGTTCATCGAGGAGGGCCTTCCTTGACGAAATCGGCAATAATGGGGATAACCACATCTGGCGCCTCCTCCATGAGCCAGTGACCCGAACCTCGGACAATCCGCCCATCGACATTCATTGCAACGAGATGCGCCTGGTCAATCAGGAACTGCCCGCTTGCCTTCTCGCCGGCCAAAACGAGGACGGGCATCGTAAGCTGCGTCTCTGCCAGCAGGGCAAAATCCTTTGCATCCTGCTCGAACATGCGGAAATACTCAAAACCGGCTCTCATTCCCTCGGCTTGGGCATAGGCAGCGGCGTAGAAACGACGATCGGCCTCAGGAACCGATTTCATTGGATCGGCGGCAAAGTCATTCCAGAAATGCTCGAAGTAAGTGCGCTCCCGTCCTTTCACCAAGGCCAGCGGTACTTCGCCATAGAAATGGAAGTGCCAAAGATCACGCATCAGCCAGACGTTTTTCCAGTCACCGATGCCGGGAAGAAATGCATCCATGAGCACCAGACGATCCGTTTCGCCCGGGAACTGAGCCGCATAGGCATACGCCACCATCAGACCGATGTCATGGCCAACGACCGCCGCATGATCGAAGCCGATCGATCGAACTAATTCATGAATATCCACGGCCAGGTTCTTCTTGTCGTAACCTGACGTTGTGCGCTCCGAAGCCCCCGCTCCCCGCAGATCGGGGACGATGACGGTGTGGTCGCGCGCTAAGAGCGACATGAGCGATCGCCACATGTGACCTGTTTCCGCATAACCGTGGATAAGCACGATGGGGCTGCCGCGACCGCCGGTCCAGTAGTGGATGATCGCGCCGTTGACATTCGCGTCACCACTGGTGAATCCTGGCACCGGATGAGCGATGTCGGGGTCACTCAGCCCCTTGGATGTGGAAGTGCTTATGCAACCGGCACCTAGCAGCAGAATCGTGAGCAATCCTGAGAGTGACACGAAATAGCAGAATGAAATGCGGATCTGTGACATGGAGTGAATCTCCGACTTTCTGAGATGGATTCTGAAGTCAAGTGCTCAGTGTGCGCTCGTATCAGCTTTGCCGACGGGGCGACAACTCCGCGTAAGTATCCACGTCGTTACCGTTCCCGGGCTGGCTCGACCGTCCGTGACCGCGTCTATCAAGCGCAATGACGCGAAAACCACGGTTTGCCGGAAAGATCATCTGGTCATCCCATGCATCCGCGGTGAGCGGCCAACCATGGCTGAAGACCACGGGTTGGCCTTGTCCCCAGTCCTTGTAGTAAATCTGTGTCCCATCACGAGTTGTGATCTTCGACACGGATGCTCTCCTTCCGGGATTGGATGGCGGCATTCATGCACGGGCCCCACCTTCGGCACTCACCTGAGTGTACGCGGGATTACGAGCTATGACGCACCATCTCGGAAGTACTCTACCTTACCGGCCCGACCGTATCATTTCGTGCGACGGCCCAACGACGTATCTGCGCGCGCGCTCAACACAGTCGGTCATGTGGATTGTTTCGGGTTGATTCTTGCTCCACCGGTGATTATTACATGGTCTATACGGCCAAAGCGCACACTGCAGGGGGAGGCGCGGGGGCGGAGCATCCCGCACCTCCATCGGACAGCTCGACGTTCGGCTTTCGGTTCTTAGCACATCCGGCACCGCGGCGACACGAAATGGGGCGGCGTCGCTGTACGTGCTGCTGTTTGCGCTGTCGTTTGGGCGTCGACGGCGTGAGTTCTCATGCGACAACCTGTTCGGAGCGACGCTGAGTACTGATTGCGATTGAAACACGGGGAAGCGTCCGTTCCCGTTCTGGGGACCGCAAACTCAACCTCCAGATTGGCCAGCCATGCCGGATACGCGGCAATCGTTGGGTTCTGAGGGCGTTTTGATGGAGTGAGTACCTAACGATCCTTCCCCTGTGGCTACCTTTCCTTCTCATCGCACTTCCCACCGACTGCCTCTTCTGGTCCGACCATCGCAGGAGCATTCGGGTGGGTTGTTGTGGAGGGTGTGGCTATATCCTCACCGGCAACAAGACTGGGAGGTGTACGGAATGCGGGGCGGAAACGCGTGCTGCGTTCGCCTAAGAACCGGCATGTTCAATCGTTATCCATGTGGCAGCGATGTCGCACATGAAACGACTCACCCGAAATGTTCTAGCAGTTCTGACGCTCGGGCTGCTGACGACCGTGACGGTAGCGTGGGGCGCGGTGTTGATCTGCGCGGATCAGGGCTTTTTCGGGTCAATTCACTCGGGCCGGGTTAAACGATACGGACGAGTACAGGGAAGCCGCATTGGGCCGTTTCTGCGGACCAATTCCCTCTACGGAAACCTCGGTGATGCCGCCAGTTTTGCGGATGAAATCGCCATGGCAGTTGACCCAGAGGCGATTCCGCAACACGATCTACCAGACATTATCGAGGGCGCGTGGTTCGGCGATCTGTCCTATTACGATCTGCTTCTGCCGTCAGACATGATAAGACCTTCCTGGTCGCGCTGGCCTGACCTTGTGAATCGAATGATTGCGAGTCTGGATGACGCACAACTAGGCGCTCGGCAGTACAACAGCACCTGCACCACAGAACAGGCCGCTGGCTTTCCACTGCCTGCGCTTTGGCGCGGCTGGTATCAGTTGTCGCCATTCGAAGCCGGACCGGCGTCGCCGGAGACCGCTGCTCTACAAGTGATCTTTGTTGGAACCCTCCGTCGCGAGCCCCGACCTTTGGAGGTGCGCTGGCCGCTCACGTTTGACACGATGCCGATTTCCCCGATCTGGGGCGGATTGGCGTTAGATGTTGTGTTTTGGACTTCCCTGTGGGCAATCATTCCGGCATCGTGGTCCGGCTGGAAGTATGTCCGGGCCGCCATGCGCATGCGTCACGGCGCGTGCGCCCGCTGCGGCTACCTGCTCTTCGGCCTGCCCACCACCACGACGGTGTGTCCGGAGTGCGGGGCGGAACTTACGGAATTGCCCAAGATCAGCGGTGATGGATCGTCTTCACTGTAGTGTGTGCATCCACCCAGGAGAGCCGATGAGCACCAAATATGCAGCCGGGTCCCCACGCTTGATGAGTCCACTCCGATACAAGGGAATCGTCATCTGCGCTTTTGCCATTCTGAACACAGTTGCCTTTGGCCACTGGGCCATGCCGGACCAGGTGCCGGTCGATCGCATCGTCGCCAACCTCACCCGCTATACCGAGGAGCATCCCCAAGACCCGAAAGGGTTTTACACGCTCGGCCGTATTCACAGTTTTGCTTACGAGCGGAAGGCACCGGTGGCCAACATCTATAGCGGTGGGCAGGCGGAAGCATCCGAATACGACGGCACGCTGCCCTTTTTCGATCCGGATCGCCAGTGGTCGGTGGAGGATTGGGTCAAAGAACACCCTGGCGAGGTGCCTACGACTGAGCAGTTGGCAGTTCATCTCTCCGAATCGGTAAAGGCGTACGAACAGGCGATTCAACTCTCTGACAGCGCACCGGAGTACCACCTTGGCCTCGCCAGCATCCTCGAATCAGGAGCCCGCGATGCAGGATCAGCAAGCGTTCTTCCGCGCCGCGCGGTCACCCCGGCGGCAACTCCGGAAGCAACCGCGACCATTGAATCCCTGATTGCGCTGTTGGACTCGGAGGACGTCAGGCAGTGGGATACGGCGCGTGCTCAACTCAGCGAACGAATCGACGATGCCGGTCCGCTTCTCTTCAATCACCGTCAGGATGACAACCTCAAACTAGCGCAGGAATGCGGAATTGTGCTCAGGGTGTGGTGGCGTGAGGCTGCCATTGGGGAGTATCTCTGTGCGTATAGGCTGGGGATCAAGGCCGACCTGGCTCAGGAGGAACAGCCATTCATGGGGTCGTTCCGGGACTTCCTGAGTTACGAGGCGGGCGACTCCTACCTAAAGATGGTCCGGGCGCGCGGTCCGCGCGATGCTGAGGAAAGAAAACAGCTGGAGGAAATCGACGACAACCTCAAGAAGCTTGAGGCACTGCCGAGCAATGGTGGGATCACTCCGATCATTCTGAGCTTGCACAGCGACATGACCCTGGATGAGCTTGTATCGCCGGACTCATGCGTGGAGTTCGATCTGGACGGAACGGGTCGTCCGCAGGCGTGGCCATGGGTCAAACCGGAGACAGCAATACTGGTCTGGGACCCGGATCGCACCGGCATGATCGCCACCGGGCGACAATTGTTCGGAACCGTCACCTGGTGGATGTTCTTCGAGAACGGGTATGGAGCTTTGGCCGCGCTGGATGATGATGGCGACGGCTGGCTCAGTGGAGTGGAACTGCCGGGGTTGGCTCTCTGGTTTGATAGAAACACCAACGGGCGCTCGGACCTGGGAGAAGTCATCCCAATCGAAGACACTGAAGTGGCAGCGCTCTCGACCTCCGCCACCGATCAGGCTGGGGACACGCCTTGGAATGAAACGGGACTGATCCTCAAGGACGGCACCCTCCTGCCGACTTGGGACTGGACGGTCCACCCTCTTGACTGCGGTCAGGACCATGGCCGCGCGTTGGCTCAATCATTTCGTTACTAGGGACACGACATGACTCTGCCGACGTGGGCATACTGGTTGTGCGGCGTCCTCGGCGTGCTGGGTCTACTGGTGATGTACCGCTCGCTCTTCGCGGATGCGGTCTCAAGAAGACGATGTGGGAAAGAGCCTCGCTGTCCCAAGTGCTGGTATGCCATGATCGCGGCGTCATCGCTGCGCTGCCCGGAATGCGGCCACACGGCAGCAAGCCCGGCGCATCTGCTCAAGCCACGAAGACACTGGCGGCAGGCTTCGGCGGGCCTGCTGCTCGTCGTGCTTGCAACGGCCCCAAATGCGTTAATGCGGATCGGAGTGGAGACTTGGGCTCACATCTCACCTTCGTGGCTCTTAGAGGCCCTGCAGAACGGTCCACTCAAAGGACCAGATATGCAGCAGGTTCTGTGGGGGCAGTCCAGTTCACTCGCCGCCCGCGGACCGACGGACATCATTAATGATGAGTTGTGGGCGCGCTATGCCGGGGGGAGACTCTCCCTAACCCAGCGACATCGCTTGGCCAACAAGCAGTTCAGCCCGACGATGCCGCCTTTGATGGCAATTTGCGAGCGCGGTGGGTTGGGGCCGAAGGACATCACGATTCAGGTGACTGGAGCGTTTTCCGGGCCGCTGCCGCGTACGCTGGAGTGCACGCCACAGTTTGAGAGGGGGACCAAATTTACTCTTTATGACCGGGGAACGGAACGAATGTCGCAGAAGAATTCTCCTACCGATCGGCTCACCATTAACAGAACGCCGGAGGAACTACAGGAGTTGATGTGGGATGTGGACATCTATGAAGGAGAGGATGTCGTTTGGGAAGGGACGGTGTCGTGGCCCGTGCCATCTGAATAGAGAGTCAGTAGTCCACCCTTTGCCTCCCGCGCTCGTGCGCCGGTACTTGGACAGTGACGCTTTGGTCACAAGGCGCGACTGTGCGACGAACTGCTCCACCGTGCGTCGCGGTGCGGGCGTTGAATTGCAGAAGGAGGCACGCAATTGAACGAGCGGCAGAATGGGGGGCGGTGGTGCAGGCGATGCGGGGGAGGAGGTGGTCATGCAACCATTGGCCTGCAAAGTCCAGACCGAACAGGGCTGGCCCCTGTCGGCAAATAGAATCACCTTGACCATTGTGGGTTAAAGGGAAACCAGACACCGCAATCGAACTCGAGGTCAAGTCCGCATGGACGACCAACCCAAAGAACCAGAGTCCGGACCCGCGCACGCCGCACTGCTGGCATCTGTCTACGACGAATTGCGTCGTTTGGCGCGAGCGTACATCTCAGGACAGGCGCCGGGACACACACTTGATCCCACGGCTCTTGTGCATGAAGCGGCACTGCGACTGCTGAAGACCGACTCCTCGCGCTTTGAGAATGAGGCACACTTCTATGCGGTCGCCGCTTTGGCCATGCGACAAATCCTCATCGATCACGCGCGCAGAAGCGCCTCACGGCGCCGGGTTGTATCGCATCACAAAACCCTCGAGGCAGAGGGAGTAAGTCTTGCGGACTTCGATCCCGAGCAATTGCTGGTGATCGATGAGGCGCTGGAGAGACTTCGCGGCGTCGATCAGCGTGCCTTTGAGTTAGTGATGCTTCGCTTCTACGCAGGCGTGAGCGATGTTCAGGCGGCACATTTGCTGGGAGTATCCCCCTCGACGATTTCCCGAACCTGGCGATTTGCACGTGCCTGGCTCGAAAATGACATGAAAGACCGATCTCGTGCGTAATGGAGATGGAAAGGCGAATGATGCATTCTAAACCCATCTCGCGAATTCGTGAGATCTTCGAAGCAGCGATCCTGCTCCCACCCCACGAGCGCGAAGCGTATCTCATCGCCGCGTGCGGCGGCGACATGGAACTCCTGAGGCAGGTTCGCGATCTTCTGCATGCAGACGGCACGCCGGCTTCCATTCTGGATGCTCCCGCCGTCAACGCCGCCGCCACGATTGCATCGGTGATCGCTGATGCGGACCTGGCGGGCCGCCGCATCGAGGGATTCACGTTTATCGAGCGTGTCGGCATGGGCGGTATGGGAGCGGTGTACCGCGCGCGTCAGGAGACTCCGCCGCGCGATGTCGCCGTGAAGATTCTTCATGCAGCGCGACTGTCGCCCAACTCACGCCGTCGCTTTCAAGAGGAGAGCGAGATCCTCGCGCGCTTGACTCACCCCAACATCGCCCAACTTTACGAGATTGGCGTGCTCGGCGACAGCGGCGACACATCCGCGGGGATTCCTTATCTTGCCCTCGAATACGTTTCTGAGGCAATGACCATCATTGAGTTCGCCGGTCACAATCACCTGAACCTCACTGACAGGATTCACCTTTTTCTTCAGGCGTGCGATGCGGTTCAGTACGGCCATCAGCGCGGCATCATTCACCGTGACCTCAAGCCCGCCAACATCCTGGTTGACGCAAGCGGCCGGGTAAAGGTCATTGACTTCGGCATTGCCAGGTTCATGGATCAGGAGAATGCCGATATCACCCGCACGACAGACTTCATGGGTTCTCTGGCCTATCTGAGCCCCGAACAATGCACCGCCTCTGATCGCCACCATCTCGGAGTCGACGTTCGGAGCGATCTTTACTCCCTCGGCGTGGTGCTGTACGAACTCATCTGCGGCTGTCTGCCCTACCGGATTGCCGATATCCCTCTGCCGGACCTGTTTCGCGAAATCGTCCACTCCCAGCCTCAGCATCCAAGGACCCATGTACCGAGGATTGATGACGATTTCGTGCTCGTGATGTCTAAGGCCCTGGCCAAGGAACCGGCGGAGCGCTACCCGACCGTTTCCGAATTCGCTTCCGACTTGAAACGTTACCTCCGCTCAGAGCCCATCACCGCACATCGCCCCAGTGCGCTGTATACGCTCCGAAAGTACGTCGCCCGCCACAGGGTCGGAGCCGGAGCAGGCCTTCTCGTCACCGCGTTGGTTCTGACATTCGGAATCACGATGATGATGATGTCGGTTCGTCTGACCGCCGAGAGTCATGCAGCGGAGATGGAGAGAGCAAAGATCGGCACGCTGGCCACGTTCATGACCTCGCTGCTGGACTCCGCGGACCCATATCGCAAGGCGGGCAAGGACATCACGGTCCGAGCCGTGCTGGACGCGGCTGCAGTTAATGCAGAAGGATCATTTGAAGATGCGCCGGAAATCCGCGCCCCTCTCGAATACACCGTCGGATCAATGTACCGCAAACTGGGACTATTTGACCAGGCACTGACCCATTTACATGCTGCACGAGCGCGCATCGATGCCCGGGATCCAGACCAGCGCCTCGCGGCGGCAAGAGTCGATCTTGAAATCGGCCGCACGATGCAAAACACGGACGACTGGCAAAGCGGGGAGTACTTGCTGACTTCGCTTTTGGACTCATTGCCTGATGTAGAGAGCCCTGCCATCACGGACGTCCGCGCTGACGCGCAATACATGCTTGCGATGTGCATCGTTCTACATGGCGATGCGCAACGCGCAGCGGAATTGTGCGAGTCAGCCTCCCAGTACTATGTGCGACAGTATGGTGCATCACACCCAAATTACTATCGATCGCTGAACGGATTGGCTATCGCATACTCGTACTCCGGAAATGTCGAGATGGCATGCCAGATTGAAGAGCAGATCGTGCGCGAGGGTGCGCAGAATCTAGGCTCAGATAACTATATTGTACTAGGGACAACACATAATCTTATTGGGACATATTTGGACATGGGCAAGCCAGACGCCGCACTTGCACTAATTGATCCATACTGCGATACACTCAAGCGTATATTCGGAGCAGATCATCTTGAGTACCTTGACAGCCAAGACATGAAGGCCATCGTCTATTGCGGGGCAGGCCGAATCGACGAGGCGCTGCAAATCGCATCCGATGCCGTGTCGCAGTACCTCAAGGTGCTTGGCGTGGAGCATCGCAAAACACTAAGCGCGCAATTTGCGCTTGCACAAATACACTTGCAGCGTCAGGAGTACAAATTAGGGGAAGCCATATTGCGGACAGTTGTGGACGTCCGAGAGCGGCTTCAGGGCCCAGATCATGTTGAAACTATTACGACAAAAGTGAAGCTTGCTCAAACCATCCGACACACGGGGAATGCGTATGCGAGCGTTGTCATGCTGCGCGACCTTCTGGCCCAGGCCGAGCGAGTCTTCGAGCCGGAGTCGCTTCGCACCGACAGCATCCGCGAGGCTCTCGCCTATTCGCTGTTCTGGGCTGGTTGCCCAGATGAGGCGATCGTGATCACGAATGGCATTTATCATTTTCGCCTGGGGAAACTCGGCTCTGCGAATGCGGGGACGCAGCGAGCCCTGCGGATTCTGATCGAGATCCACGAAACGACCCACGACTTTGTGAATGCTGCGAAGTGCCGGCATCTCCTTCGGCAGTCCCAGGCGCAACCCGCCGGCAACCAATAGCCACATGCGGTTATGGGACCACCCCGCCCCCACAGGTTGCCCCTCGCCTGTGATTGACTAGATTCCTGCGGAAAAGCGGGAGATTTTGACTATGCATCCCCGTCAACGGCGTTTATAGCAGTGGCGCTCGCGGTCATCGACGCTGCCCGCGTGCGCTCGCCGTGTAATGCACTGTATCGGTCATTTTGTCGCAATTTTGGAGGAGACACCATGAAGAGTCCGTCCGCCCGTTCGACATCGATGGCTTGCTCGAATTTGTTCTCTCTGCCTGCTCTGGCCACCGTTGCTATTGCGGGCATTTTACCTTCTCATGCCAGCGCCCAATGCGAACTGGTCGCTGCCAGTGATGCTTCGGTAGTGCGGACCTCCTATCCCGATGGCCAGTCCTTGGGTTCAATGGTCGATTCGAACCTGTCGTTTGGAGTGCGGATGGAGTTTCTACCGGATGGTGATCTGCTTGTGATGGACCTGGAGCGCGGAATTGAGCGGTTTCGGGGCACTGATGGTCAGTTCGAGACCATCCTCATTGACAAGACAACGACTCCGGATCTCTTCGGGATGACTCTCGGCCCGGATGGAAACTTGTATGTGTCCTATGGCACAGGCAGATTGGGGGAGGAACATATCTCTCGTTTCAACGCCACGACCGGCGCGTTTATTGATGATTTTGTCAGCACCGGAAGCGTCGATGCCGGCACTGATTTGCTCTTTGGCCCTGACGGGCACTTCTATGTCGCGAGATTCAATACGACGAACTCCTTTGCGTCTGTACTTCGCTTTGATGGCACGTCGGGGGCCTTTATTGACACCTTTGTACCAGAGGGCACGGGCGGGCTTGTCAGTATTGGCGATATGCAGTTCCTCGCGAATGGGGATTTGATCGTGTCGGATTGGGACTCGGACACGATTCGCCGCTACGACGGCACGAGCGGCGCATCGCTGGGCGATTTTGTCCTGCCGGGTGTGATTCTTAGGCCTTACGGCATGACCATGGGCCCAGATGGCGATCTCTATGTCGTAAGTGCCCAGACATTTGAGATTGTGCACATCGATGGCAGTACCGGGGCTCTGGAGGAAGCCTTCGTCACCGATGGTGCGCGAACCGACATCCGATTCCGTCCTGAGTCGCACTGCCTTACCACTTCCGACCCGGTCCCAGGCCGTGCCGGTCGATCTAATACGTTTACCGTCACCAACGCCACCCCCCTCGCGCCCATCGACTTCTACTACAGTTTCACGACCGGCAGCACTCCGGTTGCAACTTGCTCCCCCGGAGTCGTTCTGACGCTCAACGCGCCCGTGTTCGTCGCCACGCGCAATGCGGATGCCAACGGAACCGCCGTTCTGACGAAGACCGTGCCTTCTGCCGCCCGCAATGCTCTCGTGCGCATCCAGACGGTGGAGAAGTCGAGTTGCCGCGTTTCCAACCGGGTGGACTACCGCTTCAGATAGTACCTGTGGCACCGCCCATACTGTCCACTTGGAGCCTCATTCTCATCCTCGAAAGGCAGTGATCCGCATGCGCCCCCACGGTCATTTCTCCGGATTGCCCCAACATTTGACAGCCTCCGCAATTCTCGCTCTCAGTACTGCGTGTCTCTGTCGTGGCGGCGAGATTCAGTGGGTCTCCACGATCGGAGGTTCTTATTCCGACTCATTCAACTGGAACGGCGGGCTTGTTCCCGGAGGACTTGATTACGCCCTGTTTGACCTGCCAGACACTTACACAGTCCTTTGGGACCAGTCCCTCGGAAACAAGGGGTTCTGGATCGGTGATGGTCAAATCACCTTCGATCTTGATGGCAACACCTACCGGACCGATGATCAGGGTGGCGGCGGGGAGGAGTATGCGGTTCGAATCGGCAGTGTCGCCAATCAGTCCGCTGATCTGACGGTCACGAACGGTTTTTGGCAGAACACAGTCGAGACGATGATCGGCTTTGAATCCGGAACCTCCGGATCGCTCACGATTCAAGGTTCGAGCACCCTTGTGGATGGAGTTCCAAACAGCGTGGATGTCAGCAGGTGGTTTGTAGGCCGCAGAGGATTTGGCTCCTTGAGCATCCTGGACGGCGCACAGGTCTTCGGCAATCAGATGCAGGTCGGAGGGTGGGACATTGGCGATGGTGGATATGTCCTCGTGAACGGTGCCGGATCGCATCTGGGCATGGAATCCATGCTGTCGCTGGGCAACTTGACCGAAGACCCCACCGACCTGGTGGTTTCGGAGGGCGCTTCAGTTTTTGCGGGCAAACTCCTTCTTCAGGCTACGACAGCTGTGCCAGCGACAGTCAGCGCTAGCGGAACAGGCACGTCGATTGTTTGCGGCGACATCGACTTACCCGAGGGAGCGTCGCAGATTACGGTGTCTGACGGGGCCGCGTTTTCCATGACTGACGGAAGAATTGGACACTTCCCGGGCAGCAACGGTTCGCTCCTGGTAACGGGATCCGGTTCCTCCCTGCAGGCCGATGGCACAATTACTCTCGCGCAACTTGCAGGCTCGGCGGGATCGCTGAGAATAGAAGATGGGGCTACGGCGTCACTTGGGTCCGTCTTCACATTCACATCCGCGGACGATGTTTACATCTCGATCATCGGCCCCTCGACTTCGGTGAACTGCGAGGGTCTAAGTGTCAATAGTGATCTCTCTCCGGGCTGCATTATCGCCGAGGGAGCCTTTCTGGGTATTACGATCGATGATCTGAGGTTTGCCGCGGATACAGCCATTGACGGTGCAGATACCGTCATCGACTGCTCGACGCGCAATCTCAGGTTCGCAGACAACGATGATCCCACGTCGAGCACCGTCTCCGGCGGCGCTTCAATCGTCGCGTACAACGCATCCATCGAGGCCGATGCTACGAGCGTAGCAGTGCTCTTCACCGGAAGCGGCACCTCACTTGATGTTCTGAATGAAATGACGATTGGCACGACGGCCTCATCCAGTCTGACCATCGAAGATGGCGCTGAGGTCTGCACTCCGAGCCTGATCATCGGCGACTTCGGTTCGGTGACCGGCGATGTCACTGTGGGTGACTGTGGCCAGGCGATTGCTGGCGGAGGAGGTGTGACCGCCACAACCCTTGAAATCGCCGGAACGGGATTCATCTCAGACCCGACCATTCAAGTGCTTTCCGGCGGCACTCTCACTGGCGACGGCATCGTGCCGTCCAATGTTGTCAATCTCGGCGGTCGAGTGGCTCCCGGCGGCACAGTTCTGCCATCGCTTCTGATCGATGCAGATTATGACCAGCAGGTGGATGCTGGAATGGAGATCGAGTTACGCGGCGTGAATGCAGGGCAGTATGACACTCTGGACGTCTCAGGAACTGCGTCGCTGGCCGGCGCACTTCGCATTCTAATTCCTGATGATCTCACACTCGACCTCGGCCGGCACTTTACGATCCTCACGGCGGGCAGTGTGACCGGCCTCTTCGACTCCATTCGCATGACGCGCCCCAACGGCTTTCGCATGCAGCCGGACTATCAGGCGGACAGAGTCGTGCTGACAACCGTTCAAGGAATGACATTGACGGTGCCTGATCTGCACAAGAACCAGAACGCCACGTTGACGATCACCAATGCGTCGCCCAACGCTCAGGTGTATCTCCTCTACAGCCTGAGTGGCGAAGGCACCTACTACGTACCGCAACTCGATGTCACCTTGGGCATCAAGCGCCCCGTCCTTGCCGCCGGTCCGGTGCGCACGGACAGTTCCGGATCCGTCCAGATCGTCAAGCGCGTCCCGAGCGTGGCGGGCAATCCGCGCGTGTGGCTTCAAGCGGCACAAGTCGGCGATGCTACCAACGTGGTTAAGAAGACCATTCAGAATTGATTTGACAGAGTCAGCGGACGAGAATCGATCAGGCCACCGCAGGTGATGGCAAGTGCGCTCACGATCGCTGACAACCTCTGCGCTTGCTTTAGGCATCACGACTCAGCGGGCAAGAGCCGGAGGAAGAGAGCGCGGCTGGTTGGCGATCAGGGTGCCTCCACGAACCGTGGCTCCCAAGACGATACCTGCGGCAACGAGAACCAGGTTTTTGATAATGTACTGGCCTTCGAGCGTGGGAGCGTAAGGGAAACGCAGAAACGTTTCGGAGGGGAAGACAAAAAGAGGCGTGATTGTTCCAGCCATTTGGACGAACTGGAGCAGGATAGTGAAGCGCATCGCCCGGTGCATAGTCAGGCCGATTCCGACCAGACTCTCCCACAATGCGAGGATGATGACGGCAAGATGAGGTGGATCCAGGCGGAACGCGAGCGTCTCGATGGTGCGCTCGGCCAACGCTTGCGCCGGACTTAGCCCCGGGAAAAACTTGAGCGCGCCAAACCAAACGAAGACGATTCCAAGGCTGACGCGCAGTAGTGGCAGTCCCCAGCGCGCCATTCGAGCCGTAATGATGAAATCCATACGGTCCAGAGCCGGAGCGGACAGACGGTGCTGACGCTGGGCCATCAGTCCTCCGCCGATTGCGCCGGTCGTGGTCAGCACGCGCAGAAGGTTGGCTTTGGAAGATGACTCACAATCCATCACCTTGGGTTCGGTACGCTGACCAGGACGATGCCGACTGTGTGTCGTCGCATCTCATTGATGGTCTGACCAGTATCCGCCACTCTGATGCAAGGTAGAACCGTCAGACGAACGGTAAGATGAACGGTCCTCTTCGTAGCGTTCGCTGCTCGCGCTGGTGGTATAACCATTAGTCGAGCAAGCTGTCATGGCGGCGCAGAGCGTGATGGCCGACAGAATGAGGATGTGTCGTGACCCACCGGGTTGCGCCCGATGTAGGCCAGGCCGTCTGCCGGCTCCATCACCTCACCAGACCACCGGCCAGCCACCGCGCGACATTGAGCGCAAATTGCCGGTTGTTCGCCCCTGCGACGTTCATTCCGAACTTCAGCCCCGACTCGCTGTCGATCTGTGCGGTCAACATCGCTCCCTCGCCCAGCACAACGGCCCGTCCCCTCCCGATCCTGATCGCGACCCCCTGGTAATGCCCAGCCGCCGACGAGTCCTCCGTCTCGAAAGTCGTAGTTGTTGTCGTTCCTGTCGTGACCGACTTCGATGATGTGGGGATACGGTCTATCGCGCTCGGGGCGCATACGAGCAGCGGAAACGCTTCCGCCGGTGCGATGAGTGACTGGCCAGTGAATGTCACAACGCTTTCAATCGCTTCACCGGGCCCGCGCCCGGCGAGGATCGCGTGAGTCCCCAGCATTCCCTTGGTTCGTGTGAACGCGATCGCCCCGCTGTCCGCCGTCCCCGGAAAGAGATTCGCTTCGTCGTCGCACCAGCCGCCCATCATCCCGATTCCCAGCGCCTCTGCCAGCGGAGCCGCGGCCGATCCGTACGGATGATGATCCGCGACCAGCAAAACGCCTCCCCCTTCCGCCACCCATTCCTTGATCTGGCTGATTTCGTCGTCGGTGAAGGCGGACTCCGTCCGCGCGGACTCAGGTCCGCACGCATTCACGATCACCAGGACATCACACGACGAAAGCACATTTTTCGTCATACCCGACGACGTCGCTCGGACGGTGCATCCGTCGGAACGCAGGAGGTCCGCAAACGGTTGATACCGGCCCTTGATTGAATGAGCATTGTGATGCCCCTGGTCGAACAGCACCCGGGGGTGCCTGTCGACAAACGCGGGGTCCTCGACGCGCGCATCAAACTGCATGTCCGCCCCGCGCTCGGCCCAGGGTGACCACATCAACAGCCCGACCGCAATCGCCGCCACGCCCAAAACACAAGCGAGTATCGCCTTGGGTCGTTGCCTTGACTGGTGTCCCATGGACCTTTATTGGGAAGATCGCCCCGCGGGTTGCGACCGACCTCGGAGGCAAGATGTGGCGGACATCAGCCCCTCCTTCAATCGGGCTGTCAGATTCCACTCCATGGGGGGCGAAACCCATTGCACCATGCGGCATCTGACGGATGGTCGGAAATCGCCTGCCTGTCTGGGAGATCGCCTTTGAGTCGCCAAATGGTCATCATCGCCTGGGTCTGCCAGCTCATCATGGTCGCAATCTTGGCGCAGACCCTCTTCTTCAAGTTCACATTCGCGCCGGAGACCCAGTACATCTTCGCTCGGATCGGCGGCCGGCCCGCCGCCACGCTCGCCGGTCTGGCGGAACTGGCGTGCGTCATCCTGTTGCTTGTCCCCCAAACCTCAGTGCTGGGGGCGCTGGCCTCCCTCGCTGTCATGGCGGGCGCGCTCCTGACCCACGTCTTTGTCATCGGCATCACCTGGGATGACCCCGTCACGAAAACCAGCGATAACGGAGTCCTCTTTGGGTTGGCCCTGGCAGTTGCGCTGCTGGGCGCTGTGGTGACAATTCTTCGCCGGGAGCAACTGTCTGCATGGATTTCGCTGGTCCGCGGATAGCAAGTGCCCGCCGACCGTAGGAATGAAGTCAACCAAGGCGATGTGGTGAAGGGAAGAGAACACATGCGTGACTCAAACTGTGCTGATGCGTCTGCTGTCCGGCGCGCTCCGATGTCCACCTGTGCCGAGGCATGCCAGGCCATTGGGTCGGCTCTGCACCAGATCGAGACGGCGCTCGAGAACATGAGCAGTTCAGCCTACGCCCTGCGCGCTCCGGGTCCCTTCTGTGAAGGCAGCGTCGGCGAGCACGTCCGTCATGTTCTGGATCATGTGTACGCCTGTGAAACGGGACTCACGACCGGCCGCTTTGACTATGAATCGCGCCGCCGCGGCTCGCCCGTCGAGCGCGACCGGCTCGCGGGTGTGGCCGCGCTCCGCGCTGCGCGTGAGTTCTTGACACGCAACACCCCACCCCTCGATCCGGATCATCACGTCGACGCGGTGGTCCTCCTGTCACCCGACGCAAATCTGGTGGTCCTCCGCAGCACGATCGGCCGCGAACTTGCCTTTGCCTTGAGCCACACCATTCATCATGCGGCCATGATCATCGCCATGGCGCGTTTCCTGGGACAGGACATCCCCTACGGAGCGGGTCAGGCCCCGGGAACGACGAAACACCGTCGCGAGACCGCCGCATGTGCACCGTAACTTTTGTGCGTTCCTCGTCGGGCCGGTGTTCCCTCGTCGTCAATCGCGATGAATCGCGCCGTCGCAGTATGGCACACGCGCCCACGGTCCACCATGCCGGCACAAGGACACTTGTCATGCCCATTGATCCCGACGGTGGGGGCACATGGGTCGGAGCAAACGATGCGGGGTTGATCGCCACACTGCTCAATCACCACCCCTCGCCCCCGCCACCCGCATCGCCGCGCGCCGACAGCCGCAGCCGGGGGCTCATCATTCCTCACATCCTGGAATCTTCAGATCTGACGGCAGCCCACGCGCGACTTGCTCACCTCGATGCGATGCAGTACCGTCCGTTTCGGTTGGTGATCACCGATGGAGACCGCATCCTCGAATCCCGCAGCGACGGGCTCGATTCGAGCATCAACATCTCCGCGCTCCGCCCCGCGTCTTCGACTGAGTTCTGGACCTCGTCAGGTCTGGGCGACGAACTGGTCGATACGCCGCGCCGTGCACTGTTTCATCAGTTAATGCTGTCCGCTTCCGATCCCTTCACTGTGCAGCGCGAGTTTCATGAGCATGCCTGGCCCGATCAGCCCCATCTCTCGGTCCGCATGACCCGCGACACAGCCCTCACCGTCAGTCGTACGGAAGTGATCTGCGCACCCGACCGACTCATCATGCGCTACGTCCCACGTCTCAGCGACAGCAGTTGGGGTCCCGAGACGGTCACGCTGCTCCCGCGCCGGGGCAAGGACTGAAACGGCACGTCATGTGGGATCTGCTCATCACATTGTCCGGCCAGCCGATCGTTCAGGTGCTTGCCTTGATCGCGAGTGCCTTCGTATCGGAGGATGCGGCCCTCATCACTGCCGGACTTCTCTGGGGACGCGGCGATCTCAGCGCAGCCGTGGCGCTCTTGGGTGGCACGCTGGGTATCTTCATAAGCGATGTGTGTTGCTGGGCTCTGGGCCGGCTCATCGGCCCGCGCGCGCTCAACTGGCCGAAGTTGCGCAATTGGCTGCGTCATGCTGATGAAAACCGGATGCAGACAACCCGCACCTGGTTCGCCCGGCACCACGCCGCCATCATCGTCGGAAGCCGGTTTCTTCCCGGGACGCGCGTCGCCGTGCAGGTCGCCGGGGGGGCCCTCAACATCCGCCCAACGTCATTCGTCCTGTGGACTCTGGTCGCCGCGATGCTCTGGAGTCCGACGTTGATGATCCTGGTCGCCCTCGGCGGAGTGCCCGCGGCGGCAACCTTCACGCGCTGGACCGGTTCAGCATGGATCGGGCTGACTCTTGGGCTTGTCGGCTGCCTGCTCCTGCTCTGGATCACGACGAAACTCATTCGCGCCTGGCGGACCGGAGCCCTCGCGCGCCTACTGCGCTGGGAGTTTTGGCCCGCATGGATGATTTACGCGCCCCTCGCCCCATGGATGGTGTATCTATGGGTCCGGTACCGCAGCCTGACCCTTCCCACTGCGGCCAACCCTGGCATTCCCCACAGCGGCGTGGTCGGCGAATCCAAACACGATATTCTCGCGCGCCTGCCCGCGAACTGGGTCATGCCCTTTGCACGCCTTGATGCCGGCGATGCGCGCGAGCGCTCCAGACTGCTGGCCGACCGCCTCTCTGAACTTCATTGGTCTCTTCCTGTCATTCTCAAACCCGACGCAGGCCAGCGCGGCGCAGGCGTCAGGCTTGTTCATAGTCTGGCCGAGGCCGAGCGTTACTTCTCCCGATTCCCCGGCCCGGTGCTCGCCCAGCAATACCACCCCGGCCCGTTTGAGGCAGGTGTCTTCTACTACCGCATCCCCGGGCAAGCGCGGGGCGAGATTCTCTCCATCACAGACAAGCGCTTTCCTGAGGTCGTCGGCGACGGCGTGCACCCCATCGATCAATTAATTCGCACCCACCCCCGCTTGCGCCTGCAGGCAGGCGTTTTCCTTTCACGCTTCGGCCCTGGTCTCGCGCGCATCCCCGCCGCCGGCGAAGTCGTGCGCCTCGCCCTCGCGGGAAATCACTGTCAAGGCACCATGTTCTGCGATGGGTCGCATCTGATGACCGAGTCGTTGCGTGCTCGCTTTGACGAGATCGCCTTATCGTTCGATGGATTCCACTTCGGCCGCTTTGATGTGCGCTACGAATCCCCTCAATCGTTCAGGCGCGGCGAAGATTTCCGCATCGTTGAACTCAACGGCTTGCTCTCCGAATCCACGAACATGTATGACCCCGCCCGGTCGCTTGCGTGGGCCTACGGCCTGCTCATGCGCCAATGGTCGATCGCATTTCAGATCGGCGCCCTCAATCGCGCCCGCGGCGCGCGCGTTTCGGGTCTGCTCGAACTCCTGCGCGAAACCCGCGCCTACTTCAATGCGCCGCAGCCTTCTGCAATCTCGGACTAAGCGCGGTTGTGCAGCGCGAGATACGCCTTCGCGCCCTCTGGCGTCATGTAATAATCCAGAATCCGCCGCGGCGCTGCCGGCAGGTCCGCCAGCATCAGTCCGTCGATGCACTCGCCAAATGTCTCATCGACGTTGAAGGCCAGCAGTCGCGCGTTGAACGCCTGGTACTGCCTCAGCAGCACGGGCACCCGGCGCGCATGCCGCTCGATCTCTCCGACCAGTGCATCGACTTCAGAAAGATCGCTGACCACCAGCGACGTCGCCGACTGCGTCCAGTCCCGGATCCGCTGCCGCTTTGGGGGATTTCTCGGCGTCAGCAGATGCGCCAGCCCCGGCGCCGACAGATGCAGCTGCATGAAGGTCATCATCAGGTGCCGCGACATGGAGCGATAGGCGGCGGAGATCGACACCGGACCCATCAGATACCGATACGTCGGATGGCGCGCAAGAAAGTGGCCGATGCCCTTCCACAGCAACGCCAGCGATGAGTGACTCTTCTGGTCACGCACATTGACAAACGCCCGGCCCAGCTCGATGCCTTCCCCGATCTGTTGCAGCAGATGTGGACTGAAACGGAAGAGTGTGGAGGTGTACAACCCGCCCATCCCCCGCTCTGCCATGATCCGGTCGATCAGACCGAGCCGGTAGCCGCCCACCACGCGCCCCTGCGCTTCGTTCCACGCGATGAGCTGCGTGTAGTGCCCATCAAACTCGTCAAGGTCCATCGACTTGCCCGATCCCTCGCCGACCGCCCGAAATGCCTCCTCGCGCAGGCGACCAACCTCGCGCATCGTGCATGGAATCTCTGCCGCCGATGCGTGCAATACGCGCACACCGCCGGAACGCAGCAGCGTTGCGTGTTCAGGCAGGCGCTCAATCTCCGTCCGCATATCCCCGGCCGAGACCGCGCCTGCGACCGGTGTCTGAGCGCGCAACGGGCGCACGAATCGGGACGGCGCTCCGCTCTCCGCTTCACCCTCCCGTGCCCCGAGCAAATAGGTCCGGACGCGCAAGTATTCGATCGCCGCAGCATCATCGGCGCACTGTCGTAGCCGGCCCGAAATCACAACCGACCCCACATGCATCCGCACCCGCTTTGACCGCCGCTTGATCAGTTCCCAGGGGAGCATGGCTGTGCGCAGCCTTGGATGCAGCAGCCCCGCGAAGTGAAACATGGCGCTGTTCCTGCCGCCAAAGTGGACCGGAAGCGCAGGCACGTCCGCCAATCGCGCCAGCCCGCTGACCGTCGGATTCCACATCGGATCAGTGGGGGCTGCGTTCCGCCACGTCGCGTGCGCCACCTCGCCTGCCGGAAACACGCCCAGCACGTGCCCCTCACGCAGCCACCGCACCGCCTCGCGCAGGGCCGGCCCATTTCGCCCACCGCGCTGCGCCCGGTCGCCGAATAGATCGACCAGAATCAAGTCAGGTGCCAATTGGGGGATTGCCCCGAGGAGCTCATTGGCCAGAAGTTTCACATCCGGGCGCACCTTCCGAAGCACGTGGAGCAGCGCAAGCCCGTCAATTCCTCCGAAGGGGTGGTTCGCCGTCACCAGCAGACCGCCTTGCTGGGGGATCCGCGCCAGTTCATCCGACTCGGCCTCGCATTCGACTCCAAGGATGCGCAGCGCCGCAGTGGCGTAGTGCTCGCCGGGGCGCGCCTGCGCCGTAATCGTGTCATGCAGGCCATTGAGGACAGGAAGTCCCAGCAACCGTTCCAGAACAGGCTTTCCCCACTCAAATGCCTGGCTCGCAACACCGTGCCTGAAGGGACTGCGCAGCCCAAAACACGGCTGCAGGCCGGATGCCAACGACGGCGGCAAAGCAACAGCAGTACTCATGGTCGGCGCGCACCCTCTCTGGGCATGTGGTCCCATGCCCTTGGATGCCGGGGGGACATCCCGTGTTTCGGGGATATCCACTTAGGTACAATCTATTCGTGACCTCTTCCGATTCGTCCGCTGGTTCCCCCTTGGCTGAAATTGATGCCCTGCGCACCATCGTCGAAGGCACCGCGGGCGCCAGCGGCGAGGACTTCTTTCGTGCCTTGGTGCGCAATCTCGCGATGGCGATGGGTGTTCGGTACGCGTTCATCGCGGAATTCCTCCCGCCCAATCGCGCTCGCACGCGCGCCTTCTGGTTTCAGGATCACATCGCCGACAATGTCGAGTGGGATCTCGCCGGAACGCCTTGCGAGGATGTGATCTTCGGCGGACTGTGCCACCATCCCTCGGATGTGCAGCGCCGCTTTCCTCAGGACAAGCCCCTTGTCGACTTGGGCATCGAAAGCTACCTCGGCGTGCCGCTCCGGGATGCGGACGGCAAGACTCTCGGTCACCTGGCCGTCTTCGATGAGCTTCCCATGCCCGAAGAGCCGCGCCGTGCCTTCATTTTCCGGATCTTCGCCGCCCGCGCCACCGCAGAACTCATGCGCCTGCAGGCCGAGCAGCGCCTCCGCGAAAGTGAAGATCGATTCCGCGACTTGTTTGACGAATCGCCCATCGCCTATGTCCAGGAAGGCCTGGATACGAAGTTCATCCGCGCCAATCGCGCTGCGCTCCGCGCCTTGGGCATCCGCCCCGACGAAGTCGAAGGGGCGTACGGCCGAACATTTGTCGTCGACAATCCCGAAAATCAGCGCCGCCTCAAGGAAGCCTTCGAGTCCGTCGGCCGGGGGGTCGATACCGCAGGCGTCATCCTCGAACTCCGCCGTCGCGACACCGGCAAGCCCCTGTGGATTCAGTGGTGGTCCAAGCCTGACCCCTCCGGAACCTACACGCGCACGATGTTCATTGACATCACGGAGAAGGTCCTCCTGCAGCAGGAGCAGCTGCGCCTCCAGGCCCAGAACCAGTACCTCCGCGAGGAAATCAACGCGGTCCACAACTTCGAGGAAATTGTGGGCCGAAGTGGTGCCCTGATGCGCTCCTTCGATCAGGTGTCGCGCGTCGCTCCCACCGATGCGACTGTGCTCATCACCGGGGAAACCGGCTCAGGCAAGGAACTCATTGCCCGGGCGATCCATTCCGCCAGCAGCCGCAAGGACAAGCCGCTCATCAAGGTCAATTGCGCCGCCCTGCCCACGGGTCTGGTGGAAAGCGAACTCTTCGGACATGAAAAAGGCGCCTTCAGCGGCGCATTGGCGCGCCGCACCGGACGCTTCGAATTGGCCCACACCGGCACCATCTTCCTCGACGAGATCGGCGAACTGCCCATGGACACGCAGGTCAAACTCCTCCGCGTCCTGCAGGAACGTGAGTTCGAGCGCGTCGGAGGAGACAAATCCATCAAGGTCGATGTCCGTGTCATCGCCGCGACCAATCGCGACCTGGCGCGCAGCGTCGCCGACGGTCGTTTCCGTCAGGACCTCTTCTACCGTCTCAATGTCTTTCCTCTGCCCCTGCCCCCGCTCCGCGACCGCGAGGGAGACATCCCGCTGCTCATCCACTATTTCGTGGCGCGCGACTGCGCGAAACTCGGCCGCCCGACCCTTCACATCGACGATGAAACCATGCGGCGTCTCATCGCCTATCCCTGGCCCGGCAACGTCCGCGAACTTCAGAACGTGATCGAACGCGCCGTCATTCTCTCAGCCGGCGACCGCCTCGTCATCGGCCCCGAGATCCCGATCCTCGGTGCCCCTCGGCCCGCTCTTCCTCACCCAATGCCGCCTCCTGCCCCCCATTCTGCGCCGCATCCGCCTGCACAGTCCATCACTCACTCCGGCAGCGCGTCCTCCACCTCACTGGAAGATGTGGAGCGCCAGCACGTCCGCGACATCCTCAGCCAAACCCATTGGCGTATCGAGGGAACCGGCGGCGCTGCGGAACTTCTGCAGATGAATCCGAGCACGCTTCGCAGTCGGATGAAAAAACTCGGAATCCGCCGCGAAGCGACCTGACTGCCCGCGAAATCTCACGTCGGCCCGCGAAAGATCGCGGCCACGATGCCCCCCTCGCCGCGGGATTCAATCAAGCTAGTTCCACAAGTCATCTATTGACAGTTACTTATGGATTATGCTGCCCGCGATATATCGTGGTATGGCCGTTGCGATATGCAGTCGGTCAAATGCTGCGTGTCACGATCAACAGAATCGGTAACGAGTCGGAGGCCCGCGTCGAGGTCCAGGGACGCCTGGCGGGTCCTGATGTCGTCGCGCTTCATGATGCCATCGCCGAGCATCGTGCGGCCTTTCCCGACGACCGGCTCGCTGTTGATCTACGCGCAGTGACTTACGCGGATTCGATGGGCATCGAGACCATTCGCAGTCTGGTGAACGACGACTTCGATCGCGTCGCATGCTCAGCGTTTATTCGCCAACTGATCAAAGGAGATAAAGCATGAAGTCTGCGACCCTGAACCCGGAATCGAAGGCCGCCCCACTGTCAACCCAACCGCAGGTCGCTGCCGCTGAATGCAGTCTCCTGGCCCGCTTGCGTGCGGGGGATGACGACGCCTTCGCACAGCTCGTCTCCGAGCAGGGCCCGCGCCTCCTCGCGGTCGCGCGCCGGTTCTTCCCCTCGGAAGAGGACGCCCAGGATGTCGTGCAGGAGGCCTTCCTCAACGCCTTCAAATCACTCAACCACTTTGCAGGTGAGGCCCGGCTTTCCACCTGGCTGCATCGCATCGTGGTCAATGCGGCCCTCATGCGCCTGCGCTCCCGCCGGCGCCGGCCCGAAACCCCCATCGACGACCTCCTCCCGCGCTTCGATGACACCGGGCACCGCATGGATGTCATGCCGGCCTGGGAAAATGACGATCCCGCGGACGAACTCCAAGCCGATGAACAGCGCCGCGCAGTGCGCGCCTGCATCGAGCAGCTGCCCGCTCACTACCGCGAAGTCATCATGCTTCGCGACATCGAGGAACTCGACACCCTCGAGACCGCCCGCGTCCTGAATATCACTGAAACGACGGTCAAAATGCGCCTCCACCGCGCGCGCCAGGCCCTGCGCACCCTCATCGAAAACACTTTCGCCGCCCGCTGAACCCCCGCCGAATCACTGCCTGATCCAATCGCCCCACGCCCGCAGGAACCCCCTCTCGTCGGCAAATCCTGCCGTCTCCAGAATCGTCGCATTGTCTCGTGCTGAAAGCAGTCCCTGCAACCCCTCGCGCCCGATGCGCTGCTCAATGTACGCCGCCATCGACCCCGCCACGGCATAGCGTGCCGGCCCCGACCACGCCTCCGTCAGATGCGCCGGCTCCTTTCCTTGAAGCGCTCGCTGCCGCGCCTGCTCATGTCGGGCCTCCGTGAACTGCCCCGACGCCAGCACCGCCAGCCCCTCCACGAACCAGCCGATGTCATCGCTCTGCATGAATTCGTGGTCCGCGTTCCGCTGTCCGTGATAAACATGGACCAGCTCGTGCCGGACGATCCCGCGCACCTCCTCATCAGTGTCATCGGCGTGCTCGCATGCCTCCGTCGGCCAATGCTGCGGCTCAATGATCATCAGCCCCGACCCTGACCCCATCGCCACCGCCCAGCACGGCAATTCTCCCGCATTCCACTTCTGCTGGGCCGCCTGTTCCATCTCGAGATGCGTGTCATAAACCTGCACCGCAAACTGCTGGAGCATCGGCCGCCCGAAAAAGGTCTCGACCTCACTCAGGCACTCGCTAACCATCCCGGACATCATTTCACGCTGTCCATCCGAGCCCGCAACCACCTCAAAGTGTGTCGCCGGCATCGCCGATTCAGGTCCGCTCTTGCACGAAATCAGGACGACTGAAATCGCCGCCCAACTCATCGTTCTGATCCACATGCACGATTGTTGGCTGTCCCGCTCCGCCGATTTCACTTTCCCGCAGTCTCCCTACCCGTTCCTCACCACCCAGTGAGCCTTCTCCCACGGCTTGTCGCGCTCGAAATGCACCCGCTGTGCCGGGTAATACGTCTTTTCATACGCCCTCACCGTTTCCTCCGGCCCCAATCCCTCTTGCGATCGCGCCACCGCGCGTTCCATCCCCTTCTCAAACGAGCACTCCACCCAGATTCGCTGGTCAAAAGCCTCAGCCACTCCCTCCTGAAACAGGAATATCCCCTCCACCAGCAGGACCTCCACATCCTTCATCTGCCCTGTCCGTCTCGGCCGCACCTCCGCGTTGAGCAGATCCCCGAATCGAAACCCGTGCCGGTAGAAGTGTCCCCCCGGATCAACTTCCGAGTAGATCACCTCCGGAGGATGCTGCCAGTCATCAATGCTCGTCACCCGCGTCCGCAGCCCCATCGCAGTGAGCGCAGTGCGCCACTGTCTCGATAGATGGCTCTTCCCCGATGCGTCGATCCCCGAAATCCCGACAATCAGCGACCGCTCCTCAGGCAGCGCGTTTCGCCAGCCGGCAATCGCTTGAGGAGCCGCCTCTGCCGTCAATAAAGATGCGCAGGTAGGCCGCTGCATGTGTGCTTAGCCGTTGTCAGCAAACCCGGGGTACAGCGTCATGCCCCCATCGATGAACAGGCTCTGGCCCGTGATGTAATCCGCCTCATCCGATGCAAGCCACACCGCGAATCTTCCGATGTCCTCCGGCTCGCCGATGCGGTTGTATGGAATGAGCGTCAGCAGCCGGCCCAGAGCCTCCCGCGTCTCCCAGGCCGCGCGATTGATGGGCGTCCGGATCGCCCCCGGACAGATGCTGTTCACCCGGATGCGGTAAGGCGCGACTTCCTGCGCGATGCTCTTCATCATGAGCGCGACGCCGCCCTTCGAGGCTGAGTAATTCACGTGCCCCGCCCATGGAATCACCTCATGCACTGACGACACGCAGATGATCTTGCCTGCCGCGCAGCTGACATCAGGCCGCACTCCGCGCCGCTTGAACTCGCGAACCGCCTCCCGGGCGCACAGGAACTGCCCCGTGAGGTTCACCCCGATGACTCGGTTCCACTGCGCCACGGTCATTTGATCAAAGTGCGCATCCTGCTGCAGCCCTGCATTGTTAATGAGGATGTCCACGGTCCCGAACCGCTCGACCGCCGCGCGGAACATCGCCTGCACCTGCGCTTCGTCCGACACATCCGCCCTGAATGCGAATGCGTCCGTTCCGCACCGCTTCGCTTCGTCAGCGGTCCGCTGCGCTGCATCCTCCCCGGCCACGTAGTTCACCAGCACATCAGCCCCTGCGTGCCCCAGCGCGACCGCAATGGCCTGGCCGATTCCCGATGAAGCGCCGGTCACGATCGCCTTCTGCCCGCGCAGGAGTTGATTGATCGGGCACGCAGGCAGATGCACATCAGGCAGAGTGTCGGTCATGGTCATGGAGGTCATCAGGCCGTTCCTCATCATTCGCAGGAAAGAAGAATCCAAACGCGCTACTTGGATGCGGCGCTCATCAGTTCGGTCACATTTCGCTCCTCTGCACGGGAGTGCAAATGGGCGCACACCTCGCACTCCAGAGGCTGGTGCGTCAGCAGACGTGCGATCAGCCCCGTCCATCCCGTCTGATGGCTCGCCCCCACGCCGCGCCCCGTCTCGCTGTGGAAGTACTCATGAAACGGAATGCAGTCGTGGAACAGCGGATCATCCTGGATGCGCGGATGCTGCGCCAGAACAGGCCGCCGCCCGCTCGCGTCTTTCAGGAAGATTCGCGTCAGTCGTGTCGTCAGTTCATCAGCCACCTCTCCCAGCGAGTGCCCCTGCTCCGACTCTGTCGGACATGCCACCCGGAACTCCGGCCCGTAGTAATGATGGAACTTCCGCAGCGACTCGATGATGAGGTAATTCACCGGCATCCAGATCGGCCCCCGCCAGTTCGAGTTCCCGCCGAACAGTCCCGAGTCCGACTCGCCCGGCTGATAACGGACAACATGGGCGCTGCCGCCCGCACGAAATTCGTAGGGCTGCCCTTCATGCACGCGCGAAAGCGCCCGCACTCCGTAGGGCGCGAGGAATTCGTTCTCATCCAGCATCCGCCTCAGCAGTGCCTTGAGCCGGTGGCCGCGCAGCAGCGACAGCAGCCGCCTCTCTCCCCGTCCCGGCTCATGCCAGCGCGACACCAGTTGCGCAAGATCCGGACGGTAATTGAGAAACCACTCCAGCCGGGCCCGAAACCCCGGCAGCCTCTCCAGCAACTCCGGATCAAGAACCTCCACCGCAAACATCGGAATCAGCCCCACCATCGAGCGGACTCGCAGGCGCTTCATCTCTCCATTGGGCAGGTTCAGCACATCGTAGAAAAACTCATCCTCTTCATCCCACAACCCCACCCCTTTCCGACCCCCGATGCTGGTCATCGCCTCAGCGATGTGCAGGAAGTGCTCGAAGAACTTCGTCGCGATGTCTTCATACACCGGGTTGTGCAGGGCGAGCTCCAGGGCGATGCGCATCAGATTCAGGCTGTACATCGCCATCCATGATGTGCCGTCGGATTGGCTGATCGATCCCCCCGTGGGAAGTGGCGCGCTGCGGTCAAACACGCCGATGTTGTCCAATCCCAGGAAGCCGCCCTGAAAGATGTTCCGCCCCTCTGCGTCCTTCCGATTCACCCACCAGGTGAAGTTCAGCATCAGCTTGTGGAACACCCGCTCCAGGAACGCCAGATCGCCATCTCCGCCCGTCCGCTGCCGATCGATCTCGAACACGCGCCAGGTCGCCCACGCATGCACCGGCGGATTCACGTCCCCCAGCGCCCATTCATAGGCCGGCAACTGCCCGTTGGGGTGCATGTACCACTCGCGCGTGAGCAGCAGCAACTGCTCCTTCGCAAACATCGGATCAACCATCGCCAGCGGGATGCAGTGAAACGCCAGGTCCCACGCCGCAAACCACGGGTACTCCCACTTGTCAGGCATGGAGATCACGTCCGCGTTGTTCAGGTGCTCCCATGCGGCATTGCGCCCGCCGCGCCGCGCCTCCGGCGGTGCCGGTTGCGCCTCATCACCGCCCAGCCATTCGGGCACGTCGTAATAAAAGAACTGCTTGCTCCAGATCATCCCGGCGAGCGCTTGACGCTGCACCAGTCGTCCGTCTTCGTCGCTAAGGCCCCCCTGCAACTCCGCGTAATACGTGTCCGCCTCCCTCCGGGCCTGCTCCATCATTGTGTCAAACCCACGGAATGGGTCCCGTATGGTCCCAGCCCTCAAACGCAGTCGCATCCTGGCCTTGCCCCCCGGATCAACCCGGAAAACCTGCTGCACTGCGCACTTGGTGCCCTGCCCTTCCGGATTGACGCATCCAGTGCTGCCATTCACGATGCGATCGTTGATTCCATCCTTGGGAAACTCGGGTCCGCCCCCACCGCCATAAAGACGACGCGTGTTCGTCTCATTCTCGCAGAAGTGTGTATGGACGCCTTCCGCATCGTCGAAGTACAGGTGGTATTCCCCGAGATCCGCGTGCGTGGCGCTGATGTCCCCGTCATCCTCCTGTCGCAATGACGGCCTGTTGGTGCCGCGCTTCCACGACCACGTGTTCCGGAACCACAACTGCGGAACCATGTGCAGAGTGGTTGGCTCCGGCCCACGATTGTGTGCGGTGATCTCGATGAGGATGTCGTCGACGCCCGCCTTGGCGTACTCAATGAACACGTCGCAATAGCGATTCGCATCGAAGACGCCGGTGTCAACAAGTTCAAACTCCGGATCATGCGCCCCGCGTCGCGCGTTCTCCTCCACCAGCCGCGCATACGGGAACGCTGCGTGAGGATACTTGTACAGCATCTTCAGGTACGAGTGCGATGGCGTCGCATCGAGGTAGTAATACTGCTCCTTGACATCCTCCCCATGATTACCCTCACCATTGGTCAGCCCGAACATCCGCTCCTTGAGAATCGGGTCCTGCCCGTTCCACAAGGCGACGGCGAAGCAAAGTCGCTGCTGGACGTCGGAGATGCCCGCGATTCCGTCCTCACCCCAGCGGTAGGCCCGGCTGCGCGCATGATCGTGCGGAAAGTAACTCCAGGCCGACCCGTCCGCAGAGTAGTCCTCCCGCACCGTCCCCCATTGCCGCTCCGAGAGGTACGGCCCCCACAGCCGCCAGTCCCGAACCCCGCGTTCAATCTCACTCATTCGCGCACGCTCCGCGGAGCCCGTCGCACCGCCGCCTTGCCTCCGAGCCGTACCGTTCTTTCCGGGTGTCATCCTTAAGACCTCCTGCGTGAGTGCCGACCTGTGCGTGCAGCCGTCCCTACTTCTGACCAATGCGAACAAAATGCCCGTCCGGATCGCGCACAATCAGTGCCCGTTCCTCCGCAGACGCTGCGCCAGGCAGTGTGACAATGTCTGTACTGACAAATGTGGCGTCACATTCCCTGAGCGACTGCCGCACCGCATCCAAGTCATGCGTACCTATGACAGTCTGCCACGCAAAGATGTCCTGCGTCCTCGCACCTTCCGGGTACGGTCGCCCATCCCCGGGCGTCAGATACTCCAGAAACTCAATGGACGGTCCTCGTGGCGGTTTCAGGCTGGTGATGCGCAAGTGCGCGCCGAACACGTTGTTGAGGTGTTCCTGCTCGGGGCCATAGTTGTCCGCCCCTCCTGCCACGGTGAATCCCAGCACATCTCGGTAGAACTTCAGGCTCCGATCCGTGTCCGACACCACGATGGCGGTGTGATCAATCCCCAGAAATATCTGGTCCGGCATCCTGGCCGCCTGCTCATGCCACTTGGGATTCCCCTTGTCAGATGGAAACTGCAGAATTTCCAGCACGTGGTTGTCAGGATCCTTGAAGTAGAACGCCTTGATGCCGCCGGCATTCTTGTTCCACGCTGGAAGCGTCTGCGGCCCGGTTGATGCGTGCGTGACATCGTGCGTCCGCAGCTCCGCATAGGCCCGGTCCATGTCGCTCACGATGATGGCGATGTGCTGAAACCAATGGTCATTGCTTCGCGAGTCCGCAGGCATGGCCAGGCCCGCGGGCGTCATCGGCTCTGTCAGCTCAATCGCCTCATCTCCCAGCCTCAGACGCACTTCGCGCCGCCGCAGACCGAACACGCCTTCGAGTCGCTCATGCTCCTCGCCAAAAACCTCGCGCTCGGCCCCATCCTCCTGAAAGTGCAGGACCTGCGTGTACCACCGCTCCGAGGCATCCAAATCGGAAACCACGATCTTCACCGCCGCAACCTCGTGAGCCAGCGGCTTAGCCCCCTGGCCGCAAGCCCAACCCGCCGGACCAAGGGCCACCACGGCCCAGATCACCCTGACTATGCCTATCGACCAGCATCGCAGTGGCATGATGGCATCCGCTCCTTCTGATTGAGAGGTGTGTATTACTGGAGACGCTCGCGCAGATGCGCGCCCACCCGCAGCGCGTTGGCCATGATCGTCAGCGCCGGGTTCACCGCGCTCGATGAGCAGAAAAACGAGCCGTCCACGACATACAGATTGTCCAGGTCGTGCGCCTTGCAGTTCACATCCAGTGCGCTCGTCCGCGCGTCCCGGCCGAACCGCACCGTCCCGCACTGATGCGCTGCGCCTGCGATCGGGATCTTCTTGCCCAGGTAGATCATCTGCGGCAGAAAGTGATTCTCTTCCATGCCCAGAGAGTTGAGCATCCCCTTCAGGCGCGCAATCAGGCGATCATGCGCCTTGACGTTGTTCTCGCGATACGACACCCTGATCCGCCCGTCTGCTTCAATGGTGATGCGATTCTCCGGATCAGGAAGATCTTCGCTCGTCAGCCAGAAGTCGATCGAGTGCCTCGCCATCCGGTCCAGCACCGCCCGCGGAGTCAGCGGCGGCGCACCTTCGCCCAGGATCGTGGCGTCCGACTTCCCCACCATCGAGATGTGCCCCATCGGAAACTCAAACTCCCCGTTCGGATCGCGGAAATAGAAATCGTTCACCGCGATTGTCTTCTGAAAGACCGTCGGGTTCGGCTCGCGCGAGAGCGCCAGCATCACCGAGTTGTTGTGACACATGTAGTGCCGCCCCACGACCCCCGATGCGTTCCCCAGTCCCCTCGGATGCGCGTCATTGGCCGATCGCAGCAGCAGCGCCGCCGAGTTGATCGCCCCGCACGCCAGTACCACGATGTCGCCTGTGAAAAACGCTTCCTCGCCTCGGTGCCGCACGTGCACCCGCGTGACTCGCCTCCCCTTGCCGTCCGTCTCCAGCCGCTGAACCATCGCCATCGTGAGCAGCGTGACGTTGGATCGGCCCAGGCACGGATCGACGCACATCGTCTGCGCATCGGACTTCGCGTTCACCAGACATGGAAAACCGTCGCACGCGCTGCACCGGATGCACGCGCTCAGCCGGCGGTCCGCTTCATTGAGCCGAACGCCCAGCGGCACATGAAAAGGTCGCAGCCCTGCCTTCTGAAAATCATCATGCAGCCGCTGAATGCGCGGTTCGTGCGCGACCGCAGGAAACGGGTATGGCGCGTCGCTCGGCGGCTCGGTCGGGTCAACTCCGCGCTCCCCATGTACCTCATACAGGCGCTCCGCCTCGCTGTAGTACGGCGCGAGCTCAGCATAACTGATCGGCCAGGCCGGCGAAACACCATCAACGTGCCTCACCTCCTCAAAGTCGCGCTCCCGCATGCGAAAAAGCGCTGCCCCGTAGACCTTCGTGTTGCCGCCCACACAGTAATGCGTTCCCGGATGAAACGCCTTGCCGCTGCGGTCAATCCACTCTTCCTTCGCCTTGTACCGCGCCTCGACGAACACCGCCTTCGAATCCCAGTTCTCGCGCTCGCGCGGGATGAAGTCCCCCCGCTCCAGCACGAGTATCCGCTTGCCCGTCGCGGCCAGTGCATGCAGAAGCGTGCCTCCGCCCGCTCCCGTCCCGATGATGATGACGTCGTAATGTGTTGCGGTGCTCATGTGATGGCTCAGGCTTGCAAAGGGGGCATCCCCTCGGACGCGTCCGGCGCTTTGATGCCGAACCCGACGCCGCGTGTCGCGCGAACGGCTGACCCCCCCATTTCTCCATACCGACACCGAAAAATGCACCGCCCAGCGCCCCCGTGGTCCATTTTGCAGCAGTACACCTCCGACACCCCCCTCGTCCGCACGTACATCTCCGCCGCCAGCAGCATGCCCAGAGGCGGCGCGGTGAAATAAATCCACAACGCCGATCCTGTCCCCGCCGCCAGCGCGGATCCCAGGCTGCGCGCTGGATTCATGCTCATCCCCGATACCGGCGCTTCGAAAGTAATATAAAGAAAGACCAGCCCTCCAGCGCACACCCCTGTATATCTCGCCCACCGCGCTCGATTGCTCACCTGCAGGATCACCGTCATGAGGAGAAACGTGATTCCAACTTCCGCTGCCCACGCCCACCCCTGTCCCCACGGACCGGGAACGGTCGCTGCATAGTTCACACGCGCCTCGCCAAGCCACATCCCGAAAACCGCCCGCAGCGCCTGCACCGACACTACCGCGCCCACGCACTGAGCCAGCGCATACATGAGTGCATCCGCCCCTGCAATCGTCCCAAGACGCCAGAACGTCAGCGTCGTCGCAGGATTCATATGCGCCCCCGACCTGCGCCCCAGCGGGCTGTAGATCAGCCCCATCGCCGTGAGCCCCATCGCCGCACCCATCATGGCCCGGCGGGTAAGTTCGCCCGGGATCGCCTGCACCACGACGGACGTCGGATGATTCAGCAGCACGCTGAACCCGCATGCAGAGACCATGAACAGGCCTAGGAGACATCCCTCGATCAGGTACTCCGGAAAGTGGTCGCGCATCAGCCGCATGGCCTTGGGATGTGTCGGACTCCTCTCTGTTTCACAGCCGCCCGAAGTCACCCGAAAAAATTGCAAATTCCCGGTGACCGCCCCCGGTCTCACGCATCCAATTCCTCATAAGGGATGTCGTGCCTCGACAGGCACGGGCTGAATGGGACCATGACCTGCCCCACCTTGGGAGTGTTGCACAGCGATGAATTGCAAGGAAGCCATAGATTTTCTCTCGGACTACATCGACGGCGCACTCGCGGTCTCGATCCGCAGCGACTTCGAACAGCACCTGTCCGTGTGCCGCCACTGCCGCGAGTATCTGGACTCTTTCCGCAAAACCATCGCATTGTCCCGGGACGCCTTCGCGCCGCAAGCCGATAAGCCCGCTGAATCCTTGGGCATGCCTCCCAAACTCCTCAGCGCCATCCTCGAGTCCCGCCGCAAACTGGCCGACGATGGCGGCCACAAGACCTCTTGATCCCCTGAAACGTCGCCGCAGATCAGGGCATCCTAATCGAAGTTGCATTGGTCCTTTCCCTGCGACTTCCATGGCGACATCAATCCTCCTCACCTTCGCGCTCTACTTCGGCTTCGGGCTGCTCGCCGCCCTCCTCCTCTGCTTTACCGGCCGCCGTGGCCTCGAGCGCCTGGACCCTGCCGCCCGCGGCGCATCCCTCTCTGTCCGTCTCCTGCTGCTTCCCGGCCTCTCAGCCCTCTGGCCCCTCCTCCTCGTCCGCTGGTTTCGCGCTTCATCCGCCGGGGCCCCATCATGACCCGACGCCAGCGCAGCCTTCATCTCCTCATCTGGTGTCTGCTCCCGGTCGTGCTCCTCTTCGCACTTGCGGCCGCCCTTCGCGCCCGCACTGGCTCATCCTCCAACCCCGTTGATGTCTCACTCCCCCTGAAGTTGAATCCATGAGCGTCGGCTACCGCCCCATCCAGTGGACTCCCTTCAAGCGCTGGTACGACGTTGTTGTCATCCTCACCATCATCGCCTCCCTTTCCTCCTTCACCGCTCTCGGCTCTCTGCGCTTCGCAGCGCCGCACCGGATCTCCATCGAAGCCCTCGCCATCCGCGCCTTCGGACTGACCGCCTTTCTCCTCCTCAACCTGGTTCTCTGCATCGGTCCGCTGGCGCGCCTTAGCCCACGCCGCTTCCTCCCCCTGCTCCACAACCGCAGGCATCTGGGCGTGGCCACCTTTCTCACCGGACTTGTTCACGCCATTCTGGTCACCGGGTACTACCACGGCTTCGGCGTCCTCACTCCGATCCGCTCCCTCCTCATCTCCAATACCCGCATCAACTCACTCAGCGCATTCCCCTTCGAGTGGCTCGGCCTTGCCGCACTCTTCATCCTCTTCCTGCTCGCCTCCACCAGTCACGACTTCTGGCTCCGCAATCTCGGCGCCCCGCTCTGGAAGAGCCTGCACATGCTCATCTATCCGGCCTATGCCCTTCTCATCCTTCATGTTGCTCTGGGTTCATTGCAGTCCGACACGTCGCCCGCCCTTCCCATTCTCCTGGCCCTCAGTGTTGCCCTGCTGTCCTCCCTGCACATCGTTGCAGCCTGGCGCGAGCGCCGACGCGGCCACGCGCCAGTCGCCTCTGCTCACTGGATCGATGCAGGCCCTGCCCACGCGGTTCCCCCGGGTCGTGCCCTCTCCGTCACCCCCGCCGCCGGCCCGCGCATCGCGGTCTTCAATCACAACGGTTGCCTGCGCGCCGTCGCTGGCGTCTGTGCCCATCAGGGTGGCCCCCTTGCCGAGGGCCGCATCATCGACGGCTGCATCACCTGTCCCTGGCATGGCTGGCAGTACCGCCCTGAAGATGGCCAGTCTCCCCCGCCTTTCACCGAGCGCATCCCCACCTACGAAGTGCGCATCGAGAACCAGCGGATCTATGTCGATTCGCGCCCTCTGCCTCCCGGATCACCCACCCGCGGCGCACCCCTCTCCAATGCCAAGAACACGCCGACATGACCTCTCCTCCCGATGACTTCTTCGTCGGCTACCTGCCCGTCCCCGCACGCGTCCGGCGTTTCTGCCTCCTCACCGGCGCAGGGATTCTTCTTGGGCTGGCCGCCTGTGCCGGCTTTGTCGCTCTGCGGCACACTGACCCCGGCACCGGCACATGGTCCTACCGGGATGGCTTGCCGCCTTCTGAAATCACAGGTCTCTACCGCGCGAGCCCTTACCCCCTCCTCTTGGTCCCTGCTGCCGATGGAGTGCGCACCATCCTGCTCGTCGCCGAAGGCAAACACGCTGGCCCCGTCGCCCCCGCTCTGGATCATCAGTTTCTTCGCGCGCGCGGGACCTTCCTTGAGCGCGATGGATGCGCCCTCTTTGAAGTCATCGGCGACCTGACTGCCCTTCCCGATTCATCTGTTCATCTGCCCCCGGAGTTAACATCCGCTGCTTCTCCAGCGACATTCATCGGCCAGGTCATTGATCCCAAGTGTTATCTCGGCGCGATGAAGCCCGGCGGCGGCAAAGTTCATAAAGCCTGCGCCTCGTTGTGCATCCGCGGCGGTATTCCCCCCATGCTCGCCGTGATGCGGCCCGACGGCTCCGAGGATTTCATCCTCTTGACCGATGCGCACGGCGCTCCCGTCAGCGCGCAGATTCTCCCCTTCGTGGGCGAGCAGGTCCGCGCTTCCGGCATTCTCTCCTCCATAGGCGACCTCAAGGTGCTCGCCCTGGATGCGGTAAGCGCGCCCGCAGCCGCACGCCCAGATTGATTACGCTTCCGCGCGTGACCTCCCGCTTCCTGCGACATCTGAAATACCGAGAACGCGATTCACACACCCGCGCTCACGACCGCAATGCGGTTTGTTTCTTTCATCTTTCTCAAGGAGTATTTCAATGTTGGCTCTTCGTCGTGGCTGGTCTTCCCGCTTCCCGCGTATGTTCGCCGTGGCCGCCGTCGCCGGCCTGGCTGGTCTCTTTGCCGCCGCCGCGCCCGCCCAGGCACAGTCCACCTCCGTCTTCAGCGGCGCGAAAGTCAACGCTGGCATGGCCGCTTACGCCCTCAAGGACGGCCGGCCCACGCTCACGCTCTCCAGCGACTTTGTCGTCCCCGACACCCCCGCCCCCCACTGGCAGGTCGTCGACACTGCCGGCAATACCTACCTCCTGCAGCGCCTCAAGATCAAGGGCGACAAGGTGAACAACACCATCATCATCCCCTCCTATGTGCCCGACATCGCCAAGGTGCAGGTTTGGTGCTCGTGGGCCGAGGCGCTCCTCGGCGAGGCCTCCTTCTCCACGCCCGTCACCATCACCGGCACCGCCGTCAAGCCCATGCCTCCTGCCGCCTCTTCCATGACCCACACCAGCATGAAGTTCATGGGCGCCAAGGCAAACACGGGCACCGTGACTCACTCCGTCAAGGACGGCAAGAGCATGCTCACCCTCTCCGATGATTTCGTGGTTCCTGACACCCCCGCACCCCACTGGCAGATCGTCGATTCGAAGGGCGCCATCTACCTCCTCCAGCGCCTCCCCATCAAAGGCGACAAGGTGAATCGCACCATCGTCGTCCCCGCCTACATCCCCGACATCGCCAAGGTGCAGATCTGGTGCGCCTACGCCGAAACCAATCTGGGTGAGGCTTCCTTCGACAAGCCCGTGAAGTGATCTGACTTCCACCACAGGCCGCAAAGTCGCGGCCATTCCTTCCCTCTTCCCTTCCCACCGTCGCCGACGCCGCCTCCCTCTGACCGGAAATGACCGGAAGACCGGGATGTGACGTCGGCGACACGCCTTTGCTGCAAGGAGTTTTCGCGATGCTCGCTCGCTCCAGAACACTCACCACCGGCGCTGCCCTCCTCACTCTTGCCTCCTCCACCTGCCTGCTCGCAGCCGACGGTCCCGCCTCCGGCTCCGCGCCATCCGCAGCCGCCCCTCTGGTCACCTCTCGCCCCAGCCTCACCCTCGATGGAGCCAAACGGGTCATCGCCGCCGCCGTCGCCCAGGCGCGCACCGGCGCAGGCACCGGCGTCATCGCCGTCGTCGATGAAGGCGGCAACCTCATGGCCCTCGAACGCCTCGACAACACCTTCTCCGCCGGCGCCGAGGTCGCCATCGGCAAGGCCCGCACCGCCGTGAAGTTCAAGAAGCCCACCAAGTTTTTCGAAGAGGTCATCGCCAAGGGACGCACCGCCATGGTCACCATCGACGGATTCACACCCCTGCAAGGCGGCATCCCCATCATGGTCGATGGACAGGTCGTCGGTGGCGTGGGCGTCAGCGGCGCCGCCAGCGCAGCTCAGGATGAGGAGATCGCGCTCGCAGCCGCCGCAGCCATCTCCCCCATGGATGGCGCGATCGGCTCCATGCCCCAATTCCCCGCCCAGGCTCTCATGGCTGATCCCTCCTCCATGAGCGCCGGTTCCGTCACCTTCTTCCCCCATGACCAGGTCTCCGATGCCTTCTCAAAGGGCGCAGTCCTTCTCAACGCCGGCCCATACGAAGTCCACGCCAGCCGCCGCGAAAAGGCTGGCATGGCTGAGATCCACACCGCCGAAACCGACGTCATCTACGTTCTCGATGGAACCGCTGAGTTCATCACCGGCGGCATGATCGAGGGCGCGCAGGTCACCGCATCCGAGGAAATCCGCGGCAGCGGTGTGCAGGGCGGTGAGCAGCGCCGTCTTGTCAAGGGCGATGTCATCGTCGTTCCCAGCGGCGTACCCCATTGGTTCAAGCAGGTCGATGCGCCTTTCACGTATTACGTCGTCAAGGTGCGCACCAACGTCACCGGAGGTGCACGGTGACCTCACATCGCCTTCAACTCCGCGCGCAGCATCTCCGTCTTCGCCTCCGCGATGCGCAGCAGGTCGCTGCCGCATCCCCCCGCACTCTCAATCACGAATCGTTGTCCTCAATGCCCCACTCTCCTTCTCAGCCCGCGTCCCTCGCCTCCTGGCTCCGCCTCTCCGCTGCCGTCCTCGCGCTCGGCTCCTCAGCCCACGCCGCCGACGACACTCAGCCTCCCTCCTCGCTTCCCGCTCCCGCCGGCCCGGCCCAGGCGCAGATCGATCTCACCACCACGCTCGGAGTGCAGGCGGTCCAAGGCCAGTGGCGCACTCACCCCGCCCAAGTCGTCGCCGCGCCCTTCAACGCCGTCGGGTCTGACCGCAAACCCTCCGGCCCGCCCAACCTGACCTATGACCTCATGCCCCGCGCCGGCGCGCTCGACTTCGATGACTCCTCGTGGACCGTCCTCGCGCCCGAACATCTCGATGATCGCCAGGCTGACGGTCGCCTCTGCTTCAACTGGTATCGCATCAATCTCACCGTGCCCGCCCGCGTCGGCGACTTCAACCCCATCAACTCCGCCATCGTCCTCAACATGACCGTCGATGATTACGCCGAGGTCTGGGTCAACGGCGTCCTTCCGCGCCGCCTCGGAATGCCCAACCCCAACCTCGTCCAGGGTTGGAACGCTCCCAACCGCGTCGTCCTGACCAGCAGCGCCCATCCCGGCGAGGTCATTCAGGTCGCCGTCCTCGGCATCAACGGTCCCCTCTCCGACCCGCCCGCCAATTACATCTGGGTCCGAAACGCGTCCCTGGAGTTCTATCGCCAGCCGCGCGCCTTCACCCCCCAGCCCGTCGACACCCGCATCACCCGACTCGACTCCCGCCTCGATGAGATCATCTCCCCGGATGCCCGCATCGAAAAACTCGCCGATGGCTTCATCTTTACCGAAGGCCCCGTCTGGGTCGAGGACCAGTGCTGCGGCAAACTCCTCTTCTCCGATCCCAATGACAACCGGATCTGGTCGTGGATGCCCGACAACTCCCTCACCCTCTTTCGCGACATGAGCGGCTACGCCGGCCCCGACATCGCCTCCTACTTCCAGCCCGGCTCCAATGGACTCACCCTCGATCCCGCCGGCCGCCTCACCATCAACGAACACGGCAACCGCCGCATCACCCGCCTCGAGCCCGACGGCTCCCTCACCGTCCTCGCCGATCGCTTCGCAGGCAGACGCCTTAATAGCCCCAACGATCTCGTCTACCGCTCCGACGGCGCGCTCTTCTTCACCGATCCGCCCTTCGGCCTCCCGAAGGTCTACGACGATCCCAAACGCGAACTCCCCGTCTGCGGCGTCTACTGCCTGAAGGACGGCCTTCTCCGACAGGTCTCAACGGATCTCAAGGGTCCCAACGGCCTCGCCTTCTCGCCGGATGAAAAGTACCTCTATGTCACCAATTGGGATGACTCGCGCAAAATCGTCATGCGCTATGACGTCGCTCCCGATGGCGCGCTCACCAACGCACGCGTCTTCTTCGACATGACCTCCGCGCCCGGCGCCGAAGCCCTCGACGGCGTCAAGGTCGATGCCCTCGGCGATCTCTTCGTCTCCGGCCCCGGCGGTCTCTGGGTCATCGCCCCGGATGGAACCCACCTGGGCACCATCGCCGGCCCCGAACTTCCCGCCAACCTGGCCTGGGGCGATGCTGACCGCAAGACCCTCTACCTCACCGCCCGCACCGGCCTCTATCGTGTCCGTCTTGAGAGAGCCGGGGCGGGGCCGCGCTGAACGCGCCAGCGCCTTCAGCCCGACGATGCGAAGGTGCGCGCATCCGAAACGGTCGCGTGCAGCCTGTCGCTGGGCCGCAGTTTCAGCGCGTGATACTCCGTCAGTGTCAACTGCGCCTGCACAATCTGCCCCCACGCCGTCCTCAGATCCACCTTGACGAACGGACCCGCCGGATTCAGATGCTCCACCGTCACCGGAACCGCTGACTCATCCGGCGCCACGCGATGGAGGTGAAGCATGTGCGGCCGGACAAACAGGCGTCGCGCCGCCGCTTCCGCGCCCTCCGTCGAACTGTGTATGCGGCAGCGCCCGTCGCCTTCGATCCTGCCGTGGAAGACGTTGATGTTTCCCAGGAAGTTGCACACGAACTCGTTCGCCGGCTGGTGGTAGACCTCCTCAGGCGTGCCCACCTGTTCGATGCGCCCATGACTCATCACCACCACGCGATTGGCGACCTCCAGCGCCTCCTCCTGGTCGTGCGTGACAAAAACGCTCGTGACGTGGATCTCGTCGTGCAGCCGCCGCAGCCACGCCCGCAACTCCTGGCGCACCTTGGCGTCCAGCGCCCCGAACGGCTCGTCCAGCAGAAGCACGCGCGGCTTCACGGCCAGCGCCCGCGCCAGCGCAACCCGCTGCCGTTGACCTCCCGACAGCTGCGCCGGATAGCGGTGCGCGAACTGATCGAGTTGCACCAGCTTCAGAAGATCCATCACGCGCTCACGGATCTCTGCCTTGGACGGCCGCTCTCGCCGTGGCATGACCGAGAGCCCGAAGGCGACGTTCTTGAACACCGTCATGTGCCGGAACAAGGCATAGTGCTGAAACACGAAGCCCACGCCGCGCTCCCGGACATGCCGGCGTGTCGCATCCTCGTCGTCAAACAGCACGTTCCCGCTGTCGGGCGCTTCCAGGCCTGCGATGATCCGCAGCAGCGTCGTCTTGCCCGAGCCCGATGGTCCCAGCAGGGCCACCAGCTCCCCCGATGACACCCACAGGTTGACGTTGTCCAGTGCGGTGAACGATCCGAATTTCTTTGTGATGTTGAGTGCGGCGATGCTCATATGGAGTTTCTCCCCGAACAAAAGGGTTCTGTGATCTTCAGGTGGCGGCGACAACAGGCAGGCCAGGTGCGCCGGCCTCTGCCGCCGCCTCCTGCTCTGCCCGCACGCGCGCAAAATCTCGCGCGGCTTTCCATTCGACAAGGTTCTTGAGCACGATCGTCCCCACGGCCAGGACAACCAGGATGGATGCGACGCTGAACGCGGCCACCGGCTTGTACTCGTTGTACAGAATCTCCACGTGCAGCGGTACGGTGTTCGTCTCCCCGCGAATGTGGCCCGAGACAACCGACACGGCCCCGAACTCGCCCAGCGCCTTCGCGTTGCACAGGATCACCCCGTACAGCAGCCCCCATTTGATGTTCGGAATGGTGACGGTGAGGAACGTGCGCAGGCCCGACGCCCCCAGCGAGATCGCCGCCTCCTCGTCGTCCCGCCCCTGCGCTTGCATGAGCGGAATCAACTCGCGCGCCACAAACGGAAACGTCACGAACATCGTCGCGATGATGATGCCCGGCGGCGCGAAGATGATCCGAATGTCATGCTCAGTCAGCGTCGGCCCCAGCAGCCCGTTGGCCCCGAAAAGCAGGATGAAGATCATGCCCGAGATCACCGGCGAAACGGAGAACGGCAGATCGATGAGCGTGATGAGCAGCTGCTTGCCGAGGAAGTCAAACTTCGCGATCGACCACGCGGCCGTGATCCCGAAGAGCACGTTCAGGGGCACCGAGACCACCACCGTGAGCAGCGTGAGCTTGATCGAGGCGATCGTGTCCGCGTCGCGCAGCGCCTCCCAACTCTCGCCCGGCCCCTTGCTCAGTGCCGTCACGAGCACCGACGCCAGCGGGAGAATGAGCAGGATGGCCAGAAACGCCAGCCCCAGACTGATGATGATCCACTGGACCCAGCGCGGTTCTGTGTTCGTGCGCGCCCCTCGCCCTGTGGCTCGCGCTGCGAGATTTCCAGTACTTCCGGCCATGTCTTGCTCCTCCTCGTGTGCGTGTGTCCCGCAGCGCACTTGCGCCGCCGCATCCATCCGACCACGCGGGTCGACGGTTCAGTTCCGCAGCCTACTTGCCTGCCCACCGCCGGCTCCACGCCTGCAGCAGGTTGATCAGCAGCAGAATGCTGAATGAAAGCAGCAGCATGGCCACCGCCAGCGCGGCCGCCCCCTTGTAGTCAAACTCCTCCAGCTTCGTCATGATGAGCAGCGGCACGATCTCGGTCTTCATCGGCATGTTGCCCGAAATGAAAACCACCGAGCCGTACTCTCCCACGGCCTTCGCAAACGCCAGCGCAAACCCCGTCAGCATCGCCGGCGTCAAAGCGGGAAGAATGACCCGCATGATCGTTTGCGGCCGCGACGCCCCGAGGCTGGATGCCGCCTCCTCAAGTTCCGCATCCACATCCTCCAGCACAGGCTGCACCGTCCGCACAACAAATGGAAGTCCCATCAGCGTCATCGCGATGATCACACCGATGGGCGTGTACGCGGCCTTGATCCCCATCGGCTCCAGCAGCCGCCCCACCCACCCGTTCGTCGAGAGAATCGCCGTCAGGGCGATTCCCGCCACCGCCGTCGGAAGCGCAAAGGGCAGGTCCACCAGCCCGTCAAGAATCCGCTTCCCCGGAAACTCGTAGCGCACCAACGCCCACGCCAGGATCAGCCCGAACACCGCATTGAGCGACGCCGCCACCAGCGCGCCCAGGATGCTCAGCCGAAATGCGGCCAGCACCCGCTCCGACGTCACGATCCCCCACAGTTCACTGGGCGCCAGCCCTGCGGCCTTGTAGAACAGCGTCGCCAGCGGGATCAGCACAATCAGACTGAGGTAACTCAGCGAGAATCCCATCGTCAGGCCGAAGCCCGGCAGGATGCTCCAGGACTTGACAACAACCGGTTTCATCGATGCGCACTCCTTGATTCCCTTTCCACCGTCAGTCCGGACCCGTCTCGAGCCTGCGCCGTCCCATATCCGACCACTCCCTCCATCAACGCCCGAAGCACGATGAGCGGTGACTCATCATGCATCGGGGCCGGTGAAGGAGTGCGTCGATCACCGTTGAGATTGGCGCTGTCTCGCAGCGTGCCCGATGGCTCTCACTTATTTGCTGTAGATCTCATCAAACGTCCCGCCGTCGGAGAAGTGCCGCTTCTGCGCCGCCGCCCAGCCGCCGAAATCGCTGATCTTCAGCATGTCGATCGCCGGGAACTTCTCCGCATACTTCGCCGCCACCGCCGAGTTGCGCGGCCGATAGTGGTGCCGGGCGATGATCTCCTGCCCCTCATCCGAATACAGGTACTCGAGGTACGCCCTGGCCGCCTCCGTCGTGCCGTGTTTCGCCGCGTTCTTCTCCACCACCGTCACCGCCGGCTCTGCCAGGATGCTCAGCGATGGATTGACGATCTCAAACTTGCCCTTGCCGATGTCGTCCACAATCAGAATCGCCTCGTTCTCCCACGCCAGCAGCACGTCGCCGATGCCGCGCTCCACAAACGTCGTCGTCGAGCCCCGCGCGCCGCTGTCCAGCACCGGCACGTTCTTGTACAGCGCCTTCACAAACTCTCTCGCCTTGGCTTCGCTGCCCCCGTCCTGCCGCAATGCATACCCCCACGCGGCCAGGTAATTCCATCGCGCTCCGCCCGATGTCTTCGGGTTAGGCGTGATCACCGCGATGTCCTTGCGGATCAGGTCGTTCCAGTCCTTGATCCCCTTCGGATTGCCCTTCTTCACCAGGAACACAATCGTCGAGGTGTACGGGCACGAGTTCTCCGGCAACTTGCTCTGCCAGTCCGCCGGAATCAGGTTCCCATTGGCCGCCAGCGCATCGGTGTCGCTCGCCAGCGCCAGCGTCGCCACGTCCGCCTCAAGGCCGTCGATGATCGCCCGCGCCTGCTTGCCCGAGCCGCCGTGCGATTGCTTGATCGTCACGTCCTGCCCAGTCTTGCCCTTCCAGTACTTGGCGAACACCGCGTTGTAGTCCTCGTACAGCTCCCGCGTGGGGTCGTACGACACGTTGAGCAGCGTTGTTTGCGCGTGCGCCGCCGCCGCCCCGATCGACAGCGTCGCCGCAGCGACAAGTCCCAGCCCGATCAGTCGACGATGAATACCGCGTGTGAGTGTGTTCAGAATCATGATGGTGTTCCTTCCCTTTCCCGATGTGTCAGTTCTGCCTGTTTCCGGTCCGGCGCTCAGCCACACGGCTGCACGCCCAGCAATCGGAGCGGGGACACGGGATGAGAATCGGTGTTGGCTCGCCCGACCCTCGTCCCGTGCCCCATTCACGAATCGTTTTCTCAGAATGTGATTTGCATCTGCGTTCGCAGCGCAACCTGCCCGTCCTGCCCTGCCGAGTCCGCCACGAGCCCCACGCCCGTGCTCGCCGCCGGCACAGGATCAAGGCAGTAGATCACGTCCGTGGTCCACCGCCACCCGTTCTTGTTCAGGAAGTAGTTGAAGCCGACCGTCACCGCGCTGAACTGGTCGTTCCCCGCGATGGCGTTGTCGAAGTCAAACCACTCGTACCGCACGTACGGCTCGATTGTGTTGTCAATGTTGAATGACCCCTGCGCCACGAATCCCAACTGGTCAAACGAGGGCGAGGAGGGCGAATTTGCGTCATTGTGCCGGCCCACCACCCACGCCGATAGTTCCGGCCCGCTCAACTCGAGTGCCGCGTCCACCGTCCACTGCAGCACCTCCTGCTCGTTGTTGTTCGCGTTGGATCCGTACTGCGCATCCTGCCAGTGCACCGCTGCCCCCAGCAACAGGCCCGTCGGGCTCTCCAGCCACGATGTCGCATCGTCAAATTGCTTCCAATCGCCGGTCACCAGCCACTCGCCCCGCGCCGTCAGCGCCCACTCCGTCGGCGTGGCGTTGAATGCGGTGTTCGAGGCGTTCGTGCCGGGCCCGGTGAACGACGGCGTGTACCCCTCGTTGAACGACGCCTGCACCTTGAACTTCTCAGCGTCATACCCCAGCTGCACGCCCTGCGTGCGGTCAAGCGTGACCAGCGAGTTCACATACGAACGCTCCGCGGTCAGTTGATTGACGTCGCTGAGCAGTTCCTCGCGGTTGAACGGCGCCTTGAACTGTCCCCAGCGAAACGTCCAGCCCTCGCCCAGAGTCCAGTCGAAGAATGCGTCCTCCAGCGCGAACGCCCCGCCGCTGCGGTTGAACGCGCCCAGGATGTTGTACTTGAGTTCCTTGTCAAACAGGTTGCCCGACATCCGGATCTTGTTGCGCCGCACCTCAAAACCCGCCACGTTCTCATCCACCGCCGGGTTCCCGTTCCCGTCCCGGTTGTTCCAGACGTAGCGGAACTGATACTGCAACCCGATCCGCATCGAGAATCCGCCGTCCGTGCTCTGCAGCGTGAATCCCTTGCCCGGCCCCATGTACCCGCCCGTCGCGCCGTCTTCGAGCAGGCTCGTCCTGCTCGCCGAGTCCGCCGCGACCTCCTGGATCAGCGCCCGGATCTCCTCGGAATCCGAGTTCCGCGTCCAGGCGGTCTTCTGTTTGGCCTCAAGATCACCCAGCCGTTGCTTGAGCGCGGCGATCTCCTCCGCCGTCGCGCTCTCATCGAGCGTGTCAGCCCCAGCGCTGGAGACCGCAGAAAACAATGTGAGCGCAGTGACAGAATGATGCCAGGAAAGACGCATGCCATCTCCCGTAATGAGAAAGGTGAATGTGAATCGACCGGATGACCTATGCAACCGCCGTGCCATCGCCGCTCCCCGCCGCAAAGGGCCCGCCAGGGCGGATTCCTCCTCCAACCTCCCAGTGAGGCCGTGCTGAGCAACGGGCAGCCCGTGAAATAAAACGGGCATACCATCACCTGTCATGGAGAAGTACCGGAACACCCTCCTCCAAATCTGGCGCGAAGCCGCCCGCCACGTCGAGATCGATGAGGCCGCCGACACCATCGCCCCACTCCTGGCCGATAAGTTGCCCCTCAGTCTCCTGCTCATCCGCACCCTCAACGTCGCCCGCCAGTCCCTCGACACCATCGCCTCCAGCGCCGCCTCCGCCTCCGCTTCAGCCCGCGGCCACCGCACTCCTCATAGCCGTTCCACCCTCTCCCCCTCCGACGTCGAGCGCATCCTGGCCTGGTCAATGCTCGGCCAGGTGCTCCACGATCGCTCCCGCGCAGGACACACTCCCCCCTACCCCCTCCTGCCCGAGGAAGTGAAGGGTGACTATCTCGCTGCCCCGCTGGGAACCCCCGGCGCCCCGCGCGGCATCCTCATCCTCGTCGCGCGCCGCGGCGCCCACTTCGAGAAACGCCACATCCCCATGGTGAGCGCGCTCCGCGAGCCCTTCGCCACCGCACTCGAAAATGACCAGCGCGTTCGCGACCTCGCTTCCCTCCGTGAAGCCGCCGAAGCCGACAAACTCACCCTGCTCAATCGCCTCGGCCGCGCCGATGTCGCTGATTCCGTTGTCGGCGCCGATGCAGGTCTCAAGCCCGTCATGGCCCGCGTCGACCTCGTCGCCCGCTCTGATGTCCCCGTGCTCATCCTCGGCGAAACCGGCTCAGGCAAGGAGGTCGTCGCCCGCGCTATTCACCAGCGCTCCCCTCGTGCGCGCGGACCCTTCCTGCGTGTGAACTGCGGAGCGATCCCCTCCGAACTCATCGACTCCGAACTCTTTGGCCATGAGCGCGGCTCCTTCACCGGCGCCGTCGAGCAACGCAAAGGCTGGTTCGAACGCGCCGACACCGGCACTCTCTTCCTCGACGAAATCGGCGAATTGCCTCCCGCCGCTCAGGTCCGCTTCCTGCGCATCCTCCAGGATGGCGCATTCGAGCGCGTCGGCGGACACACCACCATCAGCGTCAACGTCCGCATCGTCGCCGCCACGCACCGCGACCTCCGCGCCATGATTCGCGATGGGCGCTTCCGCGAAGACCTCTGGTATCGCATCGCCGTCTTCCCCATCGACCTCCCTCCCCTGCGTGCCCGCCCGGAAGATATCCCCGCCCTCGCCGCCCACTTCGCCCTCCGCGCGTCCAAACGCTTCGGCACCCCCGCCATTCTCCCCACGCCGGAAGATACCCGCCTGCTCATGGCCTACGACTGGCCCGGAAACGCCCGCGAACTCGGCGCTGTCATGGAACGGGCCGTCATTCTCGGCGACGGTCATCGCCTCGATGTGGTGCACGCCCTCGGCAATGTGCAGCCCTCGTCGGGTCAGCGCGCTGCACCTCCCATCCTCTCCGCCCCGCCCGGCCGCCTCAGCCCTTCCACGCCGGACGTTCTCCCGCTCGACGCCGCCATGGCCGCCCACATCGAATCTGCCCTTCGCCATGCCGCAGGCCGCATCGAGGGGCGCCGCGGCGCTGCCGCCCTCTTGCGCATCAACCCCCACACGCTGCGCGCCCGCATGCGCAAGCTCGGGATCGATTGGGCGAAGTTCCGGCCGCCGCCCGACGATGACGCAGCCCTCCCCTCACACAACCGGAACTGACCGCGCGCACCGCGCCCTTGCCCCGCAGCCGCTTCTTCGCCTCTCGTGCGCTCCTCAACTCACTCAATCACCACGCGCTCGCCCGCGCGCACCAGCACCGGGCCGATCAGCCCAGACTCCAGGAGCGCTGAGTCCTTCGTGTAATGATGCCATGTCGTGAACGTCCGCCGGCCGGACTTGCGCATCTGCCCGCTCGTCAGCCATTCCGGCCACCGCGCCAGCGTGATGCCCCTCCACTCCACATCCTCCGGCAATTGCTCATCTCCGATCAGCCGGTTGGGCCACAGGTTCGTCACCCGCACCTCCAGCGTGTTTCGCCCCGCGTGCGCTGCCCCCGTGATGTCACCCGTGAATGGCCCTTTCCACCACGTTCCCAGGTCCTTCCCGTTCAGACGCACCTCCGCGATCACCGCAACACGCCCCAGGTCCAGCGTGAGCGTTCGATTCGCATCCACATACTCCGCCGGCAGGTCAAACGTCGTCGTGTACGTCGCCGTCCCCGAGAAATACCGCACGCCCGGGTCCTCATGCTCAGGCCACGAAATCAGCTTCGCCAGTGTGATCGATGCCGGCGCGCCCCACCCGGTTGGGAACGTCACCGTCCACGGCTCTGCCGGCTCGATCGGCTCCGGCAGCGATGCGATCTCCTTCCGAACTGCCTCGCCCGCGCTCGTCGCAAACTCATACACACCCGGCGCAAAAGCCGCCAGTTCCGTCGTTCCATTCTCAAGGGCCCTCAGGCGGTATCGCGCCGGCGTGTCCGGCGCCGGTGGAACCAGGTCCAGCGTCGCGTTCTCGTCCGCGCTCAGCGTTTTGCTCTTGCCGTCCACGGTGAACTCAACTCGCAGCCGCTTGACGTGGTTGTACGCAGGATCGCCGAACAGCGAATTGCTCGCCCCGATCGACCATTGCCCCTTCGCTGCCATCGCCGCCACCTTCGCCGTCACATCCGCGCCTCCCGCGCCGTCGATCGCTTCGTACATCGCCTTGCGGATCGTGATCTGCGGCGCCTTCGGCGTCGTCCCGTCCCACTCCGGCGCGCGCACCGATGTCATGTGCGCTGCCCCGTCCGCATCCTTGCGGAACACCACAAACACCGAGTCGCTCGGCCCCATCGCCAGCGACACCGCCGTCGCCCCCTCCTCCGCCGCCCACACCGGCGCATCTTCGATCACTCCGCTGTCCGGGTGAAACAACTCAGGCTTCTTCCCTTCCACGCGCAGTCTGCACACTACCTCTTCCGAGCGCGGCTTCTGATTCGAAATGAAATACACCTCCGCATCGCCCACCGTCCGGTGAATCCACGCGATCGCCGGCGCCGCCCCAGGCCCTCCAGCCGCAAAACTCGCATCCGGCCTCACCATCTCCTCCAGCGCCTCCCGCGCCGTCCGTCCCCAGATCACCCGCCCCGCACCCACGCGCCTCTCCCCCGCGCTCGTGCGCTCCCCGCTGCCCCACAGTTCATCCGCCCACCGCTTCACCTGCGCATCGCACTCCGGATATCCCGTCAGGCTCGGCGATTTCTCCGGCTTGGGCCCCATCACCGTCGCCCCCGCCCGAACCAACTCTCCCACTTTCGCCAGCGTCTCCGGCCGCATGAAGCGCGACTCCGGCAGCACCAGCACCCGATACGTCATCCCGCTCGCAAGCACGATCCGCCCGTCCCGCACCGAGGCGTGCCGCAACAGCACATCCGCATTGCACGCGTCATAGTCATACCCCGCCGCTTTCAACTCCGGCTCATACGGCGCGCTGTTCGGCGCTGCATCGCCGGCAAACAGCAGCGCATCGGCCGCGAACCTTCCCTGCTGCAGCATGAACTGGCAGCGCGCCAGGTAATCGATCCACGCCTTCCCCTGCTCCCACCACGTCGTCGTCCGCTCAAAATGCGTGCCCCACTGCCCCATCGTCATCCCCGGATATTGATCCAGCCACGGCTGGTGCGCATACCGGTGAATGATGAACCGATTGATCCCCTGGCAATAAATGAGATCCCCGATCGCCTTCAGGTTGCCCGGGTGGTTCAGCCACTTCCCTGCATTCGGCGCCGCCGTGAACGCTTCCGCCCCGATCAGCCGCTGCCCATACGTGTGCCCCACGCTCGCCGCCAGCCGCACCGACACCGTCTCGCCCCCACCCACCCAGAACTCACCCATCGGAATGTCCGCATCCCGCCCCGTCAGCAGACACTCAAACGGCCCGTCATAAGGCTCGATCGACGCCAGCAGCCCGTTCTCCCTGCACTTCTCCGCAAAGTACGTGTAATAGTTGTCCGCAAACAAATCCGCAATCGTCCGCCGCATGTCCCACAAAAACCGCTCCGTGATCTCCCCAGACTCCACCACCCGCCCCGTCAGCGCAGGCAGCATCACCAGCGGGTCATACCCCCGCCGCGCTGTGAATTCCTCCCGGAACTTCGCCGTCCAGTTCTGCGCCCCCACCTCATATGAATCAATCAGCGCATTGTTCAGCCCGCTCCCCCCGCCCCTGCCCAGGTCCGCAAGCACAGGCCCCATCATCCCATCCCAGTGCGCATCCAGCGCCTCCCTGCTGAACTTGTCCACCTCCAGCCCCCGCCCCGACTCCGGCGCCGGCGCATTCACCGCGCCCGTCGGCGTGTAGCCGATCCGCAGCACCGTCCACTCACCCGCCGGCACATCCCACCGCAGCCGCCCGCCCTCCATCCACCCCGTCACATCCACAATCGACCCCCGCGCAATCGTCGCGCCCGCTCCATACTCCCGCAGGTCCGGCTGCTGGTTGTACCTCGCCTCAAACCCCGCCTTCGCCCCGATGTCCGGCACCCGCGCATCCTCTCTCGGCGTCGGAAACGCCAGCACCGCGATATCCCGGTAATACTCCAGCCGCTTCGCCCCCTCCGGCAACTCCACGTCCACCTTCCCAGGCCCCGACACCCGCACCTCGCTCGTCGTCACGATCTGCATCGCATGCTCAGGCGCAATCCAGGGCCCCCCGCTGCTCGACCACCCCGCACAGTTGTGCACACACAACTCCAGCCCCAGCCGCTCCGCCTCCGCCTGCGCATGCTTCATCATCTCCCGCCACTCCGCGCTCATGTACAGCACAGGCCCATCCGGAATCCCCTCCGACACATTAAACATCTGCGCCCCACCCAGCCCGATCTCCTTCATCGCCTCCAGATCAGCCGTAATCCCCTCCTTCGTCACATTCCCATTCATCCAGTGCCACCACGTGTGTGGCTGCGCCTTCCCAGGCGGATTCTCAAACCCCTCCGACAGCCCGCGCTCAGGCGTCGCCGTGCACGATTGCATCACCAGCACGACCGCCGCTGCCCATCCGCTCATCTTCTTCGCCATGTGCTTCTTCTCCATAAAGACCACCCGCATCATACTTCCTCCCTCCCCCTTCCTCCCTCCCCTCCCCCCCTCCCTTCCTACGCTGACCCGCTCCGCTCCCTCCTCCTATCAAGGAGTCCCCCATGCCCTCCGCTCCGACATCGCTCCTCCGCTTCACGATCCCCGTCTTCGCTCTCCTTCCGCTCTTCTCCTGCAGCAATCCCAACTCCGGAGTGTTGCCCCGCATCTGCTACTTCGATTCCCCGCCCTCCCCCGCCCTCTCCCGCCCCCTCTCCCTCCACCGCGCCCAGCACGAAATCGCCGCCGCCGCCTCTGCCTTCCTCGCTTCCCTCTCCTCCTCTCCCGACCTCCTCGCCCGCGCCCACATCACCGACTTCTCCGACCCCCGCCGCACAGACTGGCACTTCGTCCCCCGCCCCGCTCCCACAGGCGTCTCCTTCGCCGACCTCTCCGACTCCCAGAAAATCGCCGCCCGCAACCTCCTCCGCTCTGCCCTCTCCTCCCAGGGCCTCTCCAAGGTCGAAGAGATCATGCTCCTCGAATCCGTCCTCCGCGATCTCGAACAAGGAACCGGGGGGGGACCAAACCGCGACCCCCTCGCCTACTCCATCACCATCTTCGGCACACCACCGGGTGCGCTGCCCGCCGACAACTCCACTTCCACCGCCGATGCGCAGCATCCGGCGCCCTCGGCCACGCACGTGGCCGACTCAACCAAGACATCGGAGAACTCGACCCCGGAGGGAGCCGACTCGGGGGGGAGGTGGGCCTGGAAACTCGAAGGCCACCACATCTCCCTCAATTTCACCTTCACCGGTGCAGCGGCTGATGAGCACGATCAGGCCGAGGCGCACCACCACCATGATCATGCGGAGGAAGACCATCATCACATGACCGCCCCCGTTGGATTCTCATCAACCCCCGCGTTCCTCGGCTCCAACCCCGCCCAGATCCTCTCAGGCCCCCGCGCGGGGACACGCATCCTCGCCCGCGAAGAAGACCTCGCCCGCAAACTCCTCCTCTCCCTCTCCCCCGCGCAGCGCAGTCAGGCCGTCCTCAGCGACACTGCCCCCGCAGATATCCAGGCCGTCCCAGGCCGCAACCTCGACGATGTCTTCGGTAGTGGGGGGGGCGAACTCGATACCCTGGGTCTGCCAGTGGCGGTAATGACTCCGGACCAGCAGCATCTCGTGGGGCTGCTGCTCTTTGAATTCCTCGGCAACCTCAGCCCCGACCTGGCGGAAACTCAGTTCCAGCGCATTCTCACGGCGGGCGGTCTGCATCCGCGTTCGGTCACCGCGGATACATGGTCGGGGGGCGTGATCTCTCCAGTGCTCTCCCCTTGGGACTCCATCCGCTTCGTGTGGATGGGCGGTACCAATCCGGGCGAAGGCCACTACTACCGCCTCTCCGGCCCGACATTCATCATCGAGTACGACAACACCCAGAACCATGCCAACCACGTCCACACCCTCTTCCGCGACCGCACCAACGACTTCGGCGCGGAAGACCTCCTGAAGGAGCATTACGAGAAAGATCACACGCACGCGGACAAGTAGAGACCACTTGTCCGAATGCGCCCATGTGGGGGGATGATGCCGACCGCAGGTCTCCTCCTCCCCCGACTGCCCCCGCACCCTGTTCAGAGCGTATCGAGAGTCTCACTCCACCAGCGATCAGACTCCAAAAAGCTGAAATCGTGGCAATAATGCGTGCACATACGACCCCTATAGTGTCGCATGCCCAAGGCCAAGAAGACTAAAGGCAAACGGTCAGCGATAAGGCGGAGGACCTATCAGGTATTCATCAGTCATGCTACGGCCGACAAGTGGGTCGCAACTCAAATCTGTGAGATCTTGAAAACTAGGGATGTTCAGACATTTCGAGACGACCGCGATATCAATGGGGGTGAGGAGATACCCGAAGCCATCCGAAAGGCGATCAGACAGTCGGACGAAATGATCGTTCTGCTTACTCCAAGCTCTGTAAATCGACCTTGGGTGCAGTTCGAGATGGGAGCCGCGTGGGGAAGGCGAGATGGGTATCGTATTAATATATTACTTTACCACACAACGGCTAACGACATTCCGCAACAATTCAATACGAAAAAGGCGTGCAGCTTGAATGATTTTGGACAGGTCTGTGCAGAGATAGAGAGACGGGCGAGAGGAAGGTCAACATGAACGAAGTTCCTTATGATGTATTCCTTACGTCGACAAAAGACAATCCGACGACACGAGTCGTCGTCGATGCGCTTCAATTACATAATCTATCAGTGTGGTATTCGAGCAAAATGTCTGGTGGCCTACGGATTCAGGAAAAGGTGCGAGAAAAGCTCGTCGAAGCAAAGGCCGTCGTTGCCGTTGTGGATCAGGAGTCGATACGGAATTCCAGCGTAATGTTCGAGTTGGGAATGGCTATGGGGTGGGACAAGCCTGTATGGATCATTATGGCGAGTCATGGCCCAAGCTCGTCCATCCCATTGGAACTACGAGATTGGAAATACTCGACGATCGACAACATCGACACTGTCTGCAGGGAAATATCCGAAATTAGCGCACCTCTTAACTCTACTGACCGAGATATCCTGGGCCACATCTATCAGCAAAACAATGTCGGCACGGATAAGCTAGTCACGAATCCTAATCTTTTAGCGGACCTTAGCCGCAAGTTTAATAAACGGTCCTCTCGAAAAGTCTCCTCAAGTATTCTGTTGCAGGAATTGATCCGAATGAGAAAGAGCGGCAAACTGCCTACGCTTACTCAATCGAAGCGGTCGCAGCGTATTGACTAGTAATCTGTCTATTTTATGTGCAGGGCAAGCAGACGGACCAAATCCTGTCTAACTCTTGTGCAGATGTCCAAATAAGTGTCCCATCTTGAATAGGTCGGGACCCGGATATCCGGCTGATTGATGTCCGGCAACAATTCGCCAAGTCGTATAGCGCCTTTTTGAATCGTGCCGGGCTTTGCATTTGTGGCCATGTTTTCCACCCATTGAATTGGGTCTGGAACGATCACCTTGAACCACTTAAATTTATCATTGCTTTGTATGAATGACCATACATTTTCGATATTGTTATTCCATCCAAAATAGTTGAGGTTCGGTTCGATCTCGATACTAACCCATATTTTCATGATTCTACTTTCGCACCAAGCCGGCAGCGAATTCTCATCGTAGCTCTTGCCCTTCAGGCCGCGGAGCTGGATTTGACAATACTCCGTTAATGCAGTGTCATTAAGACCTATTGCAAGGTGCAGTATCTCCGGTAAGACGATGGTCAATGGGATGGATTGATCGCCTAGTCGTGAAGTAAGTAATACTACCTCGTTGACTTGAGATCGAGTTGCTTGCTGAAGAAGCGGTCGAGTGTCGGCTACGTTGACTCGAACGAAGGCGTCCAGAGTACGATTCAGTTGAACCAATCCAGAAAGAAACGACGTTCGAAAGTCGGCATATTTCTTGTCGCCAAGAAGGGCGGGTATGTCACAGTCCTCAAAGAGGGCAGGAAGCACGATCTGACGTCTTCCCTTCACTTCTTCGGAAAAGCGAGCTTGCCATTCTCGCTCAACCCAACACGAACCGACCGCTTCCTTGGTGAGAACTACGACAATGAAATCTGCGTCGCGAATGCCCTCTTGGATCTTGCCTGTTACCAGATCACCGACGGCTATCTGGTCTTCGTCAAACCATATTTCATGTCCGAGTTCAATCAGACTCTCACGAAGCCGTTTTGCTTTATCAGCATTGGCCTTTGAGTGGGAGATGAAAACTTTCGCCATCTTGGATTTCCCATACAAAATTGCGCGTGATAATTCTATGACACCATTTAACTTCGACCGTGCTAATACCCCGCGCTTCGCGGAATGCCGACCGCAGGTCCTCCCGATCGATGGCGAACTCTTCCCGGTGGATTGGGAACACCCGCCCGTCGATGGTGAACCCTTCCCCATCCAAGGTGAACTCCTCCCCGTCGATGGGGAATGACTCGCCGTTCATGGCGAACTCTTTCCAATCTACGCCTCCGTTCTGCTTGACGATACAGACCTGTCTTTCTCCTTCGCTCCCTCACGCTTGTTCGCCCATCCACTCCGCCTTCATCACCCACCGCAAAACCCTGGCGCAGCCAAAAGCAAATCCAAAATCATGGATTTCCCGCAGCGCGCACAAACCTGATACACCCCCAGTTATCCCGGACCCACAAGACTTCGAAAACCCGCGAAAACTCCCCAAAACCCGCCAAAACTCGCCAAAACCCGGCCAAACCGCCCCCGCCAAAAACCGCTCTGCACGATTTCCGGCAAGAACCAAATACGAAATTCTTTTCCTTGCTCCCCGCGCACTCTCCCGTGCGCACCAGCGCGCTCTAGTGGCCCCTCACCCGTGCGCACACTCCCACCCCCTCATAAGCACTTACGTCACCACTCCTCCCTCTCCTTTCACCCCTTCCGCGCCGCCTCCCTCCCCTC
>JBGASM010000019.1:0-71727 GCA_044229655.1 Phycisphaerales bacterium | reverse complement strand
CCACCTCGCTTCCGCCCTCACCTCCCCCGACGGCGCTCCCCCCGGCTCGCTCACCGCCCGCCAGATCCGCGTCGCCCAGCGCATTAAACAAAAACTCATCGACCTCCAGAACATCCGCGAATTCACCCTCGAGGGCTTCGAGCACACCACCTTCCGCGCTGTGCCCGCCAACCTCCGCTCCCCCTACGGCAAATACGCCGGCCTCACCGACACCCAGATCACCGAACTCATCCACAAGGAACGCGAAAACTCCCTGGTCAAGGAAGTCGAAGCGGAAGTGGATGCCGAATACACCCGCCTCGCCACCATTCTCAACTCCCCCGACCTCCCCGCCCCACCCTCCTTCCCCGCTTCCGTGTCCGCCGATGCGCCCGCGAACCTGGGCCCCACGCCGGGTTTTCTCGGCTTGGGAAAACGCGGGGGCGATTACGGCGGCGATCTCATGGGCGATGTCCGCCGCTACGCCGAACTCTGCGTCGAACTCACACGCGGTCACCGCTACGACGCCATCCACGCCCACGACTGGATGACCTTCCCCGCCGGTATCGCCGTCGCCCGCCTCACCAACACTCCCCTCATTGCCCACGTCCACTCCACCGAGTTCGACCGCTCGGGCATGCACGTCAACCAGCAGGTCTACGACATCGAACGCCGCGGCATGCACAGCGCGATGCGCGTCATCGCCGTCTCCCACTGGACCCGCAACACCGTCCTCCACCGCTACGGCGTCTCTCCAGAGAAAGTCCGCGTCGTGTGGAACGGCATCGAACTCGAAGGCCGCCCCGGCGCCCCCCCCGTCGGACCCGCGCAGATCGCGCCCTCCGACAAGATCGTCCTCTTCCTGGGCCGCATCACCATGCAGAAAGGCCCCGAGTATTTCATCGCCGCCGCCCGCCGCGTCCTGGAAAAACTCGACAACGTGAAGTTCGTCGTCGCCGGTTCGGGCGACATGGCCACCCGCATGATCGAACTGGCCGCCTCCTACGGCATCGGCCACAAGGTTCTCTTCACCGGTTTCCTCCGCGGCCGGGACGTCGCCCGCGCCTTCCGCATGGCCGACTGCTACGTCATGCCCTCCGTCTCCGAGCCTTTCGGCATCGCGCCCCTCGAGGCGATGAGCCACGATGTGCCCACCATCATCTCCAAGCAGTCGGGCGTCTCCGAGGCCCTCACCCACGTGCTCAAGGTGGACTTCTGGGACATCGATGAAATGGCCAACAAGATCATCGCCATCCTCCGCCACCCCCCGCTCACCAACACACTCCGCGAACACGGCAAGTTCGAACTCCGCCGCCTCACGTGGGAGGGCGCCGCCCAGAAGTGCGCTGAGGTCTACACCGAAGCCCGCGCCGGCATGCGCAGGGCAGGCTAACCCCCCCCCGATCCACCTGGCCGAGCCAAGTGGTGTGCAGAGAAGTAAAACGTCCGCCGACAGAACACCGGCTCTCCTTCCCGCGCCTCCCTAGGCTTAGGTGAGGAGAGACACCATGCTGACCCATTCGCAGCGCTGCGGGAACGCCTTGATCACCGCCGGATTCCTTCTGTCCGCGTCGACCATGTTGCAGGCGGCGGAATATCGCTATTCGATCATCATCGTCGGCAACCGCACGCAACAGGTTGCGGCCACTGCCATCAATAACTCAGGCGTGATCTACGGGACCTTCAATCCGCCGGGACTCCCGGATGGTCACGCCATGCACCTCTCCCTCGCGGATCAGTCGCCCATCGACATGGGGGCGCTCTACGCATCCAGCAACCGCAGTTGGATCAACGCCGCGAGCGATACGGGCTGGGCCGTCGGGGTCTCATCGAGGATTTCCTACTACGAGGACTTCGCCACCATCTGGCGGCCGGTGGCTGGGGGCCATGAGATCATCGATCCGGGCCATCTGGACATCGGCCCGTGCGGGGAGGCTCTGGGCGTCAACAACGATGGACAGGTCGTGGGTTACTCCCGTCCAAGCACTGTCACCGATAGGCGCGCCTTCCTGTGGCAGGCGGGCGCTCTCACTTCTCTTCCCGCATTGGAGAACGCGGACATTGATACGCTGGCGGTGGCCATCAACGCCCTGGGCCACATCGTCGGATCGAGCCAGACTACGGATGTCCGCGAGCTCCCCGTCATTTGGACAGATGATGATGGAGATGGCGCCTTTACCATTGAGGAGCTGGGGAGCCTGACCGGCTACCACTTTGGGAACGCGACCGCGATCAATGATCTGGACGAAGTGGTGGGAGACCACCGTTCCAACAGTTTCCGCGCGGGCCACGCCTTCTACTGGAGCCGGGAAACCGGGTTTCTCGACATTCATGATCCGCCCTTCGGTGGCTCGAGCAGCGCTATCGGCATTAACAACCAGTCTGAGGTTGTGGGCACTGTCGGTACCGGAGTTGATTTTCCGTATCGCGCCTACACCTTTCATTGGACTGCTGCGGAAGGGATGATTGACCTGAATGACTACATTCCGCCCCGCTCCAATGTGGAGGTCAGAGGCACGGCCGGCATCAACGACTCCGGGCAGATCGTCGTCAATGCATCGAGCCGGGACCGAGGACTCTCCAACATTTATGTACTCTCCCCCGTTCATCCCACCATGACCCTCGACACCCTCGGTCACGGCGGCGATCTCATCGCCGGATCGCGCAACGCCCTGCGCATCACCGGCGCCACTCCCGGCAGCAGCGTGACGTTCTACTGGTCCGAGCGCGGCGGAGGCACGGCCATCCCCGGCTGCGACCTGCAGGTCAATTCCCTCCAGATCACCGCTCCCCTTCTCATCGGAACCGCAGTCGCCGATGCCAGCGGCTCAGCCATCATCGACCGCGTGATCCCGAACGCCGCCCGCGACAAGATCGTGCTCCTCCAGGCCGCCGTCCCCGGTGAGTGCGCCGTGAGCCAGTTACTGGTCAAGCAGATTCACTAGGCCCCCACGACTCAAGAGTCTCCCCGGACCATGCGGGGGGCGGCACGGACAATCCGGACCGGGGGCCGACTGATCCGGGGAACCTCACGGATCATCCGGGCCACGGCCCCACTCATCCGGGCCAGGGAACGCCTCGTGCGGGGAGCCTCACCGATGAACCGGGCCAAGGCCCGCCCCATCCGGGGAGGGGAACGAACGATCCGGGCCGAGGAACGGACGATCCGGGCCGCGGCCCGACTCATCCGGGGAAGGGAACGGACGATCCGTTCCGCTCAGTGGATCACTCCCCCCGCGGGGGGGATGAGGGATGAGGCGGAATGGCTGAATCCCGCCGCGGAGTGACTGAGTTTTTCCGCGGAGGCAGACTTCCGCTCCGCGAATCCGCTGGTTCTCCCCGCGGCAGCACTGATGGATGAGGCGGAATGAGTGATGGACCAGCCGGAATGAACGACTCCCCCCGCGGGGGGAGCGGTCCATTCCACGGGGTGAATGGGTCATTCCGCGGAATGGATGAGTCATTCCGCGGAGCGGATGATCCATTCCGGGGAGAAATTGATTCCCGCCATGACATATTTGACCTTCCCCTCCTGATTTCAGGCTGAAAACGCGGGTCGGGCGAATCCGGGGGGATATTGGGAGAGCGCGGAAGGGGAGGCATCAACAGAGGGGATGGGAAGGCGCAAGAAGTGCGCGACACGCCCCGCCGCCGCGCTGATCCGGGACCATCCCTCCGCCCCCGCGCGCGAGGACTAGACTCAGTAGGCCGGATCGGGGTGAAGAGGAGACGGACAGGCTCGGAATACGCACACCCGCGCCCCATCCGCCTATGAATTGTCGACATCCGAAGTTGGCCACTGGAGGGTTTCACAATGAGCCACCGCTCCCTGCGCGCCTGTTCCGCTGCCGCGGTTTTCCTGATCGGGGTGTCATCCCATGTGCAGGCTGAGCCACCGCGCTACCGGGCCATCGAACTTGAGAAAAGTTCCGACGGCGCCTGGCCATTTGCGATCAACAATCGCGGCTGGGTGGGAGGACAATTGCTCGGCCCTCCGGAGGAAGCGGGATCAATCGCAGTTGTTTTTGCCCACGGAATCGAGTATCACGTCTTCCCGTACATCCCGGGATCGGGAGCCGTGATCTCCGACCTGAACGATCGCGGCGATGCGGTGGGATATCGCCGCACGATCAGTGATCAATTCCAATTCGTGACGACACCCTATGCGCTCATTGATGGAAGTGTGATCGAGCTTCCTGCGGAATCGTTTGAGCAGACTACCCCGACCGCCATCAACAATCACCGGGAAATCGTCGGATACGGACAGCGAATTTCCGACGGGACTTATGCCGCCATCGGTTGGAGAGTGATCGCCACCGGACCGGTGGATCTTCCTATTGATCATCAAATGGCAAGCGCCTCCGACATCAGTGACAGGGGTGACATTGTTGGCGGCGGCATGCTGTGGTGCACACAATCGCTTGGTGAACGAGCCTGGCAAGGGTGGAACACCTATTGGGGGGTCGTGCAGCACAACGGGACTCCCGTTCAGCTGACCTCGCCTGATTGCGCTCGCTCCTGCTTCGCCGGTTCCCTCAACGAACGCGGACAGATGCTTCAGACCGAGACCCGAAGGGGCTCCTCCGACTTCGTCGGGACGACCTGGCTCTGGTCTCCCGACGGCACACGCATCAACCTGGGAATCCCCGGCTTCGACACCAGCGCGCTGGGCATCAACGAAGCGGGCGTACTGACCGGCTACCGCAGCGATGATTCCGATTCAGACGGCCTGGTCTGGAACGACAACGTTCCCGCCATCCTCAACGACATCACCCTCGATGGGTCCGAATTCGACATCCGTTCCGGCCGCGACATCAACGATGTCAACCAGATCGCCGCGCTCGTGCGCCGCTACGACTCCTTCGACATCTACCACTCCGTCCTCCTCACGCCAATCGACCTCACCCTCGCCGCTCCGCTGCCCGGTATCGCGGGAACCCGCAACTCCATCTACCTCGCCGGCGCGACCGAGGGGCAGGACGTTCTCTTCTTCTATTCCGCCTCCCCCGACTCCGCCGCGCTCCCCGGCTGCGACGATCTCTTTCTCGACCTTTCCGACCCCATCCTCATCGGCCGCGATGAAGCCTCCCCCACCACCAACGCCTGGCTGGAAGCCGACATCCCCGCCTCCGCGCGCGGACGCACCCTCTACCTCCAGGCCTTCGAACCCTCCTCCTGCCGCATCAGCAACCGCGTCGAAGTCACGCTGCGCTGAGCGGATTCTGCTCCGTCTTTTCTTCGACTTCTCTTCCTCGCGCTGCGCGAATTCTTACACCCCCGCCAGCGCCGGCTTCTTGGCCGCATCTTCCGCCTTCTTGTCTACCTTCCCATATGTCCGCGCCCGCGGCGTCACCAGCATCTGCCCCACCTCTTCGTAGCCCACCTGGTGTTTCCGCGCTCCGGGGTCCCATTTGGCCACCGTGGTCTTGAGGAACAGTTCATCGTTCCGCTCCGGGTAATCCGTGCGGTAATGCGAGCCGCGCGACTCCTTGCGGTTGATGCCTCCCTGCAGAATCACTTCCGCCAGCAGCAGCATGTCCGGCACCGCCCGCGCAAAGGACAGGTTCTGGTTCGTCCACATCCCCTTGTCCACGATCGTCATCCGCGTGGCCCGCTGCCTGAGGTCCTGCACCTTGGTGAGCGCCGCGGTCATCCGCTTCTCCGTCTTCACCACGGTGGAGGCCGCCGTCATCTCATCGCCCATCTCCTTGGCGATCTGGTACGGATTCTCCGTGCCCGTCCCCGCAAGGAGGTGATCCACCTTGGCCTTCTCCTGCTCGACGATGCGCGTGAAGACGGCCTCGCCCATGTCCCCGGCCGCCTTGGGCAAAGTGCGCACGTACTCGGCGATGCCCTTGCCCGCAAAGAGACCGTCGAACGTGCACGAAAGCAGCGCGTTGGCTCCGAGGCGGTTGGCCCCGTGGTACTGGTAGTTGCACTCGCCCAGCGCGTACAGCCCCGTGATGTTGGTCATCATCGTGTTGGGAGCGCCGAAGGTCATCCCCTTGCCGTCGGCCTTGGGGCTGTAGGTGGCCCACAATCCGCCCATCGAGTAGTGCACCGCCGGGAAGATCTTCATCGGCGTCCGCGCTGGGTCATCGCCCACGAACTTGCGGTAGATCTCGAGGATGCCGCCCAGTTTCTTCTCGATGTACTCGGGGCTCTGGTGTGTGAGGTCCAGGTACACCATGTTCCCCCCGCCCACGCCCAATCCCTGGTTCACGCACACATCGAAGATCTCCCGCGTCGCGATGTCGCGCGGCACGAGGTTGCCGTACTTGGGATATTTCTCCTCGAGGAAGTAGTACCGCTCCGCATCCGGAATGGTCATCGGATCGCGGGAATCCCCCGGCTTCCTGGGCACCCACACGCGCCCGCCTTCGCCGCGCGCCGATTCGCTCATCAGGCGGCACTTGTCCGAGCCGGGAATGGCGGTGGGATGCACCTGGATGAACTCACCGTTGCCGTACCACGCCCCGGCCTGGTAGCAGCGCGAGGCCGCCCCTCCCGTGCACACCACCGAGTTGGTGGACTTGCCGAAAATCAGCCCGTTGCCCCCCGTGGCCATGACGACCGCATCCGCCTTGAGCGCGCGGATTTCCATCGTCCGCATGTCCTGGATCACCGCGCCGCAGCACACGCCGTTGTCATCCAGCACCGGCCAGAGGAACTCCCAGTACTCGTACTTGGTGACCTTCCCGTCCGCCTCAGCCCGCCGCACCTGTTCATCCAGCGCGTAGATGAGCTGCTGCCCCGTCGTCGCCCCCGCGAAGAACGTCCGCTTGAAGAGCGACCCGCCGAACAGGCGCAGGTCCCGGTTACCTTCCTGTGTCCGGTTGAAGGGCACGCCCATGCGGTCAAAGAGATCGATGATCTTGGGCGCCCAGTGGCACATCTCGTACACCGGCGCCTGGTGGGCCAGGAAATCCCCGCCGTAAATGGTCTCATCAAAGTGCATGTACTCCGAGAACCCCTGCTGCCGGGCCACGTCGTTGCACGCGTTGATGCCTCCCTGGGCGCACACCGAGTGCGAGCGCTTCACCGGCACCATCGACACCAGGTCAACCGCGATCCCCTCCTCCGCCAGTCGGATGCACGCCGCCAGCCCCGCCAGCCCGCCCCCCACCACGACGACTCTCTTCTTGGATGCCATGCTTGTTCTCGTGTATTCCTGCTTCGTTCGTTCTCGTGACGTCCCTGCTCAACCGATCCGCGTTCAGTGCTCCGCCTGCTCGACGCCGGCCGGATGACCCTGAAGCATCTTCTCTTCGATGTGCCGCGCCTGCGCCGGGTCCAGCGTCGTGAAACCCACGATCGCCGCCAGTCCCGCGCCTGCCAGCCCCACGCCGATCGCAGCGCACACATACCCCCACCGCTGCTGCGCTTTCACGCTCACGGTCAGGCCCCATGTGATCGCCGCCGTCCACAGCCCGTTGGCGAAGTGGAACACCAAACTCATCACGCCGATGAGGTACACCAGGGGCACGATCCACGGATACGTCTGGAAGTGCGCCGCCGTCGTGGACGCCGCATAGTTCGCATCAAACGTCGGCATCAGCCCGAAGTACTCCCAGCCGAAACGCAGGGAGGTGATGTGCATGAACAGGTACACTATCCCGATGTACCCCGTCGTCCGCTGCAGCGTGTACCGCCAATTGTCCTGGTAGTTGTAGTGCCGAACGTTGGGCCTCCCTGTCCGCGCGAAATACAGCCCCAGCACCGCGTGGAAAATGATCGGGATGAACAGGATGCTCCACTCGATGATCTGCAGCGCAGGCAGCGAGTGGATGAAGTTCACTTCGTGCTGAAACGTCTCGACGCCGGCGTGTGCCCCTTCGCCCGTCACGTAATGCGTCTTCCCGAGCACCAGCCCCCACAGGACGGACGAGTTTGTCGTCAGGTGCGGGAACAGGAACACCCCGATGGGCGCCACGCCCGACAGCGAGTGCAGCCGCCGCAGCAGAAAATAATGCTTGTTGATGAAGCCCTCGCCGGGAAGGGAACGGCGGGGTGCCGCCCCCTGGCCGCCGCTGCCCGCCCCGCCCTGTGCATGACCGCTGACTGCATGAGACACTGTGGATAGCCCCTTTCAAAGGAGGAGCGCTGCCGCCTTCCGCGCTGCGCCGGCCCACCCGGACCGCTCCGCACGCGAAGAGCACAGAGTATAGCGAAATCCCCCCTCGGCAATCCTCGTGCGCCTCACCCCGCCTTCGCGCTGCCTGCCGCCCCGCCGCTCATCGCCATCGGCACGCTCGCCAGCCGCGACAGCGCATACAGCACCATCGAACACCCCACCGGGAACGCAATCTCATTCACCGCCCGCACCGTCAGCTCCCCCGTCGAAAGCGGTTTCCCATTCTCATTCGCCGCCGACACCATGAGCCACAGCGTCACCGACCCGAACACCACGCCCACCACCACCCCTGCGGCAATGTACCCCTTCAGGTTCAGCCCAAGCCTCCTCAAAATCGTCGCCAGCATGATCCCCAGCAGCGCGTACTCCGCCCCTTTCACCACCGCCAGCGTCACCGCCGATGGCCCGCCCGGCGGCGTCAGTCCCATCGCCGTCGCCAGCCCTTTATGCACCGCCTTCGCGCTAATGAATCCCACCGGCCCCGAGATCGCCCCCAACACGCCCATCACCCCGGCGCTGACCCGCGCTGCCGCCGTCCCGATTGCCAGCCCCCCGCACACGATCACCGACCACGACACCTTCTGCGCTGAATCCGCCAGAATCCTCTTCACCTCCGGATTCGTCCCGAACGCCGCCCCTACCCCCAGCACCAGCACCTCCATCACGATCCCCAGCACGATCGCCATCCACGCCGCCTTCAGCAGCGTCGCAGGAATTGAATGACTCGCTGCGTGATCAGTCGCCACGTGTCCTTGAGCAGGTGCGTTCATAGTCGCCAATCAAAGGCACGCTCCCCCCTCCCGTCCCTCACCCCATCTTCTCCTCCAAAAACTGACCCACCTTCTCCACGTGCACCCGCTCCTGCGCCTGGCTGTCCCGGTGTCGCACCGTCACCGTCTGGTCCTTCATCGTGTCCCCATCGATCGTGAAACAGAACGGCGTCCCCGCCTCATCCATCCGCGCGTACCGCTTGCCGATCGTCTGCTTCTCATCAAACTGCACCACCCACCGCTTCCGCAGTTCCAGGTACAACTTCTCCGCCACTTCCGGCATCCCATCCTTGTTCACCAGCGGGAAAATCCCCGCCTTGATGGGCGCCATCCTCGGGTGGAACTTCATGTACACCCCCGACGCCCGCCCGGCATCCGGCGTGAACGCCTCGCACAACACCGCCAGCGTCCCGCGATCTGCGCCTGCAGACGGCTCGATGACGTGCGGGAAATACTTCGACTTTGCCTGGATCTCTTCCTTGGGCACGCCCGCCGCCTGCATCTTCACCTGCAATTCCTGGTCGAAATACTTCAGTTTGTCCCCCAGCCCCGAGGCGTTCGCGTGCGCTTTGAGATCGAAGTCCGCCCGGTGCGCGATCCCTTCCAGTTCCCCGAACCCCGGCGCGGTGAACGGGAAGCGATATTCGATGTCGCTCGTCCCCGCCCCCTCTTTCGCGTAATGCGCCAGTTCATCCTTCTCATGCTCGCGCAGCTGCAGGTTCGCGCTCGTCAGTCCGATCGACTGCCACCACTGGTACCGCGCATCTCGCCAGTATTGATACCACTCCCTCGCCGAATCCGGATGAATGAAGAACTCGATCTCCATTTGTTCGAACTCACGCGAGCGGAACGTGAAGTTCCTCGGCGTCACCTCGTTGCGGAACGCCTTCCCAATCTGCGCAATCCCGAAAGGCACCTTCACCCGCGAGGTGTCCAGCACGTTCTTGAAATTCGCGAAAATTCCCTGCGCCGTCTCAGGCCGAAGATACGCCTTCGAATCCTCATCCTGCACTGCCCCCACATACGTCTGGAACATGAGATTGAATTGACGCGGCTGAGTCAGCGTCCCCGGCTCATTCGCATGTGGCCCCACTACCCGGGGATATTCGCTGACCGGAATGTCCGTCAGCGGTTTCACATGATGGTTCGGCAGCGGAACGCTCACCTTCTCATACTTGGCGAGCCGCTTCTGCGCATTTTCTTCCGTCTCGCGGTCAGAAGCCAAGAAGGCGTACATCCGGTTCGACCCGTTGTCAGTCTTGCTCGTAATCACCATCAGGTGATCTGATCGGTAACGCTGCTTGGTCTCCCGGCAATCCACCATCGGATCGTTGAACCCGCCCACGTGCCCGCTGGCCACCCACACCTTCGGGTTCATGATGATCGTGGAATCCAGCCCCACCATCTCGATCAGTTTCCCATCCGCCCCCTTCCCGGGACACCGCACGATGTCGTTCCACCACGCTTCCTTCAGGTTCCGCTTGAGTTCCACGCCCATCGGCCCGTAATCCCAGAAGCCGTTGATCCCCCCGTAAATCTCCGAGGACTGAAACACAAAACCCCGCCGCTTGCACAGCGCGACGATCTCATCCATCGTCTTGGCGACCGGCGCAGGAGCATTGGAGGGTGATGAACTCGGAGAAGGGTTCGACATGGTGCTCAGTTTCTTTCGAGGTGATGAAATCAATCCGCCCTGCCGCCCCGCGTTTCCATCGACTCCGACTCAATACTCGCTCATCGGCGGGCACGCGCACACCAGGTTCCGGTCCCCGAACGGATTGTCAATCCTTCCCACCGCCGGCCAGAACTTGTGCTCTCTGAGCCACTTCGCCGGATACGCCCCCTGCTCCCGCGCATATGCATGCTTCCACTCGTTCGCGCACACCATGTCAATCGTGTGCGGCGCGTGCTTCAGCGCATTGTCGCTCCGGTCCGCCTTCCCTTCCTCAATCGCCCTGATCTCCGCCCGAATCAGGATCAGCGCCTCGCACAGCCGGTCCAGTTCCCCCTTCGGCTCGCTCTCCGTCGGCTCGATCATCAGCGTCCCCGGCACCGGGAAGGACATCGTCGGCGCGTGGAACCCGTAATCCATCAGCCGCTTGGCGATGTCCTCCACCTTGATCCCCGCGCTCTGCTCAAAGCCCCGGCAGTCCAGGATGAACTCATGCGCGCACCGCCCGTTCGCGCCCGTGAACAGCACCGGGTAATGCCCTTCCAGTCTCTTGGCCATGTAGTTCGCATTCAGAATCGCCATTTGCGTCGCCTTGGTCAGCCCCGCCGACCCCATGAGCGCGATGTACACCCACGAAATGAGCAGGATGCTCGGGCTTCCGTACGGCGCCGCCGACACCGGCCCGATCGCGCTCGCCCCCGCCGAATCCACCGCCCGCACCGGATGCGACGGCAGGTACGGCGCCAGGTGCTTGGCCACGCCGATGGGCCCCATCCCCGGCCCGCCTCCGCCGTGCGGAATGCAGAATGTCTTGTGCAGATTGAGGTGGCACACATCCGCCCCGATGAATCCGGGTGACGTCAGCCCCACCTGCGCGTTCATGTTCGCCCCATCCATGTAAATCTGCCCGCCGTGGCTGTGCACAATGCTGCAGATTTCCCGCACGCCCTCCTCAAACACCCCGTGCGTGCTCGGATACGTCAGCATCAGGCACGCCAGGTCATTCTTGTGTTCTTCCGCCTTGGCCTTGAGGTCCGCAAGGTCCACGTTCCCCATCGCATCGCACGCCACCGCCACCACCTTGAACCCCGCGATCACTGCGCTGGCCGGGTTCGTCCCGTGCGCTGAGTCCGGAATCAGGCACACATTCCGCGCCCCCTGCCCGCGCGCTTCGTGATACGCCCGGATCACCAGCAGCCCCGCATATTCCCCCTGCGATCCCGCGTTGGGCTGCAGCGATACCGCCGCAAATCCCGTGATCTCGCTCAGCCACTTCTCCAGATCCGCAAACACCCGCGCATAGCCCTTCGTCTGCTCCGCCGGCGCGAACGGGTGCAGCCTGCCGAACTCCGGCCACGTCACCGGAATCATCTCGCTCGTCGCGTTCAGCTTCATCGTGCACGAGCCCAGCGGAATCATCGAATGCGCCAGCGACAGGTCGCGCGACTGCAACGTGAAGATGTAGCGCAGCAGTTCCGTCTCCGAGTGATGCGTGTTGAAAACCGGATGCGTGAGATACGCGCTCTTCCGCTCAAACACCGGCGGCAGTCCGAGATTCGCCTTGCCCGCCAGTTCCTCGATTGATTCACTGCCCGTCCCGCCGAACGCTGCCAGAAGGTCCGCAATCAGCGCGCGATCCGCCGTCTCATCCAGCGAAACCCCCACCGTTCCATCCCCGAAGTCCCGCACATTGATCTTCCGCGCCGCCGCCGCCTTCACGACCTCCGCCGCGCTGCGCCCCTTCACCCGCACCCGCAGCGTGTCGAACACCAGGTCTTCGTTGATCCCGTGCCCCAGCCGCAGCAACCCCACCCGCAGCGCCTGCGTGAGACCATGCACACGCTCGGCAATCTTCTTCAAACCCTCCGGCCCGTGATACACCGCGTACATCGACGCCATGATCGCCAGCAAGGCCTGCGCGGTGCAGATGTTGCTCGTCGCCCGCTCGCGCTTGATGTGCTGCTCGCGCGTCTGGATCGCCAGCCGGTACGCGTTCTTCCCCCGCGCATCGCGCGACACGCCCACCAGCCGCCCCGGCATCTTCCGCACCAGTTCCTGCTTCACCGCCATGAACGCCGCATGCGGTCCGCCGAATCCCATCGGCACTCCGAACCTCTGCGCTGACCCCACCGCGATGTCCGCCCCGCCATGCCCCCACTCTCCCGGCGGCTTGATGAGCGTCAGCGCGAGCAGATCCGTCGCCGCCACCATGAGCGCCCCCGCTTCATGCGCCGCCTTTGTCACGCTTTCGTAGCACTCGATCCGACCATCCGTCGTCGGACACTGCACGAGTACTCCGCACAGGTCGCCCTTCGCAAAGTCCGCCTTCTCCGCTGGCCCCACCGTCACCGCCACGCCCATCGACCGCGCCCGCGTCTGCACGACTGCGATCGTCTGCGGATGGCAGTCCTCCGCCACGTAAAACCGCTTCTTCGTCCCTTCGGTTCCGCCCGCCGCCGCAAAACACATCGCCATTGCTTCCGCCGCCGCCGTCGCTTCATCCAGCAGCGAAGCGTTCGCCACCGCCAGCCCCGTCAAGTCGCTCACCATCGTCTGGAAGTTCAGCAGCGCCTCCAGCCGCCCCTGCGCGATCTCCGCCTGGTACGGCGTGTACTGCGTGTACCACCCCGGATTCTCCATGATGTTCCGCAGGATCACCCCCGGCGTGATCGTGTCGTAATACCCCATCCCCAGGCACGACCGGAACACCTGGTTCTGCGCTGCGATCCCCTTGAGTTCCGCGAGCAGTTCATGCTCCCCGCGCTCGCTCCCAATCGTCAGACCCTTGCTCAGCCGGATCGACGCCGGCACCGTCGCCGCAGTCAGTTCCTCCAGCGTCTTGTAGCCCAGCGTCCCCAGCATCCCCGCCGCTTCCTCATCCGTCGGCCCGATGTGCCGACGCACGAACGTATCGGTCGGACTCAGCATCATCTGCGCACTGCCTTTCCCATCTCCCCCACCTGCCTTCGGCGCGGTAGGCACGGAAACAGCCACAGGGGACGCGGGACTCACGGAAGCGCGGGTTGACATGGTGGTCATGGTTTCAGATGAAGTTGAAAAGGGGACGGATGCTGACGGATCGTGTGAAAGTTGGTGAAAAGACGTGAACGTGAAGGATAGGAAGAGTCCGCTTTTTGGGCCAGAGTTCACGCCCTGATCTCGTGTATTCCCATGAAGCAGACTGGAGAAATCCGCTGATACCGCCCATCATTCCCCGCTCATTCGCTTCGGAGCCCTTTCTGCATGGAACTCGTCGGCGCACTGTATTTTTTCGTCGTGTTGTTGACCATCGTCAGCCTTGGGCTTCTGGGCGGCTGGATCTTCTCGCCGACAGTCCGTAAATGGTGCGCCAACTTATTTGGCTCGAAATCCGATACCTCTTCCCGCTCCTCCACCACCGGCCCCACCTGCGGCCGCTGCGGATACTCCGTCCGCGGCGCCACCACCTTTATCTGCCCCGAATGCGGCAGCGACTACCGCGACTGCGGCATCGCCACTCCCGACATGCGCCGCTCCGGCCTCTCCTCCGGAATTGTCAAGATCATCCTCTGGACCATCCTGTTGCCGATTCCCGCCACGATAATCAGTAATTTGTTCGTTTCCTCGGTGCAACCGGTCGTCGCGTTTTCGCAACGCTATCAGCAATACATGGCAAAATCGGAGCAGTTTTCGCTCACAGTGGAAACGAACGCAAAAGTGTGGGTCTGGCCTTGGCAACAGAACCAGAAAATGCCTTCTTCTTCTGTAGATGTTTCTACTTTGCTTCGTTTTGCCGGACCACAGGGTGGGCAAGTGTTGATTACCTTGAATCCCGACACTCGCACATGCTCGTACAAACTGCCAAGCGTTGCTCAAGAGGATAACGCGCCGTGGCCCACACGGAGCGATGTCGTGTTGTGGTTGAAGTCGCTGGGAGTCGACTTGGCAACCGCAGATGCCGTGAATGAAATCGCTTCGATCGTGAGCCTCATCGACACATTCGACACCACGATCACTTCCTCGAGCAACGATCTCAACCAATTCCTCGGCTCGTTTGGATCTTCTTGGTCGAGTTCGGGAGGAAGTGACTCACCAGAAGCGTCTGGCCTGCGGTCAGGGGGAGTGGGAGGAAGCAGTGGCTGTCTGCCGGCTTGGCCTTGGCTCTCCAAATCCCTCCTCCTCTTCTGGTTCCTCCTTTGGCTCTACGGCTGCTGGCGCTTCGCTGCTGGGTTGCCCTTCTTCCCCCGCCGCGCCGGGACCGCTTCCTGATCTCCCCACTTCTCTTCCCCCTCGCATAACCTTGCCCCTCATGCCCCCCACCTCTACCGGCCGGACCATCATCCTCGGCGCTGACGGCGCCACCTGGAACGTCCTCTCCCGCATGCTCGCGGCCGGCAAACTCCCCAATTTCCGCCGCGCCATCGACACCGGCGCCTCCGGCCCTCTCGAATCCATCGAAAACATGCGCTCCGCCTCCGCCTGGACCAGCATGTTCACCGGCTACAACCCCGGCCGCCATGGCATCTACGAGTTCTACGAGTTCAAGCCCGAAACCTACTCCATCGAGTTCATCCCCGGCAGCCACAAGAAAGTCCCCGGTTTCTGGCGCTACCTCGACCACGCGGGCCAGTCCTCCGGCGTCATCAACACGCCCATGACCTACCCCGCTGAGACCCTCACCAACAAATCCTCTTACATGATCGCCGGCCTCGATGGGCCCGGCAAAGCCTCCCCGCGCTTCGACGCCCCCGACGGCTTCATGGCCCGCCTCGAGTCTGCCATGAAGTGCGAATACGTCATCGAGCCCGGCCTCACCGGCGCCATCGCGCGCGGCAATCCGCAGGAAGCCGCCGATATCCTCCGCGCCGAACTTGAGTCCAAGCGCGCCGCCATGCGCATCATGATGGACTCCATGCCCGTCGACTGCCTCCTCTTCGTCTTCCGCAGTCTCGACGCCGCCCAGCACTGCTTCTGGAAGTGGATGGACCCCACCCATCCCAAGCACGCCCAGTGCTCCCCCGACGAAATCGCCCGCTTCGGCCGCGTCATCGACGACGTCTACGCACTCCTCGATGACGTCTTGGGTGATATTTTCGCCCGCACCGGACCCAATGACTCCGTCATCGTCATCTCCGACCACGGCTTCGGCCACAAGTGCCCCGTCTCCAGCAAACTCAACCGCTGGCTCGAGGCCCACGGCTACCTCGCCTACAAGGATGGCGGCTCCAAGCCCGGCGTCGTCAGCAAAGCCCTCAAGTTCGTCGCCGCAAATACCAACCGCTCCACCAAGGAGAAACTCGCCCGCCTCCTCCCCGGCCTGCGCAACTGGGCCCAAAGCAAAGCCCTTTTCTCCGGTGTCGATTGGTCCCGCACCCGCGTCTACTCCGACAGCCAGTTCCCCCGCCTGCGCCTCAACATCAAAGACCGCGAAGGCGAAGGCATCGTCGATCCCAAGGACGCTTCCGCCCTCATGGCCGAACTCCGCGCCCGCCTCCTCGACATGCGCGATTCCGTCACCGGCGAGAAGATTGTCCGCGACGTCTTCTTCCGCGATGAAATCTACAAAGGCCCCTACGTCGCCCCCGCCGAGGACATCCTCGTCCGCTGGCGCGAGGACATCGTCATCCACGGCGTGCAGATGCCCCCCGGCAAGGAACTCCCCGAAGAGGAACTCAGCGTCATGCCCGGCGAAGACCCCAAGGTCATCTCAGGCGATCACCAGATCCATGGCGTCTTCATCGGCGTCGGCGCCCCCTTCGCCCGCGGTGCGCAGCCCGCTGCCCTCCGACTTCTGGATCTCACGCCCACCATCCTCCACCTTCGCGGTCTCCCCATCCCCGCCGACATGGATGGCAAAGTCCTGACCCAGGCCTTCGACCCCAATTGGCTCTCCTCTCATCCCGTCACCACCACCGACGAAAGCCTCCGCTTCACCCCCAGCGCCGACACTGGCGAAACCTACGACGACGCCGAGAAAAAAGTCCTCGAGGACCGCCTCCGCAGCCTCGGTTATATCGACTGAGGCCTCGATTCTCGTCCCCCTTCTCATCCCCCTTTCAAATCCTGACTTTGCCCCGCCGCCGGCACGCCCGTTGCACTGGTCTTCACATCATCAACTGTTTCGTGACTGGTCGTCCGACTCGCTCACAACCGCAGGCCACAGTCAACCATCGTCCGTCCGCCTCTGGCCACTAGGCACAATTCCCCTCAACTCCCCGAACCTTCCCGTCCCCAACCTCGTAAGTAGATATGTTGATCCATAATGCATCTTACGGCGGGCCCAGTCAGGCCCCGCCTCCACACCCCCTCACACGGAGAGAACCCATGAACGCTTCTTGCCTGTCCGCTGCCCTTCTCGTCACCTGCTCCGCCTCTGCCGCCCTCGCCCAGTCCTCCCTCTACAACCAGGACCTCTTCCCCAACGGCGGCACCCAGCGCTCCAGCCAACTCTGGATCGACCCCAACAACGACTCCGACCTCGACACCACCGCCTACGAAGATTTCAAACTCACCCAGGACGCCAACATCACGCACGTCCGCTGGTACGGGCAGGCGGCGCCCTCCCTCGGCTTCACCATCGCCTTCTACAACCAGGATCCCAACACCATCGCCCTCCAGCCCGACATCTTCCGCGTCGGCGGCGGCCCCATCAGCATCCACGACTACACCTCCTTCTCGCAGACCTTCGTCGGCGGCGGACTCTACCTCTTCGAAGTTCAACTCTCCCAGCCCCAGCCCCTCTTCGGCGACACGCAGTACTTCATCTCCATCACCGGCCGCATGCCCAATTCCTACACCCAGTGGCTTTGGGCTCAGGGGTACGGCCCCGGCACCGGCACCTTCTACTGGCAGCGCGCCGATGGCGGCCGCTACTCCCGCCTCGGCGATGAACGCGCCGTCGAACTCCTCGGCGGCACGTCCTTCCCCATGCTCACCATCGCGCCCAATCCTCTCGTCGCGGGCGGCAACGCGACATTCACCTTGGACAACATGACCCCCAGCGCTCAGGCCTACCTCGTCTACAGCCTTACCGGCACTGGCAGCACGTACGTCCGCCAACTCAATGTCACGCTCGATCTGGCCCAGCCCGTCCTCGCCGGCTCTCCCCGCCGCACTGATTCCGCCGGCCATACCGCGTGGACACTTCCCATTCCCGCTTCCGCCCTCGGCCGGAATGTATGGTTCCAGGCGGCACAGGTGAACATCAAGACCAACGTCGTCGCCACCACCGTCGTTCAATGAACCCTGCCCACGTCGCGGAACTTCCATTCGCATCCCAAGACAGGCGCCGGACACGGGTCCGGCGCTTTTGTTTTTCCATTCAGCCATCGCTCGCCCCGCGTGCCCTACGCTCCCCTATTCCATGTCCGACTGGGCGTACAAACTCGTGCGCGGCTCATACGACATCGGCATGCGCCCGCTCCCCTGCGCGCGTTACACCCTCTTACAGCGCTTTCTCATGCCGACCGCGACCGTGCTCGAGCGCATTGTTGTACGCTGGTCGATTCCCGCCATCATCCTAATAGGCCTTGCACTGATCTCGGTCCTGTGGTCTATGACCGGACGCATTGAAGTGGCTCTCTTGATCATCCCCTTCTCCGGCTTGCCCTCTCTTGTCGTCAAGCCTTTGGACATCTTTGCCGTATTGCGCTCGCGTAACGTCGTTCTCGATCAGCGCGGCGCCATCTGTCGCCACTGCCGTTACTGCCTCAAGGGTCTGCCCGCCGCTGGAGCGTGCCCGGAATGCGGTCGAGAATACGACTTGGCCAAGACAGCCGCCGCATGGTTCGAGTATTACGCTGTCGATGAGGATGATCTTCGCCGCGCCGAGAAAGACGCAGCCAGCGCGCACGCGGAAGCCTGAGCTCTGTTAGTCTTTCCCCTCACCTCTCCTGATCATCTCCACCGCTTCCGCCGCCGCGACCGCCATCCCCGCCTCCGACTTCACATCCGGCTCCACACCCTTCCCGTCAATCGCGCTCCCATCAGACCTCGCAAACGACGCCGTCGGCACCCGCATCGACCACCCCGTCCCCCCCAGCCCATACTCCTCTGTCACCAGGAACACCCCCGCCGTCCGCTCCCCCACCACCCTTCCACGCTTTGACTCCTGCAGCACACTCGCCAGCAATTCCGCCGCTTGCGCTGTGTCCTTGCTCACCAGCACATACACCGGATTCATGACCGCATGTCCCTCGGCTCCGATCACCCCGATCGCTCCCGCTGCCTGCGGGTTCGCCGCCAGCGCCGTCCGCACCGCCCAAGTCTCCTTCAAATCCACGCGCACAAACTCAGAACTCTCCGCCGCTTCCCCTAATTTCGGTGCGGCTTCGTGACTCACCCACCAGCCCCGGCCGGCAAACGTCCCCGCCTCCACAGGCTCCTCCAGGAAAAAACTCGCAATCTGCGCCGCCGCGCTCACCGACCCGCCGAACGCATTGCGCAGATCAATCAGGATCGGCTTCTCACCCGCCCACACTCCCCGTTGGCCTTCCTCACCGCCGATGCGCACCTCCGTCGTCGACCCGAATTGATCCACCATCGTCCGCGCCGGCTCCGTCTCCTCGATTGCCGTCCGCACCGCACCCAGCGCCTCCTCCACCCACGCGTCGCTGTTGCGCGGAATCTCATCCACCTCAAGCAACACCGCTCCCCAATCCAGCCTCCGCACGTTCCAGTTCTTCCGCGGAGCGCCATTCGCATCCTTCGTCCCTGCCCCTGCCATCGCCTCGTTCATCGCCGCGCCGCGCCGGAATATCGACATCTGCCTCTGCCCCAGCTCCTCCCGCTCCAGCATGAACCCGCCCAGCACCTCAATGTCGTCCTGCGCTTTCTCAAACCTCTTCCCCACATTGTCCCAGAATTTCTCCCACCGCCGCTCCGTCAGTTCATTGGGCCGGAAGTACGCGCCCTCCATCCGCTCCCGCGCAAGCCGCGCGAGTTGTCCATACTCCGCTCCCCGCGCGCCGCTCGCCCCATCCTCCACTCGCTCCGCTCGCACTCTCCCAAACCAGCGTCCCTCCCACGGCTCATACAACTCGCCTGTCATCGCATCATCCGCCACTCTCAGGTCGATCCGGCTTGGACCCACCGGTGTCGGTATCCGGCCGTCGATGCGCACGCCTCCCTCCGCGTCCATCGCCAGTTTCCCCTCAATCCGCAGCAGCGCGCCATCCGGAAACATGCTCGCAAAGACCTGCACGAGCAGCGCAGGCACTCCCCCCACCAGGTCTCCCAGCGCCCCCGCTCGCGATGACGCCACCACCCGCCCTTCCTTTTCATCCACCCGGAATCGCGCTGTGGTCCGCACCTGCCCGAACCAGCGCGTGTCAAAATCCATCGCCCACGTCCCCTCGATCGCCGGCGCTTCGCGCTTCGCCGCTGCCAGCATCTCCGCCGGCATCCTTCCCCCCTCCTCCGTCGCGCACCCCTGCGCAAGCACCAATGCCGCCGCTGCCGCTCCCGCCGCGAGAATGTCACGCGCACGATACCTCATCAGTCTCGATCCCATGCCCATTCCCCTTCCCCGCGCACTGGCTCACCGAGCGTAGCGACCCACGGTCGCTCAACCCTGCTCATCGGCTCTTTCTTCCTCTTTATTGCCCTCACGACCGGTTCCCCAATGTCAACCGGCGAATAATCGCCCCTCAATGCACCCCTCCCCCGACCCTACCCCCTCTGCCGCCCCGCTGCGCTCGGGCCTCTCGGTCCGCGCGTGGGTCACGCTCCTCGCCGTGCTCTTCGGCGCCCTCGCACTCGACCTGGTCTCCAAGCAACTCGCCTTCGCCCACGTCGGCCCTCAACCCGTGGACATCAAAGCCCTCGGCCGCAACGTCGATGACGTCCTCGCCCTCACTCCCCCCAGAACCGTCATCCCGCGAATTCTCAATTTCCACCTCGTCCTAAACCGTGGCGCAGTCTTCGGCATCGGCCCCGGGCAGCGCTGGTTCTTCGTCGCCTTCTCCGTCGTCGCTGTCATCGTCGGCGTTTACGTCTTCGCCTACCGCACCCGCGCTGGAAACGCCCTCACTCATGTCGCCGTCGGGTGCATTCTTGCCGGCGCGCTCGGCAATCTCATCGACCGCCTCATCTTCGCCGCCGTCCGCGACTTCCTCAATATCTTCCCCGACATTCACATCCCCTTTGGCCTGCATTGGCCCAACGGCAGCCCCTTCCTCTTCCCCTGGGTCTTCAACATCGCCGACATGCTCCTTCTCTTCGGCGTCGGGCTCGTCGTCCTGCGCATGCAGCACATCGAACATGAACACCGCCACACAGCCCCTACGCAACCTCCCGCCGCTCCGTGATCTCATGCACCCGCGCCTTCTAATCCAGCGCCTCGATCCCGCAGTGCCGCTGCCTTCCTACCAGTCCGACCTCGCCGCCGGCATGGACGTCCATGCTGCGCTGACCGATCCGGTCGTGCTCGCGCCCGGCGATATCCGCCTCATCCCCGCTGGCTTTCGTATGGCCCTCCCTGCCGGGTTAGAAGCCCAGATCCGCCCCCGCTCCGGGCTCGCTTCCAAGTTTGGCGTCACCCTCCCCAACGCCCCCGGAACCATTGACGCCGATTACCGCGGGCAGGTCATGATTCCCCTCATCAACCTCGGTCGCGCGCCCTTCACCGTCGAACCGCACATGCGCATCGCCCAGATGGTCATCGCGCCCGTCCTTCGCGCCGAAATTACCGAACTCCCCGCTGACGCAGTGCTCCCTCCCACGACCCGCGACACCGGCGGCTTCGGCTCCACGGGCCTCTGATCCCCCCTCACCCGAAAAACCTTCCCCCGTCCACGCGCACGATCTCGCCATTCACATACTGCCCGTCCCTCACCAGGAACACTGCCGCTGCCGCAGCATCCTCCGGCTTTCCCGGGCGCCCCAGCGGGATTCGCGCTTCATACTTCCTCACCTCCGCTTGATCCACCTTGTCAGGCCACGCCACCACTCCCGGCGCAATCCCGTTCACTCGCACTTTCGGCCCCAATTCCCGCGCCAGCGTGCCCACCATCTCCGCCAGCGCCGCCTTCGACATCGCATAGGCCGCATAGCGCCGTCGGCTCCGTCCCCCCGCGCCCAGCGCATGCATGTCGCACATCATCACCACACACCCCCGCGTTTTTCCCAGCGCCCCCGCCAGCGCCTGCGTGAGCAGCACCGGCCCCAGGGCGTTTACTTCAAAGTGCTCGCGGCACGCTTCCGCAGTGATCCTGCCCATCGGCGTCGCCTCGTACACGCTGGCATTGTGCACCAGCGCATCGACCCGCGCCATCTCCTTCGACCACGCCCTCCCTTGCTTTTCCACCGCTCGCGCATCCCTCATGTCCAGTCGCTGCGCCCGCGCATTGACACCCTTCGCCATGCACAGCCGCACGGTTTCCGCCGCCTCTGCCGGTCTCGTCCGGTAGGTCGTCACGATGTCATAGCCCGCCTCCGCCAGCGCAAGGCAGATCGCCCGACCGACGCGCCGTGCGCCCCCAGTCACGATCGCCGCCGGCCTTTTCCCCCATGCACCTTCGCTCGTCTTGTGTTGTCGCGCCATGACGCAAAGCGTATCCCCGCTCCGTGCCGCGCAGACCCGCCCTACATCCCCGCGCTTCCCTTCCTGCTCCGCTCAGCTGGCTTCCCCAAGCCCAGCGCCTCATCAGTCACCGCAGCCGACAACCGGACCGTCCCATGCTCCGTCACCACCAGTCCTGTCGGCCGATCCAGGCTCGTCAGCAGTTCAAGCAGCCCATCGTCATTGAGTGCCTCCGCGCTCCCTTTCCCTTCCACGCGCTCGACTCGCTCCATCACCCTCGGATCGGTCCCAATCACGACGAACTGAACCACTGCCTTCTTCACAGCGGTTTGCCCCCCCGCCTCACCCGCGTTCTGAGCCGTTGCGACCTCCTCCGGCGTCACTTTCCCGCCGCCTGCCCCGCGCATCTTCATCACCCCCACCGTCACCCCTCCCGCAATCAGCATCAGCGCTGCGCCATACAGCCCCCGTCGCACCCGCCGCCTCGCTCCCTGCACCCGCGCCATTTCCGTCACCAGCGCGCGCAGGATCTCCTCGCGCCGCGCTTCCCCCCCCGCGCTCAATTCCACCCGCTCATCGATGACGCTCGCGTTCCCTGTTCCCTCATGTGCGGTCACGATCTCCCTCCTTTCCATGGACCTGCGCCGCCTGATTCATCGCTCGCACCGCCCGCCCCACGCGCCCGTCCACCGCGCTGGGGGTCAGCCCGAACGCCGACCCGATCCGCTCCAGCGTCCACCCCAGCCGGTATCGCATGAAAATCATCTCCCGCGTGCCGCTGTCCAGTTCCTTGAGCCGCTCTTCGATCCATTCCATGCGCTCCCGCATGTCCGCCTCATCCCGTTTCAACTCCTCAACTTCGCCCTGCATTCGCGCTCGTTCCCGCGCACACCGGCGGTACTCCTTTCGCATCCAGTCACGCGCCGTCGATTGCACCACCTTCCCCACCCATGCCTGCAGCGCCTCGTCGCTTTCCATCACCTTGCATCGCCGGATCACCCGCAGCATCGACTCCTGCACGATGTCCAGGCACGCATTCTCATCCGCCTTTCCCAGCTTCCTTCTCGCGATAGCCGCCATCCGCTCAAACCAGGCCTCGTAGAACTCGCGCAGCGCGTCCGCATTGCCTGCCGCCAGTGCACGCGTCAATTCCCTTACCGTCCGCGCCACAGGCCTTCATCGTCCCGTCTCCTCCCCGCCCCGCTCCCTCCTACCTCACCAGATCGCCTGCACGGCCCGGTCCCCGCCTCCTCCGCCGCTGGCCGGCGTCGCCGCCGCACCACCTCCTCCTTCATTCCTTCCCTGCCGTGCCTGTTCCAGTTCCCTTCGCAACTCCTCAATCTGATCACGCAGCAGACGCACCGTCTCCTGCAGATCCGCCACCTGCGCATCCTGCGCCGCCTTCGCTTCCGCCAGCGCTGCGTCCCGCGTGGCCACGACCCGTTGCGAGGCCTGCGCAACTTGCGCGAGCAGCGTCGCCGCTGTCCCCGCCTCCTCGGCCGCCGCCCCCGCCTCCTCTGCCGCCGCCGCACCGTTCCTCCACCACGCCCCGCTCAGGCCGCCTTCTTCATGCGCACTGTCGCGCATCGCTTCCAGAACTTCGTCAATGACCGACAACTGCGCATCCGTGCCTTTCGCGATGATCAGACCCGTCGCTTCGTGGAACTTCATTTGCGGCAACTGCGCTTCCCCTTCCGTGCCGCCTTCGCTCACCATGCTCAGCGCAGACTCTACCACCGACACCACGTCGTTGATGGACGTGGTCGAACCTTCTCCGATCATGTCCTTGATCGACCAGATCCGGTATCCCCGCCCGCCGAAGGGATCAGACGCCGAGGTTTGGCAGTCAATCACCCACACCGTCTGCCCATCCTCATCGCCGTCATTGTGCGTCACAGTCAGCTCCGTGTATCCCTGCCCGTTCTGCGATGAACGACCGTCCAGCAGTTCCAGCGCCGTCATCAGGCTCACCTTCGTCAATTGCACCGCCGGCATCTCCACCTTGTCCACGCAGTTCATCACCACGATATTGGCCTCCGGCGCCACCTTTCTCAGCGCTTCCACATACTCCTTGACCGTTCCGCCCTCGAAGCGCACATTCACCACACTCTCGTTCTCGACGTTGGTAAGTAACGAAAGCGCTGATGCGTACCGCAGTTCACCCTGCTCCCGCACTCCCTCGCTTTGCCCCAAGGCCGTCATCCCCGCCCACAATGCCACCGCCGCTGCCCCCGCCGCGCTCAACTTCATGCACCGTGTCAACATGTGATTCACTCCTCGTGTAAGTCGCTCCAGAGAATGCTCGTCACGTCCTTGCCCATCCAGAACGCCGCCCAGGCCCGACTTTCGCGCACCGCACCAACTTTTTTTCTCCCCTCCCGGCCGATTCGCACCTTGCCCACCACCCTACGCTCTCCGTCTGTCGTCGGCGAACCACTCCCACCTTCCTCCCAAGGATGCGCACCATGACCTATGTTGACGGCTTCCTCCTCCCGCTCCCCAAGAAAAACCTCGCCGCCTACCGCACCATGGCCCGCAAAGCCTGCGCGATCTGGCGCGACCACGGCGCCCTCGACTATCACGAGTGCGTCGGCGATGACTTCTCCGCGGATTTCTGCCTCCCCTTCACCAAGGCCGCCAACGTCAAGTCCGGCGAGATCGTCGTCATCGCGTGGATTCTCTACAAGTCCCGCTCCCACCGCGATAAGGTCAACGCCGCCGTCATGAAAGACCCGCGCATGAACAAGATGCTGGGCAAAAATCAGAAGATGCCCTTCGACTGCAAACGCATGGCCTACGGCGGCTTCAAGACGCTCGTCGAACTCAAAAAGAAGTGATTCCAAACCCGCTCGCCGTCTCCACCCGCACCCGCTCCTTCGTCGTCGGATGCGTCACCGTCAGCATCTCCGCATGCAGCATGAGCCGTTCGCTCATGTGCAGCACCTCTTCGCTCGCGTACAGGTCATCCCCCAGGATCGCATGTCCGATGGCCGCCAGGTGCACTCGCAACTGATGCGTCCGCCCCGTGTGCGGCGTCAGCCCCACCAGCGCAATCTCCCGCCCCTCCGCGTCTCGACCGCGCTTCAGTACCTCATACTCCGTCACCGACGGCCTTCCCTCCTTCAGGTCAACAATCTGCCACGGCCTTCTGTCCACGTCCAGCCTCATCGGCAGATCGATCCGCCCGCGCTCCTCATTCGGGTGCCCCGCCACCACCGCTGCATACCGCTTCTCCACTTCGCGCTCCCGAAACTGCCGCGACAGTTCCCGGTGCGCTTCCGCATCCCGCGCCGCCAGCATCACCCCTGATGTGTCCCGATCCAGCCGATGCGCCTCCTTGAACCAGCCCCCATGCTCCCGCGCCAGCCGCGTGATCACGCTCTCCTGGTTCCACTCGCCCAGTCCCGGCACCGACAGCAGCCCCGACGGCTTGTTGACCCACACCAGCCGCTCATCCATCCGCAGAATGTCCATCCGCAGGCTCGCCGCATGCTGCGGAATCATGACTCCGTCGCTTCCGGCACCCGCACCAGGAATGACGGCTGCCGCACCGTCACCCACGTATTCGCCCGAGTCCTCACCCGCTCCTTGAGCTCCCTGCCGTTGTACGAGTTGAACGGGAACTTCTTGCGCATCCGCTCCACATCCTCGCTGTATATCCCCGCCTGCGCGTCATACGCATCCGCCCCGAATATCCCCACCGTCACCGTGCTCGTCGCCGGCCCGTGGTAGTAGTACGCCTCATAGCCCTGCCCGCGCAACTGCTTCACCAGGTCCTCCGCGGCCTGCCGCGCCTGGCCCACTTCCTTCCCCTCCTCAGGTTCATACATCGCGATCTGCAGCGTCGACAAGTCCTCTTCCCCCGGGTGCGCCTTCGCCGCTGTCCGCAGGTTGTATTGCGGACTCCCGCCCGCGTACACCTTCGCATCCGCAGCATCATCCCCCGTGGGCACGAGCAACGCTTTCTTGAAAACCTTTCGGCCGTTGATCGTCGTCGCCTTGATCTTCTCCAAATCCTCCTTCGCCTCCGGGCTGTCCAGCGAGTCGTAGTGGCCGTAGAACAACGCTGATCGCTTCGGAGTCGAATCCACCCAGCATCCGCTCAGTCCCGTCTCCCGGATGAACTCTTCCTGCTCCTTCATCACGGCCTCTTCATGCCCCTCCTGGCTCAGCGTCGCCAGCACAATCGCCCACCCCTTCTTCTGCCCCAGTTGCTTGGGCGACCCTGCCTTCGCCGCTTGCTCCTCCGCCGCTTGCTTGTCAGGATCAGGGAACAACTCCTCAGGATCTACCGGCTTGTCCTTATCCTTAAAAGGGTCCTCCAACTTCGGCGGATCATCCTTCTTCTTAGGCGGCTCCCCGGACCCCAAAACCCCTCCCGCGCCGACGCTCATCGCAAGCAACGTCAGCCCCAGCCTCGGCATCCAATACTTCTCACCACGGCGCAGGAATTGCCTCATCGTTTCTGTCTCCCGATTCACGTCCGAGAATACTCTCAAACCCATGTCCGCACTCGACTTGAGAAAATTCCGAAAAACTCGCCCCAACCTCAAGGTCACGCCTCGTTTTGACCGATACAAAGCGTGGAATTGGTTGTGTTCACACGGGGGCGGGGCACGTACGGCTCAAGTTGCAGGGATGCACGCCGTCAGGACGCCAAGGACCGGCTGAACACGTGGTGTTGAGCGGAGTCCACAGACATGACAGACATCTCACAGATCCAGACCGGCGCATCTCAGTCGCTGCACGCGAAGTATATGACGGACGCACCGGTGCGCCCCGAACCGGCCGCCCCATCGCCCGCCCACCGGGGGGTCGACCAGGTCGACTTCTCCCCGCGGGCTGCCGATGCTGCCCGCCGCGCTGCCCAGGGTGCCCGCACCGACCTCGTCGAACGCATCCGCAGCGAAATCGCTGCCGATTCCTACGACACCGATGCGAAACTCAGCCTTGCCCTCGATCGCATGATCGATCGCGTACGCGCTGAACTCGCCTGATCCTCCCTGGCCCTTTCCACTACATCCCATCAAACCAAAACGCCGTCGGACACTCTCACGGGTTCCGGCGGTCGCGTTTTTGCAGTGTGCCTCACCGCCCTTCCCCGGGTGGCGCAATTCCCTCCACCCCCTCAAACGTGATCTTCACCGGCTTGATCAGTCCCTCCTCATCAAACTCCATCCGGTCGATGCACACCACCCGGTGATCACGGTCACTCTCCTCCAGCGGACGCCGGTGATACACGATGAAGTACTCTTCCGTTCCCGGCCGCTGCAGCACACTGTGATGCCCCGCCCCCCTCGCCACCGCTGCGTCCTGCTGCAAAATCTTGCCGATCCGCTTGAACGGCCCGCGCACGCTGTCCGCGATCGCATACGCCACCGAATAGTCAGGCCCCGTCCACCCGCCCTCCGACCACATGAAGTAGTACTTCCCCCCGCGGATGAACATGAACGGGCCTTCCACATACCCCTCAGGCGTGATCTCCCTGAACATCTGCCCGTCCGCCTGCGCTGCAAACCCCGTGAAGTCGCTGTTCAACTGCGCCAGGTTGCAGTGCCCCCACCCGCCGTAAATGAGATAGCACGTCCCATCCGCATCCCGGAAAAAACACTGATCAATCGGCTGCGCCCCGTTGTAAAACCGGTCCAGCAGCGGCTTGCCGAGGTAATCCCGGTACGGGCCCTCAGGCCGGTCCGCAACCCCCACGCCGATCCCGCCCACTTCCCCATCCTTCTGAATGTCGTTGGCCGCGAAAAAGAGGTAGTACTTGCCTTCGCGCTCCGCAATCGCCGGCGCCCACATCGCCTTCCGCGCCCACGTCACCGCGCCCGTGTCGATGATCCGCTCATGCTTCGTCCAGTGCACCAGATCGCGTGATGAAAACGCATCGAGATACGTCTGCTGCTCGTACCGTGCGGAAGTCGTCGGGTAAATCCAGTACCGCCCCGCCACCACCGCACACTCCGGGTCCGCGTACCACCCCGGCAGGATCGGATTCCCCGACATTTCCCTCCCCCGGTTCGGCGCCGTCTGACACCCGGCCAGTGCAATCATCCCGCCGACCGCCGCGATCCAGGAAAGATCTCTAGTCTGAGTAACAACTCTGCGCATGGTCGACGCTCCGGAACTCCAGTCCCACCCTGAGTCGCAGCCATGCAAGGCTACACCCGTACACGAACGAGGATTTCGTTCGAATCCTTAGTGCGGCTATTCGGTTGCGACCGTTCACGCCCGCGACCTACCATCGCCCTTTGACATGCCAACTCTCACTATGCGTAAGCCACGTGCCCGGTCACGTTCCTCTTCCTCACCCTCGCCGAAAAAAACCGGCACACCTGCGGACTTGAAGGCTGGCGCTCGCGCTGAAGTGAAGGACTGGTCCCGCAAGGACCTGCTCAGCCTCGAATCCCTCTCTGCTGCTGAGATCACGTACCTCTTGCGGCGGGCCGCCCTCTACGCCGATGATGTCCTCGCGCGCGGACGCAGGGTCGGCCACGAACTCGACGGCTGCTCCATCGCCAACCTCTTCTTCGAGGATTCCACGCGCACCCGCTCCAGTTTCTCCCGCGCTGCCCGCGCGTTGGGAGCGACCGTCCTTGACCTCTCTGCCAAGGGCTCCAGCACGAGCAAGGGCGAAACCACCCTTGACACCGCGCGCAACATCGAGGCCATGGGCGTCCACGCCCTCGTCATCCGCCACGCCTCCTCCGGCGCTGTGGAGATGGTGGCCCAGCGCGTCGCCTGCAGCGTCATCAACGCCGGCGACGGTCGCCACGAGCATCCCACCCAGGGCCTGCTCGACGCCCTCACCCTCGCGCGCAACTGGAGCGCGGGCAAATCCCTGAACATCGATCTGCGCGGCCGCAGAATCGCCATCGTCGGCGACGTCGCCAACTCGCGCGTCGCCCGCTCCAACATTCACGCCCTCACCAAACTCGGCGCCCACGTCACCCTCGTCGGCCCGCCCACGCTCTGCCCGCCCGCCCTGCGCACCCTCGCTGAAAAGAGTCACAGCGCTTCCATCGATGTGTCCGCCGATTTCGATGCGGTCATCGACGCGGTGGATGCGGTGATGATGCTGCGCATTCAGTTCGAGCGTCTCGATGGACAGGTCTTCCCCAGCGTGCGCGAATATCGCGCCGGATACGCGCTCACCGCCGACCGCGCGGGGCGCATGAAGAAGGATGCGGTCGTGATGCACCCGGGCCCCATCAACCGCGGGCTGGAGATGGATGCGGAGGTCGCGGATGGAACCCGAAGCGTCATCATGAACCAGGTCTCGCTGGGCGTCGCCGTGCGCATGGCCGTCCTCGAAGCCTGCATCCGCGCCACCTGACCCCCCCTCCTCCCTCCTTCTTTCCCCCTCCCCCCCCCCCCCCCCACTCCCCGCCTCCTGCGCGCGCACGGGCGCGACACAAATCGCAGGTAAAAAATGTTTTCGCATGTTTCTTGCTACAAACCATCCAAATCGGCCACGGTTTTCCGGTGTTTTTCCCTGCTTTTCGGAGTTCAGGGCCGATTTGGCTCGGTTTTCCTTGGTTTCTGCGCGCGCCGACTTCGTGATATTTGGTGCGAAATCAGGTTTGTGCGCGCCCGGAAAATCCGCGCATTTTGTGGTGGCCGGAGCCTGCGCCACCTTGCGGCGCAGGATTTGCGATCAGTTCTCATCAGCGGCCCGGAGAGCGGCTTCGGGCCTGAAAACGAGTGACGTATTGTCAGGCATATGCCGGAACGGCAGGATTCCATGATGTCGCTGGTGCCCAGGCAGGAGTTTGACGACCTGATGGATGATGTGATGCGCACCCTCGATCCGCGCCTGATGCGGCTCGTGGAGGAGGTGCCGGTGATCGTGGAGGATTACCCGCCCCGACACGTGCTCGAAAGCCTGGCGCGCTCGCGCGGCCTTTCCAATCCGCGCGATGTGGCCCGGCTGAAATGGGGTCTGTGCGGGCTCTACACGGGTGTGCCCATCACGCACCGGCACGTGGAGATGTCGGGGAAGATGCCTGACAACATTCACATTTTCCGGGATGGAATCATCCGGGCGGCGTTGGGGCCGCAGTACCGCCTGGCCCCGGACCACATCGAGCCGGTGCAGTCGCCGCTGAACGAAGCCCAACTGGCCGATGCGCTGCACAACCAGATCCGCATCACGGTGATGCACGAAATCGGGCATCACTTCGGGCTCAACGAGGCGGACCTGCGTCACTTCGGCTACGGCTAAGTCCTGAAAATTCGGGCGGAAGCGGATATCGGCGTGAAGGGGCGCGATTGCCGGGAACCGCTGCGCGCGGTACGCTGTATGTGTACAGGGAGTGTTCGGGGAGGAATGCTGTAAGCGGGATTCGGGGGAGAATCGGTGCGCGCGGCGAGCGCGGAACCGAGGCATTCTGACTGCAGGCCCCGAAAGAAGACAGAGGAACACGGACATGGCGAATCGCGCTCAATGGACCCCCGATGCCCTGGACCTTCCCAAAGCGGGCGGAGGCCCAGTGCCGGCCCCGCAGAGCGAACCGGAAGGCGAGGAGAGCATGCCGCCGCAGCCGCCCGCGCCCGCGCCGACGCGGTCCATCCTGCCGATTCCGACCGCACCGCCGCAGGGCAAACTGACGGGGCGCAACGTGCTCATCGTCGATGACGATGCCGATATCCGGGCGAGCCTGAACGCCGCGCTCACCTCGGAAGGAGCGCGGACGATCGTGTGCGGGGACGGCAACATGGCGGTGGACATGACGCTCAAGCACAAGCCCGACATGGTGCTGCTGGACATGATGCTGCCGGGGCGAAGCGGGTTCCTGGTGCTGGAGCGCATCAAGGGCTATGAGGATTCGCCGCTGGTGATCATGATCACCGCCAACGAAGGGAAGCGCCACAAGGGGTATGCGGAAGGGCTGGGCGCGGACCTGTATCTGCAGAAGCCGTTGTCGCTGGATTACCTGATTGACCAGATGCGTGAACTGTTCAAGAAGGACGACGCCGCGCGCGCGTGACTGACTACCCTAGGGGTCACGATTCGCGGAGAGACCCCTGGCGAGCGGCAGCGCATGGCACGTCGGCAAATCATCATCCTGAAACTGGGTCCGACGACGGGCGATGAACCGGCGCCGCAGTTGTCGTTGGGGACGCGCGCCGAGGTTTTTACGGCGCTGGCGCAGTTCAACACCTATCCCGACACGCCGGAGGGCAAAGAGTTTCTCTACGGGCCGGGGATCGTGGTGTCATTGCCGCCGGGCGAGGATGAGGTGATGCAGCTGCTCATCTCGGTGGTGGAAGAGGACATCGCGTGGGCGGTGGTCATGCGTATCTGCACGCGCATGAACTGGGCGCTCATGGACCCGGATTCCGGGCGCACGTTGACGTTCGGCGGTGAGCAGTCAGATGTGGGAGCGGAGTAGGGCGGGTTATCGGGCGCAGGGCGAGAAGGATGCGGCGCGAGGGAATGCGGGGAGGAGGAATGGCCGATATCCAGGAGGTCAGTCTGTGCTGCAGGAGCGCGCGGGATGCGCGCCGGCGCAGCGGCAGTCGAGGGTGACGAGCGCCCGGAGTGACCAGTCAGTGGCCGGAAAGAAACCAGCCAACGCGAAGAAAGACGCTGACAAGAGCGGCGGCGATAAGGGCGGCGCAGCCACCGCGCCGTCCGCGGCGCCGGCGTCCGCACCGCCGAAGGCGACATGGAAGAATGTCTGGAACGTGCCGGCGGTGATCGTGAGCACGGCGGTTCTGGTCGCGGGACTGGGGACGCTCCTGGTGACCACACCGCCGGATGAGTACGGCCCCAAGATCATCGAAGCGGAGACGCTGCAGAAGGAAGGGAAGTTTGCGGAGGCGCTGCCGATCCTGACGGAACTGGCCGAGCACAAGGATGCGCTCAACGGGACGCAGCGATCGCGATTTCTGCGGGTACGGGCCGATGTGTACCACGGGAAGCAAACGACCGAAGGCGGGGCGGAAGAGGCAAATTTCGAACGGATCGCGGAGGACTACGAGGAAGCGGTGAAACTGGGCGCCGAACTGACGCCGGTGCAGTTGTACCGACTGGCGGACGCACAGATGGCGCTGGGACGTACGGTCTCGGCGATGGAGACGGCAGGGCAGATTCCGGCGGAGGCGGCGGAACTGCGCGACGAGTTGACGCGCTCGGTCATCGACCACGCGCTGGCGCGTGACGGGGCCTCGGAGCAGGCGGTGCAACTGCTCAATGAACTGCTGGCGGACCCGAACGCGAATGATGAAGACCGACGCTGGGGCGTGCAGCGACGGGCGGAGTTGCTGCTCAACATGGGGCACGCAGAGGATGCGCTGGCGAGCCTGCTGTTCTGGATTCCGAGGCTCGGCGAACTGACTGCCGAGGAACGAGCGCCGCTGGCGGCGACGCTGGGGCGGGCGCATTATGACCTGGGCGAGTATGAGCGGGCGACAAGCGCGCTGAACGACGCGCTGCCGCTGCTGGGCGAAGACATGCCGGAGCGTGCGGAGACGCTGTACTACCTCGGGCGGGTCGCACAAATGAGGAATGAATGGGACGAAGCGCTGGCGCGCTTCGACCAAGTGGTGCGGGAGTACCCGGCGGCGGCGGTGTACGGGGCAAGCGTGCTGGGGCGGGGCGAAGCGTATGGCCGGCTGGGCATGGCCAGCGAAGCGCGGGACGACTTCCGGGGCGCGGCGGCAGAGCTCATGCGCGCCCAGCGCGAAGGACGGGGCCTGCGTGAAGTGACGCTGGAGGGAGTCACCGAAAGCCTGGAAGAAGCGCACGACCGGACGGCGGCACAGGGGGATTACGAGAGCGCCCTGCTGTTCATCGAGATTGCCGAGTCGCTCAACGAGGGCAAGGGCACGCTGCCGGCGTCGCTGGCCGCGCGGCTTGCTTCGTCACATCTGCAGATTGCGGAGGAGGCGCTGGCGCGCGGCGGAGCGGGGATCAATCCGGAGAGTCCGGACGAGGGCGTGGCCACGGCGCTCACCAATCCGGAGCGGATGGATCCGACCGACCGGCTCGTTGCGCGCGAGAACTTCCTCGCGGCGGCGCGCTATTTCCGAGAGTACTCGGCGGCCATGTTGACGAGCGATCCGGAAATCTCATTCACCGCCCTGTCAGACGCAGCCAAGGCATTCGACCGAGGCGGCGACGTGGCGGCGGCGATTGACACGCTCAACGAGTATGTCGCAGCGATGCGCGGGAGGCCCGACCTGTACGGCGCCGTGCAGCGGCTGGGCCGGCTGTATGAATCAGCGGGCGATTTCGCCAACGCGGCGACGCAGTATCGGCGGCTGGTGGAGGATCCATCGGCGGGGCGAGCACCTGAGGGGCTGGCATCGATCGTGCCGCTGGCCCGGTGCCTGCTCAACGACCGAAAGGCGCCGCGAGCGGCGGATGCAGAGCGACTGCTGCTGTCGGTGGTGGAGGGCGGCGTGGCGCTGGATCCGTCATCGGATGAGTACTTTGACGCGCTGGTGGAGATCGGCACGCTGTACGCGCGGGCGGGCGAGTACAAGATGCCAAATCCGCCCGAGACTTATCTCGCGGCGGCGATCGCCCGGCTGACAGAAGCGCGTGAGCGAAGGCCGCAGGACGCGCGGAGCGAGACAATTCTGTATCTGCTGGCGCATGCGCACCGTGAGGCGGCGGAGGGAATCGAGAAGTTGCTGGAAGTGTCGATGCCGGAGGAAGACCGGGAGGCGCTGACGGCGGACCGGGAGGCGCACCTGCGCGTTGGGGCGGAGACCTATGCGGAGGTGGTGAAGCGGTATGCGGCGGTGCCGACGGGCCGGCTGGGCATGGAGCAGGCGGAAACGCTGATGCTGGCGCGCTTCTGGCATGCGGACTGCGTTTTCGAGTTGAAGCAATACCGGGAGGCGACGGCGCTGTACAGCGCGATTGCGGATCAGTATCCGCGTGATCCGGCGGGAGTGGTGGCGCTCATCCAGATCGTGAACGCGCAGCACGCGCTGGGGGACGACACGGCGGCGGAAGCGGCGCATCAGCGAGCGGTGCAGCGGATCGCGCAGTTACCTGCGGACGAAGGATCGCTGGCGATCGTGAACCTTGACCGAAGCGCCTGGGAGCGGCTGCTGGGAGTGCCCACGAGCATGGCGGACGCCGGCGAGAACGCGGGCCCCGAAGGCGAGCGGTAAATTACGCGAGCAGGGAGGCGAAGCGGGTGCGGATGGCTTCGGTGCCTGAGCGGGCGAGGGATTCGCGCATGCGGGCGAGGCGTGTGGCCACGGACCCATCGATGAGTTGATCGCCGATGCGGAGGCGGATGCCTCCGATCATGGCGGGATCGACAGTGTTCTCGATGACGGGATCACGACCGAGGGCGGCGGTGATGCGGTTGCGCACGTCGGAAGTTTGCGTCGCATCCAGGGGAGTGGCGGTGAAGACCTCGACTTCGATCTTGCCGGTGCGATCCCAGAGCATCTGCTGGAGGGCGTGGGCAATGGCGTCGACCTGATCGAGGCGGTCCTTCTTGTTGAGGACGAGGAGGAAGCGGAGGGTGAGGTCGCTGACCCGGCCCTTGAGCATGCGCTCGAGCGTGGCGGCCTTGACGCCTGAGGTGATGATGCGGCTGCGGAGGAACTCACTGAAACGGCGATCGGAACCTGCGGCGGCGGCGACGGCGGCGAGTTCAGACTGGGTTTCCTGCGCGAGGGCGAGACCGCCCTGCTCATCGGCAAGTTCGATGAGGCTGCGGGCGTAGACCTCGGCGAGAGCGTTCTTCTGGGTTTGGCCGGCCATGGGAAGTGGTCCTTGGGTCGGAAGGAGGAGGAGAAGCGGGGATCAGTTGCGCTTCATTGAGGTGAGTTGGGAGAGGCTGGACTCGACGAGGCGAGCCTGGTCTGCGGGATTGATTTCGCGTTCGAGAATCTTGGCGGCCACGGCAGTGGAAAGAGAGGCGACCTGGGTGTAGATCTCGTTGAGGGCGGCTTTCTTGGCGTTCTCAATTTCTTCGCGGGCCTGGTTCTTCAGGGCGGTGAGTTCGGTTTCGTTGCGAGCCTTGAGTTCCGCGGCGACTTTCTCAGCGGAAGCCTTGGCCTGCTGGATCATGGCGTTGGCTTCGCCGCGGGCGTTGGCCAGTTCGCGCTGGTACTGAGCGAGGGCGTCGTTGGCCTGCTTGCGGGCGTTCTCGGCGGACTCGATCTCAGTGCGGATCTTGTTTTCGCGGTCGGTGAGGCCGGTGAGGATTGGCCCCCAAGCGAGTTTCTTGAGGGTGAAGAGGAGGAGGACGAACATGATGATCGCGCCGAGGAGGGTGGGAAGATTGGCGCGGACGTCGCCCATGCGTTCCTTGACGCCTGGCTCAGCGCCTTCGGCAGCGAGCACGAGGGCGGGAAGGGCGAGGGTGAAAGCAAGAGCGGCAAGCGAGGAGAGGCGTTTCATCGAAGATGCTCCGAAGCGGGAAAGGGCGGGGACTACTGATTCGGGGTCAGGGACGCGGGCCGGCACAATGCAGCGGCGGGCACGTGTCCCCAACCCCGAAGGGTGGGGAATGATCGGAGGTGAGGATTAGTCACCGAGGAGGAAGATCATGAGGAGGCAGGTGAGAACGCCGAAGAGCGTGGCGCCTTCGACGAACGCGGCGGTCAGAAGCATGCCGCCGGAGATGTCCTTGGCGGCTTCGGGCTGACGAGCCATGGACTCGACCGCGGAGGAGCCGATGTTGCCGATGCCCTTGCCACCGCCCATGACGACCAGGCCGCAGCCAAGGCCGATGCCCAGAGCGCGGAGGCCCTTGTCGGGGAACATGGACGCCCCACCGTCCTGAGCCATCGCGGCCACACCGCCAAGGGCAATGGCGGCGAGAATCGCGTAGCCGACGTACGTCATCAACTTATTCATCACACACAACTCCATTCGAACTGCTGACACGGCAAGGACGCGTCGAAACAAGGTCTACCCTCGCGGGCACGGACAGGCCCCTTACTGGCCCGTCTCGACCGTATATACAACTCAGTGCGCCACGGCGGGTTGCATTCCTCCGTGGCCGTGGTGGGCGTGATCGTGGGCATGATCGTGATCGTGCCCGTGGTCATGGTCGTGGTCATGATGCTGGAACATACTGATGAACATGACCGTGAGGAAGGTGAAGATGTAGGCTTGGATGAAGGCGACGAGGGTTTCGAGAAGGCCGAGGGCGGCGCCTGCGAGGACGGAGGGGATGGAAATGAGGGTTCCGCCGACGGGGCCGAGGCCGTTCCAAGCCATGGTGCAGAATCCGAGGATGACGGCGAGCATGACGTGGCCTGCGGTCATGTTGGCAAACAAGCGGACGGTGAGGGCGAAGGGCTTGGCGATCAGGCCGATGATTTCGAGCAATACCGTCAGCGGCCAGAGAAGGGGGGGCGCGCCGAGGGTGAGGTGGTGGAAGAAACCGCCGACGCCGAGGGACTTGATGCCCGAGCCGATGATGATGGTGATGGAGATGAGCGCGAGGGCGAGGGTGACCCAGATGTTGCCGGTCGCGGTGCCGCCGATGCCGTGGAAGTGGGAGTGGCCCTCGGGCGTGCGGAACCAGACGAGGCCTGAGGAGGCGTGGGCAGAGTCGTGTTCGTCGGCTGCGTGGGTTGCGGATGCGTGGGCATCCTCGTGCGCAGCTTGCGGTTCGTGGGTCGCGGCGTCGTGGGAATCTGCGCTTTGCGCTTCGCCGAGCAATTGGTGATCGGAAGGGTCTGCGGGGGAGGCCTGGGCGGCGAGGGTGGACTCCTGAATGGACCCGACGACGAGGGAGGAGAGGTCGAGAAGGGGAACGAGGCCCAGAAGGTTGTTGAGGAGGATGAAGAAGAAGAGGGTCCAGACGAAGGGCATGAACTTGTCGGTGTTGGCACCGAGGACCGGCTTGCAGACCTGGTCGCGGAAGTAGACGCAGACGACCTCGATCATGTGGTTGAAGGTGCCCTTGGTGACGTAGTCGTGACTGGTGCCGGTTTTGCCGGTGGAGACCGCGCGACCGACGCGGGGCATCATGATGAGCATGAACAGCGTGACCACGAGCATCATGAGGAGGTGGTTGGAGAAGAGCATCCAGCCGTTGGGCAGGCTCAGGATGGGGTAGTCGTAGTTGTGGGACAGGGGGTCCTTGCCGGCGAGCACGAGGGGAGTTACGAGGTTTCCAAACAGATGGGTGATCATCACACGGATTCCTTCATCTACACAGACAGGAGGCAAGGAGCGCTGGGGCTGGGGGCGAGGTCTACCGGAGCGGTGCGGGACTGGGTGAGGCAGGTTGAGTGGGGGCGGGAGGCATGGCGGCGAGACACTCGCGCAACAGGCGAACATCAAGGATGCTGCAGACGGAGTAATTGAACAGGACGGAGCCGACAAGCCAGAGGGGTTCGAGGTCGAGAGTTCCGCGCAGGTCGAGAGCAATGAAGGCAAGGACGAGGGCGGCGAGCGCGAGAATACGCAAGCCATTGCCGATCATCGCGAAACGGAGCAGGCGTCGGAAGTCGCTGCGGGCGGAGCGGATCGTCCAGAGGGTCGAGCCGACGCAGAGCATTGTGCAGAGGGAGGAGGCGGCGAAGACAGGCCACATACTGGGGCGGTGGAACCATGCGGCGAGGATGGCGGCGGCGATGCTCAGAAGCAGGCCGGCTGCGGCAATGCGGGTGCCGCGCGCGGCGACGAGGGACCAGTGCATGGGCGCGCTGCGAGCCGGAGCGGCGGAAGAGGGGGACAATTCAGGTGTTACGGTCGACATCATCCTGATTTTCGAAGTACGCGCGACCTTTTTTGACGACGTTGTAGACGCCGCCGACTGTGCCTAAGACCAACCCTGTCACCAGCAACCATGGCTGGGTACCACACCAACGATCGAACGCCCAACCCAAGAGTCCAAGCCCGACAATGGAGGCGAGGATCTCAGTGCCGGAGCCGCCCAAGGTGTACATGGCCCGCATCGGAGCGGAAGGCCCGTCTTTTTTTGAAGCGGGTGTCTTTCGCTGCTGATCAGGCCCGTACGGATCGTGGGGCAAGGCGCTCCTTCAGACGTTTGTGCTTTTTTTCACGAAGCCTTCAAAATGGACGTTAGGGTAGGCGGAAATGTGAGAAGCGACCAGTAGCCCAGCGGGGCGAATTGGCGAGGCAGATCGAACTTTGGGTGGGGAGAAATGGCGGGTGAGGAATGGTGATGGCCAAGGGTTGGAACGGCCGATCATGGAACTGCCGATCAAAAAAAACCCTGGGCGGCTCCTGCGTGTGCGGCAGAGTTATTCGGATCAACTGCGCAGGCACCGAATCCCGCCCGAATGAGCGAAGCAAAGGACGAATGATGCGTGTCATCCTGGACGGCCGACAGATTGCGTCGAATGTGGGCAACGTGGCCGAGGCGGTAGAAAAGGTGCGGGCGCTCACCCAGACGAGCGGGCGCGTGGTCACGGAAGTATTGCGCGACGGGGCGACGTTTGATCCATTCGGCGAAGAGGGGCAGGCGACGTCGGGCGGGAGCAAGGAACTCACCTTCACGACGCAACCGATCACGGAGGTTGTGGCGTGCGCCTACAAGGATGCAGAAGGCACGCTGGCGGAACTGGCGGCGCTCCAGAGCCAGACGGCGGACAAACTGCTTTCGGGCGTAAGCGCGGAAGCAGCGGGGATGCTGGATGGGGTGCTTTCGCAGTGGGACCAGATTCAACAGTGCGTGGCGACGGGATGCGCCCTCATGGGTGAGGCGGGAAGCAAAGATGAGGCGAGCGTCGAGCACGCGGTCAAAAGCCTGCTGGCCAAACTGAGCGCGCTCAAGAGCGCGGTGCAGGCGTCGGACTGGGTGACGGTGTCGGACCTGCTGGCGTATGACTTCGGTCCGCTGACCGAGGAGTGGCGCGGATTGCTGCATACGCTCCACGCGACGGCGGAGCGGGGCGAGCAGCGCAGCGCGAAGCGGGCAGGGTGACGGGTTGGGGCGGTCAATAAAAGGCAAGGAAACGAGGGGTCATGGCACGACGAGCGCGATTTGAAGAACCAGTACCAGCGCCAGGCGCGGCGGCGGCAGCGCCGGTGGCGCTGACGGACCTGATGGAAGATGCGAGCGCTGCCCTGGCGGAGGGGCGGTATTTTGATTGCGAACGCATGGCGGACGAGGCGTTGCACCGGGCATGGCAGCGGCTGGACTACGCGGAGATGGCGCGGATCCTGCTGCCGCTGCAGGAAGCACGCCGGCAGCGCCGACTGGCTGCGGTGGCGGCGGGGAAAGTGCATGTCATCGATCAAACAATGCCGGCGCCCGGGAGCGTCCTCAAGATCGGCGTCTACGTTGTGACCGCCCCGATGGTGGGCGCGGACGCGATGCAGATTCGACACGCGGCCCTGGCGCAGAAGACGCCGGTGGTTGCACTGGCAGTGGAACCTGTCACGAAGCTGGGGTTTCTCCCGGTCGTATCCGTGGGGCCGATCGTCGTGCGCACGCGTGTGGACCGGCCGGCCAAATTTACGGGCGAGTGGGCGCTGGAAGCGATCGAAAACCTCGGGCTGCAAGCGATCGAGGCCGTCGACGTCACGCGGCCGTTGGGCCGGCAGATTGACCAATTGATGGACGGACTGGATGCAGTGCCGGAGTGCGAGGCCTTGCATCAGCGGCTGATGGAGACCTGTATATCGGCGGCGCGACAGCCACGGAGCATCAGCAATCCGCCGGAAGCGACGGAATTGGCCGATGACGAAGCGGACGATGAGGAATCCGGAGCTGACATGAGCGGCGCACCGGCGGCGGCCACGGATGCTGAGGATGACGCCGCAGACGCGGGCGCCGCGAAGACCAAGCGCAAACCGGCCGCGCGAACGGCCAAGAAGGGGCGCGGGCCGAGGCTGTAGAGCGGACCACTCAGCGGCGCTGGGTGAAAAGAGCGATCAGGGCAACGACGACGAGACCTGCGAGCACGACGAGGGCGATTTTCCACGCGCTGTAGGGACGCTGGCCGAAGATCTCGCCGGTGCGGGCGTTGACCATAAAGCGAAAGAGTCGTCCGCGATAGCGATAGGCGCTGAGCCACACGGGCAGAAGAATGTGCTTGAAGGTAATGCCGGCATACTGGGTTTTCAGGGAGTCGATGCGCTGATGATCGCCACCGATGTCACGGCAGACGGTCTGGCGGATGACGGGGTCCATCAGACTCTGGGCGATGGTGAATCCCTGAGCGAGATCGACCTGATATGACTCGGCGATAAAGCCCGAGAGATAGGCATCGTCGTAGGGGGCGAGAGCCTTGAGATCCCAAGGCTCGAGTTTGATGAGATCATCCTGGGGCAGGGACTTGGACGCAGGAACGAGGACATCGTCGAAGCGATTGCCGACGGTGCCGGAGACGCTGCGCCAGCGTGTGCGGCGTTCGCGGGTCATGCGCACCTGGGAACGGCCATTGACCATGACGGTGCGCGGGACGGTGACCCAATAGTCATCGCCGCGCTGGCCGCGGTAGAAGGAAGAGGTGCGGCAGTCATAAGTCCAGTGGGGCAGATAGACGCCGCGCAGTTTCTCATCGTTGAGCGCGTACTGGCGAAGGTCGGAGGGCGCGAACCAGAGGGAGGAGAGCCAGGAGCCGAAGAGTTCGAGGGACTTTTCGCGGGTGATCTTGAAGGGGAGGAGAGATCTGGGCTTGATGAGATTGCGGGACTGGCCGGTCGCGACAATCTTGGAGCCGCAGAAGGGGCAGGCGGAGGCGGTCACGTTGGGCGGGAAGGTGGACTGGGCGCCGCAGGCATCGCACTTGATGACGGGGTTGTCCTGGGTCGGAGTTGATGCGCGGAGGTCGGCGATAGCGGAGTCGAAGTCGAGTTCGGTGATTTCCGCTTCGGTTTGGGGAATCTGATTCTCGAAGGAGCAGTATTCGCATTTGAGGACGCGCGTGCCGGGGGCGTACTGGAGTTCTGCGCCGCACTGCTGACAGGGGAAACGGCGCGGGGCGGTGGAGAGGGCGGGGAGTTCCGCATCAGTCGGTTCGTGGTCAAACTCGGAAGGGTCGGGCATGGCGGATGATTGTTGGCCGATGGGGCGGTTGTGTTTCACTATGATGGCGGTCATCACGGAAGCAAAGGAAACGCATTGAAGAGCGCAACGACACTGTACCTGGCGATGATCCTGGGGTGCGTGCTAGGGCTGTGGGGGATCATGCACCTGGGGCGAGACCTGCAGGCGCCGCCTGATCTGCGCGGGGAGTGGGAGTTTGTGGATGGGGCTGGGCGAGGCGAGCGGGTGACCATCGAGCAATCCGGGGAATTTGCGCAGGTGACACGGGGAGATGGGGCCGCCACAGCGACGCGAATTGATGTGGAAGCGCGCGGGGAAGCGGACGGGAGCGGGGCGACGATCATCACGCTGACGGATGCTGCGGGGGTGATGCGGCTGGTCGCGGAGGGAGCGGAATGGCGAGCGGAGGATGGAACGATCTTGCGAAGGCCGGGTGCAGAGGATGTCGCAGGGGAGGGCAGGGACGGGGCGAGTGAGCCTGGGGCAGGAAAGGGCGGCGCAACGACGCATCTGCTGTTCACGCTGCTGCTGGCGGTGGCGTGCATCGTGGCGGCGAGCCAAGGGTTGGGGATGGTGTTTCGGCGGCTGGGGCAGCCGAAGGTGGTGGGCGAGATGGTGGCGGGGCTGGCGCTGGGGCCGAGCCTGATGGGTTGGGCGCTACCGGGCGTTTCGCAGGCGGTGTTTCCGGCGGAGGCGCTGCCGCACCTGGGGATGCTGAGCCAGGTGGGGGTGATTTTCTTCCTGTTCCTGGTGGGGCTGGAACTCGATCCGCGGCTGCTCAAGTCGCGCGGACATGCGGCGGTGGTGATCAGCCATGCATCAATCGTCGGGCCGTTTTTATTGGGGGGGTTGTCGGCGCTGCTGCTGTATCCACGCCTGTTCAACGACACGGAGCGGATGCAGTTCTCATCGGTTGCGCTGTTCATGAGCGCGGCGATGAGCATCACCGCGTTCCCGGTGCTGGCGCGAATTCTGACGGAGCAGCGCCTGAACAAGACGCAGATCGGGGCGGTGGCGATCACGTGCGCGGCGGTGGATGATGTGACGGCGTGGTGCATCCTGGCGTTTGTGGTCGGGGTGGTGCGGGCGGAGGGCGTGAGCGCGGCGGTGACGACGGCGCTGTGGTCGGCGGGATTTGTTGCGGGGATGTTTCTGATTGCGCGGCCGTGCCTCGCGCGGCTGGAGACGATCGTGGAGCGGAAGGGGCGGGCGCCGGCGCGGGTGATGGCGGCGGTGGTGCTGGCGACACTCCTGGGGAGTGCGGCGACGGAGGCGATCGGGATTCACGCGCTGTTCGGGGCGTTCCTGACGGGGGCGATCATGCCAAAGGGGGAGAAGTTCGTCAACCAGATGCGGGAGAAGATCGAGGATTTCACGGTGACGCTGCTGCTGCCGATCTTCTTTGCATACACGGGGCTGAAGACGCAGATCGGGCTGATTGACACGGGGGAACTGTGGCTGTGGACGGGGCTGATCATTTTCGTGGCGTGCCTGGGCAAGTTCGGCGGGTCAGCGCTACTAGCGCGGCTGTGCGGGATGTCGTGGCGGGAGGCGGGGGCGATTGGAATCCTGATGAACACGCGGGGGCTGATGGAACTGGTGATCCTGAACATCGGGCGTGAACTGGGGGTGATCACGGATGCGGTGTTCGCGATGATGGTGCTCATGGCGATCGTGACGACGTTCATGACGACGCCGATACTGAGCGTGGTGTATCCGAAGCGGCTGCGGAAGCAGGATGCAGCGCGGGCGGCGGAGCCGATCGTGGAGGTGATCGACCGCGCGGGGGCGGCGGTGCACGCGGATTAAGGGGATCCCGGGGGGGAGGCGCGGAGGAGGCGGGCGCAGCCGAGGATCCAGATGATGAGCCAGAGGAAGGCGAGGAGGAGGGCGAACCAGGGGGCGGGGCCGGAGGAGGAAGAGAAATTGGTGGAGGGGGCGATGCCAAAGGCGCCGGGGGCAAGAGCAGGCGAGGGATTCTGATCGACAGCAGCCTGGGTCATGAAGTCAGCGAGGGCGGTGAGTTCGGCCGTCACGGCGGGGCTGGCGGAGTCGAGGCCGGCTTGCTCAGCCAGTGGGGCAAGGTCGGCGGGCGCGAAGGCGGGCTGGGCGGTGGACTTGCGCGCGAGGATGTCGAAGTGGGAGGCGGGGGTGGTGGAGGCGTCGTTGCGCTCCAGCCAGATGCGGAGGGTGGATGCGCTGGGGGCTGAGAATGCGGCGGCGGTGTGGAATCCCTGGGCCCAGTTGGTGCTGCGGGTCGTGGTCTCGACGTAGGCGGTCTTGAAGGAGGCGGAGGCGGGCTGGGTGATGGTCCAGGTGACGTCGCGCTGGTTCACGGTGGGGCCGATGAAGGCGATGATGATGGCGGACACAATGAGCGCGGGGAGAGGCAGAGCGATGGTGAAGAAGATGCACTTGAGCCAGCCGGGAAGAAGGCGGGACTGATTGGGGGTGATGATGCCGACCTTGCGGAGGTCGGAGCCGCATTCGGGGCAGGTGAAGGTGGTGAGGCCGTCGACGGAGTAACTGCATGCGCCGCAGACGCTGGTGGCGGGTCGTTTCTTGGTGCGGAAGATGAAGTAGATGGCAGAGCCGAAGAGCGCGAGGATGAAGAGGAGGATGAGGAGGGGGAGGATGGGCAATCCAACGGCCATGGAGATAAGGATGATTGGGAGGAAATCAAGTTGAATTGCAGGAAGATGCGGAGGAAGCGTACCACCTGAACCCCCGCGAAGATGCAGATGTTGGGGGAGTTTGGGCCTGCGGTCGGCACACCTGCGGTGGGCAGCTGCAGAGGAGGAGTGCCTCCTCCCCTGCAACCCCACCTGCTGAAGAGGAAGACAAACGCAACGCGGATTCAGCGGCTAGAGTCAGTCTGAGATGAGCAGCACGAAAAAGAACAGGAAGCGCATCCGGTGGGTTTGGTGGGGCAAGTGGGGCGGGGTCACGTTGTGCGTGCTGCTGTTCGCGCTGTGGCTGGCGAGCGGGTGGGTGAGCATGACATTCACGTGGCCGGGCCGACTCTACGAGGGCCGTCGCATTCACGTTGTTACCGGGATGTTTTTGTATTACCCACATGGCGTGACCCAGTCGCCTCGCATCCCCGCCGAGTTCAGCGCTCATGTCACTGCTTCCCCATTCTGGTATTGGTTCTACACCCAATGGAACGGCCAGCCCGGAGTTCCTCTGTGGCTTCCCTTCCTTCTCGCCGCTCTTTTGACTTGGGGCCTCTTCGTTCTCGACAAGCGACGGTATCGGCCCGGCGCTTGCACCTCGTGCGGCTATGACCTCAAGGGGAACACCTCGGGGAGGTGTCCCGAATGCGGCGCGGAGGCGGCGAGCAAAGTCGCCTGAGAAGGGATTCTCTTTTCTTCGAGCAAGGGGTTGCAGGGGGAAGATCCTTCTTCCCCCTGCATGTTCCCTTCTCTGACTCTTCAACTCTTCATCATCGCCATTCACGCTGCTTCGCTCACCGGGGCATCGTTGCCGATGGTGCCGATGACCTGGCCGTTGGCAGTCGCCTGCGTGCCTTCGGGGATCGCGCCGAAGTAAATCGTCAGGCTGGGGCAGGGGATGGAGACAAAGGTATCGCGGTGGGCGCGCACCTCATACGCCACCTGCATCAGTCCGCGCGGGCACGTCACATCGAGGAACGACTTGGCCGCTACGGCGCAGATCTGCTCGAACACCCCCCCGGGCTCGGTCTGCCGCCACACGGAGTAGAACTGCCGCTGGGCCAGCGAGCCTTTCCATTTGAGTTGGATCGACCCATCCGCGTTCATCACCGCGAAGAGATCGGTAGGAGCGCTGGGGGGAGGGGCGGGCGTGGGCTCGGCGGGCGCGGGAATCTGCGCGAGAACATACACGTTGGGATCATTCTGCACCGCCGCGTACGCCTTGATGATCTTGAGAAGGTCGGTGCCGATCGCGGTCATGGCGGCGATCTTGTTGTGTTGATTCGCCGTGGCGGCCTTAGCGGCCTCGTGGGCCACAATTGCGGCATTGAACGCGGTGCGCGCCGCCGTGGTGGCGGTTGCAAGCCCGGTAACTTGACCGGCGGTGAGCCCGATACTCGCCGGCGCCGTGCCCCACGCAGGCAGGTGACCCTCGAAAAACTCCAACTGTCCCAGTTCCGATTTTGGCAATATAGCCATGATCCGTACTCCGCTCTGATAAAGGAAACTTCCGGGGCGAGTTCGATGCACATCGCGCCGCCTCCCCCTTCACTTCGTCGCTTCGGCGACTTTTTCCCGCCTCTGCTTTCCCCGTGCAGTATCCCAATCCGAAGGATGCATGATGTCCCGCACAACGCGTACAGATCGGACGATCGCTTCAATGTGACGCATGGCCAACGGGCAGCGGCGTCGCATAACGGCATGGAAACCTCCCCCCGCACGCTGGAAAGATTCCCCGGATCGCTGGAAAGATCGCGCCGACCGGCGGAAAGATGGCTCGGATCACTGGAAAGATTGCGGCGTCAGCAGGAAAGAGAGCGCCGCCAGCGGGAAACCTCCCCCCGATCGCTGGAAAGAGTGCGCCGTCAGCGGGAAAAAGAGCAAGGAAAGAGGCAAAACCGCCTCGGAAAGGCGACAAACGAGGGAAGAGCAGAAGAGGGTCCGGGTAATGGCGTTGGGGCTTGGCAGGGAAGGCAGGGAGCCGGTGCTGCGCGGTGGAGGCGGAGGACTGTTTACGTCAATGAATGAGCGCGACCGCCCCAACGGGGAAGAGATGCCGAGCTCAAGGTTTATTTGGAGAACACGGGTTTGAGGCGGCGGGTCAGTTCATCGGTGGTCGGCACACCCTCGGCATAGATGCGACAGCCGGGTGCGGCGGTTGTCGGAGTGGGCATGCCGAAGAGGTCGAGACCATTGACCAGGATGGTGGGCGCGGGCCAGCCGCGCCGCACATCCTCAGCAGGCAGCGCGGACTGATCGACGTCGATGAAGGTCAGTTCCGCGCTCAGGGAGGAGAGGGCGGCGCGCAGATGGTCGCGCAGCATCGGGGTGTTGGGGCAATCGGGCGAGCCGAGGAACTCGATGGTGACGGCTTGCATCTGTCCGATCATCTCCTTGCCCATCTGCGCCATGGCGGCGTGCAGGTCGGCGGTGATGGGGGGTGTGTTGAAGCGGTCGCGCCAGAAGTTCGAGAGGCCCGCTTCGTTGCGGCCCATGTGGCGGATAAAAGCGTCGGGCTTGGGCGTTTGCGTTTCCCACTTCACACCCGGCTTGAAGAGCATGTACACATCCCATTCGGGCGCTGCCACCGGTTTCTCATCGACCATGGATCGCAGCCAGTGATCGGCGGGCAGTGCGGCCTCCACGTCGTCCCACTTCTTGGCGAAGTGTTCCTTTTCATACGCCCAGCCGGAAAGGCGCTCCTCATCGTAATACTGCGCGGATGGAGTTTCGGCGAAGATGGCGGAGGACTGCCGGGCCGCGTCCAGCGAGTCGCCGTCGATCATCGGCTCCCAGACCACGAGGGCGTAGACGCCACTGGCGGCGAACGCATCCATGATGGAGGTGCGCACGACCTCCGCGCCGTAGATGCACTCGGAGCAGGCGGGGGAGACGAGCAGGAGGATGCGCGGCCGGTCCGCGTGCGCATTGAACTCTGCCTTCAGGGCATTGAGGGAATCCAGCGCGTGCACGGGCTGGGGAACTCCCGCGCCGCTGTACCCGGCAGATGTGGGGGGACAGCAGGCTGAGCCCGATTCACCGCAGTTGCCGCAGCCAGGAAGAGTGCAGGACGCCAGGGCAAGGGACAAGAGTGCAAGGGAGGGGAGGCGCATGAGCGATCCTAAGCGAAGGGGGATTACGGGCACTCGCCGGCGGCAGAGGCTAGACTGCCATCGCGGGACGCATGGGTTCGTCGCTTTCAGCCGGTGGGGTTGCAGGGGAGTATACAGACCTCCCCTGCATCTGCGGCGATAGGAATTCCCGCTGAACGGCAGTCACGGGTTGGGCGGGAAGGGGAGCGCGGAGTTGGCCTTATCCCTTCGGCGGAATCGGGGGAGGCGAGGCGGAGAACAGGGAGGAGAGTTCCATGAGGGAGCCGGCGGGGGTCCAGTTGACCATGCCCTGACGCCAGACGAGGGATTCGCGGGTCAAGGAGCCGGACTGGATCTGGGACTTGAGGGCGGCGGCGTCGAAGGGGCCGGTCTGCTGACCATTCACCGCGATGTAGAGCGCGAGGGCGGGGAGAGCGCCGGGGAGGGGCGGAGGGGAGCCGGGGGTATTGAGAGCCTGGCCCATCTGACCGGCGAAGGCGACGCCCATGCCGAGACCTGCGCCGGCGGCGGCGAGACCGCCGGGGTTCTTGGCGGCGTCGGGAATGGCGTTGGCGGTCTGGAACTGGGTGTAGGCCTGGAGGTTGCCGACGATGCCCATGCTGGAGCGCTTGTCGAGGGCTTCCTCGACGGCGGGGGGCAGGGAGATGTTCTCGACGAGGAGTTTGGTGAGTTCGAGGCCGTAGGACTTGAACTCGGCGCCGATGCGGTCGGTGAGGAACTTGCCGAGGTCATCGTAGTTGCCGGCGAGATCGAGGATGGGAATGCGGGACTCGCCGAGGATGTCGGTGAAGCGGGAGACGACGAGGTTGCGGAGCTGCTCGCTGATCTCCTCGACCTTGAAGTGGCCATCGGTGCCGACGATCTCCTTGATGAAGAGGCCGGGGTCGGCGACTTTCATGACGTAAGAGCCGAAGGCGCGGAGGCGCACCGGGCCGAACTCGGGATCGCGGAGCATGACGGGATTCATGGTGCCCCACTTGAGGTCGGTAAAGTTGCGCGTGGAGACGAAATAGACCTCGGCCTTGAAGGGGGAGTTGAAGCCGTATTTCCAGCCCAGGAGGGTGGAGAGGATGGGGAGGTTCTGGGTGGTGAGGGAATAGGTGCCGGCGCGGAAGACATCGGCGGTCTGACCCTGATTGACGAAGACGGCGGCCTGGCCTTCGCGGACGACGAGTTTCGCGCCGTTCTTGATTTCGTTCTGGTAGCGTTCGAAGCGGTAGACGAGGGTGTCGTTGGACTGATCGAGCCATTCGACGATGTCGACCAATTCGCCTTTGAGTTTGTCCCAGAGTGCCATGAGAAGGATGCTCCTGTGAGAGAGTGAGGCGCGGAGGGTGGTGTGGTGCGCCTTCGAGAGTTATTGGGAGAATGAGGCGGCGGGTATCGGGGGAGGGACGGGGGGACGACAGTGACGAAAGTTTATGCGGGGAGGGAGGGGGGAAGGTCTAGAAATCAGCGAGCCAGAGGGCCCCATCGACCGCCCATGTCCACGCGGTGAAACACGCCAGCGTGAGGAGGGCAGCAAGGAAGGTCAGAAGCGCAGAGACGGCGAAGGCGTGGGGGAGTTTGAGGTAAAAGCGGAGAGCGAAGTACTGAGCAGTGACGATGATCAAGGTGGGGAACAGGACAACGAGGACTCCGGTGTAGGTGTTGTAATGGGCAGAATACCGGGATACGAGATTCGTATGTGCAAGGAAGAAAAGATGCAGGAGAATGACAGCGACGAAAGCGTTGAAGATATTGTAAAAAGTCAGGCGCACGATGTGGCTGATCCGGACTTTCGCGCGGCGGAGGGAGACAGGAAGAAGGACAAATACGAGTCCAGAGATCAAGATGTAGAGGCAAATCCAAACGCATGCATATCCGACGGCAGGCAAACGATCGCACTCGTCTTCGACACGCCTCAGAAGGCCACGGAAGGAAAAACCAGCAAAGATCGAATTGGAATATGACGTGCGAGAAGTCTGACGTCGGACGATGGAAATCGCAAGGTTCTGTGCCATGAGAAGAGCGGTTGAAGCCATCAGCACAATTCCTGCCCATGCAAACGCCGGCACTGGTGCGAAGTCATCGGTCATCTCGATCTCGCGCCAGAAGCGCCAAGGTCGAACCACTTTCCAGAAGGTGATCAGGGCACTGCGGATGGGTTGGTGACGCCAGCGCCAGCGCTGCTCAAAGAGCCAGGGGTGACGTTCATCGGCGAAGACTTTGCCCCATTCGAAGTCGAGGCCGCATTCGCTGCACCGGCCCGTGAGGGGGCAGGAATCGGACCAGGTGTCGACGAAGCCGCGAAGGTCGTAGCCGCAGCGGGGGCAGCGGGGAGGCGCGGAGGGAGTGGAATGCCTGTGAGAGTTCATCAGAGTCCCAGACGCGGACCAGCGCGGCATCTTACGTGTGACGGACAGATTCGAATGGCTAGGGGCAGAGGCGGAGGAGTCCGGGGGGCATGGCGCTGGGATGCGAGCGAAGGATGGGGGGGCTGAGAGGGAGGATGGTGAAGAGCGCGGCCGTCACGATACAGTAGATGGCGAAGAGCAGGGTCGGATCAGAGTTTTTGAAGGAGCCTCGCCGTGATGATGGATGTGAATGGAGCGTTGGTGATGCTGGCGCAGGTGGGCGAGGCGGCGGCCCACACGGCGGGGGCAGCGGGGGCGGGGGGAGCAATGGGGTGGGACGGGTGGTTTGCGTTGAGCCTGATGGTGCTGCTGTTTCTGGGGCTGGCGTTCACGAAGATATCGCCTGATCTGGTGGCGATCGGGGTGTTGTCCATCGCGGTCTTGGTGTTGACGGGGCTGCCGAAACTGCTGGGGGGGCTGGTGGGCGACCCCAATGCGTGGAAGACCGACTTCACGGTGGCGGATGCGCTGTCGGGGTTCAGCAACGACGGGATGATCACGGTGGCGGTGCTGTTCATTGTGGCGGCGGCACTGCGGGAGACGGGGGGCATGAGTTTCGTGGCGCAGAAGATCCTGGGGAATCCCAAGAGTGTGATGGCGGCGCAGGCGCGGATGATGGTGCCGATCGCGGCGATGAGCGCGTTCATGAACAACACGCCGCTGGTGGCGATGATGCTGCCGGTGATCGATGAGTGGTCGAAGAAGACGAAGATTTCGGTGTCGAAGTTGATGATTCCGCTGAGTTACGCGACGGTGCTGGGAGGCACGTGCACGCTGATCGGGACGAGCACGAACCTGGTGGTGCACGGACTGATGCGCGGCTCGAGCAACCCGGAGGTGAAGGACGGCTTCGGGCTGTTTGAGTTCAGCACGCTGGGGGTCATTTACGCGGTGGTGGGGATCGGGTACATCCTGATTGCGAGCAGGTGGCTGCTGCCGGACCGCAAACCGGCGGTGAGCGTGAAGGAGGACCCGAGGAAGTACATGGTGGAGATGATGGTGGAGAGCGGGAGCGGACTGGTGGGGAAGACGGTGGAGGAGGCGGGGCTGCGGGGGCTGCCGGGGCTGTTTCTCATCGAGATCGAGCGGGATGGGAGCGTGATTCCGGCGGTGAGGCCGCAGGAAGTCCTGCGCGGGGAGGATCGGCTGGTCTTCACGGGAATCGTGGAGAGCGTGGTGGACCTGCAGCGGATCAGAGGGCTCAAGCCGGCGACGAGCCAGGTGACGAAACTGGATTCGCCCCGGGCGCGGCGGACGCTGATCGAGGCGGTGGTTTCCAAGACGTGCCCAAACGTGGGGAAGTCGATCAAGGCGGGCGGGTTCCGGACGACGTACAACGCGGTGGTGATCGCGGTAGCGCGGCAGGGCGAGCGATTGGGGGGAAAGATCGGGGATATTGTGCTGGAGGTGGGGGACACGCTGCTGCTGGAAGCGCATCCTTCATTTGTGGAGCAGCAGCGGAACTCGGGGGACTTTTTTCTCGTGAGCAAGGTGGAGGATTCCGCACCGCCACGGCACAACCGGGCGTGGGTGGCGCTGGCGATCCTGTTGGGGATGGTGGGGCTTGTGACCATTGAACGGATGAGCATGCTGACGGCGGGGCTGCTGGCGGCGTGCCTGATGGTGCTCACGCGGTGCATGTCGTGGAGCACTGCGCGGAAGTCGCTGGACATGACGGTGCTGCTCATCATCGCGGCGGCGTTCGGCATCGGCATGTCGCTGGAGCGAACGGGGGCGGCGGCGTTCGTGGCGCACTTTCTGCTTCAGTTCGGCGGGGACAATCCGTTTGTCGCGCTAACGGTGATTTACGGGGTGACGATGCTGTTCACGGAGTTGATCACGAACGCGGCGGCGGCGAGCCTGGTGTTTCCAGTGGCGATGGCGACAGCGGCGGAACTGGGTGTGGACGCCCGTCCATTCGCGGTGGCCATCGCGTTCGCGGCATCGGCGTGCTTCGCGACACCGATCGGGTATCAGACCAATCTGATGGTCATGGGACCGGGGGGCTACAAGTTTTCCGATTACCTGCGTTTCGGCATCCCGATGAACCTCATGATGTGGGCGGTGGCCAGCATCGCGATTCCGCGACTGTGGTCGTTCTGACGGGTCGAGAGGCGGAAATGAAGGACGCAGAGGCGCCCCCTGATGTTGCACACGAAGCGTCTTGCTGCGCTTACTCGACCGTGACACTCTTGGCGAGGTTGCGGGGCTTGTCGACGTCGTGACCGCGGAGGACGGCGGCGTGATAGGCCATCAACTGGAGGGGGACGGTGGTGACGAGAGGCTGGAGGGGTTCGGGCACATCGGGGACGTAGAAGACATCGTCGGCGTGGGAGCGGATTTCCTTGTCGCCTTCGGTGGCGACGGCGAGGATGCGACCGCCGCGGGCGCGGACTTCCTGCATGTTCGAGACGACTTTTTCGTACTGACTGTTGCGGGTGGCCACGAAGACGACGGGCATGCCGTTGTTGATGAGGGCGATGGGGCCGTGCTTCATTTCGGCGGCGGGCATGCCCTCGGCGTGGATGTAGGAGATTTCCTTGAGTTTGAGGGCGCCTTCGAGGGCGACGGGGTAGTTGTGGCCGCGGCCGAGGAAGAGCCAGTTTTCCTTGTCGATGTAGCGAGCGGTGACTTCGCGGACATGGCCGGCCTGCGCGAGAATGCGCTCGATGTGGCCGGGGATGGCTTCGAGTTCGGAGAGGAGTTCGGAGACAGTCTCGGCGGAGAGGAAGCGGCGGCGGCCGACGAAGAGGCTGAGGAGGGTGAGGGCGGTGACCTGGCCGAGGAAGGCCTTGGTGGAGGCGACGCCGATTTCGGGACCGACGCGGAGATATACGCCGGCGTCGGTCTCGCGGGCGATGGAGGAGCCGACGACGTTGACGGCGCCGAGGACGAGGGCGCCGCGTTCCTTGGCTTCCTGGATTGCGCCCAAGGTGTCGATGGTCTCGCCGGACTGGCTGATGGCGACGACGACGGTGCCTTCCTCAATGATCGGATTGCGGTAGCGGAATTCGCTGCCGTATTCGACGACGGTGGGAACCTTGGCGAGGTCTTCGAAGAGGTAGCGGCCGATCATGGCGGCGTGATAGGCGGTGCCCTGGCCGATCATGATGAAGCGGCGGCTCTTGACGAGTTCGCGGGCGAACTGAGAAATGCCGCCGAGGACGACCTTGCCTTCGGCGAGATCGAGCCGGCCGCGGAGGGTGTTCTGGAGGGCCTTGGGCTGCTCAAAGATTTCCTTGAGCATGTAGTGCGGGTAGGGCCCGAGCTCGATTTCCTGCAACTCGAACTCGAGGTTCTGGATCTTGGGTGAGATCTCGACGTTGTCGAGGTTGCTGGTGCGGAAGCCGTCGCGGGTGAGGCGGGCGACCTGGAAGTCGCCGAGGGTAAAGGCCTGGCTGGTGTGGGCGACGATGGCGGAAGCGTCGGAGGCGACGATGAACTCGCCCTGTCCGACGCCGATCATGAGCGGTGAGCCTTTGCGGGCGCAGAGGAGCACATCGGGCTCAGCGGCGCAGATGACGGCGATGGCGTAGGCGCCGGTGACTTCGCGGAGGGCGGCCTGGACGGCTTTCTCGAGGTCGATCCCGGCATCGGGGTCGTACAACTCGGAAATGAGCATGGCGAGGACTTCGGTGTCGGTCTCGCTGGTGAACTGGTGGCCGCGTTCTTCGAGCCACTTGCGGAGGCTGGCGTAGTTTTCAATGATGCCGTTGTGGATGATGGCGATGCCATGACCCTTGGGCTTGGGGTCGTCGCGATGAGGGTGGGCATTGGCATCGCTGGGGCGGCCATGGGTCGCCCAGCGGGTATGGGCCATGCCAATGGTGCCAGTGAGGGCCGGGAGGTCACGGAGTTTCTGCTCCAGAACGCTGACGCGTCCGACGGACCGGACCACGCGGAGCTCGCCCGCGTCAACGACGGCGACGCCAGCGGAGTCGTAGCCGCGATACTCGAGACGCTTCAGGCCTTCGAGAACTATGGGAAGCGCTTGCCGTGAACCGATATAGGCCACAATACCACACATACTGCCAGTCTCCTGCGTCGCTGGATTTGGTGCTGATGATGTCCCGTGCAACCCGACTTCCGACCCCGATCAAGAGCACGCCCGACCTATCCGATTATCGGCTACATACCGGCGAAACGCCACAGGCGGTCGCGCAATGTTGGGGCAGGTCGAGCACCCGAATACACGCCGAATACCTGAACTTCCTAGAATCGCGGCTTTCCATCCTTTTGAACTGAACGGTCAACGCATGTCGTTTCTCAAGAAACTCCTGGGTAAACCCGGCAAACCGGCATTCACCGACGTGGTCATCGTGTCGGGGCTGCCGAGGTCGGGCACGTCGATGATGATGAAGATGCTCGTTGCGGGCGGGCTTGAGCCGGTGATCGACAACATCCGCACGGCGGACACGGACAATCCGGAGGGGTACTTCGAGTTTGAGCGGGTGAAGGCACTGGACAAAGGCGACAAGGCGTGGGTCGCGGAGGCGCGCGGAAAAGTCGTCAAGGTGATCAGCGCGCTGCTGCAGCATTTGCCGCCTGAGCATCACTACAAGGTGATCTTCATGGAGCGGAAACTGCACGAGAACTTGGCGTCACAGAAAAAGATGCTGGTCAACCGGGGCGAGGACACGACCAAGATCAGCGATGAGGAACTGCTCGTCCTGCTGCAGAAGCATCTGTCGCAGGTGTACAACTGGCTCAACCGTCAGCCGAACATCGAACTGCTCATCGTCAAGTACCACGAGATGGTGGAGGACACGCCGAACAAGGCGCGCCAAGTCAATGAATTCCTCGGGGGAATTCTGGACCACGACAAGATGATTTCCGTGGCCGACAAGAAACTGTACCGCAATCGCTGAGTGACCAGCCCGCCATGTCCGCGCTTCTCTTCAAACGCAGCATTTACGTGAAAATGACGATCAAGGCGTTTCTGCTGCGCAACATTTCGGCGCACAAGCGTCCCGGGATCGTGATGAAGCCATTCATCGTGACGGGGCCGCCGCGTTCGGGGACCAGCCTGCTGTCGGCGTTGCTGGCGCGAAAGTCGAATGTGCTGGTGGCGAATGAGCCGGTGGTCGTCAGTGATCCATGTCTGGAACTGGGGGCCCCGGCGCGCCTCCTGCGCGGGTATCTGACGGAGATGGCCCGGAAAGCGGTGTTTGAGGGCAAGATGTCAACGAAGGTGGACCCCAGGCAAACCGAGCGCCCCACCACCGACACCGCCCACGTTGGCGCGGTGCGCAGCGACGTCCCCATCACCATCGACAGAAACCTGCCTCTGGCGGTCGGAGCCAAGCATCCCATTTCGTTCATGGAGTTCCTCGAGGAACTCACGAGCGGCTGGCCCGCGCTCAAGGTTATCATCATCGCACGCGACCCGATCGCATCGATCCGATCGTGGCGGGAAACGAAATACGGCTGGCAGCCCGCGCTGGATGACCGCAAGGCGGGCCTGTGGCGCAAGATGTATGAGCAGATTCCGGCCTGCGACACGCCGCTGGAACGGCGCGCTCATCTCTGGAATCTGCTCATTGATCGCGGCCTGGATGTGCACGCACGGTTCCCGGATCAGGTCATCTTCCTGCGCTACGAAGAGCTGCTCGAAAATCCCGCGCTCGTGATGAACCGCCTCTTTACCCACATCGGCGCGCCCAATCCCCAGGCCCCCATCGATGTGAGCGATGTGAAGCCGCAGAGCAGGCCGAACTTCAAGGGATTCACCGAAGAAGAGATCGCCATGTTCCAGCGCGTGTGCGGGGACCGGGACGCGAAGTCGCGGGCGTTGCGGTTGATCACTTCGTGAGCGCAGAGCCCCGCATCGACTGACACTCATGACGAGCGGCACCGGCGGCGCTAGACGGTGCGGGAGCCATCGGGGCCAACGCCCTCGGCCTTCATCTTCCACTCGTCGTAGCCGGCGCGGCCCAAGAGGCCGAAAGTGGCTTTCTTGCCCATTTCGACGGCGGGCTGGTCGAAGGCGTTGACGCGCATGAAGTGGCCTGCGAAGGCGGTAGTGACCATCCAGAGCTGGAGGAACTCACCGACGTGATAGGCATTCACCTCGGGGAAGGTGATGGTGAAGTTGGGGCGCTGCTCGGCGGTGAGGGCCCATTCGGTGGCGCGCTTTTCGGCCTTGATCAGGTCGGAGAGTTTGCGGCCCTGCAGATATTTCAAGGCTTCAGCGCTTTCGCCCGTGGGGATCATCACATCCTCGGCGAACTTCTCGACCTCGAGGAAGCCGATGACCTTGTCGTTCTTACCTTCGAGATACAACTGCATCTGGGAGTGCTGGTCGGTGGGGCCGACGGCCTTGATGGGCGTGGGACCCTCCTCGGCTTCGCGCTTGCGGAAATCGAGTTTCTTGCCGAGGCTCTCGGCCCAGAGTTGACGCCACCAGTCGGAAAGGCCGGTGAGGGCGTTGGAGTACGGCATCATGACCTGCATGGGCTTGCCGCGGCGGACGAAGACGATGAGCATCCAGGCGAGAGTTGCGGCGGGGTTGCGGCTGATGTTCTCATCGGAGCAGCGTGTATCCATGGCGGCGGCGCCGTCGAGGAGGGCGTCGATGTCGATGCCTTCCATCGCAGCGCTGAAGAGGCCGACGGGCGAAAGGACGCTGAAGCGGCCGCCCACGCCATCGGGGACGGGGAGGGTGAGGTAGCCTTCGCGATTACAGATGTCGCGCATCGTGCCCATCTTGGGGTCGGTGATGGCGACGATGTGCTTCTTGAAGGAATCGCCGAGGTGCTTTTTCATCCAGTCGCGGAAGATGAGGTACTGAGCGGCGGTTTCAGCGGTTTCGCCCGACTTGGAGATGACGTTGATGCAGGTGTGCTTGAGGCCGGGGTCTTTCTGCTCAAGGTAGCGCATCGTGTCGGCGATGAGCATGGGGTCGATGGTGTCGAGCACGTAGAGGCGCGGGCCGGTGCGGAACTTGCAGGGGGTGAGGTTGTGACTGGCGGGCTTGAGGGCCTGATGAAGGGCGAAGTTGCCCAGCGCGGAGCCGCCGATGCCGAGTACGACGAGGTGCTTGCAGCGCTTGTCGGGACTGGCGGAGGCGAAGTGAGCGTTGACCTGCGTTACGGCGTCCTTGACGGCTTTGAGGTGAGTGGAGCGGAGGGGATCGCCATCGTTGTCGAAGGGGAGGTTGCGCCAGCGGGTCGCGCTGGCGGGACCGCCCTTGCGGGCCATGGCGACTTTTTCGATGACATCGCCGAAGGTGGGAGTGGCGCCGGACATCTCGCCGATAGTGAGGCCGTGGAAATCTCCGATGCGTTCGGAGAAGCAGTTGTTGTAGTGGATTTTGAGGCTGTGCATAGGCGGGAAGGGTATGCGGGGGCGGGGGTTTTTCAGGCGGCGTTCGGCTGCAGATTCGGCCCGACTAGCGGAGCAGACCACCCAAGAGAGCGGTGATGATCGATCCCGCCAAGAATGCAGCGATGCCCAGCAGAACCATCGTCAAAGTTGGCTGGGTAAGACGAAGATAGCGGCGGGAAGCAGCGGTCCACCAGAGAATTGTCCACGCCCCAGTCGCGCAGAACCACGGGGGGATGAACTGGTCGACTATGTACGTTGAAGATGTTGATGCGGTCAACCCGCACCGGATCAGCATCGCGCGCCAATGCCACCACAACCCCCAGGAGTAGTCGGCCCAGTGAGACTGAATTGAAATGAGATACGCCTCAAGACAAATCACGACAATTCCGGATGCAAGAACCGCGACAATCGAATACAGCATCACGCGCGCGAGGTGAGCAAGCCGCACACGCTCACGTGAAAGTGTCGCTGGCATCAGTAGGAAGAAAACAGGAAACAAGAGGGGCCAAAACAACATTGACCGGAGCCAGAGCAAGACAACAGGAAATGCTTCATCGATGGCCCAATTCTGGCATTGAAGCCACGGATCAAACTTCGCGAGCGACGGGTAGCGATTTGCCAACATGGTGAGCCAGTTTGAATTGTTAAGAACTTGGGCCCACAGTTCGGCAGCAGTCATCTGCCAACCGGCAACGCACCATGCCGCGACCAAGAGCAAGTCAAGCACCAGTATCGCAGCCAGTTGTATTCTGTCGGTGAGTTCGATGTCGCGCCAGAAGCGGAAGGGACGGAAGCACATGCCGATGGTCTTGAGAGCGCTGCGGAGCGGAGCGCGGCGCCATTGATGCTCGAAGAGCCAGGGATGACGGGCATTGATGTAGAGGCGGGACCATGCGAAGGTGAGGCCACATTCGGTGCAGAGACCTTCGAGGGGGCAGGCGTCTGTCCAGCGCGCAATTTCGCCGCGCTGGTCGTAGCCGCAGCGCGGACACTCGACGGTGGCCGGAGCGGGCGGGACTGCGGAGGCAAGATTCGCGGATGCATCCATACCATGACGTCCGCTGAAAAGTGACGAGGCAACTGGAGATCAGCGTGACAACTCTACTCAGGAGGGCCGCCACATGGACATTCTGTGGGATTTGTATCAGCAGGGGCAGATCAGGGATGCGCAGGGGCGAGTGGCGTCGGCAAATGCGCGGGCGACGGATGCGGTCGCGCAGGTGCGGATGCTGGAAGACCGGGTGGACCGGTTGACGATGATCTGCCTGGCGATGTGGACGCTTCTGAAGGAGTCGGGGAAGTTTCGGGATGAAGAACTGGTCAACCTGGTGCGCGAGGTGGATCTGACGGACGGAAAACTGGACGGCAAGTACCGGGTGGACACGGCACAATGCGCGCAGTGCAAGCGCGTGGTGGCGGCCAAGCACCGCAAGTGCATTTATTGCGGGGCGGAGCGGCCGAATGAGGGATCGGTGCAGGGGTTGCTGTGAGCGCCTCAACGAGTGCGGAAGGCGGAGGCGGTTGACGTGCCGTCGAGAGTGATGGTGAGCGTCACGGCGCCGTCGCGTTGGGAGATGAAGCGTGTGGAGGAGGGCGGGAGAGCGGCCCAGCGGTCGAGAACGAGGCGGGATGGGCCGGTGCTCTGGAAGATGAAGCGAGGATTCACGAGGCTTACAAGGCGGGCGGAATCGGGATTCCAAGAGCCGTGGTGGGGAAGTTCCATGGCATCGGCGTGGAGCTGAGATGCGGGGAGGTTGAGCAGGCGGCGGAGGCCTTCGGCCTGTGAATCGGCGGTGAAGAGCATGGTGAAGGGGCCGGGGGCGGAAAGGCGGATGACGGCCGCGAGTTCGTTGTCGGCGAGGGGCGCGCCGGACGCGTCGAGCCAGCGGTGGGGATCGGACGACGGCGCGAGCCAGTCGAGCGTGCAGGAGCCGAAGGAGAGTGAAAGGCCGGCGTCGGCGGTGATGAGGTCTACGCCGGCGAGGCGGGCGGAATCGACCAGCGTCGCCAGCGCGCTGCCGCGCACGCGGTCGGATTCGGCGCGCATGGGGCTGGTGATGAAGAGAGCGGAGCAGTGAAAGGCGGTCATGACATCGCGGGCGGCGTTGTAGTGATCGACATCGGCGTGGGAGATGATGACGGAGTCGAGATGGAGGACGCCCAAGCGGTGGAGGGCGGGGGTGATGATGGTGCGAGCGGCAGCGGGATTGGAACCGGAGCCGCAATCGAAGAGGGCAGCGCGGCCGGCGGACTGAATGAGATAGCAGGAGCCATCGCCGACGGCGAGCATGGTGATGCGTGTGGAAGGGTCGCGCTGCAGAGAGGAGGAGAGGACGGGGACATTGCCACGGAAGAGATAAAGGCAGAGGAGGGCCGTGGGAAAGACGCGAAGGAGGAGGGTGCGCCAGAATGAGCGCGGGTTATCGAGTGGGTCTCGCGGAGGGCGGGAGGCGAGATAGAGGAGGAAAGAAAGGCACAGCAGGAGCCAGAGGAGACTGGGAAAGAGAGTGCGAATGGAGACAAAGGGGAGTTGGTCGGCGCGCTCGATGGACCAGATGAAGGAGTCTGCGAGGGCGAGAAGCGGCGGACCGAGGAGAGAGGCGAGCGGAGGAAAAAGGGCGGTGAGGAGGACCTTGAGATAGCCGAGGGCGAGCACGAGGGCGACCAGAGGGGCGAGGAGGATGGAGAGGGGGATGCTCAGGGTGGAAAGGAGGCCGAAGTGGAAGAGGGTGAGGGGAGCGGCCCAGAGGAAGGCGGCGGAGGAGGCGGCGACCGCGGTGCAGAGCAGGTGCAGAACCTGGCGCGGGCGGGAGAGGGTTTCGAGGTCGGGTGGGGGTCCGAAGAACAGGCGGCGGACCGGGTGCGTCAGCGTGACGAGGCCGATGATGATGCCGAAGGTCAGTTGAAAGGAGGCGGTCACGGCCTCGGAGGGGTCCCAGAGAAGGAGGAGGATGGCGGTGAGGCCGAGGACACTCAGGGGCTCGACGCGGCGACCGCCGGCGCTGAAGAGCGCGTAGAGGGTGACCATGAGTCCGGAGCGCAGGAGGGGCGCTTCGACAGGAAGGATCAAGAGGTAGGAAAAGACAAGAAGAAGAATGAGACCGCGCTCGAGGCTGGGAGAGATGTGAAGCAGGCGAAGGAGGAATGCGATAAGGGCGATGAAGATGGCGAGGTGCGACCCGGAAATCGTGAGGAGGTGAACCAGGCCGGTGCGCTGGAATGCGGGGGTAAGGGCGGAAAGTTGGGAGGAACGATCGCCGAGCAGAAGGGCGGCGAGGAGGGCGCGAGAACGCTGGGCGCGGTCGACTTCATCGCCGAGCCAGTCAAGCGGGTCGGAGCGGTCGAGGCCGGTCAGAAGCCAGGCGGCGGCGCGATCGTGGAGCCGTTCGCGAAAGGGCTGGAAACGAATGAGCAGAGAAGGAGAAGAGTCGGGCGGCAAGCGGACGAGCCCGGCGGGGTCGGCGACCCAAAGAGAGGCGGAGAGGCCGCGTCGGCGGGCGTCGGCGGCGCGATCAAACTCGCCGGGATTGAGGGGCGGGGAGATGGGCTGGAGGAGTCCTGAGAGCGTCACGCGAGCGCCGGCGACCAAGTCGGATTGCGAGCCGGCGATGCGGATGAAGAGGGACGGGGAGGGCCGGGGCGTGACAACAGTGGAGGCCGGTCCTTCCCATGAATCGACGGTCAATTCGAACGTAGTGGCGGCCTGCTGGCCATAGGCGCGGACGGGCGCGGAGGGCGTGCGGAGGATGGGCGTGGAACGGATCGTGCCGGTGACCCGGAGGAGGACTGAGTCTGTGGAAGCGAGTTGGGCGAGCGGATCGGGAAAAAGCGCGAGGGAGCGGGCAAGGGTGAATGAGGCGCTGATTGAGAAGGCGGAGCAGGCGAGGGCAAGGAAGCCAGCGCGGAGTGCGCGGTTCGAAGATTGAGGCGTGCGCCAAGAGAAGAAGGTCACCAGCAGGAAGAGGAGGCCGGCAGCGAGCAGGCACCACGCCGGTGCGACGGATTTCGGCGTCGGGGAGAGATGGGCGGCGGAAGCGCAGCCGGCCCACATGGTGAGTGCGGCGAGGAAGGGGCGGCGAGCAGGATCGGACCACCAAGCGCGGGTGGTGGGGAAGGTCTCATCGTCAGCAAGGGCTGGGAGGGATGAGGACTTCATAGCGAGGAGGGACGAGAGGCGAGGGCCGCGTCGAGGGCGCGATCGAGGAGCGATGCTGAGTTGCCAAGAGGCTCAAGGCGAAGAAGTGGGCGGAGGATGGGAACGGGGAAGGTTGAAGGATCGAGGAGCGGCTCAAGTTTGACCCAGTCTTTTTCGGTGGTGAGCACGGCCTCGGCATCGGTTTCCTGGGCTGCGGAGATGAGCCGAAGAATGAAAGGAGCATCGTAGTGCGCGTGGTCGCGGGCGCGGACGTGGCCGGCGATCTTCGCACCGGCGCGATCGGCCTGAGTGACGAACGCGGTGGGATTTCCGATGCCAGTCAGAACGAGGACCCGGCGGCCAGCGAGGTGTGAAAGGGGATGGGAAGCCGAATCGACGCGGAGGGAATCCCAGACGTGGGAGAAACGGAGGATGGGAAGGGAGGGCCCGACCAACGAGCGGACCCGAGACTCGGCGTGACTGAGCGCGGAAGGATCGACCAAATCGGCGCGGGTGAAGGCAATTAGATCGGCCCGGCGCATTGATGCGACAGGTTCGCGAAGGAAACCGGCGGGAAGCAAGCGGTCGGAGAAGTGGTCACGTGTGGCATCCAGCAGCAGGATGTCGAGGTTGCGTGCGATTTGGCGATGCTGGAATCCATCGTCGAGCAGGATGCAATCGACGGCGGGATGATCAGGAAGAAATGCGCGGAGTGCGGCGGTGCGATCCGGGTTTGCGAGGACGGGAACCCGAGCGCCGAACATCTGTGCGTACTCGAGGGCTTCATCTGAGGGTGAGCCGGGGCGAGCGCGATAGCCGCGCATGGCGATGAGCGGCTGTCGGCCCTGAGCGAGCAGTTGGGCGGCGAGGTGGGCAACCATTGGGGTTTTGCCGGAGCCGCCAACTGTCAGGTTGCCAACGCTAATGACCGGGAGAGGAAATGAAGTCTGAGTGCGGCGTGAGGAATCAAATGCACGGTTGCGCCAGGAAACGGCGAGGCCGTAGGCCGGGGCGAGAAGGGGGCCGAGCCATTGAAGGGAAGCGGGGAGCGGAGAAGGAGAAGTTGGGGGCAGAGGGTGAGGCAGGACGAGACCAGTGTAGATATTGGAGCACACGAGGTCAGATAAGCGTAAATTCGCGTACCCGAATGAGATTATCGGAATTGGCGGGGTGAACAATGATCCGGCAAGCCGCGGCGACCCGATTGTGAGGTGTGAAACGCCGGGCGTGATGAGAAGACCGATCGCCGCAGGCCGTCGGGCGCCGGCAGACTTTGAGAAGGAAGACAACGCCATGATGCTGAATCGTCGTGTACTTTCGGGTGTGGGATGCGTGGGGCTGATCGCCAGCGCGAGCATGACGGGAGCCTGGAACCCGCCGGCGAGCACGAATACGAAAGAGCCCAAGGCGACCTATGCCACGGGGAGCGGAAGCGCCCCCAACACGAGTGAGGCAAGTGGAACTGTGAGCGCGGACCAGGCGTTGGCGCGACTCATGGAGGGCAACGCACGTTACGTGGCGAACATTTCGGAGTATCCGAACACCGGGAGTCTGCGGAGGGAAGAAGTTGCCACAGGCCAGCACCCGTTCGTGACGGTGCTGTCGTGCGCGGATTCGCGCGTGCCGGTGGAGTACATCTTTGACCAGGGGATCGGCGACACGTTTGTGCTCCGAGTGGCGGGCAACGTGTGCGGGACGAACGAAGCGGGGACGATTGAGTATGGCGTCGAGCACCTGAAGACGCCGCTGCTCGTCGTGATGGGGCATAGCGCGTGCGGCGCGGTGACGGCAGTGGCGACGAACGCCGAGGTGAGCGGGAACGTGGCGGCGCTGGTGAGCCACATCAAGCCGGCGGTGGCGGACGCGAGCCACAATCACCCGGAACTGAGCGGCAAGGACCTGGTGCCCACGGCGATCGAGTCCAACGTTTTCCAGAGCATTGCGGAACTGATCGCCGAAAGCGCTCCGATCCGCGAGGCGGTGGAAAACAAGGAACTGAAGATCGTGGGGTGCGTGTACGACATTGAGACGGGGTATGTGCGCTGGCTGGGCAAGCACCCTGAGCAAGAGGGACTGATCGCGGCGGCGAACGCGGGCGGCACGGAAGCGCTGGCGGGCGCGGCTGACGAGAAGGAAGGTGCGGATGCCGTGCAGAAGGACGCCCACGAGAATTCGAGCCACGCCGGCGAGCACTAACAACCCTCTTGGGGACAACGAGTTACGAATGAACCCCGCCACCAAGGCGGGGTTTTTCGTGCGCGCGGGAAGATTCAAGTAGACGTTTGAAACATCTGTTTTATACTCTCATTTGAATGCTTCAGGCCCGGATTCAACCCGAGCGAACACGCGGCGACACCGAGCGGCGCCTGCTGGAGGCAGCGGGGCAGGTATTCGCACTGCGGGGTTTTGCGGCAACGCGCGTGCGCGAGATATGCAGCAGGGCAGGAGCGAACATCGCCGCGGTGAACTATCACTTCGGAGACAAGGAAGGGCTGTACGCTGCGGTGATCAGCGACGCGTACGAATCAGCGATCCGACAGTTCCCGCCGCACGGCGGACTGACGACCGATGATCCCGGCGACAAGCGACTGCTGGCATTCGTGTTTTCGTTTGTATCCCGAATCCTGCATCGGGGGCGGCCGGCGTGGCTGGGGCAATTGCTGTCGTGGGAGATGGTGCAGCCGACGGAGTCGCTGGCGATGCTCATCGAGCGGTCGATCCGCCCGCAGATGAAACTGCTGGGGGAGATCGTGAGCCAGATCGGGGAAGGGAGGCTGACGGAGGAGCAGGTGCGGCTGACGTGCCTGAGCATCGTGGCGCAATGCGTGTTCTACAAGCACGCAGCGCCGGTGATGCAGCGCATGGGACCGGGGTTTCACTTTGAAGAGCGGGATATCGAGCGCATTACGGATCACATCACAGAGTCGTCGCTGGCGGCCATCCGAACGGCGGCGCGGCGAGGTCGGGCGGGGGGCGGGCGCGGGACACGAGGAACTCGAAGAAAGGCGGCGCGGTCATGAATTACGTGGCGATCCGCATGCTGGTGGGCGACCGGGCGAAGTACATCGGCATCATCATGGGGGTGACTTTTGCCGCGCTGCTCATCACGCAGCAGGCGTCGATTTTCTGGGGCATCATGAGCCGGACGTTCGGGTTCATCCGCGACACATCGCTGCCGAACATCTGGGTGATGGACCCCAAGGTGCAATACATCGACGATTTGAAGCCGATGCAGGACACGCAATTGCTGCGGGTGCGGGGGGTGGAGGGCGTGGAGTGGGCGACGCCGCTGTATAAAGGCATGCTGAGGGTTCGGCTGGAGAACGGGCTGTTCCAGAACTGCAATGTGATCGGGCTGGATGATGCGACGCTGATCGGCGGGCCGCCGAAGATGCTGCAAGGGGAACTGTCGGACCTGCGGCGGGCGGAAGGGGTGATCGTGGACATCGCGGGCGCGGAAGGACGACTGGCGCGGACGCTGCCGGACGGGACGCGGGCGCCGCTCAAGGTGGGAGACACGCTGGAGCTGAATGATCACCGGGCGATCGTGGTCGGGATCTGCCAGGTTTCGCGGACGTTTCAGTCGCAGCCGGTGATTTACACAACCTACACACGAGCGACGACCTTTGCGCCGCAGGAGAGGAAACTGCTGTCGTTCATCCTGGCAAAATCAGGGCCGGGCAAAGACCCGCGCGCCGTGTGCGAGCAGATTACGCGCGTCACCGGACTAGCGGCCTACACCGCCGAGGATTTCAAGTTGATGACTTTGCGGTACTTCGTGAAGTACACAGGCATTCCCATCAACTTCGGGATGTCGGTCGTGTTGGGGTTCCTGGTGGGAACGGCGATCGCGGGGTCGGTGTTTTACAACTTCACCCAAGACAACATCAAGCATTTCGCAGCGCTCAAGGCGATGGGAACGACGGACCGCAGGCTTTTCGGCATGATCGTGCTGCAGGCCCTGGTGGTGGGACTCATCGGATACGGGCTGGGCGTGGGCGGGGCAGCGCTGTTCGGCAGGATGAGCGGTTCGACGGAACTGGCATTCCGGATGGTGTGGCAGATTCCCGTGGGAGCAGGAGTGGCGATCACGCTGATCTGCTGCATTTCGGCTGCGATTGCAATCGTCAAAGTCATACGGCTGGAGCCGGGCATTGTGTTCAAGGGGTAACAGGCGATGGTGGCGACGGCAACGGACATCGCGGTGCGCTGCCAAGGGCTGACCAAGTCCTATGGCAAGGGAGATGCGAAGGTGACTGCGCTGCGCGGCGTGGACCTCGACGTGCGCGCGGGCGAACTCATGATGCTCGTGGGGCCGTCAGGGTGCGGGAAGACGACGCTCATCTCGGTGATTGCGGGTATTCTGGATCATGATGGCGGGGCGTGCAGCGTGTACGGCGCGGACTTCAGCGCCATGCGGGGGCGGCAGCGCGTGCTCTTTCGCGGACGGAACGTGGGGTTCGTGTTCCAGGCGTTCAACCTCCTGCCGGCGCTGACGGCGGCGGAGAATGTGGCGGTGCCGCTGATGATCCTGGGCGAATATCGCGCGGCGGCGGTGCGGACGGCCAAGGAGATGCTGGGGCGGGTGGGGCTGGGGGAGCGAACGGGCGCGTTTCCATCGCAACTGTCGGGCGGGCAGCAGCAGCGCGTGGCCATCGCGCGGTCGCTGATTCACGGCCCCAAGCTGATCGTGTGCGATGAGCCGACCAGTTCGCTGGACCACGAGACGGGACACAAGGTGATGGAGATTCTGCGCGAACTGGCGGTGGGCAGGGAGAGGGCCCTCATCATCGTCACACACGATGCGCGCGTCTTCTCGTTCGCGGACCGGATCGCGAAGATGGACGATGGGCAGATCATCCAGGTGCTGGACTCGCCCGGACAGATGCAGCAACCGAGCACATAAGCGAGCGACCTCAACGGAAAGGCAGATGACATGATTCGGCAGATCGTAATTCCAGCGCTGGCGATCGGCGGCGTGGCCCTGGCGGTGAACACGACGATGAAACTCAACCAGCCGGTGATCCCGGCCCAGCCGGTGGCGGCGCCGGCACAGGCTCCGTACACGACGTTCGTGGCGGGGGCGGGGATTGTGGAGGCGAGCACGGAGAACATCGCGATCGGGACGGCGGTGGGCGGGCTGGTGACGCAGGTGGGGGTCACGGTGGGCCAGCGGGTGCAGGCGGGCCAGGTTCTCTTCACCATCGACGACCGCTCGCTGCAGGCGGACCTGCGCATCAACGAGGCGTCGATCACGACTGCGAAGGCGCGGCTGGAGCGGCTGCGGGCGGCGCCGCGTGCGGAGGAGATTCCGCCGGCGGAGGCGCGCGTGCGCGAGGCGGAGGCGAACGTGCAGGGACTGCAGGAACGGCTGGCGATGTGGGATGCAGTGGAGGATCGGCGGGCGGTGAGTGCGGAGGAGTACACGAACAGGAAGAGTGCGCTGGCGACGGCGGAGGCGCAACTGGCGGAAGCGCGGGCGAGCCTGGCGCTGCTCCAGGCGGGCACATTCGGGCCGGAGATCGCGGTGGCCGAGGCGGAGCTCACGGCCGCGGTGGCGGCGCGCGATCAGACGAAGGCGGAACTGGATCGTCTCACGGTGCGTGCGCCGCTGGACTGCACGGTGCTGCAACTGAACGTCCGTCTGGGGGAGTATGCGGCGACGGGAGCGCTGAGCAAGCCGCTCATCGTGGTGGGCAACACGGAGCGACTGCGGATCCGCGTGGATGTGGATGAGAACGACGCCTGGCGGATCGAGGCGGGGCGAGCGGCGACGGCATTCGTGCGCGGCAACGCACGGCTCAAGACCGAACTGAAGTACGTGCGCACCGAGCCGCTGGTGGTGCCCAAGAAGTCACTGACGGGCGAGAGTTCGGAGCGGGTGGACACGCGCGTGCTGCAAGTGATCTACGAGTTTGATCCGGCGAGCATTCCGGTGTACGTCGGGCAACTCATGGATGTGTATATCGATGCGCCCCCGGCAGCGGAAGCGATCAGCGCCTCCCCATCCCCGCTTGCACCGACCACAGAACCTGAGAAGAAGTCATCGAACTAGCGCGAGGTCGATCCGGACTCCTGCGCCGGAACAGTCAGGCGGTCGATCCCGGAGGATTTCATGAAACGCGGACATAACACCACAAAGACGCATCTGCACAGCGGCGCGAGGCTCTTCGCACGATTACTTGTCGGGGCGGGAGTCGCGGCGTGGCCGGCGGCGTGCACCGTGGGCCCGGAGTATCAGGTACCAAAGCGGGAGACCGCGGCGCAGTGGTCCGGGCTGCAGGAGCAGAGCACAGCGACGTGGGTGACCGGAGAGGCAGCCGAGACCGCAGCGTGGTGGCGGGCGCTGAATGATCCGATGCTGGATGAGCTGGTGCAGCGCGCGGTGGCGGGAAACAACGACCTGCGCCTGGCGGAGGCGCGCATCCGTGAGGCGCGGGCGATGCGGGGCCTGACGGCAGCGGACTGGAGTCCGCAGGTCGATGCGGTGGGCAGCGCGGAGCGCAGAAGGCGGAGCGAGAACGCGAACACACAAACCAACGGGCCGGTCAACGGGCAGACGCACAGCCTGTACCAGGTGGGATTTGATGCCCGGTGGGAGCTGGATGTCTTCGGCGGGACCAAGCGGGCGGTGGAGGCGGCGGATGCGGAGATTGCGCGCGCTGAGGAGGATCGGCGCGCCACGCTGGTGACGCTGCTGGCGGAGGTGGGACGGAATTATGTGGAGATGCGGACGGCGCAGGAGCGGATCGCGATCGCGGAACAGAACATCGCAGCGCAGCGGGACGCCCTTGATCTATCCATGATGCGCTTCAAGGCAGGACTGGTGAGCGAACTGGACTCCGCGCAGGCGGAGAACCTGCTGACGACGACGCAGGCCACGGTGCCCGCACTGCAGGTGCAGGTGCGCTCAGCGATGCACCGGCTGGCGACGCTGCTGGGGCAGGAGCCCGGTGCGCTCAATGCGGAACTCGACACGACGTCCGGGACTGCGGCCAGCCCGGTGAGCATCCCGGCGGGGATTCCCTCGGACCTCTTAAGAAGAAGGCCCGACATCCGCGCTGCGGAACGGGGCATCGCAGCCGCGACGGCGCGCATCGGCGTGGCGACGGCGGACCTGTATCCCAGGTTCACGCTGACCGGAGGGGTGGGCCTGCAGTCATCCTCCACGGGGTCGCTGCTGGATGCTTCCAGCAGGTACTGGAGCATCGGGCCGGGAGTGGTGTGGCCCGCGCTAGATGGCGGAAGAATCTGGGCGAACATCGCGGTGCAGGATGCGCGCGAGGAGCAGGCGCTCATCACCTATGAGAACACTGTATTAGGTGCGCTGGAGGAAACGGAGAACGCCATCAGCGCTTTCAGCCGGGAGCATGACCGGCGCGATTCGCTGGCCCAGGCGCGCGATGCAGCGCAGAAGGCAGTGGACCTGGCCACGGTGCAGTATCGTTCGGGGCTGACCGCGTTTCTCACGGTCATCGATGCGCAGCGTTCGCTGTATGCGGCGGAGGATGCGCTGGTGCAGAGCGATGCGGTGGTGCGGCTGCAGGCCATTGCGCTCTATAAGGCGCTGGGGGGCGCCTGGGAAGTCTTTGAAGCGGGGAGATAGAGATGCGGCCAGAGCGAGGGGCCTGTGTACCGAGGTGCACGGTCTGTCCGCCTCTGGCCCCTTACTCCACTGTCGTCAGCATTAACTGACTGACCGCGCAACCACGCCGTGGACCCCGACGGGATGTGGCTGTACAGAGGGCGAATAGAATTGCGGGTGGGGGTGGCGGGAGGCGGCATTGCGGATCGCGGCCGGAGGAGTGATTCAGGAGAGAGGAGAGAGCATCATGACGGGCATGCGCGCGGAGCGGCGGCTGGCCGCTGTGTTGTTGGTGAGCGGAATCGCGGCGATGCTGGCGAGCGGGCAGGCGTCAGCGCAGCCGGCGACCATGCCCAACGGCGTGGCCTCGGGGGATGTGACGCAGACGACCATCGTCCTGTGGGGACGATCCACGCGTGTGGGCACGCTGCGGTTTGAAGTGGCGAGAGATGCGGCGTTCCACACCATCATCCGCACTGTGGATGTGCAGGTGGTGGAGACAGCGGCGGGAGTCCGGACGCTGATCACGGGGTTACAGCCGGGCACACAGTATTACTACCGCGCAACGGATGCAGCCGGGGCGACTGCTCAGGGACAATTCAGCACCGCGCAGGCGCCTGGGGCCAAGCACGGACTCAGATTCGGAGTGTCGGGGGACTGGCGGAATGATCTGCAGCCGGATGTCGCGTGCAAGAACGGGGACGAGCGCGGGCTGGATTTCTTTGTGGCACTGGGCGACACGATCTACGGAGATGTGCCATCACCCGATCTACCGCGCAGCGCAGAAACGCTGGCGGAGTACCGCATCAAGTACAACGAATCCTACTCGGAGCGTTACGGGCTCAACACGCTTGTGGACCTGCGCGAGGCAATGCCATGGTTCACGATGCTGGACGATCACGAAATCATCGACAACTGGGCGGGAGGAGCTGCGCCGGCGACCGACAGTCGGTTTGACCAGCACGGGCAGTACATCAACGAAACCAACCGTTATCGCGACGCGATGCGGGCGTTTGGCGAGTTTCACCCGATGGCCGATGAGCGGTACGGAGCCACGGGCGATCCGCGGACGGCGGGGAAACTGAAGTTCTACCGCGCGCGGCAGTTCGGGGATGATGCGGCGCTTTTCGTGCTCGATGCGCGCTCCTTCCGGGATGAGGAAATCGATGTCCCTGAGGATCCGATGCAGTTCTTTGACTACATGGATGACCTCTTCACCCCCGGGCGGACGATGCTGGGGGCAGCGCAGGTGGCGGATCTGAAGGCTGACCTGCTGGCAGCGGAGGCGGCGGGGGTGGTGTGGAAGTTTGTGATGGTACCGGAGCCGATCATGAACCTGGGGCCGTTTGAGGCCGGAGACCGGTTTGAGGGCTATGCGGCGGAGCGCACGGACCTGCTTTCGTTCATCAAGGCCAATGAGATCGCGAACGTATGCTTCGTTTCAGCAGACATTCACTGCACGCTGGCCAACAATCTGCGGTACCGGAACAGCGCGTTCGGTTCGGAGATTCCGCTCAAGGCGTTCGAGGTGGTCACCGGACCGGTGTGTTATGAGCCGACGTTCGGGGAGTCGTTCGCGGAGTATGCGTTGGCGGGCGGATTGATCACGCAGTTCGAATATGACACCTATCAACTTCTGCCGCGGTCCCAGAAAGACAACTTCATCGAGGGAGTGCTGGATACGGAGCTGACGCTTTTCGGGTATGAGCCGCTGGACCTGGATGGGAATTTCGCAGCGCGGACGAATCTGCTTGCGGGCGATTTCGTTTCGATGCACACGTACTCGTGGACGGAGTTTGACATCAACCGCATCACGCAGACGCTGACTGTGGCGACGTATGCGATCGACACATACACGCAGCAAGAGCTGGATCGGAATCCCAACCGCGTGACGGGGAGGACGCCGCAAATCGTGAGCCAGTTCACGGTGAAGCCGGAAGGTGCGGCAGTTCCCGAGCTGGCGCTGGCCAGTCCGGATCCGGGGACGGCGGGGATGGTGAATGCCTTTCGGGTCACGGGCGCAACGCCGGGAGAGCAGGTATCGTTCTTGTACAGCCGGGACACCGGCAGAACGGATGTGCCCTTCTGTCCGGGACTTACGCTGGGGCTGAGGAATGCGGTTGTGGGCGGAGCGGCTCTGGCCGATGGATCGGGAACAGCGCAGCTCAGCGTGTTTGTTCCCAGCGCTTTTGCCGGCCAGAGGTTTGAGTTGCAAGCGTTGGAAGGCGCATCGTGCCGGAAGTCCAACCGGGTCGAAGAGCGGTTCTAGCGAGACTCACGGGAGCGAGAGGCAGGCGTGGTACATGAGATCGATCTGCCCGGCGATGGCGGGCCAGGGGTAGGTCTGTTCCACCCAGGCGCGTCCGGTCGCGCCCATGGCGCGCAGATGAGAACGGTCGGAGAGCATCTGGCTCAGGGCCTCCCCCACCGCTTCCACAGTGCAGGGAACCGCGCGGCCTGCACCGGCAGAAACGACGTCGGACCAGATGTTCACCTGATCGGAGATGAGGGCGGGCGCGCTGCAGGCGAGCGCCTCGATGACGGCGACGCCGAAGTTCTCCTGATAGGAGGGCAGGCAGAAGAGATCGGCATCCACCAACGGGGCGAAGCGCGCGGGGCCGGTGAGCATGCCGGTAAAGATGAGGCGGCCGGCGATCTTGAGTCGCTGGGCCTCGGACTTCAGGTGCGCGATGTAAGACTCCTCGCCGGGACCCACGAGGACCAGCCGGGCCTCCGAGTGGGGGAGGGAGGCAAAGGCGGGCAGGAGAAGGTCCAGACCTTTCTTATGATGCAGGCGGCTGAAGAACACAATGAGGGGAGCAGCGCCCAGAGTGTGCTGGGCGCGGAACGCGCCGCGGGGAGGGAGGTGCGCAAACTCCGCCCAGTCGAGGCCGTTGGGTATGACAAAAGGGCGGGGAGCCAGATGCAGGGGAGCGGCCAGATCGCGCTCGGCGGTGGTGGTGTAATGCAGGGCGGAGGCTCTATTCAGATCGCGGCGGCCGCCCAGGGCCAGGAAGAGTTTCTTCTTAAGTGCGCCCTGGCGCAGCGACCAGGGATCGAGCATGCCGCAGGGACGGAAGACATAGGGAATGCGGCGGGCGCGGGGGAGGCGGGGGAGGCGGGCGAGGCGGGCGCCGTGATGAGGCGTGTGCTGCCAGAGGCCGTGGATGTGCACGATGTCGACACCGGCATCGAAAGCGGAGCGCATGAGGGAATCAGTCCCCCCCCCTTTTGCGAAAGGACCGGATGCGGGACCGCCGGAAGAAAGCGTCACGCCGGAGGAAGCGAGGGAGGCGGCCAAGTCAGAGATCGGGGGGGGAGAGTCGGCGGTGATGATGGAGACAGAGTGGCCGAGGGCGGCCTGCGCGGGGGCGAGGCGGGCCAGGACGTTGGCGGGTCCGCCGGTGGAGGGATCGATGGAGGTGCAGAGGTGAAGGATGCGCATGCGGGAGGAATGGGACGAAGCAGAGATGGAGGATTTATCGG
>JBGASM010000035.1:0-10261 GCA_044229655.1 Phycisphaerales bacterium | reverse complement strand
GCGTGGCCGTGGACCCCGGCCGCGTGCCGCGGATCTCCCGCCTGATGGCGCTGGCCATCCACTTCGACGAGATGATCCGCGCCGGCAAGGTCGCCAACATCTCCGAGATCGCCCGGCTGACGCACGTCACCCAGCCTCGGATCACGCAGCTGATGAATCTCTGCCACCTCGCGCCGGATATTCAGGAGGAGATTCTGTTCCTGCCGCTGGTAATGAGTGGGCGCGATCCCGTCCACGAGCACATGCTGCGCGACGTGGCCTGCGTGATGGACTGGATCGAGCAGCGGCGGCGATGGGGCTCGCTATCGCGCCGCTGACAACTACTTCTTTTTGTTGTCGTAGCGACCCGTGTCGCCGTGCCCCTTCTTGGGCATGACCTCGACCGACGACCCACGGGGGTTGGCCTTCGCCTGTTCGACGGACTTCAGGCGGCCCGTCTCATTGTCCCGACCGATCTTGAATCCCTTGGACTTCGACATGGCGTCTACTCCATTTTGACGCGGGCTGTCGGATCTACCCTGATCCGCTGGCTTTGACCCGCTGGTTATGATACCCTGTCCACGTTCACTGAACATGGACGGAGTACAAAATGGCCAAGCGGACTGCGAAGAAGCCCAAAGACGAAGCCCCGCAGAACGGCACGGCACAGCTCATGAAGGAGCTGTGGCAGGCCGCCGTCAACCTGCGCGGCTCGATTGAGCCCGCCGACTACAAGCGGTACGTCTTGCCCATCATCTTTCTCCGGTTCCTCTCACTCCGCTATGAGCGCCGCCGCGAGGAACTCGAGGGGTTGCTCGCGGATCCGAAGAGCGACTACTTCACCAAGGACGCAAAGGCCCGCGCCCGCATCCTGGCCGACGCGGACGAGTACCGCGCTGCGGGTGCATTCATCGTCCCTGAGAAGTCGCGCTGGTCGTACATCCTCCAGCACGCCCAGGCGGACACGATCAAGAGCATCCTCGACGACGCACTCGAACTCCTGGAAAAGACCTACCCCGACAAGCTCCGCGGCCTGTTGCCCCGCATCTACGCTGGCTCGAACCTCGACCGCGAGGGCGTGACCGGGCTCATCAACCTGTTCTCGAAGGACATCTTCAAGCAGGACCACGGCGGCGAAGACTTGGTCGGTCGCGTCTACGAGTACTTCATCGGCGAGTTCGCCAACAGCGAGGGCAAGCGCGGCGGCGAGTACTTCACGCCCGTCTCGATTGTCCGCACGCTCATCGCCATGCTCGAGCCCACCGACGGCGTCGTGTATGACCCCTGCTGCGGCGCGGGCGGCATGTTCGTGCAGTCGGACGTGTTCACGAAGCACTCGGGTCGCCTGTCGTTCATCGGCCAGGAAAGCAAGGACTTCACGTACCGGCTGTGCCGGATGAACCTCTTCATCCACGGCATCGACGGCAACATCCAACTCGGCAGTTCGTACTTCAACGATCTGCACGCCGATACGAAGGCCGACTACGTCATCGCTAATCCCCCCTTCAACGACGGCGCGAAGGGCGAGGACGGCTGGGGCGCTCACCGCATCACGAGCAAAGACCCACGTCTGGACTTCGCTAAGCGTGCGGGCGCGAACGGCCAGGGCCAGCCCATGCCTCTCTCGCCGCGCAACGCCAACACCATGTGGATGATGCACTTCCTGCATCACCTCCGTGAACCGGATGGAAAGAAGCACGCCGGAGGCACCGCCGGATTCGTGATGGCCACCGGCGAACTCTCCAATGGCGAAGTCGCGCGCCTCGAAGTCCGTAAGGCGATGGTCGAGCACGGGTACGTGGACTGCATCGTGCAGCTCACGGGCCAGCTCTTTGCTAACACGCAGATCCCGTGCTGCCTCTGGTTCCTGTCAAAGAACAGAGGCGGCGGAGGCGGCTTCCGCGCACGGAAGAACGAGATCCTCTTCATCGACGGCCGCAAACTCGGCGTGCTCATCCCCGGCTCGCGCAAGCAGAAGCAACTGTCGGCGGAAGATGTCGAGAAGATCGCATCCGTCTATCGCGAGTTCAAGCGGAAGAGCACGCCCGCGGAGGTCGCGGGCTTCTGCAAGGCCGCGACGCTCGACGAGATCCGAGAGCACAACTACGCCCTGACGCCGGGCCGCTATGTCGGCGCGGCCGAGAGCGATGATCCCGATGAGCCGTTCGAGGACCGCTTCCCGCACCTGTGCGCGACGCTCGATGAACACTTCAAGCAGTCGGCGGCGCTAGAGAAGCAGATCCGCGCGAGCCTAGCCGAGGTGGCGGCGGCGATGGGCACGCCTGTAATCGCAGCGGCGTCCAACGGGAGGGCACGGTAAATGGCCGACAACGTCTCCGCCCCCCAAGAGCCAGTACTTGGCCTGAACCGTGCAGGTGATTTTCTCTTTCCTGCCCGGGAGTTGCCGGAGGGGCGGCACGCCTCTATGGCAGCAGCGATCCCGTACGCGGGCGGATCGGGGGTGCAACATGTCTGCTGACTGGCCACGCTTGACCGTCGCGGAGCTGGAAGAGCAGGGCACAATTCTCGTCGTAGATGGGAATCACGGGCAGTATCGCCCGCTGCCGCACGAGTTCGGCGAGGGGCGCTACGCCTACATCCGCGCGACGGATATGGATGCCGGACTCGTGCTGTTCGACGCGGCGGCACGCATCAACGACACGGCGTTCAAGCGCATCAGGAAGGGCGTGGGCGCGCCGGGCGACGTGCTTTTCTCTCACAAGGGCACCGTTGGAAAACTCGCGCTCGTGCCGGTGGACGCGCCCCTGTATGTGTGCTCGCCCCAGACGACGTTGTGGCGCACGCTCGATGAAACGAAACTCGACCGGCGTTATCTCTACTGCTACATGCGCTCGGCTGAGTTCATCGACCAGTGGTTCGCTCGCAAGGGCGAGACGGACATGGCCGACTACGTGAGCTTGACGGCGCAGCGGGAGTTGACCGTCGCGACCGGCGGATGAACCGGACGCTGGAGGACCTGGCGCGGGGGCTGTTCCGGTCGTGGTTCGTGGACTTTGACCCCGTCACCAAGAACGGCAATGGCAGAGCCCCCGCCACGCCCGCGGGCCTATTCCCGAAGCGCCTGGTCGATTCACCCATCGGGCCGATCCCGGATGGGTGGAGGGTGTCCACCATTGGCCAAGAGGTCACGGTCGTCGGCGGCTCCACGCCGAGCACCGACGAGCCGAAGTTCTGGGAGGGCGGCAAGCACTGCTGGGTCACGCCGCGCGACTTATCGCGGCTCACCGATCCGGTGGTCATCGACTGCGAGCGTCGCATCACGGACGCTGGCCTCACACAGATCAGTTCGGGCTTGATGCCCAGTGGCACCGTCCTGTTGTCGTCGCGTGCGCCGATCGGCTACTTGGCTATTGCCGACGTGCCGGTCGCGGTCAATCAGGGTTTCATCGGGCTGAAGTGCGACAAGGGACTGCCGGGTGTGTTCGCGCTGCGCTGGTGCGAAGAGAACATGGAAGAGGTCTTGAGTCGCGCGGGCGGCACAACGTTCGCCGAGATCAGCAAGGCGGCGTTCCGACCGATCCCGATGGTCGTCCCGACCGCCGAGGTGATCGAAGCGTTTGCACGGGCGGCACAGGGATGGCACGATCAGATCGTGGCAAACGTCCGGCAGTCTCGACAACTTGCCGCGCTGCGTGATGCGATCCTGCCGCAACTGCTCTCAGGCGAGATTCGGTTGCGCGAGGCGGAGGGGATCGTGAACACGACCGCGCAGGAGGTGCTCGCGTGAAGGTCTTCATCTCCTACAGCGTCAAAGATCAGCGGCTCGTCGGAATGATCGCCGACCAGATCCGCCCCCACGCCGAGCCAGTCTTCTGGAATCAAAATCAGGCTCCCGGGCACGATGCGTGGCAGACCATCTTTCAGTGGATCGACAGCGCCGACTGTGTCATCGCCGTCCTCACAGATGCCGTGGTGGAGCGCGGCGAATCGGTGAACCAGGAGATTGGGTACGCCAAGGGCAAGGGCAAACTGATCATCCCGCTGGTCGCGCCCGCCGTACCCAAGGAAAGACTCGGCTGCCTGCATGGCATCACGTACTTGCCAATCGACCGAGACCGCTTCCCGCAGACGATGGACCGCCTCAAGTTGGCGCTCACGGCCCTGGCTGCCGCGAAGCAGAAGAACGCTTGGGTCACACTTGGCATCGTCGCCTTCATCCTGTGGGGCCTGTCGGAAGGATGAACACACACCCATGATCTCCAAACCCCTCGACAAGATCGAAGCTGCCGACATCCAGTCCCTCGTCACCAATGGTGACGAGGAACGCCGGACGATGGACTTCAAGCGCGACCTGCCCGGCAACGCCGACAAGGACAAGAACGAACTCCGCGCGGATGTGACGTCGTTCGCCAACGCCGGCGGCGGCGACCTGATCTTCGGCGTGGATGAGGCCGGCGGTGTGGCGACGGCTGTGCCGGGGTTGCCCGGGGTTGATCCAGACGCGGAGATCCGCCGCATCGAATCCGTCATCCAATCCAGCATCGATCCGCGCGTGCCGGGATTTGAGTCACGGGCTATCGCGATTCCGGGCAAGGGGCCGGTGATCGTCGTCCGCGTGCCCAAGAGTTGGCGTGGACCGCACCTGGTCAAGATCAACGACACGTTTCGGATGTTCGGTCGCAACAGCAAGGGCAAGTACATCTTCGACGCCACGGAGATCCGTTCGGCGTTCGCGCTGTCGGAGCAGTTGCCGGAGCGCATCCGGCGCTGGCGGGATGATCGGTTGGCCAAGGTGATCGGTGGCGATGCGCCGGTGCCGCTCGAAGATGGTGCACGGCTGTTCATTCACCTGCTGCCACTGTCATCGTTCGCGGGTAACGTCGAGCTCTCGGCGGCTGAGCTGAGCACTCAGCGGCTCGCCTTTCGTCCACCGGGAGTGAGCGGTTGGAATAACCGCGTCAACATCGACGGGGCGATGACGTTCTCCGGACCTCGTGGCGAGACCAAGCGAAACAACGCTTACTGCCAGGTATTCCGTTCAGGCCGAGTGGAGGCTGTGTCAACCGACATCGTCCACGTACACGACAACCGGCGAATTGTCGCCAGCCTGTGGTACGAGCAGATGATGATGGAATCACTCACGTCTTACCTGAAGGGGTTGAAGGACCTCGGCGTGCCGCTGCCCATCGTGGCGCTCGTCGCCATCTCAGGGGCGAAGGGCGCGTGGTTCGCGGTGAGCCAGCGCCTCATGGGGATGGGAGACAGCACGATCGACCGGGACATGCTTCTGCTGCCCGACGTGCTCATCGAGACCTACACGCCGGACATGCCGACGCTCTTGCGGCCGTTGTTCGACGCAGTGTGGAACGCGGCAGGATGGGAGCGCAGTTTCAACTACGACGAGAAGGGCAAATGGACACGGCGTGACTGAGTGAGGCGGACGGAGACCCCAACGATGACCTGGCACGGTTCTGAATCTCAGTTCGAGTGGACGACCATTGAGCGGCTCAAGTCGCTCGGGTACGTCCATGTCCACGGGTCGGAGTTGGGCGCTGCTGCGAGGCCCGATGACTCAGAGGTCGTGCTCAAGGACCGGCTGCGGGCATTCCTCGTCGCCCGCTACGGGCGGACGGTCACTCGTCCCGATGGGCTGCCCGACACGGCGATCGAGGCAGCCGTCGCCAAGTACGCCCGGCCGGAGGGTGTTGACACGCTCCGCCGCAATGCGGCGCTGCACGCGATGCTGCGCGGGGGCGTCGAGATCGCGGTCGAGGAGCCGGCGACGAGGACGACGCCCGCGAGCAAACGCATCGCGCACATCTACGCCGTGGACTGGGATACGCCGGAGAACAACGAGTTCTTGGTCGTGAATCAGTTACCCGTGCACGGTCCCGGCGGAAACGATCGTCGTCCAGACATCATCGTGTACGTGAACGGGCTGCCGGTCGTCCTGTTCGAGCTCAAGAACCCGTACGACGACCAGCCCACAGTGGCGGACGCGATCAACCAGATCGGCCACTATCGCCACGAGATCCCGCAACTCTTTGACCACAACGCGCTGTGCATCGCCTCTGACGGCGTGACCACGCTGCACGGGATGTGGACAGCGAACGAAGAGTGGTACGCGCCGTGGAAGAGCATTGATGGCACAAGCGTCGAGCGCGGCACCACCGGAAGCATGAAGACGCTGGTCGAGGGGCTGCTGCCCAAGGACCGGCTCTTGGCGTACATCCGCGACTTCATCGTGTTCGAGACGATCGGAGCCGCTGGGGGCAAGATCATCAAGAAGGGCGGCAAGTACCACCAGTTCTTCGCGGTGCGGATCGGGGCGCGGAAGATCCTAGAGTCGGTAAGGGCGGGGACGACGGACAAACGGCTTGGCGTCATTTGGCACACCACCGGCTCGGGGAAGTCGCTGTCTATGTGCTTCCTGGTTGGGATGCTGCGGCGAGAGGCCGTGCTGAACAACCCGACTTTTGTGATTCAGGTCGATCGGACGGACCTGGACCAGCAACTGCACGACCAGTTCGTTTCGGCCCGCTCGCTGGTGGGCGACGTCAAGCACGCCAAGAGCGTCGAGGATCTTCGCGGCCTGCTCCAGACGCAGGGCGGCGAGGTGATCTTTACCACGATCGAGAAGTTCGCGCTGCGTGAGGGCGAGGCCGAGCATCCGGTGCTCTCGACGCGAGACAATGTGATCGTGATCGCCGATGAGGCGCACCGGAGCCAGTACGGGTTCACCAAGGGCTTTGCGCGCTGGCTCGGGGCGGCGCTGCCCAATGCGCGGCGGCTGGGCTTTACCGGCACGCCCGTCTCCTTCAGCGGGGCCGACACCGTCGAGGTCTTCGGTGACCTGGTCCACGTCTACGACATCCGCCAGAGCCAGGATGACAAGGCGACGGTGCCGATCTTCTACGAGCCACGGCAGATCAAGCTTCATTTGAACAAGACGGATGTGGATGGGGCACTGGCGGAGATTGTCGAAGATGCGAATGGGGGGGCGATTGACGAGTTGGAGAGAAAGAAGGGCCAATGGGCTGCGCTGGCCAAGGCGGCGGGCGCGAAGGAGCGGATAGAACTACTCGCGGCCGACCTGCTCGCACACTTCAAGGACCGGACGGCCACGCTCAAGGGCAAGGCGATGGTCGTCTGCATGATTCGCGAGAACTGCGTGCGGCTGTACGATGCGCTCAAAGCGCTGCCTGGGTGCCCCGAGATCAAGGTGGTGATGACTGGCGACCTGGGCAAGGACCCCGAGGCGTGGAGCAAGGCCGGGCACCTGACGACCAAGCAGCAGCGCGAGGCGATCAAGAAACGGATGATCGACGCGGACGATCCGCTGTCAATGGTGATCGTCTGCGATATGTGGTTGACGGGCACGGACATCCCATGCCTGCACACGCTATACGTGGACAAGCCCATGAAGGGCCACACGATGATCCAGGCGATCTCGCGGGTGAACCGCGTCTTCAGCGACAAGCCGCACGGGCTGATAGTCGACTACATCGGCATCGGCGATGAGCTGCGGGCAGCGACAGCGAAGTATGCTGGAGGGGGGGCAGCGGGAGGAGAGGATCACGGGAAGCCCGCGGGCGGGCTGGATGAAGACGCCCGGCCGCTGTTCGTGGCGGCGCTGGCCGAGGTACTGTCGTTCCTCCCCGAAGGCGTGAATTACGGCGACTGGCGGCGGCTCTCGCCGATCGCGCTGGAGGACCGCTACGCGGCGGTCTATGGGCATCTGACCAGCGACGATGACCTGAGGGACCACTTCTTGGACGCCGAGCTGCGGCTGACGAGCGCATTCCTGCTCGTCAAACACCTGGATGACTGCCGCGCCAGCGCCGACGAGGTGATCTTCTGTCAGCGGGTGCGCAAGCAACTCCTCAAGACGATCCGCGGGCGTGGACCTACCAGAGACATCGAGAAGGCGGTGCGGGACCTGGTGGATGACACCGTCGAAAGCGAGGGCGTCGTTGACATCTTCAAGGCCGCGGGGATCACGCGGGCCGACATCTCGATCCTCGACGACAACTTCCTTCAGACGTTTAAGGATCGGCCGCTGCCGGACCTTCGGCTCAAGTTGCTCGAGAAACTGCTCGCCGACGAGATCCACATGCGGGCCAAGAAGAACTTGGCCAAGGCGAAGACGTTCCGTGAACTGCTCGAAGCGACGCTCCAGAAGTACCACAACCGGCTCATCGACGCGGCGGCCGTGATCCGCGCCATGATCGAGATCAAGAAGGACATGGAGGCATCGGATCAGCGGGCCGGGCAGTTGGGCTTGGCGGAGGATGAGCTTGCCTTCTATGACGCCGTCGCCATCAACTACGAGAACGTCTACGGCGTGGACTTCCTGAAGGGCCTGATCCACGACGTTGTGCAGAGCATCAAGCGAAACCTGAAGGTGGATTGGACCGAGCCGCACCGGGAGGACGTGAAGGCCGCAGTGAGAGCGGCGGTGCGGCGTGTTCTGACGAAACAGGGCGTGAAGGCTGAGGACTTTGATCGGCTGATGCCCGTGCTGATGGCACAGGCGGAGGCGTTGTACGCGGAGTGGCCGATCGCGGCCTGAGGAGTGATTTGTGAACGGACGCCAGACATGAGCAAGAAACAACCAGCCTTTGGCGAGCTCATCCGCGAGAAGCGGCTCGCGAAGGGTCACAGCCTGCGGAAGTTCGCGGAGCTCATCGACGTGAGCCCAACCTATCTCTCGCTCGTCGAGCAGGGAAAGGTGGAGAGCCCTCCGACCGCCGAGCGGGTGCGTCGGATGGCGGAGGTCCTCGGAGAGAACCCAGATGAGCTGATGTCATTGGCCGGCCGGATGCCGGAGGATCTTCGCGGAATCATCCAGAGCGAGCCGGAAGAGATGCCTCAGTTGTTGCGGGCGGCAAAGGGTTTGACGGCAGACCAGTTGAAGGCACTGTCGGCGCAGGCCAAGAAGATGCAGAAAGAGGAGCAATGATGGGGCGACCGCCTGCCAAGACCGAACGTGTGCCGTGGTTGCGCGATGAGAACATCGAGGCCGAAGCCGAGACGCTCTTTGCGCTGTGGCAGAAGGCCCACGGCGAGGTCTCCGAACCCCCGGTTCCCGTCGATGAAATGATCGAGCTGCAGCTCAACCTGCGGTATGAAATAGATGACCTGCAGAAGCGATTCCGTCACGGCGATGTGCTGGGAGCGATCTGGTTCAAGGAGCAGCTTATCCGAGTCGACCGGAGCCTTGATCCCGTCGAGCATCCGCGCATGCTGGGACGCTACCGCTTCACGCTCGCCCATGAGATCGGCCACTGGCAGCTTCACCGGAAGGTCTTTCTCCGCGACGAGACACAGATGTCTCTGACATCCGCAGCGGATGCGCCCGCGTTCGTGTGCCGCTCGACCGATCAAGCGCGTGAAGAGGTGCAGGCGAACATGTTCGCGGCGTTCCTGCTCATGCCGCGTGACCTGATTCGCCGGGCGTGGATCAAGTGGAGGGGCACCGATGACGTTGTGTGTGTGCTTGACCTCGCCGCGCCAACCTTATCCCGAAGTGTGAAGGCACAGCAGGACGCTGCGATGCAACGCTTCTCGAAGCCTTTCGCTGAGCAGTTCCATGTGTCTGCCGAGGCCATGAGCTACCGCTTGGAGGCGCTTGGGCTCCTTACTCGTGATCGATCCCTGTTTGGTTGAACCCCCAGTGTTCTTGTGCGCAGTGCGTTTACTGTTCACGGGACATGGACATTTGGAGGCCCTGAAATGGCCAAAGACTTTGATCCGCGTCGCATACTCCGCAAGATCCCCAACTCGCTCACCCGCGTGTGCTTCGAGCGCGCCGGCGTGGTCGAGGGCATCCCTTGGGACGACCTGGGCGAGACCCAGGTCGAGCCCATCTTCACCGCGTGGCAGAAGATGCCCGACGACAAGCGACGGCTCATCCAGCTCGTGCTCCAGGACATCAACGAACTGGCGGACGAGCGCGGCGTGAAGGTGCTGGTTGAGGAGATCCAGCGCATCGCGCCCGATCGCCTCGCCGAGTTCGAAGCGATTGTCGGCCAGGCCGACCGCGCGATGTGGACGTACCTGAACGTCAAGATGGCTTTCGTCGTCGCCGCCTATTTCGCACGGGCGGAGGCTCTCTCCACGGGCCGCTACTGGATCACGCGGAACAGCCTGCCCAAGCAGTCGATCGCGGTAGCCGATTGCCACAAGGCGGCGCTGAAGGCGGCGCTGGCGGAGTTCTACTGGGATCGCCAGCTGCGCGGCAAGATCTGTGAGATCGAGCACTACACGAGGATCGGCGGCAGCGAGTACTTCTTTGCCTACCTCGACGACTACCCCGATG
>JBGASM010000002.1:0-290350 GCA_044229655.1 Phycisphaerales bacterium | reverse complement strand
CGAACGCAGGAGGCGGGGGAGGCGGGGGGGGTGAGGATGCCTTCATGCAGGCCGTGCGCAGCATGAACATTCCACCCGGCAATTACATCTTTCCCGACTGCCGTGGGAAAGCGGCGATGGACAAGCCCCACGTCAAGGAGGCCATCGCACGCGGGCCCATCGGCCACCTGAGCCTCTGGCCCACTCCCCTCACCATGGCCGACAAAATGGCCTGGACCTTCCTCCTCTACCTCATCGTGACCATCGGCATCGCCTACCTCACCCACACTGCACTCCCAACCACCATATACCTTGTCAATGCAGCCCCCGGCACCACCGGAACCACCGGCCCTGTCATTGATGCACCTACCTTCGCCGAGATCTTCCGCATCGCCGGCACAGCCGGTGTGCTCGCCTACGCCTTCTCCTTCATCCCCAACATGATCTGGTTCGGCGCCTACAAACGCTCCATCATCGCCAGCCTCATCGATGGCATCGTCTACGGCCTTCTGACGGGGCTCATCTTCGCCTGGTTGTGGCCGACGCCATGACGTAATATGGATCCTGCCGCTCCCATTCCTTCACCCGCTTCTCCATCATCGCTTCCATCGTCATCTTCACGGTTCGCACGGCTGCGGGCGTGGGTGGTGACGCTGCTGGCCGCGCCACGCCTTGGATCCGGCTGGCTTTTTGCTTTCCGCCGGCTCGCTCTGCTGGCATCCGTAATCCTCGGACTTGCGCTGCCCATCTACATCGACTGCCGAAATCACCTCTTGGTCACGAACGTGACCGGGTTCACGGATATGGAATTGCATGCGGACAGACGCAATTGCAAATTTGAAGCGACAGCGGCGCACTTTGATGATCCCATCGGTCCTGACTCGATCATCTTGTGGTCACGCCTGGATCTGGCCGTGGAACAGATCGATCTGGAGAAACACGCGGGCGCAGGCAAATACGTGCCGTTGCAAATCACGGGCATCCATCGGGCGGAATTCGTGGATGAGCAGGGTGCCACAGTCGCCGGTGAGTTGCACCTCCGAACCTACTCGCTGGATTCGATCCAGTCACCGCAGGCACCGGTCAGTTCTCCTCGGCGACAGAGCGGCTTGGTGTGGGCTGTGCCCTTGACCAACGAAGTCTGGATGTACATTGACGCCGTCCCGGCCCCCCTCTTTCTTTGGAACATCGGCTTTCACATACATTGGACAGGTATGTTGCAATTTCTTTTCATCCGTAATGGGAGTTTCTTCATCATCACCCTGTTGCTCCTTGCGCTCACCGCCCTGCTCACCGGCCGCGCAGCGGTCGGCATTTGGCGCTGGCATCACGGCCTCTGTGCCGCCTGCGGCTATCCCCGCCACTCCGACGTCTGCCCCGAATGCGGCCATCACACCGTCGCGCCGTGGTGACCTCCCCTCCCCCCCTCGCGCTTCGCGAAATGCCGTCCGCTAGGACCTAGGACTCTTCACTTTCCCGCAACTTCGCCAGCACCGTGAAATCCTCCAGCGTCGTCGTATCGCCCGTGGGCACGTTGCCCGCCGCGATCTCGCGCAGCAGCCTCCGCATGATCTTCCCGCTGCGGGTCTTTGGTAACGCTTCCGTCAATCGGATCTGGTCCGGCCGTGCAATCGCCCCGATCGCCCGCGCCACATGGTCCGCCAGTTCTTTTTTGAGAACCTCCAGCGGCATCGACCGCGCGGGGTTGGCCCCCCCGCTTGCCGTCGTCATCCGCAGCGTCACGAACGCCGCCACCCCCTGACCCTTGATCTCATGCGGCATGCCCACCACCGCCGCCTCCGCCACCGCGGGGTGACTTACCAGCGCGCTCTCCACCTCCATCGTCCCCAGGCGATGACCGCTCACGTTGAGCACATCATCCACCCGCCCCATGATCCAGAAATACCCATCCTCATCCCGCCGCGCTCCATCGGCCGGGAAATACATGCCCGGCAGGCGCGTGAAGTACGTCTTCACAAAGCGATCCCGATCCCCGTAAATCCCGCGCAGCATCCCCGGCCACGGCTGCCGGATCGCCAGTAATCCCCCTTGGTTGGGTTTGACCTCGCGCCCCTTCTCATCCACCACCGCCGCATCGATCCCGAAGAAGGGCAGTGTGCACGAGCCGGGCTTGGTGGGCGTGGCGCCTGGCAGCGGTGTTAACACATGACCGCCCGTCTCCGTCTGCCAGAAGGTGTCCACAATCGGGCACCCCGCCCCGCTCTTTCCTCCGCCGATCGTGTTGCGATACCACATCCACGCCTCGGGATTAATCGGCTCACCCACCGTCCCCAGCAGGCGCAGCGATGAGAGATCATGCTTCTTGACATGCTGGTCGCCCCACTTCATGAACGCGCGGATCGCCGTGGGAGCGGTGTACAGATGCGTCACGCGGTGCCGCTGAATGATGTCCCAGAAGCGGTCCTCCGCCGGGAAGTTTGGAGCGCCTTCATACATCAGCGTGGGCACCCGGTTGGGCAGGATGCCGTAGATGACATATGAGTGCCCCGTGATCCACCCGATGTCCGCCGTGCACCAGTACAGGCTGCTGCGATCTTCTGGGTGCAGATCAAACACGAACTTGGCGCTTAGGTACGTATACACCATGTACCCGCCCGTGGTGTGCATGATCCCCTTGGGCTTGCCCGTCGTGCCGCTGGTGTACAGCAGGAACAGCAGGTCTTCGGCGTCCATCTGCTCGGGGTTGTTCTTCGCGCTGGCGCGTTTCATGAGATCGTGCCAGTCGTGGTCCCGCCCCGGCGTCATGTTCACATCGTTCCCGCAGCGTTTGAGCACGATCACATGCTGCACCACGCCCGACGCCTGCGCCAGCGCTTCATCCACATTCTTCTTGAGCGGCACCACGCCTCCGCGTCGCCACGCGCCGTCGCAGGTGATGACCACCTTGCTCTTGCAGTCATTCACCCGGTCCGCGATCGCGCTGGCGCTGAACCCGCCGAAGATGATGGAGTGCGGAGCGCCGATGCGCGCGCACGCGAGCATCGCAATGGCCAGTTCCGGCACCATGCCCATGTAAATGGTCACCGCCTCGCCCTTGTTCACCCCCAGTGATTTGAGCACGTTGGCCAGTTTGCTGGTTTCCAGTTGCAGGTCCGCGTATGTGAGCCGCCGGATCTCCGGCTTGCCGTTGCTGTTGAGCGGTTCGCTCTCCCACACGATGGCCGTCCGCGCCCCCAGCCCAGCCTCCACCTGCCGGTCCACGCAGTTGTGGCAGATGTTCGTCTTCCCGCCGATGAACCAGCGCGCATCGGGCAGGTTCCACTCCAGCACCTGCTTGAAGGGGGCGAACCAGTCCAACCCCTTCGCCGCTTCGCCCCAGAACTTGGAGGGATTGTCGATCGACTCCTGCCACATCGCCTTGTACTGCGCCATCGACTGGATGTGCGCGTGCTTGCTGAATGTCGCCGCCGGCTTGAACACCCGCTTCTCTTTCAGGATCGACTCGATTCCCCCTCCCGCTGCCGGGGCGCTCTCGCTTCTTCGTGGTTTCACCGCCGCCCGCACCGGCGCCTTCCTCGTCGCTGCCGCCCGCGTCTTGCCCCCGGAGATCTTCTTGGCTGGTCGCTTGGCCGGTGACTTCTTCTTCGCCCCTTTCGCGACTCTCTTCACCTTGGCCTTGCCCCTCCCGCCCCCTGCGGAACGCCGGGATGACTTCTTTGCCGCCTTGGTGACTTTCCGCGTGACTCGCTTGGCCATGAAAACCGCTCCGATCGCTGGGTGAATCGAATGGGCGCAGGTGCAGAATTGGAGGTTGGGCCCGTCATGGCCCGAACTCCGCGCGCCGAAGTGGAAATTGAATCGCCCCTGCGCGAAGCGTCAAGCCGCCGGCCCCTGCCGTTTCAGCCTTTACATCCATCTCCCCATTTTCTCCTCCAGTCCGAATCCGCACTCGCCCCGCCCTCGTAATCACTCCTCGTCGGCCCCGTGCATCTGCTGTCGTGTGACGCATCGCACCTTGTCGCCGGCCTCCCGTCCCCGAAGACGCCCTGATCTGTGAGAACCGTTGCATCCGCACGGCGCGCTGTCGTCCCGTCTGAGTTCGTGGGAAACAGACCGGCTGCTGCCCCGCTCGAGGTGCGCGCTCACTCCAGTCAGGCCCTTCGCCGGGAGTGTGCCCTCTTTCCCGTGCCCCCGGCCGTACACACATCGGCCCCAACTCCCCCGAAAGGAAGAAAGTCATGTCCCGTTCGAACCGCGCTCTGATGTCCTCCGCCCTCGCGCTGGCCGCCGCAGCCCTCCCCATGCTGCCTGCCTCCGCTCGTGCTTCCAGCCACCGCGAAGCCCCCTACGTCACCGAACACCCCAAGACCGATGGCACCGACTTCTACATGTTCCGCTCCTACGAGCCCGGCCGCGAGGACTACGTCACCATCGTCGCCAATTACATCCCGCTTCAGGAAGCCTACGGCGGTCCCAACTACTTCTTCATGGACCCCGATGCCCGTTATGCCATCCACATCGACAACAACGGCGACGGGAAGGAAGACATCACCTTCCGCTTCCGCTTCGACAATGAGCTTCGCGACATCGCTCTGCCCATCGGCGATCAGATGGTCTCCATTCCCCTGATCAACATCGGCGCGATCTCCGCCTCCAGCAACGCCAACCTCAACATCACCGAGTCCTACCGCCTCGAAATGGTCAAGGGTGACCGCAACGGCGGCCAGGTCATCCCCATTAACGGCCCCATGGCCGGCGCCTTCGGCAAGCCCGTGGACAACATCGGCACGGCCTCCATCCCCGACTACGACTCCTATGCCGCCTCGTACATGTACGACATCGCCATACCCGGCTCCACCAAGATGGGCCGCGTCTTCGTCGGCCAGCGCAAGGACCCCTTCGTCGTCAACCTCGGCGAAATCTTCGACCTCGTCAACACCAACCCCCTCGGCCCCGTCAACGGCGAAGAGGACAAACTCGCTGACGCCAACATCACCTCCTTCATAATGGAAATTCCCATCGACGCCCTCGTCACCGAAGGGGAACCCGTCATCGGCGCCTGGACCACCGCCTTCGAACGCCGCACCTCCGTCGAGCGCAAAAATCCGACATTCGACTACCCGACCTCCGAGACCGGTTCCTACATCCAGGTCTCTCGCCTCGGCAGCCCGCTCGTGAATGAAGTTGTCATCGGCCTCAAGGACAAGGACAAGTTCAACGCCTCCGAACCCAAGGATGATGGACAGTTCCTCACCTACGTCACCAACCCGACTCTTCCCGAGATTCTTCACATCCTCTTCGGCGTCAGCGCTCCCTGCCTGCCGCGCACCGACCTCATCAGCGCGTTCCTCACCGGCGTCGAAGGCCTGAACCAGCCCGCCAACGTTGTCCCGGCTGAAATGCTCCGCCTGAATACCTCCATCGCCCCCACTGCCGCCGCTTTGCAGAGCAATCTCGGCGTGCTTGGCGGTGACCTGGCCGGTTTCCCCAACGGTCGGCGGCCCGGCGATGACGTTGTGGACATCGAACTCCGCGTCGCTATGGGAGCCTTGCTCGATGGATCATGCGCTCCTGATGGGCAGCTTCCCTACACGGACGGCGCCTACGTCGATTCCACCTTCTTCGACAACGCCTTCCCCTACCTGCGCAGCCCGCTTCCCGGCTCCCCCAACGAGTGATCAACCTCTCCTCATGCGGCCCGCATCGGTGAGATATCCGGTGCGGGCCATTTCCTCGAACACCTCACTGCACCCTTCCTCTTGGAGAGACCCCCATGTCACGCGCTTCAACCACCGTTCGCACCTTTGCACTCGCTGCCATCTTCGCCTCCGCTTCCCTCGCTTCCGCACACGAGTTCTGGCTCCAGCCCGATGACTTCACTCCCGCATCCAACTCCATCGTCAGGCTCCACCTCATGGTTGGGGACGGCTTCCCGGGCGAGGTCGTCGCACGCAACCCCGACAAACTACTCCGCCTCACGGCCCTCACCACTCGCGGCTCGGCCGAGATTCCGGGCCGTCCCGGCGCAGACCCAGCAGGCATGCTCCGCGTCGCCGGCGATGACATGCTGACCGTGATCTATCTCTCCGGCAACTCATCCGTCACACTCGACGCTCAGAAGTTCGAGAACTACCTGAAAACCGACGGGCTTGAACATGTCATCGCTCAGCGTGCTCAACTCGGACAGTCTGCACTCCCCGGCAGGGAGGTCTACGCCCGCTGCAGCAAATCGCTGCTCCGCGTGGGCGCAGGATCATCCGACGGTTTCGCGCTCGATGCAGGCCTGCCTCTCGAACTCTTTCCGTTGAGCAACCCGTACGAACTCAAGCCCGGGAGCGCAATCTCATTCCGCCTCGACTACCTCGATGCTCCGCTTGCCGATCGCCTCGTCGTCGCCCGCCGTCAGTCCGACCCCGGAACTCTCATCTCCGCCCGCACCGACTCCCTGGGCCAGGTCAGTCTCACCCTCCCCGATGCTGGCATGTGGATGATCTCCTCTGTGAACATGGTCCCGGCCGCTGACCCCGCCGCCGCCGACTGGCAGAGTTACTGGGCCTCGTTCACCTTTGAACTGCAGTCCCCCTCAGCAGCTGCGGCCGACAAGTGATCGCTCGAAATACACCCGCACACCATCGCGCCCCGCCGAATCACTTCACCAGGACGTCGCCAGCAGCGTCATCATCCCGATGTTCCATGCATTGAACAGTCCGTGCATCACGATCGGCGTGATCAGGCTGCCGCTGCGCTCATACATCACTCCCAGCCCCATCGCCAGCACAAACAACGCCGGCAACGCTGATATCGGCACCACGTTCGCATGCATGCACGCAAACACGAAGCTGCTGAGCACGATGGCCGTCCATGCAATGCTGGTCCGCGCTCTCTGATCGGTCGTGCCGCTGGCTCCTCGCAACCCCATCTCCTTGAAAATCCTCTGAATCGTCCCCCGGAAGATCACCTCCTCACACACCGGAGTGAGCGTCGCCAGTCCCGCCGCGGCCAGCCACCACCATCCATCTCGTTCCGCACTCGTCATGCTCTGAAGCGTTTGGTGCGCGATCACGTCGGGTCGCTCGCCCCGGATGAATGCTTCTGCCATTGCCCCCGCTGCGCTGGCCAGTCCCACGAGCGGCAGCACAACCACGAACCCCTTGATCCCCTCCGTCACGGCCCGCCCACTCCCTGCCCCGTCACTGTCCACGCCTCCCCGACACCGTGCCAGCCAGACGATGAGCACTGGCACAAAGAGCACGTAATTCACCCAGAACGCAAGCGTGCGCTCCCGCAGTCCCTGTCCCTCACCGCTCCCCAGGCCCCACTGTTGCACGAGGACGCCCTGGATCATCGGCAGCAGCACAAAGTACATTCCGACCACCGCAAAACCCCATGCCGGCGACACACCGCTCACTCTCCCTCCGCCGCTTCCCAGCGGCCATTCCCGCTTCCTCATCAGGCTGTGGATGATCCAAACCGCCACGCCCAGTCCCGCTGCCGGCATCGCCAGCCCCAGGACCTCGCTCACTCCCCAACTCGCGATCCCCCCGCTATCCTCCGTGCCCGCCAGCGCGCTCGTCGCGCCCACCCCTGCTACGCCGATGAGCAACGCGCTCCACACCATCATCCGCCACAAGCACGACGAGGTTGACGCCGCTCGCAAACTCGTTCCGGTTGAGGAAATGGCCGCCCGCGCCCGCGCCGCCCCTGAGCCGCGCAACTTCTTCAGGCGTATCGCCGACTTCGTCGATCTGTATGGCTTCGCCGTCATCGCTGAAATCAAGCGCAAAAGCCCCTCCGCCGGCTGGCTCCGTCCCGAATATGAGAACCCCGCGTTTAGCCCCATTCCCATCGCTCAAGGCTACCAGCGCGCCGGCGCCGCCGCCATCTCCTGCCTCACCGACCAGCGCTTTTTCGCCGGTGACAACGCATACATCCAACTCATCCGCAATTCCGTCAATCTCCCCGTGCTGCGCAAGGACTTCATCGTCGACCCCTGGCAGGTCTACGAGTCCCGCGCCATCGGCGCCGATGCCATCCTCCTCATCGCCGATGTCCTGCCCATCGGCCGCCTGCTCGATCTTCTGATCCTCGCCACCGAACTCCGGCTCACCACGCTCCTTGAGGTTCACGATACCGAACGCCTTCTCGAGGTCCGCCCGCATGTCGGCTTCCCTCATCCCGGCTACGTCCTCCTCGGCGTCAACAACCGTGACCTGACCACCATGACCACTGATCTCAATCACACGCTTCGCATGCTCGACTTGATCGAGGACAAGTCCATCCTGGTGAGCGAGTCCGGCATCTCTCAGCCTGCCCACCTCCGCCGCCTCCGCGATCACGGCGTCAAGATTGCTCTCATCGGCGAACACCTCATGCGCACGGAGAATCCCGGTGCTGCCCTCGCAGACCTCATCGGCGATCTCTGATTTGTCAATTCGAGCGCGACTTCCGCAGCCGTGACCAGTACCACCACCGGCAGGCATCCCCCTCTAATTCCGGGTCGCGTGCCTGCGCAATGGCCGCCGCAAACACATCCTCACAGCACGGATCATGCCTCTGACCCGTCACGCTGCACAGCCGCTCGTACAACTCCCTGGGCTCATGCGCAGCCAGTTCCGCCACCGTCGTAATCCCCAGCACCCGCAGATCCTCCACCGTCGCCGGCCCCACCGAAAACAGATCTCGCAACCCGCGCTCCTCGCGCCGACCCGCCGAAGCAGACGGAAGTGCAAACCGCACTCCCTCCGTCTCTCGCGCAGATGATTTCATCGTGGTTCCGGCCATAACCTCGAATCATAGACATGCCCAGCCGTCCCCGGGGCAGCCGGCGCCCCTGCCCCATTCCCCATGCCCGAACTCCCGGATCTCACCATCTACGTCGACGCCCTTGCTGCCCGCGTAACCGGCCGCATGCTCCATCGTGTGCGCATTTCCTCACCTTTCCTCCTTCGGACCTTTGACCCCCCTGTCGACGCCTGCACGGGTCACTCAGTGACTCAGGTGCACCGGCAGGGCAAGCGCATCATCCTCTCGCTCGACAACGACATCCATCTGGCCTTTCACCTGATGATCGCCGGCCGCTTCCTCTGGTCCGACCCCGCGCTTCCGCCTTCAAAGCCGCTGGGAAAGATCGATCTCGCCCGCCTCGACTTCGATACCGGCTCCCTCACGCTGACCGAAGCCGGCACACAGAAACGTGCCTCCCTCCACATCCTCGCCGGCCCAGCCGCTCTCGACGCCCTCGACGCCGGCGGGCTCGATCCCCTCACCTGCACTCTCCCCAACTTCCATCTTGCCCTCACCCGCGCCAATCGCACACTCAAGCGCGCGCTCACCGATCCCCGCACCATCGCCGCTGTTGGAAACGCCTATTCCGACGAAATTCTCCACGCTGCCCGCCTCTCGCCCTTCAAGCAAACCCAATCTCTCTCTGATGACGACATCCGCTGCCTCTACGAGTCCATTCAGTCTGTGCTGAACCGCTGGATCGCCACCCTCAGGAGCGAGTTTGGCTCGCGGTTTCCCGGCGTCGGCTCAATCACCGCTTTCCGCCCCGACTTCGCGGTGCACGGCCGCTTTCGTCAGCCTTGTCCTGTCTGCCAAACCCCCGTGCAGCGCATCACCTACACCGAAAAAAACGACCTCAACTACTGCCCCACCTGCCAGACCGGCGGCAGAATCCTTGCCGACCGCGCCCTCTCGCGCCTCCTCCGCGCCGACTGGCCCCGCACTGTCGCGAATCTCGATGAGTAACCGAAAAAAAAATGGACGGCGTCGTGGTCGTGCGACGCCGTCCTGCGCTTGCGCGCTGTGTTGGAGTTCCTTGACGCCTGCCGCTCTTACCCGCCGCGCTGTTGCGCCCGGGCCATCGCCGCATCCGTCACGTCCGCCCCTGCAGGTGCCTGCGTGTCATCTTCGTCGATGATCACCGGTGCCTCAGGGAATCCCTCCTGAGCAGCCTGCTTCGGTTCAACGTCCCACACGAAGGGGTTGTCGCCTGCGGTCAGAGCGCTCTTTGCACGCTCCTCGTACGCCGTCCCGCTGCCGATCGTCCCCATCGTCTCCAGCAGCGCTTCATTCTCAGCCTGCAGCGCGGCCAGACGGTTCTGCATGTCATCCAGGCTCACAACCTTCCACTTGTCTCCGCTCTCGATCGCGTCCTGGTTGTCCTGCAGCATGTCCACAATCTTTCCGTTCCGTTCCACCGCAGCGATCTGCCGCTCGATGGACCACGCCTGCGTCTGGAAGTTCGTGTACTCATGCTGAGCCTTCTCCAGTTGCTCCGCCAGGCGCGTCCGTTGTGTCGTCAGCAGTTTCAGGTCGCGCTCATTCGCCGCCAGGCGATCCTGGTACGCCACTGCCGTCTGCTTGATGTTCGTGCCCTTGGTGAACGCCTCATCCACCGTGATGTTCTTGCCTTGGAACTTGATGAGCACCGCGTTGGTGCCGGTGTTGGCCGCCAGCTGCACGTTCGCCCGGTCCACCATGTTGCCCAGGCTCGCCAGGTCGTTCTTGGCCATGTCCACCACCTTCGACGCGACCTCAGAATCGCGCTTGAGTTGCGAGATCTGCGCATCCACCTCCGCCAGGCTGCCGCGCAGTTCCTTGATCCGTTCCGGATACTGCTTCTGCAGAGTCTGCAACTGCTGCCTCATCAGCACCGGATCCTCAATCTGCCCGTCAAACCACGCCGTCGCGTAGTGCCTCACCTGGGCACACCCGGCCGCAATCCGGTCGGGCCCCAGAACCAGCGTGGCCCCGCCCAGCACCAGGCCACCGATCAACGCGCCGCGGAACACCATTTTGGTCAGACCCGTCATTGTCAATCTCCTTGCGTTCAACTGTCCGGGATGTTGTGTAAGGGACCGAATACTCGCCCCTGCTCCATCTCATTGGGACATCCCCGTTGCCGATTTCGCGTCGTTTCACCCTTTTTCGCGCTTTTTCGCCGCTCCCCGGCCCGCTCTTTTCTCCAACCCTCCCCTCCCCCCGCCCTCCTTAACATTTGCTGCACCTTTCTCCTGAAACCCAACGTCCCAAATACGGAACAACTACACGCATCCTCCCATGATGAACGCCCTGACCACCAATTTCGTCAAGCGACTCCGTGCCGGCGACGATGCCGCATGGTTTGAACTCTGGGAGACCTTTGGCCCGGTCCTCCAGTCCCAACTCACCCGCTGGGGCAAGGGAAAGGTCGGCGCTGAGACCGTCCGCGATCTCAGTCAGGAAACCCTCGCCGCCCTCACCAAGTCCATCGACCGCTACGACCCCGCGAAGGGAGCGCGCTTCAGCACCTGGCTCCTCTCCATCGCCAAGCATGTGCTGGGCGATGAGATCGACCGGCGCAACGCGTCCAAGCGCGGCAAGGGAGCCAAGGCCGCCTCTCTAGATGAGTCCTACATGGGCCAGGCTCAGTGGGTGCAGGCCGATGAGTCCTACGAGCGCATGGTCTTTCGCGCCAAGGTCCAGTCGGCCGTCCGCAAGGTCGAGGCCGAGTCCGATTTCATCGCCTTTCAGGTCTACCGCATGCGCGTCTTCGATGGCGTCGCCGGCAAGGACGTTGCAAGCCAGCTCGGTATCTCCGAGCCTACCGTCAGCCGCCACATGACCAAGGTTCGCGCGGCCCTGCGCCGTCGCATCAGCGAGATCATCGCCACCTACTCATTTACTCAGGAAGAAAGCCGCGAAGGCGAGGACGCCGGCCTCTACGCCGATGATGCCCTCTTCGACGGCGCCCTGGCGGATATCTACCACCAGCAGACCAGCATTCGGATTGATGAGGATCAGCCCTTCGGGGACCGCACCCGCCGCTGATCGAAGGAGATTGTCATGGGAAGCGATTTCGGGATTCTTTGGGGCATTGTCGGCACCCTCGTAGGCGTCGCCGCCGTCATCCTCATTTTCATCTACGTCTTCATTCCCATTCTCAAGGGTGTCGGCAAACTCGTCACCAGCATTGTCTGGCTCATCACCGCTCTCATCGGCAACATCTTCCGCTTCATCGTCGGCGAACTCAAGGATGCGCTCCGCATCGTCGGGTCCATCTTCGCCGGCGCCTTGTTCTCCTTTCTCTCTGTGGGCAATGTGATCATCGGCCGCTGGTCCTCCTCCGCGCACTACGGTGCCGCCGTCCAGAACGAGATTAAGACCGCAGGTGCCTGCATTTATCGCATGGCCATCGGCCACCCCCTCCGCCTGTTCTCCCTCGAAACCGCCCTCGAAGGCGTCGAGCAGCGCCTCCCTCAGGCGATGGCTCAGGCGCCGGGCGCAGATCGCCCCAGTCGCCGCGCCGGCCTCTTCGAAGGCTACAACATCGTGGGCTCTCTGCCTGCCGGCGGCTCCGGCGGTCGACTCTACATCGCCGAACCCTCCAAGGAACATCGCGACCGCATCACGAAACTGGTCGGCGCGTGCCCCGATCGCGTCGTCATCAAGTCCTTCGCTATCGCCGACGGCTCCAGCCTCCCTCAGATCGTCCGCGAAAGCCGCGCCCTCGAAAGCGCCAAGCAGATCGGTCTTGTCCTGGAACACCAACTGACCGCGGAACGCTTCTACTACGTCATGCCCTATGTCGCCGGCGACAGCCTTGGCCAGGTCGTTCGCAACCTGCACGGCCAGACTGGCGATGAAGGCCTCGGTGATCCTCAACTCGCCGAAGTCCTCGGCTACATGTCCGATCTCCTGCGCACCCTCGACACCTATCACCGCTCCGGATTCTGGCACAAGGACATCAAGCCCGACAACATCCTCGTGCAGAACGGACGCGCGGAAGTCGTCGACTTCGGCCTCATCACTCCGCTTCGCTCCGCCATGACCCTCACCACCCATGGCACCGAATACTTTCGCGATCCCGAAATGGTCCGCATGGCCCTTCGTGGAGTAAAGGTCCACGAAGTCGACGGCGTCAAATTTGACCTGTACGCCGCCGGCGCCGTCCTCTACTACGCCCTTGAAAACACCTTCCCCATGCACGGCGGGCTCTCATCCATCAGCAAACGCTGCCCCGATTCGGTCAAGTGGATCGTTCGTCGGGCCATGACGGACTACAACCACCGCTACGAGTCTTCGGGCCTCATGCTCGCAGACATCGAGTGCGTTCGCCGCAGTTCCGATCTGTTCGCCGTCAAGATGGCCGACCTCCCGAGCATGCGCGCAGGCTCGCAGGAGCCCCTCGTTCAGCCTGCCGCATCCCCGATGCCTTGGGCCCCCGCCGCCGCAATCGGCGCTGCTGCGATTGGTGCAATTGGCGCCGCCGCTGCCGCCGCCCCCCCCGCCGCTGCTGCCGCTGTCGGTGCAGGTGGCGCCGCGCTGGGTGCTGGCGCCAATGTGATTGGTGCAGGCGTGGGCGCCGTCGGGAATGCCGCCGCCTCGCTCCTCGGCCGCAACAAGCCCCGACTTCAGGTTCTCAACTGGTGGACCGGCGCGTATCGCACCGCGCCTGCCGAGGTGCCCAACGTCCCCGTCACGGATCAGTTCCGCAGCGCAGGGCGCGACGCCGCCTCAGCCGCCCAGCGCTTCTCGCACAACGTACGCAACGATGGCATGTTCCACGCTGTCGGCCAGGTCGCCTCCGGCGTTGCGGATGCTGTGAAGCGCGAGTCTCATGGTTGGCGCTCCGTCGGCGTGCACGGTGAGCACGGCCGCACACCCGACCCCGCCGGTAAATCACCCTCCGGCCGCGCCTCCGCCCGCGATCAGGTCTCCCGCGCCCAGTCGCGCGCAGCCCTTCGCCGGTCCCAGGCTCTGGGCCGCTCTCCCGCCTATGCGCCTTCCGAACGCATCAACCCCGGGATGGCCATCGCCGCGTGTGTGGTCCTCTTCTTTGCGCTTTCCTATGGCGTCGGCACTGTCAAGGACATCGTCGGTCGTCGCGCTTCCCGCGCTCAGCACATCAGCGTGGTCACCACCGCTCCGGGCATCAGCCCCGCCATTGCCCCCACGATTCACCAGGCCGTCCTCGACGCCAAAGCCGCCATTCACTCAGGCGATGCGTCCCTCAAAGATGCGCTCAAGGCCGCCCTTCAGTCCGCGGCGACCTCATCCAACGGCTTCATTGTGATTGACGGTGCCCATCCCGGCGACTTCGCCTCTGCCGAAGATGCCGCAGGCTACGAGACTCCCGAAGTGCCGGAAACTCCGGATGTCGAGACCGAGTTCCTTCCGACGCTCGAAGATGTGTGGAACTCTCGGCCTGCGACCTTTGTTGTGGTCAACAACCACCCCGCGTTCCGCAGCGAGAAGATTGAGTCTGCCATCGCTCAGGCGGTCGCCAATCTCTCCGACGCCGGCCTGACTCGCATCGACGATCTCGACCTCGAAGCCCGCATCAAGACCATCATGGCCGAACATGCTGCCGAGGCCGCTGATCCCACCATCGGCAAGCCCGCCGACTCCGCCGCCACCGCCATCCACGATGCCCTGGCCTCCTCCGGCAAGACCGTCGGGCTCGTCCTCTGGGTGTACGCCGTCTCAGGAGAAGCCGATCAGGTGCGCTACTGGATCAACGTCCCCCAGGACCCCGACCCCGAGGTTCTCGCCGTTCTCAGCCGGACCCTTGCCGGTTCCTGAAAAACGCTGCGTCCCTTCCCGTCCGCTTTGGCCCTTCGCCTCCCCTCCTGCTAACCTTGCCCCCACGGTTTGCCCGCTGCACTTGTGCGGCGGACCCAGGACGCCCACACCGCAAGGGACTCGCACATGCTCAAAATCTGGCTCAACGGCCAACTTGTCCCCAAAGACGACGCCAAGGTCAGCGTCTATGACCACGGACTGCTTTACGGCGATGGCGTCTTCGAGGGCATTCGCGTCTATAACGGCCGCATCTTCAAGCTGGGCTCCCACCTGGACCGCCTCTTTGCGTCCGCCGACCGCATCCGCCTCACTCCGCCCTTCTCGCGCGACCAGTTCGCCCGCGCCATGCGCGAAACCCTTGCCGCCAACAACCTCAAAGACGCTTACATCCGCCTCGTCATCACTCGCGGCGCAGGCTCCCTCGGCCTCAACCCCTTCAAGTGCCCGCAGTCCTTCGCATTCATCATTGCCGACGAGATCCACCTGTATCCCCAGGAGATGTACGACAAGGGCATGAAGGTCATCACCGCCAAGCGGCCCCGCATCGACATCGCCGCCCTCGACCCTGCAATCAAGAGCCTCAACTACCTCAACAACATTCTCGCCAAGGTCGAAGCCCTTGACCAGAACCTCTTCGAGGCGGTCATGCTCAACTCCGAGGGATATGTCTCCGAGTGCACCGGCGACAACATCTTCTTCGTGAAGAACGGCGAAGTCTCCACACCGGAACTCGGCGCCGGCATCCTCAACGGCGTCACGCGCAATTTCGTCATCCGCCTCTGCCGCGACCTCGGCATCCGCTGCTCCGAGCGCCTCTTCCGGCTCGATGAACTCAAACGTGCCGACGAAGTCTTCCTCACCGGTACCGCCGCCGAGATCATCAGCGTGACCCAGGTCGATGACACGCTCATCGGCTCCGGCAAGCCGGGCCCCCTCACCGCCCGCCTCACCGCCGAATTCCGTGCGCGCACCGCCGCCAACGCTCCCGAAGATTAATTCCTTCACCCAGCCCGTAGCGCATCGAGCATGGCCCGCACCGTTTGTCCCGTGACCGGATGCAGCGCATGCCCTGCGATCTCCGCCAGCGGTTCCAGCACAAATCTCCGCTCACCCATCCGCGGATGCGGCACCACCAGCCCCTCCTCCTCGATGATCTCCTCGCCATAAAGAAGCAAGTCGAGATCCAGTGTCCTCGGCTCGTTGCGTTCCCGCGCCTTGCGCACCCGCCCCAGCGCAGACTCGATCTCCAGCAGCGCAGACATCAACTCCCGCGCTTCCAACCGCGTGTCCACTTCCATCGCGCCGTTGAGATACTTCCCCTGCCCCGCCGGCCCGCCCTCTGGCTCCGTTTCGATCCACCCGCTCACCCGCATCACCCGCGTGAGAGGCAACCCTCCCACCGCTTCGACCGCCCGTCGCAGCGCGTGCTCCCGGTCCCCCAGGTTCGCTCCCAGCGCGATATACGCCCTCACGTCCGTGCGTTTCATTCCCTCATCTTAACCGTCCCGCCTCACGCCTCCGACAACTCCGCCTCACGGTGCAGCAGGTGCGCCCGCAGCCGTGCCAGGATTGATGAGTGCATCTGCGAAACGCGCGACTCCGAAAGGTCCAGCGTCATGCCGATCTCTTTCATCGTCATCTCTTCGTAGTAGTACAGGACCACGATCAGTCGTTCCGCGCGCGTCAGCCCTTTCGTGATCACTTCCTTCAGATCACCCCGCTGCGTCACATCAAACGGGTTCGACTGCGTCTCGTCCTCCAGAATGTCGATCTCGCGCACATCTCGGCTCGAATCGCCCTCAAAGCACTTCCGGTTCAGGCTGACAAAAGACGCCGGCCGGCTGTCCTTCAGGTACTTCTGCAGCACATCCATTCCCATGCCCAGGTGCTGCGCCAGTTCCTGCTCAGTCGGCTCGCGCCCATGCACCGCCGCAAACGCCTTGCGCGCCGTCTCCACCTTCGCCGTGCGGTGCCGCACCAGCCGCGGAATCACGTCCATCGAACGCAACTCGTCCAGCATCGCGCCCAGGATGCGCCGCGCACAGAATGTCTCGAACTTCACCCCGCGCTCCAGGTCGTACGTGTCGATCGCGTCCATCAGGCCGAACATGCCCGCCTGCCCGAGGTCGTTCACGTCCACTTCGTCCGGCAGCTTCTTGTGCAAACGCTCAGCGTTGTAGCGCACCAGGTGCTGGAACTTCTCCACGAGGAAATTCCTCACCTCGTGGCCGCCCTCGCTGCGATACCGCCTCCACACGTCCTCCATGCGCATTTCGCCTAACGTCAATATCTTCTTCGTCACGCGCGCGCTGGATTTCGATGACTTCGTCTTTGGCACGGGTCGACTCCTTGACCTCTTCAGCCATCGACATCGGCATATTGGTCCATCCATGGACCGCCGGTCAATTGGCTAACGATACCTACCACCAGACCACCACGCAAGTCCGCTGTCACGCGACCCTGCATTTTCCTCACCCGCCGTCTTTCGCCCCGCCACCCTTCACTTCGTCGCGTTTCCGCATCTCTTCCACCATCTGCTCTGCCGTGACCGACGAATCAGGCACGGGCTTCGTCGCCGCGAACATCTCTGCGTCCTTCGCCAGCACATGCTCGCACAGCATGCCCGCGAACACGCCCACCGCAAAGCACACCACCATCGCCAGCAAGGCTCGCGCCAGGATCGCCGCCGCGCTGTTTCCCGTGTCCAACCCCGCAGCGACGGCCACGACAAACCCTGCCAGCGCAAACACCCCGGCAATCGCCCGTCCCGGCGGGACGAACCCTTCTGTCGCGGTGTTTGTCTTGCTCTCTGCCATCGCGCAATTCCTGCCTGCCGGACTTCCAACTCATCGGCGGATACACACCGACAATCACCCACGCTCGATAATCCTTTTCATCTTTTTCATTCAAGTTCTCGCCTGTTCGTTCGCTGTTTGGTTCGCGGCCCGCTCATTCGAAACGGGCGCAACGCCCTCCGTGTGCGCCCGGACCACATCGACTGCCAGAATGAACTCGCGTTCCCCCTCGCCTCTCGCCTCGCCCAGCGCACTCTGCCGATGCGCTTACCCCGCCCGCATCCGCTCCCACGCCATCCGCGTCCCGCTCACCACCACCTCCAGGCCCAGGCGTTCCTCCACTCCGATCGCAACACGCTGCGCCGTTCGCATCGGCCGCAGTCCCAGCGTCTCGGCCCCCCCTGCTCCGGCACGCTCCGTAGCGCACACACACCGCATCCCCAATCTGGCATCCTCCCACAACGCCAGAAGTCGCCGAACCGGGTTGCGATGAATATTTGTCGCGCTGCCCAGCCGCACGATCACTGCCGCCGCCGTGCTCGTCCCCGCAATGACCTCAGAGAGTTCCTGCCCTTCCCGCAATCTCTGCCATCTCCCGCCCAGAGCCTCTGCATACGTCTTGACCTCGCACGGCGCAGTCTCCCTGCCGCAGTCGAGGACCAGTGCCTCCCCCCTTCCCGCGCGGGCCCGCGCCGTAATCACCCGTCCAATCAGCATGTCGCGTGCCTCGTCACTCTCGCCGTACACCGCGGTGAGCGACCGATCTTCGCATCGCTCCTCTGCCCTCGCCTCCGTGCTCGTCGGCTCTATGTCTCGGCGCGCCATCACCTCCTGCCACGCCGCTCGGAACACCTGATCGCCCTCCCGCTCGTCACACCCGCCTCGGCGCCGCTGCGCTTCGACAGCCATGGTCAGTTCCACCCCCAGCCTCGCCGCCTGCTCCTTGACGATCGCAGCCGCCGCCTCCCTCAGCATCTCGGAGTAGTTCATCTCAGCCTTCCTGGGCCTGGCCGCATGCGCGGCGGTGGTCAGTGATCCTTCTTCCGCAACTTTCCTTTCGCCGGCCGCCTCGCGCACCTGCTGCGCCGCCCGCAGGGCGCGCTCGATCGCCGCTTGCCTCGATAGTGTCGGCACAGCGATCGCCTGCTTCGGGAGATCTCCCACTCTCACCGGTTCACGGCTTCCCCGCATCGCCGTGACCTCAATCACACTCCTCGCGCCCACGCCCAGCAGCCCGCCCATTTTGTCCATCTTGGTATGCAGGATCACCGCATCCGCGCCCATCTCCGCATGCACACGCGTGAGCACCTCATCCACGCTGCTTCCTCGATACGTCCTGAGCGTCACGTCTGATCTGCCTTTCCAAATGGGTATGCATCCGGGATCACGCTGCCGCCGCCGCCGCCACCTCGTCCTTGGCTGAGAGCGCCGCCAGGCCCAGCGACTCCACGTTCAGTCCCGGCGGAATCTCGTTGTATCCCAGCACCACGATCGTGCTGATGCGCTGCTGGAGCATCTTCCGCAGCGGGCCTCGAACCTGCGGTGACGTAAGCAGAATCGGTTGATGACCCGCCTGCACCAGCGGCTTGAGCGCCTCGGCGATTGCGCTCGCAACTTTCGCAGTCATGGCCGGCGGCATGGTGTTCGTCGTCGTCCCGCCCGAGCGGTCAATGTACGAAGTGATCGTGTCCTCCAGCCGCGGGTCGATCGTCACGCAATACAGCCGGCTCACACCCTGTGCATCCTGTTCGACGTGCTGCGCTGCAATGCTCCGCCGCAACGCGTGCCGCACATATTCCACGAGGATTTCAGTGTCCTTCGTCTGCGCGGACCACTCCGCCAGAGTCTCCACAATCGTCTCCGTGTCCCGGATCGGCGCCCGCTCGCGCAACAGCGCCTGCAGCACCCGCTGCAGCTCCGCAGGCTTGACCTTCTCCGGGATCGTCTCCTCCACCAGCTTCGGCGCGCGCTCCTTCAGGTTCGTGATCAGGTTCGCGATCTCCTGCCGCGTCAGCAGTTCGTCCCCGTGCGTCTTCACAATCTCCGTGAAATGCGTCATGAGCACGCTCGTCGCGTCCACCACCGTGTAACCCAGACTCTCCGCCTTCGCCCTCTGGTGCGGTTCAATCCACATCGCATCCAGGCCGAACGCCGGCTCCCTCGTCGGATTCCCCTCCAGCCTGCCCGATGCGATCCCCGAGTCCATCGCCATCCATTGGCCCGGATACACCTCGCCACCCGCGACCGCCGAGCCCCGGATCTTCACGCGGTATCCCCACTGGCTCATTTGCGCATTGTCCCGGATTCGCACCGGCGGCAGCACCAGCCCCAGTTCCGCCGCCAGTTGCCGCCGAATCGCGCTGATTCGGTCCAGCAGGCTTCCCCCTTCCGCCTGATTCACCATCGGCACCAGGCCGTAACCCACCTCCAGCTCCAGCAGGTCCACCTTGAGCAGGTCATCCACCGTCGGTGCCGCCGGCCCCGCCGTCGCCGCACTCTCCTTCGCCGTGGCCGCCGCACGTCGCGCGGCCGCCTCCGCATCCACCTTCTGCCTGCTGACGAACCACCCCATCATTCCGATCACGAGCGCCGATCCCAGCATCGGCAGAAAAGGCAGCCCCGTCACCGACATGATCGCCAGGAACGCGGCCGCCACAAACAACGCCTTAGGCTGCGCCGTCAGCTGCCCCGTGATGTCCTGGTTGAAGTCTTCCTTCGCACCCGACCGCGTCACGATCAGGCCCGATGCGATCGCGATGATGAACGCAGGAATCTGCGACACCAGCCCGTCGCCGATCGTCAGCCGCGTGAACACTTCCAGCGATTGTCCGATCCCCCATCCCTTGCTGAACGCCCCCACCGCAAACCCGCCCAGCACGTTGATCAGCGTGATGACGATGCCCGCGATCGCATCGCCACGCACGAACTTTGATGCACCATCCATCGCTCCGTAGAAGTCCGCCTCCCGCATCACCGATTCACGCCGCGCCCGCGCCTCAGCCTCGCTGATCAGACCCGCCGTCAAGTCCGCGTCAATCGCCATCTGCTTGCCCGGCATGGCATCGAGTGTGAACCGCGCCGCCACTTCGCTCACCCGCGTGGAGCCCTTCGTGATGACCACGAACTGGATCACCACCAGGATGATGAAAATCACCGTACCGACAATGACCGAGTCCCCCGCGACAAAATTCCCGAACGCCGCGATCACATGCCCCGCCGCAAATTGCGCCTCCTCCGGCGTGCTCGCCTCCGTGCTCAGGATCAGTCGCGTCGTCGCGACGTTGAGCACCAGCCGCAGGAGCGTCGCCGCCAGCAGCAGGCTGGGAAACACGGAGAAATCCAACGGTCGGCTCAGGTACACCGTGGTCAGCAGCACTACCGCGCTGAATGCGATATTGAACGTGATGAAAATGTCCATGAGCACCGGCGGCAGCGGCACCACCAGCACGACAAACAGCCCGACGAACGCGATCGGAATCGCAAACGTCCGCAGCTGCTGCAACCGCACATTTATCCCGGGTTGTGCTTCTGCCGTTGTCGCCATGTCCGTGGCTGCCGCGCAAAAACTGCCGCCCTACCCCGGCCGCATCCGTGCGGCAACCTGATAACCCTCTTCTCTACGCAACCTTTCGCCCGGTCAGCCGATAGACGTACGCCAGTACCTCAGCCACCGCCGTGTAGAACCGCGAGGGAATCTCCTGCCCCACCTTGACCAGCGGGTACATCGCGCGCGCCAGCTCCCGTTTCTCCACGATCGGAACATTGTGCATCGCCGCCACCTGCCTGATGCGCAGCGCCATGAAATCCGCCCCCTTCGCCAGCACCTTGGGCGCGTTCATCGTTTCCGGGTCCCACTTGAGCGCAATCGCCAGGTGCTCCGGGTTCGTCACGATCACGTCCGCCTTCGGCACCGCCGTGTTGATCCGCTGCATCAGGATCTTCCGCGCAAAACTCCGCTGCCGCCCGCGCACCTTCGGATCACCCTGCATCGTTCGGTACTCTTCCTTCACTTCCTCATGCGACATCCGATGCTGACGCTCCCAGTTCCACCGCTGAAATGCGTAGTCCCCGATGCCGATCAGGATCAGGCACACGAGGAACCACACGAGCAGTTCCTTCAGAAACCCCCCCGCAAATACCAGCGCCTCGCTCCACTCCAATCGCGTCAGGCCCAGAATCTGCTCATGATTCCTGCGCACCAGGATCCACACCGTCAGGCCAAGGAAAAACAACTTGAGCAGCGTCGCCGCAGTCTTCGCCGCCGTCATCGGGCTCATCAACTGCTGCACGCCGCGCACCGGATTCACCTTGCCCAGGTCCGGCATGAGCGGCTCGCCCGTGACCAGCCACCCGACCTGCACCAGCCCCCCGAAATACGCGCCGGCGAGCGCAACAACCAGCACCGGCCCCGCTGCCTTCGCCAGCAGCACCAGCCCTTGCCACATCCAGATCTTCGCTTCCGTTGCTCCCGACTCGCCCACTCGCAACTCCCCGAGCATCAGTCTCATGAACTCGCCCAGGTCGCGCATCATCCCCGGAAGCATCAGCACGATCACTCCCGCCGCCGCCGTGATCGCCACCGCCGCGTTGAGATCCGCTGACTTGGCGATGCTTCCCTTCTTGCGCGCATCATCCCGCTTCTTCTGCGACGCCGGCTCAGTCTTTTCGCCCATGTCCTCAGCCATGCGCGCCCCCCGCTTCCTCCGCCTGCTGCGCTCCCCCGTCGATCAGCCGCGGGATGGAGCGCATCGCTTCCTCAATCGTCTCCAGACTCGCCTCCCGCACCAGTGAAACCGTCGCCGCCAGCACGCTCAGCCCCACCAGCACCCGCACGATGAACCCGAATGTCATGACATTCATCGTCGGCGCGACCTTGTTCATGATCCCCACCGCCAGCGTCTCCAGGAACACCATGCACAGCACCGGCGCTGCAACCCGAATCCCGAGCTCAAATGCCGACCGCACCGCTCCCAGCAGCACACTCAGTGCGCCCTGCCCCATCACAAATCCCCCGACCGGCACTGCCTCAAAACTCTTCGCCACCGCCAGTGTCATCCCCTCCATCCCGCCCATCAGCACAAATCCCGTCAGCCCAAGATAGAACATGAGCTGCCCCACCGCGTCGCTGTCCTCCTCCGTCGCTGGATTGATCGTGTGAGCCATCTGGAATCCCACCTGCTGACCCACCAGCGTCCCACCCACTTCCATCCCCATCAGCGGCAGCGTCGCTAAGAACCCGATCGTCAGCCCCACCGCCAGTTCCGACACGATGATCGGCGCCACCGTCAGTAGACTCGCCTCCACCCCCGCAAACCCGGCCAGCCCCGCCGGCGTCATCGCGCTGCACGCCGCCGTCAGCGCCAGCGCCAGCATCACCTTCACCTGCACCGGGATCATCGGGCTCGACAGCACGGGCGAATAAATGAACAGCCCCGTGATCCGCGTCAGCATGAACACCGCAGGCAGCGCCAGCGTCACAAGTTGTCCGATGTCCTGCGTCATGCTCGCGCGCCTGCCTTAGTACCTTCCCGAAAGAACTTCCGCCGCAAACTCCATGAGCATTTGCAGGAGCCACGGCGTCAGCGCCGCCAGGACCAGGATCATCACAACGATTTTCGGGATCAGCGCCAGGCTCTGCTCGTGGATCTGCGTCACCGCTTGCAGCACCGAGATGAACAGCCCGATGATCAGACCCGCTGCCAGGATCGGTCCGGCCAGCAGCAGCGCGATGAGCAGTGCATGTCGTGTCAGGTCAACTGCATGATCAAATGCCATGTGCGCCTCACTTCTCCGTCTTATGCCGCCGCGAATCCCAGGAGCAGGCTCCCCACGATCAGTTGCCACCCGTCCACCAGCACAAACAGCAGCAACTTGAACGGCAGCGAAATCAGCACCGGCGGCAGCATCATCATGCCCATCGAGATCAGCAGGCTCGACACCACCATGTCAATGACCAGAAACGGCAGGTACACCTGGAAACCGATCAGGAACGCCGTCTTCAACTCCGACAGGATGAACGCCGGCACCAGCGCCAGCATGTCCACATCCTCGTACTTCAGGTTCTCCGGCTCGCTGATGTCGACTCCCCGATACTCCAGCATCGCATACACCGTCGACCAGTTCCCTGTCGCGTCGATCTGCGCAAACATGAAGTCACGCAGCGGAGCCTTCACTCGCCCCCACAACTGTTCATGCGTCCTGACTTCCGCGCTTCCCTGCTCATACGGAACCACCGCCTCCGTGTAGATCCGGTTGAATGTCGGGCCCATCACCACGAATGTCAGCACCATCGCCAGCCCCACGATGATCTGGCTCGGCGGCAGCGTCTGCGTTCCCAGCGCCTGCCGCACCAGTCCCAGCACGATCACGATGCGCGTGAACGACGTGCACATGATGAGCAGCGACGGCGCCACCGTGAGCACCGTCATCAGGATGAGGATGTTCATCGCCCCGCTCATCCCCCCCGAGTAGCCCGGCAGCGCCTCCGCCGCACCCGTAACAATATCGATGGGGTTGATCGCGCTCGTCAACTCACCGGCCTCCGGCGCCGGGTCGTTCATCATGATGTGCGGCTCCGCCAGGTACGGCTGCGCCACGGCGCTGCTCGCGGCGAATTGCGCCAGAACCAGCGCAGCTACACCCAGCAGGAACCGAAGTGGCCTGGGAATTGGTCGCACAATTCGACTCATGCCCGCACCTCGTGCAGCAGGCTCCCCCGACTTCGTCCGGCTGGTGCCTCCACGTCGCGCGGTGCTTCGTTCCCTCGCTCTGGAACGATTCGCGCCGTTTCAAATGCCGCGCTTCCGCGTTCCCGATGTTTCGGCTCCACGACGTTCGTACCGCTCTTGATCCGTGCCAGCAGTGTTCGCGCTGCCGCCGCGCCGATTCCTTCGTTGCTCCGCCGCGCCCGGGCCGCCGTCACCGCCCCCTTGCTTCGCAGCATCTCCTCCAATTGCCCGCCGAATGACTCTCCTTCTGCGTCCCGTAGGCTTCGCAGCAGGCTCGCCACATCTTCCGCGTCCCTCAGTTCCGAGAGCGTGCTTGTGCCCTCTGTTGTCTGCGCAAGGATCAGAACCCGCCGATCGACCTTCACCAGCAGCATCGTCTGCTTCCGGCCCAGCGGATACCGCGCCAGCATGGTGACAACTCCCGCCGGAGCGCCGGCCCGCCCGGCCGCGCCCCCCCACTTCGCGATTGCGCCCTTCGTCCCCACCATCAGCCCGATCACCACGGCCAGCGCGCCTGCCGTCTTGATGATCATCCACACAGTGCTTCCGCCGCTCGCTCCCGGCAGCGCGAGGTCCGCCTCATCACTGCCGCTGTCTGCAGCGTCCTTGGTGGCGATCGCGTTCGCACCTTCCGGGTGCGGCAGCGGTCGCGCTTCGTTCTTCTCAACCACTTCCACCGGCGCAGCCAGAAGTTCGGGCGCTGCCTGCCTCTCGTCGCCGGCCCACGCATGTCCCGCGCTCAACACAGCGATCATCGCCGTCCAGCACGCAGTTCTTGCGCATCTCCGGACAAGTCCCAAACCCCGGGCCACGAAAACGTCTGATGAAACGGCCATCCTGGCGCTCCTGACGTAAATGCACGCCGACCCGGACCCCGTCCGGGCCTCACGGCTGCGTCAGGACAATGCGCCTACTCGCCGGGTTTTGCAACAATTTCGTTGATTCGCACGCAAAAGTTGTCATTCAGGACCAGGATCTCGCCCAGCGCGACCAGTCGGTCGTTCACGTAAACGTCCACCGGATCGCCAGCGGGCTTGTCCAGCTCCACCACCGCTCCATCCGACAACTTCAGCACGTCATCCACGATCATCCGCGTCCGCCCCAGTTCAATGCGGACATTGAGATTGACCTGCGAAAGCAGGTCGATCCCCTTCGGCGCCTCCGGTTGGACCTCGCTTCCGCCGAATTCCGGAAGTTTCACCGGAGCGGCGGTCTTGCCCGTCGGCACGCCCAGGTCGCCTTTCAGACTGTCGACTGCAGCGGCCGCCGACGCAAGCGCATCCGTCGCCACTTGCTCCGCGTTGCTGCTTACTGGTTGATTCGGCGTCTCTGCCATTCGCGCGCGACTCCCAGGCCTGACTCGGTTCAGATGCGACGCACCCGACTTCCTATCGGCCGCTCGCACCTTTCCTCTGTAATCCGCGAGTACGGGATTCCTTTTGCCTGCGCTTCAATAACCCGCCCGGAATCCAGTCAAGGTCGGAATCAGCACTTCCTTGATCCGCGAATTCTCCGGATCCGCCCCCTGATCGACGATCTCCCGGATCGCCGCTTCCGCCTGTTTCGTGAGCGTCTCCAGCGTCGGCTCCTTGAAATATCGCGGGTCGGCCTCACGCCAGATGGTCGCGATCTGCGTCTTGATGCGCGCCTTGCTCGCCGTGAGGTCCTCCGTCACGGCCGCGGCATCCGATTCCTTCACGACGACGGTAATCTGCGTGTCGTAGAGGTACACCGCGCCCTGCTTGGTGTTGGGAAGCTTGTCGGCCAAGACCTCGATCTCGACGAGTTTCTCCGCCGGTTCCTCGGTCTTTTCCTGGAACTCCTCCGCTTCCGCGGCGTGTCCCTTGGTCATCATTGACACACCCAGCAGCACCACCGCTTCGATCACCATCACCGCAACAACGATAATGGCGACCTTCACCGGCGACCCCTTACTGGGGGCAGCGCCCGCGCCGGCTTCTTCCTTGGGCTTCTCGTCCTTCGGCTTGTCCTTGGCCATGGTCAGTTCCTTGCCCCCATCATCGGCTCAATTTCCGCTCCGGTTGACGTCCGATACGCCTCTTACCGGCCGATCGTCAGCAGTTCGCGGATGAGTTCGTTCGCGGTATTGATGACTCGACCCGACGCCGAGTACCCCGTGCTCGCCAGGATCATGTTGATGAATTCCTGGCTCAAGTCAACATTGGAAAGTTCCAGCGCCCCGCCCACCAGCCGGCCCGCGCCGAATGACAGCGGTGCGCTCACTACTGCGGTTCCCGAGTTCACTCCCTCGCGGAAAATGTTGTCGCCCGCGTCAACCAGACCCGCAGGGTTTGAAAACGTCGCCACCGCCACCTGCCCGATCGTCCGCACCAGCCCGTTGCTGAAGGAACCGCTGATCCGACCATCCTCGCCAATCGAGAAGTCAGTCAGCGTCCCGATCCCCGATCCGTCCTGGTACACCGCTGAGAGCGTGCTCGTGTCGTCAGCCAGTGATGACACATTGTCGAATTCCGAGGCCATGGAGACCGTGAACGAGAGCGGATCTCCGGCTCCAGTGTTGTCACGCTGGATCGCCAGGTTGAAGTCCGCCGGCAGCACGATCTGTCCGGAATTGTCAAACGCAACCGTCCCTGTTCCCACCCGGATATCCCCGCCCACATTGTCGGTGCTGTCCGCGTAGTACCGCCAGGTGGTGCCCGTGTCATCGCGCGTTTCCAGCGCCATCGTGAGGTCCACCGTCAACGGGTTGCCCAGCGAGTCGTACACCACAAAGGTCGTGCGCACCGACTCGCCGGCTGCGACAGCTGATTGGGTCATCGCAAACGGCTGCCCCACCTGTGCGCCCCCGCTATCCAGTTGCACGAGGTCGGACGAGTCAATCGTCAGTTCATTCGCCGTGCCGAAATTGCCCTCAATCGTGATCACTCCCGTGGTATCGTCGATGGAGACGCCCCCGGGCTCGCCCGATACCGACGTGTCAATGCCCAGTGATTGTTCAATGAACGCCATGTAGTCCGCGATCGTCGTGGTCGAAGTGATGACCAGGTCCGCGTCCGGCAAGGTTTTGCCGCCCTTCTCCGCATCCGTCAGGCGCAGCGTATCGCCCGCCGTGAACAACGCGCTTCCCGAGCCGTCGTCAAGATCCACCAGCCGGGTCGTGGAGTCGGCAAAGGGCGGGTTGGCCGGCGGCGGATTGGCAGCGCCCAGCGCGCTCATCGCCCCCATCGCAATCGTCGTCCCTGTCGATCCCACATCGCCGCTTGCGTTCAGGTTGCCGTTGAAACGCACGTTTTGCGTCGCGACCGCCAGCGTCATCGTCCCCACCGGAATTGAGATCGAGTCCACATCGCCTGGCACGATGTTGAAGTCGCTGTCCACGCCGTAGCCGAGCACCTTTGACCCATCCAGCGTGACCAGTTCGTTCTGCGAGTTCTTCGTGAACACGCCGGCCCGCGTGTAGCGGCGCTCACCCAGCGTATCGAGCACAAAGTACCCGTCCCCCTGGATCGCGATGTCGGTGTTCACGCCCGTGACGCCGATCGACCCGCCGTTGAGATTCCGCTGCGTGCCCGCCACCGTGACGCCCAGGCCGATCTGCTTCGGATTCGTCCCGCCGGTGTTCGCGCCGGGCGCTGTGCCGGAAGAGAATGTTCGCGAGAAGGTCGGCGCGAAGAGAATCCTGCTCGACTTGAACGCCATCGAGTTCACGTTGGCGATGTTGTTGCCGACGACGTCGAGCATGCGCCCGTTGGCCAGAACGCCCGACAGACCCGTGAACAGCGTGGTGGTTGAGCCCATTGAATTCACTCTCCTGATGAATGAAGAAACCTGCAGGATTGCGCGTGCACGGCGTTTCTTGCGCGTGACACCATCAAACTTGCGCCATCGGCACCGCGCCGATGACTCATGAAGACGAGTGAGCAAGAGCCGGACCAACGCAACATTCCGGGGCGCACTTCGGCTTGCGTAAGTGCTTATGGCGCGGATCTGCTATGCGCACGCTGAAGGCGCGCGAAAGAGTGGCGCATGCAAAAGCAAATGAAAAATCTTCGGGCTGATGCCCGGATTTCTGTGCCGTGTCCGATCGCCGGACATCGCCCCTTCGGCGGACGAAAACTCTCAACGACTCGTCAAAAGTCCCCGAATCTCGGAAAACGACCTGGCCACTTCTGACCAAGGTATGTGCGCACGGAGCAGAAAACGCAACCGCAGTGTGCGCGAAACAATTTCTTGCACATTGTGGGCTCAAATGTCCGCAATCCCACACGCGGAAACAGGTCAATTCGCAACGCAAAATAAGCACTTACGTGCCCGCTGCAAGCGTCCGGATCAGCCGCCGGTCTCGGTGTTCGTGTCGTCCTCGGGAGCGGGCTGATACACCGAATGCAGGCTGTCATAGGGCATGCGCGTGCCGTCCGCCAGCGTGAGCATGATGCCCGTCGCCTCCATCCCCACCGCGTAGACCTGGCCTTCAGCAAGCTCCCCGAACTCGCTCACGCCGATCACCGATTTGCCCACGAGCGTTCCAGCCGTCGCGAACTTGCTCTCCGTGACCAGTTGCGTGAGCTGCTGCGTCAGCTGCGTGTTCGACTCGATGCTGCGAATGGTGTTGATCTGATTCACCAGCGTCTCAGAGTCCTGCGGCTGCGTGGGGTCCTGGTGGGCCAGTTCCGCAAACATGATCTTGAGGAAGTCATCGCTCGTCATCTCGCTCATGCGGTCCGACGTAAACGAGGAAGAGTTGCCATTGATGGGATCGATGGGCATGTGTTTCTCCAGATAGAGCTCATGCAGCGCTGCGGCGCGGTTGAGCGGCCCCTGCAGAAGGAAGAGAGAACCGGCGAGATTTCGGGTTGGCGGCGGCAGCGCGCTGGTCGCGCCCCGAATCAGCTGACGAGGAGTCCTGCTGCTGACGGCCCCGGCTCTGGCCGTGACCAGCGTCCTGCCGCGTGGACTCCTGCTGAGACTGCGACTGTGAGCGCGACTCGGCAAATGAGTTTGATGAGGAGGACTCGCCGTGACGCGTGAGGGGCTGCACCGTCACCGCATCGACGCGCAGTCCTTCATCCGCCAGGGCGCGCCGAAGCGAATCCATCGAATCGGAAAGCAGGTGGCGCGCCTGCGGATTGTCGGCCTGGAAGTCCAGCGACAAGCGGTCGCCCTCCAGCCGAAGATTGATGCGCATCGAACCAAGGTGTTCCGGCTCGAGCTTGATCGTCATGGCCCCACCGCCGACGCGATGCACAGCGAGTGCCGAGCGCACGATGGGCGCTTCTGAGAGACCGGAAGCGGGCGCGGGCGGCGGCGCAGGCAGTGCGGGCGCGTGCGCAGCGCCGGGTTGAGCGGTCGAGACCGACATTGCGACGGGAAGCGGAACAGTCTGATGCGGTGCGGAGTTCGGCGTCGACGCGGGCAGCGCTGCATCGAGACTCTCTGGGGCAGCAGGCGCGACAGAATTGGGCGAATGCGAGTCGACGCGCGGCGGCTCCGATGAGGGATTCAACTGTGCGGCTGCGCGCGGCACATCGGCGCTTGCCTTCGGCTGGGCGGGAGCCTCCGGCTCAGGATTTCCTACAGCCTGGCGCTTGGAGCCTGAGACTGCGCCGGGCGCTGCCGCATTCCTGCGCACTTCCTTGCCAGGGTTGGCGTTCGTGGACAAGACAGGGGCCGGCACGGCGGTAGCCGTGATCGAAGGCAGGTTCTGCCGGCTCGATGCGCCCGGGTCTGCCAACGTGTCCTGTGTTGCCGTCGGCGTCGCGCTGGTCTGTATCACGGGGCCGGCGTCGATGCCGTTGACTGTATTGACGCCAGGTAACGTGGCAGATTGATCGACGGCGGGCTGCGCAGAGCGCTCCGAGGGGCGGCCCGGCACGGATGAGTCGGGCGCAACGTCCGGATCTGATTTGCGGTTGTCAGCCGTCTGATCAGCGTCCGCTGCGTCCACCGCCGGTGACTCCTCGGCGACGGATTCGCTGCGAACGGGAGAGGACTCGGATTCGGCGCCCTGTCGGGACGCGTTGGTTTTGCGCGGCGTGCGCGAATTCTGCGCGGGCTTGTCGGGCGCGTCGGCCTGGCGAGCTTCCCGCGGTGGCCGTGCAGCGCCCTTCAAGGCAGTGGAGAACGAGTCGCTTTTTGATTGGCGAGAGGATTCTGATGAGGGGCGGGCGGAGGGGTGATCGCTCAGGGAACGGCTTTGAGTCAGGTTGAGCGAGGGGGTTTTCATAGGCAGTTCAGTTCGAAGAGTCCGAGTCGGCTGCAGCGGTCGACGACGCCGGTGCGGGTCCAGGATCGGCAGATCCTGCGGTCAGACCGCGCACACGAAGTCGAGTGAGCAAATCCGCTGCCGTCGAAAGGTCGGGCTGGGCGTCGTACAGCGCAAAGAGGGCCTGCGAGGTCCGCTTGTCGAGGTTATCGAGCAAGTCGAGGACAAATGTGTCGCGCCCGGTGCGCAGGTACTCGTCGACCAGGTTTTTCTGATTCTGGGCAGGAAGGGCCTTGAAGGTGCCCAGGACTTTCTGGAATTGGGCATCAGACGTGAGGACGTCAATGCGCTTGCGCTCCTGAAGGGCGGCCTCCTGATCAGCCTCGAAGGCTTTGCGCTGTGCTGCCAGCGCAGCGATGTCATTTTCCAGCCTGGTGCGCAAGGCCGCCAGGTCTGCCTCGGCGCGCTGGCGGGACTCGGCGATCAGGTCGCGCGACTTGAGAATCGCGGACGTGCGTGAATCCGCACCGTCACTTGGCTCATCCAGAGCGGCGAGTTGAGCGGCCTTGGCAGAATCGACCGCAGCCGAAGCGGAGGCCGCATCGGCGGCGGCCTTTTCAGCCGAGACTGTTGTGCCGAACAGGGCAGTGACGGATTTGAGGCGCTGCGAGCTGAGGCGGTCGGTCAATCCCAGGTACCCGACAGCCGCGAGAATCGCACAGAAGTGAAGGAGCGCAAGGATGTTGATGACACGGAGGATGGTTTTCATGGCTGATGCTCCTGGAGGACGCGCGCGGCGCGGGAGGTGACGAGGTCGTCAATGGCGGCTGCTTCACGGTCGAGAAGGTCCTGCCGCCAGGCCTGGAAGCGCTGCTCGCGAAAGCGATCGAGCGATTTGCGGGACTTCACCGCCTCAAGCAGGGCAAGGCGTGCGGCTTCGAGGCGCTGATAGAGGTCGGACAGGCGTACCGCCGCGCGACGGACTTCGGATTCGGTCCATGCGACGGCGACGGCGTGATCGCGAATGAGGTTGGTGTCGACAGGGCCAACGAGCTGCGAAGCCAGTTGCGCCTTGCGCGCGAGGAGGTCCTGGTGCAGCGTCCGTATATGGCCTTCGATCTCGACGCGCTGACGGGTCAACGCGGCCAGGGCCTGCTGGCGCTGGTCCTCCACGCGCTTGCGATGACGGACGAGCGGATCGAGTGGGAAGCGAAAACGGGGCATGGGTCAGGTGCTCACTTCAGGCGGCAACGGGTGCGGCGGGGCGCTGGGCTTGAGCCTGGGAACGGGACTTGGCCTGCTGGGCCGCAAGCAGGTGGGCTGAATCATCGGCGAGACTGCGCAGCGATGCGACGGCGGCAGCAAAGTCGCACCGGTCGGAGAGCGACTGCTGGAGAAAGGCGTCGATGCGGGGCTTGAAGTCGATGGCCACGTCGTACAAAGGGCTGGCCCCGCGGACATAGGCGCCGAGGTTAACCATTTCCTCGACCTCGGAGTATGCGGCCAGCAGGCGAATGATCTGCCGGCGGGCGGCAGAGTGTTCCGGAACGGTGACAGCGTCCGCCACACGCGAGACAGAGTCGAGCACGTCGACGGCGGGGAAATGAGCCCGATTAGCCAGGCGACGGGAGAGCATGATGTGGCCGTCGAGGATGCCGCGTGCGGCGTCGGCGACCGGTTCGGTCATGTCATCGCCCTCAACGAGGACGGTGTAGAAGCCGGTGATGGATCCGCCGGAAGCGGTTCGGCCCGCGCGCTCGAGCAGCCCGGCCAGGGCGCTGAAAACGCCGGGGGTGTAGCCGCGTGTGGCGGGAGGCTCGCCGACGGCCAGACCGATCTGGCGCTGCGCATGGCAGAAGCGGGTGACGGAATCCATCATGAGGACGACGTCGCGGCATTGGGCGCGGAAGAATTCGGCCGCAGCAGTGGCTACGTAGGCGGCGCGAACGCGCATGAGAGGCGACTCATCGCCGGTGGAGACGATGACCACTGAGCGGGCGAGGCCTTCAGGCCCCAGCGAGTGCTGAATGAAGTCCTGAACTTCGCGGCCGCGCTCGCCAATGAGGGCGATGACGCTGACATCGGCGCGGGTGTTGCGAGCGATGGAACCCAGGAGCGAGGATTTGCCCACGCCGGGTCCGGCGAAGAGCCCGAGGCGCTGTCCGCGGCCGACCGTGGTCACGGCGTCGATGCAACGGACACCGGTGCTCAAGGGCTGATCGATTGGCGCACGCGCAAGCGACGGAAGGGGCGCGGGGACCACCTCGCAAGGGCTGGTATCGAGCAGCGGACCAAGTCCGTCAATGGGGCGGCCGAGGCCATCGAGAATGCGGCCGAGCATGGATGCGCCCAGCGCGACGGTGGGAGCGGACTGGAGGGCGATGACGCGATCGCCGGCGGCCAGACCGCGTGTGTTTCCCAGGGGCATGACGATTGCGCCGTCGGCGGTGCAGCCGATGACTTCACCGGGCACGGGAGCCAGACCGGAGGCGCGCGGCTGGATGCGCACGAGCCCGCCCACAGGCAGCCGCGCGCCCGTGACGCGAAGGGTTAGCCCGCTGATCGAGGCGACACGGCCGGCGACTTCACGCGGCTCTGCACGGGAGACGGAATCGAGGGCGGCGGCGACCCAGGACATCAAGCACCCCCGTTCGGCGCGCCGGGCGAAGAGGATTGCGGAGGTTCGGGACGTGCATCTGGCGCTTCGAGAGCGGGCGAGGCGGCATCCGATGAGTCGTCGGGTGCGGGCAGCAGGAGCTCGACGAGGCGGCGCAGCTGGGTTTCGAGCGTGGCGTCGACCTCGGCATTCTCCGTCTGGAGAATGCAGCCGCCGGACTGAACGGAAGCGTCGGGAAGAACGGTGAGCTGGCGTGCGGCGTCGAAGCGGGCAGCGAGTTCCGGGAGGAATGCGGTGACGTGTTCGCGCTGGGAAGGGTTGATCCGAAGGACGGGACGCGATGTGAGGGTCACGAGGGACAGGGCCTGCGTGATCTGGTCTTCGACGATGGATGGATCGGCGGCGACGGCGCGGAAGGTGATCTTCTCGGCGAGGAGCAGGGCGAGACGGAGCACATCGCTGCGGGCATCACTGAGAATGGTCGCGCGGGCCGACTCAACCTGATCGAGCATGGAGGAGAGCGATTGCGAGAGCTGGGTGAGTTGGGCGCGGGACTGGGCCAAGGCGGAGTCGTGGCCCTGCTTTGAGCCAGTGCGTCGACCCTCCTCAAGGCCTGCAGCCTGGCCCGCCTCGAATCCCTTGCGCTGGGCTTCGGCAGCAAGGCGCTGGGCTTCAGCGCGGGCCTGAGTGAGAATCTGTTCAGCGCGGGCGCGGGCGTCGGCGGTGATGGCATCGGCCTGCCGGCGCAGGTCGCCCAGGTCGAGGACGACGGCCTCCTGGAGGAGGGTCGAGGCCTGAGTATTTCGGACGAGTGCCATCGGGAGCAGATTCCTGAAAGAGACGAGAAAGCGGAGTGCGGATCAGACGACCATGTCCTTGTCGGCGCCACGGCCGGCGATGACGATGTCGCCTGCATCTTCGAGGCGGCGCACGATGTCGACGATGCGCTGCTGAGCGGACTCGACGTCGGAGACGCGCACGGGGCCCATGAACTGCATGTCTTCGCGGATGAGGGTGGCAGCGCGTTCGGACATGTTGCGGAAGACCTTTTCCTGGAGGTCCTTGCTGGCGGTCTTGAGAGCGAGGGAGAGTTCGTCGTTGTCGATTTCCTTGAGGACGCGCTGGATGCCCTTGTCGTCGACCTGGATGATGTCTTCGAAGACGAACATCAGGCGGCGAATCTGCTCGACAAGGGTGGGGTCCTCGGACTCGAGGCCTTCCATGATGGACTTTTCGGTGGTGCGGTCGGCGAGGTTGAGAATTTCGGCGACGGTGTCCACCCCGCCGGTGCGTTCCATGGATTGGGAAAGCATGTTGGAGAGGCGGCCCTCGAGGGTGCGCTCGACGCTGCGGATGACCTCGGGATTGGTCTGCTCCATGTTGGCGATGCGCTTGACGACCTCGACCTGTTTCTGGGGATTGAGCCCGACGAGAATTTCGGCGGCCTTGTGATGGGGCAGGTGGCTGACAATGAGGGCGATGGTCTGGGGATGCTCTTCGGAGATGAAGGCGAGGATGTTGGCGGTTTCGGCCTTTTGAAGGAAGGCGAAGGGAGTCTTCTGAACGTGGGTCTGAATCTGGGAGATGATCTTGTCGGCGGTCTTGCCATCGAGTGACTTGAGCAGGAGAGCCTTGGCGCTGTCGAGTCCTCCTTCCTGCATCTGCTGCTGAGCCAGGGCGAGTCCGTAGAATTCCTCGACCACGGCGTCGCGCAGAGCGGCAGGAATTGCGCCGAGGGAGGCCATGACGCGCGCGACGTCGGTGACGTTCTCTTCCGGGAGACACCCGAGGACCTTGGAGGCCGCGTCCTGCTGAATGGAGAGGAGGAGGATGGCGGACTTGGTGATGCCGTCGAGTTCGGCGGGATCGTCGGGGAGTTTTTGACCAAAGCGTGCGGTAGCCATGGGGATCTGCCCTTGCGGTCAGGAGTTCGGGTCAGGCGGCGTTGTTGAGCCAGCGGGTGACGAGGCGGGCGGTGTCATTGGGACTGGCGGTGACCATTTCGTCGACCTGCTCGATGAGTCCCTGGATGCGGAGGTCGCCTTCGTGGAGTTCGACGGCTTCCATGGCGGGCTCGGCTGCATCAGCCTCGCCAATCAGGTCGGAGTCGCCCTGGAGAACCGGGGGAATGCCGACGATTTCCTCAGCGCTGGGGAGGGGGCGTTTCTGAGAGGCGGCGCGGACGAGGCGGAACATCATGATGAGTGCGACGAGGGCGATGACGCCCAGGCCGACGTCGCGCACGAGTCGTCCGAGGTCGGGGGCGAGCGAGCCGAGGACCGAGCCGACCATGCCGCCACCGAAAGAGGCCTGCGAGGTTGCGCCGCCCAGGCTGAGCGCCCCTGCGCCATCGAAGTCGTAGTACATCGAGACCACCACCGAACCAACAACAGCGGCGGCAGCGGAGTCCTGAGGATCGCGATGGGCAGTGGTGTCAATGAGCGGCTTGACCATGTTCTCGACGTCGGCGACGTGCCGCTTCACCAAGGGGTCGAGGTCGGCATCGGTGGGTTCGGTCGTGCTGGATGCGTTCTGTTGTTTCCAGATGCGCGTGAAGTATGAGCGCGGGATGTTGATGGTCGCGTTGACCTTTTTGGCGTATCCCTTGGGATCAGAACGGTTCACTTCGCGCTTGCCGGCGTGGGTCTCGAAGGTGTTCTCGGATTCGCTGGAGGTGGAGGTGGTGCCGGAGGAGGAGCCGGTATCCAGAGATGTTCCCGTGTTGGGCGCGACCCCGGCGACGCCGCCGTCGGTCTTGGAGCCGTTTTCGGTGGAGTTGGTGCGGGTGGACTTGGGAGCTTGGATGGTTCCCTTGCCGTCGTCCTTGAAGGTGAGGTCGCTTACGACTTCCTCGGCGATATCGAGTTGGGCGTTGACGGCGACAATGACGGCGGGGATGAACCGAAGGGTCTGGGCGATCTTCTGCTCGTAGTCGTTCTCGACCTTGGAGCGAAGTTCGGCGTAGGTGCCGGTGGTGAAGCGTCCGGGATCGGCAACGCGGAGGGAGCGGCCGGAGCGAGCGTCGATGACCTTGACGTTTTCGGGGGTAAGGCCGGAGACGGCGCCGGAAATGAAGTCAGCCAAGGCGCGGACCTGTTCGGAGGTGAGTTCCCCCGAGCGGGTCTGAATGGCAATGGAGGCGGTGGGCTTCAGGGAGGATTTGCCCAGGGCGGGCTGCTCGAGAGGCGTATTGATGATGACGTTGGCAGATGAAACGTAGGACCAGTGGTTGATGACGCTGCCGAGGTACTTGGCGGTGGCGGCGTTGACGAGCTGCTGATTCTGTGAGCGGTTCTGCCACCACTGCTGCGACTTCATGAGTTCCATCATGTCAATGGCGTCCGCGCCGGAGGCTGCGCCATTTTCCGAAAGGACGGCAAGGGCGGCGGTCTGCTGATCGACGGGCACGAAGAGGGAGCCGTTTTTATCGATCACCTTAAAACCATTGCTGGTCAGCATGGCGAGCGACTCGGCCTTGCGTGAGGCGTCGATGGAGAGGCGTGCCATGTCGGAGCGGCTGGAGTAGGCTCCGACGAGCAGGAGAGACATGATGAGCACGATCACCGCGGCGGCGACAAGAAGTCGATGGGTCGCGGAGAGGGCGCCGAGTTGGGCGCGGATGAGGTCGAGGGATTGGCGCAGGCGTTCCACGCTTGGCCTCCATGCCATGGGGGACGAGTGAAGGAGAGTGATGATGTGTCAACCAGTCGGCCGCGGATGCGCCCAAGTCCCACCAGAGGCGCAGACGACCAGACCACCACCGGACCAGGGATGCAGCGTCCTGCCGCATCCGTGATCCGACCACCAAGACAACGCGCTCACACGCGAATCTGTTTGATTTCGTTGTAAGCGTCGATCACTTTATTTCGGACCTGCAGCGTCATTTTGAAAGCGAGGTCGGCTTTCTTGACGGCGGAAAGGACGGTATCGAAGTCATGGCGCTGGCCGGTGACCAATTGATTGGTGGCGGAAGTCGCTTCCTGCTGGAGCGATTCGACTTCGCGAATCTGCCGATCGAGGAAACTCTTGAAGGACTCTCCGGAGGAGGTCGCATCGGAAGGCAGACGCCGGGCGCCGGGATCGACGCCGGCTGCGCCGGTCGGGGATTGCGAGGGGATGAGTCGAAGCGGGTCTGACATGATTCAGTCCGTGGGAAGATGCAGATCAGGCGAGGAGGCGCAGTGAAGAGGAGATGAGCGACTTGGTGGCCTCGGCTGCGGTGATGTTGGCTTCGTACGCGCGCTGGGCGTCAATGGCGTTGACCAGTTCCACGGAGCGATTGATATTGGGGAACTTCACGTAGCCATTCGCATCGGCGAATTTGTGATCGGGCAGAAAGCGAAGCGTGAACGCCTCGTCCTTCTCAATCGCGGCGACGTGCACCCCGAGCGGGCTGCCGGAGCGGGGGTCGCCTGGGGCGATGACGGCCATGCGCCGCTGGAAGGGGCTATACGAACCGTCGGGGGCCTCGACCGAGTCGGCGTTGGCGATGTTGACGGAGGCGGTTTCAAGGCGAATGCGGCTGGCGACCATGCCGGAAGCGGAGATGTCGAGAAGTCCGTACATGTGTCTTCCTCAGTCGGGTTCAGGAATCAGAGGCGATCGCGGATCGCGGTTTCGAGGAGCGAGTAACGATTGCGCAGGAGTTCTGTCGCCTGGCGATGCACCAGGAGGTTTTCGGCCAGATCCTGCATGAGACGTTCAAGATCGCGGTCATTGCGGTCGTGGAGGAGCAGCCCCTGGCGTGAGGGGGTCGGGCGGAGCGTGAGTCCGGAAGGAGTGAAAGAGATCTCGCGCGAGTCGGAGGGCTGGAGAGGTCCACCGCCAGTCTCGCGCCGGCGGATAGCGTCAGCCAGCAAAGACTGAAATTTGCGCGGATCGACATCGACGGGCTGAAAGTTGGGGGTGGAGACATTGGCGATGTTGCCGGCGATAAAGGCATGTCGCTGGGCAGCGAACTGAACTGTCCGCTCCAGGACGTCAATGCCATCGGAACTGAGCACATCGCGCAACATCGCGGGCCTTTCGCAACAGGCAGGCAGCGCCTGCCATCAAGACAAGTCAGCAAAGCGCATTCCGATTCAGGAAAGAGCGCGGGAAGGGGCGGAAGCGCAGAGATTGCGCTGCGGAGGGATCACAGGTCGGGGGCCACGAGCTGAAGTTCCTTCCAGCGGCGAATCTTGAGCCCCAAGGTGCGAATCCCGATGTGGAGTTCCTTGGCGGTGCGCTGGCGGTGACCCTTATGGCGAGTCAGGGCGGCGACGATCACCTCGCGCTCGATCTCCTCCAAAGTTCGGCCCGGCACGGTCAGCGTGGCGACGGTGTCGGCCGAGACATTGGTGGGCGCGGACGATTCTGTGAATGACACGACGGGAATGGACTCACGCGAACGCGGGATGGAGACGGTGGGTCCATCAATGAAGTCGGCGTCAAGACGGGCAGCCTCGGACCCTGGGCCGAGCGTGAATTCGGACTCGGCGGGCGGAATGGGACCGTTGAGCGCAGGGGCCGCGGGCCGTGCGCCGAGCAGGGTCGCCTCGGCGGCGACGGCGCCGGAAAGCCAAGGGGTAATGAGCGATGCGGGAATGAGTTCTTCGCGCGAGAGGATGCTGGCGCGTTCGCAGATGTTGTAGAGTTCGCGCACGTTGCCGGGCCAGTCGTACTGGGCCATCACAAAGAGGGCTTCGGGATCGAAGCGACGGGCGGGTCGGCCCTCGCGCCGTGATACGAGTCCGAGGAAGTGCTCAGCGAGCAGGGGCAGATCGCTCATGCGATCGCGAAGGGGAGGGACGGGCACGGGAAGGACGTGCAGGCGGTAATACAAATCCTGCCGGAACGTGCCGGCGGCGACGCACTGGCGAAGATCGCGGTTGGAGGTTGCGATGACGCGCACATCAGTGTGCTGGGTCGCGCTGGAGCCGACGCGCTCGAAAGCGCGTTCCTGCAGGACGCGCAAGAGTTTGGCCTGTATGGCTGGTGGAATCTCGCTGATTTCATCGAGGAGAATGGCGCCGCCGTCGGCCAGTTCAAAGCGCCCCTTGCGGAGTTTGTCAGCGCCGGTGAAGGCTCCCTTCTCATGGCCGAAGAGTTCGGATTCGAGGAGGGAAGCGGAGAGGGCTGCGCAATTGACGGCCAGAAGGGGCGCATCCTTGCGCGGGCTGTGGGCATGGATGATCTGCGCGACGACTTCCTTACCAACGCCGGACTCGCCGGTGATGAGAACGGTGCCGTGACTGGGGGCGATGCGATCGATGGTTTCGCGAAGCGCGGCGAGTTCAGCGGATTTGCCGATGAGTTCAGGGGACCGTCCATCGGTGCGGGACCGGAGTTGAGAACGGAGGACGGCATTCTCGCGCAGCAGGCCGGCGTGCTCAGCGGCGCGCTTCAGGGTTGCGACGAGTTGATCGCCTTCGAAGGGCTTGGTGAGGTAGTCAAACGCACCGTGCTTCATGGCGTCGACCGCGGTCTGGACGGTCGCAAAGGCGGTCATGAACACGACGGGCAATTGCTCATCAAGTTTCCGGATTTCGCGCAGGAGAGAAAGGCCGTCCATGCCGGGCATCTGCAGATCGGTGAGCACGACCTCGGGCTTGCGTTCAGAGATGATGCGAAGCGCGGCTTTGCCTTCAGGCGCGGTGTGCACGGTCCACCCGAGGCGCGCGAGGGTGGTGGAGATGCTGTCGCGCATGAGTTCCTTGTCGTCAACCACGAGAATCCGGGTCATAAAGTGCATCCTTGCAGAGGGGACGAGGAGGAGTCGGCAGAAGCGAGGGGGCGCACGGCAACCAGAGGTACGTCGCGCGGAGCAGGGGCGGGCGCTGCGGGCAAAGAGAGATGGACGACAGCACCGGGACCGGGCTGACGGTTGGCGAGCCGGATCGAGCCTGCGTGCGCATCGATGATGCGATGCACGATGGCCAGGCCCAGGCCGGTGCCGGAGGCGCGGGTGGTGTAGAAGGGGTCAAAGGCGTGCGCGAGCGCATCGGGGGCGAAGCCGGGGCCGGTATCGGCGATGGAGATTGAGAGGGCGATGGGCGCCGCATCGGACTGAGCGTCCGATTCGGTGTGGACATCGATTGAGAGCGTTCCGCCGGGCTCCATAGCCTGCACCGCGTTGCGAATGAGATTGATGAGCCCCTGGGCGAGCATGGGGGCATCGGCCTGGAGCTCGAGAGTCAGGGCGGAGTCGCTGACCGACCTGACGACCTGGATGCGGGAATCGAGAAGCAGGGCACGGCACCCATCGAGGGCGCGCTCGAGCAGATCGTCGACCGACACGGACATGAGCCGGGGTTTGGACTCGCGGGCGAAGGAGAGCACATCGAACACAATGCGGTCAAGATCGCGCACCGCGCGGCCGATCTTGACGGCCAAGGAGTGCATGTCGGCGTGCTCGGCCAGGTCCTGAGCGAGCATGTCGGCGCAGAGGCTGATGGAGCCGAGGGGATTGCGGACCTCGTGGGCGATTCCGGCAGCCATCTGGCCCAACGCGGCGAGCTGGCGGGAACGGATGAGTTGTTCATCCTTCTGGCGCAGCTGGTCGCGAAGGCGGACGACTTCGTCCTGCAGGCCCGAGTGGGCGGACTGGAGCCGTTCGGTGACGGCTGTGAGGCTGCGCATGATGTCGGCCAGATCGCCCGGCGTGAGACCGTCAGGCTCGAAGAGCGAGGACGGCAGCGCGAAGTCGGGGACAGCGGCCGAGGCGGGAGTATCCGGGTTGAGCGCTTCCGTCCCCTCCTTTGGGACGCGGCGCGGTTCAGTCATGCGATGTCACCCCTGGTGGTCCATGAAACGGTTGGAAGGACGCGGGCCGCGACCTGCGGGTCCGGGCGCGGAATACGCGCGGCGCGTCTGGCGGCCCTGGTTGAGGCGGTTCATCGCCTCGCGAAGCTTTTCTTTTTCGCTTTCGATGCGCTGCTGGTCGGTGGCATCGGCGGACATGATCTCATCGACCAGGGACTGCACCTCGCCGACCATGCGGCTGATATTGGCCTGCTGAGCCTCATCCATGCGGGCCCATAGGTCGGGCCAATGCGTGCGGTAAGGCTCGAGACCGGCCGAGAGGACGGTAAGTTCGTCGATCAGGTGCTGACGTTCGGAGAGGAGCGTGAGGAGGGGTTCCTGGCGCTGCTGCTCGATGAGCTGGCGCTGGCGCACGGTGTGGCGGCGCAGGTCCATGCAGATGGCGCGCTGGCGGTTGAGGATAACGGTCAGGGCGCGGGGCCAGTCGTTCGGAAGGCCGAAGTCGATGGGGGTGGAAAAGGAGGAAGAGGGCGTCATCCGTGACTCCGAGGGGAAATGCGCAGAAAGGGCCGATGACATCCTGTCAGAGGGCCACTTCGTGGGGTATTCATCCGGTTTTTGGCGATCTGAGCATGAAAAAATTGCGCATCGAGGCGCAAAGAAAAGACCCGCTTCGGGAGCGGGCCTTCGATGCATATCAGGAATCTGAGGGGACCGGGGGGGCCTACTCGATACGGGAGAGCGTCCAGTACTCGATTTCGATGGGGGCCTGGCGGCCGAAGATGGTGACCAGGACGCGGACGATGCCCTTCTCCGGGAAGATCTCGTCGACTGTACCCTCGCAGTTTTCGAAGGGGCCTTCCTTGATCTTGACGTGATCGCCCTTCTTGAAATCGGTCTTGATCTGGGAGGTTTCCTCGGGCTTCTTTGAATCGTGGAGCATTTTCTCCACTTCAGCGGTGCTCATGGCAGTGGGCCGGCCGGCAGCGCCGACAAAGTCGCCGACGCCGGTGGTTTCCTTGATGAGGAAGAAGACGTCCTGAGGGATGCGGCCATCGGGCTCGAGTTTCATCTCGACAAAGACGTAGCCGGGGTAGAGCTTGGTTTCCTGAACCTTGTGCTTGCCGCCCTTCATGGTCTTGGTTTTCTCGGTGGGAACGAGAATGCGGCCGACGAGGTGGGTCAGGCCTTCGATCTGGACCTTGCGGAGCAGGGTGTCACGGACGTAGTTTTCCTTATTGGACGCGACACGAAGCACGAACCAGTTCATCCCCGGAAGGTACAGGGGCTCATCATGAGGAATGATGTCGCCACGGTCAGGGGTGGAGGCTTGTTCGGCAGTTGTCTGGGATGACATGGGGGTGCTCCGTTACGAGGTCGGCGAATGATAGCGTTGCGCGGGTCGCGCGCTGGGGCAGCCAAGTGAGAAAGAAAGAGGATGAAGGGTCCGGGAATCGGCCGGAACGGGCGATACGCCGGACGCGGAAGCCTCAAGTGGAGGGGTTACTTCCCGCCGCCGAAGAGGCCGGACAGGGCGCTGTCGCCCTGGAGGACGCCAATGGCCTTGAAGAACTCGGCGAAGGAACTGTCGACGGTGAAAAGAAGGGTAGCCATAAGGACGGCGACGATCACGACGACCCACGTGGAGCCGATGATCTCGCGGCGGGTTGACCAATTGACCTTTTTCATTTCACCTTCGGTGGAGACGAAGAAGTCGACGGTCTTGTGATTCGTGCCATACAGCCAGTAGCACATGGCCAGGCTGGCCAGAAGGATGAGCGCGGGAAGCGCGCCGCGAGCCCAGATGCTGTTCATCACCGCATCGGGGCGACTGGCATCCTTAAAACTGGTCATGTAGGTCCAGAGCCAATTCGCGCCGGCAAGGCCGATGATGAAGAGGGCGCAGACGCTGATGACACGGGTCCAGTATCCCTGACCGGGTTTGTAGATGCCGAGAGCCATAGGAGAAGACATCCAGTGCGAAAGAGATCCGGGGAACACGGGCGGGAGGAATCGAACCCCCAACCTGCTGATTTGGAATCAGCTGCTCTACCAATTGAGCTACACCCGTAACGCTGAAAGTGCCGGGGAAGAGCGGGCCGGCACCGCGGTGTCACTTGCGCTTGATCTTGTGCTTGGTGTGCTTGCGAAGGCGGGGGGAAAACTTCATGAGGCCTTCCTTGAGTTTCTCGGGCATGCCGCCTTTGGCATTGACCTGGGTGCGGTAGTTGAGGTCACCGGTCTCGGTGCACTCAAGCCACATGTATTCGCGAGCAGCGGCTTTCTTAGCCATGGGAGGGGACTCCGGGAACAACCTGCGAGGCGGAGGCCATGCAGGCCCTGGGGAGGATGCGTTTTGACAATCGCCGTCCGAAGCGGTGAGGCCTCGGACGGCGGAAATGTTAGGGGTCAACTGTCAGCCCTTCGCGTCAGCAGGCGCGAGGGCCAGGAAATCCAGCGTCACTCGATGATCTTGGTCACGACGCCGGAACCGACGGTACGGCCACCTTCGCGGACAGCGAAGCGGAGACCGGGCTCCATAGCGACGGGCTTGCCCATGAGGTCGACTTCGAGAGTGACGTTGTCGCCGGGCATGCACATTTCAGCCCCGCCGAGGAGCTTGAGCGAGCCGGTGACGTCCGTGGTCCGGAAGTAGAACTGGGGGCGATAGCCGGTGAAGAAGGGGGTATGACGACCGCCTTCTTCCTTGGTGAGGACGTAAACCTCGCCCTCGAACTTGGTGTGAGGGTTGATGGACTTGGGCTTGGCGAGCACCTGTCCGCGCTCGATCTGCTCCTTTTCGACGCCGCGCAGGAGGAGACCGACATTGTCGCCGGCCATGCCGCTGTCGAGGGTCTTGTTGAACATTTCGACGCCGGTCACGACGGTCTTCATCGAAGTCTTGTTGAATCCGACAATCTCGCATTCATCGCCGACCTTGACCATGCCGCGGTCGATACGACCGGTGGCCACGGTGCCGCGGCCCTTGATGGAGAAGACGTCTTCGACGGACATGAGGAAGGGCTTGTCCGTCTCGCGGGTGGGCTCAGGAACATGAGCGTCGAGGGCGTCCATGAGTTCCTGGATGCACTTGGTCTTTTCGGGGTCCTTGGGATTCTGGAGGGCGGGGAACGCAGCGCCGCGGATGATGGGCGTGGTATCGCCGGGGAACTTGTACTTGTTGAGGAGGTCGCGAACCTCGATCTCGACGAGTTCGAGGAGTTCGGGATCATCGACAAGGTCGCACTTGTTGAGGAAGACGACGATGTAGGGCACGCCGACCTGACGGGCGAGGAGGATGTGCTCGCGGGTCTGGGGCATGGGGCCGTCGGCAGCGGAGACGACGAGGATGGCGCCGTCCATCTGGGCGGCACCGGTGATCATGTTCTTGACGTAGTCGGCGTGGCCGGGGCAGTCGACGTGAGCGTAGTGCCGCTTGGCGGACTCGTACTCGACGTGCGAGGTGGCGATGGTGAGAATCTTGGTGGGATCGCGCCGACCTTCGGACTCAGACGCCTTGGCGACTTCGTCGTAGGGCTTGTAGGTTCCCAGCCCCTTGGCGGCCTGGACAGCGGTGATCGCGGCGGTCAGCGTGGTTTTGCCGTGGTCGACGTGACCGATCGTGCCGACGTTGACGTGCGGTTTGGTTCTTTCAAATACACCCTTGGCCATCTGAGGCAACCTCCGAAAGTTTGTCGGGAGCCGATCCCAACGGTTCGTGTACGAGAGAAAAGATGCATCCGGGCGTCCGATGCCCGGCGCGACAAGTCCGGATTATACGGCGGTCAAGCGACGGATCGACCCACACCTCGACAGCGGCAGACGATCCACAAGAGCCACCCATGGGACTTGAACCCACGACCTCACCCTTACCAAGGGTGTGCTCTACCACTGAGCTAGGGTGGCGAATTGGCCCGGGGCCATCGCTGCCGACAGGCCGGGTCCGCGACCGGGCGACGCTCAGGCCCGAAAACAAGCGCCTTTCTGCGGTGTGCGCGGAAATGAGCGGGAGTGCCGGGAATGAAGGGGCGCGGCGAGGAATTGCTAGAATAGCGAGAGGCGGAGAATCGGTCAACCAGCGAAGTTCCGGACGAGTTCGCCCCTCAAGGAGTTTGCCGTGGGAAAAACTATTCAGAGGATGCTGCAGACGTGGGTGTTGGGGCTCGGGATTGCAGGGGCAGCCACGGCGCAACCATGTGATCAGCAGGACCTGGTCAACGACAGCCTGGGAACGGGGGGCAACGCGAATGTGTGTCCGTGCTTCGTGCGGGACGAAATTGCCATGGCAATCTTCGATGTGCCGACAGGCGACTCGGTGCAGCTGCTGCAGATCGGGATCGAATGGAAGTCGGCGCTGGGACTGAGCGGCAGAACGACGGAAGATGCGCTCATCGTGTACGACATGAACCAAACGGGCGCGGTTGATCCGGCGACTTTCGTATCGATCGCGGAACTGCCCAGCCCGCAACTGCGCGACGGTTTTCTGAATGTGTTTGACGTCACTGCGGCCAATGTCCTTCTGCCGGAGAAGAGATTCGGAATCGGGCTGCGCTTCCGCAGCAACCAAGGTGTGCTGGATGCGTCCGTCGTCAATGACCTCGACGGGTTCAACAACGGTCCGGAGACGGTGCGGAACTGGGTGTTTGTCAACAGCGGGCAATGGCGCACGAGCCAGTCGTTGGGCGTGAACGGGGACTGGGTGTTCAGGACGACAGTGGATGTGTGCGGCGGCGCAGGCGGGCTGACGCTGGAGAACCCAACGCCGGGCAATGCGGGGGCGAACAACACATTTGTCGCGACGGGCGCGACGCCGGGGGCGAGCGTGCGGTACTACTACGGATTCGCGAGCGGATCGACGACGGTGTCGGGCTGCCCGGGCTTGGCGGTTGACATTCGCAGCGCAACCCTGGCCGGCAGCGCGACCGCAGACGGAAACGGGACGGCGAGCCTGACCAAGTTTGTTCCGGGGGCAGCAAGCGGACGGGCGATCAGGCTGCAGGCGGTCGATGCGGGCGTGTGCACCAAGAGCAATCTGGTGGTGTGGACGTTCTGACCGGGGGCGGAGCGCGAAAAGCGCCACACACGCACACACTCTCCGCACCGATGAACCGCGAAGGCCCAAGCCTAACGAGAGTGCCAAAACGGCAGGCGGAAGGTGGGCGGGGTGCCTAGCCAAGGTCTTGAGGCGTGACTCGACGCCCGTAAGTCCATGAAAATGAAGTGGTCCGGGGCAGTACGGGTGGCACCTGAGTTGCGTTTCACCGTGGAGTGACGGAGCGCAGATTTCTGAAGGATCAATTTTGATTCGGTCGGGGGTCCCGGCCGCTCCGTCAACGAGGTTGAGACGTATGACCCTTTAGGGGTGGCCATTGACGGTGATGAGTCCACGGGCCGGGAATTGACGCACGCACACAAAGGAACACTCTCATGTCGAAGACAATCGGAATCGATCTGGGCACGACAAACTCGGTGGTGGCGGTGATGGAAGGCGGTCAGCCCAAGGTGTTGATCAACTCCTCGGGCAGCCGGCTTACGCCCTCGGTGGTTGGGTTCACTGAGAAGGGTGAACGCCTGGTGGGGCAGAATGCGCGGCACCAGCAGGTGACGAATCCGAAGAACACGGTGTACTCGATCAAGCGCTTCATGGGTCGGCGGGCCAACGAAGTGGCCGCGACGGAAGCGAAGATGGTCCCCTACGAGGTGGTCGGAAGCGGGGATGACCCGGTGCGGGTGAACATCCGCGGAAAGATGCACACTCCGCCGGAAATCTCGGCCATGGTGCTGCAGGACCTGAAAAAGACGGCAGAGGATTACCTGGGCGAGAAGGTGGAGCGGGCGGTCATTACGGTACCGGCGTACTTCAACGATGCGCAGCGGCAAGCGACGAAGGACGCGGGCGAGATCGCGGGCCTGAAAGTCGAGCGCATCATCAACGAACCGACCGCTGCGGCCCTGGCCTACGGACTGGAAAAGAAAAAGAACGCGAAGATCGCGGTGTTCGACCTGGGCGGGGGCACGTTTGACATCTCGATCCTGGACATCGGGGACGGGGTGTTCGAGGTGCTGTCCACGAACGGCGATACGCACCTGGGCGGCGATGACTTTGACCACAAGATCATCGACTTTGTCGCGGAGGAATTCCGCAAGAAGGAAGGCATCGACATCCGCAAGGACGCGATGGCGCTGCAGCGTCTGAAGGAAGCGGGTGAGAAGGCCAAGTGCGAACTGTCCACGGTGCAGGAGACTTCGATCAACCTGCCGTTCATCACAGCAGATCAGAGTGGCCCCAAGCATCTGCAGGTGACGCTCACGCGGGCGAAGTTTGAGTCGCTGTGCGAAGACCTGTTCGCGCGACTGCGCGGGCCGTGCGAGACGGCGCTGCGGGACGCGAAACTGAAGGCCAAAGAGGTGGGCGAGGTGGTCATGGTGGGCGGGTCCACGCGGATGCCGCGCGTGCAGCAGATGGCCAAGGAGATTTTCCAGACCCAGGAACTGGACAAGTCGATCAACCCTGACGAAGTGGTGGCGGTCGGCGCGGCGATCCAGGGAGGCGTGCTGCAGGGCGAGGTGAAGGACATCCTGCTCCTGGATGTGACGCCGCTGTCACTGGGCGTGGAGACGCTGGGCGGGGTGATGACCAAGCTCATCGACAAGAACACGACGATTCCGACGAGCAAGAAGGAGACGTTCTCGACGGCCACGGACAGCCAGCCGAGCGTGACGATTCACGTGCTGCAAGGCGAGCGCGAGTTTGCACGGGACAACCGAACGCTGGCGCGGTTCGACCTGGCGGGGATCGCGCCGGCGCCGCGGGGCATGCCGCAGATCGAGGTGGAGTTCCAGATCGACGCCAACGGAATTCTGCATGTCTCGGCGACGGATAAAGCGACGGGCAAGAGCCAGAAAGTGGAAGTAAAGGGGTCGTCGGGGCTGTCGAAAGACGAGATCGAGAAGATGAAGCGCGAGGCGGAGGCGCACGCAGCGGAAGACACGCAGCGGCGCGAGGTGATCGACCTGAAGAACCGGGGCGACCACATGGTGTACACGACGCGCAAGCATCTGCAGGAGTATGGCGACAAGGTGCCGCCTGAGATCCGCAGCCAGATCGAAAGCGCCGTCAACACGCTGGAGAAGACGCTCAAGGAGGACGACAAGGGCGCCATTGAGCGGGCGACAGCGGAAGTCGAGCGCGTGTCGATGGAACTAGGCAAGGCCATGTACGAAGCGCAGGCCAAAGCGGGCGGGGCGGCGGGAGCAGATCCGACCGCGACCGCAGGTGCGGCGGCCGGTGCGGGTCCGAAGCGCGACGATGTGATTGATGCGGAATACGAAGTGAAAGACGAGAAGTAAGCGGCGGCTGGATGGACGGCTTGAATTGGTCTAGAGCAGAGGACTCCCGCTCAAGGGGAGTCCTTTGTGTTTCAAGAATGCGCCGAATCAGTGGCCGGTGCGATTGCGCGGCGTGCGTTCAGGCACAAGCGAGAAACTGAGGTCGGAACGGACGAGCGGCTCATCCAGGGCAGCGGGGCACGTGGCGGAGCGGCGCGGCGCGGCGAGCACGCCGTAATCGACCGGATCTGACCAATACGCGACATAGGTCGACCAGCAAAACGGCGCGAGCGAGGGCGCAGACGCCATTTCGTCTAGCGATGGGGAGCCTGCGCGAGCCGCGGAATCCACGGAGGAGGAGGGAAGAGAATCAACCTCACGAAAGGTGCGGATAAGGTCCGATGGACGACCGAGGATCAGGTATTCGTGCGAATCGGCGGGAGGAGAAGGGAGAACGGACGCAAGGAAAGGATCGGAGGCAAGCGGCTGAGTGTCAGAGAACTCAGAGGCCCAGAGGGCGCGGATGCGTGAATCGGCGGCGGGCGCGAGGTTGACCACGCCACAGGTGCGGACTGGAACCGTGGAGGTCAGAGCAAGGAGCGAATCGATCATGTTCACGAGATCAGAGCGCAGGAGAGTGGAGGAGATATTGACCGAGAGGCCGGAGTCAATCGCAGGAGCGGCAGTGGAATGAGCGGCGAGAAGCGCGGCTGCGGCGGTGGCCTGCCGCGCAGAAGCGCGGCGCGCATCCGCAAGCAGGGCCGAATCGTCCGCGGTGGTGTTGTGTTTGACCGGGGGAAGTGCGGGCAATTCGGTTCCTGGAAGTCCGCTGTCAGTGTCAGCGACGAGATCGCCGGCGGGGCGCCACTGAGCAAGCCTGACGTATCCGTACCACGCGGAGGAGACCGCGAGCAGGACACCGGCCGCAGCGGCGAAGGGACGCCAGAGGGCCAGGGGTCGGACTCCTTGGCGCAGTGAGCCATGGGGAATGCGGAGGGACGGCGCTGCGGGCAGCGCGTTGTAATCGGGCTGATCCGGAAGGGGCGCGCCAATGGTCTGGCGACGCGCAATGGCATCCGCAGCGCGCTGGACAAGGTTGGCGGCGTCGAGTTCAAGCGCGGCGGAGGGCAAGGTCCGGCAGGCGGCGCGATCTGCACGCAACTGATCCAAGGCGGAGCGCAGGGCAGGCGAGCGTGTGAAATAAGGCTCCAACAGGGCGCGGTCGCCGATTGAGAGCGAATCCCATCCGGCCTCGACGTACTGCAGGAGGAGTTCTTCGGGAAGATCGGGCTGTGAGAAGAGATCAGGCATCGTCAAATCGTTCAGCAGGGAATTTGTTCAGGTTTCAGGGCGAAAGTCAGGACTCAGCCTCTCAAGAGCGGCGCGCAGGGCGGCACGAGCGCGAAAGAGACGACTCTTGACGGTGCCGATCGGGATGTCCAGCACAATGGCGATCACTTCGTACTCCATATCCTGCACATCCCGAAGCAGGAGAATTGCAGCCGCGTCCGCGTCCAAGGTGTTCCAAGCCTGCTCCAACAGGGAGGGGCGCGACTGGGCACTGCCTGGAAATTGGACGCTGGGGGCAGGGGAAGGTTCCCCCTGCACACCTTGCTCCTCTTCCCCCTCCGGCCCCCCCGGCCCCCGGCCCCCCCTTCCCCCCGGCCCCCATTGGCTCCCCTTGCCCCCCCCACTTCGCTCACTCCGCAGGCTTTCCCCCCGACCGCCTTCCCGAACAGACGGAGCACCCTCCGCCAAACCCCCTGAAGCTTTCGCAATCTGGTCTGAATCGGCAAGGCGTTGGCGGGATGCAGCCTGATCGGCAACCGTTTGGAGTGAACGGGCAGCGATAACCTGTCGCCGGCGCAGGCTCAGGCAGTGGTTCATGGAGATTCGGACCACCCAAGTCGCCAGTCCGGAGCGACCATCGAACTGATTCAGACGGGTCAGGATGCGGAGTATGACATCTTGCGCGGCATCGCGGGCATCGTCCGGATTGGAAAGCATCCGGCGACAGACGGCAGCGACGCGCGGGAGGATCTGGCGTGTGACTTCCTCGAGGGCAGGGCGATCACCCGAGGCCGCCAGCCGAACGAGGCGAAGGTCGTCCTCAGTGGTTGAGAGCGGCGGACGCGGGGGTTGAGCGGGAGGTATGGGCACTTGGTTCGTGGAGGCGCAGGAGTCGGCTAGGATGATTCCAGCATCGGGGAGGGCGGTTGCAACGGTATGTCCTCGGCAGATGACCCGCAGGCTGGAAAGGTGCAGAGTCGACCCATGAAGGACGCTGGAGACGCAGAGAAATCAGGAGCGCGCGCGGCGGACGAGGGATACGTCTCCGCGTTGTCGCAGCGTTTTGCATCTGGGGAGATGCAGGCGATCTGGAGCGCCAAGCGGAAATTCACGACTTGGCGTCGAATCTGGCTCGCGCTGGCGGAGGCGCAGGCGGAACTGGGGCTGCCCATCACGCGGGAGCAAATCGACGAGTTACGGGCGCACCAGGAGGATATCGACGTCGCAGCGGCGGCGCGGTATGAGGCGCGGCTGCGTCATGACGTCATGGCGCACATCCACGCACTGGGTGATGTGGCGCCGAAGGCGCGGGCGATTGTGCACCTGGGGGCGACGAGCCAGGATGTGAACTGCAACACCGAGCTCCTGCAGATCCGCGACGGGCTGGAACTGACGGCCCGGCGGCTGGCGGGGGTGATTGATGCGCTGGGGCGATTCGCCGAGAAGTACAAGGCGGTCCCCACACTGGGATTCACGCACTACCAGCCAGCCCAACCCACGACGGTGGGGCGGCGCGCGGCGATGTGGGCGCAGGACTTCGCGCTGGCATTGGAGGACGTCGAGCAGCGACTGGCGGGGCTGCGATTGCGGGGCGTGCGCGGGGCGACGGGGACGCAGGCGTCGTTCCTCTCGCTGTTCGGAGGTGATGCATCCAAGGTGGAGGAACTGGATCGGAGATTTGTGCAGAAGCTGGGATTCGCGCCGGAGCGTCGGTATGCGGCGACGGGGCAGACATACCCGCGCATCGTGGATGCGCAGGTGCTCTCCACGCTGGCGTCGACGGCGGCGGCGATCCACAAGGTGTGCAACGATGTGCGGCTGCTGGCGGGTCGCAAGGAAATTGAGGAGCCCTTCGGCAGCGAGCAGATCGGCTCGAGCGCGATGCCTTACAAGCGCAACCCGATGCGCTGCGAAAGGGCGACCGGCCTTGCGCGATTCGTAATGTCCCTGGCCCAGAACGGCTACGACACCGCGGCGGCGCAGTGGCTGGAGCGAACGCTGGATGACTCTTCGAACCGGAGGCTGTCGCTGGCCGAGAGTTTCCTGGCGCTCGACGGGGCCTTGATGTTGACGCAGAATGTGTGCAGCGGGCTCGTGGTGTATGAGCACACGATCCGGGCCAATCTCCTGGCGGAACTGCCATTCATGGCGAGTGAGAACATCCTGATGGCAGCGGTCGAGCGCGGCGCGGATCGGCAGGAAGCGCACGAGGTCATCCGCAGACACAGCCAGGCGGCGGGAAATGCGGTGAAGCAGGAGGGCAAGGCAAATGACCTTCTGGAGCGGCTCGCACAGGAGAAATTGTTCGCCGGGATCGATCTGGAAAGCGTGCTGAAGCCGGAGGCGTACACGGGACGGGCCCACGAGCAGACGGAGCGGTTCATCGCGGAAGTGGTGGAGCCGGTGCGGGCGCGGTATGCGGGGCGGATTGCGGCGGCCGAGGAGCCAAAGGTTTAGGTCCAAGGCGCCTTATCGGGCAGTGGTACGTGGAGACCGCAGGAAACATGAGGAGCCTGCGAGAACCGCGGAAGATTATGGTGAAGTGACTGGCAAGATGCGCCGATGGTGACCCAGAAGCGATCTCAATGGCTGAGAGCGCGTGCGAACACCCGGAGGCGCAGAACCATGGCTGTCATCACGATTGAGCAGCGCGAGGCCGCAATCGCCAAGGCATTGCAGGACGTCAGTCACATCGCGACGCTGCCCGAAGTGGCAGTGAAGATCATCGAAATCGTGGAGGATCCGACATCGACAGCCCAGGATCTTCACAAGGTAATCACGAACGACCCGGCGCTGTGCAGCCGGATTCTCAAGGTCGTGAACTCGGCGTTCTACGGGCTTCCGGGGCAGATCGGCTCGATCAACCGGGCCATCGTCCTGCTGGGACTCAACGCGGTGAAGAACATCGCGATCGCCACCAGCCTTGCCAAGCTGTTTCGCGGCGGTGACTTGTGCCCGAGATTTTCAGCGAAGACGATGTGGGTGCACTCGGTGGGAACGGCGGCGGCGTGCAAGCTGATTGTCGACAACGCGGGGATCGGGTTGGCGGACGAGGCGTTCCTTGCGGGCCTGATTCACGACATCGGGTTCATGGTTGAGATGCAATCCAACCGCAACGGCCTGATTCAGGTTTTTGACCGGCACAAGCCGGGCATGAATTTCCTGCAAGTCGAAGAGGACGTGTTCGGCGCGAATCACCAGGATTTCGGACGAGGACTGTGCGAGAAGTGGAAGTTCCCGAAGTCCTTCGGGTATGTCACCGGGTATCACCACCGTCCCATGGAACTGGCGACCGGCACGCGCACGTTGGCGTGCGTGGTGCACGTCGCGGATCGCCTCGCGCTGCAGGCCAAAGCGGGCTTCGGCGAGGACATCGACAATGCGGCGATGGACCCCAGCGTGCTGGATGAACTCAACCTGGGAGAGGCGGAACTCAAAACGATCACCGAGGAACTGCCGGCAGGCATCGATCAGGTTCAGGCCATGCTGTCGTGAGCGGGCGGGCGGTCAGCGGCCGGTGAGCGCGCTGCGGATCGCGGAGACGCTTTCGAGCAGCGCGGGGATGGACTCCAGCGGCAGGGTGGTCGATGCATCGGACCACGCATCCTTGGGGCTGGGGTGGCACTCGATGAACAAGGCATGCACGCCGGCGGCAACCGCGGCGCGGGCCAGAAGCGGAGCGCGGTCGGGTCGACCGCCGGTGGTTTCGCCCGAGCCGGGAAGTTGCGTGGAATGCGTCACATCGAAACAGACCGGATACCCGAGGTCCATGAGGTCGCCCAAGCCGACGAAATCGTTGACAAGGCGGTGATAGCCAAAAAAGGTGCCGCGCTCAGTGAGCAGGAGATTTGCTGACCCGGGGGCGGCAGCCTCCTGGATCTTGCGCACGACCTGCTTCATTTCCGCGGGCGCAAGGAACTGGCCCTTCTTGACATTCACCGCGCGGCCGGTGCGTGCGGCGGCGACAAGGAGGTCGGTCTGCCGGCAGAGAAACGCGGGAATCTGCAGGAGATCGACGCCTGCGTCAGCGGCGGACTGCGCGTGGGCGGGCTCATGAATATCGGTCGTCACGGGAACACCAAGGCGGGTACGGACCAGTGCGAGTTGCGAAAGCCCCTCATCAAGCCCGGGGCCGCGGCGCGAGGCGATGCTGGAGCGGTTGGCCTTGTCGAAAGAAGCCTTGAACACGTAGGACATACCGAGGCGTGCGCAAGTTTCCTTCAGCAGAGACCCGATCCGCAGCGCGAGGTCCTGGGATTCGAGGACACACGGCCCGGCAATGACAGTCAGGGGACGGCCGGCGCCAATGAGGACGTCAGGAGAGACACGGCATTCCATGGATGGGCAACGGTAGGCGTGCAGGACCGAAAACGAGTTGGATGAAACCAGAGGTCTGGATCGAACGAATGTACTGATGCACGGGCCGAAAGCGCAGGAACTCCGAGCGCGAATGCGTGGGGCCAGCAAAGAGCGGGCCCGTGAACACCGATAAAGCGTCATGGCCCCGCAGGTTGCGTCAGGACGGAGGCGTGAGTCATGGCGAGTTTGCCGCGAGAACCCGAAGCATTCAGCGAGCAGGTGTGCGTGATCGCCCGGCGGTCATTCCCAGACCGGGACATCGAAGTGTCCGGCCTGTTTGAATTGCACATGAGCGGACGCCGCGTGAGTCTTGAGAACCTGTACCGGATGGTGCAGAGCAATCCTGACCGGGGCGTGGAGATCGTGGAGGAGTACTTCGATCACCTGCTGGAAGGCGAAGAGGCATCGACGATTCCGATGCCGCTGGATGTGGCGCGCCTGCGCATCATGCCGCGCATTCAGCCCGAGTCGATCTTCGAGCACCTGGACCGCGAACTCGTCGTGCACCAGCCGTTTGTCAACAACACGGTGGTGCTGTACGTGATGGACATGCCGCACCTGACCTACAGCATCACGGTCGAGCAGATGATGCGCTGGGGACTGTGCGTGGATGAGATTGACGAGATCGCGCGCGAGAACCTGCGCGCCTATGCGCCGGAACTGGAAATCCGGCTTGTGGAGACCGATGGCGGGCGTGCGGCCATCCTGTCGCGGCGCGACGGGTATGACGCCAGCCGGCTGCTGCTCTCCAACCTCTATGGAAAACTGGCGCCGCGCCTGGGCGGGAATTTTTATGTGGCGACGCCGTCGCGGGACACCTTTGTCGCGCTCTCGATAGACCCGCCCAACTTCACCGCGAAGGTGCACCAGCGTGTCGAGCGGGACTTCAAACGGCTGCCCTACCCCATCACGGACAAATATTTCCTGGTGACGATGGACGGGGTGGCTGGGACTGAAGAGTTGTCGGGGAACTCGTCGCAGGCCGCCTGAGCGACGGCTCTGCGCCTCTATCCCGCTGTCAGCGATCTACCCTTGGCGGGATGATCCTGCTCATCGACAATTACGACTCCTTCACATACAACCTCGCGCAGGTGATTGGAACGATCGCCGGCGGGCACGAGCTTCGCATTGTGCGCAACGACAAGATCAGCGCAACGGACGTCGCGCGGCTTCGTCCCAGCCACATCATCCTCTCGCCGGGCCCGTGCACTCCCGCCGAAGCGGGCGTATGCAACGACGTAATTCCCGCCCTGCGCGGTCAAGTGCCGATCCTGGGCGTGTGCCTGGGGCATCAGTGCATCGGGGCGACGCACGGCATGCGGGTGCGGCGTGCGGACACGATCATGCACGGCAAGACTTCGGAGATTCACCACGACGGCAGGGGCATTTTCGCGGGAGTCCCCAATCCGTTCACCGCCACGCGGTACCACAGCCTGATCGTCGATCGGGAGACCATTGCGCCGGAGTTTGTTGTCTCGGCCTGGACGACGGACGGCACTGTCATGGGACTTCGCTGGGAAGGCGGCAGCGGCCAGAGCGCGCTCGAAGGCGTGCAGTTTCATCCCGAGAGTTTTCTCACAACCGAGGGACCGAAGTTGATCGCCAATTTCCTCGGCGTCACCTCGGGCGGATGAGATCGGCCAGATATCCCTGGTAGAGCCGCAGATGCTCCTGCTCATCGCCGAGGATGGTGATGGCCAGGTCCTGAGTCACGTAATCCGTCCCCTCGCAACGCTTGATGAGGTTGCGGTACATCTCCACGGCGGACTCCTCCGCATCGATGACTCCACGAACGACGGCGACAACGTCGGTGGGATCGGCCGGGGGCTGGAGGGAGGCTTGCGTCCAACTGAGGGCTTGTGACCCCGGGACAGCGCCGCCAAGAATCTTGATGCGGTTGGCCAGCAGCGTGGCGTGACCCAGTTCGGCGGTCACTTCAGCGGTGAGGCTGCGCTTCACGACGTCGGCGCGCACGCCATCAAGGTGAACGGAGTTGGCCAGGTAATTCATGACGGTCTCGATCTCAGCGTTGTACGCCGCGACGAGAAGATCAGTAAGGGACGGCTGGCTGTTGCGCTTGGCGGCCATGGGAGGACGCTCCTTAAAGGGAGTAACTCAAGGAGAGTAGTGGCGGCACGAGGCAAAAACAAAGCGAGCGTCAAGAGGCTTGACGCTCGCGGAAACTCGTACTGGATTCAGTCGATCATTGATCACCTGCGACCGGAGCAGCCGAGGCGCTTTCAGTGCCGACCTGCACACTGGGAGCGGGCGCCTCGGTATCGGGGCTTTCCGTTTCCTTGCGTTCGACAAAGCGCCGGCGAGGACGATCTGACGCTGCGGAGTCGTCCATCTCGCTGCCGGGCTCGACAATGGGTTGACCCTTCTGGAGCACGTTGATGGCCTGATGCTTGCGGAAGCCGGTGCCCGCGGGGATCAGGTGACCCAGAAGCACATTCTCCTTGAGGCCGTCGAGGGTATCGATGGCGCCGCGGAGGGCGGCTTCGGTGAGCACCTTGGTCGTCTCCTGGAAGGACGCGCCCGAGAGCCAGGACTTGCTCTGCAAAGACGCCTTGGTGATGCCCAGCAGAAGAGTGCGGGCCGTAGCCGGTTTGCCGCGGCGTGCCCGCGCCTTGCGCTTGCCTTCGGCCTCCATGGCGGCGTTGGCCTCGCGGATCTCATCGGCGGTGACCAGCGCGCCAACCGGCAATGAGGAATCGCCCGGCTCGGTGATGCGGCCCATTTCCGCCACCTTGTCGTTGGCTTCGCGGAAGCCGAAGCGGTCAATGACCTCATTGGGAAGCAGCTCGGTGTCGCCCGGAGCCTCGACGCGAACCTTGTTGATCATCTGACGAAGGATGATCTCCACGTGCTTGTCGTTGATCGGCACGCCCTGGGCGCGATACACGTTCTGAATCTCATCGAGCATGTAGGTGTAGAGCGCGGCTTCACCCTTGATGCGCAGGATGTCGTGAGGCACGAGCGGGCCCTGCGTGAGCGGGTCGCCGGCCTGCACGAAATCGCCTGCGTGGACGAGCAGGAGCTTGTCCTGGGGAACGTGATGGTCCTTCTCGATGCCCGAGTCGGAAACCACGCGGATGGTCATCTTGCCCTTGCGCTTGTCGGAGTACAACTCGACCCGGCCGGAAATCTCGGCCATGACGGCCGGATCCTTGGGCTTGCGGGCCTCGAAGATCTCCGTGACGCGCGGCAGACCGCCGACGATGTCGGAGGAGCCTGCGACAGCGGTGGGCTGGCGGGCGAGCATGTGGCCGACCTCGATGCGCTGGCCCTGCACAACTTCGATACGAGCCTTGGCCGGCAGGAAGTGCACGTCGAGAATCTTGCCCGTGTCGTCAGCGACGAGAATCTGCGGGTGCTTCTCGCCCTTGTGCTCAATGACGATGAGAGCCGACTTGCCGCCGCCGGACGATTCCTCGCGGACGGTCTCGCCGATCTCGATGTCCTTGAACTGGACGACGCCGGACTTCTCGGCCAGGATGGGCGTTCGGTGCGGGTCCCACTCGCAGAGGATCTGACCCTTTTTGACCTGGGCCCCGGGCTGAACCTTGAGGATCGAGCCGTAGGGAACCTTGAACTTCTCGAGCTCCCGGCCGCGCGAGTCGTTGAGGATGAGCTCGCCGTTGCGCTTGAGCACGGTGAGCACCTTCTCGCCGTTCTCGGCAACCACTTCCACCTCGTTGCAGTCACGCAGGACGACTTCGCCCGCATTGCCCGCCTTGTAGGAGGTTTCGGTCAGCGTGCGCTGCGCGACGCCGCCGGTGTGGAAGGTACGCATGGTCAGCTGCGTTCCGGGTTCACCGATGGACTGGGCGGCAATGATGCCCACGGCCAGGCCTTCTTCGACAATGCGGCCAGAGGAAAGATCCATGCCGTAGCACTTGGCGCAGATCCCCGCGGCGGACTCGCAGGCGAGCGGCGAGCGGACTTCGACGGAATCGATTCCCAGGGCTTCGATGCGCCGGGCCGACTCGGTCATGATGACTTCGCCTTCGGTGACGATGGCTTCGTCGGTCATGGGGTTGATGATCGTGGAGCAGGAAGTTCTGCCGGTGATCACGTCGCGCAGGGGCACGTCCACCTCTTCACCCTTGTAGACGGCGCGCTTGGTGACGCCCTTGCTGGTGCCGCAGTCGATCTCGGTGACGATGACCGATTGAGCCACATCACAGAGTTTGCGGGTGAGATAGCCGGAGTCTGCGGTCTTGAGCGCGGTGTCGGCCAGACCCTTGCGGGCGCCGTGCGTGGAGGAGAAATACTCGAGCACGGTGAGGCCCTCGCGGAAGTTCGCGCGGATGGGGGTCTCGATGATCTCGCCCGAGGGCTTGGACATGAGACCGCGCATGCCGGCCAGCTGCTGCATCTGGCTGATGTTGCCGCGTGCGCCCGAGTCAGACATGAGGTACACGGGGTTGAGATACGGCTTGCCCTTGGCGGCGCCGGTGTCGACAGGGTGTCCATCGCCGTCGCGCCAGTCGTTCTTGAGCGTGGAGACCAGCTCCTTGGTGACTTCCTCGCGGCAGTGGGCCCAAAGGTCAAGCAGCTGGTTATAGCGTTCACGTTCCGTGATGGCGCCCGCTTCGTAGGCGCGCTCAACGCGATCGACGCGCTTCTGGGTATCGTCGATGAGCTTGTACTTGGCGCCGGGGATGCGCAGGTCGGTGATGCCGAAGGACAGGCCGGCGAGCGTGGCCTGCTTGAATCCCAGTTCCTTCATGCGATCCAGGAAGTCGATGGTGGCCGCTTTGCCGGCGCGGGCGTAGGTGTCGTCGATGACGCGTGTCGCGCCCTTGCGCGCCAGCAGACAGTTGTACCAGGGCATTCCCGGGGGCATGATGTCGTTGAGAATGCAGCGGCCCGCGGTGGTGACCACGCGCTTGTTGGGGGGCAGGACAACCGGCTGGTCGGCCGGGGCGTTGACGATCTCAGTGTGGCTGATGAGGCGGACGAGGATGCGCTCATGCAGGTCGATCTCGCCATGGTCGTAGGCGAGCATGGCCTCCATGGGATCACGGAACATGCGGAGTTCTTTTTCGGCGCGCTGATCGGGCTGCATCACGGAGATGAAGTAGATGCCCAGCACCATGTCCTGCGTGGGCGGCATGATGAGGCGGCCCGAAGCGGGACTGAAGAGGTTGTGCACCGACATCATGAGCATGTGGGCTTCGGTCTGCGCTTCGATGGACAGCGGCAGGTGGACGGCCATCTGGTCGCCGTCGAAGTCAGCGTTGAAGCCCGTGCACACGAGCGGGTGAATCTTGATCGCGTTGCCCTCCACAAGCACAGGCTCGAAGGCCTGAATACCCATGCGGTGCAGGGTGGGAGCGCGATTGAGCAGCACGGGGTGCTGGTAAATGACTTCCTCAAGGATGTCCCACACTTCAGGATCGCGCCGCTCGAGCATGCGCTTGGCGGACTTGATGGTGTCGGCCAGGCCGCGCTCTTTGAGCTTGCGGATGATGAAGGGCTGATACAACTCGAGGGCGATCTTCTTGGGCAGACCGCACTGATGGAGCTTGAGTTCGGGGCCGACGACGATGACGGAGCGGGCGGAGTAATCCACGCGCTTGCCCAGCAGGTTCTCGCGGAAGCGACCCTGCTTGCCCTTGATCATGTCGGTCAGGGACTTGAGAGCGCGGCCGGAGGAACCGATCACCGGGCGGCGGCAGCGGCCGTTGTCAAAGAGCGCATCGACCGCCTGCTGCAGCATGCGCTTCTCGTTGCGGATGATGACCTCAGGGGCGTTGAGGTCCATGAGTTTCTTGAGGCGGTTGTTGCGGTTGATGATGCGGCGGTAGAGGTCGTTGAGATCGCTGGTGGCGAAATTGCCGGACTCCAGCAGAACGAGCGGGCGCAGGTCGGGGGGGATAACGGGAATGACATCCATGACCATCCAGGCAGGGTCGTTCTCGCTCTTGCGAATCTGCTCAATGAGCTTGAGGCGCTTGGACAGGTCCTTGATCTTCTGCTTGGAGCGGGTTTCGCCCAGCTGCTGGCGGATCGCCTGCGCCTCGGTGTCGAGGTTGAGCAGGCCGATGAGGTCACGGATCGCGTCAGCGCCCATCGCAGCGCGGAAGCCGGACCCGTACTTCTCGCTGGAAGCGCGGTGCTCATCCTCGGTGAGGATCTGCCGCTGCTTGAGGGGCGTGGTGCCCGCATCGAGCACCACGTAGTCCTGGAAGTAGGAAATCTTCTCGATGTCGCTGGTCTTCATGCCCAGCAGCGTGCCCAGGCGGCTGGGAAGGGCCTTGAAATACCAGATGTGAACCACCGGGGCGGCCAGGTTGATGTGCCCCATGCGCTTGCGGCGCACGCGACTGTGGGTCACCTTGACGCCGCAGCGGTCGCAGATGATGCCCTTGTACTTGGTGCCCTTGTACTTACCGCAGGCGCATTCGTAGTCGCGCTCCGGGCCGAAGATGCGTTCGCAGAACAGACCGTCCTTCTCCGGGCGGTAGGTGCGGTAGTTGATGGTCTCGGGCTTCTTCACCTCGCCGAATGACCAGGAGCGGATGTCATTGGGGCTGGCAAGGGTGATCTTGACGCTGGCATAGTCATTGACGCGATCGTAAAAAGTCTCTGCCATGGTGTGATTCCGTTCTGCTGCTGGTTGCTTCGCGATCCGGCGCGGAGACCGGCTTGTTCTACCTCAGGTTGGCGGCACGACTCGGGGGCCGCCGTGCCTACGACTCTCTTATACACGAACCGGCTCAGGCCGGGGTACCGGAAGCGCGGCGCGTCCGGTTGAACTGAACGAACTCCACAGGGAAGGATCGATATCGTCGGGAAAGAGCGTGCGGACGTGCTGAACGTCGGCGGCATACACCTCCGCCAGCAGGCTGCGCGCATCCTCGGAAAGCGGCGGCGTGACCCGGCGCTGCGTGTTGACTTCCTCGGCAAATCCTGACGGCTGGAAGGATGGGTCCAGCCCGAGAAACGCATAGGTCTTGCGCATCATGGCCGCAGGCTCGGCCCGGCAGCGCTCGTATTGCAGCACGAGGATGCGCTCGCGCGGGAAATGCCGCAGCAGGATGTCCAACTGCGCTCCGTACATTCCCATCCAGATCGATTCCTTGCGCAGCGCATACCGCTTGACCACGGACATGCGCAGGCGCGGACCGAAAATCGGGCCGAAGCGCTGTTTGAATTCGTGGTTGTACCCCGACTCGAACCGCCGCACCGGATCGCGCAGCATGACGAGGATCCTGGCCTCGGGCGCGGCGCGCTTGATGAGCGGCAGTGTGTAGGGGCTGGCCAAATAGTTGGGCGTCCACTCGCCGCACAGTCGGCCGGGCGGGCGCGCGAAGGCGCGCCAATAGGTCGTGATGGCTTCCGGAGTCAGCGGCGTTTCGAGGAAATGCGTGAAGTAGTGCATCTCCTTGCGATCCCAGCGCGTCGGAACGACTCCCGGATGCTGCTCGATGAGCCCGGCCCACCACGAGGTTCCGCTCTTCTGAGTTCCCACGCCGACAAAGTCGGGCGCCGCCGGCGTCCAGCCCGTCGGGATGGAAACTTCCTCCGCCTCCCACGGCCGGGCCAGTCGGCGCACCGGGAAGGGCGCAACGCGATCGCCCAGGCCGAGAAACTCGAGCCCGTAACGAATCGTGGTGCCCAGGGTGCTGTCTCGCCAGGTCATGGTGCATCAACCGAATCGACTCCTTGAACACGCCCACGTGACGCTGCGGCTGCACGCCGCCGTCACCACGCCACCATCCGAATCAGAGTTTCACTCCGCCCTCCAACTGGCGTTTCTCCAGCGTGACGTTCATGCCCAGGCCGCGGATTTCGTTGCACAACACGTCAAAGGCGACCGGCATGCCCGCCTCGAGCGTGTTGGTGCCCTTGACCATGGACTCGTAGATCTTGGTACGGCCTTCAACATCGTCGGACTTGACCGTCAGGAGTTCCTGCAGGATGTACGCCGAGCCATAGGCCTCCAGGCCCCAGACTTCCATTTCGCCGAAACGCTGACCGCCGGTGCGGGCCTTGCCGCCCAGGGGCTGCTGCGTGATGAGGGAGTAGGGACCGGTGGCGCGAGCGTGAATCTTGTCATCCACCAGGTGGTGAAGCTTGAGCAGGTACATGAAGCCCACGGTGGTCTTCTGCTTGAAGGGGTCGCCCGTGCGGCCGTCGTACAGCTGAACCTTTCCGCCGCGCGGCATGTGCGCGAGCAGTTCACGCTCGCCGGGGACCACGCCCTTCTTGTCCGACTCCTCAATGCGGGAGCGGACCTTGGCGTTGGCTTCCTCGATGGCCGCGTGCACTTCCTCTTCGGTGGCCCCGTCGAAGACAGGCGTGACGGCCTGGAATCCCAGCACCTGCGCCGCCCAGCCCAGGTGGGTCTCGAGAATCTGGCCCACGTTCATGCGGCTGGGCACGCCGAGCGGGTTGAGCAGGAAGTCGACGGGCGTTCCGTCCTCCATGAAGGGCATGTCAGCCTCGGGCACGATACGGGCGATGACGCCCTTGTTGCCGTGCCGACCGGCCATCTTGTCACCGACCGAGAGTTGCCGCTTTGTGGCCAGATAGACCTTGACCATTTCCAGCACGCCCGAGGGCAACTCGTCGCCGCGCTTCATGTGCGCGAGCTTGCGCTGCTTCTCAGCCTGGATGGCCTCGATGCGCGGGCGGAACTGGTGATACACGACCTCGGCCTTGCTGCGCGCTTCCTTGGATCCCTTGATCCAGTCGACCTTGAAGTTCTGGATCTGTTCCAGAATGACTTCGGGAACGTTGGACTGGCCGACGGTCTGCTTGGTGTAGGGGTCGACGATGTTGGAGCCGACGATCTCGGACACCTGCCCGATCATCTGCCGGAACAGCGCGATGGCCTTGCCGTCCATCTCCGCTGAGTAAGCGTTCATTTCCTTCTGCAGCCGCTTTTTCTGCTCCTCGTTCATGTGCAGGCGGCGCGAGAAACGCTTGGCGCCGATGACGATGCCTTCGGTGCCGGAGGGAACCTCGAGCGAGTCGTTCTTCACATCCTCGCCGGCCCGGCCGAAGATGGCATGCAGAAGTTTCTCTTCGGGCGACAGTTCACTCTTGCTCTTGGGGCTGACCTTGCCCACCAGGATGTCGCCGGGCTTGACGCGCGCCCCGATGCGGATGACTCCGTTCTCATCGAGATTGCGGAGCATCTTCTCCGAGACGTTGGGAATGTCGCGGGTGAACTCCTCCTTGCCCAGTTTCGTCTCGCGGATCTCGACGTCAAAGGCGTCGATATGGATCGACGTGAACACGTCATCCTTGAGCAAGCGCTCGCTGATGACGATCGCGTCCTCGAAGTTGTAGCCGTCAAAGGTGTTGAACGCGACGAGGGCATTCTTGCCCAGCGCCAGTTCGCCCTGGCTCGTCGAAGCGCCGTCGGCGATGATCTCGCCCTTCTTGACCTTCTGGTTGAGATTGACGATCGGCTTCTGATTGAGGCAGGTGCGCTCATTCAGACCCACGAACTTGCGCAGGTGGTACTCATCCGTGTTGTCGATGACGATGGTCGAGGAATCGACGAACGTGACCGTGCCCGCGTTCTTGGCGGTGACGACCATGCCGCTGTTCTTGCCGACCTCTTTTTCCATGCCTGTGGCGACGCACGGCGGATCAACCTTCACCAGAGGCACCGCCTGCCGCTGCATGTTGGAGCCCATGAGCGCGCGGTTGGCATCGTCGTGCTCAAGGAAGGGAATCAGAGCCGCAGAAACGCCGACGATCTGCTTGGGAGAAATGTCCACAAACTGAACCGAGTCAGACTCGATGCGCGCCAGTTCGCCGCTCACGCGCGCCAGCACCGACCCGCCCTCAAGCCGGCCGTTCTCATCCAGCGCATCGGAGGGCGCGAAGATGGTTTCCATCTCCTGATCGGCCCGCAGATACTCCGTCTTGCCGGTCAGCTTGGACTTCTTGCACTCGCGGTACGGCGTCAAGATGAAGCCGTACTCGTCAATCTGCGCGTAAATGCCCAGCGAGGCGATGAGACCGATGTTGGTGCCTTCAGGCGTTTCGATGGGACAGATGCGCCCATAGTGCGAAATGTGCACGTCGCGCACCTCAAAGCCTGCGCGCTTGCGGTTCAACCCGCCAGGCCCCAGAGCCGACAACCGCCGCTCATGCGCGAGCATGGAGACAGGGTTGGTCTGGTCGACCACCTGCGACAGTTCGCTGCGGCCGAAGAAGAACTCGATGCTGCTGCTGATGCTCTTGGTGTTGACCAGATCCGCGATCTTGGTCAGTTCGTCAGGGTCCTTGACGCTCATGCGCTCCTGCACGGTCCGCTTGAGTTTCAGGAATCCCTTGCGGATTTCCTCGGTCGCCAGTTCATCCAGCGTGCGCAGCCGGCGATTGCCCAGGTGATCGATGTCGTCGATGCGGGCGGTTCCGCGGTTGCTCCGCAGGTCCAATAGGTACTGCACCACGAGGCGGAAGTCCTCGCCGCGCAGGAACTGAAGCTTCTCATCGACCTCCAGGCCGAACTTGCGGTTGATGCGGAAGCGGCCCACGCGCCCAAGCCGATAGCGCGAGTCGTCAAAGAACTTTTCCTTGAAGAGCGTCTTGGCCTTGTCCACCTGGGGCGGATTGCCGGGACGCAGACGCGTATAGATTTTCAGCAGGGCCGCGTCATGCTCGCTGGGAACGCCCATGACTTCCAGGCGTTCCTCGGCAATGGTGTTCAGGATGAGCGGATCGACCTGGCCGGTGATCACGCGGATTTTCTTGAGTTTGGACGCCTGAATCGTGGGGAGCGAATCGCCCAGCGTGCGTCCGACGTGCACCAGTTCCTCGCCCGTCTCGCCGTCGATGATCGTCTCGGCCGCCCAATGCTCGGGCCGCAGTTTTTCGACATTGAGCTCTTCGACGGAATAGAAGAGCTCCAGAATCTTGTCGGTCGAAGCGAACTTCTCATCGAGAGCGCGCAGAAAGGTCGTGGCCGGAATCTTGGCGCTCTGGTCGATGCGCATCGCCAGCACGTCTTTCTTGGTCACCTCGATCTCGATCCACGATCCGCGCTCGGGAATGATGCGCGCCGAGTGCAGCGGCCGGTCCGCCTCGGCCGACACCACGCCGAAGTCCACGCCGGGTGAGCGGTGCAACTGGCTGACAATGACGCGCTCCGCGCCGTTGATGATGAACTCGCCGCCGCCCATGAGCACCGGCACTTCGCCCAGATAGATTTCTTCCTCGGGAATCTGCATCCCCTCGCGCAGCAGCCGCACTGCGACCTTGAAGGGGCGGGCGTAGGTGAGGCGCAGTTCGCGGCACTCGTCCGGCGTGTAGCGCGGTTCCTCCAGTTTGTAGTAGAGGTACTCGAGCTTCATCTTCCCGTCGTAGGACTCGATCGGGAAAATCTCCCGCAACAGCGACTCCAGCCCCAAGGTCCGGTCGCGCTCCGCCATTTCGACGTCAAACTGGAGGAAGCGCTCGTACGCGGACTTCTGGACCGCAACGAGATTGGGAACGGGAAGGCCATCGCCACGTTTCGCAAAATTGCGCACAGTCACCGCTGTCATCGATAACCTCGATTAGACGACAAGAAGACCGGTCCGGTCGGGAACCGATCTTCAATGAATCACAGAATCAATCACAAGGATGCAACCCGGGTCACCGCAGTCGTGCCAACGCCCAATGACACTACCACACCTGCACAGCCCAAGAGTCTAGGCTGTGAGAACACCAAAATCCCACCTGTCAAGCAAAAAACGGACTTTTCATCAAAAAAGGCGAAAAATCTCGGACTTTGGTCTCCAAAATGCAGTTCAGGCGGTCGTGCCGGCGCTGACCCGGCCATTCATCCACTCCCACTGTTGCTCCAGTCCGTCACGCAGAGAAATGGCAGGGCGGAACCCCAGTTCATCACGAACTCGGGTCAGGTCCGCCCAGGTTCGCTCGACATCTCCAGGCTGGGGAGCGAGTCGGCGGATTCGAGCGTGCACCCCCACCACTTCTTCGATCTCCTTGACAAGGTCCGCCAGTGTGATGGGGTGATCGCCGCCCAGGTTGTAGCAGCGGTATCCCTGTCGCCGCCCCCCCAACCCCGGCCCGCGCTGGTCCAGAGCACGCAGAACGCCATCCACGATGTCGCCGATCGCGGTGTAGTCTCGACTCGTGGATCCATCGCCGAAAAGCGTGATTTCGTCGCCGGCCGAAATCCGCCGCATGAATGAGGAAATAGCAAGGTCGGGGCGCTGGCGCGGGCCGAACACCGTGAAGAACCGCAGCGCGGTGATGGTGCAGCCATGCAGGTGGGCTGCGGTCTTGCAGAGCATTTCAGTGGCAACCTTAGTGGCCGCGTAGGGGCTGATCGGGTTGCTGACGTCGTCATCCTCTGCAAACGGGGTCTTCGGATTGTTCCCGTACACGCTCGACGAGGACGCGACCACGATTCGGCCGTGGTCTTCGCCGAAACCGCCCCGCACAGCCTCGTCCAGCACGACACCCGTGCCGGTGACATTGACGTGCGCGTAGTGGGATGGATTGGCAATGCTGGGCCGGACGCCTGCACAGGCCGCCAGATGAATGATCGCATCGGGGCTCGCGGCGTGAATAGCGGCGCGGACCTGGGCCGCATCAGTCACATCGCCCTCGATCAGCCGGGCGCCGCGCGCCAGGGCCGGCGCGACATTTCTTTCTTTGTCGGCCCGCGAATAGAACGCCGCGAAGTTGTCGAAGATCGTGACTCGATCCCCGCGCGCCACCAGCGCATCTGCCACGCTCGAGCCGATGAACCCCGCCCCACCCGTCACCAGAACATTGCGCGACATCTGCGATTCCTTCGCCATCACGACCCTTGACAAGGCCTCGCTCACTCGCCGAGCAGTTTGTCAAACGAAGTCGGCGTGAAACCCCACGCGGGATGGCTGCAGATCAGGCCCGAAGCGCTCAGCCAGAGCGACCGCAGGGCGCTTTCGGCATCCGCAAACTTGCCCGCGCTGAAATTGTCGCCCACCACAGTCTGCGACCCTTCCGTCACAACGCACAGGGCGTTCTCGGCCGTGGCGACCAGCCCCTGATAGTCCGAGAGGAGCGATCCCTTGAGCGTTCCCTCCTTGCCGAACTTCACAGCGGAACGAATGACCATGACCGCGGTCTGCACGACCGCTTTCTGCGTCTCGACCTTGTCGCTTCCGTTGCCTGCCACTTCCTGAATGTAACGTGAGACCGAAGTCTGCAGGGAGGCCTGCAAGCGGGCGGCCCCGGTGGTCGGGCCCTTCGGATAGGTGGTGCGCACGTGGGATTGGATACCGCGCATAACCGACTGGATCGCAAGTCCGGCATTCGGATTCGCGCCGCAGGCCGAGAGCATCGCCCCCAGCACAGCATCATCCTTCTCAGTCCCCATCCGGTTTTCGACATTCTCGACCACGCCGAGGAAGGCGGGCCCGAGGTCAGCGTGCTTGCCGCCCAGCGCCTGCATTTCAAATGCCTTGCGCACCGCATCAGCGCCGGCATAACGGACCGCGGCCGCGTCCGACGCCAGCGCTGCGGTGATGACGGGAACCGACGAATCAGAGGCAATGGCCCCCGCGAGCATCGCAGCATTCACGCGCGCCGCGATCGGAGCCTGCGCGTTCTTGACGAGGGTCTCCAGGCGCTGAGCAAGTGACTGCCCGAACGCCTTGCGGAAATACTGGCTCGATGCCGGCGAAGAGACGGGCCGAGATAACCCGGCGAATCCGTCCCGGATCGACGCTGTGGTTCCGCCCGTACCAGAAATCGCTTCCGCATAGCGCGCGATGTACTGCTCCATCTGCGCCTTCTGGCCGTCGCTGAGATCAACCGAGGCGGCGGTGATCTCGGAAGGAAGGTCCTGGGCCCGGGCTGGGGCCTGAAGAAGGACCATGCATGCCGCCAACAGCGGAAGGGCAAGAACGCGCGAGAGCCGGATCATCATCGATGGATTCCTTGGGACAATTCCGTTACAGCGACGGTATTCGTATCAGCCTACTTTAGGAGTGCACAGGCACCCCGGCGCATGATCGCTCCGACCTGCACCCTGAGTTCTCAGACGGTTCAAATTCGGTTTTCTTCACCCGAAAGTCTCAGGTTTTCCACTTGATGTTGCACCCGATGCTGGGCTTCTGCTCGGCGCCGACTGGGCGTCCCGACAACACCGCGTCGAGTGCGGCGCGCAGATCGGCGCCGCTCACCGGAATGCCGTTCCCGGGGCGGCTGTCGTCCAACTGACCGCGATAGACCAGTTTCCGGGCCGCGTCATAGACGAAGAAATCAGGTGTGCACGCGGCGGCAAAGGTCCGCGCCACCGCCTGTGATTCATCGACGAGGTAGGGGAATGTGTACCCCGCCTCCGCCGCCTCTGTGCGCATTTTTTCGGGCGAATCATCCGGGTAGGCCCGGGCATCATTGCTGTTGATCGCCACAACCGCGACGCCCCTGCTTTGGTATTCCTTCCCCAGCCGGGCCAGTTCCGCCCGCACATGCTTCACGAATGGGCAGTGGTTGCAGATGAACATCACAAGCAGCGCGCCTTTGCCCGCGAACATCTCGTTTGAGATACGCTGACTCGAAAGGGCGTCGGGCAACGCGAAGGATGGCGCGGGCGTGCCAAGGGGAACCATTGTGGAGGGCGTGCGTGCCATGCGTGCGGAAACTCCCATCACTCGACTGACTTGATGCCTGCCTCACTCCTTCGCGGGAAGCAGCGAACGCGAGTGAAAGACGAGGCCGGTGTCCGTGCGGACCAGGTCATACGTCGAATCGCCCACGTACTGTGCCATGAACGCCTCGTCCGGGATCTTGTCGGCATCTATGGAATTGAAGAAACCGATGAAGGGTGTCCCCTCGACCTCCTCGTCCTCCATCCCCTCCATTTGCTGCCGGGCCATCTCAATCTGGATCCGCGACGTCTGACGCCACTGCCGCCAGTACTCCTTGAAGTTCTGATAGCCGAACCCGAAGTTAGTCGTCGGAATCGACGCCGCCGCCCGCTTGAACCCCGCATCCTCGCTCAAACGCGGCGAGTCGGCCTGGGCGCGGAAGATCCCTTCGATGCGCGTCGAATTGCCCAGAACCATCTGCCCCTTTCCGAAACCAAGCGAAAGGGCGATGACCTCGCCTGGAAAGTCATAAATGCGGTACCCGAGAAAATCGCGCGGCGCGATCCCGGCCATGCCGATGAACGGCGCCAATGCGTTCTGCACGATCTGATCATCCTTGCAGGCGATGGAGATCGCAATTGGCATCTCGTTCTGAAACGCAAAGGAGTCGGCCGGATCGGCCTGACGCGGCCAGGACACAACCCGCACCTCCGGACCGAGCTGCTCGAAAATCGCGGTCACCACCGGCGCCGCCGACGTCTCGAACTGCTGGGACGCCATGCCGCGCTCCTCTTCCGGCAACGCATCAATCGAGGCGCGAATCAGCGGAACAATCGCGTTGAAGTCGATGTTGAAGCGCCCGCAGGTGATCACGTTCGGATCGACCCACTCTGGCATCGACACCGGTTCGTCCCGGTTCACCATGAGGTTGAACAAGCCGCGCGGCCCCGACGGCACAAACACCGCCCCGTGCATGATGACGGCTGCATCCGCGGGTGCGACATCAATACTCGCGGCCAGCGCCTTCACATCCGTGAGCCCCAGCACCTCCAGAATGCCCGTCGCGCCCGGGAATATGGCCTCAATGCCCCCCTCCTCCTCTTCACTCATCATCTGCAGCATCGGCTCAATCAGCGCCGCCATGTACACATCACCCCGCCCGCCGGCCAGCGCCAGCGCCGGCTCGAGCGCTTCATTGGCCGCCACCGACTCCCGCGCCAGCCCGTCCAGCGTGAGGAACGAATCCTCCAGCACCGCCCGATCCGTCGCATACAGGAATCGCGAGCCCGAGAGCGTGAAGGATGCGTGGTACTTTGGGCCCGAGGAAAAATCCATGTCCGTCACCCAGTCGGGCACTTCCTCATCCGGGTACGCCTCCTTGTACGAATCAACCATCATCTGCTTGCGCGCCTCAATGTCCGCCGGGTCATCCGCCTTTTCTGCCAGCGTGTGCACCACGCGCCCCTCCACCTCGCTCTCGCTCATCTCAAACTTCCCCGCATCCCGCACCTTCTGCAGCATGGCGTCCAGCCGCGTCTGCAGCGCCTCGGTCTGGCCGGCGTCAAACTCCGCCACAAAGAAAAAATGCGGCTGATCGCTCCCTGCCTGCGGCACGCTGTCCTCGCTGCCGCCCGCAGGCGTCGGATAGAGCGCCAGCCCCACCGACCCGCTGGGAATCAGCGCGTCCTCATTGGCCAGTTCCTCCGGCGTCATGCCGACCATTTCCGACAGTGACTTCCATAACTCCTCTTTCGGCCCCGCGATGAACGCCTGCATCTCCGGCGTCTTCCACAACTCGTAGTACCCCGTCCGTTGCCATGCAGCCACCGCCTCGTCGCAATGGTCCGCGCCCACAAGAAAGTATGCGGATTTGGGCGCCAGATCGGTGATGCTGTACGTCGCGGATGGGTCGTCCGCCTGCACTCGCAGCGTCCCGCTCAATGCGATTGCGATCCCACAACCCACGATAAGTGACTGCCGTTGCATGAATGCCCTTTGTTTGAATGTGTGTTTCTCGTGCCGTCCATCGATTCGCAGCAGCCGCTCTTCAGCCGCCCGTCTCGTCGTCCAGTTGCGGCGGGGCGCCTTCCGTGCGCCGCGGCGGCGCTTCGTTGTACACGTGACCTGAGTTCGGGTTCTCCTTGTCGTACACGAACGCCTCGCGATTGACAAGAAAGTCACGTACATACCGCGCCGGAATCGCAAATCCCAGCCCCTCTCCGCCCAGGATCCCCATGTTCGTCACACCGATGACTTCACCCCTGCTGTTGAACAGCGGGCCGCCCGAGTTGCCCGGGTTGATCGCCGCCGTGGTCTGAATGTACGCGATGCCGTCAAAGTCGCGTGAGGGGGTCGCGATCACACCCTGGCTCAGCGTTCGCTCCAGGCCAAGCGGATTCCCGATCGCGAACACAGACTCGCCGATCTTCAGCTCGTCATCGGACTGCACAAACGCGTAGGGAAACTTGCCCGGCTCATCGCCCGTCCGCTCCGTATCCGGAAACTTCATTTTGATCAGCGCCAGGTCAACGTGGTTGTTCACCGCGATGATCTCAACGTCCTCGATGATCACTCGTTTCTGCGTCCCATCCTTCTGCGGAAACCACACAGTGCAGCGGATTTTGGTCTCGCCCTGGATCACGTGGGCGTTGGTCACCGCGTATCCATCCGGATTGATGATGAACCCGCTGCCCAGCCCTGCGGGCGTCGCAACCTTGATAATCGCGTCGCCGATCCGCTTGGCGTGCTCTTGCGGGGAACGCTCCGGCAGGTTGGTTGCCGAAAAGAAGATGTCCACCGGCGTCGCCGCCGTCGCCGAAGATGTGCCCGCCGTCTCCTCGATCGATGCGATCCGGTCACGCGGGATTTCCAGCACCGTGTACCCGAGATCCACCCACACCGCCTGCGTGGTCGACTTCAGGATCGCTCCCTGCACACGCTGGCCGTCGCTCAGGACCACCACATCCGCGCGGGATGCCCCGCACAGCATCGCTGTGGCAATCGTCGCCGCTCCCGCCAACCGCCGAATCGAGTGCGCGTTCATTGCTGCACAATCCTCCACAAACATGGGCAAGGGAATAACCTTCTCGCCCCGCCGCGTTCTGGCTGCGGGTCGCAATTGTACGTTCGTTGGCGCGGCTCCGGCGCGCCGCTGCGTCCTCGGAAGGATCACCCATGCCCAACAATCGTCGCGCCCGCCTCATATGCACTCCAGCCCTGGTGCTGTGCCCCGGACTCACGCTGGCCCAGAGCCCCACAGATACCGATCTCGCGCCCTACTTCGGCTGGGACCCGATGGAAGTGATGGCCATCGATGATGGATTCGGCCCGGTCTGCGCCGCCGACATGAACGGCGACGGCCGCAACGACATCGTCGTGGCCAACAACCGCAAGAGCCGTCTCGAAATCTACCTCCAGCGGGCGACCAAACCGACCGAGGACGAGAACGACTCGCGGCGCGATGTCAACGAGCTCCCCCTCCTGTGGCGCTTCGAGCGCGCCACGGTTCCCCTCTCGACCCGCGTGACGGGTCTTGCCGTCCACGACTTCAACGCCGACGGCCTTCCCGACCTCATCCTCGGCGGTTCGCCCGACGAAGTCATTCTGATGGCCCAGAAGCGGCCCGGAACCTATGAAGTCGCCGCGCGCCGCGGAGCCACCGGGCTGCGGGCCGGCCGGAGCGGATTCCTCCTTGCCAATCTGTCAGGCGATGCGTCCCCCGAACTTGTCGCGCTGGCCGACAAGGAGATTCGTCTCTACCCCATCGAAAAGAACGCCGTGGGCCAACCGGCCGCCGTTCCGGTTTCCGATGGCGTCGTCGCGTGTTTCGTCGAGGATTTCGATGGCGATGGGTTCGGCGACCTGATGGCTGTTGCCCCCAACGATCCGAGTCCTGTGCGCCTCTGGCGTCAACTGCCCTCCTCCGTGTCCGCTTCGACGACGGAACTGGGCCCCGAGATCCGCTTCGAACTGCCCGCGCTCCGCGAACTTGAGCCCGTCCGCCTTCCCAATCGCCCTGCCGCCTGCTTTGTCACCATCGAACAGGCTTCCAAGCGCATCGTGCTCCACGATTTGACCAGCCAATCCGTCGACATCCGCACCGCTGGCGTGCTGCGCGCCCTGGACCAGGAAGTCGATGCGCCCCTGGCTGTGCACGCGTATCCCAACCTTGGGAACGCCAAGCCCAGTCTGGCCGTCGCAGATGGTGACGGCGATGGACTTCTGGATGTGCTCGTCACCAATCCCGACTCCAACACCTTGCTCTGGTATCGGCAGGAACAGGGACGCGGACTCGCCGAACCGGTGTCATTCCCGACGCTCGCCTCGCCCTCAGCCTTGGCGGTCGCCAGTGTCGATGCCGATGCCCCCGCGGAGGTCTTTGTCCTTTCTCAGGAGGAAAAGGTGGTCGGCCGCAGCGACTTTGCAGGCATGGAACTTCCCTTCCCATCATCGCTGCCCGCGCCCAATGATGTCGTCACGCTCGCGCTCGTCCCGCTCGATAGTCCCGCACTGGCGGTCATCACCAAGGACAAGCGCGAGCACACCCTGCGCCTCATCAGCATGGACGGCGCGGTCGTCAAGGACATCCCCCTTGGCGCGCTGGCGCGCTCCCCTGAGACCATTCTCCCCTGGGACGCCGATCAGGACGGCCGCATGGACATCCTCCTGCTCACCAAGGATGAGCCGATGATCCTGCTCCAGCAGCAGGAAGGCGGCGCGTTTGCCAAGAAGACCAAGGACGACATGGGCCAGTACGGACTTGTCGCCGCCGCCAACGGCGCCAATGCAGCGCTCATGGATGTGACCGGCGATGGCACGCCCGAACTCATGCTCGCCGACCGCAACTATGTCCGCGCGCTGCGGTTCGAACCCGCCCGCGCCACTAGCCCCGGCTGGCAGGTCGTCGATCAGTTCAACCTCGCCGATGCGCGCAGCAAACTCTCCGCGCTCACGTCGATTTCCACCGGCGGCCTGGTCGTCTATGACTCCGCCGGCAAGCGTCTCGCGCTCCTCGAAGGCAAACGCGATCAGGCTGCCCCCGGCACGGCGACGCGCTGGAGCGAAGTGGGTTCGCTGCGCCTCCGCGGCTTCGCGCCCGTCGCGCTCACGGCCGGCGCGTTCACCGGCGATGGAACCGAGAGCATCCTCTGCAGCGGCGCCGACGGGTTTGCCGTCGTGCAACTCGGCGGCCAGCGTCTGGTCCTGTCGGAAGTCGCCTCATATCGGGCTGACAAGGAGGACCGCCTGGAGCATGAGATTTCCACCGGCGACGTGAATGGGGATGGATACGCAGACCTCGTCGTGCTGGACGCGGGAGAGCAGGCCCTGGAGGTTTTCACCGTCAGCAAGGCGCGCCGCATGCTTCCGGCCAACGAGTTCCGGGTCTTCCAGACCAGGCTCTTCGAGGGCGGAGACCAGCGCGAGTTTGAGCCGCACGACTGCCTCATCGCGGATGTGACCGGCGACGGCGCGGTCGACCTCCTGGTGCAGGTCCACGACCGGATCCTCATCTATCCGCAGGCGCGGGCCGGAAGTCAGCGGTGAGCGGAACTGACTTCAGTCGAATCTGACCCCCTGCGCGAGCATGAGCTGCCCGCCCCAGTTGATGGTGCAGGTCTGACGCCGCATGTAGTTCTTCCACGCGTCCGACCCGCTTTCGCGTCCGCCTCCGGTTTCCTTCTCTCCGCCGAAGGCCCCGCCGATCTCTGCCCCGCTCGTGCCGATGTTCACGTTGGCGATGCCGCAGTCGCTGCCCGCATGGCTCAGGAAGGTCTCCGCGCTGCGGACGCTGTCCGTGAAGATCGCCGATGAGAGCCCCTGCGCGACGCCGTTGTTCATTGCAACGGCCTCGTCGAGCGAGTTCACTTCGATGAGGTAAAGAATGGGCGCAAAGGTCTCCTCCGCGACGATGGGCATGTTCGCCTTTGCCTCGACCAGCGCGGGAGTGACAAAGTGCCCCGGCCGGTTCACCTTGGTCCCGCCCAGCAGGACCGTTCCCCCCTGGGCTCGCGCTGCGTCCAGCGCTGCCATCATCTGCTGAACGGCTCCCGCATGCACAAGCGGCCCGACAAGCGTGCCCTCCGCGAGCGGATCGCCGATGCGCTCCGACAGACTCGCGTACGCCTTGAGCAGCCGCCCGCGCACCTGCTCGGCGACCGAGCAATGGACCAGCAGGCGGCGCGTAGTGGTGCATCGCTGCCCTGCCGTCCCGACCGCCCCGAAGGCGATGGCCCGGGCCGCCAAGTCCAGGTCGGCGTCGGGCATGACAATGATGGCGTTGTTGCCGCCCAGTTCGAGCAGGCTTCGGCCAAGTCGCTGCGCCACCGCCGCCCCCACTGCTTTGCCCATTCGGCACGACCCGGTCGCTGAGATCAGCGGCACGCGCCGGTCGCCCACCAGCGCGTGGCCGACCTCCGCATCCGTTCCGATGATGAGGTTGAAGATGCCTTCAAACCCATTGCGACGGGCGACATCCGCAGCGATGCGGTTGAGCGCCAGGGCCGTGAGCGGCGCGATGAGCGAGGGTTTCCACACCATCGTGTCCCCGCAGACGGCTGCCACAAACGCGTTCCAGGCCCACACCGCGGCGGGAAAGTTGAACGCAGTGATGATGCCGACAACACCCAGCGGGTGCCACTGCTCATACATCCTGTGGCGGTTTCGTTCCGAGTGCATCGACAGGCCGTACAACTGCCGGGAAAGTCCGACGGAAAAATCGGCGATGTCAATGCACTCCTGGATCTCTCCCAGGCCCTCGGACCGGATCTTCCCGACCTCAAGGCTGACCAGCGCGCCCAACGACTCCTTGCGGGCGCGGAGCTCCTCCCCGATCTGGCGGATCACCTCGCCCCGGGCCGGCGCGGGCGTCATCCGCCACCGCTCGAATCCAGCCTGCGCTTCCGCGACCGCGCGCTCGTAGTCGGCGCGGGATTGCAGGCGGACGGCGGCGAGGGGGCGGCCCGTCGCGGGATTCTCAGAAACGACCACGGTCGGGTCGGGGTGCGCCGGCGGGGGGAAAACGCCGATTTCCGGGGAAAAACCGCACAAATCGAGGATTTTCTGGGGATCGGTCAACATGCGCAACAGGCCTGTTTTCAGGGTTTTTGGAACTTTTTTCGGTTTTTGTACGGTTTCCGGTGGTTTCCGCTCAGGCTGTGAGGATACACTACTCCAGCCACCTGCCGAGGCCCCCGCAACGTCACGTCCTCGCGCGCGGTGCAATGTCTCGATAACGCACGAATTGAAAGGGAATCACATGAGTTTTTGCCGTTGTGGATCTTGGGCCTGCACGGGCCTGATTGGCGCATCTTTGGTCGGTTTCGCGACGTTTTCCGCGCTGAGCGAGGAGCCGCCGAAGGAAAAGGACGCCAAGCCCGCGGTGACGCAGCCGGCGGAGATGGACCCGATGATGGCGAAGATGATCGAGGCGGGGACGCCCGGCGCGCATCACAAGGAACTGGCCGCGCTGGAGGGGACGTGGAACTGCGAGATCAAGTGGTGGATGGACCCGGCGAGCGAACCGCAGATCAGCAAGGGCGTGGCGGAGATCAAGCCGGTGTTCGAGGGCCGCTACATGCATCAGTCATTCACCGGCGACGGCATGATGCCTGGAGAAACGATGCATGGCGAGGGGCTGTTCGGATATGACAATGCGGCGAAGAAGCACTTTGCAACATGGATCGACTCCATGAGCACGCAAATGTCCTATGTGACCGGCACGTGCGATGAGAAGACTCACACGATGACGCTGACCGGGGAGTTCATGTGCCCGCTGAACGACAAGATGTGCCAGGTGAAGCAAATCTGGACGCATGTGAACGCTGACACCTACACGTTTGAGTGGCAGGACAACATCATGACGCCGGAACTGACGAAGACGATGATGATCACCTACACGCGCAAGAAGTGAGCGTGCGGGCAAGAGACTCGATCAAATCAATGCAGGTCGGGCTCGGCGCATGCCGGGCCCGATTTGTTTTTGGAGTGAGCGCAACCGCACGCGGTCAAAACGCGCCGGGGACGCGTTCCTTGAGGAGGCGGCGCAGGATCTTGCCGGTAGGCGTACGAGGGAGCGCATCGACGTGGATGATCTCGCGGGGGACCTTGTACTGGGCGAGGAACGACCGGCAGTGGCTGCGGATGCCGGTTTCATCGAAGGGGCAGCCTTCCTTCATCTCGACAAAGGCGACGGGCACCTCGCCACGACTGGGATCACGGGCGCCGACCACGGCTGAGGCGCCGACCGCAGGGTGTTTATTGATGACTTCCTCGATCTCGCGGGGGAAGACATTTTCGCCGCCGATGATCATCATCTCCTTGAGGCGGCCGGTGATGTAGAGAAACCCATCCTCATCCAGACGGCCGATGTCGCCGGTACGGAGAAACCCGCGCGCATCGAACGTCGCGGCGGTTTCCTCGGGCCGCTTGTAGTAGCCCTGCATGATGTTGGGGCCGCTGACGCGGATCTCCCCATCCTGGCCGGGGGGCAAGTCGACTTCCTCCGGTGAGACAATCCGGGTGGTCATCCAAGGCAGAGTTTTGCCGACGGAGTGATCGCGGTGCTCCTCGGGGCGGCACCAGTGGGTGACGCAACTGGTTTCCGTCATGCCGTATCCCTCGTTGATCTGAACACCAAAGCGGGAGCGGAAGCCAGCGGTGAGCGCGTCGGGGAGAGGTTCAGCGCCTGAGACGATGTACCGAAGGGAACTGAAGTCGTCCGGGCGGGCATCCTTCACAGAGAGGAAGGCGTGGTACATGGAGGGAATGGCGAACATCACAGTGGGGCGATGCTTGCGGATCAGCTCGACGATGCGACGGGGGACAAAGCGGGCGGTGAAAATCACCTTGCACCCAATGGTGAGGGGCAGAAGCGTGAGGACAACCAGACCAAAGACATGGAACTGCGGGAGAACGCCGATGGCGGAGTCAGCCGCACTGAAGTTGGCCCACGAAGTGGCCTGCCGGATATTGGTCCGCACGTTGGTGTGGCTGAGCATCACACCCTTGGGCTTGCCGCTGGTGCCTGAGGTATAGAGGATGACAGCGAGATCGCGATCCTCATTCACTGGGAGTGGCCAGCGGAACTCGAGGCCAGATTTGAAGTCGATTTCATCGAGGCGGAGAAAGCGGCGGACGCGGGGGATGGAGCCGTTGGTCTGGCGCAGGTGATCGAGCATCGGGCCGACGGTGATTATGGTGTCAACCTCAGAATGATCGATGACGTACTGAAGGTCTTCGCCCTTGAGGAGGTAGTTGAAGGGAATGACGGTGCGGCCGAGGGACCAAGCGGCCAGCGCGGCCATGGGAAAGAGCCCGCCGGTGGGAAGGAGGATGCCGACGTTGCGAGCATCGGTGGCGCGCTCGAGTTCGCCGGCGATGCGCATCGCCCCGAGAAGGAGTTGATATCCCTGCCAGGAGCGCTGGTCATCGATGATGAACGTGCGCATCGGGTGAGCGAGCAGTTGCCGAAGAACTGGTGCGATGACTGACATGCGGCACAACGCTCCGGAAAGCGGCGCACGGGAGCGCCGGGACTGAAGGCGAACGGGCAGAAGAGTATTCCGGAGACGGCGGATTTCCGGCAGACCGCGAGCGCTGGTCACAGGGCGCGGAGGGCCGCAGAAGAGCGCACGCCAAGACTCTCATAGATTCGGCGCGTGGCGTCCGAGCGATTCAGGGTGAAGAGGTGAATCCCGCGCACCTGATGATCGAGGAGATCGCGGCACTGCTCGGTGGCCCAGTGAGCCCCCACATGGGCGACAGCCTGGGGATCGTCCTGGGCGCGACGGATGGCGCGCAAGAGGGGTGCGGGGAGGCGCGCTCCGCAGAGGCCGGCCATGCGACGGGCGCCGGAAAGGGTCTGAATCGGCATGATGCCTGCGACGATGGGCACGGAGACTCCGGAGAGTTCGCAGCGCTCTCGGAAGTCGTAGAAGTCACGGTTGTCGAAGAAGAGCTGCGTGATGACGGCATCGGCGCCGGCATCCACCTTGCGCTTGAGATTGTCGACATCGGCGAGGCGATCAAGGGTTTCAGGGTGGCCCTCGGGATACCCGGCGACACCGATTCCAAGGCCGGGGAAAGACTCCCGGATAAAGGCGACGAGTTCAGATGCGTATCGAAAAGCCCCGGTGGTCGGGGCCGTGCCGGGCGGCACATCGCCGCGCAGGGCGAGGACGTTGCGAATGCCGGCGCGGACGTAGGTCGCAAGGATCTCCTCGAGTTCGGCGCGGGAGTGACCCACGCAGGTGAGATGGGGGATGATGGTGACCCATCCCTGGGCGTGAAGGCTGAGCACGAGGTCGCGCGTGCGATCGCGAGTCGATCCGCCGGCTCCATAGGTCACGGAGATGAAGGAGGGAGCCAGGGGCCGGAGTTGCTCAGCGGCAGCATGGAGTTCGTGAGCAGCACCATCGCTCTTGGGCGGGAAGAACTCAAAAGACACACTGGGGGCGCCTTGAGCGAGGATGTCGCGAAGATGCATACATGGGATACTGCGCGGGGTGCGGGGCAAATTCAAGTGGGCTGGCAGCAGTATTGACCGGCCACCAGCGCGGGAAACGATCCACTATGAGGAGCGGTGACACCATTTTCGCACGGGCGACACCGGCTGGAAGCAGCGCGCGAGCGTTGCTGCGCATCAGCGGACCGGAGGCGTGGGCGGTGGCGGAGCGACTGCGGCAGGCGGAGACAGGAGGGAAGGCACTGCCGCGGCGGGGTTGTGTGGAGCGTGTGCGGATCCTCAAGGAAGGGTTGCCGTGTTTTGTGTTGCTGTTTCCGGGGCCGCGCAGCCTGACCGGAGAGGACGTGATCGAGCTGTCGCTTACGGCCAACAGCGAAATCCTGTCCCGGGTCGAAGACCGGTTGCGTCACTATGGCGTGCGGGCGGCTGAGGCGGGGGAGTTCTCCGCGCGCGCGTTCCTCAACGGCAAGATGACGATCGCGCATGCGGAGCAGATCGCGCTGGCCATTGCCGCGGAATCTGACGCGATGCTGGAGGCGGCGGCACTGCTGGGCAGCAGTTCGTTTGTGACCACCGTCGGGTCCATCGCAGACCGGCTGGCGGAATTGCTCGCGTTGGTGGAAGCGGGCATCGATTTCGCAGACACTGAGGATGTGCGCGCCATCGGCGCAGCGGATTTCCGCGCGCGGCTGGATGGCATCATGTTTGAGTTGTCCGAGATGAATCACCAAGGCGTGGTGGCGGAGCAGCTGGGGGAAATGCCGAAAGTCGTGCTGACGGGAGCCCCCAACGCGGGGAAGTCAACACTGTTCAACGCGCTGCTGGGCAGGGAGCGGGCGGTGGTGCACGAATCGCGGGGCACGACGCGGGATGTGCTTACGGAGGTGATTCACCTTGGCGGCCGATTCGACGGGCGGGCACTGCTCATGGACACTCCCGGAATCGATGTCGGGGACCAATCTGAGATCAACGTACACATGCAAGCCGGCGCACGCGAAGCGACACGCGGGGCGGACCTGCGCATTCATCTGCACGCGGCGGATGGGGAGGTTGCTGAGGCGCGGGGAAGCGGAGATGAGTCGGAGCGCACGCTGCATGTGCTGTCCAAGAGCGACCTTGTGAGTCGGTGTGCCGCAGCGGGGGCGGGCATGCAAAGCATCTGTGCACAGAGCGGGGCCGGACTGGACGCGCTGCTGCGCGCCATTCGGGAGAAATTGGCGGCGCAGAGCACACAGCGTTTCGCGGGGAAGATCATGATCACGCAGCGGCAGCGCGAGCAGCTGGCGACAGCCGAGGAAGACCTTGCGGCCTGCCGTCAGTTTGCGGCTGACCTTGATGACGACGGACTGGCCGCGGGGGCTGAGATTGCGGCGGCGCATCTGCGCAACGCGCTGGACAGCATGGGATTGATTTCCGGGGGCGCGAGTCCCGACGAGATCATCGGGAGAATCTTCGCGCGATTCTGCATTGGGAAGTAGATCAGTTCTGCATGATCGTGAAGGGCAACGTGCCGGACTGCCCGGCGGGGCTGGCCATGTCTCCACCGCGGACCCAGAGAATGCCGGCGGCGATGAGAAGAGCGAGGGTACCGGCGACGGCGAGGCCCGTGAAGACATCGACGGGGGCGGAGCCGGAAGCACGACGGGCGGCGGGAGCGTTAGAAGCCATGGGTGAAAGTCTCGCGGGTGGGTTTCTCAGTCAGAGGGACAGGGAAAAGGAGGGCGCGTCAGTTGGAGATGCCGCCCTGGACGAGGTCACCGACCTGAACGCCGCCAGCCTGTTCCAGATCGACGCGGCCGACCGCGCGGTTCACATCGACGGAGGTGATGAAGAGATTGCCCATGAACGCGCCATTGCGGTGGACAAGGAACTTCATGTTCTGGGCGAGGCCATCACGAGTGCCCAAGTCGATCTCGACCAAGCGCTCGCCGGACGGGAGCGAATCCACCCGGAGGACGCGGCCGACGGTCATGGGCGAAGCGATGACGGCGGGCTCTTCAGTCTGGGTGTTGGCCGCCATCATGGAACCCATGGAGCGGGCGCTGTCGAGCTGCTCGTTGACCGAGGCGAGCTGCTCCTGGAGAACCTTCTGGGCCTCGAGAGCGGCATCGAGCTTGGTCATGGTGTCGCGGAGGGAGTCCTGGAGCTCGATGTTGTTCTTATGGAGTTCAAGGGACTCATCGCGGCGGCGGGTGATTTCGTCGCCCTGGGTCTTGACGATGTTGGCCTGAGTCTGAGTCGTCGCGGTGAGGGTTTCGATCTGAGCGGAAATAGCGGCTGCGGCCTGCTGAGCAGCGGCGAGCTGAGAGCGCAGTTCGACGATCTCGGTCTGGCGCTGCGCGAGGGTGGCGAGCAGCTGCTGCTTTTCAGATTCGATGGACTGGAGTTTCTGAGTCGCGGCGGCTTCGCTGCGGCCGGCAATACCAACGGAGAGGTCGGCAGCGGCTTCAGCGGCCTTGGCCCGAGCGTCGGCCTCATTCCACCGGGTTTTCCAGGTGTTGTTATTGACGGCGAGGGGAATGACGAGAGCGGCCACGAGCACAGAAAGCAGAGCCTGCAGGACGACGAAAATCTTGGTCAGGGGATGCAAGCGAAGACTCCTTGAAAGGAAAACTCGTGGTCAGTTCGTATAGCACGGCTGCACCCAGCCTCCGGGGCGGGTTGGAGGCCGGATTTTCTGCAGTGCCAAGGGCTTCGGAATGATCCGCACCTGCTCGGCACACGCATGGGAGCGGGAAACCGTGTCGGAAGCCGCGCTCACAGCCCTATTTCATACCAACCGATCCCCAAAGTGTCAACATCCGGGGGGCGGTTCGAGGTGAGTTTTTTCCAATTCTGAGGAAGGGGTTGGGGAGCGGAAGGCGGCGGGAGGGCGAAACTTGCGAAAGAGATCAAGGGCCGGTGAGGCGCAGGACCCATGCGGCGGCCTGGATGCGGACGAACTCTTCGCGAGAGGTGCGGAAGGTAGAGGCGACGTGGGCGAGGGCCTCGGGGGTGCCGATTGAGCCGAGAGCGTTGACAGCCTGAACGCGGACCCCAACGGGATACTGCGAGGCGGAGGCGGGATCGAGGTACTCGAGGATCATGTCGGGCGTGGGCGGGTCACCCAATTGGCTGAGGGCGGTCAGAGCGGCGAGGCGGACCTCGGCGGAGTTGCGATACTTTTTCCACATGGCCACGAGCTTGACGAATTCGCCCTTGGACTGCTGATCCTTGAGCCGGCCGAGGATGTTGACGGCGAGCACAACGACTTCGCCGCGGGCGGGATCGCGGCTGTAGAGTTGGGTGCGGATGCGGTCGAGGGCGTCATCGGCGCCGAGTTTGACCATGGCTTCGGCAATCTGGAGTTCAACGAGATGGAGCTCGGCAAGGGTGGCGCGGGGATTGGGGTAGCCGAGGGCTTCCTGCAGCATTGGAACGGCGCTGGTATCGCCGAGCTCGCCGAGGACGAGTGCGGCATTGGCGCGGGCGCGGATGGAAGGGCTCTTGAGCATTTCGGCGAGCGGGCCCATGTTGGCATCGAAGCCGTTGCGCTTGAGGGCGAGGATGGCGGCGGCGCGGACGGATTCATCGGGGTCGTTCAGCAGGGCGTGAGTGAGAGGGGCGGCAGCGGAGTACGAGTGCTGACCGATGGCCATGGCAGACACGAAGCGGACGCCGAGGTTGGGATCGAGAATGCCCTGACGGGCGGCGGCCTCGCCTGCGGCCGGGTCGGCCTGCAGGGCTTCGATGGCGTTGGCGCGATAGCCGGCGTAGGGATCGGCGGCCATTTTCTGGAGGTAGGACAGGGCTTCAGCGCGCAGGGCGGCGCGATCATCAGCGGTTAGGGCGGGAAGGGCGGGGGCGCGGTCAACCGAAGCGCCCCCCTCTGGCGCGGTGACAGATGAGCCACCGCCGGTGCAGCCGATCAAGGCTACGGAAAGAACGCAAGCGCCGAACGAAGCGAGTTTCATGTCCGTTGTCTCCCGAAGAAAAGCGCGAGTAAAGCGTACGCGGCGGTGAGTGCAAGGCAGGTCCAGCCGAAGACATTACCAATGCGCGCGAAGAGCGGGGTGCGCCCATCAAGGGCAACCTGTCCGCGCAACATGCCAAAGGCTCGGGCGCCGTCACCTTCGGCCACGGCGGGTTCATTGGGCCCGCGGACGAGTATGCGCCCCGCAGAGTCGATCAGCGCGCTGATGCCGGTGTTGGCGGCGCGAACGACGGGGACGCGGTTTTCGATGGCGCGCCACTGAGAAATCTGAAGATGCTGGGCGCGGCCTCCGGGGTCGAGGCCGAACCAACCGTCGTTGGTCAGGTTGATCAAAACATCGGCGCGTTTGCGTCCATCGGGCGCGACGACCAAGGCGCGGCAGAGACCGGAGACGGTTGACTCGAAACAGATCGGCGTGCCGACACGCAGAGCACTTCCAGAGCGAAGCGGGACTTCGAGGGTGCGGAGGTCGGCGCCGATGGACAGGTCGAATGACATGCCGTGGGCGCCGATATCGAGCACAAACTGCTGGAGCGCGGGCCAGCGGCGAAGCAGCGGAATCATCTCTCCAAAGGGCGTGAGATGCACCTTGTCGTACCGGACGGGAGACTGGAGACCTGCAGCGTTTCCGGGCAGGTAGAGGAACGCGGAGTTGTAGCGAAGGGTCCCGCTGACTTCGATGCGCCCAGTCGTACGGTCGCGAAGAGAGAGGGCGAGATCCGGCGCGGCAGTGGCACCGACCAGCAGGGGCGTGAGCGTCTCCTGAGCGAGACTGAGGAGCCGCTCGTGAAAGGTTGTTCCGGGGCGCAGGCGGTCGCCAACCTCGCGTTCGAAGCGCCTGATTTCGGCGATGGCCTCGGGATTCAAGCCGAGGCCGGGAACCATGGTTTCCGGCCAGACCATGAGGTCTGGTTTTTCGGCGGAGCGGGCCAGGCTGGCGCGGGTCGCATCCACGAAGGACGCAAAGTCGCGCTCCTGATCCTCGATTTTCCAACCGATCTTGTTGTCCTGCGGGAGGTTGGTCTGCAGAGCGCAGACTGTGATTGAGTTAGCCGAACCGGGAAGCGGAGTGAGGCGGAGCGCGCGTTGTCCATAGACAAAGAGGGCAATCCAGAGCAGGACCAAGAGAGACGGAGCAATCCACCGGCGTGCGGAAGGGTTCGTACCGACCGGTTGAGGGGCGGAGACAGCATCCCAGGCCACGACGGAAGATGCGGCAACCAGACCAGAGAGCCAGTACGCGCCGAGGATGTCGGCGGACTGGGCCAGTGCGGGAAAGTGCACGAGCGGATGGGCCAGCAGAAACCAGGCGTACCCGGTGAAGACCACTTCTCCGCGGAGGACCTCAAGACCGACCCAAAGGATGGGGATGAGGATGGCGCGGGGGATGCGCGAGAAGAGCGTCAGGCGCGGCGCGCGGGCCAGGAGCCAGAGGAAGAGAGGGACATATGAAGCCAGGTAGAGGGCGAGGAGGGGGTAGCCCTCGACGGTGACGTTGATCAGCCAGCGCGAGAACCAGAGCCAGGCGACGGCGGCGCCAAGCCAGGCGCCCGCGGCAATCCAGCGAAAGTTCGCACGGCACGACGGGGCGATCCACAACTGCGGGAGAAGGGCGAGGAAGGTGAGGGGCCAGAGGTCTGTGGGCGCGAAGGCGAGGCCCAGCAGGACGACGTGGAACAGTCCCGCCGCCGCGCCACGCAGGAACACATGAGCGCGCCGCATTGACGGAGGGGAGGATGGAGCGATGGGGCCGACCATTGATCTCAATAGGGTACGAACGACGGAGCGATGCAGAGCGATCAAATATGATCAGGATGCGGGGGCAAGCGGGTGGACTGGAGCGCGCCGGCCGAATTGCATTGCACAGGCGGGGGTCAACGGGCGGAATCGTTCACCATCCATTCAGGAAAGCACGTCTGATGTCGATTGCCAAACGTCTTGCAGAACTTGGGCTGGAACTGCCACAAGCGCCGGCGCCGGTGGCCGCGTATGTTCCATTTGTCCGGACGGGAAACCTGGTCTTCATCAGCGGGCAGATTCCAATGGCCCAGGGGAAACTGATCTGCGCGGGCCCGACGCCGACGGAAGTGCCGCCTGACAAGGCGAAGGCTGCGGCACGAATGTGCGCGCTGAATCTGCTGGCGGTGCTCAACAGCGCGACCGGAGACCTGGACCGCGTCAAGCGAGTCGTACGGCTGGGGGTGTTTGTCGCTTCGACACCTGAATTCACGGGGCAGCCGGGCGTCGCGAACGGGGCCAGCGAACTCATGGTCGAGGTATTCGGCGAGGCGGGCCGGCATGCGCGGGCGGCGGTAGGGACCAATGTGCTGCCGCTGGGGGCCACGGTGGAAGTTGAAGGGGTTTTTGAAGTCGCGGGGTGAATCGCCGCGCCTGCGTTGCCGATGGACATTTGCACATCTATTCTGTGGACCCGTGCGGCAGGCTCAGCGCGCACCTGGGACATGCATCGAGGAGAGACCGACCCATGGCACACATCGTCGCGGAACCCTGCATCAACTGCAAGTACACGGATTGCGTCGAAGTCTGTCCGGTGGACTGCTTCAAGGAAGGCGTGAACTTCCTCATCATCGACCCGGACACCTGCATTGATTGCGGGCTGTGTGTGCCGGAGTGCCCGACGCAGGCGATCTTCCCCGAGGAAGACCTGCCTGAGAAATGGGCAGAGTACAAAGACATCAACGCGCGGCTGGCGGCAGGCTGGCCGGTGATTGACGCGAAGAAGAGCGCGATGCCCGAGGCGGACAAGTACAAGGCGATCGAGAGCAAGCGCGGAATGCTCGACGAGAGCGCGGCGAGTTGACGTTCGCGAGGGCTAGCGAACGTTGAAGCGCGTTCGGTCACGCTCACTCACGCTGAAGCGGACTTGCGGAAGGCGGGCGGAGAGCCGCTCTCGAAGCCTGGGCAGATAGCCACGCTCGCTGTTGGTGTGTCCGGTCAGAATGACCGAGCAGCCGCGCATTTCCGCCGCGAGGGCCTCATGATGGGTCATTTCCCCGGTGAGGAACGCATCACATCCCTGGGCCAATGCGGAGTCGAGCATTGAGGCCCCCGACCCGCAGACGACGCCGACACAGCGGACCGGGCGGGCGGGGTCGGTGAACTTGACGGCCTCAATGCCGAGGTATTCCTTCACCCGGCGCGCGAGATCGCCTGCGGTGGTGGGCTGATCGAGCACAACTTTGCGACCCTGCCCAATGCTGTCCTGCGGAAGGGGCTGCAGGGGGAAGACATCGATCGCGGGCTGCTCATAGGGGTGAAACTGGCGCAGAGTCTGCATGGCCAGGTGCAACGCGGATTTTCCACAGACCATTTCAAGCCGAATCTCCGGAGTACGCTCGAGTCTGCCGGGCTGGCCGACGGCAGGTTTGGAGCCTTCCTTGCCGCGAAAGGTGCCGGTCCCGGGGGACATGAAGGAACACAGTTCATAGGAGCCGATGAGGCCCGCACCGGCGGTGGCGAGCGCATCGCGGACACGGTCGGCCGCGTCAACCGGCACGAAGGTGACGATCTTGAGGTCGCCGGTATCAGGGAGTCGAGTCTGGGAGAGAATGGGGCGGCGATATCCTGCGCCGACGGAATCGGCGAGCCAATCGGTCATTCCGCCGCCAGCCGCATCGAGTGCGGTGTGAGGGGCGTAGACCGCGACTTCATTCCGAGCGAGCGTGAGGACGATGCGGCCGCCCGGCGTATCGGTCGTGATGCGCTTCACCGCCTGGAACATGATGGGGTGGTAGGCGATGATGAGTTGAGAACCTGCGCTGACGGCTTCAGCGGCGACCTCAGGCGTGAGGTCGATGGTGAGCAGGGTGGATGAGACGGTGCGCTCAGCACTGCCAAGAAGAAGGCCAACGTTGTCCCAGGATTCGGCTCCCCAGAGGGGCGCGAACTCCTCGAGGGCATTGGTCACGTCCTTCACGCGGAGGTCGGATGAGGGCATTGCAGCGGACTCCAGAGGGGGTATCGGTCACCAGATTCTGATGAGGACCTGACTGGCCACGACGATAAGCAAAAGGGCTTCGACAAAATTGACAAGCAGCAGGAGGGCGGCGCCGGCGACTCGGCCCAATTTGCGTTTCGAATCGCTCCAACGGTTCATCAGGAGAATCTGATCGAGGTCGCGCCACCATGTGATGACCCAGCGCCCGAGCAGGACGAGGAGCAGAGAGGTCCACAGGATGGTGACTGCGACACCGGGGATGGTGGAGGTACCGGCGAGGACGAAGTCGATGACGGCCAGCAAAGGGAAGACAACTCCGGGGGCTAGAGCCCAGACAAGCCATTCGAGCGGAGACTTCCGAATTGCGTGACGGGCGATGCGCTGGCGGGCGAGTTCATCGACGGTCCAGGCGCGCCCGCACTCGGGACAGATTCGGGAAGGGTCTTCAAGGGTGCCGCTGAGGTTGTATCCGCATCCCGGGCAAAGGGGAGGGGAGGGAGACACGTCCTGAAAGTCGGACGGGCTCGGCGAATCAAGCGAGTCGTCGGATTCGGCAGGTGGGGCAACGGGCAGGACTTCACGCCAATGCGGCAGAGCGCGCTGGCGAGCATCGCGCAGACGCTGAGCGGCGGAGGGCATGTCGGGCGAACCGGGCGGCTGAGGGGAGTGAGCCACGCGCGATGGTAGGGAATGGGCAGAAGGGCGCGAGAGCGACGGTCACCACCATCGAACGGCGCGCATGAGGGGAGTAAATGAACCGGGCAGGGGTCCTTTGGAGAGGCGGTACATCGGGATCTGGACGGGGCACATAAGGCGCACGTCGAAGTAACTCTCGCCCAACCCGCGACTCAATGTGCAGATGGAGTTGCGACAGCGGAGAATCCCGCTGGAGAGGGAACCGGGAATGCCGGAACTGTTGTGAGGCGCGTAGCGGAACCAGAGGCGGACCTGTCCGCCGTGGGTGTGGCCGCCGAGAAACCACTCAATGCCAAGGTCGGCGGCAACCATGAGGATGGTGGGTTCGTGACCGAGCAGGATGCGGTACGGCGGGTGGGCGGAGTGGAGGGAAGGCGAGGGCTCGACTTCGCCGGCGCGGCGGAGGCAGGCGAGGACGTCGCCGGGCGTGGACGTCCCCAGAAAGGTGACGTTGAGATCGGGGCGGTACTCGGCGTCATGCTCGAGCCAGCGGATGGAGGTGATGGAGCGGGCGAGACGCTTGAAGGCCTCGGTGTCGTGGTTGCCGAAACAGGCATAGGTGCCCAGGGGGGCGGAAATGGCAGCGGCGAGATCGCGGAGAACTGCGAGTGCGGGGGCCTCATCGCCGGGGAGGGTCATGTAGTCGCCGGTGAGGAAACAGAGATCAGGACGCATGCGTGCGACCATGGCGCAGAGGTGGCGAAACCAGGGGCGATAGCGACGGACGTGGAGGTCGGAGAGATGGAGGACGCGTTTGCCCAGAAGACTGGGAGGAAGGCCGGGGAGAGAAAGATCAATCAGCTCAGCGGCGGGCTCAAGAGGCCGAGGCGGCGAGAGCGAGAGTGTTGGGGTGAGGGAGGGTTGCACGGGTGGTCGGTTGATGGGGATGCGAGGCTGCCTTGCCGCCCTGCCCTGAGGATCGTAACCTTCAAACAGAGGAACACCGCCCGGGTGTTCCGCGGTGATTGATTCCGGCGCACACCTGCGCTGGAACGACACTCGACGGGTCATACATCGGCGCGCGATCGCCCCGCCCGTCACCCTTACGTTCCTGCCTTGGAGACCGCCGACATGGCCAAGATGTTCTACACGCTGGAAGAAGCCGCCGCACGCCTGGGCAAATCGACGGATGAAGTCGCTGCGATGGGCAAGTCCGGCCAACTGCAGGAATTTCGCGACCGCGAGAAGATCATGTTCAAAGTGGAGCAGATCGACCTGCTGGCAGGCGGCGGGAGCGAAGACAGCGGTGAGGACATGGGGCTGATTGACCTTGCGGATTCGAGCGAGCAGCAAGCGATTGACAAAGAAGAATCGGTGCTCGGCCTGACGGACTCGCGGGAAGGCTCGGGCATCGGGCTCTCGGATTCGCGGGAGTCATCCGGGATCGGGCTGGCGGGGTCTGGTGGGAATGTTTTTTCCGACAAGGACATGGACAAGGCGGATCCATCCGCAGTCACGCAGATTTCCGACACGATCGGCGGCGCACCGCAGGAGTTCGGACAGGACGCAGGGCCGGGGGCGCTGAGCGCTTCGGGTCTGGACATGACGCGCGACTCGGACGACACCTCGATGGGTCAGGCCGGGCTGCTGGAAGAGTCCTACAGCAGCGAGGAGAAAGAGGGGACTGGTTCAGGAGCGTCCGGTCTCTTCGAGTCGGGTGCGGCCGAGGCGCAGGATGGCGGGGCGGTGGAGACATCGGCCACGCCGATGATGGTTCCGGCCATGGCGTACGCCTACGACGGCGGATGGAGCGGACTGGGCGTGGGGCTGGCGCTGGGAGCCATCGCCGCGCTGGTGATCGCGATGTTCTCGCTGGCGGGCCTTTATGCGGGCGGCTCGACGAGCCTGACCACCCTGATTGCCGGGAACTACCCGATCTACATGGGCGGGCTGGCGGGCGTCACGCTCATCAGCGGCATCATTGGTTACTTCATCGGCCGGACGACGGGCTAACGACTTTCAATGCCGCTCTCGCTTCATGGGCTGCGTGAATGGGGCAGCGCGCTGATGGCTGCGCTGGCCGCATCCGCATTGGCGATCTGGCTGGGTTGGACGTGGGCGCTTGCGCCCGTGTGGCTTGTATGGCTGGCCATCGCCGCGTTCTTTCGCGACCCGCCACGGCGCGTCCCCGGGGATCTCCCCCCCACTGCTTTCGTCAGCCCGGCCGACGGTGTGATCACGGCGGTTGAGCGGATCGAGCATCATGAAGCCGTTGACGGTCCCGCGGTTGTCATCAGAATTTTTCTGTCCGTGCTGGATGTGCACATCAACCGAGCGCCATGCGATGCGACGGTCGTGCGAAGGATCCACCGGCCTGGGAAGTACCTGGATGCGCGCCGGCCTGAGAGTGCGAAGGTCAACGAGTCGAACCTGATCATTTTGAAGCGCCCCGACGGGACACCGATCGGCGTGCGCCAGGTCTCCGGGGCGATTGCGCGGCGAATCGTCGATCCGCTGACCGACGGGCAGCAGATCACGCGCGGACAGCGCATCGGGATGATCAAGTTCGGCTCCACGACGGAGTTGATTCTGCCGAGGCCGGAGGCTGTGACGGTGCGAGTGCAGGTGGGCGAGCGCGTGGCGGGCGCGGTGACGGTGTTCGCCGAGATGGCGTAGAGCGGGATCAGCGCAGGGCTTCATCCAGATCGGCCATCAGATCGTCGACGTGCTCTACACCAACTGAGAGGCGGCACATGGTGTCATCGATGCCGAGTTTCGCGCGCACATCGGGGGCGACGGAGGCATGAGTCATGATGGCCGGGTGCTCAATCAATGATTCAACGCCGCCCAAGGACTCCGCCAGTGCGAAGATGTGGACGCGCTCGAGGAAGCGGCGAGCGTCGGCCAGACCGCCCTTGAGATAGACGGTGATCATGCCGCCACCTGCGGGCTGTCCGTTCACAGCCATCTGTCGGCGCGCCAATGCGTATTGGGGATGGGAGGGCAAGCCCGGATACACGACGCGCGCCACCTTCGGGTGCTTTTCGAGCCATGCGGCCAAGGCAAGCGCGTTGGCGCAGTGCCGTTCCATGCGGAGGGCCAGGGTTTTGCAGCCGCGAAGGATCAAGTAACTGTCGAGCGGGCCCAGAATCGCGCCGATGGAATTCTGGAGGAAGCGCAGTTTTTCGGACAGGTCGGCGCGACTGGTTACCAGAAGTCCTGCGACCGCATCACTGTGGCCGCCGAGGTACTTGGTGGCTGAGTGCATGACGACGTCAATGCCGAGCGTCAGGGGGCGCTGGAGGATGGGCGAAGCAAAGGTGTTGTCGCAGACTGTGATGATGCCGTGCTGCTTGCCAAGGCGAGCCACGGCCTCGAGATCGACGATCTTGAGGAGAGGATTGGTGGGAGTTTCCACCCAGATCATGCGAGTCTGGGGCGTGATTGCGCGCTCGATGTTGGCGACGTCGCGCATGTCGACGTAGGTGGGGCGAAGGCCCTGGCTGCGCTCGCGAACCTTGGTCATCAGCCTGCCGGTTCCGCCATACAAGTCGTCGGAGGCGATCATGTGCGCGCCGCTGTCAAGTAATTCAAGCGCGACGGCGATGGAGGCCATTCCGGAAGCAAAGGCGAAGGCTCCCAGGGTGGGGTCATCGTGAAGGCCTGAGCCCTCGAGGGCGCCGACACAACGCTCCAGAGCCCAGCGTGTGGGATTCTGAGTGCGTGAGTACTCGAACCCTGCGTGAACGCCGGGACTCTCCTGCACGTAGGTGCTGGCTTGACTAATGGGGGGCATAATCGCGCCGGTGGTGGGTTCGGGAGCCTGACCACCGTGAATGGCCAATGTCTCGAGTCGGCCGGACTTCATCATGTGACGGCTGCCGCTGGTGGAGTCGAAATAGGGACGATCGCCGCTCATACGGTTCTCCGGCGGAGGTAGGTGAGGAGGTCAGACTGGGTGATGAGACCGTAATAGTTTCGGTCATCCTTGATGAGAGCGACCTTGCCGGCGCGGAAGACGGGGACGAGGTCGTCGATTCGCGCGGTTGGGGGCAGCGTTTCGAGTTTGGTCGCCATATGGAGGCGAACGGGATCCTTGAAGGCCTGGGGGCTGGCGCGGACGGCCAGCAGGAGATCGGATTCGTCGATGATGCCCACAATGGAGCCGTTTTCCGTGACCGGCACCTGGCTGATGGCAAACAATTTCATCCGGCCGAAGGCGTTGGCCAGCGAGTCCTCGGGGCTAACGGTGTAGTCCTCGTGTTCCGAGTGGCGGCGCGAGATGAGATCGCGCAAATCGCCAAACTCGGTGCGGGTGAGGAAGCCGTTCTCCACCATCCAGAAGTCGTTGAAGAACTTGTTGAGGTACTTGTTGCCGGTGTCGCAAACAAACGTGACCACGCGGCGCGGGCGCTTCTGCTCGCGGCAGTACCTGAGGGCGGCGGCCAGAAGCACGCCCGTGGAGGAGCCGGCAAGCACGCCTTCTTTCTGGAGCAGGAGGCGTGCCGCGTGGAAGGACTCGGTGTCGGAAATGGTGTAGGCCTTGGAGATGAGTTTCATGTCGAGAATGGGGGGAACAAAGTCCTCGCCCAGCCCCTCCACCATCCATGAGCCGGGCTCGATCATGACGCCGCAGTTGGCAAGATCGGCAATGATGGAGCCCTGCGGATCGCCACAGATGATGTCGATATTGGGGTTTTTCTCGCGAAGATAGCGACCGGTGCCGGTGAGCGTGCCTCCTGAGCCGACGCCGGCAACAAAGGCGTCGATGCGGCCTTCCATCTGCTCCCAGATTTCGGGCCCGGTGGTTTCGTAGTGGGCTTTGAAGTTGTTGGGGTTTCCGAACTGATTGGCGTAGAACGCGCCCTTCTGGGCGGAGATGCGCTCAGCGACCTCCTGGTAGTACTCGGGGTGGCCCTTGGCCACATCGGAGCGGGTGAGCATGACCGTGGCGCCCATGGCGCGGAGGTGATCGATTTTGATCTGGCTCATCTTGTCGGGGACGACGACGATGACCTGATAGCCACGCATGAGGCCGACGAGGGCAAGGCCGAGGCCGGTGTTGCCTGCAGTGGCTTCAACAATGGTTCCGCCGGGTTTGAGCGTGCCGTCACGCTCGGCGGCGGAGATCATCGAGAGCCCAATGCGGTCCTTGATGGAGCCGCCGGGGTTGGCAAGCTCCATTTTGCCGAAGAGCTGACACGGGCCCGTATCCAGGCGCCGAAACTCGAGCATCGGCGTGTTGCCGATCATCTCCTGAATGTCGTGGAAGGGCAATTGGAGCCCAACGGGCTGGGCGGCGGAAGCGGGCTTTGGGGCACTGGTCATGGTCGATCCCTGACTCTTTTGCGGGTGGGTGGCGGCGGCCGTGCTCATGGTGCCGCATCGTAGCGCGAGGGCAGGAAAGCACCGCTGAAATGCCGGTGGGGCGTATCATTTCGCGGCCATGACGAACTACGAAACGACCAGTTTTCACATCATCCGGCAGTGGTGCGAGGCGAACGGGTTCTGGCCCGGCCACAAACCGGGGGACAAGTCCCGCATTGCCATCGGGGGTGCGGACTGGCTGCCGCCGGAGCAACTGGAGCTCATGGATTGGGAAGAGTGGTACGAACAGTTCCGGAAGCGGCAGTTGAAATTCGTGTATGACCCGATGCAGGGGTGGTATGACCTGCAGTCGCGGAACACGAAGCCGGACTGAGGCGGGGGGCTGGAGCGGGGCGGGTCGGTGGGCGCTCATGAGCCAAAGCGAAGTGGAATGAAAAAGGGACTCGCGGTTGCAATTCCCTGTGGGCGTGCGCGCAAGTTGTGGATTGGCATTCATTCAGCGTCGTCGTCGGCTTGCACGCGGCGGGAATCCTCGCGCACCTGGTCGATGACAGGCTGGAGGTCGTTGGCGGTGAACTGCCTCCCGCGCATGATTACGGTCAAGCCCTGGCGAATGAACTCCTCAGCGCTGGCCTGAGTTTCATCAGCACCGCGGAGCAGGACCCAGATTTCCCGGCCGGGCACGAGGTAGTCGGCCAGGTACATTGGGCCTGAGTCGAAGTTGTCGGCATACATGACGACAGGGACTTTCAGGTTGAGGACGTCAAAGCAACCGGGTTCAGCGACAACGGTCGCTCCGGGCACCGTCTCGCGCAACTGGTCGATCCACTTCGGAATGTCCCAGCCGTCCATCTGCGTAATCGCGTCGAGGCCAACGCCCTTGACGCCGCGCTGCCGCGCGAGGGACCACTCCGTCAACATTTCGTCGCGCTGGGCCTGATTGTCGGGATCAAACTTGTCGAGCACCGGGTCATCCCAACGGTCGGCGACCTGGCCTGCGCGGCCCCACCAGAACATCAGGTCGAGGCCGCCAGCGCCGATGCGCTGCCACTCGAGACCGGAGCGTTCCATGGCGCTGGACCACTCACTCATGAAGTTGGGCGGGAAGTTGTTCTGGGTGTTGGTCTTGTAGACGCCGGAGGGAGTCCACACCATGACGCGGCGATAGCCTGCGGTGGGGGCGAAGTTCAGGATTTCCGTGACATCGCGCTGCCAACCGTTCTGATCAGCGCGGTAGCCGTTGAAACCGCGTGCGTTCTCGCTGCCAAGTCGCCCTGAGTCGCCGATCTGGACGCCGAAGACGGGGTCGAGATTCTGAACGTACTTCACTTTGCCGTAGCGGCGGAGCAGGAACTCGCGGTAGGGCGACAGGGTGTGGATCCATTCGCCGGGCTGCTCGACGCGGACGTTGACGACGTATTTGCGCGCGCCGCCGGCGGGCAACTGGCCATCGAGGAAGAACTTCGCGTTCCAGCCGTTGCCGTAGGTCGTACCGGTGCGGGCACGGCCGATGTAGGTGCGGATCGAGTGCTCCCATCCCATCATGTCATATTCGAGGGAGAGGCCGATGGCCTTTTGGGTATCTCGGGCGATGACCGCGGGGGCATAGAGCTGGCGGGGATACTCCTCGGTGGGAGACCAGACGGCCTGACCTGCGGAAGCGTCCAAGGTCTTCCACTCGCATTCGGTCGCATGATGGAGGAAGTCGATCTTGCCCTCCAAGTTCAGGCTGGGAATCTGCAATGTGGGAAGCGCCTGAGGCTGCCCGGTCGGGTTGGAAACGCGATACACCAGGTCAAAGCCGTGGGGCGCGGGCTGGACATCCATCGAGACGGCGCATCCGCCATCGACATAAAACGGGAGTGTGGAGGCATTGAGAAGCGTGCCGTGGCCGGTAATCTCGGCGGAAAATCCCTGGTCGACGGGTGTGACTACCACATCGAATCGTTCATCGGGCCGGGGAAATGCGCGGCGCCAGATGCCATCTTCAAGTGCGCGGCGTCCGCGCGCCCCGATAAGGCGGGAGGCGGTGCGGCGGGACCCACTGGAGGCGCCGGGATTCTCAGGGCCGTTGGCGCTGCCGCCGGCGGCGGTGGAGGCTTGCAGCGGAAGATCCCATCCGCCGCTCAGTATGAGCGTGGCAGCCAGCAGACATCCGACCATTTTGACTGAAGAACGCATCATGGCACTTCCCCCTCGTGAGACCCGTCGAGAACAACAGCGTGCAGAGTGAACAGTACAAAATGGCTCAGCTGCACGGCGCATACGGGCCTCAGAATCGGCGAAGACCTTGACGACTGTAGCGAGGGTGCTGACTGTGCGATCGGGCGCAGCGGGAGAGGAAATTGAGAATGCCTGGGGGCCGATAGAGCCCGACGGCGCGAGCCGCCGATAATTAGGATGGACCGGTCATCGGATCATGCAAACACTGACGTTGACGATTTGCGCAGTCCTGACGTGCTACCTGGTTATCCGGGTGGTTGTCGATTACTACGCGGGACGCCATCCTCTCATTTCGTACCGCAATCTTTTCCTTGTGGGCCTGGTTCTCTTCCAGGGTGTATCCGCGATTCTGGCCCTGGGATTCGATCAGCAGCGGTATCAAGGGGTAACGATCACAACCGCCACGTACGCCCGGTACGGAATCGGGCTCGTGGCGTTCACGGTCGCGTTTCTGTGGTTCTACCGTGCCAGACGAGCGGGGGACGCGATCGCGCGCATGATCCCGACGCGCGCGCCGTCAGTCGCCACGCCGGTGATCTTTGCCCTGCTGTTCGTCTCCATCAGCGTGGGACTGGCCTCCCGTGTCGCGCAGGTGCAGGCGGCGGTTCCAGCGGCATTGCAGGGCCTGTTCCTCATGACCGGACGCGGGCTGGTCTGTTTCTCCATCGTCATGCTGGTCTGGCTGTGGCATGAGAACCGCCTGAACCCGTTCGCGTGGATCGGATGCTCGGGGTTGTGCCTCATTCTGCTGCTGTCTTTGCTGCAGGGAGAATTCGGACGCCGATCGCTGCTTTCCGGACTGCTCGCTGTGGGCTGGGGCATGTACATGTTCCGGTGGCAGTTTTTCTCTGCCGTGCGCAATACACCAACGTACGCCGCGTGGGCGCTGGCGGTGCTGGTCGTGATCGGCGCGGTTTCCGCCATACGAACCGAGAACAAAGACGACACCTCGGTAGGTACGCGGCTTACGGGCGTGACACAGAACCTCAACTTTTCTGTGGTTTTCAACCTTCTGTACACGGACACTTTTGACTGCTCGACCTATGCCATCGAGCGATACACGCACGACCTTTCACCCAAACCGCTCGACTCGACGTGGTATGTGCTTTCAAGTCCGATTCCACGCGTGTTCTGGCCCGACAAGCCTGAATCGCTGGCATTGACGCTGCCGCAGGTGGTCTCCATTCCCGAACTGCAGACCTTTTCGTGGGGTCCGGGGATTATGGGCCATGCCTATTTCGAGGGATCGGGACTGTTTGCCATCTACTTCGCGTTCATCTGGGGGACGCTTTTTGCCGCCTTTGATCGCCGGGTTGCACAGCAGTCAGCCAATCCGTATTTCGTGGCCATTTCCGGCGCTGCTCTGGGCCAGATCGCGGCCATGGCGCGCGGCGACATCGGGTTCTTCATGGTGAATTGGATCTTTGGCACGCTGGGCCCCATGGCCCTCGTGTACTTTTTCGGCCTGTTCTCCGCCGATCGGGCGGACGTGGCGGCGGATATCCAACACGCAGAGGACGTCGCGGCCGTGACGGAGGGCGAGTGGATGGACGAAGAGCCGGAGACGTGGTATCCGGACGCAGAACCCGCAACCGAGAAAGCGGCGGGTGACGAGTCACCCGTGAGCGCATAATCTCCCCTACTCCTATGCCATGCTGCGGCGGCCCAATTCCTTGTCATGACGACGACGATCGGTTCCTTGAGCAAGGACCGGACGAAACCGACCTTCGGCGTTTCGGCGATGACACGATGCCCTGCGCCCACTGCGCCGCGAGCATCAGCAGCGAGGCAGTGCGGTGCCCGCTTTGCGGCCAGTTTCAGGTCGATCAACTTGTGCAGGAAGACTTCGTGGCCGAAACGGCCGCGCACTGGCCAATCGGGCGCACCATCGCCCTGATCGCCGGGCTGGCCGCGATGCTGCTCATCGTGCTGCTGTAGCGCTGCCAAGTGCGGTCAGCCGCCTGCCAGTTTCAACCCTTCGGCCAATCGGATGTGCAATTCGCGCAGTTGTTTTTCATCAACCTCACTGGGGGCCTCGGTCATCAAATCCGCGCCGATCTGCGTCTTGGGGAAGGCAATGACGTCGCGGATGTTCTCCGTGCCACACAGATGCATGACGAGGCGGTCGAGACCGACAGCGCAACCACCATGGGGCGGGGCGCCGAAGCGAAGGGCATCGAGCAGGAACCCGAACTTCACGCGCGCGGACGCTTCGTTGATTCCCAACAGATTGAAGACGCGCTGCTGGACGTCGGTGCGGTGAATTCGGATGGAGCCGCCGGCAACTTCCGAACCGTTGAGCACCAGGTCGTAGGCCCGCGCCAGAACCTTGCCGGGGTCTTTCTCAAGCAGATCGACATGCTCGGGCTTGGGCGCGGTGAAGGGGTGGTGCTCCGCAGACCACCGGCCCTCGGCCTCGTCGTAGGCGAAGGCTGGGAAATCAATGACCCAGAGAAACTTCCATTGCCCCTCGGGGATCATGTTGAGTTGACGCGCAACACGCAGACGCAGTTCGCCCAGCGCCTTGCTGACTTTCTTGTATGAGTCGGCGGCGAAGAAGATGAGATCGCCGGGATTCGCCTGCAGGGCGGTCTTCAATTCTGCGCCGACGGAGGCGAGGAACTTTGCGATGCCGGTTTCGAAGCCGCCTTCAGTCACCTTCACAAGGGGAAGTCCGCCCACGCCGAACTGCTTGACCCACTCAGTCAGCTCATCCAGTTGCTTGCGGGTCAGGGATGCGCTGCCGCCGGGAACGACAATGGCCTTCACCACCCCGCCCTTTTCCAGAGCCTCGGTGAATACCTTGAATTCGGTCCGGCGGGCGATCGCACTGACATCCTGCAATTCCAAGCCGAAGCGCAGATCGGGCCGATCGGAGCCAAAGCGCTCCATCGCCTCCGCATACTTCATGCGCGGGAAGGCCGGGGCCTCGTATCCAATGACTTCCTTCCAGATTCGGCGGAAGAGGCTTTCCACCACCTCGAGAACATCATCCTCGGTCGGGAAGCTGAGTTCGAGGTCGAGCTGGGTGAACTCAGCCTGTCGGTCGGCGCGAGGATCTTCATCGCGGAAGCAGCGGACGATCTGCATGTACTTTTCGCAGCCGGCGACCATGAGGATCTGCTTGAAAAGCTGCGGGCTCTGGGGAAGCGCATAGAAGCATGCGGGCTGCAGACGCGAGGGGACGAGGAAGTCGCGTGCGCCTTCGGGCGTGCTCTTGCACAGGAACGGGGTCTCGATCTCGGTGAAGCCGAGCGCATCCAGGTGATTGCGCATGAGCATGGTCACGCGGTGACGTGTACGGAGGATCTGCTGCATGCGGGGCCTGCGCAGATCGATGTACCGGTACTTGAGGCGGTTCTCCTCGGAGGCAAGCACCCCGCCGGTGGACTCATCTTCAGGCAGAATGGGAGGGTTTTCGGCCTTGTTGAGCAGTTCCAGTTGCGCGGCGACCACTTCAACCTCACCGGTAGCCAGCTTCCGGTTGATGCCTCCGCCGCGAGCGACGACCGCTCCTTCGATCCAGATGACGTCCTCACGACGGAGCGAGGCAGCCAGTTCGTGCATCGCCTTTCCCTTGTCCGGGTCAAAGACGATCTGAGTCCGACCTTCACGGTCGCGAACGTCGATGAAGAGAACGCCGCCATGATCGCGGTAGGAATCCACCCAGCCTGCAAGGCTGACTGTCTGGCCAACGTGGGAGGGACGCAACTGACCGCAGGAATGTGTACGCGTACGCATGAACCGCCACTCTCTGTCAAGGCGTGTGTATCGCCCGATGCGATGGTTCCGGCAGCGCCGCCATCCTCGGGCAAAGCCCCGATGGTAAGTGGAGTTTCGTGCACCCGCCACTTGGGGGCGGTTACGGCTTGAGGCGAACGCGAAGGACGGCATTCCGGGGACGCATGGCGATCTGCTGGTCACCGGTCAGGTTGTTGATGGATTTGGACATTGCCACAATGCCGTAGTTGCGGTTGGGGTTGGCGGACCAGTACTTCACGGCCTTGAGTAGGTCGCTGCTGGCGCCGAGCGAAACCAGCGAACGCATCGGCATCGGAACGCCGCACAGGGTGCCCAACGTCTGGTTGGGATCGGGAATGATGTGCGGGGCGGGATCAAACCAGCCGGCGTTGTACTGGGATCGATACGCATCCCTGACACGATCCCACTTCTGGTTGGCGGTGCGCGTCCAGTCAACCGCCGCGGGATAGGCCGTCACCACACCCGTGTCATCCTCACTGGCGTTCGCAGAATCCTCATCAAAGGGGATGACAATTTGGACACTCTGGACGTCGTTGATGGTCTTGCCAGGCGGCAGCAACGAGGGAAGCGCCGCTATGTCGAAACGAAGAAAGATGCGAGCTTCGGCCGTGGAAGTTCCGCCTGACACCAGGTGGCCGAGGGGAACGTCGGTTGTCGTGATGATCTGGTCGGTGCTGGTGATGCACAGCGAGTGGGTCAGAGGCACATCAACATCCAGCCCTGCAATCGGTGCGCCGACCGCGGAGGACCACTGGCTGGTCACCGCGTTGCGCAGAGTCTGATAGGCCAAGCGCTGAGCGGCGTTCATGCCCGAGACCGCCAGATTGGTGCGTTCGGTGGGGTCGGCGGCGAGGTCGTAAAACTCCTCCTGGCTCGAGGGGTAGTAACCGGCCCAACCGCCTGGCACGATGAGTTTGTGCAATCCGTTGGTGATCGCAACGCGATGCCGAAGCGGGTCCGGGTCACCCAGACTGGACACCTGAAAGGGACGAGCGGGCAACCGGCTGGCCCAGCCGATTTCATCAGCGAACGAGTAGGCGTCGCGGGGGCCGGAGCCGCGCTGGGTGGCTGTCGCGCCGACGATGTCGCAGACCGTATCGAAGAAGTCCGTATGGCTGACCAGGCGGTCGGAGAGTTTGCCGTCCTGCGGGACTCCCTCGCCGAACACAAAGAGCGGAACGCGAACACCGGTTTCGTACACCGTTCCCTTGGCATGCAGAGGGTCGCTCGAAACTTCCTCTCCGGTGCCGTTGTCGGACATGAAGAAGACGATGGTGTTGGAGGCTGGTCGATAGTTCAGATTGGCATCTACGACGCCAAGTTCGATGAGCATGCGGGCAAATTCGGTGTCGAGGGACTCCACCACGGCGCGGAAGCGATCAAGGTTGGTGTCGTCGGCGGGATCGGGTTGGTAGTACGGTTCGCCGGAAGGCAGCAGGTCATTGGCGACTTTCCACCATTGCAGGGGTTCGCGGCCGGTGTCGTCATGGCGCTTGTGCGGATCGATGCCCCAGACAAACGCGAGATAGGGCTGAGCCTGATCGGGGCGACCATTAACGGCGGTCACAACCTCATCAACGAGCGTGCTGATGTGCTCATCACCGAGCGCGATGGAATCATCGAGATGCTCGAGCGGCTCATAGGGATAGAACTCGTCAAAGCCCTGGTCCTTGGGCATCTGACCTTGTGCGCCATTCCATCCCACGTGCCACTTATCAAACAGCATCGTGTAATACCCCAGGTCCTGAAGGACCTCGGGAAGGCAGCGCTCCTTTGACTGGAGGGAGAGGTTGCTCAAATCCGGCTCGGGCCCGGACTCCGCCAGGACCCCGGTAACGCCGGTGCACAGAGCCTGCCGGCCGGTGAGCAACCCTGCGCGGGTGGGTGAGCAATAGGGATTCACGCGGGTCTGCGGGAAGACGCGGCCATGGCGCGCCAGGCGCTTGAGATTGGGGGTGATGCAGTTCAACTCATTGGAAGCGCCGGGAATGTCGATGGCATCAATACCCTGATCGTCGGTCAGAATGAAGATGACGTTGGGCTTGCCGCCAGCCAACGCGGTTGAGGCCATCCAGTTCAGTCCAACAGCCGTCGCCGCCGCGATAACCCCCGTTATTGTGCCGCGCATCAACTTTTCTCCTCTTGCTGCTCCCTTGGTGCCTGCCATCCGGGCTCACCCGCCCGAACACGCGTGGTTCGCGCGTTGGGTCCGCAAACCACACCATACGAGAGGTGAGTCGGAACGGATTCGTTCCGTTCTGCCGAACTGATCAAGAATAGTGCGTTTCCAATGCGGTGGCGGGCGGAACATCCGCGACTGAGCCAGACGGCTTAGCGACTCTCTGCAGAAGGCTCAGGTCTTGCCGAGATTGACACGCTGACCGGACGTGCTGGCTCAGTATTGGAAGAGTCCGCGCCTTCGATGGCGAGTTTCCGGGCCCGCTGAGTCGCCCAGTTATCGACCAGTCGATCAGGCGACGCCGCATCGGCGTGAACACGCAACAGGTTGTAGGCGTTGTCACGCTGGCCGGGGATGAACCCAGCATCGCGGATCAGGCGACAAATGAGCGGTTCGGTGAGGCAGTATGTGGTTCCGGCGGCGGAAACGACATTTTCCTCCATCATCACGGAGCCCATGTCGTTAGCGCCGAAGGCCAGCGCAACCTGCCCGATGTGCGGCCCCATTGTGACCCAGGAGGATCCGATGGAGTAGATGTTGTCCAGATAGAGCCTCGCGAGGGCCTGCGTGCGGAGATACTCGCCGGCGCCAGCCATCCTCACGACCTTTCCAAAGCGGGGATCAACCGACCCATCGGCAGCGAGATCGCCTGGAAACGGGTCTTGATCGTCGCGATTCCATTCGGGGAGGCGTCCGAGCGGCGTGTTTTCGCGCTGAAATGGCCACGCGATAAAAGCCTTGTACCGCCCGCCGCCGAGATGGGCGAACTCGTGAATCGCCCGATCCTGCCACTGGCGGACGCGGTCCATGTGATCAACACGGTCCGCAATTCCTTCGATGTGACCAAACATCATCGTGGCGCTGGTATTCATGCCCAGACGCTGGGCGACGAACATCACAGTGAGCCACTCATCGGCCGTGCATTTGCCCAAGCCGATCTTGCGGCGCACAGATTCAGCGAAAATTTCCCCACCGCCGCCGGGGAGACTGTCGAGACCGGCTTCACGGAGACGATGGAGCACCCACGTGATCCGGTCCGAAAGGTCCGAACCCGGAGCATCGAAAAAGCGGACAAACTCGACGATTTCCGGGGGGCTGAAGGCGTGAATGTGGATGTGCGGGAAGTCCGCCTTGAGCCGGGAGAGGAGTCGTTCGTACCACGAAAGCGGGAGCGCCGCGTTCATGCCGCCCTGCATGAGAATCTGTGTGCCCCCGATCGCGGTAAGCTCGCGGACTTTGTCGGCGATCTGCTCGTACTGGAGGGTGTACGCATCGTTTTCGCCGGCATCGCGCCGGAAGGCACAGAACGTGCAGTGGGCCGTGCACACGTTCGTGTAATTGATGTTGCGGTCGATGACGTATGTACGGATGGAGTCGCCGTGGAGCACACGGCAGCGGGCGTCGGCCCAGCGACCGAGTTCGTGGAGGGGAGCGTGGCGAAAGAGATCGAGAGCCTGCGCACGCGAGAGGCGCGCATGGCCGTGCACCACGGCATCCATAAAGCCTGAATCGATCGCACATTCACCCATGGGCCCGATGATAGAGTGCCGTAAAGGCGGTGGGCGGCCCACCAAGAGAAAGGCGTTACGCCATAAGGTCGGCATCGACCCGCGGAAACTGAATGTCGAGCCAGACCATGTCTTCCTCTATCTCCACCCTGGCGTCGGGCATTCGCGGGGGCACGAGCGCCACCTCACCGGGGGAAAGGGAGACGTCAATTCCGGCAGGCGAGCCGGAAATCCGCCCTTTGCCGGAGAGGATCACCCAGATGGCGGGGCGGTCGTAGGCAATTTCCTGCGAGTACTCGGCCACCATTCGGACCTTTTCAATCTGAAAGTGACGGCAGGTGCAGAGGCGGGAGGCGGTGACGAAGAAGCCGGCAACATGGGAGCGGCGCTCTGCCCGCCGAGTATCCGGTGGTCCGAACTGAATGCACTGGAGGGCTTCCTCGATATGGAGAGTTCGGTCGGTGCGACCCCAGTCGTAAACGCGAAATGTCGTATCGCTGGGAGTCTGCACTTCAAGCACCATGACTCCGGCGCCAAGCGCATGGCAGGTGCCGCTGGGGAGGTAATGGCACTCTCCGGCTTTTACGGGTAGGGCGACGAGATCACTCACGACTCTGCCGGAACCGATGTCGTCGCGAAACTGCGCCGGGGAGACCCCGGGCTTGATTCCCTTGTAGATTACAGCCCCCGGATCGGCTTCGAGGATGTACCACGCCTCAGACTTGAGGCGCGCGGACGGATGCGCCCTGCAATAGGCTGAGTCGGGGTGAACCTGGACGGACAGGTTCTCAGCCGCATCAAGGTACTTGACCAAAAGGGGGAAGGCGCCGTGATCATCCAGCGACAATGTTCCAAGAATCCCGCTGCCATATCGGGCGATGACTTCATGAAGTGTTGCACCGGCCAGGGGACCGTTTGTCACTATGACTGATGCATCCGGCAGGTCGGAAACGACCCAAGACTCCCCCAATGCGGTGTTCGGATTCTCCCTTTGAAACGCAGCGGCGGCGGAGCAATATCGCGCGATTTTCCGCCCTCCCCAAGGTTTGGGGACCAGAATGGGCCGGAACTTGAGGGGGTACAAAGTCATCGGAAAACCGTAGGAATCGTGGCCAAAGGGCGAAAAATAGAGCATACTTTAGGTACGGCCCTTCGTATGATCGGGTAGAACCGAGGTGTTCCATGACGAAGATGCGAATTGAGGCAATGCGGGCAGCCTTCGTGTGGGGAATCGTCGCCATTGCGGGCGCGTGGGGCTTGGCAGCTTCGGAGGTTTGCGCACAAGTGACCGTGGATCAGAAGCCCGCCGGCCAACAGGTGGCGGGATATGCACGCCGGCAGGCATACACAACCGCTCGGCCGCAGCGAAGAGCGGCGCGCGACCCGTATGCAGGCGCCCAAGTTTCGAATGCGAGTTCCGTGACCGCGTACAGCGACGGGACCGCAAACCTGAATATCGACGGTGGGACGGTCGTCCTTGCGGCCGCATTTCCGGTGGGAAGTTACTCAGCCGATGCAAGTCATGGGATGTCAGGTGAGGAAGCGCAACTGGGCCAGACTGTCGGACGACTCAGCACCGAGTCGATGGACGGGGCTTTTGCGCCGGGATACTCCGCAGCTGCTGTTGCGTCGCAGCCGCGTCACAGGCGGGGTTACTCCCAAGCTGCATTTGCGTATTCCGACCCATATCGGGCGCGCGTGGTCACTCGCAACAGCTCACCGGCCGGCAGCGTCTACCCAATCGGGTCGATGTCGAGGAGCGGGGATCCTGCTGATTTCATCGAGCCGTATTGGCAAGTACGGTACGTTTCGTCCTACCCCCAATATGGCTACCCGACCAACTACTACGTTCGAAGGCCCCGGTACTACGGTTATGGCTGGGGATGGTGGCCCGCCTACGGGTACGGGTACGGCTATTCATGTCGGACGCGATATGTTTCGGCATACCCCGGCTGGGGGTGGAGCAACGGCCACTGCAACTCGTACCGGAGCAGCGGGAACTTTGTGCGATACAGCAGCGGTTGCGGTTTGGTCATGCGGTTTGGGTTCTGACATCCCGTGCGGACATACTTTTTCCAGTCTTTGCGTGTCCGCACGGCGCAGCACGGTGACAATTCGGATTGCGGCTTCTTCATAGAAGTCGTGAGGGGTATTTCATGCCGGTTCCGGCAGGAGTCGCTTGGTGATGAAAACGCGCTTTAGGAACATTCGTCCTGCGTTCACACTGGTCGAGTTGCTGGTGGTCATCGCGATCATCGCGCTGCTCATTGGACTGCTGCTCCCTGCACTTTCCAAGGCTCGCGAAGGCGCGCGGGATGCGAAGTGTTCGAACAACGTCCGCCAACTCGCACTGGCGCACATCATGTACGCCACGGATTCCAAAGACCGACTCGCAGGAAACGCGGGCAACTACAGCTCGAAAGACGGCACGCGGATCAAGAATATCGACTGGATCGGCCACACCAACGACCAGTTGCCCTCTCCGCCTGCACCCTCTGACAAACGGGGCAAACCGTATAATGGCGTGATTTACCCCTATACCAACAAGAGCGAGTACATTTTCGAGTGCCCGACGGAAAAGCGTCAGGCCAACAAGATGTTCTCCTACTGCATGGCAACGCGCATGGCCGGCGCGCTGACATCGTTGAACTATCCGACCTACATCAAGGACTACCCGGCAGCGGGCGCGGAATCCACCAAGACGCAGATCCAACTCCCCCTGGTCGTGGAGGAGGATGATGCGTGCTACAACCAGAAGGTCCAGGACGGGGCATGGGCGAATGCGGATCAGATCACGGACCGGCATAACGGCACGGGTAACCTCGGATTCATCGACGGATCGGTCGGCGCGGTGAAGACGTATGAGGCGGGGAATCCGCTTGCCGAAGAAACCAATGATTTCGATGCGTGGTACCTGGTGTTCTTTGCGCGCGGCCAGGAATTCAGTTTCGGACCCTACTCGTATCCACAGATGTACTATGGGTGGATCAACGCGCCGAAGTGAACCGCACAATTGAGTTGTGGAGTTTGAAGCCCGCTGCCCTGACGGCGGGTTTTTTCTTGGCATAGCCCCGGGCGAACATCCCGCATCCCTGACCATCGAGAGGTAGTTGCCGTGACGTATCGACTTCCTTCGCTGCCCCCGATCGGAAAAACCCCGGGCCGAACTGCATTGCTCGTCGCGAGCGGCGATCTGCGAGCCTCGGCCAACATCACCTGCTGGCCGGCCCAACAGGCCATGGAGGCAGAAGCCGCACGCGCGTTTGCCAAATTCGGCTGGACCCTGCAGCGGGCACACGGGATCAAAGAGGAAGTCAGCGAACAGGGGAGAGTGATCGGAGAGCACGGATTCATCTCCTCTCAGCGTGAGGGAATGGGACTCTTTGCCGGCATTGACCCGGATGCACCGCTGGTGGTGGCAGAGGCAGTGTGGCAGTATTCCCATCACGTGTTGGCGGGACTGGCGAAGCACCGGGGACCGATTCTGACATTGGCGAACTGGTCGGGCAGATGGCCGGGGCTGGTGGGCGTGCTCAATTTGAATGGTTCGCTGGCCAAGCAGGGAGTGCGGTACTCATGCCTGTGGGGCGAGGACTTTGCAGGAGCAGAGTTCCAGTCGAAACTCGAGGCGTGGATCACTCGCGGGGCTGTTGAACATGATTGCAGCCACGTGCAGAAGTTTGACCTCGGGATGGTGCGGGGCGCTGAGTTGCTCCTGGCGGATGCGCTTGCGCGGGAGCTGGCTCAGCGCCGGGCCATCATGGGCGTCTTTGATGAGGGGTGCATGGGGATGTTCAATGCGATCATTCCCGATCACCTGCTCCATCCTACAGGAATCTTCAAGGAGCGATTGAGCCAGTCGGCGCTATATGCGGAAGTATTGCGGACCGAGACATCAGAGGCCCAAGGGGTGCGCGAGTGGCTTGAAGGGCGCGGTATGAAGTTCCTGACGGGCCCCGACGAGGCGACAGATCTGACTGACGCGCAGGTGCTGCAACAGTGCAAAATGTACATCGCGGCGCTGCGGATCGCGGATGATTTCGGTTGCGACTGCATCGGGATTCAGTACCAGCAGGGGCTCAAGGACTTGACGCCTGCATCGGATCTGGTGGAAGGGCTGCTCAACAATTCCGAGCGGCCGCCGGTGCGATCTCGCGATGGGAAGCGGGTGTTGTGGGATGGAAAGGCACTGCCCCACTTCAACGAAGTGGATGAGTGCGCCGGACTGGATGCGCTTCTGACGCATCGAGTCTGGGATGCGATGGGTTTGCCGCCGGAGACGACGCTGCACGATCTGCGTTGGGGGGATCGCGATCGATCGGGCACCACGGATGAGTACGTGTGGGTGTGGCTGATTTCCGGGTCTGCGCCACCCGCGCATTTCATTGACGGATATCGGGGCGCCTCGAGCGAACGACAGCCTGCGATGTATTTCAGGCTTGGGGGCGGCACGCTCAAGGGGATTTCAAAGCCCGGGGAAGTGGTGTGGTCGCGGGTGTATGTGATGGGCGACCGGCTGCACATGGACATCGGCCGAAGCAAGACGATCCGGTTGCCGGTGGAGGAGACTCAGCGGCGCTGGAAGGAGACCACGCCGCAGTGGCCGATCATGCACGCCGTGACCTACGGCGTGACGCGGGACCAGATGATGGCCCAACATAAGAGCAACCATCTCAATGTTGCGTACGGCGCAGACAGCGATGGCCGTACCGACACGTCGGAAGCCGCGGCTGCGGCTGACCGTGCTGCAGCGGCAAAGGCCGCACTGGCTGCGAGACTTGGAGTCCAAGTTCACCTGTGTGGAACGAATCGAGACGGCGTAAGGCTTTCACAGGCCTTTTCGAGTCTGGCATGAGTTGCATAGGCCGACTCTGGGAATTTGAGCGGCCATGACGGCGTTGTACTATCGGACGTTGTTGGGCAGACGGAGCGCGGTTTTGATGGCTTCTGCGAGCAAAACCCTGAAAAAAGACGTAAGTCCTTTGCAAATGAACGCTAAGGCCGCATAATTCGTCTATCAGGCTCGGTGTTTCTATGCAACCCGTTTCTCGGGTAATTCGAAATGACCAGGAGATTGGGAAGGAGTCTACCGATGCGAAGCGCTGCTCAGCGCACTTGCTTGTTCATCGTTGCGGGTCTTGCCGCAACTTCATTTTCGACGCGCGCCACGGCGCAGGAACAAGTTCCGCCCAAAGTTTCACTAGGTACGAGGCAGCCGCTTGAGAACCCGATGCTAAGGGGCGGGGACTACACCCGATTCCTCGAGTACGACGGCCTGATCCGGAAAGTCATCGTTCACGTGCCTCCGCATGTCGGCCAGATGACGGCCCTGCCGGTGGTGTTCATGCTTCATCCCGGAGCTGGATCCGCAGCCCAGGCGCAGAAGTGTTATGGATGGGACAATGTTGCGGACCGCGAGGGATTCATCGTGGTGTATCCCCAGGGCACGGGGGGCAAGGCATCCTGGGACGCAGTACATTGCTGCTGGTCAGCGTTCGAGCGGAATCTCGACGATGTAGGGTTCATCCGGGAAACTCTGCGACAACTCGAAGTTGCAACGCCCGTTGACAGAAGCCGTGTTTACGCTGCGGGAATGTCTAATGGGGGCATGCTGACCCATCGACTCGCGTCAGAAATGTCGGATCAGTTCGCAGCAGTGGCGGTGGTCGCCGGGACAATCGGGGGCCAAATTTCGGCGGGTGAGCCGATCCGGCAAATCGCCCCGCCTCCGCGGCCGGTGCCGATCATCATGTTCCACGGCGAGACAGATGCCAACGTGAATTTCTACGGCGGCCTGTCACACGGCGTATACCCCACTACCCGCACCGACCTTTCGCAGGCTGACTGCATTGACTTCTGGGTTGCAGCCAATGAGTGCGATCCGCAGGCGCCGCAGTACTGGGTCAGTGATACAGGTGACGTCATCCGGGCCGCCTACAGCCCAATGAGCGCGTCGGGCGCAGATGTGGTTCACTATGCGATCGTCAATCAAGGGCACGCGTGGCCGGGCGGATGTCCATCCAATGCGCTCAAGGGCGATCCGCCGACCAAGGAAATTTCGGCGACGGAACTCTCGTGGGCATTCTTCAAGGCTCACCCAATGCGGTGAGACGGCTCGCTGGACTCTCCCATCAGCGCGCGGAATGCGCCAGGGGGAAGAGACTCAAATGACATGGTGCGATGAGTGACGGGATGCTCAAAGGAGAGGCTGCGCGCATGGAGGGCCAGGCGATTATGCAACCACAGTCGGTGCTTACGAGCAATCTCGGGTGAGTAGCGCGGATCGCCCAGGACCGGGTGGCCCGCTTCCGCGAGATGCACGCGAATCTGGTTGCGGCGCCCGGTTTCGAGACGAATTGCAACGATGGATGCATCGCGTAGGCGGCGGAGGACGCGGTAGTGAGTGACTGCGAGTTTGCCTCCCGACCCGGCCGGCACCGACCGCTGATCGAGATTGGCGGTTGTCGCGAGGTGTGAGCGAAAGGTGCCCTGGTCGGCACCAAGAACTCCGGCAACGATCGCGACGTATTCGCGGCGCGGCTTGCGGGCTTCGAACTGCGATTTCAGCGCTTCGGCGATGCGGCCGTATTTGGCGAAAACGAGGATGCCTGAGACGCCACGGTCGAGGCGATGGACAACTTCGGCGCGCTGAAGTCCCTTGCCGCGCGTGCGACCGCCCCCGCGACCGCGATTGACGTGAATGGCTAGGCGGTGAACAAGGGTGTTGCGCTCACGTTTGTCAGTGGGAACGGTGAGCAGCGCAGCGGACTTATCAACCACAATAAGGTGTTCATCTTCGAACAGCACGCGGAAACCGGCGTCGGTATGAGATCGCGGCCTGGGCTTGTAGCGTCGTCCCGGCTCGAATTCGACCGCAATGCGCTGGCCAACGGCAACCGGCTGCTCGACTTCACGACACGTCACGCCGTCAATCGCGACCGCATCTGCATCAAAGAGGCCTTGCACGTGCGAGCGCGATGCGCCAGAGGGAAGCATCGCCTGCACAACACGATCAACTCTCTGCTGCGCGTCATCGGCGCCGACAACAGACTCCAGCCGCTGTAACGGGCTGCGATGGGGCGGGACCGCTGCGGGGCGCTTGGGGGGCGGCTCCTGAGCACGGGAAGTTCTGTGACGAACGCGCTTCAACGGCGATGTGCGGCGCATACTTTGGCCACCGCCTCCGCAATCCGCGCGAGTTGTTCCTGAGTCAGGTCCTGGTGCACGGGCAGGCACAGGACCTCGCGGCCGAGGCGCTCAGACACAGTCAGCGGCGCGAGGGCCGGGAAGCGTTCACGGATGGCAGGCTGCTGGGTGACAGCGCGTGGGTAATGGACAGCTGAACCGACGCCTTCGGCGGAGAGAGCCCGCGCGAACTCGTCGCGAGTGCAGCGAAGTCGGTCCACATCGATGCGAATGGTGTACTGGTGATATACGGATTCCGCGCCGGGCGTGGGATAAGGACAGGAAACTTCCGGGAGACCGCTGAGCAGGGAATTGAGGGTGCGCGCGTTCTGCTGACGGCAGGCGGTGCGCTGGGGCAGTTTGGCGAACTGGGCCAATCCGATCGCCGCGGCAATGTCATTGAGACGATAGTTGTATCCGATCCCGACGTGGACATATCGCTCTGAAGGCGACTGTCCCTGGTCGCGCAGGATGGCCAGCCGAGCGGCCAGCGCATCATCGTTTATCGTGACCATTCCCCCTTCGCCGGTCGTCATGTTTTTGGTGGGGTAGAACGAATATGTAACGGCATCACCGTAGGCGCCGATTCCGCGGTCCTGGTAGCGAGCCAAATGGGCCTGTGCGGCGTCGTACACCACGTGCAGGCGGTGGCGTGCGGCCAGGGCGGAGATTGCGGCGATGTCGGCGGGGTTGCCGTAGAGATGGGTAGCAGCGATCGCCCGGGTGCGCGGCGTCACGCGCTGGGCAGCATCGGCGGCATCCAAATTGAATGTGTGCGGGTCGACCTCACAGAAAATCGGCGTCGCCCCGCGTGCGATGATCATCGCCACCGTGGCGAAGTAGGTCCAAGCGGGACAAAGGACTTCATCGCCCGGCTCATAGAGCGCTTCATAGGCGAGTTGCAACGCAATCGTCCCATTGCCGCAAGTCAGCGCATGACGGGCGTCGCTGGCATGGGCGAAGCGATGTTCCAACTCTGCGCACCTGGCTCCGGCGCGCAACTGCCCGGAACGCATCACCGCAACCGCGGCGGCAATTTCATCCTCCTCCAGCCGGGCGGAGACGACCGGAATGAGGGTTGATGAAACCGGCGTTCCGCCATCCAGCGCGAGGCGCGATGCTCCGACAGTATGGGGCGCTGTAACTGCTGGCATATCGGCGCTGCACTCCGTGCAACCCGCTCCTCAACTAATCAGGCTTTGGGCTGCATCTCGGAGATACGCTGAGCGCGCTGGGCGATGACCTGTTGAAGGGCCGCAGCAAAACGCATTGCGCTGGTGGGTGAGAGCACAATGCGCGACTCAATCTGGAAGGAGATGCCCTGCTGGTTTCCGATCATGCGCGGCAACTGAATGCCGAGATCGCAGATGATTTCGTCCGTGCCGGCGGTCAACTGCCACTGATTGGCGTAGCACGTGTGAACGCGGGTCTCGTCGACCTGAACGAGAACCTGAGGCTGCTGCTGACCCTGGGCATTGTCGGCCATGAAATGACTCCTTGGAGTTCCTGAGAACAACGGGTGATCCGCCTCAAGAAAGGCGGAGTTTTGAAATAACGCGAAGCCGCAACGATAGGGAGTCGGAACAGCAGAGTCACTCGAACTTTGAGGTACGTTCGGGGTGCCTAACGATTCCTGTACCCAGTTGTGGGGTCGCCGACGTAATGCACGGCCAAGGAGTTGGTAGCGCCGTCGCGTTCGATCGGGTGGCCCGCCAGAAGGAGGATGGGCGCCTTGGCCTCGACGATTCCGCGCTCAAGGAGGTATCGATCGGCCCGGGTTGTGAAGTCGTCAAGATCGGCGGGACGGGGCATTTCCACGGGTATGACGCCGCGCAGAAGCGAGATCCTGCGAAGCGTGCACTGGTCGTCAGAGAAAATGTAGATGGGCACTCCAAAGTCGTGGCGACTGAGTTGGAGGGCGGTCGTGCCGGTCTGCGACCAGCCGACGATAACGCGCGCGTGCACGTCATTACTTATGGTGAGGGCGCCATGGGCCAGCGCGGCAACCCAATGGGCGTGATCCGGCGAGCGGCGTCGGTTCGAGGGCGGGCGTTGCTCCGGCGGCAGCGAGTGCAAATAAGCCTCGCTCGTCTGGGCAATTCGATGCATGACGCCGACTGCGAGGATCGGGTATTTTCCGACCGCGGTCTCGCCCGAGAGCATGACCGTGTCGACCAGGTCGAAGATTGCGTTGCCCACGTCACTGACTTCGGCGCGTGTCGGAGAGGGGTTGGAGATCATCGTCTCGAGCATCTGTGTCGCGACAATGACCGGGCGGCCGCGATGGTGGGCCGCGTTGACGAGGCGATTCTGGAGCGCGGGAATTTCCGCCAAATCCATTTCCACTCCTAGGTCGCCGCGTGCCACCATGATGATGTCGGTTTCCTCCAGAATCTCCTTGATGTTGGCGACAGCCTCCGGCTTCTCAATCTTTGCGACGACGGGAATCGGACGGCGATTGCGTTTACGGCAGAGTTCAATCATGCGCTGGCGGAGGCGGGTGATGTCACGCCCGCGGCGCACAAAGGACATTGCGATAAAGTCAAGTTCGTTCTCGACAGCCCACTCGAGGCACTGCCAGTCGCGCTCGGTGATGGCATCCACCTGAAGCGCTGTGGCTGGAAGGTTGATGCCTTTGCCTGAGGTGATGAGTCCTCCCACGGTGACGCGGCAGGTAAAAGAGTCGCGCCCGCCTTCGACGACGAGCATGCGGATGACGCCGTCGTTGATGAGGACTTTCTGGCCGGGCCTGATGTCATCGATCACTTGCGGGCAGGTGGTGCTGAAGCGCGGTCCGGTGGCGAGAATGGACTCGCGCTGAAAGACCACATCCTGTCCGGGTTCGACGTTTACGCCACCGTCAATGACCTGGCCCACGCGGATCTTGGGTCCGCTGAGATCGCCGAGGACACCGATAGGACGTCCCGAGTGGCGCTCTGCTTCGCGGATAGCCGCGAGGGTTTTCGCGTGGTCGTCGAGAGTGCCGTGGCTGAAGTTCAGTCGAAAGGCCGCGGCGCCTTCCTGGATTAGGCGCTGCAGGACTTCGGGCGACCGCGAAGCGGTTCCGATGGTTGCGAGAACTTTGGTGAGCGTTGGAGCGTTGTTTTCCATAGGTCAGTGCGTCTGACCTTCTTCGGCAAGACGCACTACGTCGCGATAATGATTCCGGTAAAAGATCGTCCAATCGCGGCGATCCGCATCGCGCAGCGCCGGGGTTTCCTTCCAACGGGCACGGAGCAAGGGAAGTGAACTCGTTTCGGCAAGGGACACCATCGAGCCGTCCGCCAGCGTGACCTTAGGGAATTCAATAAAGAGCGATTCCATCTTCGCAAGCGCGGGATGGTCCGCCGCTCGGGCGCGGCCAAGGACGCTCCATGCCGCCCGCAGATCATCATGAGTATCCAGAACCATCGCCGGGAAGAGGACAGTCAGGACCGCACGATAGTCCGGACTCCAGGACTCGACTGGTCGGGCCAGGGCGAAGGGGTCGACTCTGTCAATGAAGTTTCCAGAATACTGGGAGTACATCATGCGCCGAATCGGCAGGCGTCGTAATTCAAAGCGCTCCGGGCCCAGTTCCTTGTCGGCTGAGCGGCGGGGGAACTGCCAAAGCGCCTGACCATCTGCGCTCAGGCAGAACTCGATGAAACGGAGCGCCAAGTCGCGGTGAGGCGCACCGGTCAGCAGACTCACCGGGTCAGGGTCGATGTCAGAGAGACCAGGCGGGTCCACATAGCCGAGGCGGTCATACCCAGCGTCAGCCAGGCTTTGGGTCTGCAACCGACCGTAGAAGTCGATGCAGGTGCCAATTGCGGCTTCACCTGCCGACACGTCAATCACCACCTTGCTGGCTGAATCGGAGAAGTAGCGGCTGTTGGCGGAGGCGGCGCGAAGCATGGTCCATCCCTCGACCCAACCCTCACGCTGGAGAATGACCTCAAAGGTTGTAGCGACCGAGCCGGAGCGGGTGGGGTCGGCCAGGGCGATGAGCCCGGCAAGGCGTGGGTTCGCAAGGTCATCCCAGGTGGTGGGCGGGGGCAGATCGTGTGCGGCGAGCACATCGCGATTAAACACGATGCCGAATCCGGATAGTGCGGTACCAAACCAATGGCGGTTTGGGTCGTAGAGCGTGTTGCGGCCGATCCGATTCTCGCCGTACCACTCGGAGAGCATCTGAGCGGGGAAGTCGACCGGCTCGGAAATGGTGTAGGAACCCGTCGCGCCCAGAGCGTCTGTCATGGTCCGGCTCTGCGCAATCTGCGCGTGCTCGAAAGAACCACCGCCAAAGAGCAGGTCGTAGTTCATCAGGGCGAGTCGACCATCACGCGCGGCCGCTTCGTATTCGGCGATAAGTTGGCGACGGATCTCGGAAGTGCCCCCGGGCGTGCGCCATTCGATGGTCACAGATGATCCATACTTAGCGCGATGCCAGAGATCAAAGCCGCGCCCGAATTCGAAGCGGATCTGCTCATTGTGCGGAGTGATGACAATGAGACGCCGGCTGGAGGGGTCTGCTCCGGTCCGCTTCGGCTGCAGGAGAAGCGGAACAACGATAAGAAGGGCGAGCACGAACGCAAGAGAGACTAGTGGTCGGAGGTAGGAGGGCACGGGGCGGGCTCGTCGCATGGCTGGGAATGGATGGTTCTGCGGTCAATTGAATGTTGACGGGGGCGACTTTTCCTGCCGGAGTGCCTACGAATCGGTGACGAATGGGACATTGAGTTAAGGTCTCAACCATACGGATCCGCCGCATTTGCAGGAGAGAGAAGATGCCCTCGATTTCGCAGGTCGCGCATGCGTTTGCCATTGCCGGGTTTTCGACGCTCGTGCAGCACGCGCTGGCTCAGCACTATGTGATCACAGACCTGGGAACGTTGGGTACTGGAGACATCTCTGAGGCCTACGGCCTCAACGAGCAGGGAGATGTCGTGGGCTACTCGCTGTATCAGACCGGCAATTACGACGTGCATGCGTTCGTCTGGCGCAACGGCGTGATGACGGATCTGGGAACACTCATGACGGGCGGGGAGTCCACCGCCTATGACATCAACAATCAAGGAGAAATCGTCGGCACGGCTGACGTTGTCTCTGGATTCGGCTCGGTTGAGCATGCGTTTCGGTGGCGAAACGGAGTGATGAGCGACCTGGGAACGCTGGGGGGCAATTTCAGCAAAGCGCTGGCGATCAACAACAACGGTTGGATTGTCGGCCAGTCCAAGACTGCGAGCGGGGACTATCGCGGATTCATCTGGCACAACAATGCCTTCACGATCCTGCAGCCCATCGCCGGCGGGATCGATACCGAAGGCCGGGGGATCAATGACCTCAACGTTGTGACGGGATATGCCTACCCGACGGGGGGCAACGCCCACCTGGCGATCTGGGACGGCACCGGCAACGCGACGGACCTGGGTCTGCTCAACAACGCCTATTCGCCGGGAAATGACATCAACGACGGCGGTTCAATTGTCGGGCAGAACAATGTACCGTCGAAGGCGTTTGCGTATGCGAATGGGAATTTCGGCTATCTGGGACAGCTTCCCTACGACACCTACAGCAACGGCTACGCAATCAACAACAATGGTCTCGCAGCTGGAAATTCGTATCACGGGGGTCACGGGCTCGGGCCCGGCGACGATTACACGCGTGCCGCGATCTGGGAGAACGGCTGGGTGTATGACTTGAATGAGCTCATTGACTGGCCCAGTCCGTGGAATCTGCAGTCGGCGCGAGATGTAAACGACGCCGGACAGGTCGCAGGCAGCGGCGTGGTCAACGGGGAGTATCACGCGTTCCTCGCTTCGCCTGTCCCGGGGAGCATCGGCGTGACGGCTCCGCGACCAGGACGCTCTGCCCAGAATAACACAATTCATGTGCGCGGCGCGACTCCGGGTGCAACCGTGCGCTTCGTGTACGGGCTCGCGCGCGGATCAACCAACATTCCCGGATGCTCAGGCGAGCGCTACGACATTCGCAGCGCGGTCGCCATCGGCACGGCGCTGGCGGACTCGGACGGCGTCGCACGTGTGACTGCATTTGTGCCCGCAGCGGCGAAGAGCCGGACACTTTTCATTCAGGCTGTTGAATTGGGGACATGCAAAGTGAGCAACGTCACTCAATACCGGTTCGCGTTCTAATCGACTAGAGGTTCTCACTCAATCATGAGCAGGCGGAACTGCCGGTCCTGCCGAATCATGTCGATCCGACCAAACTTCTGGTCTTTGGCCAGTTGGGGGATGAGAGCCAGAGAGTAAATGTCCCCCGCCTGTTCAAAGGTGGTATTGGGAGACATGGCGCCCAGCGACATTCGGTTGAGCAATACGAGCAAGTCGCGGCGGTTTTCCTTGAACCACTCAATCATGACGGTGGGGTCTTCGCCCTTCTGGACATACACGTCTTTTGTATGTTGGGCGACCAACTGCTCGTAGAGCGCTTCATAGTTCCCCTCAATCAGGCAATTGCGCAAGTGACTAATGAGGTTGTCAGGCAGGATGCAGTTGAGCACCACGGTACCGTCATCCAATGTCGTGGTGGGCGCAGTCTGGTCAGCCTCCGCTTCTGTTGAGGTCTTCCCCCGAAATGGGGCGAAAAAGTCACTTTGCGCCTTTTCGGTGGTCCCGCGCGCGACCCAATCGCCGGTTGATCCATCGGCCCGCACGACGCGTTCCTGCGAATCGCACCCAAGCGAAACGCACATGACAGGTATGCACACCAGGAAGATGATCTCGAGTCTTGGCATGACCGGTTACTGTGCTGACATCATTGAAACCGAAGTTAACCCGCGCTGCTGGGTCGTATCCGCCGCGGGAACCGGCGACAGAATCGGTGAGTCTGCGCCGCGCTTCCACAGGTCGTGGCAGCGGTACTCTTCCCGAGGTGAAGCGCAATCGGCCCGGTGGTGGGTCCCGCGACTTTCGCGCCGCCAACGGGCGCTGTCGCAGATCAATGACGCGACTGTGAGCATGTTCTGCACTTCCCACCCGAGCGGGTCCTCGAAAACCTTGTCGAGGGTGTAACGCCCCCAGAAGTCGATCATCTCGCGCACATCGTCCATGTGCGTCTGGTCGCGCAGGACACCAAGGTGCTTCCACATCACGCTGCGCAGGCTGGAACGCACATCAGCGAGATCCAGTTCGCCGCGCTGGCTCGCGGGAATTTCACTGACGATCTTTCGCGCCTCACGGATTCCGCCCTGGCCACCACCACCGCGCGCCAAGAGCGCCGCGGCGCGTCCGGCTATTTCTCCGTACACCAATCCTTCCAGCAGGCTGTTGCTTGCGAGGCGGTTGGCTCCGTGCAAACCGCTCATCGATGTCTCGCCGACGGCGAACAAGCCGCGCAGGGACGTCTGACCCGCCTTGTCGACAGCCACTCCGCCGATTGTGTAGTGAGCGCTGGGGTTGACGGGAATCAGGTCGTGTTCGGGGTCAATGTCGAAGCGCGCCAGTTGCGCTGCAATGGATGGAAATCTCTCGGCGAAGAAGTTGGGCCGGAAATGCCTGCAATCCAGAAATACATGCGTATCGCCGGTCTCGACCAGATGCTGCACGATGTTGCGGCTCACGACATCGCGCGGCGCGAGTTCCGCCATTTCATGGCGACCCTCCATGAAGCGATGACCGCGCCGATCGAGCAGGTACGCGCCCTCGCCGCGCACGGCCTCGCTGATGAGCGAGCGCTCGGCGCCGGCCACGTAGAGCGTTGTCGGGTGAAACTGCACAAACGCCATATCCGCGGCGACCGCACCTGCTCGGTAGGCCATGGCAATTCCATCGCCGGTCACGACCGGGGGATTGGTTGTCTCGCGATATACCTGGCCCGCCCCTCCGGTGGCGAGAATCGTGGACGCGGCCCAGATGATCTGCAGGCGGTGTTTCGGGTGATGGGTCAGTGCGCCGCGCACTGCTGCGTCGTCGCCATCGCCGGAAGTCAGCAGATCGAGGGCGAAGCAATTGTCGAACACGCGGATCCCGGGCGTGCTGCGGACCCTCTCGATGAGGCAGCGCACCATCTCCTTGCCTGTTGCATCGCCATGGGAATGAAGGATGCGCGCGACATGATGCCCACCTTCCAACCCCAGAGCGACGCGCCCATTAGCATCGAGATCAAACTGCATCCCCCACTCGAGGAGTTCCTCGATGCAAGACTTGGCACCATTCACAACCTGGCGGACCACATCCTCACTGCACAATCCGACGCCGGCCTCCAGCGTGTCCTGCACATGCCCGAGAAGGTGGGTTGGGTCAATGTCGAGGACGGCGGCAACCCCCCCCTGTGCCCAGGCGGTACTTGAGCGTGTGATCTCGGATTTCGATACCAAGATGACCTCGCCATGCTGTGCTGCGGCGAGCGCGGCCCGCAATCCGGCCACGCCGGTCCCGATGACGAGCGTGTCGCAGTAAATCTGCGGCAACAGACCGGAACGAAAGGGGATGAGATAACGACGCTGGTCGAACACCGAAGGCTGCATGCTGAGCAATGGTAGTGTGCAATCTGAGTTCTGATAAAGGGGGCGAACCCACTACGATTGAGCGTGTTGGCACCCCCTACGCAATCGTCGATGGCCGGCCCCAGCGACTCGGGCGCGGACACCAGCCCGCTCAGCGGGCTCCTTGTGATCACCAAGCCGCTGGGACTCACGTCTGCGACCGTCGTACGCATCGTGCGCCGTCGCGCCGGCGATGTCAAGACCGGCCATGCCGGCACGCTCGACCCACTGGCGACCGGCGTTTTGATTTTGTGCGTCGGAAAGGCGACTAAGGCCGTGGAGCGGGTGATGGCGATGGACAAACGCTATCGCGCAGTGGTTGACCTTTCCGCCCGCAGCAACACTGACGACGGCGAAGGCGAGATCACGCCTGTAATGTGCGACGCCCCTCCGCGCGAAGCAGTCGAGTGCGCCTTGCGGTCATTCACAGGGCGAGTCGTGCAATCCCCGCCCATCTACTCAGCGCTCAAGGTCGGCGGGATTTGTTCCTATCGGCTTGCTCGGCGGGGTGATGCGGTGGCGCTCCGCCCGCGCGAAGTGACTATTTACGGAATTGACCTCATTGGTTACGACTTCCCGCGCGCGACGATTGACGTGCATTGCGGCAAAGGTGTGTACATTCGCGCGCTGGCTCGAGACCTGGGGCTCGCGCTGGGAACAGGCGGATACCTCGCCGAATTATCGCGCACCGCAGTCGGCCCGTACAACCTTGCGTCAGCGCGAACGCTGGAAAGCCTTCCGCAGTCGCTCAAGCAGGCGGACCTGCTTCCTGTTCCGACAGAAACCTCTGCTCAGTCGCCAAGCGCGAAGTAGACGCGGCCCAGTCGGCGACTGACTTCCGAGTTGACCTGGATCATGACGTCACGCACGCCTGAGTCATCGCGTTCAACTGCGATGCCGCCGGTGACGCGCGCCGTGCCCAGAAGGTCTGCGAAGCCTGGCGAAGACTCCACGAGCCTCATCGTGGAATCGTCCATCGTGCCGGTGATGTGATTCTCCGTCGTATCACCCCCGGGATAGAGGAACCCGGCGCCTCCGTACAAGCCCACCCCATCAGGCGTGAACACCACCTGGCGGACGGTGCAATTAGTCGCATTGGAATCAATCGGCGTGGACCCCGCCTGAGGATTCCAGAGCAGAGTGAGGCAAATGACCTGGCCGGTGGAGATCTGCCCGCTTTGCAGATCAGAAAGAGGGATGTCGCTGATGAGGAGCGTGAGCGAATCGGGGTCGCGAAATGCAAAGAGAGAAGTCCGCGCATCAACGGTCATCTGAGCCGGATCAGGGCCCGCCGAGCGGACAACAAAGTCACCTCCGCCGAGAATTGATCCGAGGCGGCAGCCTGGAAGCAGCACAAGCGACAAGGCGGCGGCAATAGCTGCCGAAACGGTTCGAAGCGGAACCCTGGTCACGGCGATGCTCACAGGTCATCGCTCAGCAACGATTCGTCATCTGAACGAATGGCTGCGGGAGCCCACTCATGCCGCTTTGACTCAATCCGCGCGGCAGCGTGATCGCTCGATGCGCCACGACTGATCGATGCTCCACTCGGTCGGGTAATGCCAAGTGCAGCCAGGGAATCGCGCTCAATCATGCCGCGCAGTTGCTGCCGCGGTATTGAGGGTAATTGCGTACCGTGGGTGAAGGAATTGACCGTGTAGATGCGTTCAATCACGGCCTGAGGAGCATCAAAGGGGAAATTCGACGCGAAGAGCAGACGATCCATCACCCGGAATTCCATGGCCGAGAGCAGGGCGTTGTACAGACCCCAAGGGCGCGAGGCCACGCCGGCGATGTCGGCAAATGCATTCCGGTGCTTCGCGAGGATGGCCAGAGTTTCGTCAATCCACGGGAACCCAAGGTGGCCGATGACCAGCTTGAGCCCGGGGAATGAACGCAGCACCTCGTCAAATTCCGCCGGGCGACCATACTCCAGCACTGCTCGTGCGGTGAGCGGGCCGGCGTTGGTCGCAATCACCGGCAGTCCGAGAGATTGGCAGCGCTCGTAAAGACGCATTGCGCGCGAGTGGGTCGGGTGAACGTTCTGCATCTGCGGCGAGATCACGACGCCGGAAAGTCCGAGCGAGACTCCACGCTCCAAATCACCCATCGGATCGGGTGACATTGGGTCAATTCCGATGAAGCCCACCCGCTTATGCGGCGCGGCAGCAACGAACGCAGCGACGCTCTCTGAAGAGAGATGTCGGCCCGTCTGCTCGCTCCGGAAACCCAGCACAAATGAGACGTCGACGCACGCCATGGCGCGATCGTGTGCCTCAGGAGAACCATCCGGCACGCCCAGAGGAGTCCCATCCGCTCCCTTGACTGAGTCTGCAGAATCTGTCCCGAGTTGAGCCAGGCTTGTCCATGCCTGCGTTTCAAGGTCGATGATCATCGTGATCCACCCAATAAATGACTGGTCAAACCGGCAATATCCTAGCATTGCACGGCGGCGGGCCCAGAGCCGCGCGGTTCAGGGTTTGTTCGCATGCAGTCGGGGCGACTGCTCGGAGCCATTACAGAAGATGCGGATGTCCCGCAATTCGATCCGAAAATCGAGCCAAGGAAGAAATTCTTCAGGGAGCAACCATGAAGGCCACCTTACGCCGTTCGGCTTTTTCGCTGGTCGAGTTGCTGGTGGTCATCGCCATCATCGCTCTGATTGTGGCGTTGCTCCTGCCGGCTCTTTCGAACAGTCGGTCAGCTGCCCGTGGAACAACCTGTCAAAGTCAGCTCCGACAAATCGCCGCTGGTTGGGCGCTCTTTGCCAATGACAATCGCGGCAACGTGGTTCCGGGTCAGCCGGGGCGATACAGCGACGAGACGAAGAACGTCTACAACGTTGGAAATGGATTCGTGTACCGACCCCGCTGGTACGTGTTGTTAGGTGCAAAATCCGGCATCTACGCCTTTTCCACCGTCGAGCAGGACCCGTCCAAGGTCACAAGCGCGGAAGAACACTCCAAGCAGCTTGACAACCGGACTTTCATCTGCCCCGAGACGCCTGCATGGACCAGCACGCGCAACTGCTCATACGGATACAACTATCAGTTTCTGGGCAATACGCGCTTCCGCGGAGACGACGAGACTCGTGGGTTCATCAACTACCCGGTCAGCATGGGCGCTATAGACTCGTTTGAAAACACGGTCATGGCGGGTGATTGCCTGGGAACCGCGGCTGGCAAACCTGCTGTCGCGCGCACGGGTAATCTCGCCAATGGCGATCGTGAACCGGGAGGATTGGCCGTCGGAGGTCATGGATACGCGCTGGATCCGCCCCGACTCACAAGCAACAGCGATTTCGCAGACAGCAAACTTTCGTCCCCCGAGCACCGCTCAGGCCCGGATGAAAGGCACCAGGACAAGGCCGTCGTCGCCTTTTGCGACGGTCATGTGTCGATCCTCACCTCGCTGGAACTGGGCTACATCAAGAACGCGGACGGCTCCATCGCGTTCAACGGCGAAGGCACGACGAATGCACGTTTCAGCGGGAACAATCGAGATGAAGATCCGCCGGAAGTCGACTGACAGCTGCCGACAGAGGTTTCTCTGGGTCACTCAAGACTGCCTTTGGAGGCGCACTTTCAATGCACGCGTCACTCGATCCATCTTGAGCTCCTGATACCCGTGGAACTCAGTGATGAACAGGATGAACCTATCCCCAGAGGTCGTCACCGTCAGTCCCGCAACTTGCTTGGAAATGCTCCTGAGTGCGTCTGCCGTCAGCCGGTCCTCGCGAGCAAACACAAGATTGCGTCGAAAAACGCGGTACAGGACTGGCCCGGTCTCAATGGACTTGACGCCCCACTCGACGACCGGCTCGAACCGACTGACTTTGAAGAGAATCCCCGCGACCAGCAAAACAAGAAGGCCGGGGGCAATCATGGGAACCCCGAGTTGCAAGAACTGAATCAGAATGCTGAGCATAATTTCCGCGCCCAACGCCGTCACGACGGCCACTCCAAACCAGACAAATTGCACGATCCAGTGCCTTCGCAGAGTAAGCGATTCTCTGTCGACACGCGTTACGACAAAGTCCTGAAACCACTCGCCCATTAGAGGATCTGGGGCCTCCGCAACGATTTCCGCGCGGTGACGACTCCAGAACTTCTTCAACTTCAACCCGAACCAGGTTCTGCATGCCATTCCAACTGCTGAAATCGGAAAGGATGCGCATTGCAGCGCAATGGCCATCGTGCCAATGAAATCTGCGGCTCCAGTTAGGAACTGAGGGAGGTGCGGACTCACCGACACTAATGCAAGCATGATCGGCAGAAAGACAAAGAGAAGGCAGTACAGCGGGCAGTACATGCACTGGACCGAAACAAAGTGCCGACCAGCTAATCGCCGAGCCATTTCAAAGTGAGGCTGATCAAAAGAGTTGCTCTCCCAGGTAACCCAATGCCCTGCACTCACGGCGACCATCCCAACTCAGTCAGGAAGATTCGCAGGTCGCTGAGTCTGTTCTCTTCGGTCTCACTGATAGCTCCGTCCGCTGCGACCTCCACCAGCGCCCTGCAGTAGACCCGCGCGTGCACGGCGCGGACCTCGGCATCATCCAGATGAGCCTTGAACGTTCGCGCTCGAGCCTTCTCGGGTTCGCTCAGAACTCCGTCAAGCAGGGCCTTCTCCAGATACTGGTAGTACGCCAAGGCGGGCGACAAACCGCTGCGCATCTGCTCCGTAGGTGTGGGAGTCGTTGCATCCACGTCCTGCTCGATGGTGATGCGAATCGCGACAGTGCGAAGTGGGTTTTCGGCAGTTCCCCCCTCGATACGCAAGACTTCCGCAGACGCCCTCGCACCGTGCTCCAGCACGCGAACCACGGCCCGGGCTAGATCGGACGGCACGTAGCCGATGGCCAGCCCGCCGCGGCGACGGACCTGAATCGCATCGGGGTCAAATCTGTTGTTGGGCTCATGGATCAGGTCGAGCGGGTCCCCCACGCAACAGGCCTTCAGCACGTCCTGGCGGGGGGTACCGTCACGATTCTTTTGGGTCACGCCGACCAGACTGGTCTGGAATTTCTGCGTCATGCCGCATGGTACCCCGGACGTGTTCCGCACGCTGGTGAGAGTCTTCCATCATGGCAACTCAATCACCTCGCTTGTCTGTCGACGGATAACCTATGTCCATGCCCAATGCAACCCAGCCCTGCGGCGCGCTGACTGGTTCCGCACTGAACCGTGAGCAACTCGCCCGGCGCATCGCCGACGTCGCGCTCCTGCGCGGAAATTTCACACTTCGCTCAGGACGCACCAGCAAGTACTACCTCGACAAGTACCTCTTCTCAACGCAGCCGGATGTCTTGGCCGCGCTTGGGGTGTCTTTCGCGGCACAGATTGACCGGAAAGCCGTCACGCGGCTGGCCGGCGCGGAACTCGGCGGGATTCCGCTCGTCACTGCTGCGTCCCTTGCAACCGGCCTTCCGTGTATCTTCGTGCGCAACAAGAAGAAGGATTACGGCACGGCCAAGCAGATTGAGGGGGTGCTCAACACGGGGGACCGGCTGGTCATCATTGAAGATATCGCGACCACCGGTGGTCAGGTGCTCGAAGCGGCGAACATGCTGCGCGACCTGGGGGCGACGATTGAGAAGATCATTGCCGTCATTGATCGCCAGGAAGGCGCTCGGGCCAATATAGAGGCCGCCGGATTCGCGTTTGAAAGTTTGTTCACAAAGGCCGATCTCGGCATCACCGAGTAATCGACCGTCAGGAGAGTGCTCGATGCCACGCCCCGCCCACTTCGAAATTCACAGCGAGAACCCCGAACTCGCGATCGGCTTCTACTCATCACTCTTTGGGTGGAAGTTCGAAAAATGGCCCGGTCCGATGGACTATTGGCTCATCATCACCGGCCCGCCCGAAGAACCCGGAATCAATGGCGGCCTCCTGCGCAGACACGGCAGCGGACCGACAGCCGGCCAACCCGTCAATGCATATCCGTGCACGATTTCCGTCCCTTCGGTCGACGCAGCCCTCGCGAAACTCGCCCAAGTTGGCGGCAAAATCGCACTTCCGAAGATGACGGTCCCGGGGGTCGGCTGGCTGGCCTACGGGACAGACCTCGACGGAAACATCTTCGGAATGATGCAGGCTGACGCCACAGCGCATTGAGTCCGGATGCGGTTCGGGTGCCTCGCACACGGCGCAAACCGCATGATCGGTTGCCCGCGCACTTGGGACAACCCGCTCGTTGCGACGACTCCGGAATGAGAGGGTTTCGACGGGCCAACCCGGAGCTCCTGACATCCATTTGGTCAAAAATGCTGCTCTGGCAAGCAGTGGCTCACCGACAGTCGGCGCGGTCCCATGCATGGAGTGCACCAGGATGTGGAAATTTTTTCGAACATTTGCAATTGATTGCGCGAATTGAAGCCTCCCCCCTGCTCGGACACGACCGCGATGTAGGGGCAGCCATCTGAGCTGGATTGGCCGATCCGAGGGTTCGAAGCACGCGGATACCCTGTGCGAATGCCGAGTGCCGACATCAGTGAACACCCCTTGGAAACGCCTCGGCTGCATATGCGCCTCTGGCGTATCGAGGACGCTCCCGCAGCACTTCACATTTACAGCGATCCCGAGGTGATGCACTTTCTGGGCGGCCCCACCCCCGGCAGCGGGACCCCCGTCAAGAGCGTCGACGAGATGTGCGAGCGGCTCAAGAAGATGATTGACCGCACAGCCACGTTTGCGCCCGGACTGGGCCTGTGGGCGACCTTTGAAAAGGCTACCGGGCAGCTCGTCGGCTGCATACTACTCAAGCCGCTCCCGGGCCCGAACAACGAGGGATATGCGGAAGAGATCGAGGTCGGCTGGCATCTGGCCCGCAGCGCCTGGGGCAGGGGTTTCGCTACTGAAGGCGGCCGTGCAATGCTTCGACATGCGTTTGACACGGTGAACCTCTCAATTGTGCATGCGGTGGTTTATCCGGATAACACCAGATCCGTGGCGGTCATGCACCGCCTTCAGATGCGCAGCCAAGGCGTCACGGATCGGTTCTACAACGCGAGGTTGGAGTTATTTGCGCTTGAGAGAAGCGCTTGGCATGCCGATGAGTGCAGGCAGTCGGCGCGTGGCGCCTGACATTCCAATTGGCTGCGTACTCGGATACCCTTGCCCGCCATGTCCATACCCAAAATGAAGCGCATCCTCGTGACCGGCGGCGCCGGGTTCCTCGGCTCGCACATTTGTGATCGTCTCGTGGCCCAGGGACACGATGTCATCTGCCTGGACAACTTCTTCACCAGCCAGAAATCCAATGTTGCGCACCTCCTTGGCAGGCCCAACTTTGAGCTCGTGCGCCATGATGTGACGCACCCCATCTGGCTTGAAGTGGACGAGATCTACAACATGGCCTGCCCGGCCAGCCCTGTTCATTACCAGTGGAACCCGATCAAGACGATGAAATGCTCCATTCTCGGCGCCATCAACGTCCTGGGAATGGCCAAGCGTACCGGGGCGCGAGTGCTTCATGCCTCCACAAGCGAGGTCTACGGCGACCCCGAAGTGCATCCGCAGCCGGAGAGTTACCGTGGGAATGTGAATCCCATCGGCCCGCGCGCCTGCTATGACGAGGGCAAGCGTGCCGCCGAGACCCTGTGCTTCGACTACATGCGCAGCAACAAAGTGCGCGTCAAGGTCATCCGCATATTCAACACCTACGGCCCGCGCATGCACCCCTACGACGGCCGCGTGGTAAGCAACTTCATTCGCCAGGCTCTGACGGGAGAAGACATCACGATTTTCGGCGACGGCAGCCAGACGCGCTCATTCTGTTACGTCGATGACCTTGTCGAGGGCATCATCCGCATGATGAACGGGCCGGACGACTTTGTAGGCCCGGTCAACCTCGGCAATCCGGGGGAATTCACAATCAAGCAGCTCGCGGAGATTGTCGTGCGCATGACGGGGTCAAAGTCGAAACTCGTGCAGCGCCCGCTTCCGGCCGACGACCCCACCCAGCGAAAGCCAATCATTGATCTAGCGCGAAACAAACTCAGCTGGGAGCCCAAGATCGCACTCGAAGAAGGGCTGCGCAAAACCATCGACTACTTCAAGGGCGTCGATCTCAGCCAGTTCCGCGTCCCGACGCCAAACGGCTGAGCGTTTACCGCAACGTCAACGTGCCCGCGGAGTCATCGGCCCGGGCGAGCGCGGCCTCGATTCCGGAAATGATTCCCTCCGGCGCTGCCTTGCGCGCAATGCCCGCAATGAGCGCCGCCAGGGCAACGTCTCCCGCCCCGGAGTATCCGGCCTTGCCTCCAACTGCGGGGATACTCCGCACGCTGTTATCGGCGCGATTGAACAACGTCATCCCGTCAGCGTCCAGCGTAAGCAGTACTGAACAGTCCAACGCCCCACCCAACCTCTGAGCGAGTTCCTCCCCACTCCTGGCACCTGGCAAATCCAGCAGACGAGCCAACTCGGTCGCTTCGCGCCGATTCGGCTTGATCCACGTCGCTCCGGCGCACTGCCGCAGCAGCTCCGGTTTGGCATCAACCACGGTGGGTATGCCGCTGGCCTTTCCGGCCAGTAGACAGCCGCTGACCACGGCGGGAGTGCAGAATCCCTTGGCGTAATCTGAGATCACCAACACCGATGCGTCAGTCAGTCCATGCCGTACCGCGTCTAAAGCGCGTCCGGCGATCTCAACGGAAATCTGCTGCACTTGCTCGGTATCCAACCGGGCCAGGTAGTCACCGCGACTGATAATGCGCGTTTTGACAGTCGTTGTCCTCCCGTCATCAAACAGGCGGGCGTCGATGCCGAGCCGGCCACACTCGTCCCGCAAATATTGCCCCGCCTCATCGGGCCCGGCGATTCCCAGCGCCATCACCTGAAGCCCGAATGTGCGCAGGCTGGACGCAGCATTCAGCATGCCGCCAAGCATTCGGCGGGTGTCTACCCAATCCAGGACTGTCACCGGAGCCTCATCAGATACGCCGACCGGGTTGGCGTGGAGGTACTCATCCACCATGACATCTCCGAGGATGATCACCTTGCCGGACATGATGCACTCACATTTCTGAGGCCGCAGGATGCAGCCGACCCGTCGGATCCAGTCGGCGGTCCAGCATGTCGCACATCACGTGAATCACGAACAGGTGCGCTTCCTGAATCCGTGCCGTAATGCGCGACGGTACGTTGATGGACACATCCGCGAGTTCGGACATGGGGCCGCGCACTGAACCCGTCAGTGCGATTATTTTCGCTCCGCGCGCCCGCGCCGCCTCCATAGCCTTGACGACGTTGCTCGATTTGCCGCTTGTCGACAGCCCGATCACCACGTCGCCTTCTCTGCAAAAAGTGTCGACCTGCCGAGCAAACACATCCTCATACCCATAGTCGTTCGCCAGACACGTCGTCAGGGAGTCGTTGGCGGACAGTGAGATGGCCGGCAAACCCGGGCGCGACGCCTTGAAGCGGCCCGTCAGTTCACCGACAAGATGATTCGCCTCTGCCGCGGACCCGCCATTGCCGAACACGAGTACCTGCCGGTCGCGCGTGTACGCCTGCAGTAGAAGTCGTGCTGCGGAGTCAATCACCGGCAACATCTCCCTGCCAATTCGCTGAAACAACTCAATTGCATCCGCAACATCGGACTCAATCTCGCGGAATGCCAGGTGATGCAGGTCATCAATAGTCAGGTGCTTGGGGCCAGGTGTCGCCGCTGCCGACGAAGCCGCGCCGCAAGCGAGGAAGGCCGCATCGCGAGCTGGTACGCCTGCAGCCAAGCCCAGCGAATAAACACCGGACAGAACGAATCCGACGCCGCGTCGATCCGTGAATGGTCGGGGGACGACCGGAATAACCGCGTCCTGCTCTGGGCTCCCTCCTCCAATGAGGATTGCCGCTTGCCGCCCCCGTGATAGCAGGATTCGAGTGCTCGCGGCGCGCGCTAAATCGCGCGCATTCGTTTCGCTCTCGGCCGACACAACTGCCCCTGAATCGCGCGCAATCTGCGCCAACTCAGACTCGTTGACGATCAGGTCGTGCACCAGATGTGGCTGAAGGGGGCACTCGCCTCCGGCGGAGTCAAATACCACAGGCAGGCCGCGGGAGTGCGCCCACTTCGCCACCTGCTCGACCGTCGAATGGCTCAGGCAGGCCGGTTGCGCATCAACAATCAGGACCGCGCTGATGTGCGCGGACTGGTGAGAGTCCCCGAGGAACTTGTCAATCGAGGTGCCGTCAAGGTCAATCGTCCGCCCATTCCAGAAACGTCGAATCTGCAGCATCTGGCGGGACCCATTGGTCGAGAGATACCGCCAGAGCTCGGGCGTAGTCTCGACCGCCCTTCCGACCACTCCGATCCCGTCGTCCGCCAACGCGCGCCGCAAAGCCTGACCTGCGCCCGTAGCGCCAAGATTTGAGAGAAGCGTGACCTGCCCGCCCAGGTTCCGGATCGTCGAAGCACACAACGCCGCCCCGCCCGGGTGGATGGTTTGGTGGTCACACTGATAGACGGGCATGACGCGATCAGGGGCTAGGCGCTTCACATCGCACTGGACGTCGATCTCAGCAACCGCCGCACCGATCACCAGCACATGCGCTTGGCGAAACCGCTCGACGAAGTCGAGAAAATCGCTGCGCTGGATGGAGTTGATCTGGTTCAAGCGTGAAATCGGGAATTGTCTGGGTATCTGGAATCAGAGTCCGCATTTCAGGAGCGTCGGTCGGGCTCACTCTTTCCGGAAGACCGCCACGATATTCTCGACAGGCACGACAAAGAGCCGGTTGTCCCCTTCAAAGTCGACCGGGATCGAGTCCTTCGGATGGAAGAGCACCCGGTCGTAGCGCTTAATCGGGTAGTCATCATCGTTCTCCACCATTGCGCTCACTGCGACCACCCGACCTGTCAGCGTCGGGATTTCGATCTTGTCCGGCAGGTGGATGCCCGCTTTGGTCTTCTTCCTGTCCTCATCCTTGCGAATGAGGACTCTCTTGCCAATTGGCTCGACTACTTCAATCGTCGGGGCGGCGGATCCAGACCGGCCGGGTGTTTGGGGATCGTGTGCCATGGCTTTGATCTTAGTCCGACCAAGGAGAGCTCAGGTCATTGGCAGGCGAGTTCTGCGCGATGTTTACATGACGCAAGTCTATTTGCACCATCGTTTTACGTTACAAGCAAGGCCAGTCAGTTTTGATTTTCATCCAAACGGAATCCTATACTCCGGCCCTTTCGCCTGGGCGCGCGGGGATTCAGTTGATCGCGACATACGAGCGATCGAGGTCGACGCACAGTCTTGCGCCCATTGCCGGCCGCACGACGTGCGGTCGAGCGGCCATGTGCGACAAGCCCACGGCTTGAACTTATGGAAGGACTATGACTGATGCTCGGCAAGGTCTTCAAGGCATACGACGTACGCGCGATCTATCCAAACCCGCTCAATGAGTCGACTGCTTGGAAGATCGGCTATGCAACCGCACGCTACCTCATCGAGCAAGCCCGATCGGCCGGCGAGACTGATCCGATGATGCAACACCTGATCATCGGGCGCGACATGCGCCCTTCCTCCCCCGCGCTGGCAAAGTCCTTCTCGGATGGAATGCGCCTATACGGCGCTCATGTCATCGATGTGGGACTTGTCGACACTCCATTCATCTACTTTGCAATCAATCATCTCGACTGCGCCGGGGGCGTCCAAACGACCGCCAGTCACAATCCAATCAATTACAACGGCTTCAAGATCTCCGGCCGCCGGGCGCTCCCGATTGGCGCCGAAACGGGCCTGGAAGAAATCTCGAAGTACGCGGCGATGGCTGATCAGGAGCATCCCAGCGGGCCCGTGAATCCAACGGGTCGTATCGAACAGCGTGATCTCTGGGCCGGCTACCGGGCGCACGTTCTCTCCTTCCTGGAACTCGGCCGGAAGACGCTCAAAGTAGTGGTCGACGCGTCAAACGGGATGGCTGGCACGATGGTTCCGCAGGTCTTTGGCGGAGTAAAGAATCTCAAGATCAGCAAACTGCACTTTGACAACACGGGAGGCAAGTTCGCCCATGAGCCGAATCCGCTCGTCGCCGCGAATCTCGAAGACGTTCGTGCGAGAGTTCTCAAGGAAAAGGCCGACTTCGGCGTGTGCTTCGACGGTGACGCTGATCGTTGCATCTTTGTCGATGAGAAGGCACGCATCGTGGGTTGCGACCTGCTGACCGCAGTGCTCGCGCGCCAGTTCATCAAGCAGAACCCGGGCGCTGCTGTCGTGTACGACCTTCGTTCGAGCAAAGTTGTGGAGGAAGAGATCCGCAAGGAAGGTGGAAAACCAATTCAGTCTCGCGTTGGGCACGTATTCATGAAGGCGCAGCTGCGGCAGAACCAGGCGGTGTTCGGAGGCGAGTTGTCGGGTCACTTCTATTTCCGCGACAATTTCAATACCGACAGCGGCGCGATCGTTTTTGCCGCAGTGGCAAGCCTGATCGCCCAGACCGGGAAGCGCCTTGGCGACCTGATCTCACCTCTCGCTCGCTACAGCCAATCCGGCGAGATCAACTTCGAGAACGAGATGAAGGACGAGGCCCTGGCCAAACTTGAAGAGACCTTCGGCAAACGCGGGATCGTTTCCAACCTCGACGGGGTCACCATCGATTGTTTCGCCAAAGAGGGGTGGTGGTGCAACGTCCGCAAGTCCAACACTGAGCCGCTGCTGCGACTCAATCTGGAAGCGCGCAACAAATCCCTGTGCGAAAAAATGGTGCAGGAGATCTCCCCGCTGCTCGGCAAGCGATCCGCGCACTGACATACATCCGGAAAGTCCCGGACGACTCTTCCCAATAAGTCTCGGCCGCACCGGCGGCAGGCGGGGCCGGCGACAATGAATGTGACAGATTATCTCGCTCGTTGGGGAGCGCATACTCACCCATTTGCGGCCGAAGAAGCCAGCAAGGACCCGTTGCTTGCGCCGCCGGGGCTGCCCGCGAATTCGACGTTTCACCATCCGGATTTCGTGAAGATCGTTGGCGATCCGTCTCGCCCCGGACCGGCGATCGTCTTCGGCGGTCAGGGCTCAGGCAAAACCGCACTGCGCATTCAGCTTGATGCCTATTTGAGATCCTCCTCCCCGGAAAACCACCCGATCCGCACACTCATCGTCTCGCTTGACGAGTTCAATCCCCTTCTGGACAAGTTCTCTCGCCATGTGCGCGGGAAAACTCCCTTGGAGACGCTGCAGCACTTCACGCTGACTGACCACCTCGACGGGATTCTCTCCTCCACCCTTTCCACTTTTCTGGATGACGTCTTTCGTCCTTCTGGTTCGAGAACGCTGCGAGACCTGCCCCAACCGCAGCGTGACGAACTGCTCCTCATGCAGGCCCTTTACGATGCTCCCCACATCGTCGAACCGCGCGCTGCTCAACTCCGAGCCCAACTCCGACGATTCCCGCGTAATCTCAACTCGACCTACTGGCTGCGCATGCTGGCAGGCGTGTTCTGGACTCTCACGGTCGTAGCCGCAGCGGCTGTCGCTTGGTACGGATGGCGTACCTTGACCACCCCCGGGTGGGCCCTGCTTGGAGCGCTGCTGGGCGCAACCCTGCTCACCGGCATCCCGTATCTCAGTGCAAGTTTCCGCCTCGGCCGTAGCTGCCACCTGCTGTCCAGAAATCTCCGAACCCTCGACCGATCATCGGACTCTCTGCGGGGACTCTTGGAGCGACTCCCCGCGCGTCTTTCACTTGACCGAGCACTGCCCAGGGATGACAGTCCGGCAGGGCGATTCACCCTCCTTGTGCGCCTGCAGCGCTTGCTCCAGACCGTCGGCTATGACTCCATCACCGTGCTAATCGACCGTGTCGATGAGCCCAGCCTGGTCAACGGAGACCCTGCTCGACTGCGCGCGTTCCTCTCCCCGATGTTCAGTAACCGCCTCATGCAACACCCCGGATTGGCGCTGAAACTCTTTCTGCCCATCCAATTGAAACAGGATCTTGATCGGGCCTCCTCCGAGTTTCTGACCGAGGCACGGCTCGACAAGCAACACCTCATCGCGCCGCTCGCATGGTCGGGGGCAGCGCTCTATGACCTCTGCGAGTCGCGACTTCACGCCGCAGGGTCTGCTTTGCCGCTGAACAGCCTCCTGGCCCCCGACATTTCGCGCCGCGAGATAGAACTGATCCTCGAGTCACAGGCTTCTCCACGTGCGGCGCTCAAACTGATGTACCGCGCCGTTCAAATCCAGTCCGCATCAACGGAATCCGCCATCCACCACGAGACTCCTTGCCCCATAACGCGAACAGCGCTCGATGCAGCACGGGGCTCGCCTTACTGATTCTCTGACGTATTCCCTCTGTAAGGGGTGTGGACTTCGTGCATCAACGTACACGGCGCGCTTTGCCCGGTCGTCGGTGATTTCGCACCGATAGCATCATTCATGAGTCTTGTTCCACAGGCCGGCGCGCCGACCACTTTACAGCATCCCATCAGTGGTCCCGCGCTGACCGCCGATCATTTCATCGCACTGCAGTCCGCTCGTGCGCGTTTGAAAAAGGTCCTCAGCGCTGCGCGATACGCCTCCTTCAACGGTTGGAGCCTTGCTGTGTTCGGCGGGTTCAGCCTGCTCTTTTCACTCGGACATGGCGTTGGAGCGCTGCTCGGCGTCGGGCTCGCGGGATGCGCGTGGAATGAACTTGCAGGCGCCGCGGGCCTGAAAAGGCTGGAACCCTCTGCAATTCGCCGACTGGCTTGGAATCAAGCCTGCATAGTGGCGATCGTGCTGCTCTATGCTGCCTGGCAAGTACGCGCAGCGCTGACCGAGCCAAGTGACTTGTCGCAAATGCTTGCATCAGCAGGAGGAGGCGCTGCCCTGGGCCGGTCAATTGACGATCTGGCTCGTTCGCTCACAATCAGCGTGTATACGCTGGTGGCGCTATTCACCCTCATTTTCCAAGGATGCACCGCGGCCTACTACCGCTCGCGTCGCGCCGCCGTGGAGTCATGCGTTCGCGACACTCCGCCGTGGGTCTTGGATCTGCACCGGCGTGGTTTACTGAATTGACCTGAGACGTGGAGCAGCTCTACACCGTACGCTTGTCGCGCGTAATTTCGGCGTATGCGCTGTGGTTGTGGATCGACTCAAAGTTCTCTGAATGGACGAAATACCACTGAATGCGCGAATCGTTGTTGAGCGCGGTCGCCGCATCGCGAACGATGTCTTCGACAAACTTGGGAGCATCGTAAGCCGCCTCAGTCACGTACTTTTCATCCGGCCGCTTCAGCACGGAATACAACTGGCATGAGGCAGCGCCCTCCAGCAGCGCGACCAGGTCTTCGATCCACAAGTCTCCCGTAAAGCGCACTTCGGCTTCAATCAGGCACCGCTGGTTATGTGCCCCGTATGCGCTGATCTCCTTGGAGCACGGGCACAGGCTTGTCGCCGGAACTGCGACGCGCATGGTGAAATCGTCCGACGGTCCCGCGTGGTTTGCAGCGCACGCGAACGTCACCCGATAGTCCATCAGGCCCGGCTGCTTGGTGACAGGCGCGAGTTTCTCAATGAAGTACGTGAACTCGACCCGTATGTGTGCGTCATCGGCATGCAGCCGCTGGCGGATGTCTGCGCACATCGCGCGAATCGACTCTGGCCTGATGCAATCGCGGTGCTGGTTCAGTACCTCAACGAATCGCGACATGTGCGTGCCTTTCTTGTCGTGCGGCAGGGACACGTACATGTCGATTGACGCAACCGTTGTCTGCGACCCTCCGGCCTTCGTTCGGAGAGTGATCGGGTACGTCACGTTTTTGACGCCAACCTTGTCGATGGCGATGCGCCGGCTGTCAGGCAACGCCTGGATATCCGGCATACCGGGCGGCCTGGCTGTGTTTGCGTGCGTAGCGGTGCTCATGCGGTTTGCATCCCGGGGAAGTGCGAGGAGGTGACGTCCAGCCATGATTCTAGTGGTCCACTCGCGTTCCTTCCCTCGTTTGTCGGCGGCGGCTGGCTTTCAGGCGATACCCCTCCCACAATCGCTCCCATGATCCGCATCGCATGGTGCATGCTGGTTGGGGACAAGGGGAAGTACGCCACGCTCGTGGCCGGTCTGGCTTTCGCTGTCCTCCTGATTGCCCAGCAGGCATCCATTTTCTTCGGGCTGATGACGCGCGCCACCGGCGTGATTCAGAACGTCACCCAGCCCGATCTTTGGGTGGCCAACGAGAATCTGCGCTGGATCGCCGAGTATCGCCCGCTGCGAGATGTGGATCTATTCCGCGTCCGTTCAGTCCCCGGCGTCGCATGGGCCGAGCCCTTCTTCAGCTCGTTTGCCGTGGTCGACCTTCCCGACGGCACATTCAAGCAGGTGTACATCTACGGCGTCGATCGCGCGACGCTGGTAGGCCAGCCGCCGGAGATGACGGAAGGCAGCCTTGATGACCTCCGGCTGCCCGATGCGGTGATCGTCGATGAATCGGGCAGGGAGAAACTTGGCGGCCTCAAGATCGGAGACACGCTGAAGCTCAACGACCGCCGGGCATCCGTCGTGGGCTTCTGCCGCGCCAAACTGGGTTTCGAGTCCAACATCATCCTCTGGTCAACCTATGAGAACGCAATCAATTACGCGCCGACCTTTCGCAACAAGATGTCATTCATCCTTGTGAAGGCAAAGCCGGATGCGTCCGTTGCGGAAGTGGCCGGTCGTATTGACCGGATTCAGGACCTCAAGGCTTGGACGCGCGAGAACATCCGCTGGCTCACGTTCGACTTTGTCATCAAAGAAACGGGAATCGGCATCAACTTTGGAATCACCGTCATTCTCGGATTTGTCGTGGGCCTGGTCGTCTCCGCCTCGATCTTCTATCAGTTCACCATTGAAAATCTCCGCCACTTCGCCGTCATGCGCGCGATGGGAGCGCGGACGCGAACGCTAATCGCCATGGTCCTCTTTCAGGCCGTCGTCGCGGGTCTCATCGGTTACGGCATCGGCGTTGGGCTCGCCGGCGCCTTCAGCCTGACCGGGCGTCGCCCTGGTTCCGAGCTGGCGCCGATATTCCCCTGGCAACTCATGCTTGGGTCGTTCTTCGCAGTGCTGCTCTGTGTGGCGCTGGGCAGCATTCTCAGTCTCCGGCGCGTCATTCGCCTCGAACCTGCGGTGGTGTTCAAGTGACCGCCCCTGCCTCGGCCAGTCCGTCTGTGCAGCCCGCCGGCGCAGAATGCGTGATTCAGCTGCGCGGTATTCACAAGTCTTTTGGGCGCGGCAAGACCGTGGTGCACGCCTTGCGCGGCGTCGACCTCGACGTGTCCGCGAATCAGTTGGTCATGCTGGTTGGCCCCAGCGGCTGTGGAAAAACCACGCTCATTTCCGTCATTTCCGGCGTCCTGGATGCCGATCGCGGTCAGATCAACGTCTTTGGCACCGATTGGTCGAAACTTTCCTCAGGCGCCAAGGCGGCCAAGAGATCTGAACTGGTTGGCTTCATCTTCCAGCAGTTCAACCTCATTCCCACCCTCACGGTCCAGCAGAACATCGCGGTTCCGCTTTTGCTCGCCGGCGTTCCGTATGCCGCCGCCATGCCGCGCGCAGCCGAGGCGCTGGGTTGGGTCAGCCTCGCCGAGCGCGTCCGTGCAATGCCCTCGGAACTCTCAGGCGGGCAGCAGCAGCGCGTCGCCATCGCCCGCGCCCTCGTCACTCGGCCGCGACTTCTGGTCTGCGACGAGCCCACCGCAAATCTCGATGGCCGTACCGGCCAGCGCATCATGGACCTCATTCGGGCGTCGGCGCACCCGGACCAGGGCGACAAACAGAGCCGATGTGTCATTGTCGTCACGCACGATGCGCGCATCTTTCACTATGCGGACCGAATCATCGAGATGGAGGATGGCCGCCTGAATAACCGTCCGACCACGCACGTTCTCGCAGAGATGACGGCCCTTCCTCACTATGATCCTTCGATACCTCAAGAGCCTGCCTGAATCGACAATTCCAACTGGATTCGCCTTATCACATGCTCAAGTGGCTAACCATACTTCTCGCTGTCTTGGGCTTGTCCTTGGGGCTTTGGACAGTCATCACCGAAGGCGAACAGATCAAGGAGGTTCCTCCTTCCCGGCCGCCATCGGTCAATCCTTTCGGCGACGGCATCGCGTGCACTGGCATTGTTGAACCCAATGCCCGGGTGATTCATGTCGGAATACCCGACCCGGGTCTGGTGACCGACGTCTATGTGCAGGTGAACGATGCGGTCGCCGCCGGCCAGCCACTCTTTCGCATGGATGACCGCATTCTCAAATCCGAGTTACTCAAGGCTAATGCGGTTCGTGAAGTTGCGCTGGCAAAGGTTCGCTGGTACGAAGCCGCTCCACGGGCCGAGGACATCCCGCCTCTGCGTGCGTCCGTCGCCCAGGCGGAGGCTGATCTGGCCGACGCAGCCGATCAGTTGGATCGCGCTCGGCGGGCATTCGACGACAACGCGGCCAATGTCAATGAGACTGTCCGCTGGCAGTATCGCGTCAAAACGCTCGAGGCCGCCCTGGACCTCGCCCGCGCGAATCTGGCCCGCGCTTTGGCCGGCACATGGTCCCTTGACCTGGACATGGCCAGGACAGAAGTTGCCCGCGCCGACGCTGACATTCAGTCGCTCAACTCCCGCATCGATCGCATGACGATTCGCGCTCCCACTTCAGGCACAATTCTCCGCCGTGACATAGAGCCAGGTGAATATTCCGCAGGTGCGGAAGAAGGCGCGCTCTCGCTCGGAGATCTCTCCCAGTTGCACGTTCGGGCCATGGTCAACGAAGAGGACCTTCCTTTGCTGCGCCTTGGTGCACGGGCAGTGGCTCGGGTGCGCGGCGGGTCACCCATCGACATTGAACTCACCATGCTGTGGATTGAGCCGCTCGCGGCCGCGAAACGGCAGATCACCGGCCGCGCCACGGAACTCATCGACACGCGCGTGGTCGAGGTGCTCTTCAGTGCCGCCAACGTTCGCGCGGGTGGCGGAACCGCCGAAGCCGCAGCCTTTGATTCCAAGCTCATCACCCTCTTCCCTGGCCAACTCGTCGATGTATTCATCGAGACCCAGGAGCAGAGCCAGTGACCTCTGCCGGCTTGCCGCGACCGCTCATCCTTGCCTCGAAGTCGCCCCGTCGGCTGGCTCTGCTTAAAGAAGCGGGGCTGCCGGTGCTCATCATGCAGACGGGGTTCGATGACGGAGAACTCGTCAAACCCGCTGATTGTGCCGTTGCAGAGTGGGCGCTTCAACTGGCCCGTATGAAGCTCGACGCTGCGCTTTCCCATCGCACATTGCCTTCGTTTCCAGCCGAAGCCATCATCCTCGCGGCAGACACGGTCGTCGATTTCGACGGCGCCGTGATGGGCCAGCCGACTGATGCTTCGCATGCTCGGACGATGATTCACAGGTTGTCGGCTCGATCTCATGACGTTGTGACGGCCGCCATTCTTCATGATCGTGAGTCCGGAGTGCGCACGGAAATTCTCGACCAAAGCAAAGTCTCTGTGGGTCACATCCCTGAGTCGGAGATCGACCGTTATGTCGCCACAGGGAATTGGCGCGGCAAGGCTGGCGGATACAACCTGAGTGAACGGGTCGCCGCCGGCTGGCCGATTTCGTGGCAGGGCGATTCAGCCACGGTAATGGGCTTGCCGATGATCAAACTGATGAGGTCCCTGCACAACTTCCATGGCGTCTCACCTCCCTCAAGGGCTTCCACCGGATGAGCGGCCCCCTGCTTTCAGTCTGGGTCTCCGGGCCTGCTGCGGCGCTTGCTCTGGGCGCAATCACCTGGTACAGCCTGCGCCTGCGCAGCCGACCCATGCCGCGCACGCGCCGCCGGCTCCGCAAGATGGGAACGCTGGTGCACCTGCTGCTCGTTCCCATGCTGGTCTACGCGCTCAGCATTGTCGACCCATCCACCGAACCGGGCCGATTCGTGGTCGCCTGGCTTTGCGTGCTGCTTCTGGTCGCCGTCACACTCTTTATTGCGCTCATCGACATTGCCAATAACGTTCGCCTCCACCGCGCAGAGAAGCGATTGCTCGCCCGCGAACTGGGCCTCAACGCCGGCGTTGATGTGGCGCCGCCCCGCAGGGGACAGTGACCCCTACGCTTGGTCGTCATGCGTCCTGCTTGCATCGGAGCGATTCTCTTCGCGGTGGTGACCGGCATTCTGATCGTGCCGCGCCGCGTTTTGCTTCCGGAAAGCCAGACCCTGACATTCGTCGTATGGGGGATGCCTTTTGAGGATGCGCTGTTTCGCGACACCTATGCGCGCGGATTCGAGGTACAGCATCCGGGGTGGCGCGTGGAGTACCAGCGATACTCCGATGTGCGCGACAAATACAACGCATGGAATGTCCTGGGGCGCGGCGCGGATGTCATGCGCCTTCCTGTGACGGACTATCACGACATGATTCGCAAGGGAGCCATCGAGCCCCTTGATCGCTTTATCAACGACCCGGCGATCGGGCTTGCACCAGCCGAGCAGTCCGACTTCCTCCCCGCCATCTGGTCACGCCTCTTGGTTTGCGGATCTCGCTACGCACTGCCGTCGGACAACGCCCAGTATGGCCTGTTTTACAACGTCGCTCTGTTTGACGCCCACAACGCCGCCCACCCGGATTCGCCGATTCCCTACCCCGATGAACATTGGACTTGGGATGACCTTCGTAGAACCGCACAATCGCTCACGACAACGGATGCGGCGGGAAAGACTGTCCAGTATGGCATTGCCTTTGACCTGTGGGCATGGCCATTCATGGCATTCCTCGCGCAGGCCGGCGGCGACCTCTGGGACTCCGATCAGTCGCATACGCTGATCAACTCGGATGCCGGCGTTGAGGCGCTCACATTCATTGCTGACCTGATTCCTTCAGACCTGCGCATGTCCTCTGGTCAGCCGACCGAGGCGGGGCTGAAGGCTGAGACGCTCTTCAAGGCAGGTCGGCTCGCGATGATGCTTGATGGATCGTGGCGGGTTCCCAACGTCGAACTCGATGCGCCCCATCTCGACTTTGCGGTCGCCCCGCTCCCCCACTTCCGTCGTCAGGCGATCGTGAGCGGCAGCGTGCTCTGGGCCATCAGCAGCCATAGCCGCCACAAGCAGATGGCCTGGGAGATGATTCGCTACTTGACGAGCCGTGAACAGAGCCTCATGTACTGGGATGCTTTGCGCGTCGCGCCCCCTGCCCGTATGTCCGCAATCAACTCGGACGTCTTCACCAGGACCGCAGGCATCGTACTTAGTGATGGGACCGTGAAGACTCCGGCCATGCCGCCTGAGCGATTTGCCGCCCGTGCAGCCTGGCTCCGTTACGCACTTGATCGTGACCCAGGAACCGGACTGCCGCGCGGGTTTGTTCCGGTCGCCCCGAGGCAGCGCGATCTCGAAGACCGCATAATGCAGGCCATGATTCGCACCCTCCGCGGCGAGATGTCTGCACGGGCCGCGCTTGACGACGCGGCCAACCAACTCAATGCACATCCCGTTGGTTATCCGCTCGACCGCTAACTTGTCGCCGCGCCATGACCAGGTGAAACTGGCCCCACGGGGCAGGTGCTGAAAGTCCTGAAACCTCGCACCGTCGCGGCTGTGTGCAAAACTGGGGAGTACTTACGGCGTGTGATGCAACCGCGCCGCTCATTCCTGCGAAAACACCCAGCAATCTCCGCCTCGTTCGCAGGCGTGAAGTACATTGATTGTTGTTCCCATCGACCCTTGAGCGTGCGTGTCGCTCGCTGTGAACTTGGGGGGCTCGACGGGCGCTGTGGTTCTGCACACCGTATCGAAAAATCAAGAAAGGGAACTGCTATGAAGAATCGTGGAATGGTCATCGCCCTCGGCCTCGGGACATTTGGGCTGGTTGCGGTCGCCAACGCTGACATCGTCGGCGTCGGCGGAATGGTCCAGGAAATCAGCGCCCCCGCTGATGCGCGCGACGGCGCCTTGGCCAACAACTCCGTCGTATTTGCATGGAACGAATTGCAAAACGTCACCCTTGACAGCGACTTGCTTGTCGACATCACTGGCCCCGGCACCTACGCCCATCAGGAAGACCTGAATTCGGGCGTCGTCAAGGCCGGCACGGTTGTCAGCAGCCACATGATCCACTTCGATACGATCCGCTCGTCCGAAGCCTTCTATCGCGGCACCATCTCGTTTGACGGGGACATCCTCGGCGTGATCGTGACGTGGGAGAACCTCGATGGGTCAGATGTGGTCGGTTCGCCCACGACAATCTACCAGAAGGGCCAGGGTCGCGGCCTCGAGAACGTGAACGCGAACGGGATGGAGTTCGTCACCTGGGAGGACAACAACCTCGTCCTGAACATCAGTGGTCGCGTGCAGCCTGTGTTTGACGAAATCCGCGTCATCACCTCCACCGTTCCCGCCCCCGGCGCCATTGGGCTGCTGGCTTCGGCAGGTGGCTGCTTCCTGATGCCTCGTCGTCGTCGCCAAGCCTGAACGGCAGCCACGACACTCCAAAGAGTGAGACTCGATTGTGCAGCAGGCTCCCATCACCCTGGGGGCCTGCTGTCTTTGATTTCAAGCACCGGCGCGTCGCGAAAGCGAAGTGTGTTGACGATTTGTTGACAAGCGCCGACCGGGGGCCAATTCACCTTCACCGAGGACCCCAAATTAGCCTGTCTGATTTGCATGTGGTTTCACAAATCAACCTCACAAATACCTCAAAAACCACCAAAAGTGGTCAATTCGAGACAAGCCGAATACACGTTCTTGCTTAGGTCCGAGTTTTTCTTATCGAAAACGACCGGAATTGTTGACATGACTTCCGATGTTGATAGATTGTCAATGTGGTGGGTGTTTTACCCTTCTCCACGCCCGGGTCAGGTGGGACCTTTTCTCCGGGCTAATTTAGACAAGTGAAGAGTAAGACGTCAAACCACACGAATCCCTTGGATTCGAGTGGCACTGGGCGCGGGCAGGGACACAACGGTGGCCCGACGCTCACAGACGGAATGGATTCCGATCTCCGATTTTCCAGGTCGCCATGGCTGCGGCATGGAACGAGTCTGGCAAGGAGTGCAAGGTGGGCAATCTCTCTCGTTCCGAACTCGTCCTCTCTCTCTTCGAACGCTACTACGACCGTGTTCAGGCCTTCGCGCGACGATCTGTCAGCGCGGGACAGGCCGAGGACATAGCCCAGGAGGTGTTCATCCGCCTCATGGAGGTCGAAGAGCTCGAGCGGATGTCCATCAGCATCTCCTACCTGCTCAAGATCGCCGACAACCTGATCAAGCGCGGATACCAGCGCTCTCAGCGGTTCAATCGCTTTCTCCAATCTTCAGCCCACGCAAGCGACCCGGTCGACGACGCTTGCGTTGCACGCCAGGGAATTCAGCTGGAGAATCGCGACCTCGCCTCCGCGCTGTCCCGGCTCAGCGACAACGAACGCGACGCTGTCGTGTTCATCGTCTGCGAAGGCATGTCCTATGAAACGGCAGCCCGCACCATGGGTGTTTCCGTCACAACAGTCAACAACTGGAAGTTCCGCGCCCTCCGCAAACTCAAGGACATGGCTCGCTCTTCCACTGGCGGCCTGACGGTCCTCCTCGACCGGACCGCCGCGATCGATTCAGACGCAAGTGATGAGCGATTCGATTCCGACTTTGAAGATTGCCATTCGGAATCCGGCTCCATGACCTTCGAGCGCCGCGAAGTCGCCGCTGTTGCGCAGTCCAACCAGACCGGCGACGAAGTGCTCGAAGTCCCCGGCCAGCCCGGCCTCCGCTTCCACCGCCCGATTCAAATCCCTGCCTGATCCATCTTCTGATCACATCGCACGACCGGGCACGGTTGACCAGACCGTGCCTTTTCATTGCGCCCGCTGTCCCGCGGCCATCGCCTTCAATACGTATTCACGCAGGTCGGGAAATAGAAAGCGGTAGCCCGCTCGCAGCCCAACCTCCGGCCGGACATCCTGCGTGTCCAGCACCGCCTGAGCGAACTCGCCGGCCACAAGCCGAATCATCCAGGCGGGCATCGTCCCCCTCGCCCCACGCCCCATAGTTTCCGCAGCAATCTCCGTCAATCTCCGCTGGGTCACCGCCTTCGGAGCGGTGATGTTCATTGGACCGCGCACCTCATCTTTCACCAGTGCGAACTCCATCATTCGTACCGCATCGTCCAGACTCACCCAAGGCACGAGCGCCGCTGCGTTACCCAGCGCCAAACACACTCCCCATCGCTGCAACCTCAAAATCCCTGCCAGATAGCCTCCTGACGGATGCATCACATTTCCTAACCGCAAAGTCACCAGCCGAACCCCCTGCCGCTCAACCCCCTTGGCTGCAAGCTCCCACTCCCGGCACACCGCCGCCCGAAATGACAAATGCGGATCCAACGCAGACGATTCCGTCAGCACCTCACCGGGCCGGTTCCCGTAGTATCCGACGGCCGAGGCAGACAACAGGACTCCCGGTCGGTCCGTGCGGGACATCTGCGCAATTCGCTTGACCAGCAACCGTGTCGTCTCGACTCTCGACTGCATCACGCGACGCTTCTTGCTTACCGTCCACCGACCCACAATGCTCTCTCCCGCCAGGTTGATTACCGCATCAATTCGCTCCGGCCAGGGCGCGCTGTACGCCTGATAGACCACTCCACCCGCCTGCTCATGCCTGAGCGGGTTGGTCGACCGCGAAAGCACAACGCATTGGTACCCCCTCCTCTTCAAGCGCTCAACCAGCGCGCCCCCGACGAACCCCGTGCCGCCCGCGATGATGACTCGCTTCAAGCTCGTGCCGGCGCTCGCCGCTTCACTCCGTTTTCCTCGCGTCGAGTCACTCATAGGCGAAGCGCTCCGCACGATTCCATCGGTAGTCGATCGGGTCCACTTCTGTGCACAACTCCAGTGCCGTTGGCCCCTTGTCCTTGAAGAATCCAAACTCACATGATTCGGCGAGAACCGCACGCTCGTGCCGCACACGCTCGTCGCGAGTGATCCTCAGCACATTCACTGACCTTCGCCCCTCATCAAGCGACAGCCCACACGGTGGGTACTTCAGACTCCTGACCGCCTCGTCTACCGTCGCAAAGGGACTTGCAGGCGGCAACACGTTCGCCGCCTTCCGACTCACCACCGCATCGACGTTTCCAAGGTCCTCACCTGCCCGCGCTCGGAGCCTTGACCCGCTGCTGCAACGATCAATCGCAATCTCTGAAAAGTGGAACGCAAAGTCCGTCAGCACGCTCCCTGCACCGGCGATCAACCGGCTGTCCGCGTCGCTGCGCACAAAGTACAAGCCCATGATCGGGTCTCGATTCCTCGGCCGAAAGCGCACGTGCAGCCGATACGCAACATGTCGATAGCGTACCCCGAGCAGCCTGGGCCAGCCCGCCGGACGCATGCGCTCAATCTCGCAGAACACGACATTCCAATACGTCAAATCGCCGAATGTCACGAGTTCCAGCGGATGCGGGATGTGGCACCGGACCCGCTCAGGCTCCGTCCGAAACGAAAACAACCAGCAGCGCGAAATCCGCCCCTCCATCGTGATCGAATTGCGTGCCCGGAACTCCATACTTCACCGACAGCATTGCACGCCAAGGGCCCCGGTCCAACGGCTACGTCAGAAAGCGGCCTGTATCGCGCGCATTTCTCAGAACTGCAAAACCGGCTGCGTCATGGATCATGTGGGCCAGCGCCGTCGCCGCCAACGAGTCCGTTTGGAGAAATATCCAGGAAAGCAGGGCGCCCTCCCACACCGCCCACACACCGAAGATCCACAGCGATCGATGTGGCAATGTGTGAGCCAGTCCGAAGAGCAGCGCGGCCGCAGCGCCGGCCTGCATCTCCGACCAATGAGCCGTCTCATGCAGCGCCGTCAGAATCACGCCGCGAAAGAACATCTCCTCCGCCCCGGCCATCACGCCTCCAAGCACCATGACCATCGCGCTTTGCGGCCGAAAATACTCAGCCAGCGCGCGCAATCGACTCACATACCCATGTCGAAACAAGCCGACCAGGCAGAAATGAACCACTGCGTCACTCGAAACGATCACGGCCAGGCCGATTCCCGCGCCGGCAAGCGCCTTCGCCCAACCGTCCCATGCCCAGTCCAAGTTCCACCAGTTCGCAAGCAACCAGGCGCCCCCGGCGAGCAGGCCCGTCGCCAGTACAGTGCACAACAGCGATCGCTTGGCCCAGAAAATCACGCGGTGTCCGTCCTCGTTTTACATAAAGATCAAGCGGTGAAAGAGCCAGAACAGGATCGCACCCGTCCCGTTCAAGCAGACCATCCATATCGAGATCGTGCGCCACCATCTGACTCCCGCAATCGCCATCTGCTCCGCCAGCACCAGCGCCATGACCACATTCGAAACCCCCACCACCGCGTAGTTGTATCGAACCGGATCCACCCGCTCGAAAACCCCGCTCATCCCAAGCATCCAGTTGAGCCCTGCGCCGGTCAGTAGGATGACAATCCCATAGGTCATCGTCACCAGGCATGCATGAAAACAGAACCACAATGGAGTCTTCGTCAGCCGGATCAACCCCACCCCGAGAATTGGCCACGCCGGCGCCGTCGAAATGACCACCCACAGACCGCCGCGCCACATGTCCCAGCCTGGCACCACTCTCGCAACCGACACGCCGTATGCGAATGATCCCGCCACCGCAATGGCCGCGAACACCGTCCATGCGCCGATTGGCAAGTGCGCCGGCTTGCCGCCTGCTCCAGCTCCGGTCAGCGCGCCGTGCATTTCTCGCGCGGCAGCCTGCGGTGACGCGAAGATGGAGAACGCATTCATCCGCACCCCATACCTATGCCCGTCTGCCCCATCACCATCCCGGCGGGCGAACTCCCGCGGGGTCAATCAGCCAGAGCCAGTCATTCATGAGGAACTGCAGCCGGCCGTTGAACAGGGCGATTCGGCCCATGACCGTGTAAGCGAACGCCGCGCCAAACGAAATCATCAGCAGCCACACGCCGACTCGCGCCACTCGCCCCACCGCGCCCTTGTGCTCAACAGAGAAGAAGAAGAACACCAGCGCCGAGATCAGCCCAACGGTGGAGAGTATGTTTGATACGGTTCCCCACCAGTCTACGCCCCGCGCCGGGGCAGTGCCGCTCATCACGACCAGCGGAATGATCGCGTTCTGGATCTGGCTCAGGAAGTCCCCCTGCAGGAATGCCATCATTCGCATCCCCGCCATCGTGCCCACGATCAGCGCCAGCGGATATCGCGCGACCCACTTGCCCATCGGCATCGCGCTCCACAGCAGCAGCACGCCCAGGAATATCGGAACCAGCGGCAGATAGTCCGCCTTCACCTTGTTCGTGTCAATGCTGGTGATGTGCAGGCTGTTCGTAAACGCCGGCGCGAGCTTCGCAAACATGTTGGTGATGATTTCATCCCAGAACGCCTGCACCATCACGTATGCGGCCGACGTCCCCACGAATAGCGCCTCGGCGACCTTGTAAAACGGGTTGTCCTTGATCAGGAATGAGAACGCGAACAAGGTCAGGAGCGCCGCGGTCCACACTCCAGCGGTGCGTACTTTGCTGACATACGCGCCCTGCGGATTCGTCGAATATTCGAGCGCAGACAGCCGCTGCTCCGTATCAACGCTCCCGCCACTTGGAAGCGGGGTCGCGACTTGCCGCGCATACACCACACCCATCCCGTGCGGGCGCACAGCAGAAGTGATTCCCAGCCCCGCTGCCCCCAGGATGAACACAAGCAGCCAGATCAGTGTTTCGCGGTTCATGCTCTCTCCTTCCCGCGTGTGAGGAAGTAGATGGTGTTGCCCACAATGATCAGTCCGATCATCGCCACATGCCCCCATACCTGAACGGCCATGAGTCTGAGCCCCTCATTCAATTTCACGTCGCTGTACTGCGGGTACTTCCGCCCCAGCAGCTCCTCGTACTCAGCCGCGCCCTTGATCGCCGGTAGCAACCCTTGGACCTGGTTCGGGTAGTAGGGAAACAGCTGATTCGCCTGAACACCCGTCGATCCCGCCACCATCGGGATGTGGAACGGAATCGCAGCGTACTGCACCCACTCCTTGGCTCCGGGCGTGCCCGCGCTGATCGAAACGATCATCTTCATATCTTGGACGCTCCGGACGTTCTTGCACATCGGAATGTCATCCAGGCTCTTGCCGTCCGCATCGCTCGGGTACGACTTTCTCAGGTCAGTCGAAATGACCTTGATGACGGACTCATTCCCCGGCTTGTAACCCAGGTAAACAAAGTCCTCCCCGTTCTTCAATCCGTAATCCTTGAACTCATTGAGCAGAACCGAGGAGATCGCCTCGCGCGTCAGCGGCACACCGTTGGGCCACAACCCAAGGATGTACATCTTGCTCTTGCGCAATGCACAGTGACGCAGCAGCGCTGTGAGCATCGGCCGCAGTTCCGCTTCCGACCCCGGGTCATAATCCACGGCAAACAACACCGGCGACCCCTCCGGCAGGGCATCGATTGCCGCAAAGGCAGCCTCCACGGGCGGCGTGGTCAGTTGTGGGAACTTCATCGAGCTGTAGGTGGGAACCGCCACCGCGATGAACATGAAGAGAAACACCCAGCGGCGGTCCAGATTTTTCAGAAATTCAAGCATGGGCAATGGACTCCATGTCCGTCAGTCAGACCCGAGATAGGAGCGGTCGATCCCCAGGATCACCTTGAGCGAGGTCGCCACGATTCCCAGTGCGATACCGATCATGATCGCACGCTGGCCGGTGGCGTTGAACACCACGTTGATCCACTCCGCGATCTTGGGCAATGTGAATCGCACGTACTCATCAGGCATCCAGCTCGTCAGGAATTGCCCCGCGTAAGTTCGGCCCAGCAGCACAATGATGGCCGTCAGCAGCAGCAGGCTCGCCTCGACGTTCTTGGCGCGGAATGCTCTGAACGCTGCCGAAGCGACGAAGAACGCGAGCAGTGAAAACATCGTGGCTGCCAGCGGCGAATAGATGTAGTTGTACATCCACCACGACATCCCGTTTTCCTGGTAGAACGGCTCGCTCCAGCGCGTCACCGACCCCTCCACGCCGATCTTTCCTAGACCCGCCGCCAGCATCGCCAGAAACGCCAGCACGGTGATCAGCGCATAGCCCCAGCCGGGCTGCTGATCTGAAATCTTGCGGAGGTTGAGCTTGAGCAGGTTGGCGCCGCCCAGGATGAAAGCGACCGCCGCCAGGTTGTTGAACCACGCATTGGCCGTATTGCTCCATTCCTGGGTCGGAGGAATGAAGTACGACACGATGAGAAGAACCCCGCACAGGCCGGCAAGTATCGCGGGAAAGAGCGACTTCATTCGCCGCCTCCTGATCCGAAGACCGTGTTTGACATGTAATCCACCGTCCGGGAATACCAGGCGTTTGGATCCGGCTTAATGCTGGCCAGCGTCGCCAGCAACACACCGACGATGACGCAGATTCCCAGGATCGTTTTGCCTACATCCTGCCCTTTCAACGACCCCAATTGCTGCGGCTCACCGGACAAATACGCACTGGCTGCGAAAAACTCCTCGCCGATCAGCGTGTAGTCGCAAGCCGCCACAAAGAATGGAAGTTGCGACACTTCCTTTGTTCCTGCAATCTGAATCGCGCCGATCAGGTTGCCCATTTCCGCGAAGATCAGCGACTCGGCAAAGAACGCTCCAAAGTAAAAACACGCCGCCGGCCGCTCACGCACCATCTTGCCTGAAACGTGCGCCACATACGCAAACTGCTCGTCGCTCACGTAGTAGATCCGGTCCGCGTTATACGCGTCCGGCCGCCCGGCCGCCAGGTAAGCGCCCTGCATCGTTTCCCGGCAGGTGGCCATCACCAGCGAGCGTGCCGTGGGCACTTCCACATCCGCGCCGTATTCCGCCGCGGTCTTGGACACGCGAGCCAGGATGCTGATGCCGGCAATCGTGCCCAGGTCGTCGATGTCTTGGATTCCCGGGATGAAGAGGCAGCTGCGGCCCATTTCCGTCGCACGCCCCACCGCCTCATCCACCGAATCCAACGCCGGAATGCGCCTGATCTTCAGCTTGACGCCGGACTGTGCGGCCGCGATGAATCCAAGAATGGCGCCGGAGAGCACCGCGAGAATGATCAGGATCCACAGGCGATCCGTGTTGAACCAGTTCCGCACGGACGACACCGCGCCCGTCGCGCTGCTGCGACTGCTCTGAGCAGCGCTCGGGCCCTTGGCTGCAACCAGATACACGTACTCCTGCACACTGCCGCTCTCGCTGACCATCGCAGCCGTGTCATCGCGGAATGCACTCACCCCCCGCTCGACCTCACCGACTGATGCAAACTCAGACTCGGCCGCACCTTGCAAAGCACGGAAAATCTCATACCCCGTGACCGCCTCACTGCCCTCCGCATCATTGGGCGAGAGTTCCCAGGTCACGGTAATCGAACCGCCGTCGTCGTTCGGAGTGTCTTGAGCCTTCACATTGCTGGGGGGCGCCGCAACATCGACTTGCGCGGCCGCAATTCCGCATGCTCCAAACCAAATCACAAAACAGAACAGTGCCATTCGTTGCGCGACATACCGCGCTTCTCTCAGCCTGTCTGGCAGGGGCATACGCGTCACCCTTCGATCAATTCGACATTGGCTCGGGGCACCACCACCGCTTTGCCGCCGTCGAGGTTCACTTCCAACACCCGGGCTTTCGAACCCGAGGCCAGTACAGTAGGCTCGGAGGGCAGCCGACTGACAGTCCCGATCAGTCCGAAATACGGATCGCGAATGATCCGCACCGGCGTTCCGATTTCCAGGTACCCCGGGTCCAGCGTGATCCCCTTCCCCTCCACGATCGCTTCGGGAATGGGAACCACGATTTCCGGCCGCATGACCCCGGCTCGAATCTGCGTCGCCCCGTTCACCGACGCTTCTTTCCCCTCGTTGGCCTTCAACAGGTTGAAGGACCGCAGGGCCATGGCGATTTCCCCGAAGCCCTCCGTGATGATGAGCGTCAATCCCACCTGCTCCGAGCCGGTGATGGCCACTCCCAGGTCATACCCCAGAAATTCCTTGAGGTCCTGATCGTCAATCCCTCCCGCCACCAGCGCCGCAACTCCCACCTCCAAGCCCTTGCGGATCGCCCGGTCCGTGATCCTCCGCCCCCCCACCACGATCTTCCCTTTCATGTCGGGCGTGATCTTCTCAGGCGTGAGATCCTCGCTGGGCGACGCCGCCGCCATCTTGATCATCCCGAACGTCTCTCCGCCGATCCCGAAAATCCCCTGCACCATGCTGACGTCCGCCTCCACCACGACCCCTTGCCTCGGCAACACTTCCGTCACCGTGCCGGTCAGATACGCCAGCACACGCACCGGCAGTGGCTCACCCCGCACCATCATCTGCCCTGTCACCTTTGACACCGACTCCACCGTCCCCGACCAAGTGGACGTGATGTCCTTCTTCATCATCCCGAACATGCCCTTCGACCGCGCGATAACCTCGCCAGGCTCAATCTTGGCCCCCTCACCTTTGAGCATGCAGCCCGGCACATCTCCGGGCGAACACCCCAGCAGGTTCGCCATGTTCACCGGAGTGATGTCTCCAGGCATGAAGGTCTGCGCCACGATGTCTCTGGCTCCGACTCGCGCGCCCGCATTGACGAGCACGTCCCCCGGGATCGGCAGCACACGCCGCACCTTGTGCCGAATCCGCGGAGTCACTTTCAGTCCCGGTGTGTATGCCTTGGCCATGTCTTCCTGCTTCGCACTTTCACTTCAATGACTGCTATCCGCATGTCTTTCGTTACGCCTCGCGCATGCTCGGCATGTCTTTGTACAGCTCCATCGCCTGCACCCACTTGGTCATCAGGCTCCGGCACTCCGTGCGGTCCTCCGGAAGCGCCAGCGGCCGCCCGCGCCCGTCCAGAATGAGCCCGACGGTTCCGCCCCGGGCGGTACGCTCCACACGTTTGCCTGGACCCGCGCCGAAATCAAACCCACGCTCCGGGTCGATCGTCACCACGGCTGTTTCGTCCGGCCCAAGCGGAAGCAACTTCATATCGCCATAAGCGATCTCCCCCGACTCGTTGAGCGTCTTCCCCTTGATCGTGTACTTGAAGCACGCCTTGCCGATCTTGCCTTGCCCCTTCGCCGCAACGCACGTTCCCAGGTAGATCAGGCAGTCCTTCTCGAAGACCTCCATCGCCGCCTGCGGGTGCACCGACGCCAGCACTCCCAGGTGCGGCATCATGAAGATGCTGTCCTTGGCCAGCGTCGTGAAGCCTTCTGGCTCGAACGCGTCGATGAGCATCGCCGCCGTCTGATGCATCTTCGGTGCGTGCGACAGCACGCCTCCCGATGCCACCAGCAGATCCAGCTTCATGTTGTCGACAATCGTCTGCCCGCCCGTCTGCTGGCTGAATGTGTCACCGACCGTCCGCTGCTGCTGCACACCCTTGAGCGTCGTGGCGAATTCCTTGTGCTGGATATAGGCCAGCCGCAACGCTTCGCGCGAAACCGCCTGCTCGAACACCAGTGCTTCAAGCGTCTGCGGAATCGTCGTCGGACGGATCATCTTGTTCTTGACGCGATTGCGCAGTTCTCGTTCATCCATGTCCATGTGCACCCAGCGCAGGACATTGGCCATCCCCGCCTCCGCGCACACGTTGGAAATCGAATACGACATGCCCAGGTTGGCCGACACCGTCCGATTGAACACGCCGTCGAACACCGAAAACACGTCCGTGGTCGCACCGCCGATGTCCACACCCACGACGTTGATCCCCTGCCCCTTCGCAATGGTCTGCAGAATGTCGCCCACCGCACCAGGCGTGGGCATGATCGGGGCGTCGGTCCACGACATCAGCCGGTCATACCCCGGAGCATGCGCCATCACGTGCTCAAGAAACACATCGTGAATCTTGTCCCGTGCAGGGCCCAGGTTCTCTTTCTCGAGCACCGGCCGAAGGTTTTCCACGATCGACAGTTCCACCCCCTTCTCAAACACCTTGGCCACAAGCGGCGCCGCATCCTTGTTCCCCGCAAAAATCAGCGGCATCCGGTATTCGCTCCCGAACCGCGGCTGCGGCTTGGCCGGCGCAATGAGTTCCGAGATCTCCACGACCTTTTTCGTGTCGCCTCCATCCGTGCCGCCCGAAATCAGAATCATGTCCGGCCGCAACTCCCGGATCCTCTGGATCTGTTCGTGCGGACGACGCTTGTCGTTGCTCGCAATCGTGTCCATCACGATGGCGCCCGCCCCCAGCGCTGCACGCTTCGCGCTGGCCGCGGTCATCTCCTTGACCACCCCCGCGACCACCATCTGCAGTCCGCCGCCCGCGCTGGAGGTCGAAATGTAAATGTCGCACCCTTCGGTCGCCGTCGCCGGCTGGATGATCCTGCCCTCATCGTCGACCAACCGGCGATTCGCCAGCTCCCCGATCTCCGTCACTGAATTCGTGACGCCGATCGTCACGTCTGCGAAAGGCTCCTCAACCGTCGTCGGCGCCTCACCCCGATAAGTCTGGCGATACGAATCGCCCATCTTCTCGATCATGATCGCCTTGGTCGTCGTCGACCCGCAATCCGTGGCCAGAATGACCTTGATGTCCTCAGGCTTCAGACTTGCGGATCGCTTTTGCTTTTCGTGCATCGCGTGCGGTGATTGTGCGTGTGCTGTCATGTCTTCGCTTCGTCTGCCTGTTCAATGAAAGCCGCCAACCCTCTCGGTCCTCAGGAGTTGGAAGCAGGTGTTGGTTAATCAGGATTCTTCTGCGCTCTTGTCGACCACCCGTCCCCCTGCTGCCAGTCTCGCTTCCACCGTCTCCAGTCTCCGGCACATCCACTCAATCGACCCCCGCTTCTCAAGGTACTCGGCAAACTGCCGGTATCCCTCAGCATTGAAGACCGCCGCCACGATCGGATGGAAAAAGTGCAGCGCCTGCGCACTCACGTAATTAAGCGGCTTGGACATCTCCAGGAACAGCAACGCCGGCGTCGTCAGTTTTCGTCTGACGACTTCCTCGCACACCCGGTCCAAAATGACGCGTTGCCGTTCATTTGGCTCCACGCCTCCCGAATCTGCTCGCTCAACCGCAAACGCGTTTGCCCACCACCCCTCCTTCTTTTCCGCCTCGCTCATACCTTTCCCCCCTCATCCTCATGCGCCTGAGCGATCTTTTGCTTGATCTGACCGCATACCCTGCCGCGCAGGCCCGGATCTGAAGGCAGCAGAATGGTGAACTCGCCCCCCTTGGCCGCCTCCCAGCGCGATGACACTGCTCGCCGCGACAACACGCCGCCTTTTTCGTCGTGAACAAACCGCCTGATGTCCCGCCATCGGTGGGACGTCGTGCGCGCAAAAATCGTCCGCATCTCAAGCCGCTCCCTACCGATGGTGTACGTCGTCGGAACCCAGAACCGTACGAGCGATACCACCAGTGCCGCCGCTGCGGCCGCACCGTAACCCCACGCTAGCCCGAACCATGTGCCGTCCCCGAACGTCGCCGCTACCGCCCCCCCGAATGCCACCGTGAGCAGGACGACCGCTACTGCCGCGCCGGTCCTCTCTCTGGCCGGATGCACCGTCCAGGTGACACCACGCTCCTCCGCGCGCGCCACCGCCGTTGGCTCCGTACGCCTTCCCTCCACCCCCGCCACATTGATTGACGTCGCAGTACCCATGTCGCGCCAAACAAGCGTCTAACCGCTGAACTATCCCACTTTCCTATCACCCCCGTAAACACGAACAAGCATAACGAACCCTCACAAACGGGCAAACTTCGCTCGTTTCCCCAGCCCGTACCCAAGGTACGGCGGTTCTGTCCGAACCGCACCATTTCTCCCCCCGTTCCAGACTGAGATTGAGTCGCAATGTCAGCTCGACATCTGCCAAAGGCTAGAATAGTTCAAGGAGTTGAGAAACTGATGAGCCGCGTCGTGGGGTCACACCTGATCGGTACGTCTGCGCTCGCTGTGTTCTGCAGCAGCATCGACCTCGTCCTTGCTGATGAGTTTCTCATTTGCGACCTACCCAACGCCTGCGTCCACCGCGTGGATGCCGCGACCGGCGAATCCCTGGGGTACTTCATTCGCCCTGGTGCAGGCGGAATCGTCAAGCCGCACTCAATGGCCTTCGGACCGGATGGAAACCTCTATCTCGCCAATTGGGGCACCGACAACGTCACTCGTCACGACGGCATGACCGGCGCCTATTTGGGCGAATTCATTCCCGCCGGTTCGGGGGGCCTTTCCCGTCCCACCGAAATCATCTTCGGAGCCGACGGTCTCGTATATGTCGCCTCGTTCAGCAATGACAACGTGCTCCGTTTCGATTCCCTGACCGGAGAATTCGTGGATGAATTCGTCGCCCGGGGCTCCGGCGGATTGGATCGACCCGAACTCATGGCCTTCGGCCCCGATCTCAATCTCTATTCGACGAGCCTCGAAACCCACAACATTCTTCGCTTCGACCAATCAACCGGAGCGTTTCTCGATGAGTTTGTGCCTTCTCGCGCCGGCGGTCTGGACCGCTGCCACGCCCTCCTGTTTGCGCCCGATGGGCTGCTCTACGCCGCCTGTTTCGTGAATAACACGATTCTCCGTTACGACGCGCTGACTGGCGCGTTCCTCGATGAATTCGTCTCAGGCGATGAGTCCATCGGTGAGGGCGGCCTCTATCACCCCCACGGCATGCTTTACGACACCGATGGCAGCCTCCTCGTCTGCTCTTTCGGCACCGGGCAGCTCCTCCGTTACGACACGCAAAGTGGTGACTTCCTCGGTCAGTTTGCGGGCCCCGGACCCACAAAAATGGACGGCCCCACCATGCTCCTTCCTGTGTCCGACCGCTCAGCTCGCCTCCACCCCATCACCCCCGCCCGCGCCGGCGAAAACAACACCATCGTGGTCACCGGTCTCGCCCCCGACGAGCCTGTCGATTTCTACTACGGGTTTTCCGATGGCCAAACTCCGTGGTCCCCTTGCCCAGGCGTCTTCATCAGCGTTTCCAATGCCCGCTACCTGGCATCTTCGACCGCAGACGCCTCTGGCACCTGCGTCCTCGAACGTTTTGTCGCCTCCCGCGCTGCCGGCCGCACAATCGTCGTGCAGGCTGTGCGCCCTTCGGACTGCACCCTGACAAACGTGCGCTTTGAAACCCTCCAATAACCGGGGCAAGGTTTGGCCGCACGTATTTTCCTCGAATTTCGTCGTCCTTTTCCACTTTTTTCTCGCTGCACATGGAACCCGCACCCCTCGGCGCGGGTTTTTGGTGTGCTGTGACGACACTCACTCCCAACGCCATCTGCACACTGAACCTGCTCGGCGGTGGTGCAGTCGCAACGCCACAAGCGATTGAGGCGCCAAGTGCTGCAACCGGAAATCCCCCGCCCACTCTGGCATCCCTCTACCACACTCACTACACCGCCATCGTCCAGTATCTCTTTCGCCGCACCGGCGACCAGCACGCCGCCGAGGATCTCGCGGCCGAGACATTCATCCGCGCTGGCCGAGGTCTGGCGAAGTTCCGCTCTCAGGACTGCCCGGTCGAAGCCTGGCTCATACGGATTGCCACGAATGAGGCCCATCGCTGGGCTCGTCGTTCGGTTCGGAGGCGCATGATGCCCCTCTCCGCCGTCGAACACGCTGCCCTCTCCGACCGCCCGGTTGATCCGCCCGGTCACTTCGATGAACTCTTGGACGCCTTCCATTCACTAAGCCCCTCATTTCAAGACGTCCTCTCTCTTCACTACTTCGCTCATCTTGATGTGCAGTGCATCGCACTTGTGCTCAGGTGCCGGCCCGGATCGGTCAAATCCCGACTGGCCCGCGCTCGTGCGGCTCTGCGCGTCGAACTCGAACGCAGGAGCATCTCCCATGCGTGACACCTCGCCCCGCTCTTCTCCCCTATCTGTTGACAGCGCGCTGGAATCGCTTGGCGCTCGGACGTGGTCCGGGCCGAAACGCAACCCCAGAATTGAGGAATACATCGCTATGTCCGCTTCCAATCGTCTCTCGTTCTCCAAACGGCAGGTGTGGATCGGTGCTCTCGCCACGCTTCTCTGTGGCGGTGTTGTCGGCGCTGCCATCACCACTGTTGTCGTCGAATACTCCTTTGTCGGCTCTGTCGTCCTCCCCGACGGCTCTACACGGGACGTTGCCGGAACTCTTCAGATGGAGCAGGTCGGCGGCGACGATGCCAACCCGCAATACCAGGCGACCGTCTCACTGGATGGCCTTCCCGAAGGTGGGGAAATCCAGGCGGGAACGCTCACCCTTGAGGACGGCACGGTCATGCAGGTCGTCCCGGTTGACGGCGGCGCGGAGTTCACGCTTCCCGCTTGTTCTGAATCGACCTCCAACACCGACAAGTGATCGGCTCGTCGTACTCACTTTCCTTCGTCCGACACCTGCCCCGCAAGGCAGGTGTCTTTTTGTTTCATGGGCGCACAAACCTATTCTCTGCGAATGCCTGACATTCGCCTTCTTTCCCCCGATTCTCCCGATGATCTCACGCGCTATGTGGCCCTGCGCCGCGCCATGCTCCTCGATTCGCCTGAGGCCTTCGGCTCCAGTCCCGATTCTGATCGCATTTCGAGCCCTGACGCTCTGCGCGCCCTTCTCTCGCCCACCAACGTCATCTTCGTCGCGAGCCAGCCCGATCGTTTACTTGGCTCCGTGGGTCTTGTGCGCGAGTCACAGCCCAAGGCTGCTCACCACGCCCTCATCTGGGGTGTCTACGTCACCCCCTCACACCGCGGCGCCCGCCTCGGCCGTGATTTGCTTGCCGCCGCCGTCGCTCTCGCTCGCACCTGGCCCGGCCTTGCGCACCTGAATCTGATGGTCGGTGCGCACAACCTCCCCGCGCGGCGCACCTACGAATCTCTGGGCTTTCATGCGTGGTCCACGGAGCGCGATGCGCTTCGCGTCGCCGAAAGGTCCATCGACGAAATCCACATGCGCCTCACCTTGTGACGCCTCGGCTTATGCTCCGACGCGCCCTGTCTTCATCTTCGGCTCGCGCTCGCGCCGCGCCAGCGCCGCCATCGGACGCCGATACAGCGATTCAATCAGCAAACCGCCGTGCAGTCCGAGCCCTCGAAAACTGTCTCGCCATGGCTTGAAGTGGCTCACGCGCTTCTCCCGAGGCAGATACTTGCAGCTCACCCGCTCTTCAACGATCTCGTATCCGGCCCACGCCGCCCGCGTCAGCACTTCCGCCTCAAAACTGAAGTGCCCGGTCTTGCACCCCGCGACGCGGATCAACTCCAGCGGGTACACCCGGAACCCGCATTGGCTGTCCGTCACTCGCGCGCCGCATTCCAGTCTGATCGCCAGATTTGAGAACCAGCGCCCGGTCTTGTTCTTGGCCGGGTAATCAGGTGTGCTCAGGTCCCGCACTCCAAGGATCAGTCCTCTCGGGTGAGTCTCCGCCGTTGCCAGCAGCCGGCGCGCCTCTTCCGGCTCGAGTTGTCCGTCCGTGTCGATGGTCACCGCGTGCGTGTACCCGCCGATTCTCGTCGCCTCCGCAAATCCCGTCATCAGGGCAGCCGCTTTCCCGCGATTCTCCCTGTGCGTGATCACACGCAGCTGTGGCTCCTTGTATGTCTGCCCGAGGGCCGTCAGCGCCTCTCCCGTTCGGTCCGTCGACCCGTCATTCACCACCAATACCGCAAGCCCCATCCCCACCACTCGCGCGACCACCTCCGGCAGCGTGGCTGCGTTGTTGTACGTCGGGGCAATGACAATCGGCACTACCTTCATCATCTCTCTCACTTGAGATCGCAAACGCCCGCTTCTCCGTTTGAATCCTAAACCCCCTCCGGGCCTTGATCCCTACCATGAGTCCATTTTCCCGCCTGCTGGCATAGGTATTTCGGAACTCCTCATGATCGATTCCGCCCCCACCAATCCCATCCGCACATCTGTCGACCGCGTCGATTGGGCGCGCATCTTCCGCTTCCCCCACCTCTTCCGCGCGTTATCCCTCGCCTCCTCCCCGCAACGCATCTTCCTGGGTACAGCCATCGTCGTCCTGCTCATGTCTGGTGGCTTTTTGTGGGATTCACTCTCTGGAACCGACACATTTCAGAAATCAACCGTGCCCTTCATCGCTGACCTCTTTCGCGATATCGCCAACGATGCTCTTGAACTTCGTCCCCTGAATGCGGTCGCCTCCCTTTTTCTCCTTCCCTTCACCGCCGCCGCCACGATTTGGAAGTTCGACGCGTTCTTCAAGGTCTTCTTCGGCCTCTTCTTCCTCCTGATCTGGTACCTCGGCGGATGCACCATCTCTCGTTCTGCGGCCACTGAGTTCGCGCTCAACCGCGCCGAACGATGGACCGACGCCTTTGCCTTCGCCTTGCGTCGCTGGATTCCCCTCACTGCCACCGTCCTGCTCCCGTTGCTCCTCATTGCCGTTGGCCTGGGCCTGCTTGCGCTCGGAGGTCTCGCCCTCCGCGTTCCCTATCTCGACGTCGCCGCCGCCGCATTGCCCTATGGCCTGGCCCTCTTCGGCTCTTTCCTTCTCGCCTGCCTCATCGTGCTCTTCCTGCCCGCTCAGGCCCTCTTCATCCCAGCCGTCGCGGTCGAGTCCGCCGACACCCCTGATGCGCTGTCGCGATCATTCTCCTACGTAAAGAATCGTCCGATTCACTTCCTCGCCTATTCCGTCGTCCTCGCGATCCAGGGAATACTCGGTTTTCTTCTGGTCGCCGCGCTCGCCTCCCTGACGTTGAAAATCGTCGCGACCGGACTCGATCTCGCAGGTCATGATGTCCTCCCCCGACTCGTTGATGCCCCGCCCTTTCTGGATCACCCGCCCGACTGGGACTCATCCGACCTCCCCGCCGGCTCAGCGCTCTACGCCGCGCGCATTATCAACATCTGGAACACCCTCGTCGTGGCCCTTGTCTGTGGCTGGGTCGTTTCGTACGTCTTCTCCGCCCGCGTCATGCTCTACTTTGTCATGCGCCACGCGGTCGATCAGCAGGATTTTGACGAAATCTGGGTCCCAGGCCTCATCGAGTCCACCATGGCCCCTGATCGCGCCGTCAAATCCGAATCGACAGGAGCCTGACTGCTACAACGCGGTCTGCGCGAATAAGTGCTCCGCCGGAGGAGTCGTGACCTGCCCACTGCCCCGCCCGATCTCCATCCACCCCGTCGGACTCCCTTGACTCGTGATCGTCAGGCGCGCCGCTAATTCCGGCGTTGCGCGATACATCTCCCGGATCAGGGTCGGATCATTGCACTGCCTCGAGAGATGGAGCAGGACAACATGCTGGAGCGCCGCTCGCTTCGCGATCGCTCGCACCGCGTCAAACGATTCCTGGTTCGAAAGGTGGCCCGCCCCACCCATGATCCGCTGCTTCAGGAATGCCGGCCTGCCCGACTCCATCTGCATCCTCGGGCAGTAGTTCGACTCCAACGCCAGCGCGTCAACTTCGGCGAAGTGCTCATGCAATTCATCCGGCACCCGCCCCAGGTCGGTGGCAAATCCCAGGCGGCCCGCCTCGCTGTCAACCCGAAAGGCGTAGGACCCGAGTTCGTCGTGATGGTTCCGCAATGGCCGAAACTCGACCTCCGGACCACCGCCCCCTTGCCCGATGACAAAGTTCCCGCCGAACGGCTCACACCGCATGAACAGGGCGCCTGCCCGCTGCGCAATCGACAGGTGACGCTCATGGACCCGCAGCGTGATCCCCCCCCTGCTTCGCGCGAAGTTCACCCACGTCGGCTCGAAGTGATCCGAGTCAAGGTGCGTCAGGACGATGTCGGTCACCTCGCGCACATCCACCCCACGCGCTGCCAGCCGCGATCGGACCGTCCTCGGGCCCAACCCTGCATCAATGAGAATCACCCGTCTCCGCTCCCCTGGCTTCTGCACGATGAGCACGCTGCAATTGCCGCCCGATCCCGAGCCCAATACGCACAGCGCCATCCCTGCCTCCGCAGGCGCTGCAGATGCGCAGTCCTCCATGCTCGTCGCCATCAGCGGTCCCTTCCATGCATCCCGCTCACTCCTGCTGTCTCCCATTTCCCGATTTATCGCCGGCGCCGTGCGCGCCGCTCACCCTGCACCGGGCTGCTGTCGCCCACCTCGTACACGTTGTTGTCCCGATCATGATCCGGGTACAGGAACTCGGGATCCAATTCCACTCTCGTGACCCACCGTTTCCCCGGGTCCCATGATGTCGTCCAGCGCTTCGCCCCATGCCAGATCGCAACTGGCAGGCTGCGCATCTCCGTCGACCCATCGTCATAGGTCACGCGGAAGACCACCGGCATCACCATGTTGTCCCTGCACGAAAAACTCACGTAGACCTTTGATCGATTCTGCGTGTTCACCACCCGATCAACCGCAAGGTCCAATCCCTCAGACTCGTAGAACCACTCGCGCCAGAACCATGACAGATCCTCCCCTGACACAGTGTTCATGCACCTGAAAAAGTCCGCCGGCTGCGGCGACTTGAACGCCCACGCGGCGACATACGCCCGGAACGCCGCATCAAATCGCTCCGACCCCAGGATGTGCTCCCGCAGAAGGTACAGCCCGTCCGCCGGGTGGCCGTACGCGCGATTCCCGTACCACCACCCCGGTATCTGGTCCGCCGGCGTGATCAGTGGCGGAACATTGTCTGTATTCAGCGTCTGCGCTGTCCCCGACATGTCATTCGAGTACTCCCCGTTGTGAAACCGCGCCGCCCCGCTGTAGATGTTGATGAACGTGTTGAATCCCTCATCCATCCATCCGTACCGCCGCTCATCGCTGTTGACCAGCATCGGGAACCAGTTGTGCCCGATCTCGTGCGTCGTCACTCCATAAAGACCCTCCTCCGACCATCGGTCAGCGCAGTAAATGATCATCGGGTACTCCATGCCCCCGACCCGCCCATTCACATTCGTCGCCACCGGATAGGGATAACGGAACCACTTGTCTGAGTAGTGCTCTATCGAAAACCGCAGCATGTCCGACGATTTCGCCCAATTCTTGGCTCCTTCCTTCGGATACACCGACTGCACCAGCGTGCCCTTTGAGGAGTCCGTCGTCTCGTCATCGCCCCCGCCGTCAAATCCGCACGCATCCCAGATGTAGGCGTCCGAACTTGTCCACGCGAACGTCCGCACCTTCTCAGCATGAAATGTCCATGTCAACGGGCCTTCTCCCGCCGGCCGGCTCTCGGGCGTTCCCACCTCTTCCGGCGTGATGATCATCGTCGTCTCTTTGCTCTTCCGCGCTGTGGCCATTCGCTCCCGCTGCGCACCCGTCAGCACGTCGCCTGCGTTCCTGAGCTGACCTGTCGCGACCACGATGTGTGACCTCGGCACGGTGATGCTCACGTCATAGGTGCCGTAATCCGTGTAAAACTCGCCCTGTCCAAGGTAGGGCAGCGTGTTCCATCCCGATACATCGTCATACTTGCACAGGCACGGAAACCACTGCGCCAACTGGAAGATCGTGCCCTGCTCGACCTTTTCGATTCCAAACCGGTCGATCCCATACTCCGGAACATCAAACGACCATGCAATGTCGAACGTGTACGTCCCGCCCGCTGCGATCGCTTCCGGAAGATCGATGCGCCCCAGGACATCATGTACCGCAAACGGCAGTTCCGCTCCTCCGGCGCTGACGCTCTCGATCTTGTATCCTCCTTCAAATCCCTGCTTCGCTGAGAACCGCGTGTCCGGCGGCGTCGACAATGTCCCCACCGAATCCGGCTTGAAGAGGTTCTGCTCCAGGTGCAGCCACAGGATCGGCAGCGCATCCGGCGAGTTATTGTGGTACGTCACCGTCGCCTTCGCGGAAATGCTCTGGTTCTCCGCGTCCAGCGTCGCCGCGATCTTGTAATCCACCTGCTGTTGCCAGTACCCCGTCCCGGGCAATCCCGCCGCGGTTCGGATTGTGCTCGGCGTCGGCAGATCCAGCGGCGCAAACACATCCCGATATTCCTTTGCCGCCGGCGGACCCGAAGCCCAGGTCTTCTCCGCCGCCTTCTCAGCGGAAGAGCATCCGGACCCGAAACCAATGGCCCCAACCAGCGCGGGCACGATGGGAAAAGACATGCGCATGCGATGTGTTACCTGCTGAAAACCATGGAGTTTGTACGACAAATGCAAGCCCCATAGTAGTCCGCCATCGCCTCACACTGCATCGAACTGCTCATCGCGCCGCCGCCGTCGCCACCGGCACGCGCCCCAGTATCATCGCCCCGTGCCCCTGACCTCGCTCCTCCCATTCCTCCTCCGTTCCCCCGCGGATGCTCCTGTCATTACGCCCGCCGCCTTGAGCGCCGCTGCCGTTCCGCTCAATTGTCTCAATTGCGACCGGCAACTGATCGGCCCCTACTGCGCCTTTTGCGGTCAGGCCGCCGCTCCACGCCGCATCACCATCAACACCTTGCATCGGGATGCCCTCGGTTACCTCCTTGGCTGGGAAGCCCCCCTCTTCCGCACCTTCTGGGAACTCAATTACATCCCCGGACGCGTGGCGCGTCGATACGTGGACGGTCGCCGCAAGCAATACACCAACCCGCTCAAGTACTGCCTGTTCGCGGCCGGAATCGACTTGCTCATCGCCTATTACTTCGGCGCTTCCACCGGATTCCTCGGTACACACTCCGCCCCCGGCCCCCTTGCTCCTCTTGTGTCCCACCTCCGACCCGAACTCGCCCGCTCCATCATGGAGGTAGTCGAGTCCCTCGTCCCCTATCTCGGCATCGCGACACTCCTGATTCTCCCCCTTTTGGCGCTTCTGCTGCTCGCGCTTTTTCGCAAAACTGGGACCAACTTCGCCGAATACGTTGTCCTCTGTCTGTACGCGCAGGGTCAGTGTTATCTCTGGAAGTGCTTCATTATCTTCCTGGCCCTCATCGGCCTCTTTCCCCCCGCGATGGCAACCCCCTTCATTCCTCCCGTCCTGCTGCTCTACGCCATCGTTCAGTTCCACCCACAGCTGCCCCGCTTGATCACCATCCTCCAGGCCGCTCTCGCGAATCTCCTGTACGTCACCCTTGTGCTCTCACTCATCACCGCCGTCGCCGCTTGGCGCATCTCTTGAAGACCCCCGGTGCACGCGCATCCTCTGGCATGACCGCCCAGTCCCCGCCATCCTCTCCGTCGGCATCCTCCCACTGTCTGAACTGCGGCGACCCGCTGACCGGACGCTTCTGCTCCCGTTGCGGTCAGTCCGCCTCGACCCGTGCCCTCACCATTCGCACCGTCCTCTCCGACGCCCTCGACCACATTTTCGGCTATGAAAGTCTTCTCTTCCGCACCTTCCTCGAACTCAATTACACCCCCGGCATCGTCGCCCGCCGCTACGTCGATGGCCAGCGCAAACGCTACACCAACCCCCTCAAGTACTGCCTTCTCGCTGCCACAATCGAACTCCTCACGCTTCATGTGCTCTCAATCAAAATTGCCATGATTGGCAGCCCCGATTCGCCCGGAATTCTGGGCATTACGCTGGGTAACCTCAGCCCCGAAGCGTTCGATCTTGTCCGTCGAGTGGGTGACTTCACGCTCAAGTATTTGGGGTTCTTCACGATCCTCACCCTTCCCATCCTGGCGCTTTTCACGCGCATCCTTAGCCCTAGACAGGCACGCTCAGGAGTCGCCGAGTACGTCGCTCTCTACCTCTATGTGATGGCGCAGTGCTACCTCTGGCAGACACCCCTCATCCTCTTGGCCTCAAAGGTGCCACACCCCCTTCTGTCCGCGCTCATCCAGCTGCTGCCCCCCATCGCCATCATGTTCGCGCTGATTCAGTTCCATCGCGGGCGCTCGCCCGTCAAGTCCGGTGCAGCCGCCCTCGGCGCGTACCTCGCCTACTTGCTGACGCTCGTCGCGGTCGGAAGCCTGGCTGCCTTTGCAGTCCTCGCCCTCACCGGTTCGCTGTCTCAAACTCCTTCATGAACTCCACCAATTTCTTGCACCCCTCGATCGGGAACGCGTTGTACACGCTGGCCCGCATCCCCCCCACCGAGCGGTGCCCCTTCAGCCCATCCAGCCCCTTCTTCGTCGCTTCGCTGCAGAACTTCGCTTCCAGTTCCTCGCTGGGACCCCGGAACGTGATGTTCATCAAACTCCTGCTGTCCGCCCGCGCATGGCCCTTGAAAAACTTTGAGTTGTCCAGGTGGTCGTAGATAATCTTTGCCTTCGCCTCGTTGTACTCCGCCATCGCCGCCAGTCCGCCGAACTCCCGAATCCACTTGAACACCAGCCCCACCACGTACATCGCAAACACCGGCCCCGTGTTGTACAGCGACTTCTCTCCCGCATGCGTCCGGTACTGCAGCATGGTCGGAATGTCCGCCGGCCCGCTGTTCATGTAGTCCTCACGCACAATCACCAGCGTCGCCCCCGCCGGCCCAAGGTTCTTCTGTGCTCCCGCGTAGATCATCGCATACTTGCTCACGTCGATCGGCCGGCTGAACATGTCGCTCGACGTGTCGCAGATCACCGGCACGCCCGCCGGACTCTTCGGCTCGCGCTTGAACTCAGTCCCGAAGATCGTGTTGTTTGACGTGAAGTGCACGTACTTCGGACTCGCCGAGTACTTGATCTCGTCGTCCGATGGGATGAAGTTGTAATTCGTCTCCTTGCTCGTCGCCGCGATGTGCACGTTCCCGTAGAGCTTCGCCTCCTTCACCGCCTTCTCCGACCACGTCCCCGTCACGATGTAGTCCGCCGTCTCCCCCTTTTTCAGAAAATTCATCGGAACCTGGTAGAACTGGCTCGATGCCCCGCCCGTCAGGAACAGCACCTTGTAGTTCGCCGGAATGTTTGCCAGCGCCCGGCAGTCCGCCTCCAGCGCATCATTGATCGGGTCAAACGTCTTGCCCCGGTGCGAGTGCTCCAGGATCCCGATCCCCGTGTTGTTGATGTTCCAGATGTCCTTCTGCGCCTGCTTCAGCACGCTCTCGGGAAGCACCGCTGGCCCCGCCGAAAAGTTGTAAGCCCGATCCATCGACTTTACTGGAACCATCGCCGTGTTGTACGACATTGCTGAATCCCTCTGGGAAAAATCGTGGGGTAGTGATCTCTCACCATTTTACGGACCCAAACCGCCCGAAGGAAGCCCGCTGGAATGGCACGGGCGCCCCCTTGGAACGCTCCCCCCCTCCAAATTCACTCCGGTTTCTGAAAAACCGCTCCCCCGCGTATCCCGTACTCACCCGGGGGCATCTCACCCGTACCCAGCCTTGCGCTCATGCGTACCCCTCTAGGATCACCCATGCTTACCAAAGCCGTCAGCCTCGTCTGTGTCACCGCCTTCACCGCCGCCGTGAGCGCAGGCCTTTTCATGCACTCACCCCCGGCGGCTGCCCCCGGCACCGCCGACAGCAAAGGAACCTCCGTGCCCGCCGCCGTAACTGTTCGCCTCCTCTCCGCCGAGTCCGCCGCGCCATCCGACCCTGTCACCATGAAGAAGGTCGTCAAGACAGACGCCCAGTGGCGCGCCCAACTCACCCCCGAGCAATACAACATCACGCGCTCCGCCGACACCGAACGCGCCTTCTGCGGCGCCTTCTACGACAATCACATGGACGGGTTCTACGCCTGCATCTGTTGCGGCCTGCCCCTTTTCGCCTCCGATGCCAAGTTTGACTCCGGGACCGGCTGGCCCTCCTTCTTCCAACCCTTCGCCAAGGAAAACGTCGCCGAGAAGTCCGATACCTCCCTCGGCATGACCCGCACCGAAATCAACTGCGCTCGTTGCGACGCCCACCTCGGCCACGTCTTCGATGATGGCCCCCGCCCCACCGGCCTGCGCTTCTGCCTCAATAGCGCCGCCCTCGCCTTTGTCGCCAAAGATAAAGTCTCGGCCGACGCACCCGCCGGCATGCTTGTTCAAAAAGCTTCGTTCGGCGCAGGCTGTTTCTGGGGCGTTCAGTCGCTCTTCGATCAGACTCCCGGCGTCCTCGCCACCACTGTGGGCTACCAGGGCGGCACGACGGAAAGGCCCACCTACAAGCAGGTCTGCACTGACACCACCGGCCACGCCGAGGCCGTCCTCGTTCAATACGACCCCAAGGTCCTTGCCTACGACAAACTCCTTGACACATTCTGGAAAAATCACGACCCAACCACTCTGAACCGCCAGGGTCCTGATCACGGCTCCCAGTACCGCTCCGTCATCTTCTACTACTCCGATGCCCAGCGCGCAGCCGCCGAATCGAGCAAGTCCGCCCTCGACGCCTCCGGGAAGTACAAAAGGCCCATCGTTACCCAGATCGTCACGGCGCCCGCGTTCTGGCCTGCCGAGGAATACCACCAGAAGTACCTCGAAAAGAACCATCTCCCCCCCTGCCACATCAACACCGGCGGGTGATCGTCCATCAATTTCCACGCACGCACCCGAACACCTGGCCGACCGGTGTTCGGTTTGCCTTTAAACCCCGCAGCCTTCTCACCCTAAACTCGCCCCCATGCCCACCTCCCTTTCCGCCAAGCCCCGCATCCTCACCGGCGACACCCCCACCGGACGCCTCCACTTGGGCCACTACGTCGGCTCCATCGAGCGCCGCCTCGCGCTCCAGGAAACTCACGACTGCTTCTTCATCCTCGCCAACGTTCACGCCTACACCACCCGCTACAAACTCTCCGCCGACATCCGCCGCGACACCATCGACATCGTCCGCGACTACCTCGCCGCCGGCATCGACCCCGCCAAGTCAACAATCTTCCTTCAGTCCGAAATCCCCGCCATCGCCGAACTCACCTTCTTCTTCGCCATGCTCATCGGCTACGGCCGCCTCATGAAGAACCCGACCATCAAGGACGAAATTCGCGTCAAAGACCTCGGCGACTCCTACTCCTTCGGGTTCCTCTGCTACGCCGTCGGGCAGACTGCAGACATTCTCGCCTTCCGGCCCGAGGCTGTTCCCGTCGGCGAGGATCAGGTCCCGCATATCGAAATGACCCGCGAGGTCGCCCGCCACTTCAACCAGATCTACTGCGGCGTCTCTGACCAGGCTCCCGACGAGGATCATGTCAGAGCCGGTGGCGTCTTCCCCGTCCCCCGCGCCGATGTCGGGCGCGTTGGTCGCCTCGTCGGCACCGATGGCAAGAACAAGATGAGCAAGTCCCTCAACAACGCCATCCTCCTCTCCGACACCGCCAAGGAGGTCGAGAAAAAGGTCAACCGGATCTTCACGGGCAGGCAGTCTCCGACCGAGCCCGGCGACCCCACCAACGTTCTCTTCCAGTACCACGACGCCTTCAATCGCAACACCGCGCGCGTCGCCGAAATGAAGTCCCTCTACGCCGAGGGCAAGATCGGCGACGGCGACGTCAAGAAGGAACTCTCCGCCGCCATCAACGCCCTCCTTGAGCCAATGCGCGCGCGTCGCGCTGCGTACGAAGGACGCGATGATCTCATCCTCGACGTTCTCCGCGACGGCTGTCGCCGCGCCAATGCCGCGACCGAAGAAACCCTCGCCCTCGCCAAGGAAAAAATGAACGTCCGCTATTTCGACCGCGATCTACGTTACCGCTGACGCCCCCGTTCTCACGGCGCATCCGCGCCAGTCGTCATATCCGAAAACCCAGGACGCGTTGCCGTCGCTGGTGACGTGCGTTCGGCTGTGGCTCCGGCCGATATCCCCCATGGAGTGCTCATTCCGCGCGCCCGATCTTCTTCGCCCGTGCTCTGGACGTGCTTGACGCCCTTTGCTTTGGCCGCGCTGCCCTGTCTTGCGCTCGGCGATGAACCTGCCCTCGCGCCCCTCAGTTCCGCTCAACCTGAGGCCCTGGCTGAACACGCCTACATCGCCTGGCCGTGGAGCCGTCCCGACGTACCCAGCGTTCCGCGCATCCCTTTTGACTTCACGGCGACGCTGAACGAGTCCATCAAGCGACCGGAGCGAACGACGGCCATCAAGTACGACGCGACAGGTCGGATCGGTCTCGACGTCCGCGCCGCCCTGAAAACGAATCCTTCCGGTCCCCGCGTCATTGATGTGCGATTTTGGCCCGTCTCCCTGAACCTCGAGGCCTCTGCCGGCCGCACACCATACCAGGTCAGCTTCACGACCGATTCGCTGCTCGACTCTCGAACTGGGACCCCTCCCCGCGCCGCCACGCCCACCGATCGCGTTGGCTCCTCCGCCCAGACCCTCGGAGAACTGCTCAACATCCCCGGGGTGATCCCCATGAGCGAGAAGGCATGGCAATCATCCGCCCAGGCGCCTGAACTGTACCATGCGTTGGCCGCCGACTGGCTCGCTGATGCGCTTTACCTTTGCTTCCCGCCGCTGCCCTCCCGAAATGTCGCTCTCAGCGAATCATGGAAATCAGGACTCCCGGTGCCCCTCTCGGCTGTCGCGCTCCCTTCCGTCCAGCGCGTCGAATACACCTTGGCCAACATCGACCCTGATTCCGCTCAATGTGAAATTTCGTTCTTCGCGGAAATTCCCGCCTCGCGCATTCGGTCACGCGCTTCGATCTCTCACATCGGCCCAGACGCTGTGGCCACCGGCAGAATTGACGGGCGCCTCCTCATTGATCAAAAGACCGGCCTCCTCGCCCTCGCCCATGTCCATGTCACCGGCTCCGTGGTCCATGAGCGGCTCTCTCCCGTGACGACCGAGTTCTCATTGACCTTCGACCTGACCGCCGCCAAGCCTCAGGAACTCACCAGCGCAGATGACGATTCCTCTCCACCCGCTCACGCCGATCCATTCGCACCCATCGGCCACTGACGTCGCATCCCCTCCTCCCCCTGCGTCACTCACCCGTGATGCGCGGCGGAATTCGCGGATCATCAAATCGGTAATCCCCTGTTCCCGGCGCTGGAAAAACGCCCCTCGTCTCCGCCCGCAGTTTCGTGCGCAGTTGCTGCCGAAGGTCCTCCACCCTTCCCCGCACTCTCTCCAAAGCCTCAGGCCCCCACTCCATGAACTGCTCATGGGAGATCACCTCCCCCGCCTTCATGATGATCCGTTTGCCCCCCGTGAAAATCGGCCGCTTCGTGCCCCGCTTCCATACGTCATAAGCCCCATCGATCGCCACCGGCATCACCGGCACCTTCGCCCGCCGGATCAGCAGTGCCGCCCCCGGCTTGAACTCATTGATCGCCCCGTCGAGCGTGCGCGACCCTTCCGCAAAAATCAGCACCACGCGCCCCGCCTGCAGGTGCGCGATCGCCGCCTTGATCGCACCCATGTCGCCCTTGCTCTGTTCCAGCGGGATCGCATTCAGACTTCCGATCAATTTCGCAAACAGCCCCCCTGACTCCGTGAAAAGTTCCGTCTTCGCCAGGAAGAACATCTGCCGCGGAAACTCCGCCATCAGCGGAGGATCAAGATTGGACTGGTGATTGGCGACCACCACCAAGCCTCCCGTTCGCGGCATGTGCTCAGCTCCGTACAGCCTGAATTTCCAGACCGGCTTGGCGAAGCCCAGGATCAGGTGGCACCAGAAGGAATACCACAGCACGCTCCGCAGAGACATTCCCGGGTTCCGTGTGTCAATGTATGACTGAATGAATCGTGGCGCTCTCATGCGCCCTATTGAACGCCGCTGCCCCGACGCTTCAACTCCCCACCCGCGCTCGCACTTCCCGTGCCAACGCCTCGACCACCGCTTCCGGCGTCATCTCCGTCGTGTCCAGCACGATCGCGTCCGTCGGCCTGATCAATGGACCGTCCTTCCGCGTCATGTCCGCTTGGTCCCGTTGCAGAATCTCGCCGATGATCTCATCCGCATCCGCATGGTGCCCGCTTCGCCGCAGTTGGTCAGCCCGACGCACCGCCCGCACTTCCGGCGTCGCATCCAGGTAGAACTTCACCTGCGCGTCTGGAAACACCACCGAACCCTGGTCCCGACCCTCTGTCACCAGCTTCGGATGAACTCGCCCGATCGCCCGCTGCGCCTCCACCATCACCGCCCGCAACTCTGGCAACCGCGCCACCCGAGACGCCGCCGACGTAATCGCCGGCGCCCGCAACTCCTCCGTCACATCAATCTCCCTGGGCCACGAGATCCGCAGCCTCGGCCGGTCCGAACCCCACTCAAATCGCATTCCCGCCCGCTTCACCGCCTCCGCAAGCCGCGCCCCGTCGTCCGTCCCGATTCCCGTCTCCATCGCAATCAGCGCCGCCGCCCGGTACATCGCCCCCGTGTCCAGAAACTCCAGCCCCAACCGCTTGGCCAGCAACCTCGCCATCGTCGACTTCCCGGTCCCCGCCGGCCCGTCAATCGTGATGATGACTCGCTGCTCCGCCAACGCTTCGCGCTCCTTGCTCGCCGATTCTGCGATTCCCGCGACTCCCATGGCCTCACGCGTCCTCATCCAGCAACTCAACCTCCCGCTTCACCGCCTCGCACACCCGCTCCATCTCCCCTTCTCCAAGATAGTCCAGCGCGAGCACTTGGTGGAACCCCACCAGGTTCAGCGCCTCCATGCAGGGTCGCACCCGCGCCAGCGCAGATTCAATCTCGCTCTCCGCATCCTTCTGCTCGCTGTCCGGAATCGTCGCCAGCACCGCCGCCGCGTACGGGGCCGTCTGCCGCAGGACCGCTGCGCTGTCTTTCCCGCTCTTTTCCCTTCCGAAGTTCGGCATCGTCCCCACCCGAAACCCCCCAACGCGCTTCACCATCTCGACCAGCGCCTCCGGCTTCTCTAGATCGCCCGATCCATGCTCCAGCAGCAGGTTCACGTCAATCCGCTCCACCCGCTCCATCGTCCGCCGCAGGAACTTCGCCGCGTGCTCCAGTTGCTCGCTCCCCTTCACCCCATCCACCCGGAACGACACCGCCGAACACCCCAGCCGCTGCGCCGCCCGCGTCACCAACTCCACACGCTGCATCGCCGCCGCCTGGCTCGCCGCGTCCCCCGTCGTCACCACTCCCCGCGACTCCCGCAGGATCAGGCACGGACACTGCGCCTGGTCCGCACAATTCCGCAGCGTGTCCAGCCGCTCCAGCGACCAGCCCGCAAGGTACTTGGAGTCCAGCACCATCCCGTGCACTCCCAACCGCTCCGCTGCAAAACGCGGCGCTTCCTCCAGCGTGATCGCCTTGCCCTTCTTGCCGGAAAGGTGCGAGTCCAGCGTTTCTGATGTGATCGCCAGCAGCATGTCCGCGTCCTGCTCCAGTCTTGGCAATGTCGATCCCACACCAGGTCCGGAAACCCCGCCAGACCTTGGCCTCCGCCCGCTCCCCGCACTCAACACCCACTATATCTCCCCCGGAACGAATTGCCCTCGCTGCATCCGCCGCCCTCTCTGCCTAACCTCCGCCGACTTCACTTCTCTAGGCTCCGCGCACTTCTACCGCGACCTCTCATATGCCCCCCCGTCAACGCCTCAGCGACGCCGCCTCGCGCTCCGCGCGCTTCGAACGCCTGCATGCCCTCCCCGCTGCCATACAGGCCAACCCGGGCCTCACCGTCCGCCAACTCGCCCGCCGTTTCAATGTCACCCCTCGCTCCATCTACCGCGATGTGGCCGCGCTCCGCGCCTCGGGCTTTGCCATTCGTCGCGCCCGCCGCGGCTTCGAAATCACCTCCCCCCTCCCCTCTCTCCCCACCACTCCCGAACTCGCGCCCGATGAACTCCTCGCCCTCAACTTCCTCTGCCGTTCCCTCGATGGCCGCATCGACCAGCCTCTCATCCGCGCCGCCTTCTCAGGCCTCGACAAACTCAACGCCGCCTCCTCCGCCTTTCGCGAACCCCGCTTCCGCCGCTCCCTCGCGGACTTCGAGAAATACGTCTCCTGGCATCACCTCGACCTCGATGAGTCCGAGGGCGCATCCACCCATCACTTCTTCATCCTCTACAACGCCCTCCTCCGCCAGCGCACCTGCGAAATTGACTACCTCCCCGTCGCAACCGACGAATCCCGCTCCACCCTCCTCTTCGACCCCTACCACCTGCACTTCTGGTCCCGCGCCTGGTACGCCATCGGCCGCAGCCACCCCCACAACGCTGTCCGCATCCTCAAACTCCGCCGCATGGCCTCCATCTCCGTCACCGCAAACTCCTTCGCCCGCCCGCGCTTCAAGCCCGACGACTACCTTCAGTCCGCCTGGGGCATCATCCCCGATGGCAAGCCCATCGACGTCGCCCTCCTGGTCTCCCCCACGCTCGCTCGCAACGTCGCCGAAGTGCGCTGGCACCCCACCCAGCGGCACTACCTGCTCCCCGATGGCCGCCTGCATCTCACCTTCACCGTCTCAGGCCTGACTGAAATCGCATGGTGGCTTCTCGGATACTCCGACCAGATCACCATCCTCAAGCCCGCTGAACTCCGCGCCCGTGTCCGCGACCTCGCCCACTGCGCTGCCAATCACCACGCCGCTGCGCCCGTCCCCATCACCGTGCACCGCCTCGCGCCCGCTCGCCCCACCCGATCATCAGGCCGCTGAACCACTTCCTACCCTCTCAGCGCGCCATGATCGACACCCACTGCCATCTCACCTTTCCCGAATACGCTGGCCGCGTCCCCGACGTCCTCGCCGCCGCCCACGCCGCCGGCGTCTCCGGCGCCATCACCATCTCCACCACCACCTCCGACGCCCTCGCTACCACTGCCCTCGCCCGCCAGTTCGCCCACCTCAACCTCTTCGCTTCCGCAGGCGTCCATCCTCTCTACTCCCAGGAACCCCACTCCTGGCCCGATCTCCTCGCTGCCGCCGCCCAGCCCCGCTGCGTCGCCTTCGGCGAACTCGGCCTCGACCGCCACTACCCCACTCCTCCCTTCGACCTCCAACTCAAGGTCCTCCACGAGCAACTTCGCGTCATCCTCGATTCCCGCATCCCCAAACCCCTCATCATCCACTGCCGTGAAGCCTTCGACGACCTCCTCCCCATCCTCCGCACCTCCGGCATCTCCCCCGACCGCTTCGTCTTTCACTGCTTCACCGGCACCCCAGACCAGGCCCGCGCTGTCCTCGACTTCGGCGCGCTCATCTCCTTCACCGGCATCGTCACCTTCAAAAACTCCGCCGACATCCAGTCCGCTGCCCGCCTCGTCCCCGATGACCGCATCATGATCGAAACCGATGCCCCCTTCCTCTCGCCAGAGCCCGTCCGCAAGGTCCGCCCCAACGAACCTCAGTACGCCATCCATACCGCCCGCTTCATCGCCGCCCTCCGCAACCAGCCCTGGCCTGACTTCCACTCCCTCATCAACGCCAACACCGCCCGCTTCTTCGGCATCCCTGCCCAATAACGCCCGATTCGCGACTCCCACCTCCCTTACACCCCGCTCCGCGCGGCGTGCCCCCGGCGGTTCGCCCGCCAGTGCTTCTTCTCTCCTCACTCAAACACTTCCACCACCAGATTGCTGATCACGCACTCCCCAGCCACCACCGCCTGGATCAGCACCTCCCCAGCATTCCGCGCCGCATCGCCAGTCAGACTGCCCCGAATTCCGTTCGCACCCATCGACGCAGTGGTTCCCGCACAGGCAACACCATGACGCTTGCCGATGCCATGGCCACGGTCATCGGGAGCGGCAGGAAGTCTGTCGCTGAAATCGTCGCGGGCGTCCTGGCTACGGGCTACAAGTCGAGGAGTGCGGACCTGCACAAAGTAATCGGTGTCCATCTGGCCCAGCACAAGAAGCGGTTCAAACGGGTTGGGCGCGGGGTGTATGCAGTGCGCTAGGGTGGGAAGATCGTAATCCGCATTCCACTAGAATGCGTGCATGGCAGAACTCCCGACTCCGTCGAACTTGCCGACCGGCAGCACCGAACCTTTTCTGCTTCCTCCGCTGCCTGAGGATCTTGGCGAGCAATCTGGCGCACAGATCGGACCCTACAAGTTGCTGGAGGTGATTGGGGAGGGCGGTTTCGGGGTGGTGTGGCTGGCCGAGCGGCGCGAACCCATGGTGCAGCGCGTCGCGCTCAAGATTATCAAGCCGGGTATGGACTCACGGTCAGTCATCGCGCGCTTTGAGCAAGAGCGTCAGGCACTGGCGGTGATGGACCATCCCAACGTCGCCAAAGTCCTGGATGGCGGCGTAACTCCCTCGGGCCGACCCTATTTCGTGATGGAGCACGTGAAGGGGGAGCCGATTACCGCGTTTTCCGACCGGCACCGCCTCACTATGCGGCAGCGGCTGGAGTTGTTTGTGCCGGTATGCGAGGCCGTTCAGCATGCGCATATGAAGGGCATCATTCATCGCGACATCAAGCCCAGCAACATTCTCGTGTCCCCGGTCGGGGATCAGCAGAGCAGTCAGGGCCCGGTGATGCACGGGATGCTGGTGAAGGTCATCGACTTCGGCGTTGCGAAAGCGATCAGCCACACGTTGACCGACAAAACGATTTTCACAGAGCGCGGACAGATCATCGGCACGCCGGAGTACATGAGTCCGGAGCAGGCGGAGATGGGGGCGACGGATATCGACACGCGCACCGATGTCTACTCGCTGGGGGTGGTGTTGTATGAACTGCTGAGCGGAACATTACCATTTGACTCGCGGACGCTGCGAAAGGCGGGATTCGCGGAGATTCAACGGATCATCCGAGAGGTCGAGCCGCCCCGGCCCAGCACCAAACTCAGCACCACCGATGGTCCGACGGGGATGTCAATTGCGAATGCGCGGCAGGCTGACCGGGATGCCATTGAAGGTGAACTGCGCAGAGAACTTGAGTGGATTCCGCTCAAGGCGCTGCGCAAGGACCGGGCGCGACGGTACTCCAGTGCTGAAGCCCTAGGAGCCGATGTGCGACGGTATCTGGAGGGACGGCCGCTGGAGGCGGCACCAGAATCCCAGTGGTATCGGGGGCGGAAGTTCGTCAGGCGGAACAGGATTCCAGTAACCGCTACTGCAGCAGTGCTGCTGGCGATCAGCGCGGGACTCGTGGGCACGGGTCTGGCGCTCCTGCGTGCGATCAGGGCCGAAGGTGAGGAGCGGACTCGGGTGAAGGAGTTGGAGCAGGTTTCAGGCTTTCAGGAGGAAATGCTCAGGCAAATCGACACCACGACCGCAGGCGTGCAATTGCTGGCTGATGTGCGGACGCAGTTTGCGGACGCAGTGAATGCCGACGAGACCTCCACGTCTCAGGACCATGTCCAGCGCATTGACGAGTTCAACGCAAATCTGACGCAGATCAATGGGACGGACACGGCGGCACGGCTGATCGATCACACCATCCTCACGCCTGCAGTGAAGGCGATCGAAGAACAGTTCAAGGATCAGCCGATCGTCAGCGCCCAGCTGCAGCAGGCGCTGGCGGATGTGTATCTCACAATCGGACTCTATGACAAGTCAATGCCGCTGCAGAAGGGCGCACTCGACACGCGGCGAAAGACTCTTGGTAATGACGACGTGCGAACATTGGAGTCCATCAATAACTTGGGGCTGCTTCTGGTGTCGGCCGGTGACTTCAGCGGCGCGGAGTCGTATTGGCGCGAATCGCTGGAAACGAGCCGGCGCGTGCTCGGCGATGAGCATCGCGACACGATGACGGCCATGATGAATATGGGGAGTCTTTACATCGATCAAGGCAGATTCGATGACGCCGAGGCATATTTGCGCGAGGCCTTGGACCTGCAGAGACGGATTCTGGGGAACGAAAGTCCGGATACGCTCACGTGCATGAACAGCCTCGGCCTATTGCTCACCCATCGCCATGAATTTGACGAGGCCGAGAACCTCCTGCGCGAGGCCCTTGCAACACGCGCCAGAATCCTCGGAAAGGATAATGCGAGCACACTTATATCGCTGCAGAATCTCGGTATGCTCCTGTACAGTAAAGGTGAGATTGAAGAGGCCGCGCAGCAGTTCGGAGAAGCGCTCCAGCGCAGTTCCCGCGCGTTGGGAGCCGAGCACCCCAAGACCATTGCGCTCATGCGCGGTGTCGCAAATGCCCAGTGGGACATGGGTCATTTGGAGGAGGCAGAGTCGTTGTTCCGCACTGAACTCGAGATGAGTCAGCGTGTTTTTGGTCGGTCCAGTCCCGAAGCCCTTATTGTCGCGGCCAGTCTCGCAACGCTCCTCCGAGACGAGCATGAGCATGTCGAGGCCGAGGGGCTGTTTCGAGAGGCGCTCAATGGGCTGAAGGATGTGCGCGCGTTGGATCATTCCGACACGCTCATCACCGCTTTCAATTTCGCGCAAATGCTTCTGGCTCAAGGACGAAGTGAAGAGGCCCTCCAGATTGTCGCTCCGTTGGAGGATTCTGCGCGCCAAGCCTTCTCTATGGGCAACGAAGACATGCTGGCTCCCATTCTGACGACCTTGGGACGATGCCGCAGCGAGCTTGGGTACGAACCCGAACGGTTCAAACTCGCGGAAACCAACCTTCTCGAAGCCAGTGACTTGCTTGCGAGCGGGCCGATGGCCAGCCCGGATGGTGTAGCGGCCAACGCGGAAGCGATTGTCAAACTGTACGAGGCATGGGATCGCGCTGAGCCAGGCCTGGGGTATGACCAGAAAGCCCAAGAATGGCAAGTGAAAGTAGACGCCGCGAAGGCGGGTTCGTTGAGAGACGACTGATTGATGTTGCCCAAGCCGCAGTCACCATTCTTCGAGTTGCATGGTCTCGGGCATCCACGCGCACCTTAATCTCCCCGAAGAATGGGAAACCGAATCCGTCGCAGCATGAGCCGCAATTGATCACAGTGTCCCCTTTGCACGGGAGGGAGACTGTGTGAGCCACAGAGTGTGCTGGGGTTACTCAAACCGCTCCACCACCAACTGACTCTGATCGCACCGCTGCGGATCAACAGCCTGAATGAGTATGTCGCCGGAATTCCGCGCTGAGAGAGGCACGTTGGCGGAAAAAGTGGCTGTGCCGGATGCATTGGCAATCGCGAAGCCGATGGTCTTCGGTGAATCGATCTGGATTGCCGCTTCCTGCAGATCGCAGCCGGGCACGACCGCGCCGCCGCCTGTGGTGCCGTAGACGAAGTAGATGCGCGCGCCTGGTGTTGCGCCGGTGAGCGTGAGCGTGTTGCGCTGGCCAGCCTTACCGGGAGAGGGCTGGGCGAGGGTGAGCGTTGGGTGGACTGGAGTAAGGAGGTAGCCGCGCTCGGTCTGCTCACGTTTGTTGACTGCGGTCCCGGCAATCTGGCCCGCATCATTGATGTCATTGGCCCACTCGAGTTTCCACACAGAGTTCGGCGGTAGAAGCGTGTCCAGTGCGACCACAGGGCCATCAAGATCGGAGATCAAAGCATCGGGAAACGTGCCATTATTGCCGACCAAGAATCCGTACCCCACTGCCTGGCCGACGTTGTTGAGCGCGTAGATGGCGCTGCTGTAGAAAACTCGAGCCGACATTCAGGTCCAAAAAAGACCAAGCATCCAGGTCCCAAATGGCCGCATGTCCCGGAGTTGAGACGCCGGGATCAACGAGTCCGCCCGCAAGACCGCGATCATTGATCGCGTAGGCTGCGCTGCCGTCGCCTCCAACCGGCTCCGGGAGAATCGACATCACGTTGTCGCGCCACACGAACCCATAAGCATCTTGATCAATCGTTGTGTATCCGACAACCTCATCTGCTTCATTGATATCTTGAGCCGAATTGCTGCCGTCGGTCCCCGGCAGATAGCCGAGATCAACGACCTCGCCGTCAATCCACAGCACGACGTGACGGACGCCCTCAGCATCTTCCGAGCCCCCGCAAATCACGCCACTTTCATTGATGCCGGTCGCGCCGTGCGCGCCGCCTCCCAGATTGGGAAGGACGGTCGCCTGCCCGTTGATCCACACGACCGCATCCGACTGATAGGGGAAGGAAAGGTCGCTGTAAGCTCCGCCGACCACCACGCCCGCATCGTTCATATCCGTCGTCGTGTCGAGCAGCCCCCACACGACTTCGAGATAGGTCTTCTGGCCGTTGAAGTAGACCATCGCCTGCCCGGGAATTCCGCACGCCTGACCGGCCACTTGACCCAGCGCATTGAGCCCCTTGCCGTAACTGATCCGGGAATCACAGTCAGCCGGGGATCCGAGATCAAGGATCGCGTAGGGATACTGCTGTGCGTGCGCTGTCGCGCGCCAACCGAAAGCGATCGCCACACCAGCGATGACGGTGCTTCGCAGATCTGCCTTCCTCTTCCTCATGGCAATTGGAGTCTAGGGGCTGCCGTTGATCACGCGTCGTGTTTTCCAGCCTCCGATGGCCCCCCGCGCAGCAGCCCCCGCGTCGTTTCCTCATCCGGCTTCAGGAAGTGCCGCCTCCGGTCCCCGCGAATCTTCCCCTTCAGGTTCACATATCTTTCCAGCACGCCCGCCGTCGCCAGGCTTTGCCTCAGCCCCGAGTTCTTCAGCCACGCGGACCCGATCCTCGGCCAGGTGAACATCTCCTCCCTCTCCACCCACGTTGAAAACCGCAGCGTCACCCCCGCCCTCATGCCCGCCGTCTGCATCGCCTTCTTCGTGTTCTCATCAAACTGCCCGAACGGATACGCCAGCACGCTCCCGGCCGACTCCCCTTCGCTGCCGAACCACTTCAGCATGAGTTCCCTGCTCCTCCCGATCTGCTCGATCTGCAGGTCCAGCGGCAGATGCGGCAGCACCGGATGATCATGCGTGTGCGGCTGCAGGTCCCAGCCCGCATCCTTCAGTTTCGCCAGCTCATCAATCGGCAGCAGCGGCTCCCCCCGGTACGCCTCCGGCAGCCGGTACCAGTTCGGCCGCGCGCCCACCTGGTTGGTGATGACAAACAGCGTCGCGCGGAATCCGAACTCGCGCAGGATCGGGTCCGCCTCGTCGCGCACGCTTTTCATGCCGTCGTCAAAAGTGATGCAAAACCGGTTTTTTTCGAGGTTTTCTCCCCTTTTCACGCGCGCCGCCGCTTCGCCCAGGGTCAGCGTTTTCCAACCTTTTTGCGAAAAACGCCGCATTTGGTTCAAAAAGTGCTCGCGGCGCGTGGAGATGGATGTTTCACGTTCATCGATGCTGTGGTAGACGAGAATGGGAAGTTTGCAGCGCATTCGTGCGAAATCCGCCCCGTTTCAAGACAAAAGCCGCCAAACGCCGAAGGGTAGTGCCGGTTCATCCTCTTTTTCGGCCAAATCCGCCCCACTTGCATGGAAGCGCCAAGGCGGGGATAATCACCGCTTCTCCCGCCCCACTTTTCCGGTTTTTTTGCCCGCGGCGGGACTTTTCTGGAGTGAATTGCAATGCAGACTGTGGATGGGATCAGGCAAACGAGCGCAAAGAGCATCCTCCTCGCGGCGCTGCTGGCGGGGCTGCTCACCGGCTGCCGCCACCCGGACGAAAATCTTCCCGAGGCGGGAACGCTCGGCGCGCAGGTGGGCGAGAGCCAGGCGGCGATCCCGGCCGAGCCGACGCCGTATACGCTGGCGGCGGGGGATGAACTGAGCGTGAGGGTGCGGCAGGACCCGACGCTGGACGCGCAGATCAAGCTGGACTCGGACGGGCGCTTCCAGTTCGCGTATGTGGGATCGGTCAAGGCCGAGGGGCTGACGACCGGCGACCTGCGGAAGAAGATCGCGCAGGGACTCACCGACTACATCGTGGAGCCGGATGTGATCGTGAATCTGGTCTCCGCGGAGCAGCAGTTTGCGGCGGTGATGGGCGAGGCGGAGAAGCCCGGGCGTGTCGCGCTGCGGCCGGGGATGCGGATCACGGACGTGATCGCAGAGGCGGGTGGAGCGACGGAGGATGCTGACCGCAAGCGCGTGGTGCTCATCCGGCGCACTTCAGAGGACCGGGTTGAAGCAGGCATCTTCAACTTCTATGACGCGATGTACAACCCCACGAGCACGAGCGCGTGGAAGAGCAATCTCACGGTGCAGCGCGGGGACACGATTTACATTCCACGCAGCGACAAGGCACAGTGGGAGTCGATCATGCAGTTCATCGGCACCACCGTCAACCCGATCATCGACGTGGAGCGCGGGATCGTGCTGTACCCGGACGTCGAGAGCGTGATCTCCACGGGCGACAAGGGCAAGGGATCGACGGTCATCGTGCGGTAAGTACGTGTGAAGGCGAGTGAATTCAATGATGCCACGGCTGCACACCGGCCGTGGCATTTTCATTCACCCACAGCATCGACACCGAGTGAGTGAGTTTGGACCGGGGCCATGGCAGACGCGATACAGAACACATTGACGCCGACGGTGGGCGAAGCGACGGAGATCGGGCGAGGGGGAGCGCGCTCGCAGCGGCCGCTGCGCATCGCCTTCTGCATCTCGCGCACGTTTGAACGTTTCCAGGGAACCTATGGGCGGTACGCGGGTCAAGCACGTCTGCTGCGCGACCTGGGGCATGACGTGACGGTTTTCGGCGTGAACCGGGAGATGAAGCAGCCGGAGAACGAAATCCATTTCGGGGTGGGAGTGCACCGCGTGCCGGTGCGGTCCAAGGGCTGGGGCGGGCCCAGGAACTTTCTCAATTTCCGGAAGATGCATCGGGCCCTGATGGAGCGTCTGCGCGGCGGATACAGCGTGCCGGGGACGACGCCGATCAAAGCGCATTTTGATGCGGTGAAGATCATCGGGCAGGACTTATCTCCGATGATCCCGAAGATCCAGAAGGAACTGGGAATTCCGGTCATCTTCGATGCGCACGAGCCACTGATCTACGGATTCTGGACGGGGCCGAGGCGGGCGCTGCTGCCGATCATTTACGGGATTGAGAAACGCAACGCCGCGAAGGCGGATGCGGTGCACATCACGGGCAACTTCCAGAAACGACGGTACGAAGCGTGTGGGTGCAGCAACGTGGCGATCGTGGGGAATCAGCCGCTGTGGGATGAACGGATCGAGGTGTTTCCGGAAGGGAAGTTCGATGGGGCGAAGCGCGGCGGGCCGGTGATCTTCGGCCGGCTGGGAACAGTGTACAAAGGGACAGGGCTGCACGAACTGCTGGAAGCGTTTGCGGCTGTGTACCGGAAGTATCCGGAACGGGCACGGCTGCGGCTGGCGGGGAAGGTGGCAGAGTATTACGAGGAGGAGTTCGCGCGGACGGTGGCACCGTACAAGGATGGGCTGATTCTGTCGGGGGCATATGCGACGACGGACATGCCGAGGCTGTATGGAGAGATTCACGTCTCGGTACTGCCGTACCTGATGGATGCGAATTTCACGCACATCAATCCGAGCAAGTTCTACGACTCGATCGGGAATGCGACGGTGGTGGCGATGACGCCGATCGGAGACATGGGGGAAATCCTGGCGCGGGTGAAGTGCGGGCGGAGGATTGATCCGGAGCGGATCGAATCGATCACGGAGGCGATGGAGTTTTACCTTGAGCATCCGGAGACGCTGGAGGCAGAAGCGCGGGCGGGGTTTGACGCATCGCTGGGCGAGTTCTCCTGGCGGGAGAACCAGCGCGTGCTGGAAGAGGGGTTTCAGAGGGTGGTGGGGTAGGGGAGCGCCCATCAGCCGGCGACGGGACTCAATATGGACTCCACATCACAGGCACCGTGGCCGAACCGACCCAATAGGAGTTTCCGATCTGATCACGAAAAGCGACCGCAGGATCTCCGATAAAGCGGATTGCCAGTCCAGACTGCGGCAGTGATTGCAAAGAAAACCCATCCTGGAGCGCCATGAGCACGCCGCCTGAAGGATTGCGCGGCCACCAATCGGGCAATTCAATACCGCGTTCGCATGGGCAGGAAAGATCGGAGCGCCACCATGCAGAACCGACCGCTGCGACCTCATCGCCATCAAGGAGTTCAATCCTGCAGCCAAGAGTCAAATCATCATGACGCCGCAATTCCTCCTGAAGCAGTTCCGTGTCGAAATGGACCATGAGGTTTGCATCATCCTCGACGGTGAGCATCGGACGCTCGAGACGATACCACGTCAGTCGCTCCAACGCTGCCCCTACCTCCGGAGATTCCTCGCGCATGCGATATTGCGCCGGTGACCCGGAAATCCGGGTGTGAACGATCTGAGAAAACTCCCGCCTGTAAGTAGGCTGGGGCGCTGGATCGGGGAGGAACGCGTCATTCCAGACTTCGATCCGAAGCGTTATTTCGACCGCCTCGCTCGATACCGGTGAGCGAGCAAAGCATATCAATGAATCATTCCACTTGTAGCCGGCACCGAAACCGCAAGTCAGAGGCGCTTCGGCCAGTTCGGAGCCCAAAACCACACCGGTGTCGGCATCGATGATGCTGCAACGAACCGTCCGATCGCTCGTCCAACGTCGAATGTTCAATTGGCCATAAAGCGGAAGGCCGGCAGGTGCTGCCTCAGGCGAATCGACAAGCACGTACGTCATGTCATCGAGGCGGCGCAGGTCATCGGGCGAGAGTTCCGTGTATGCCAAACACCAATCAAACAATTCGCGGTAGAGGGGACAATCAACACCCTGGTCTGAGTACTCTGAGTATGAGGAGGCCAACACCGTCTCGACCGGCTGACTTGTGATCACGTGCACAAGAAGACTCTTCTGCCAGTCCCACAACTCCTCTTCCATAAAACGATCTTCAAAGTCGTCAATGATCCGATGAAGCGCTGTTGGAGGCGGCGGGGTGTTCGATGTGACATCCTCATCCACGAAGAAATAGTGTGGATGAAGCCAAGGAACCGCCAAAATAATGCCGGTGGAGGGAACCGCGGCGGGCCAACCGCGCTGGCGAATCGCATCGGCCTTGACGAGAAAGTACGAAGAGGGAAGGGCGAGAATGAGAGAGCATGCGGCAAGCCGCCAGTGGATGCGGCTGTGTTGAAGTAATCTTTCACTGCGAGCAACGGCCCCGCACTCGGAACAGGTGAGGCCAAGCGTATGCGACATGTCGTACCAGCAGGCGGGGCAGCGGCGGCGTGACGGCGAACGAATGGCCCGCAGACGATCGGCGAAGAGGCTGTACAACGCGGCAACAGCCGCCAAAGAGACAAAGAACCAGCCAAGCCAAACCAAGATTGTGAAGGTCGACGGCATGGACGTTTGAATTGTTAGACGGTGCAACGAGTCGAATCCCGGTAAAAAAGCCCCACCAAAGAGAACAAATGGGAGAATTTACGGACAATTGGCATACGCCTCGTTGCGGGCTTTCAACCCGGCACACAGGCACTCCCCAACTCCTACTGCCTCGGCGGGTTGCTGCTCATCCAGAACCTCAAGGGCGTCCTCCAGCCCGCAACCGCCGACAATTCCGGCACCGCCACTTTTATCGTCAACGTCCCTGCCTCCCTGCGCGGGCAGACGCTGCGGATACAGGCCTACGACAAGGACAACTGCGAGATCAGTCACAGTGTCGAGTGGGTTTGGGAGTAGGGGGACGGGAGAGGATGAATGCACCACAGCCCCTCACCCGGCCCAAAGCGGCCACCCTCTCCCCAAACGAAGCGCATGGGGCGAGGGAAAGAAAGAGGAAACAGAAAACAGTTCTCCACGGGTTTTGCTGCGCTCCACCCGTGGCTACATTCCGGCACCCCTCCGGGGCGAAGAGAAGGCTCCCCCCCTCCCGGTCCACATGCGGTGGACCACCCTCCCCCGCACCGACGAAGCGTCGGAGAGGGTGAGGGTTGAAGAGGTGCCACGACGAGACTTCGTGGCAACCGGGTTGAGGACAACCCGGCTCGCGGGGAAAGGTGAGCGGGGCGAGGGAGGTGGTGAGCATTTGACCGCTTGCGGGGGGGCACTATCCTTGCACTTTTCGTCCCTCTGTGAGTGCGTTTTCGGGGTTGGGATGCCTCGCACGAGGGTCCGAAGCGGTTTTGAGGTCGATTTTTTTGAGCGCGGGCATCCGCGTGGAAGCAGCAAGGTGGGTTCATGTCACGTCAGACGTATCTGGCCAAGCCGGGCGAAGTGAAGGCGAAGTGGTTCATCGTGGACGGGTCGGAGCAGATCGTGGGCCGGCTGGCGGCGCGCATCGCTCCCATTCTCCAGGGCAAGCACAAGCCGCAGTACACGCCGCACGTGGACACGGGCGATTACGTGATCATCACGAACGCGGAGAAGGTGCGGATGACGGGGAAGAAGCTGGAGCACCGGAAGAAGACGTCGTATTCGTACTACGCGGGCGGCCTGCGGGTGCGGACGTATGGCGATGTGCTGGCCAAGCACCCGGAGCGACTGGTGGAGGATGCGGTGCGGCGGATGCTGCCCAAGGGGAGGCTGGGGCGGCAGATGTACGGGAAACTGAAGGTGTACGCCGGCGGGGAACATCCGCACGGTTCGCAGCAGCCTGAAGCGCTGAAAGTGTGAGGACGCGGGCCGGCCGGCCGGCAGAATGACAGAACGATTCGACCTGAACGCAGCAGCAAGGAAACACGCACGTGACGACGATGACGACCGCAGCACCGAAGATGACCCCCCCCGCGGCCTCCTCCACTCCTTCGGCCATGATGGCCGGCGGGAAGAAGGGCAAGACGGATCCGAAGAACACGCTTTCCGGTCCGGCGGCGCAGAAGTTCGGCTGGTGGTGGGGCACGGGGCGGCGCAAGACGGCGGTGGCGCGGGTGCGTCTGCGGCCTGGAAGCGGCAAGGTGACGGTGAACAAGAAGGAAGTGGACGCGTACTTCACGGAGATTTCAGACCGGAATGACGCGGTGGCTCCGCTGCGGACGACGGACATGATGGGGAAAGTGGAAGTGATCGTGACGGTGAAGGGCGGAGGATTCGGCGGGCAGGCGGATGCAGTGAAACTGGGGATCGCGCGGGCGCTGAAGTTGTACGATGTGAATCTGGAGCAGGCGCTGCGTGACAAGGGATACCTGACGCGGGATGCGCGGGAAGTGGAACGCAAGAAGTACGGCCAGGCGGGCGCACGCCGGCGGTTCCAGTTCTCGAAGCGTTGAGCGATTGGAATTACAGTGCGAATCAATGCAGACGACCCGGAGCGATGGTTCCGGGTCGCTGTGTTTTTGGGTTCTGGGCTGAACGGATGGAGGTCACTTCAGGGTTATCGGGGAAAGGTGGGGCGGCGGGTCGGGTGCGGTCGATAGCGATGCGGGACAAACACACCCGAGAGGATCGCAAGGACCACCTTATGGCACTGGACAATCGGCACGAGTATCGACCACTGAAACTGAGCCGGCGCGAGCCGCTGATCCTGAACCGGTGCGCCGGGAAGCGGGTGCTGGACCTTGGGTTCATTGATGCGGGCTGGACGCCGGAGCGAATCGCGGGGGGAAACCTGCTGCACCTGTGGATCAAGAAGGCGGCGAGTCTGCTGGTGGGGGTGGATCTGGATGACTCGTTCCGGCACCTGCTGCCGGCGGAGAATGAGAACTACCGCCTGTTCTTCGGGAATGTTGAAGATGAAAAGATGATGTCGAAGTTGCGGGAGTTTGACTTCGACGTCGTGGTGGCGGCGGAGATCCTGGAGCACGTGGACAACCCGGGGCTGTTCCTGAAGTCGGTCAAAGGCGTGATGAAGCCTGAGGCGACGCTGGTGCTCACGGTGCCCAACGGGTTGCGGCATCAGAATGCGGCGTATGTGGCGCAGGGGGTGGAGATGGTGCACCCTGATCACAACTACTGGTACTCGCCCACGACGATCCAGACGCTGCTGACGAAGAACGGATTCCACGTGGAGAACCTCGCGGGGTACATCTTCGGTCCGGAGACGAGAGAGCAGTTGGGCCCGTGCGGGCTGGGATGTCCGGGGCTGTATGTGGAGGCGACGCCGACGATGCCGGGCGAGAAGGCGCGGCGGTGGGGCGAGGGAGCGCAGGTCGCGGCCGAGGCGGTGACGGCATGAAGCCGACGCTGCTGGCGATCACGGACATGAAGGGGTGGGCGTTTGAGAATATCGCGCGAGCGCTGGCGCGGGCGCTTTCGGAGCGGGTGACGATCCGGGCGGTGGATTACGTGAGCCTGGCAAAGCAGCCTGCGGACGTGATCCGCGCGCTGGCGAGCGGAGCGGACGCGGTGTACTGCTTTTCGTGCGTGATGCCGGACGGGGTGTATGACCTGCTCAGCGCCGCGCCGCTGGTGGCGGGGATACACAGCGAGTGCAGCATGGAGCACAAGGCAGGACTGTTTGTGCCGGAGCGGTTCAAGCGATTCTGCGCGGTGGGGTGCGTGAACGAGCGGATCGCGAAGCGGGCGCGCGGGCTGGGGCTGCATGAGCGGATCCTGGTGACGAGCAATGGGGTGGATGAGCGGGAGTTCTGCCCGCCTGCGGAGGAGCGGCGGGGTCCGATCTGCGCGGGGTGGGCGGGGGCGGCCAAGCGCGCGGAGGGGGATGTCAAGCGATTTGAGTCGATCGTGGCGCCGGCGTGCCAGAGGGCGAATGTGAATCTGAAGGCGGTGGTGCGGGAGGTGAACTATCTGCCGCCACACCTGATGCCGGGGTACTACCGGGGCGTGGATGTGTACTTGTGTGCGAGCACGACCGAGGGGTCGCAGGGACCGCTGGTGGAGGCGGGAGCGAGCGGATGCGCGCTGATCTCGACGCGGGTAGGGATCGCGGAGGAGTTGATTGAGGAGGGCGTGAATGGATTTCTCGTGGAGGGCAGTGTGGAGGCGTTCGCGGAGAGGCTGGCGTGGTGCCGTGACAACCCCGAACGGACGCGAGAGATGGGGCGAAGGGCGCGGGAGAGCGTGATCCGAAACTGGACGTGGACCCGGCGCGCGGAGGGCTACTGGCAGTTGTTTGGCCAGGCCCTGGAAGCGCGGCAGGCTCGGCGAGCGGCGTGAGAGAAACCGACACGAGGCAACGACCATGTGCGGAATTGCGGGAGTCATCGGTCGAGTGGGGCGCGAGATGAGCGCGCGGAGAGCGGACGTGGCGCGGATGTGCGCTGCGATGGCGGTGCGGGGGCCGGACGGCGAGGGCCTGCATGCGCGCGAGAATGCCATACTCGGGCATCGGCGGCTGGCGGTGATCGATCCGGCGCACGGACATCAGCCGATGGTGACGGAGGACGGGAGATTCGCGATCACGTACAACGGCGAGTTGTACAACGATGAAGAGTTGCGGGCGGCGCTGGCGAAGGAGGGAGCCGAGTTCAAGTCAAGGAGCGACGCGGAGACGGCGCTGGCGGCGGTGGCGCACTGGGGCACGGGGGCGCTTGGGCGCATGCGGGGCATGTTTGCGCTGGGGGTATATGACTACGCAGAACAGCGGCTGATCCTGGCACGCGATCCCCTGGGCATGAAACCGCTTCACTTCGCGGTGGCGGGACAGGAGTTTGTATTTGCGAGCACGGCACGGGCCCTCTGCGAGTTTTCAGGCATTGGGGTCGAACCCGATCCGCGCACGGTGTCGGCATATCTAACGACCCTGTGCACAACGCTGGGGCGACAGACGATGTTCGCGGGCGTGATGACGCTGCGGCCCGGGGAAGCACTGGTCTGGAACGCGCGGGAGGGCGGAGCGCCGAGAATTGAGACATACTGGCGGGAGCCGCGGACGCAATGCGAGAGCATTGGATTTGAGGAAGCGTGCGGAGAGGTGCGGCGGATAGTCAGCGATGCGGTGGCGGCGCATTTGCGCAGCGATGCGCCGATGGGGATGTTCCTTTCGGGCGGACTTGACAGCGCGATCATTGCGACGGTGTGCAAGGAGATGGGTGCGACGGACGCCCTGCGAACCTGGTGCGCGGTGGATGAGCAGGACTCATCAGGCGATGGAGCGCACGCGGAGCGTGTCGCGAGAGCGTTGGGCGCCACGCACCGATGCATTACGGTGCACAAGGAGGACTTTGCGGCCTGGTGGATGAGACTCGTGGAGGAAGGGGGGCTGCCGCTGTCGACGCCCAACCAGATCGCGATCCACATGGTGGCGCGGGAGATGCGTGAGGCAGGAGTGAAAGTCGCGCTGACGGGAGAGGGAGCGGACGAATTGTTTGCCGGTTACGGGCCGCCGATGCTTGCCGGGCTGGACTGGGCCGGAGCCCAGTCAGGCGGCGGCGGGGCGGCGATCAAGGCAAAGTACGGGACGGAGCATCTGGGGGATGAAACGGATCACTATCTGCGCGTGAATTCGTGGATCGCAGTGCCAGCGAAGAGCGCGGTATTCCAGCCGGAGTTCATGAAGAGGATTGAGGACGATCATGCGCTGAGATGCGAGATTGAGTCTGCATTCGGTGGTTGCGGCGCGGGGGAGCCATTGGAGCGTCTGCTGCGAGTGCATCGACGAATCAACCTGACCAGGCTGCTCGAACGGCTTGATCAGTGCACCATGCTGGCGAGCGTCGAAGGACGCACACCATTTGCTGACGTGCGCATCATGGAGAGCGCGATGCGGCTTCCGATGGAGTGGAAGTTTGCGGTGCAGGAATGTGATGAGGCGGGCGAGGCAGGGTCCACGGCGACGTGCACCAAGACTGTCATTCACACCAAGCGTGTGCTTCGGGCCGCGTTTGCGGATCTCGTCCCGCAGGAGGTGTTGGACCGGCCGAAGGCGTCATTCGCGTTGCCGTTTCGAGAGTGGATGGTTGAGGGGCTTGAACGGGCCAGCGAAAGCGAGTTTTTGAAGTCGATGGTGCGTCTGAGCGTGCTGGATGCCATCAGGTCGAACCCGTCCCAAAACTGGCTGGCGGCATGGCCAGTGGCGAACCTGGGACTCTGGTGTGCGCGATGGTTTGGATAATTCCGTGAGATCATGGGGCGATTTTTGCGCAGAAAGTGCCAAAACACGGGTTTTCGAGTTGCCGGACTGGGTTTCGCGGTTATTTTCTGCGATGAAACAGTGACTGGCGCCGTGGCTACGCGCGAGCATCAAGGCTCACGAGTGCAAACCGAGGGCGGGATTCGATACGGCAAGAGGATCAAGCGGCTCAGGGACAAGATGGGTGTGCAGGGACTGCGCGCCGGAGGAACGAGGAGAGAGCAATGACCACGCTGCCCAGCGGGGGACGAGAATTTGTCGAAGGGGCGCTGAGCCCTCCAACGGCGGCGGAGACGCGCACGTCCGCGCTGATCAGGCGCTCGGTCGTCATGTTCCTGCTGCACGCAGCGCTGCTGAGCGTTCTGTTCGTGGATTTCCGGTGGTGGATGGCGGTTGTCGCGGTGGCGGGATACATGTTCCTGCTGCAAGGAAGCGCCGGCTGGCTGCATCGGTATTTCAGCCACCGCTGTTTCCGCACGAGCCGGTGGTTCCAATGTGTCCTGGCCTTCTGGGGCGGCTGCGCAGCGCAGCGTGGCGCGCTGTGGTGGGCGGCGCACCACCGGCGGCACCATGCTTTTTCAGACGAGGCGGAAGACCCACATTCACCCTTGACCAAAGGGTTCTGGCACGCGCACCTCACGTGGATCTGGCTGGATGAGAACCAAGGCACGGATTCGCGATGGGTGAAGGATCTGTCGCGATATCCGGAACTGGTTTTTCTGGACCGCAATTACTGGATTCCGCCAGTGATTTTCTTTCTGTTCATGGCGTGCGTCGGCGCACTCTGGGGCGCAACGAGCGGGCCGGGCCTGGGGGCCGGGGCGGCTGCGCTGATGGTGTGGGGCGCGGTTATTCCGACCATCGGCGCGTGGCATGCGACATTTGCGATCAACTCGATCACGCACCTGTGGGGTAAGCGACGGTACCAGACGACGGACGACAGCCGGAACAACATGACAGTGGCGCTACTCAACCTAGGCGAAGGATGGCACAACAACCACCATCACTATCCGCACGCGGCCAACAGCGGGTTCTACTGGTGGGAAATTGACCCGGTGTACTACTTCATGGTACTGCTGGAAAAAACGGGCCTGATCTGGGATGTGAAGCGGGCGCGGCGCGAGGTGGTTGAGAAGCTAGCCCGACGCGGGACGAGTTCGTCCTAATCGACGGCGGCCAAGCGTCACCCAGCTCAACCGGTGAAGCGAGCAAAGACGGCGGCAGCATTCGCGCCACCAAAGCCAAATGCGTTGCACAGTGCGGTGCGCACATTGCATTGCGCGGCGACATTGCGCACGATGTTCAAGCCCGCCACAAAGTCATCCGGATCATCGCAATTGATGGTCGGCGGAATGACGCCGGTGCGAATGGCCATCACGCACTGCACAGCCCCCAAGGACCCGGATGCTGCGATCGCATGCCCCAGGAGAGACTTGGGGGCGGTAATAAACGTGCGGGCAGCCGCGGGGCCAAGGGCCAGTCGAATGGCCTCGATTTCAGCGGGATCACCCAGCGGAGTCGCTGTCGCGTGGGCGAAGACAGCGTCAACGGCGTCGGGTGCGACCTGGGCATTGCGGAGGGCGAGCCGCATCGCACCGGCGGGACCGGCGGACTGGGGGTCGTAGAGGCTTTCGGCGTTGGCTGCGCCGCCGCAGCCGCGCAGTTCGGCGAGAATTTCTGCGCCGCGCTGGCGGGCATGGTCAAGCGACTCGAGCACCAGTGCGGCCGCACCTTCGGCGAGAACAAACCCGGAGCGAGCGCGATCGAAGGGCCGGCTGGCCTGGGCAGGGTCGGGGCAGAGGGAAGCGAGGGCGCGCATGCCGCCGAGGAAGCGGATTCCGAAAGGGTCCAAATTGGCTTCAGTTCCGACCGCGAGCGCCATGGGCGCAGCGCCGCGCCGGATGCACCGCCAGGCGCGCTCAATCGCGAGCGAGCCGCTTGCACAGGCTGAACAGATGACGCAGCGAGGTCCGGCGGCACCAATCCGGCGGGCAAGAGTCGCGGAGGCGTTGTAGTAGAGAATGCGCGGCAAGAGAGCGGGGGTAGCCCAATGCGGATCACCACAGGCTGAGCCGACGACTTCGTCCTTGTAGGGCAGATTGGTTCCGTGACCATTGCCTACGAAGACGGCCGCATCGGGAAGCGGCTGGGCATCCGGGTCGTATCCGGCGTGATGCAGAGCCTCAAGGCCGACGGCCAGACTGAACTGGCTGAAGCGCTCGAGGCGATCAGACCACTCGCGTTGCAATGTCTGCGCGGGATCAAAACCGCGAACCTCACCACCGATATCGAGGGCCAATCCGCGGGTGTCAAAGGTCTCAATTGTCCGGATTCCGGAGCGGGCGTTAATCAGCGAGTTCCACATCGACGCGGCGGAATTTCCAACGCAGGTGAGTGCGCCAAGTCCGGTGACGACGACCCGGTGCCGAGGGGGCATAGCGTCATTCCGCGGGGATTCGGGCGAATTCATCGCGGATCCTCTGCGGAATCGTCGACTGTCATTTCGGCCGCGTCCACCAGACTGGCGCGCTCATGCTCCTTGATGCGTGCGATCGGCAGGGGTTCGCCACGAATGGCGGCGCCAACTTCCTGCAGGCGGTGGCGAAGCCAGAGTGCGAAGCGGTATGAATGGGGCGGGTACGCGATGGTGTAGTGTCCGCAGCCGAGCGTAGTCCAGAAGTGATCGACACCATATGCGTCGTAGAGCGCTTTGAGATTGCGGGCGTTATTGCGCGGAAAGGTATGGTCGTTCCAGCCAACCAGAAGGGAGCGTGTGAGGCGACGATGGAGCGGGAGGCGGGGGACGTAACAGCCGAATTCGAGGGCACGCCAGCAGCGTTTGAGCATGGGCAGATCGAGGTGTTTTTCGAGTTCCGCGCGGAGGTAGGTGGTGGAAATGCCGTTCCAAGCACAATCGGCAAAGTTGCTGCCACAGAGCACGGAAATCACCCCGGCGGGGCGGTGGTCATGGGCGTCGAGGAGGACGGAGACGCCTGATCCGATGGAAAACCCGACGATGACCACGTGACGGTGGCCGAGCTGCTGCAGGACTGACACGGCGTCCATCGCATCCAAGACGGCCTGCTGATTGGCGCGGAGGGTGAGGCCGAGGTCGGCGCAGGCGAGCGGCTGGGCGTGGGTCCAGCCCAAAGGCATGCGTTCATCGTGATAAGGCATGCTCATCGATGCGCCGCCAAAGCCCTCGAGGCGAGCGATGGGGAGAAGTTTGCGGAAGGTTTTCCGGCTGACATTCCAAGCAGGGAGCACGAGCACCATGGGGCAGCCGGGCGCGAGCGGTGCGTAGGAGAGGCGAACGGTGCGATTCTCATCGTGGCGGGTCACGCCGCGGGACTGGAAGAGAATCGTGTGGCCCTGGGTGGTGAATTCAACGGGTGCGGGTGAAGGGCGGAAAAAGTCGTCAGAATGGACGGAGATCCATTCAGAAACAGCGGCCAAGGATTCGAGATCCTCGGGGTCGGTAATCTGGGGAAAGTCGGACTGGAGCCAGTCTCCGCCCACGCGGAAGGGCAGACAATCGCGGGAAGAGCCGAACTCGCTGGCGAGCCGCTTTTCCAGGGCTTTCATGATGGGGAAGGCGACGAACATCGGGGCGCATGAGCAAATATCGGCGATTTATACGGGAAATCGAAGCCGAAGGCTGGTGAGGTTCTCAGACGCGTCCCGAGAGGGGATTCTTCGGGATGGCCGCTATAATCATGTTTGTGCGAGCAAAAACTTGGAGAATCCACTCGCACGATCTGAACGAATAGATGATACTCGAAGGGCTGGCCGCTTCTAGCCAGCCATGAGGCTCGGAGAGCACGGTTTTCAGGGAGAAAGATCGATGAACGCCCACAACGGCATGAATGGCGCTGGCGCCCACGGTGACAGCTGCGCGACAAGTCACAGTTCGTGCTGCGGGTCTGCAAAGACCTCGTGCAGCACAATGGCCAAGCCTGGCAGGGACTGGGAAAAGGAAATGCAGGGGTACGACCCCAAGGCGGAGTACGACTTCATTGTCATTGGGGCCGGGCCAGCCGGGACCACGTTTGCGCAATTGATGGCCGATGCGGGGAACAGCGTACTGCTGCTGGAGGCGGCGAAGTACCCGCGGTTCGCGGTGGGTGAGATCATCGCGCCGACGGGCATCTGGCGCGTGTGGAGCAAACTGGGCATCACGCGCGAGGACCTGGACTCGCAGTTCATCCGCAAGTGGAACGGCGGATGGCAGGCGCCGAGCGGCGAGGTGTTCAATTTCGAGCAGGACGTGTTTCCTGATGACCCGGTGTGCGAGGCCTTCGTGTACTCGTTCGACCGGTCGGTGTATGACTATTTCCTGCTCAACAAGGCCCGCGAGCATGGAGTCATCGGCCTGGATGAAGCGATGGTGGAGGACGTGCTGTACGATGCGGCGGGGCGCATGAACGGCGTGAGATACACGCGGCACGGGAAGACGCACGACGTGCGCTGCAAGCTGGTGGTGGACGCTTCGGGCCGGGTGAATTTCCTGGCGCGGAAACTCGGACTTCGGATGGAAATCGACAAGCTGCGGAGCATTTCGTCGTTTGCGCATTGGGAAGGGGCCAAACGGAACGCGGGCCGGGCGGAAGGCGACGTGCGCATCGTGTACCAGAAAGACATGTGGTTCTGGTGGGCGCCGCTGAAAGGGGACAAGGTGTCGATCGGCATCGTGGCGGATCGCAACCTGTATCTCGAGGAATACGAGAAGGACCCCACGGCGTTCTATGACAAGTATGTGTGGACGTGCCCGTTCATCGCCGACCGCATCAAGGACGGCGCGAAGAAACTGACGAACTTCAAACCTGCCATCGCCAACAAGGGCACCGGCGGCTCGCAACTCCATGGGTACCACTTCTACACCAAGCAACTGGCAGGCAACGGGTGGGTGATCGTGGGCGACGCGGCGGGATTCATCGACCCGATCTTCTCAGCCGGCCTGTACATCGTCCATGAGTCGGCCGCCAACCTGGCGGAGAAGCTCATCAGCGACATGAAGATGCACAATGGCGAGATCAAGATGGAACCGCTGGTTGAGTACCAGGAGGCATATTTCACGCAGTTCCGCGAGATCCTGTCGCACATCCAACAGTTCGCAACCTACTACTTCGACCCGAAGTTCACCAACTTCTTTGTGAAGCTGGGCAACAGCCGCCCGCGTTTCCGCCAGTTGTACATCAACACATTTGTCGCATACGACCCGGAAGCGATCAAGGAGTACTCCAAATTCCTGCAGACCCGCTTCAAGTTCCGCGGCGATGAGTTCGGTAAAGAAGAGATCATCGACGACGTGGAGTCGAATGCGACAATGGCCAAGGGCTGAGCCGCGCGACAGAGAACATACAACGAACCCCGGGGCGCACCCCGGGGTTTTTCATGCGCGTTCGAACAAGGATTCAGATTTTCCGGAGCAGACCGAGAGCCGGCAGGCGCGCGTGGCAGGTCTTGCCGTCAATGGTCACTTCCAAGGAGCCGGTGAAGGACTCATCGTTCTCCGCGGTGCCGCCCTCAGGGCAAGCATAACGAAAGAGCACGTTGTCCGGATCGTGGCGACCCACGCCAGATACGTTGACCGCACCGTCGCTGGAGCGTGCAGCGAATCGGTACTCCATGCCTGAGCGTGAGACGCTCACCGAGTCACCGGCCCAGGTGGAGAGCATACGGACACCCTCGGGGCGGATGATGCGCAGCATGGCGGCATCGCCGCGAGCGTCCTGTAATCCAGCGACCTCAAAGGCGAGTTGCGAATCCTCGATGAAGTCGTTGGCCTGAATCCAGGTCCACTGGCGAGGGAACATGGGGCCGTGGTTTTTGGCCTGATACAGGACGGCGCGGTGGAAGTCGTAGCGGACCCCCTGCTGCTCGATGAAGCCAGTCGCCCAGCCTTTCATGCGCGGCACACGGTGCACAAAGGGGGCGAGGCGGAGCATGCCGCGTTCTTCCAATTTCAGGCGGCGCGGATCGAGCACGGGCTCATCCTGATCGAAGAGGTAAGACTCAATGGTGATGTCCCAGATGGTCGTGGGGCCGGTGAGGCGGATGGCATTCTCAGAAAAGACGCACTCAGTCCCGTTGCGGAACCAGCGGACATCGCACTCTTCTGACGAAGCGGACCACCCTGAGGCTCCGATGCGCTCATCGGCGCAGATCGACTTTCGGGTCGGGCCGGCGTTGCCGCCGTCGTAGACCCAAAGGCCGGCGCGATCGGGAGCCAGCGATGAACCGGAGTTGATGTAGGGCATCACATAGAAGTAGACACCTTTGTCGGGCAGGGCGACGCGACAGTTGTAGAAGTCGAACCAGTGCGACTGGTCGGTATAACGCAATGCATTGGCAAGCGAGATTGCCTGGGCGAGAGTGGCGGGTGAAACGGCGGGCACTGGGGTCGAATCTCCTCTCGGGCAAATACTAGTGGGTTTACGCTGTGCTCGACGAAATTAGCGATGCAGGCAGGTCTAACCCGCATTCCGGACACTTCGGCGTCGTAAGAGCCTTGAGTTGATAGTCACAGCGCGGACACGCGAGGTCCGGAAAGGGCACAATGCGCTTTACAAGCCAGCGATCGCCCTGCCACACGACAAGGGCGGGCACCCAGAATATAGCCAAATAGGTGAGAAGGTACTGGACCTGATACAGGCTGACACTGTCGCCAGTCGCGAAATCAAGGCCGAGGGCGACACAGTAGTACAGGCCCCACATACCTCCGAGCAGAAAGAGGTAGAACGAGACCCAGCGCAATCTGCGGCGACAGGTCTCACGCTTTTCCATGATCGTGTACGTGGATGGAATCATGTGGACCCCTTTGCGAGCGTTGTGCGATACCGCTCATAGGTTTTCTGGAGCGCTTCAGGGATGACGCGGACGTCGCCCACGACAGTCATGAAATTCGTATCTTCTGCCCAGCGCGGGACCAAATGAACGTGCAAGTGCTGGGGCAGGCCGGCGCCGGCAGCGCGACCCTGGTTGATGCCCACGTTGACGCCCTGGGGGTGGAACGCGCGCTCGACGAGATCGATGGCTTTCTCGGTGAGCAGCCAGAGGGCAGCGCGCTGTGGCGGGTCGTAGTCGAGGAGGCGAGGACGGGCCTCGCCAAGGGCGACCATGAGATGCCCATTGGAGTAGGGGTAACGGTTGAGCAGAATCATGCCCGCATCGTCGCGAAAGATGACGAGGTGCTCAGCATCCTGGTCAGGATGGTTCCAGTAGAACTCGAGAAAGTCAGAGCCGGCGGCAGCTTCGGATGCGGCGCGGGCTTCGGTGGTCACGGCCGGCTTTTCGCCGAGCGACTCAAGGTAGGCCAGTCGCCAAGGGACCCAGAGAGAGCGCGTGTTCATGCGAAACGGTATTCCGCAGGCGACAGTCACGTGGCGACCGTGGAAAACACGGCGCGCAGCGAAGCGAGGGCAGCGGTGAGGGGAGCGCGGGCGGTGCCGCCGGAAGCCTTGCGGCGTTCCACGGCGGATTCGAAGGAGAGGTCGGGGAGGATGGCGCAAGCCTCGGGCAGTTCGTGAATTTGCACATGCTTGGCCTCGGCCTGCTCCACCAAAGCCGCGATCTTCGCATAGGCGTCGCGAAAGGGCACACCCTGGCGAGCAAGTTCGTCAGCAAGTTCGGTGGCCAAGAGATGGCCGTGACTCAGGAGCGCGGCGGCGCGGGAGGAGTTCACCTCAAGGCCGGCAGTGAACGGCGTCAACGCGCCCAATGAGGAGAGTGTGTCATCCACGGAGCGCAGAAGAACGCGCTTGAGTTCGTGCATGTCGGAGTCGTAACTGGACGGAAGGGCTTTCATGAGCATGAAGCCATCGGTGACACAGGCCATGATGTGAGCGGACTTGGCGCGAACGAGTTCGGGCACATCGGGATTACGCTTGTTGGGCATGATGGAGGAGCCCGTGGACCACGCGGGGGGAAGGCGCAGAAGGCCGACGGGTGAGGAAGACCAGAAGATGACGTCCTCGGAAATGCGCGAGAGGTGAAGGGCGAGGGTTGCACAGGCGTTCAGGGCGTCGAGCATGAAGTCGCGGTCGCCGACCGCGTCATATGCGTTCTGGGGAGGATTCCGGAACCCAAGGTCGCGAGCAAGGGCTGAAAGGTCGATGGGAATGGTGGTACCGGCCATGGCGGCGGCGCCGAGGGGCATGGCGAGCATGGCGTTCTGCGCTGCGCGGTCGAGAGCTGAAAGGTCGCGCGAGAGAGAGAACGCGTGGGCGGCGAATGCGTGCCCCAGGCGGATGGGCTGGGCGTGCTGGAGATGAGTCATGCCGGGGACGATGGTGTCCGTGAAGGCGGCGGCGCGGTTGGTGAGCGCAAGGCCCAAACCGGCCGCAGCGCGGCGAACGTCTGAACACGCATCGCGGACGAACAGGCGAAGCGTGGTGGCGATGAGATCGTTCCGGGAGCGCCCGACGTGCATGCGTTTGCCGAGCGTACCGTGGCGCTGGGTCACGAAACGCTCGAGGTTCATGTGGATGTCTTCATCAGCGATCTGCCAATCGAACTCCCCCACTTCCATCAGGCGTCGAGCCTCATCCATCGCGCTACCGACCTGCTGCGCATCGTGGGCGGAAAGGAGTCCGGCGCGCGCGAGGGCGCTGGCCCAAGCGGTCTGCACTGCGGTTTCCTGCGCGGCGAGGCGGCGATCCACGTCGATTCCGTGCGTGAAATCAAACAGGGCGGCGGCGCGGGCCGCGTTACGCTGGGACTGGAGGACGGGGCCGGAGGTGGGGTCGGGCATGGGGAGATTTCCGCGGGAGCGTGTCAAGCGTGAACGCGATTGGTGCGCGCATCGCGACGACCGGCGCGCCAGGAGCTGAAGCAGACGGTGCGGCAGTAGCCTTCGGCGTACTTGTGCAGTCCCTGTTCATCTCCCTCGAAGGTGACGAGGGACTCATCGTACAGTGCGTAGGGAGATTTGCGCTCTGCGACGCGCGCGTGGCCTCCTTCGAGGATAAGCGTGACGGAGCCGGCCAAGGTCTCGGAGGCCCGGGTGAAGAACGACTCAATGGCGAGGCGGGCATCGGAGTGCCAGAGACCGTCATAGGCGAGCGTGGCGTATTCGACGCCGAGGGTGCGGCCGATGTCGAGCAAGGGACGATCCCAGCAGAGGTGCTTGAGGGCCTTGCAGGCGATGTGAACAAGCGTTCCGCCGGGGGTTTCGTAGACGCCACGGCTCTTGATGCCGTTGGCGCGTTCCTCGACCAGGTCGGCGACACCGATCCCGGAGGCGCCGCCGATGCGGTTGAGCGCGGAAAGCAAGGCAGCGGACGACATCCGCTCGCCATTCACGGCGACGGGAAGGCCGGCAGCAAACTCAATCTCCACGCGCACGGGCTCGCGTTTTTGTTTGGAAGGTGGAGCGACCCATTCGTAAATCTTCTCGGGGTCGTAGGCCTTCTGCGGGTTCTCAAGAATGCCGCCCTCGCAGGAACGGTGCAGCAGATTGACATCGACGCTGTAGGTCTTCTCTCCAGCGTCAATGGTGAACCCCTTCGAACGAATGTAGTTCACGAGATCCTGACGGCCCTTGTACTGCCAGATTTTCCATGGGGCGATCATTTTGAGTTCGGGGCAGAGGTAGGCCCAGGATTTTTCGAAGCGGAGCTGGTCATTGCCTTTGCCGGTGGCGCCATGAGCGATTGCCGTTGCGCCGGTGCGGCGGGCGTAGGCGGCGACGCGCTCGGCGATGAGAGGACGGCCCAGCGCGGTGCCGAGGAGGTAGTCATCCTGATAAAGGGCCTGGGCGCGGATGGCGGCGAAGGCGAATTCAGAGGCGAAGCGGTCCTTCAGGTCTTCGAAGTAGAAGTCCTTGGCGCCGAGGTGGCGGGCCCACTTTTCGAGAGCGACCGGATCGGGCGCGTTGCCGAGGTCGGAGCAATAGGCGAGGACATCGGCGTTGTAGTGCTCGATGAGCCAGGGGACGATGGCGGAGGTGTCGAGACCGCCGGAGAACGCAAGTACGACCTTGGGACGAGAGGCAGAGGACGAGGAAGCAGATGTCATGGGTTCAATCCCTTCAAATCAGAACAGGAACGTATGGCTTGACGTGCAGGTCCGCACGGGGGGTGGGATCCGGAACCAGAAAGCCGCCGAGCCGGGCCAGTCAATGCAGTGCATTTTTAGTCATGCTTATGCAAAAAATCAACGATATAACTTGACAAATACGCACACATGGCATAAATATGCATATACATGGCTGAAAAAGAACCAATCAATGTTGCGGTCGTCGGTGCCCGGGGGTACTCCGGCCTGGAGTTGACGCGCTTGCTGCTGCGGCATCCGCGTGTGCGCGTGAGCGCGTGCCTGGCCAGCGATTCGAATTGGAAGATGAGCGACTACTTGCCTGAGGATGGGGCGCGCGGGGTTCCGGTGCTGCCGATTGAGTCGCTGGCGGAGATGACGGAGGACCTCGACGTTGTTTTTCTTGCGACGCCGGCGGAAGCGTCAATTGAGTATGCCCCCGGTTTGCTGCGCAGCGGCGTGGATGTGATCGATCTGAGTGGAGCATTTCGACTGCCGGCTGACGCTTTTGCGCAGTGGTACGGCAAGAAGCACACAGCCGCGGAGTGGATTGCGAAGGCAGAGTATGGACTGGTCCCATGGGCAGGCCCGGCATCTCCAGTCGGGCCGAGGCTGGTCGCCAATCCGGGGTGCTATGCGACCGCAGCGCTGATGGGGCTGTTGCCGCTGCTGAAAGACAAGATCGTCGATCCGCAGTCGATTGTGATCGATGCGAAGTCGGGAACATCGGGGGCAGGTCGAAAGGCGACGGAGTCGCTGCTGTTCAATGAAGTGGATGGCGAGTTTGCGCCATACCGAGTGGGTGCGCATCAGCACTACCCGGAAATTGTGCGATTCGCCAAGGCGCTGGGCGGGCAGGAGATTGCGCCGCACTTTGTCACGGAACTGCTCCCCGTAAGGCGGGGCATCAGCGCCGCCATTTTTGCGAAACTTGCAAGGGGAATCGGGGAAGAAGAAGTCGGGGCATGTTACCAGCATCACTATGAGCGTGAAGCGCTGGTGCGATGCGGCACGTGCGGGAAGGAGCCCGCATTGCTGGGCTTGCGACGGGTGGTGGGCAGCGCGCGGACGCACATCACCTGGCATGTGACGAACGAAAGGCTGTACGTGTTCGCGCTGATTGACAACCTGCTCAAGGGAGCGGCGTCGCAGGCGGTGGAGAATCTGAACCGCCTCCTGGGCCTGCCTCCGGCGAGCCATCTTGCGGGATTGGAGGGCGTGCTATGAATGTCGGAGCAGGCATTGCGCGGACGGCGCTGCCGATGGGCTTTCTTGCCTCGGGCGTGAATTCCGGGGTGCGGAAGTATCGGCCGGACGTGGGCATCATCATTTCCGAACGGGCGGCGACTGCAGCGGGAGTATTCACGAAGAACGAGTGCAAGGCAGCGCCGATCCTGTACTGCCAGGAACTACTGCCCAGCACCAACGTGCGGGCGGTGATCACCAACAGCGGGCAGGCCAACGCGGCCACGGGGGCGGAGGGTGCGCAGCGGAATTTGAAGCTGGCGCGGGCGACGGCCAGCGCGGTGGGCTGCACTGCAGATCAGGTGCTGGTGGCCTCCACAGGTGTGATCGGCGTGCAGGTGGATCTTGACAAGATCGTGCCCGCGCTGCCGGATCTTGTCGAGCGCGCATGCGATGCGGCGGAACCCTTCGCGGTTGCGATCCTCACCACTGATCTTGTTCCCAAGACTGTCACGACGGAAGTGAAACTGTCGGAAGGGAGGATCCGGATCACGGGCATCTGCAAGGGCTCGGGCATGATTCACCCGAACATGGCGACCATGCTCGGATATCTGCTGACGGACGCGGCCCTGGAGCCGGACGTCGCGCAGACGATGCTCAAAGAAGCGGTGGATGTGTCATTCAACATGATCAGCGTGGACGGGGACACCTCCACGAATGATGCGGTGTTCCTGCTGGCCAACGGCGCAAGCGGGGTGAAGGTCGAGCGCGACGCGGACGTGCGCGCCTTCCGAAAGGCGCTGACCGAGACGGCGATCATCCTGGCGAAATCCATTGCCAAGGACGGAGAGGGCGCGACGAAGCTGGTCGAGGCGACGATCACCGGCCTGCCTGACCTCGCGCTGGCGCGGAAGGCTGCACGAGGACTGACGCTCAGCCCTTTGCTCAAGTGCGCGCTGCACAGCGGCGACCCAAACTGGGGGCGGATTCTTGCTCGACTCGGCGCCGAGGGTGTACCTACGAGCAGCCTGGCTCGTCTGACACTGACGCTGCAAGGCACGTGCATTTTTGCCGGGGGCGAGCCAGCGCTTTTTGATCGCGAGGAACTGCGAAAACTGCTCAAGCGCGACTTTGTGCGTATCGAGGCGGCCTTCAACAGCGGCAAGGAGAGCGCGACGGCGTGGGGCTGCGATCTCTCCGCGCGGTACGTGGAGATCAACGCGGAGTACAGCACATGACAGCGAGGGCAGGAGCCAAGTCGGTGCATCAGGTTCTGGACACGCTGCAATACGTCCGGCAGTTTGCGGGCCAGACGGTGCTCGTGAAGTTGGGCGGCGCCGCGTTGCAGGACGTCGGGCTGGTGGAGTCACTGTGCGCCGACTTTGCGCTGGCGCGCTCGGTGGGTGTCTCAGTGGTACTGGTCCACGGCGGAGGCCCGGCCATCAATGAAGAACTCACCGCCCATGGCATCACATGGGAGTTCATTGAGGGGCAGCGCGTCACGACGGCCGAGATGATGGGCGTCGTGGAGATGGTTTTGTGCGGCCAGGTGAATCGACGGATCGTGCGAACGCTGAACCGAGCGGGCGTACTGGCCGTGGGCGTGAGCGGGGCCGATGCGCGCATGCTGCAGTGCCGGCAGGCGGACGCGAGATTGGGGCGGGTGGGCAAGATCGAGCGAGTCAATATTGACTACGTGCAGATGCTGCTCCGGTCGCAGCAGCGTCCCGGCACGGGGTACATTCCCGTCATCGCGCCCGTGGGGGTGGGGGAGGACGGGGAGGCGTTCAACATCAATGCAGATTGGGCGGCGAGCAAGATCGCGGTGGCGCTGGGGATCGGCCGAATCGTGTATCTGACGGACCAGGACGGGATTCTGGACGGTGAAAAGCGGGTTATCTCCGAACTGGACGCTGGGGGACTGACGCAGCTTATTGAAACCGGAGTGGTGCAGGGGGGAATGCTGGCGAAGGCCCGGACGATGATCGATGCTCTTACTCATGGGGTGAACGCGATCCACGTGCTGAATGGGCGCCGTCCGCACGCACTGATTGAGGAGTTGTTCACTGATCGCGGGGTGGGGACGGTGTGCCGATCGCGAGCTCGAGAGACCAGACCAAGGGAGAATGAACATGACGACGCTGACGATGCATACGCCGCATCTGCTCACCGGTGAGGAACTGACGCAGGATGAAGTGCATGGCTTGATCGACCTAGCCCGGCGACTCCGAGAAGAGCGCCGGGCAGGTCGTTTTCGAACTGATCTGGCGGGCAAGCACCTGGCGATGCTGTTTGAAAAACCATCGCTGCGCACTCGATTCTCGTTTGCGGTGGCCATGCATGAACTGGGCGGAGAAGTCATCGAAAGCACATCTGCATCGCGCAAGAGCGAGGAGCCGGAGGACCTGGCAGGCGTCCTGACGGGCTATGTGCACGGCGTCATGATTCGCACGCATGAGCATGGGTATCTGGAACGGTTCAGCGCCAAGTCGGGAGTTCCGGTGATCAATGGGCTGAGTGATTCACATCACCCGTGTCAGGCCCTTGCTGACCTCCTGACGCTCGCACAACGATTCGACAATGCGCAAGGGCTCGAGCTGGCCTACATCGGCGATGGGAACAATGTGCTGCACAGCCTGCTGCTCGTGCTGCCTGCCGTCGGGATCAGCGTCCGGTATGCGTGCCCGAAGGGCTATGAACCGGATGCGATGATCGTCAAGCGAGCCAAGGGGCGTGCAAAAGAGGGCGGGGCGAGGATCGCGGCATGCGCATCGCCGAAGGAAGCGGCGAAGGGAGCAGATGCGCTCTATACCGACGTGTGGGCGAGCATGGGCCAGGAAGCACAGCAGGCGGAACGCGAGAAGGCGTTCCGCGGGTATCAACTCAGTGACGGCCTCATCGCCGTCGCTTCAGCGCGTGCCGTCATCATGCATTGCATGCCGATGGTGCGCGGCCAGGAAATCTCCAACAGCGCCGCCGACCATGAACGATCAGTCATCTTTCAGCAGGCCGAGAACAGACTGCACATTCAGAAGGCAATCCTGCTGGGACTCCTGGGAAACGCGGGCAAGAATTGAGATCGAATCATGGACGTGTCCCGCGCAACCTCTTCGCAACGTCAGGCGGCTCTGAAGCGTCTTCTGGAGACGGGCGTGGCCGCGACCCAGGAAGACCTTGTGGAGCACCTGGCAGCGATGGGACATGAGGTGACGCAGTCCACCATTTCGCGCAGTCTGCGCAGGCTGGGGGCGGTGAAGACCACCGACTCGGACGGCCGGGTTGTGTATCGCCTCCCGACCGACGCGGCGTTGCCGCTGCCCGTACAGGCATCTCTCAACGACCTGATCATCAGCATGGCCGCCAACGAAGCCATGATCGTGATCTTTACGGCGCCGGGGTCCGCCTCGCTGGTGGCCCGGCATTTGGATCACTTTCGACCGGCGGGCATCCTCGGGACGCTGGCGGGCGACGACACCATCTTTGTCGCGCCGTCATCGTGCAAAGAGATACCACAGACAATGCAGTCAATCCGGGAAAGCCTGTCCAAGCGTCGCGCGGAGTAGGCGAATCTGGCCGCTACACTCCCGGTCATTTCCGGCCAGAACGGGCTGGAAATTCGACGGATTTCGCCAGATCGAGCGTCTGCGTCACGGACGATGATCGTGGGCGCGTCCGCCACCTCGACGACCCATCAGAACAAGACCCAGAACCCATCGAGTAGAGGAGAATGCTTCGTGTATCGCACCCTGAGCGCCACCACCAAAACACAATCCAAGTCCGACGCCCATGTCTTATTCGTGGATAACTCGCGTAAGCCGGCCAAGGAATTTGAGGCGATCAACCGGTCAAGCGGCGGTGCGATTGCGGCGGCGCTGCAGCGTAAGGAGTTTGCGGGCGAGTGCTGCGAGACGGCGCTGGTTGACGGGGATGGGGTGCGGTATGTGCTGATCGGGACGGGCGATGCGGGCAAGATGACGGAAGCCAAAGTGCGAGCACAGGGGGCGGCGCTGGTGCGGACATTGAGTCGCATTCAGGCCGGCGCGGCGACGTTGCACATTGGAAAGGGAACTTTCCGCAAAGTGAAGGTCAAGCGGTTTGCGCGCTGCCTGGGAGAAGGAGTGGGTCTGGCTGCGTTTGTATTTGACGACTTCAAGGCGACTCTCAAGAAGAACAGCAAAACGCCGGATGCTCTCGCGTTGGGCATTGCGGACAAGGAAGCGCTGGCAGGCGTTCAGGAAGGCCTGGCGCTGGCGGAGTCGACCAATTTCGCACGTCGGCTGGCCGCGACGCCTCCGAATGTCGCGACGACGACGCACATCGCCAAAGCGGCAGAGAAGCTGGCCAAGGAATGCGGGCTGTCTTGCCGAATCATCAAGGGCGATGATCTGGAGAAGCACAAACTTACGGGTCTTATCAACGTCGGCAAGGCGTCGGAGAATCCTCCCTGCCTGATTCAACTGACCTACGAGCCGAAGGCCAAGGCGAAGTCCACGGTGATGCTCGTGGGCAAGACGATCTGCTATGACACCGGCGGGTTGTCGCTCAAGATCAGCAACGGCATGAAGGGGATGAAATACGACAAGTGCGGCGGGATGGCGGTGCTGGGCGCGATGCATGCGGTGGCGCGGATCAAGCCCAAGTGCAAGGTGGTCGGATTGCTGCCGGCGGCGGAGAACTCGGTATCGGATGAGGCGTACCGCCCGGATGACATCATCACCTATCTCAATGGCGTGACGGTGGAGGTGACCAATACCGATGCGGAGGGGCGGTTGGTATTGGCCGATGCGCTCGCGTGGGGCGCGAATGAGCACAAGCCGGATGCAATCATCGATCTGGCGACACTTACCGGCGGTGTGGTCACAGCGCTGGGGCGTCCCTGCGCGGGGTACTTTGCGAACGATGATCGCCTGGCGCGCAAAGTCGAAGCGGCGGCCGTGGATTCTGGTGACAAAGTGTGGCGCCTGCCGTTGTGGGATGAGTACAAGGACATGATGAAGAGCCAGCATGCCGACATCTGGAACAGTGCGCCGGTACGCGAGGCCCACCCGATCCAAGGGGCTGCATTCCTGGCGTACTTTGTCGATCCGAAGACGCCGTGGGCGCACATTGATATAGCCGGCTCGGCGACATTGGATAAGGAAGTCTCGCCCTTCACGGCGGGCCCCACTGGCTACGGAGTGCGGCTGCTGGCGAGTCTGCTCAGCGCATGGGGCTAATGCCGTTCGTGCCCATGGGAGGGCTGGTCAACCGAGACGGGCAGGAAGGCGCTGCCATCGCCGCCGGGTGAGCGGACGTAGACCTTTACACGTAAGTCGCCACGCGCGATTTCCGACGCGGGAGCGGCCAGCATTGCCATGAATGAACCGTCGGCTTCCACGGCAACCTCCGCCTGCGCGAGGATGCGATCGTTGGCCAGCGGGTAGTTGTGGGCTGTCTTGGCCTCGAACTCAGGATCGGCCGGGCCGTCCACGTGCACCATTCGATCTTGATGAGCAAATCGTGTGCGCGGCGTCTCGAGAGTGATGAAGGCGGTGCCGGCTGACGCGCCGTCGACACGCCCGTGAACGACGCCATCTGAGTAAGACAAAGCGGGGATGGAGAGGGCCGGATAGGGAAGAGCCGTGGCAGGGTCGCCCAACAAGTTGTACAGCAGAACATGCATGGGGCGCAAGTCGGCCGGGGAGGTTGCCCAGCGCATCTGCAAAGCAATGGCCGAGCCAAGCAGCTCCATCTGTGCATCAGTTTCGTCGAGGTTGATCAGGCCGCGCTCGCCGTAGAGGTCGACGCCGCCGATCGTGGCGCGCTGCTGCTGGCACACCTGCTGAGTCAAATTCTTCTGAAGGATGGCGTTCGCGTAAGGATGGGTCATGCGGCTGCCACTGATGACTGCAATCGGCCCGGCGGGGTTGAACAGAAGGGACTCAGCGAGGCATTCCTGGCCGGCCGGGAGGTCGTACTGCCCTGTGGAGCAGGCGATGATGAACATGAGCGGGAGTTGACCGTCGGCAATGGCGAGCGTGCGTGCTTCGCTGACGTCACAAATGGGGTAGCGACGGTCGAGCCAACGGAGGGAGTCCAGGCGCGTCGGAGCGCCGTGACCGAGGTAGTTCACAAGCAGGGCTCCGTCCTCAATTCGCTGGCGTACGACCGAGTTGAAACTGCTGGGCGGAGCGCAATAAGCCGAGGTCGGGCTTGCATAGGTCACATGAACGTCAAAGTCATAGGGGACAATTGTCTCGACCATCGACGTAAACAGCATCTCGAGCAGCCGATCCACTGGTCCGAATCTCCCCTCACCGGCAACATAGGTGATTCGGCGCCGCCAAGGACCGTTGGGCGGCTTCGTTTCATACGCGATCACCTTGTCGAGCACGGACTGGGCTTGATCGGCAGTGCGAGCGGGAACTCGACCCAGAGCGAAGTCGGGGGCGGGGTCGTCGTCGATGAATTGGTAATCGGCGTCGGTGCAAATGTCGGGACGCTCGCGCGGATCGATCAGGGCGGGATCGAGCTGGGCGTGATAAAACGCGGGAATGCGCGTCCATGACGGATTGCCGGCCTGGGCGTCAGGGACATCGCCCAGCAGTAAGACGGCAAAGTCGGAGCCGCCAGCGCCACGGGCCTGGGCTGACTCGAATTCGTTATGCAGATAGTCGCGCAGCGCGAGGGCTACGGCTTCGTCACTCTGAGCGACGACGCCTGAGGCTTGGACCGCCTCCTGCAGGCTCACGGCCTGGGCATTCCAACCTTGACGATCTCGGAACTCCTTCCAGTCCTGTGCCGGCCGTTCCAAACCGAGTGCATAAATTACCAAGAAGCGGCGCGAAGCGTGGCTCCCTGCGGGTTCCGAGGGGCCCGAGGCGGGTTGGGTCGTCGATGGTGAAGCCGGAGGCGCCGGCAGGTTCCCGTCCTGCTGCGGAGCCGGCTGGCCGCAGGAGCACAGCACAGCGGCAAGAAGCACCCAAAATTGAAGAGGAAGACGGCTCATGAAACACCCCGGACGCTAGGCCCGCATTCCACTTCCCGTGGAAGAATCGTCGGACGAAATCGGGTGCAATCGACTGCCGGGGGCGAGGAGTCCCGGGTGTCCATTGCGAAAGGCTGCGAAATCCATCATTTTCCCGCCGGGCGCCTGGATTTTCAGGACCTCCACCGTTCCGCCCGCACACGCAATGCGGCCATTTTCAAGGACCTCGCCTGGCGCAGCAGCGGAGTCCTGCTCGGAATGCTCGCGGACAAGCCCGATTTTGATGATCTCGCCGGACTGAGTGCGAACGGCGCACCCGGGCCAGGGATTGAGGCCGTGAATTTGCGCTCGAATGAGACGGGCCGGACGCCCGAAGTCCGTTGTTCCATCTTCCTTGCGAAGTTTGGGGGCACGGGTAGCGAGCGACTCGTCCTGCGCCTGTCCAGCAAGACTGCCAGCGCGCCAACGGCGCAGGACGTCGATGACGAGATCCGGGCCAAGCAAGGCCAGCCGGTCATGCAACTGACCCGCATCTTCATCATCCCTGACTTCTGTTTCTGCTGACGCGTAGACCATTCCGGCGTCCATCCGCTGAGCCAGACCGATGACGCTGACACCAGTGCGGCGATCGCCGGACATCAGAGCGCGCTGCACCGGTGCGGCCCCGCGATAGCGAGGGAGCAGAGAACCATGGAGGTTGATCGCAAAGAGGTCTTTCAACAGGCCCGGACTTAGTTTCTGGCCGAAGGCGATGACTACGAGCACATCCGGATGCAGTGCGTGTATGGCGCGAATCGAGGCAGGGTCGTTCACGTCTTCGAAGGTAGCGCAGGGGAGCCCAATCTTGGTCGCATACTGCACGACCGGTGTGGGCCTTGGCTCGCGATCCCTCCCGGCAGGCCGAGCGGGTTGCGAAACCACAAGTACATTCAAAAATTCGAGCGCGAATTCGTTCAAACTGCCCAAAGTAGGGACGCCAAAAGCGCCACTCCCCAGAAAAACTACCCGAATCGGGGTGGAGTTTGCCGACATCACTGCGATGCTTCAACTTGATCAAGACCTGGCATGCGAATCAAATCAAACGAGCTCTTGGGCGAACTTTGCGACCTTGACGACCTGATCAGAAGGTGCCATCGAAATCACATCCCAAGGGCAGACCTGAGCGCACAACGTACATCCGATGCATCGCGGCAAATCAATGTGACAGTGCTGCATGACGGATTGAAATTGGGGGCCGGGCACAGTGTCAATGCAATCCACCGGACATACGGACACGCATGCCTCGCAACCGGTGCAAAGGTCCTCATCAAGAACCGCCAGAGTCTTGGGTAATTTCTTGGCCATCTGAGCAAATGATAGGCAAATTGCCCCGCGCATCTGAATCCAGAGGGAACTACATTGATAGACGGCAAAACTGGCAGTAGTGTGACGCGACCGTTCATTGGGATCATCGGTGGCAGCGGCCTCGAAAGGGAAATGCAGCGCGCGTTTCCCGGCGCAACCTTCGATCCAGTGCGGATCGACACTCCATTTGGAGCACCCAGCGACGACATCCAGCTGGGTACGGTCCACGGGACCAAGGTGGCGCTCGTTGCGCGCCATGGGGCAGGGCATCGCTTCAGCCCATCCGCAGTTCCCTACCGAGCGAACATCTACGCGCTCAAGGCGCTGGGGGTCACCCATCTCATCGCAACCGGCGCCGTCGGTTCGCTGCGGGAAGAGATACGGCCTGGCGATGTCGTGATCGTGGACCAGTTCATCGATCGCACTGTGGAGCGACCACGCACGTTTTTCGATTCAACAGCAGTGCACGTCGACTTCGCCGACCCCACCTGTCCGGCGATGCGGCAATGGCTGATCAAGGCTATGGGGTCTTACAAATCAACGACCGACTCGGCTCCGCGCACCCACGAATCAGGGACCTATGTGTGTATTGAGGGCCCGAGTTTTTCGACCAGAGCAGAGAGTCGGATGCACCGTGTCATGGGCGCCGACGTGGTGGGAATGACCGCGCTTCCGGAAGCGCGACTCGCGCGCGAAGCAGGGATTTCCTACGCTCTCATCGCGCTTCCGACTGACTATGACTCATGGCGAGGTAATCCAGCCATACCGCCGGAAGGCAGCGCCTCACTTTCTGAAGTCATTCGGTCGAACCTCGCGCAGGCGAGCAGCGCCTGTGTTTCACTGCTGACGAACGCGCTTGCCGATATCGGCTCACTTGCCGCGTCGAATTGCTCATGCAGCCGCGCCCTGCAGAATGCAGCATGGAGCGGAACTGAGACATTCTTACCAACCGAACTTGCGGTGTACCGCCTCATACTCGGGAAGGCCGGCGAGCCGGGGTCGCGCTGATGGCTCCGCGACCTTGATGGGCGGGGGACGCAGCCGCAGGTCGGTTTACTGATGCAGGTCCGGTAAAGTTGACCAGGCCGAGTGATACGGTGCGCGCCTCAAAGTCTCCGTAGTTTGCCGAAGCGCGTCATGCGCCATTCCCAGCATGCTTGGACGCATGGTGCGGATCGATTTGTGCCTGCGCTTGCAGAACTCCGGGCGAGCCGCATACTTGTGATGCTGCGACATCGGCGGGCGAAGCAACTGGATTCGAACGAGTCCACCACGCAGCCCGACGCATTTCATCGCGGGGGGTCAGCACATGAGAAAGACCACAGCGCTCTGCGCGGCAATTGCCGTCGCGTACGGGGGAAACGGCCTGCACCGGGCCCGCGCGGATATCACCTCGACTTTTGGCGACATGACTGTCGCCTCGAATCCTCCCCTGTCCGTGGAGAAGGGAGCCTGGGAAAGCACCGGCAGTATCCGGGTGTTTCAGGAGGCGAGCTCACTGGCTCTCACCCGGCCAGTCACCGTTGATTTCAGCACTCCGGGAGTGACCTACGACGATCGCAGGGACTTCTCACCGGCGACACTTGCGGAAGACACAATCGTCGACTCGTACCTTGTCCACGTTGACCCGGTGCGGCGTCAGTCGTTCTGGTACAGCGGCACGGTTACGTTCGAGCGTGAGATCCTGGGAATCATCGTGACCTGGAAGAACATGAAGGCGACAAACCTGACGCTGGCCGCGGAGGGCACGAAGTATCTCGCCAAGCGCGGCTTTGGCATCGAAATCGGGCGGGACAAAGTCGACTGGAGCGTGGATGGGAAGTCGCTGACCTTCTGGGGCCACGCTCGGCCCAAGATCGACCAGATTCGTGTGCTGACGAAGCCGTTCGAGCACGACTCTGAAATTCCAACGCCCGGCGCTCTGCCCGCACTCGTCCTGGGGGCAGGGCTTCTCGGCAGCCGGCGGCAACGCCGAACCGCTCCTTGAGCCGCACACAGAATCGATGAGTCGGCGTGGATGTGGTTTCCGGCCAGAAAACCCGAGGATTTCAGGGCGAAACGCGCAATTCGGCGTGAATTTCAAAACCCAGTGAGGGTCTTTCCGCGAATGTAATCAGGACGTCCGCAGGCATGGGTCGGGCGTCGAGGCAGCAGGACTTCTCCGCATCGACGCTCGTCGAATCTGCAGGAGGGATCAAAAATGCGGTGCGGCATCTGGCGGCGCTCCCTGGTCGGGGGAGCAGGTTGTATCTTTGCACTCGCAGGGCTGGCACGCGGCGACATCGTGGGCGAATCGGGCGACATTGAGATTGACAATCCGCCACGGTCGCTCGAGCGCCACGCCTGGGAGAGCAGCGACAACATCCGGGTGTTCTCCGAGCGGCTTGCGGTGGAGATTACCGCGCCGGTCAGCGTCGAATTCTCGCAGCGAGGCATTCTCTACCAGGACCGGTCGAATTACACACCAGGAACGGTTCCGATCGGAACGCTCGTGGACTCGTACCTTGTCCACATTGATCCGCTGCGCGAGGAGTCGTATCGGTACTCGGGGACAGTGACATTTGCAGAGGAGATCGTCGGGGTCATTGTCCGTTGGGGAAGCATGAAGGCAACGACCGGCCAATTCGGGTTGACGGGGACCCAATATGACGCGCGGCCGGGTCACGGCATTGAAATCGGACGCGACAAGATCGAGTGGAGCGCCGATGGTCATATGCTGAGAATCTTCGGCCATGCGAGCCCCAAGATCGACCAGATTCGCGTACTGACCACTCCCATCCCTGCGCCGGCGGCCATAGTTCCGTTCATCGGATTCGGGTTCGCGCTGGGAGGCCGACGAGAACGCACCCCCTGCCTTCGTCCGAATACTCAAGGCGTCATGTGATTCGCCGCTGATGGGCCGCGATTCGCTGCTCAACTGACGTTCGCTCCCAGGAATTGAGAGCGGACCACATAGTCGCCGCGCGTGAACCACGCTAACAATCTTCCTGTTTCAGAGTCCCAATTCGCAAACGGATAGGCCTATCCAAGAAGGAGAGAAGACGAGCATGTCAACGCATTTCACCCGGAACACAATCAAAAGGTCTCTAATCGCCATGACGCTGAGCGCCTGCGGCGCATCCGCATTTGCGTCTGACCAAGTGTCGAGCGAAAAGGTCTTTGTGCGATTCGGCGCACTTCCAGGCGCTGCGGAGAAGAACCTGATCGAGTCGCTGGGTGGATCAGTTGAGCACATGTATCGACACGTTCCTGCGGTGGCGGCGAGTCTGCCGACCACCTCGATTGCGACCTTGCAAGCGCGGGGGTATGTGATCGAGCCGATTGGAGAGGTCGTCGCCCTGGATACCGAACTTGACAATTCATGGGGTGTGAAGCGCATCGGCGCGGGCTACAACCACGCCATTAACCAGCGGGGGACCGGCGTGAAGGTGTGCGTCATTGACACCGGCGTGAATTACCTTCACTCTGACCTGGCGCCGCTTTATCGAGGCGGAATCGATTATGTGAACGACGACAGCGATCCGTTCGATGACCACGGACACGGATCGCATTGCGCGGGAATCCTGACCGCGATCGACGACGGCGCCGGGGTCGTCGGTGTCGCAAGCAATGTCGAGCTTTATGCGGTCAAAGTGCTCGATGCCACGGGATCGGGCGACTGGGGCGACATTGCAGCCGCGGTCGAATGGGCGATTGACAACGGGATGCAGGTCACCAGCCAAAGCCTGGGCGGCATCGGCAATCCTGGGACAGTGGTCGAGGACGCTTACGCGGCGGGCGAAGCAGCGGGAATCTTCCAGGCGGCTGCGTCCGGAAATTATGGATCTCTGTTTGGGGTTTTGTATCCGGCGCGATACTCATCATGTATCGCCATCGGTGCGACAGACCAGAACAACCTTCGGGCTGGCTTTTCGAGCACGGGCCCGCAATTGGACCTGGTCGCCCCCGGCGTCGACATCTACTCCACCTATCTTGGGACGGGCTACACGCTCATGAGCGGGACATCGATGGCCACGCCGCATGTGGCGGGAGCCGCAGCGGCCATTCTCGGCGCTGGAATCGCCGACGCGAATGGAAATGGCCGGGTGAATGATGATGTGTTCGTTCGGCTGGCGGCCACGGCCATCGACCTGGGCCAGGCCGGCAAGGACAATCAGACGGGCTACGGATTGATCGTCGCATCCTCTGCGATTCGCGTGCCCATGGGGATCAGCAATTCAGCGCTGACCGCCGGACAGCCGGCGACGTTCAGCGTTTCGGGCGCGACTCCGGGAGCGTTGGTCAACTTCTTCTACGGCGTGAAGAAGAACCCGGCGGCGGTTGATTCGCTGGCGTCTGTACTTTCGTTTGAAGCGCCGCAGTTCATCGGCGCGGCGGCAGCGAACGCATCCGGACAGGCATCGATCAACCTCAACGTACCCCCGGGCACTTCCGGCGCTCGAGCGTTCATTCAGGCCGCGGCCGTCAACCATGTCTCTCTGGCCAAGACGATCACGATCAATTGAGTCGGCACGAGCGGCCCCAAGGCAGAGAAACACAATCACCCCGCCGGCAGCTGCCGACGGGGTGACTTTCATTTTGCATCATGTGAAATCGCGACGGGCTCAATACACCAAGGCCATGGTTTCTTCAATTGAGGTAATGACCTGGCGGATATTGAAGGGCTTTTTGAGGAAACCGTCGAAACCCGAGGACTTGATCTGGTGGGCCTGGCCGTCAGTCAACTTCCCGCTCATCCCGATCATCTTGGTGAGTTGCAGGTCATCCTGTTTGCGCAAGGCGGCAAGAATCTCACGTCCATCTCCCCCATCGACGTGCAAATCCAGGAGCACAACCGAGGGCTTGAACCGCTCGCACTCCAGGCCGGCGAGGAACGCGCTGCTCGAGGTGCGGACCTCATAGTGGGCGTGTTCGGTGAGGAGCTTCTGAAGGGCGTCCAGCACTTCCGGTTCGCTGTCGACGACCAGCACTCGGGTCTTGCCGGACATTAATCCGTCGACCGGGATGCCGTGCTCTTTCATGAACCGAATCAGCTCGGGCATCGGAATGCGCCGATCCTTGCTGCCGGGGATGCGATATCCCTTGAGTTGCCCGGAATCAAACCACTTGGAAACGGTGCGCGGGGCCACGTTGCAGAGCTTGGCGACCTCGCCAGTCGTCAAAACGTCCTTGTCTCGAGCCATTTGAGCAATCTCCCTCCGCGCCGGGGGTTTCGGCATACTGGGCCGGCGCGACTCCAAACCCATCATCGGCGCAATCCGCAGACGGGTTGATGCGTGCGGGGGATCAAAACCGCATATTGCGACGAGGCGGCGAGTAGGCAGCCCCAGGCCTCCCAAAGACGCGCAAGAAACGCCGTTGCGAATCCGCCACACTGTGTCAGGTTGATGGAGTGGGCACGCCCCACAAGGCGGGAAGCGGGCATACGACCCACTGACTGTCGATTCGCAAGCGCCAGGAGTGCAGAGCGATCCCGGCTTGCCAGTTGGGGCCGCCATACAGCGAATCCCCCAGCAAGGGATACCCGCCGTATGCCAGCCCGGCACGGATCTGATGGCGTTTGCCCGGGCCCAATATTCGCACTTCGAGCAGCGTGCACTGCTTATCCGGCTGGCTACACACCCTCCACCGGCAACGCCCAAGCGTTGCGGGGTCGCCCTGAGGGCTCACCGTCGCCTTGTGGGATCCACGATGCCGTGATGTGAAATACAGGTCGAAGCTCCCATCGGCGGGTCGCCCGGCAACCAGCGCCAGATATACCTTGGAGGCATCCGCCTCCGGGCCGCGAAATGCGGGCTGCAATGCGGCAAGTGCGGCCGCAGAGCGCGCCGCCGCAAGACACCCGGTGGTCTCGAAGTCGAGACGGTGCAGAAGGGCCGCCTCGGGAAGTGCGGCGCACTCTGGGTGTGCCTCACGCAACCAGGTTTCAATCGTGGGACCGCTCGTCTCCTGCGGATCACGCGGATTGTGCAGGGTGTGCCAGCCTGCGGGCTTGGAGAGCACAATCCAGCGCGCGGACTGAGCGAGGATGTGGGGGGATTCGCGGGTGACCATGTCAAGCCGGCTGAAGCCGATGCGAATGATCGTTCGGGCTCGCGCGCGAGGGATTCAATTCGCGCGCATCACGGGCGCTGTTCTCCAGAACTCGAGCCAGGTCAGCCGAGGTCATCCACGGCAGCGCCTCGAGTTTGCGTTTGAGAGCCGTTGGAAACGGTTTGCCCTCTAACTCATGACGAGGGCGCGACTTCCAGCGCCGATGGACCCAGAAGTACTGATCCGGCGCGTTGCGAACCATCGCCTCAATTGCGCGACTGTACCGTGCGGTGATGTAGTACAGCGGATCCTCCTGCTGATGCCAGTCGCGCGGCCCAATCAGGTCCACGCATTCGATTTCGTACTTGAATACATCAGGTCCAAGTCGCCGTGCGACGCCGCACACAATGGGAATTTCATAGCGCAGCGCCAGCAGCCCGATTGATTTGTAGGCAGATGCGAGTCGCCCAAAAAAAGGGACGAACAAGCCCCGATCACCGGCGTTCTGATCCGCGATAAAGGCCAGCCGACCGCCCCGCTCGAGAATGTCAGTCATGGCTTCCGAGGCCCCCCACTTCACCAGCACTCCCATGCCACGCCGCTGACGCACATCGCGGACCCAATCGTCGATCAGGGGCATGTCCAGCGGACGCGCGAGGGCCGTGAGCGGAAACCCGGCCACAGACAACCCGAATCCCAGAATCTCGAAATTTCCGCAATGTCCGGTGATGAGAATCACGGGACGCTTGCTCATGAGCAGGGCCAGCGCTTCATCAATTCGACTGAAGTGGAAGCAGTTCATCCACGTGCTGGGGGTCACCAAGCGCGGCGTCATCGGAATTTCGGCGCAGAACAACTGAAAGAGATAACGCATGGACCTCAGTGCCACATCGCGCACCTCAGCTTCCCCCAGATGGGGTAGGCAGCGGCGCAGGTTTGTCTCGGCGCGGTCCAGGCGCTTGCGGTCACGGGCCCCCCACCAAGCCCCCAAGTCACCGAAAAAGCGCATTGTGGCATCGATGTCGTACAGAGCCATGACGCTGGTGACAGCGCGGAGGCCCGTGTAGGCGGAGGCGTTGAGCAGGAATGAGTCTTTGGTTCCCACAGGCGCAAGTGTAGTAATGCGCGCAGAATTCGGGCGTCGCCGGGATCGCGCATCAATCCGCACATGTGACGCGGGCAGGGAGGCTCAGCGGACGTAGTACCCAATCAGCGTGAGCATGCGATTCTGGTTGAGAATCGGAATCGAGAGTTCCGCAGCCCTGTCCATCAAGGCCAAGTAATCAGCGCGCTCTTTCTTCTGGCGTTGATACTCGCGAATCTCGGGTTGCGTGGGATCGGGGCGGAGCGGCGCGGGCTCGGCGGGTTCCTGTCCGAGCACGAGGAAGTCAATATCGCCGGCGAATTCCGACTTGATGGTCCCACCCCAATCGACGATTCGAGCCTTGATCGTGGCGGTTTCGGACTCGGTGGGCCCATTCTCCCCGTCGAGGTCGAACCGTCCAAAGACAAAGAGCGTGTAGCGCTTGTCCTTGTCATAGACGGCGTTCACGAGCACATCGCCTTCAATGACGGATTGGCCCGGCGTGGCACGAATGACGCGTGCGGTGGAAGTCGTGTCGCTCACGCGAGTCACTTCGACCGTCGCCTTGCCGCGCGGATAGTTTCCGTTGGAGTCCAGGCGAAGGTCCGCAGCGCTGCTATAGACCTCAAACGACATCCCGAGGATGATGCGATCCTTGGAGCCCAGGGAGAGGAATACATCGTTGCCCTCCAGCGCTCGCAGCACGGTGCCGTCCACGAGTGTGGCCTCATCCTGAGCGCCGCCGCGCATCGAGTTGACGCGCTCGTTGAGCGCCTTGTTCTCTGCAGTGAGCCGGGCAGCCCGAGACTGCTCAGCCTGCAGCCGGGCCTTCAGATCCGCTGATTCATCGGAGTATCGGGATTCGAGATCGGCGACGCGATCCTGCATCTTGCCCTGCGTGTCACGGACCGCAGAGTCGTACTGGTCTACCAACCCCTTCATGCGGTCGATCTCAGCCTGCATTCCCGCAATGGCCGCTTCCTGGGCAGTCTGCATCTGGTCACGCCTGGCTACCTCGTCTGAGAGGCTCTGCTGAGCAAGGGCGAGTTTCTCCTTCAACGAAGACTCTGTGCTATTGGCGTTCACAAGCGCCTGCTGCAGCCTGTTGAGATACCCCTTGAGCGACTCCCCTGTGTCCATGGCAATCGGGTTCAGATTCGCATCCGCCAGCGACTGGGTCCACGACTGCAGAGTATCGGCGGCGGCATCGCGATTACCAAGCACGCTCTGCATCACATTCTGGAATTGCTCGCGCTGATAGCCGGCAACGCTTTTGCCTGCTCCCGAGGCAGCAGATTCAAGGCGCTTGAAGTCATCGCGGGTGCGCTCGTCAGGCCGGACATACGAGCGGGTGGCCTCTTCAGCGTCGGTCCGCGCGACGGTTGCCGTCTGGGCCGAGGTATACAGGAGCATGGAGGTGACCGTCAACCCGACGGAAAGCAGGATGAAAATGACGAGAGCGACCAAGATGCCCGTGTTGCCGCCGCTGGTGCGTGTGGCCATAAGTGTTCCTCCGCCGGTCTGCGGGATGCGAACTCCCGTGCAAGGGAGTGACCCGACCGGCATGGTCTATTGCTGCGAACCCGGGCGCATCCGGTTGCATAGCAGCCACTGGAATGCAATCGCCGGGATGACGGACCTACTCAGGGCCCGCCAAAGGGGGGTCAAGCGACATACCAACCAACGACTGAGTTTCGCCACAACTTGCCCCACGTCAAGCGGTTGCCGGACGGCATTTTGCCCTCCCGGAGTCGACGCAAGCGTGCGAACGGACCGTCCTGTCAGTTCGAGAGGCTCGGGAAGCTGCCACGACCGTTGGCGCACTACCCTGACCTGCGGGACGTTGTCCCCAAGAATTCCGAGAGTCTCCAATGGCAGGTTTCTCGAAGCGCCAATTTCAGCCCGCTCGCCTGGCAGGGTATCTCCAGGTGTTCGTCGTCGGGCTATTCCTGTCAGTCTTCCTACTGGCTCCGCTGATTTTCACACTCACCACCGGGTTTCGGGTCGACGGCCACGGGGCGTTCACGATTGCCAACTTTCGGCAAATTTTCTCCGATCCTGGCTTAAGAGCCGGGTTGGTGAATTCGGGCGCGATTGCGCTGGCCACGACGCTGCTGTGCGCTCTGCTTGCGATGCCGCTGGCCATGCTCACGGTGCGCTACGAGTTCCCGTTCAAGAAGTGGTTTTCGGCACTGGTTCTGATCCCGCTCATTCTCCCGCCCTTTGTCGGGGCGATCGGAATGCGCGCTGTCCTGGGACGGATGGGGGCACTGAACTCGCTCTTGGGAACGGATTGGGACATTCTTGGGAACGGTCGTTTCTGGGGGGTCGTGATCGTCGAGGCGCTGCACCTCTACCCCGTCCTTTACCTGAACCTGGCCGCGGCGCTTGCGAACATCGAACCAGCGATGGAAGACGCGGCACGCGGGCTCGGGGCCACGCGCTGGGTACGGTTCCGCCGCATCACCCTTCCGCTGGCGCGGCCGGGCTTGGTTGCGGGAATGACGATCGTGCTGATCTGGTCATTTACCGAACTGGGCACTCCCCTCATGTTCAACTACAACGAGGTGACGCCGGTTCAGATCTTCGCTCGGATCAAGGAGATTGAATCCTCGCCAATCCCCTACGCCCTCACGACCGTCATGCTCGTCGCCGCGGTGGCCCTGTACGGCGTCGGCCGCGCCGTGCTGGGAAGGGCTCCCGCCATTTCCACCACCAAAGCATCGGTTGTCGCGCTGACTCGTCCATTGACCGGATGGCGTGGCGGAGCGGCAGCAGCGTTCAGCGCGCTCATTGCACTATTGGCGATGCTCCCGCATCTGGGGGTCGTCCTGGCTAGTCTCACCGGCGTGGGATCCTGGTATCGCAGCGTGCTTCCGCAGCATTGGACCTTTGAGCATTACGGAAATGCGCTTTCCCATGATCTGGCCATGGGCTCCATGATCAATTCTCTCAAGTATGCGCTGTGCGCAACGCTGCTCACGGCCCTGCTGGGGCTGGCGGTTGGCTGGATCACGGTGCGGTCTTCGATTCCGGGCCGCAAGGCGCTCGATGCCTGCGCCATGCTTCCGCTGGCCGTTCCGGGACTCGTGATGGCCTTCGGCCTCGTCGCGCTGACACTGCACGCGCCGTTCACGTGGTCTGAGGAGACCGCTCCGACGGGCCTCAAGTGGCTCGTGCCCTTCTTTTCGTCATTCGACGTGCTCGGGCCGGCGGCCAACCCATTCCTCCTGCTGGTCATTGCGTATGCGGTGCGGCGACTTCCTTACATGGTGCGAGCGACGGCTGCCGGTCTTGAACAGAGCTCGCCGGCTTTTGAAGAAGCCGCGCGCAACCTCGGAGCCGGCCCGCTGACCACGATGCGCCGAATTACGGTTCCCATCATCGCGGCCAATCTCATTGCGGGCGCATTGCTCGTTTTCGCGTTTTCCATGTTGGAGGTGTCGGACTCCCTGCTGCTGGCGCAGCGCGAAGCCCACTTCCCGCTCACGAAGGCAATTTACACATTCAACGAGCGGCTTGGCGACGGGCAGTACATCGCTTCGGCGATGGGAGTCTGGGGCATGGCCTTGCTGGCAGTCACACTGATCAGCGCTGCTCTGTTGATGGGTCGGCGCATGGGGACGATGTTCCGCGCTTGATCAGGTGGGAGCGGCCCTGTGTTCGTGGCGCAACTGCCCACAAGCGGCGGCGATATCGCGTCCACGACTCGCGCGGATATGGCTGTTGATGTGCGCCCGCCGCAGTGTTTCCTGAAACGTCCTCACATCTTCCGTGCTCGGCCGGCAGAAGGGCATACCCGCGACCTCGTTGTAGCGAATCAGATTCACATTCGCGCGCAAGGTCTGGGCCACCTCCGCCAATTCACGAGCATGCTCAGCCTGGTCGTTGACTCCGCCCAAGAGAATGTACTCGAGGGTCACCTCGCGGCCGGTGCGCTCGAAGTAGTACTGCCCCGCCGACATCAACTCTTCAATCGTCGTGAACTCTGCCCAAGGTATCAGGTCACGGCGGATTCGGTCGTTGGGAGCGTGCAGGCTGATGGCCAGCGTGACGCTCAACTCCTCGTCCGCCAGCCTGCGGATCGCAGCGGGGAGCCCCACCGTCGAAATGGTGATTTTTCTCCCGCCGATTCCGAGGCCCCACAGCCCCATCATGAGCCGCACCGCTTTCACCGTCGCGGTGTAGTTCGCCAGCGGTTCACCCATACCCATGAACACCACGTTCGAGATACGGGAGTCCTTTTCCCGGGCTACTTCGCGGTCCAGCAACCACACCTGTTCGATAATTCGGCCCGCGCTCAGATTGCCATCCAATCCACCGATGCCAGAGGCGCAGAACTTACAGCCCACCGGGCACCCGACCTGGGAGGAGATGCACGCGGTGTTGCGCGCGTCCGAGGGAATCATGACGCACTCCGTCTCACGCTCCGAGCCAGCGGGGACTGTGAGCAGAGGCAGATTGACGCTCGACGCAGCGCCGCTTCCCGACGCTGGTTCGTGGTTATCCTGATCATGCCACCGCACAAGGAGTTTCCGAGTCTCATCCGTTGCACGCTGATCCCGCACGACATCCCCCGAGAGAAAAGTCATCGTCTCGGCGACTCTCTCACGCTCCCATTTGCTCAAGTTCGTCATAAGCGCCGCATCGACAGTGTGCCGGACGTACACCCACTGAAGGATCTGGTCAGCCCGGTATGCGGGCATCTTCTGACCCTCGAGAGCAGCGCGGAGTGTCTCCGGTGTCTGTTCGAAAATGTGCGGACGGACGGCGCGCATGAGCGAATTGAATGCAACAATTCGTCCTTTGTCGCTCCACGGGTGTTCCCCTTCATCATTCGTAACGGATCATCGCCATGAGAATTCCCCCATCCGTCCGCACAGCGATAGCAGTTTCCGCACTCGTGACGCTGATCGCCCGTCCCGCGCCCGCGGGCACCAACCCACCGCGCCAGGGCAGCAGCCGGAATTACGCATCAAATCACACTCCACTCCTGCCCGCTGCCTTGATCAAACTTCCCGTGGGGTCATTCCGACCCGGAGGTTGGGTCGGAGAACATCTCAAGCTCCAGCGCGATGGGCTGACCGGCCACCTGGGTGACATCAGTGTCTGGCTCACGCGGGACGGCAACGCATGGCTCAATCCGGAGGGTTCAGGCAGGTACGGATGGGAGGAAGTGCCCTACTGGCTGCGTGGATATGCGCGAATCGGGTACGTACTCAACGACCAAGGGATGATCGACGCCGCCCGGGTCTGGATTGACGCGACTCTCAAGAGTCAGCGTCAAACCGGGGACTTCGGGCCGATTCAGATCCGTAACGGGCACCGCGACCTGTGGGCTCAGATGCTCATGCTTCAGGTCCTTCAATCCTGGTATGAGTACACAGAGGACCCGCGCGTGATCCCATTCATGACGAGCTACTTCAAGTGGCAGCTCACGATTCCGGACCGCGAGTTCCTGGAGGACTATTGGGAGAACAGCAGAGCGGGCGACAATCTCGCCAGCGTTTATTGGCTCTACAACATCACCGGCGCGGAGTTCCTACTTGACCTTGCGGCAAAGATCGACCGCAACGCTGCCGATTGGCGCCAGTTTGACGATCTTCCGAACTGGCACGTGGTCAACATCGCCGAGTGCTTCCGCGCACCGGCCACTTTTTTCCTTCAGAGCGGAAGGCAGTTCGACCTCGACGCGTCGTACCGCAGTTTTCACCTGGCGCGCGAGCGGTTCGGGCAGGTGCCCGGCGGCATGTTCGGGGCCGATGAAAACGCGCGCGCCGGATACACCGACCCCCATCAGGCGGCGGAAACATGCAGTTTTGTTGAGCAGATCCAGTCGAACCGGGTGATGACGGAGATCACCGGAGATCCCCTCTGGGCAGAGAATACGGAAGACGTCGCGTACAACTCGCTGCCTGCCGCGTTCACACCGGACTACCGCGCGCTGCGTTACCTCACAGCACCCAACCAGGTCATCAGTGATGCGGCCAACCACGCGCCGGGCGTTGCCAACGATGGTCCCTTTTTCCTCATGAATCCCTTCAGCAGCCGCTGCTGTCAGCACAATCACTCCAGCGCATGGGTTAACTTCGCAGAGCACGCATGGATGGCCACCAACGACGACGGACTGGCAGCCGTGCTTTACTCAGAAGGCCTGCTGACGGCCAAGGCGGGCGCTGGCTCAGTCACCATTGACACCAGGACCAACTACCCGTTCGAGGAGGACGTGCGCCTCACAATCGCGCAATCCGATGCAGGATCATTCCCGGTGTACTTCCGGGTCCCGACGTGGGCGGTCAATGCAACCGTGCAAGTCAACGGCGCACCGGTCGGGGATGCGCCACAGATTGGTTCCTATGTCAGCATTCGGCGCGACTGGCAAGCGGGTGACACAGTTACCTTGCACTTTCCCATGCCCTTGCGCGTGCGAACCTGGCAGCAGAACGGGGATTCCGCGAGCATCAACCTTGGACCGCTGACTTTCTCGCTTCTCATTGACGAGCGATATTCGGAAGTGTCAAGCACCAAGACCGCAATCAGCGATTCAGCCTGGCAACCTCACGCGGATTCATCCAAGTGGCCATCGTACGAAATACACCCCGCCTCCCCCTGGAACTACGCTCTTAGAGTGGACTCGGCAGAACCCGGCCGCTCATTTGAAATCGTTCGCCTGCCATGGCCTGATGATTCCCGTCCGTTCACCAGCCAAGCGGTGCCGATTCGCCTGCGCGCCAAGGGAAGACTTCTTCCCACATGGACCCTGGATGAGCACACGCTCGCCGGCACTGTTCCGCCTAGCCCCGTGACGTCCACGGAACCTCTCGTTGATCTCACGCTAGTGCCTATGGGCGCCGCGAGACTTCGGATTTCCGCCTTTCCGACACTTGCACACTGACCGCTATCCTGCAGATAATGGTCTGATCCCGCCCGTGCCCACATTCGCAGGAGTCCCACCATGGAGTCACGCGCCCCTTTCTCAATTTCTCGCCGCTCGTTTCTGGCCGCAACGACCGCCGCCGGCGTCGGCGCCCTGGCCGCGCCGTCTTTGGGTTCGCTCATTCGCTCACGGGGCGACAACAAACTGCGCGTATTGTCGATAGGCGTCGTCGGAACCATCGGCGGCGCTGACCGCCAGAACATCGCATCGCACCCCCAAGCCGAAATTGTCGGACTCTGCGATGTCGACGCCAATGCGCTCGCAGAAGCGGCCAAGGACCACCCCAGTGCGTTCCAGTGTGCAGACTACCGCGAAGCCTTCGACAAGTACGGCGACCGATTCGACGGCGTGATTGTCGCCACTCCCGACCACTCTCACTGCGCGATCATGACGCTCGCGCTTTCGCGCAACAAGCACGTCTACGGCCAGAAGCCGCTCACACACGAACTTGAGGAATTGGAGTATCTGCGCCGCGCAGTCGCCGCTCGCCCCAAGCTCGCGACCCAGGTCGGCGCGCAGCGAATTGAATCCGAGGCCCGCCGGGCCGCGGTGGACATCCTGCGCTCCGGAGGGCTGGGCAAGGTCATCGAAGCGCACGTCATGTTCGGCAACGGCGCATTGGCCGGCGGTTATTACTTCACTGACGGCGTCCTGGGCGAGAAGTGCGACCCTCCAGCGGGGTTCAATTACGACCTTTGGCTCAATGGAGCCCAGTTCGAGCCCTGCCGTCCCAACATGGTCCAGCGCCAGTGGCGCTCATGGTGGAAATTTGGCGGCGGCCAGATCGCTGACTGGGTGGTGCACCTGACCGACGTGCTGTTCTACTCATTCCCCGAACTCCAAAGTCCGATGCGTGTCTGCTCACGTACGCCGTCGCGCGACCTATCGAATTTCCACGCAGATCGTGTCGCCTCGACATTGACGTACGCTGTTTCGGGGCCGAAATTCGCCAACAGCACCTTCAACCTGTACTTCTATGACACTCAGCTCAAGCCGGATCGCGCTCAACTTGGCCTGGGTGAAGGCGAGTGGCCAGACAACATCGCCACCACTGTTGTCTGCGAAGGTGGGACCTTGGTGCTGGCCCCATCCGGGCCTATTGAGATCTGGCGCGATGGGAAGAAAACCGACGGCCTCGCCTGGCCGGGGTTGCCCAGGTATGAGAAGTTCAGCCATTGGCATGCATGGGTCGATGCCGCTCTGGGCAAGGAATCCCCGAATCACTGGGCGCCATTCAGCGCAGGGATCCGTTGCACCGAACCGGGCCTGCTGGCCGTCAAGGCCTGTAAGTACCCGGGGCAGGTGCTCGAGTGGGATCGCAAGAAACTCGCCTTCACCAACCATGCTGAGGCGACGAAGACGCTGGTGCGGCGGGAGTATCGCAAGGGATTTGAACCCGTAAAGGTGTGATCCCCGATATCGACGGCTCCCGGCGCCATGGAGTCAGTTGTCGCGCTGCGAGGGAGGGCCAGAGCGCCCCTTAGCGCTGGTGCGGCGTAAGAAGGCAAAGTTCTGCCGGCAGTCCTTTGAGCATCGTCCTATGAAATCCAACGCCGCCACCGTCGCGCAGTACCTGGCCTCCCTCCCCGAGGATCGACGGACCACCCTTTCGCACGTGCGCCGGTTTCTTCTTGATCACCTCGACAAGAACTTCACGGAACGCATGCAATATGGAGTGATCGGGTACTGCGTGCCGCACAGCATCTGGCCACACGGCCATCACACCCGCCCGGAACTCCCCCTCATGTACATGGGGCTGTCATCACAGAAGAACGACATGGTCGTCTACATGTTGTTCCTACACCACAATAAACCCATGCGCGAATGGTTCGATTCGGCATGGAAGGCGACGGGCAGAACGAACCACTTGGAAGTGACGGGCGGTGGGTGCTGCTTGCGGTTCAAGAAGGTGGAGGACCTTTCGCTCGACGTCATCGGCGAAACCATACGGCGCGCCTCCTTGAAAAAGTATCTTGAGGATCATGTCGCCATGCTGGCACGCATCGGCAAGGGGCCGGGAGGAACGCCGCTGGCGAGGGGAAAGCGCAATTCCCGGCGACCCATCGCTCGGCTCAAGACTTCCTCGCGCGCGCCGAAACGATCGTCCCGAAGTGTTGAGTAACGTGAGCAATAATTCCCCCGGGAGAACGAAACCCGCCGAAGGCGCTGTACGCACGTCGGTTTCGTGATTACTCACCGTGGGCGGCTACATACCGCGACGCAGCGGCATTTACCCTGCGAAATAGGTCGTCCAGTAAACAAGCCATGAATACGCCCACACAATAGGGGAAAAGGAGGTGGCGACCGCTACCGACACCTCCTCATGGCGTCCGGAGCGGGCGTGTGTCCGGCCGCAACTCTGTCACCGAAGCGGTGCCCATCGGAAATGACAATGTGCGCGACATCACTTCCTAAACAGGTAGTGTGAGACGATCCACTCCTGGCCTCGCGACAAGCCCCAAAGTTCCTCGCATGCGATGAAGAACACTCGCCATCGATTCAGCCACACCGGCGCTGCATCGCCGTAGTGATCCGCAAGCACCGCTCGGGCCCGGTTGCGCTGGGAATCGAGATTCGCAAGCCAAGCCCGCGCTGTTTTCGCGTAGTGCTCACCACCGATACGCCAGTGCTCCTGGACCCGAAGGTCCTCTGTAAAGTGCAGGAGCAACGCGTCGGAGGGCATGGTGCCCCCCGTGAAGAAATAGCGGCCGATCCAATCATCGGGCTCGAACAAATAGGCGATCCGCGAGTGCGAGAAAATGTGGACGAAGAGTCGTCCTTCTGGCTTGAGCCACGAAGCGATCCGTGCGAGCAGCACCTTGTAATTCTGCACATGCTCAAACATCTCAACGGACACCACACGGTCAAATTGTCCAGAGAGTGCGAGTTCGTTGACATCGGCAGTAAACACCGTAGGCGGACGCAGATTTCGCCGCGCAGCCTCAGCCAGAATGAACTCCCGCTGCAGTCGTGAATTCGACACCGCGGTGACGCGCGCGGACGGGTACTTCTCCGCAATCCATAGCGTCAGCGAGCCCCACCCGCAGCCGAGTTCAAGGATCTCCATGCCGTCGACGATCTCCGCTCGCTCGCAGGAGAGGGCCAGCATCCTCTCTTCCGCCTGCGCTAGCGTCGAAACGCCGTCGGGCCAATAGCAGCCACTGTATTTCAGGCGGGGGCCCAGACACAGCCGGAAGAAGTCCGGGGGTAACTCGTAGTGCTGTTCATTCGCTTCACGGGTGTGGATCGCCACCGGCGCACGTGACAGTTCGGCAATCAGTGCGCGAAAACGCTCTGAAACGGCGTCTGGACCACCTCGCTCCTCGAGGCGGATGCGCTCGCGTAGTCGATACCGGATGCCTGCTCGAAGCAGTGCATCGGGAATCAGGCCTCGATCCAGAATTGACTCGTACCAGGCCACGGGATGACTCGACCGCTCGGGCCGATGGCCGCTCAGAATGGCTTGGGAATGGGTCATGACTTCAACTCCACGTCGGATGAAGTCGGCGCCGACCGTCGAAACCAGGGGACAAATGCTGAGGTTGTCTGCTGGTACCGGCGATACGCCTCGGGACGGGAGCGCAGCGCGCGCGCCTCAGTTGGGGGAATGCCGGTGACCTTGAGCACAAACAGGAGAATGAGGGCTGGCGCCGACCACGCGAGCCACCCCGCAGGCGCAGCCGACGCAACGATCGCGTACCCAATCCACATGAGCCACTCGAAGAAGTAATTCGGATGTCGCGAATAGCGCCAAAGTCCGACCTCGCAGACGCGGCCTTTGGCGTCGGGAAGGCGTTTGAATGCCTTGAGCTGTGCATCGGCGACCGACTCTCCGACAAGCCCGACCAACCACACGGCCAGGCCGATCCAGTCCACGAGCCCAGGCCCGGGACGTGGATCGAGCGCCGCGAGCACGAAGGGAGCCGACAGGAGTACGACGAGTAGCGCTTGAGCCTGAAAAAAGGCCAACAACACCGGTTGCACCCGTTGTCCCAGCCTCTCCCGCATCATCTGGTAGCGACCATCCTCGGGCCCCCGCAAGACACGATCAAACAACAGATGCATGGCGAGTCGAATCCCCCAAACTGCTCCCATCGCGCCGATGATGAGTCTTCGGGCCGGGTCTCCGTCTCCGCTGACGCCGCAGAACAGAGCCGCGACTCCCAGACATGCAGCCCAGCCGACATCAACGATGCCCGCGTCGCGCGTGCGAAGCTGGATCAGCCAGAGCACGAACATGACGAGCGCCGCCCCGACGCCGATCCAAAGGAGTTGATCAGGCCATTGAAGCGTCAAGGATGCCTCCTGAAACATGCCAAGGGGTTGATCGTCATGAAACCGGTGAGAGTGGTTGTGCTGGTCGCGGCTGGCTGGGCGATTCTGCTGATCGGTCTGATCGTGCGCTCTTCCCTGGAAATGTCGCTCGATGCCGGACTCCGGGCCACGATGGATTCATGGTGGGGAATCACCACCATGGTGGACCTGTACGCTGGACTGATCGTCATCGCGGCGTGGATCGCGCAACGCGAGAGGAGCACGCTTCGGGCCGCACCTTGGATCCTGGGATTGGTGTTTCTCGGGAATCTCACGACATTGGCCTATCTTGTGATTGCGGGGATCCGCTCGAAGTCAGTGACTGATCTGATCGGCGCTCGTCGCTGAGCAGTGCGGACGCAAGGGCACACAATACCGGCACGGCCAGTGCATACTGGATGGCGCACCATGCGAACGCCCGCCAAGCCGGCTGCGAAATGGAGATGGCGCCCAGCAGGTCGGCAGTCCAGTATGCCAGCGGGCCGGCCGCCGACCCGAGCAGCGCGGCAAGCATGGGTCGCCCCCACATCCACCGAAGGCTGGGGCGCAAGGTTGTGCCGAAGTTGATCCACAACGAGCTGAACACAATGACGAACCCCACCGGGGACAAGGATTCGCAACGGAACAGCCCGGCGACGCTGGCGATGATGTCGAAGACGACGCCGGCCGCCGCGCACATGATGAGCAATGCCTCTCGTCTCGGCATCGGAGACCACCGCAGTTGCAGGCCCGCGCTCGCCACGATCAGCAGGGGAGCACCCCACCACCAGGGCTGCGCCGCACCGAGGATGGTCAAGGTCCAGAGCGCATCGAATGCAATGACGTTGCACACAATGGACGACCAACGGGTCACTTGCTCACTCCGGATCCGTCCATCGGCGGGATGCGGCACATCGGCTTGGTGAGGAGTACCTGGACATCACCGACGTGCCTGGCGCGAAACGCTCCCTCGCAATAGCACAGGTAGTACTCCCACATACGTATGAACCGATCGTCAAAGCCCATCGACCTGACGGCGTCACGCTGGGCCAGGAATGCGTCCCGTCACAACTGCAAGGTTCTGATGTAGTGCGGCCCGATGTCCTCGATATGCCAGACGCGAAGGTCGGTGCACCGACTTGTGGACTCGACAATGGTGGCGACGGAGGGAAGACAACTCCCGGGGAAAATGTACTTCTTCAGAAAGTCACGACGGCGCGCCGCCTCCCGGAAGAACTGGTCACGGATGACGATCGATTGAATGAGGACGGCGCCGTCAGGGCGAAGCAGCTCGGCGCAGGACTTGAAGTACGTGCGGAAATTCTCGGCGCCGACCGCTTCGAGCATCTCGATGCTGACGATCTTGTCATACTCGCCCCGGAGGTCGCGGTAATCGGCTTTGATGACCGTCACACGATCCGCTAGACCGACGTCACGCACGCGCCGGCATGCAAACTCATACTGCTCGTCGGAGATGGTCGTGGTGGTCACACGACAGCCGTACCGACCGGCTGCATGCAACGCGAGGGCTCCCCAACCAGTGCCGATTTCGAGGAGGTGATCGGACCGGCGCAGGCAAAGCTTTCGGCACGCGCGCTCGATCTTTTCCACCTGGGCCTCTTCAAGAGTCGTCGTCGCATCGCTGAACACGCCGCATGAATAGGTCATCGTCGGATCAAGGAACAATCGAAAGAAGTCGTTTCCCAGGTCGTAGTGGGCCACGATGTTCCGTCGGCTTCCCGAGCGCGTGTTTCGTTCGAGCCAATAGGCGGCCGTAGACAGGGGCGCCAGAAGTCGCGCGATCGGGCCTTCGATCGCATTCATGGCGGAGATGTTGATGGTGAGCGCCTCAATCAATGCGGGCAAATCATCAGTTGTCCACGCGCCGTCCATATACGACTCGGCGGCGCCGATGCTGCCCCCAAACGCGACCGATGCATAAAACGCCCGATTTGACACGCGCACCGTGGCAACCGGGTCTCCGCCTTCAGGTTCTACAACCACGCTTCCCTGTTCATCCACCACACGCACTCCGCGGCCCGTCAGGCGAGAAAGCGCCAAGGTCACCAGGCGTCGGCCTGCCGCCTCCAATACGCGCGGAAGCCTGCGGAGTCGTGCGGGACGGGCGTGAATTGGAGAGGGCGGAAATGCGAAGTCGCGTGCCGGTATGAGTGTCATTGAAGGAGGCCTCTCGTCGTGGAGGGGGTCGGAAGCGCAGCGGCGCCCGGATGTGGGAATACCGGGGCACGCCGAATCCACAGCCTGAGCGCTTCCAGATGTATCTTCAGGATGATCTGCGCGGTGAGGAGCGGGTACTGGAACAGCACATTGCGCAACCGCGCCGGCGTAATTTCCCGGCGCTTGAGCCTGAGCGTGGCGTCAAAGACGCGCGGCACTCCCTCGTGCGAGTCACGGACGTTCATGTGCACCAGCAGCGAGTCCGCCGGCTGCGTAAACGTCCAGTCGTACTGGAGATCAAGAGGTAGAAAGGGTGAGACGTGGAAGTCTTTCGCGAATCTCCAACGCATCGGCCGGACAGTCGGATCAGGTCGTGGCTGTTGGGAGTCCAGGACGTACGTGTGGCGCTCGCCCCACGGCGTGTTCGTGATTTCCGCCACAATAGCTGAAACGCGACCGGAGCCGTCAAAGCAGTAGTAGAAAGTCACTGGGTTGAAGATGTACCCAAAGTACCGAACGTGGGTGAGCATGCGGATAGGTCCGGTTGGACGCCACCCCAGCGACTCCTCGACGCGCCGCCGTACCGCCTCGTCGAGCGGCAGCGAAGGGGGTCCCAAATAGTCCTCGCGTCTAAACCGCGCCGGGCGCCAGCGCGAACGACCCCACAGTCGGCACATCGAAAGCACGCGTTCCACTTCGGCGAGGTCGAGATACATCATGAAGAGCGGGAACTCAAAGCTCCGCACCGGTTTTCGACGCTTGTGACGAACGTGCCCAACATAGATCCCGCTGTGCAGAGTCACAGGCGCACCCCCATACGCTCGCATACGCGCAGCGCGCTCTTGACTCCATCCTCATGAAAGCCGTTCCCCCAGTACGCCCCGCAGTAATGGGAGTGATTCACCCCGCTGATCTCCGCCCATCGTGATCGAGCCGACTCTCCCGCAATCGTGTACAGCGGATGGGAAAAAACTCGCCGAGAGAGGATCTTGGCGGGGTCGATGCGATTCGTTCCATTCAGCGTCACGCAAAGCGGAATCCGCGTATCGAACCCTTGGAGAATGGTCATGTTGTAGGTGACGAGCGCGGGGCAGGCGCGATTACGCGTCAGACGATAGTTCCACGCGGCCCAGCATCGTTCACGGTGCGGGAGCAGACTCGCATCGGTATGCAGCACAACGTCGTTCGCTTGGTAGGGCATGGCCGATAGAACCTGGGCCTCCTCCTGAGTCGGGTCTGACAACGCGGCGAGCGCCTCGTCGGAATGACTCGCGAACACGACCTCGTCAAATGACTCTTCGATGTCCGCGCTTCGAACGACAACTCCCTCCGGCCGACGCACCACTGACAGAACCGGCCGGCCCACGCGAACCAGCCCCCTGATCACCCCAAGCATCGCGTCGATGTACGCTTGCGATCCTCCGACCACAGTTCTCCAGATCGGACGTGTGCGCAAATCAAGCATGCCGTGGTTGTCAAAGAACCTGAGAAAGAACTTGGCCGGAAACAACTCGAGTTCATTTCGCGGGGCGGACCAAATTGCCGCAGCCATCGGAATCAGATAGCCCTCCAGAAATCTTGACGAGAATATGCCGGAGGAACACAGATCGCCGACTGTCGCGCCCTCGGGCAATCTTTCGATCGCAGTCCTTCCCTTCGATTTCAGGCTCGCGATTCCGCGCACAATGCTCCACCACCTACGGCGAAACAGATTCGACATCGTGCCGAGGATTCCAGCAAGGGAGTGTCCTCCATATTCAAACCCATTTTCGTCATCGCATACGCTGAATGACATGGTGGTCGACCGCGAGTTCACGCCGAGACGGGCAAGCAGCCTGCAGAAATTCGGATAATTCCGCTCGTTGAACACAATGAAACCCATGTCAACCGGAAGTGAACGACCCTCGTGCTGCACAGTCACGGTGTGGGTGTGCCCTCCAAGCCGGTTCTCCTTCTCGAATAGCGTGACGTCGTGAAATGGCGCCAGCAGGTAGGTGCAGGTCAGTCCGCTGATCCCCGAACCCACGACGGCCACTTTCACGGCGCACCCCCGGAGCGCAAAGTTCGAAGATCGCCGGCGCGCTCATAGACCCACGCAGGAATCGCCCGCAAGTCCCAGACCAGCCCCACCATGGCCATCAACCGCAATCCCCAGTACGCGGGGTCATACTCCCACCAGTAAAAACCCTGCCGGACCGAGCCGGGATGGAAGTGGTGATTGTTGTGCCAGCCCTCTCCTAGAGTGAGCAGCGCGAGGAACCAATTGTTCCGGCTGTCATCAGATGTCTGAAAGCGCCGCGAGCCGATCGTGTGCGCCAATGAGTTGATCGTGAATGTGGCGTGATACAGGACGGTGGTTGAAATCCCAAATCCCCACACAACGAGCTGGCCAGGACCGGTTCCAAGTTCCGGGGCCCAGATCGAAAGCAACCACCCAAGGACGCCCAGCGCAGATGCCAGCACAACCGGACCGATCATGTGGTTCCGCTCGATCCACAAAAGTTCCTTCACACCGGCCCAGTCCGGAATTGCCTTCCAGTTCGTGGCCTGACCCTTCTGCGTCAGAAACCAACCCGTGTGGCTCCATAACACGCCTTTCCAGCTGGGGGAATGCAGGTCCGGCTCAAGATCGGAGTGACGATGGTGTTCACGGTGATGCGCTGCCCACCACAACGGACCGCGCTGGGCGGAGGTTGCACCGATGAACGCGGCAATGAACTGCACCGCCCGATGGGTCCGAAACGTCCGGTGTGAGAAGTACCTGTGATAAAAGGCGGTAATCACGAACATTCGGATCAGATAGAGGGCCACGGAGACGCCGACGGCGGTCCAACTCCAGCCTGTCCAGATCACCCCGATGCAAGTCGCATGGATTGAGAGAATCGGGATCACGTCGATCAGCCGAATCTTGCGCTCATCGAGGGAATGCCAATTCACGCTCTCAGCCGGCAAGGAGAGGCCCGCAGTGTTTCCGCTGGTGCTCACGCCCGGTTCTCCCTTCGAGAACGTTGACTCCCGGCCCCTTCGACCCACCCGGTGGCGTAGTCGGCCAACTCGGACATCGATGAACATACCCGGACGCCATCTCGCACCTTGAGCGGCATTGCCTCAGTGCCGCGCCCACCCACCACAATACGGGCATCCATCCTCTCTGCGCTCTGCCGGAAGGTGCGCCAGGCGGATTCGAAGCGCGGCGAGATCGGCGCGCTGAAGCTGACCGCACCGAGGCGCGCGCCATATCGCGCCATGGCCAGACTGATGGTCTCCAGCGGCGTATGCGGCCCAAGATTGGTTGCCCGAATCCCTGCCTCGCGCAGCACCAGGCTCGCCAGCATCGGCGCGAGCAGATACGGGTCCTCCGGCGCGCCGGCCGTCACCGCCGCCGGCGCGAATTCGCGCCCTGCCCCGAGCCAAGTACCGATCTCAGTCAGCACATGAATGCAAGTATCGACGGCACGATGCTCAAGGAGAATGCCCTCGGGCCGCTCCAGCCAAATCTCACCCAGTTCGCGCAGCACCGGACTGATCAGGTTGTCTGCAATCGAACCAACCCGCGCCCCAACGAGGTAGCGTCCGGCGATGATGGCGCGACACTCCGCCGCGCGATCATGCAGCATCGCATCACGAAGCGCCTCGACTGCATCTTCGTCAATCGGTCCGATCTCGGGAGTCGTAGGGAAGGAGAGCGCTTGCGGTTTGCTGACCGACACCCCATGGTCTCGAATGTAGCTGATCGCGGCGGCGACCGGAATTCGCCTGTGGCCTCCCGCCGTCCGATCCGCCTTGATTGTGCCGTCATCCACCCAGCGCTTCACGGACGATTCGCTCACTCCAATTGAGTCGGCGAATTGGCGGCTCGTGAGGAAATTGGGTGATCGTGACATGATGAACGTTTTGATCGATTATCGTTGCCCTTTGCTTTGAGTCAAGGGATCGGCCAGTTTCCGTGTTTTTCCAGTGGATCGCGCCATTCCACGGCTCGATCGCTCGAAGCATCGGGCGAATCGTGCCCCACACGGATGAACGATCTAGACGTTCATCTGGATTCGGCTCGGCGCAGAATCTGCGACCTCATGATGATGATCCTCCCACGTGCGCTTTCGGCGGCCCAGAAGAGTCGACCACAAGAAAACGCGCGTGCGGCCGCATGCGCCGAAGGTCGGGTATCGCGCAGGCTCACACTGTGTCATCCGACACGCAGGCTCAATCCACCCGTGTGAGCGGCGGCTGTTTCCACGTGCCGTCGAGCGCTTCTGGCTTGGGCCAGTAAATTCGCAAGACCGCAAAGAAGGGTCCGCTGGGGGCCGGCAACCAGTTGGCTTCCTTATCCGCGCCCGGCGACTCGTGCTGGATGTAGAAAGTGATGCCTCCGTCCGCATCCTTCTTGAACTGTGGCAGCATCGGCGAGTTGAGCAGGTAGCGGTTGAGCGGATTGGCCGACAGCAGGCTCGCCGGCAATTCGTACATCGTCAGCGACCAGAACGCGTTGGCGGGGGGCAACTGGCCCGGGGCGAACCGCACTGTGTATCGATGCGCCGCAGCGTCCAGCGCTCGCCCCTCGGAGTCCACCAGATACAGCGGGTACATCGCTTCCTGCTTGGAGTTGCCGTACAGACCGATGATCGCGGCGGCCATGCGGTACAGGTAATTGTTCTCCAACACCTCGCGCGTGCCGAAGGTGTCGCCGGAGGACACCTTGCCCGCATCCATTTGCTTCTTCAAATCCGCGTAGGCGGCCCACGCATCGGCCATGCCCGCCTCAATGGCTTCCCTCATCTCGGAAGAGAGCGTACTTGCGTCAAAAGTCTTGCCCGCGCCCACGCCGATCTTGGCGAACCTCTCCATGAGATGCGTCTCGGACAGGTGCGTGGGACAGAACCGCAAGGTGAAATTCAGGATCCTGAAAAAGTCCAGCGATGTCTTCTGTTGCTCGGGCGTGAGCGGCTCGATGAATTCGATCGCCGGAGCGGCGGCCGGCGCAGGCTTGCCGAGAAACGCTGACAGCGCCTGCACTTTGTATCCCGCCTGCACCTTTTTGACGTTTTCGATATCACCCGGGTTGAAGAGCTGCGTGCGGAATGCGACAAGCACCAGCTCTGTTTCTGAATGGATGACCTTGCTCACGCCCTTGGGCGTGTCGCCAGTCCACCCCGGCCCGGCGATGACAAAACTCCCGCCGTCGTTCCCGGTCGTGCGGCTGCCGATGTATGCAAAGTTGAACGTGTAGAGGTCAATCAATTGGAGACTGAAATAGCGATCCCTTTCGATCTGCGGCACGGAAAGGACCATGGGCTCGGTACGCAAATCCAACCCGAGAAAGGAGTACGGCGTGTCGGAATTGGGAGTCTGGACCGCCTTGTCCTCCGGCGTGAAAACCCGGGGGAAGTTGCGGATCTGGTTCCAGGGCGCCTTGTACTCGGGGTCCTTCTCATCGACGAAGTACGCGTACTGAACGCGGTAACTGTCAACCAGAGGGAAGCCGTAGATATATGCCTCCTTGGCGATGGCGCGGGCCTGGCGGGGCTCACGGCGGTCTGTGCTTCTGCTATCCGAGCCGCAAAACCGCATGCGAACAATGCGACGAGGAAAATCACGAGGCGCGAAGTGGTCACGGTCAGTCTTCGTTAGCAACTGAAATTCCGATGCAAGCCAATTACGGCATCGGGTATTTTCATTTTAGCGTCGCGGAGGCGCCGAATTCAGACCTAAGGGAAACTGCATCGACACCCGAACCGAGCGAAAGGGCACGACGCATGATCAGTCGAACCACTGACGCTGCCGCTCACGGGCGGTGCCGGAACTCATGCCAAATCAGGGTGACAGGATTTGAACCTGCGGCCTGCTGGACCCAAACCAGCCGCTCTACCAAGCTGAGCTACACCCTGGAAGTCACTCCCGCGCCGACACTCCAGTATAGAGGCCCGGCTTCGCGGCCCGTGTGAATTCGATTCACCACGGCCGCTTCGCCGGCCCGACGTAGTTCGACAGCGGCCGAATCAATCGATTGTCCGCCATCTGCTCCATGATGTGGGCGCTCCAGCCGGTGATCCGGCTGGCCACGAAGATGGGCGTGAAATCCGGCACATCGAGCCCCAGAGACCAATACGTGACCCCGCATGGGAAGTCCACGTTGGGATGGATCTTCTTCTCATCGAGCATGATCTTGGCTACCGCATCCGCAATGCGCCACCACTCGTTGAACTCCGGCTTCTCATTGCCCGCGTACTCCATGCCGTACTTGCGCAGCACGCCTGCCCGGGTGTCGCCGCGCTTGTACACGCGATGCCCGAAGCCCATGATCTTGCGCTTCGTCGCAAAGGCCTTGTCCATGAATGAGCGGATGTTGTCAAACGTCCCGACCTCCTGCAACATCGCCATCGCCGCCTCATTCGCCCCGCCGTGGAGCGGGCCCTTGAGGGCGCCGATGCCTCCGCACACCGCCGAATGCAGATCGCTTAGCGTCGATGAAATGATCCGCGCCGTAAACGTCGATGCGTTGAACTCATGCTCCGCATAGAGAATGAGCGACACGTCGAACACCTTCACCGCACGCTCGCCGTGCTTCTTCCCAGTGAGCATCCATAGCAGGTTCGCCGCATGCCCCAGGCTCGCGTCCGGCTGGGGCAGCCCGCGTCCGTGCCGCGCGTTGGTGCCCGCCGCTATGAGCGTGGGAATCTTGGCCAGAAGCCGCTTCGCCTTGCGCAGGTTCGCGGCCGGAGAGTTGTCCGCAGTGTCCGGATCGTGATGCGACAGCAGGCTTACGCCCGTCCGCAGGCAATCCATCGGATGGGACGCCCGGGCCGCGCGCTGCACGACTTCGATCACCTCCGCCGGCACCGCCCGCTCGCGCACCAGTTCCGCCTTGAACGCCGCGCTCTCCGCCGCACTCGGCTTATGCCCCACGAGCAGCACGTGCGCCACATCCTCAAAGCACGCGTGATCCACGAGGTCATGCACCTCGTACCCGCGATAGATCAACTCATCGTTTTGTATGTTGCAGATCGCCGTTTCACCCGCCAGTATTCCGTCAAGTCCCTTCGAAAGCGTTGCTGCTGCAGCCGCACCCTGAGCCGTGCTGGTGGCCATGAATTCCCTTCCTGCGCCCGCGACTCATGTGCCGCGGACCTCTCAATTGTCTCAGTGGTTCAACCGGAAGCCCACGCGCAACCGGAAACACACTGTTGGTCCGTTCCGCCCCAGGAGCCTCACCACGCCAGCCGCCATCCGGCGTTCAGACATGATGATCAGGAAAGTTCCATTGCTCGCCCGGAGTATATCCCAACAGCGAATATAACGCTTTTCTCGTCTGCATCTCCGGCAGAAAACCTTCCACTGTTCCTTCCGCTTTCAGCCGCTCCAGCGCCCGCACGATGTGCCCCATCGCCACGCGCTGCATGCTCAGCGGGTAAATGACCAGCCGATACCCCAATTCCTCGAAGCGCCGGAGCGAAATCATCGGGGTTTTGCCGAATTCCGTCATGTTTGCCAGCAAGAGGCCCGGGCTCTTCTGCGCAAACTCGCCAAACTCCTTCTCGCTCGCCAAACCTTCGGGGAAAATCATGTCCGCGCCCGCGGCGCGATACGCATTGGCCCGTGCAACCGCCTCCTCAAACCCCTCAACACCGCGTGCATCCGTTCGCGCAATCACCAGAAAGTTGCTGCTCATTTTGTGCTTCGCCGCCGCCGCTACCTTGTCGCACATCGCATCCGCCGTGATGAGATCCTTGCCGTCCAAGTGCCCGCAGCGCTTGGGGAACACCTGATCCTCCAGGTGCAGCCCCGCCGCGCCCGCCCGCTCATACTCCACCACCGTCCGAATGACGCATTCCACTTCCCCGTACCCCGTGTCCGCATCCACGATCGTCGGCAGGCCGCTGGCCTGCGCGATTTCCCGAATCGTGCGCGTCATCTCCGTCAAAGTTATCAGACCAATGTCGGGGTACCCTGCCGTATTCGCGGTCGCGCCACCCGACACATAGACCGCCTCGAAACCCGCCTGCGCCACCGCCCGTCCCACCAGAGCCGTGAACGCGCCCGGGGCCGCGACAGCCCCCTTCCCCATCGCCGCCCGCAATCGTGCCGCCGATTCATTCCTGACGCTCTGGCTCATACCCACGAGGGTACGCCGACAACACCATCTCTTTTTCACCATCTTTCCGACAAAGCGTCGATTTTTGTTGAAAGGTGCAACTCCATGCGCACAATAATCGAATCGATCATCGGCCATTTCACGCGCACCCGGTCTTGGTTCATGCGTGCGCCCGTGCTATGGTCTGTGGCGGGTCTCGCCCCTTTTCTGCCTGCTCTCGTCCGCGTTCTGCGGACCTGCCCGCAGGAGGCGAGGGATTGAGTTTCTCTTCGGTCTATTCACCGTCTTCTCCTTTCACGGAAGGCTCCCATCCATGACGGCAACGACGCGCTCCTCCAGTCGGCGGCAAGGCTTCACGCTCATCGAACTCCTTGTCGTCATTTCCATCATCGCCCTGCTCATCGGCCTCCTCCTGCCCGCGCTGGGAAAGGCCCGCGCCGCCGCCCGGCAGAACAACTGCCTCGGCAACCTGAAGAACATCTTCACAGGTACCGAGTCCTACACCTCAGAGAACAATGGCGTCATCGGCACCTGCGTGCCGCCCGCGACCATTAATTCCGCTGGTCAAGAGATCTACCCTCAGACTGGCGGGGGCGTTGTTGGCGTCAAGAACAAGCCGTCGTTCAATATTTGGAGTAATCGCGTCGGCGTCACCGGCGCAAATTCACTGGGCGAGACTCAACTGTCCTATGGAATTCTGCAGCGCTACTGGTTCTGGTGCGCCGCCAAGTACGTCGCGGGTGATGATGTCGGCAAGGGCATCTACAATCCCGTGTTCTTCTGCCCAGATGACCGCTACTACAGCAGTCAGGCACAAACGATCTATGGGAACACGGCGACCAAATTTACCCGCTGTTCCTACCTCATGTCCGATTCCGCCTTCTGGGATCCGGTCATGTTCACCGACGAAAACTGGTCTCAGATTCTCGAAGCCAATCAGTTGTACAACCCCGCGAATCAGAACGCGACCCCCGGTCCGTCAACAGTTGCAACAGCCGGCCGCCGATACCTCCAGAAGTCAGAAGTGAGGTTCCCTTCGCTCAAGGTGTTCGTCTGGGAAGTGAACGCTTTCCACGAGGAACAAACCAAGGGCTACAACATCCGCGGCCTGAACGCCAACGCGATGTTCTACGACGGCCACGGCGCCCGCTCAAACGCATCGTCGGTTGAAACCCTGGAAGACGGCGGCGACCGCCTCTACCTCGAAGGGCTCACCCCCATGCAGATGGGCTGGACCGATCCGGTCGGTACTGATCCCGCATACTACTACTACGGCGCAACCCGCAAGGGCATCTGGGGCCGCGATTTCGTGAAGTGAGGAGCTCGAGACTAACCAGAGCTTTGAGAAACAGAGTGCAAGGCAGACTTGGGCGTTTCCAATGTTGCCTTGCTTTTTTTTTGAAGGGACGCATTTCTTATGAGACCTTTAGTTGTAACCAGGACCGTAATGTCTGTGTTGATTGCGTCACTGTGTGCGCCGAGCGTGGCGGTCGCGCAGAATAACCGTATTCTTGTGCGGGCTGGCGTTGAAGCCCACGGCGATGGTTGCCCCGATTTCTTGACGGATGGCATTAAACACGGCGACATCCACACGTCGATAGTCGGAGACTTTGTCAGTCACATCAATGAGGATCCCAACCCAGACGACCCTACGGTGTTTGGGACAATCGACTGTATGGGTGAGTTTGACAACTCAACAAAGACCTTTACGTTAACGGTCCTAGACGGTTCTGAGGCCGGTCTTCCAAGCACAGGTGGTTGCGTGCAGGCAGGAGCCGACTTGCGCGAGAGTTTCCTATTTCAAGTCCCGCAGGATACAAAGCCAAAACTGTCAATCGGAATCGAGGGATCTTTCACGACATCAAGCGTCAATAATGAAGTCAAGATTGAAGTCTGGGCTGAACCCAAACAGGTGCCAAATCTGGTCCTCGAGGATGAAACCTATCAATCGACCCAGCACATCGATGTTTCTGCCACTTCTGCGGGCCCCGTGTACTCGTATGTGGTCACGAACACAACTGGTACCATAGTCCTCGACGAAAACGAGTTGATTACACTTTCCTCCTGTTTGGAAGCCAACACGAACTCTCGCTTGGGGCTTCGTCTGGATATCATTCTTACACCACAAAAGAGTGGCAGTTCCGGGGGCCACATCACAGTAGTCGAACCAATAATCCTGACAGTGTCACTGTCTGGCACGAATGGGTGTAACTGAAGCCGCGTCGAGTTCGATACCAATCATCCAAAAGCAGGCGACTCATCTCGGGTCGCCTGCTTTCTGTTTCGGATGTCCGCAGTGGTGCGGCCGCTTCCGCTGGCATGGCAATCCGGGCGATCTCTGACCGTTCTGCCGCCTGCGTGCGAAATCGATCTTCACTTTTCGCGCACATTCCACGTTTTTTTCTTGAACCAAACGCGCTTGCCCTCCACAATTGATCTGTGAAGGACGACCCTCATGGGGAGGGCCAACCAGACATGAGCAGCGCAGGCATTGACGCCATCCTCGCTCGGGCTATCGACCTCACCGGAATGGGGACGGTCGGAATGCGCCGCGTCCTCCGCGTCATGACCCGGCTGCCTCGCCTTGCCGGCCCCGGCCGACCCGCACGCGATCCCGCGCGCCGCCGGGGAGCCGCGACTTTCCGTGCGCCGGCCGACATGTCCGGACCCGCTCAGATTCGCGCCATGGTATCTTGGGCCCGCATGTCCGTGGAACGCGGCCATTCCCGACTGGTGATTGACTTTGCGTCTCTGACTCAGATGGACTCCTCGCTACTCGCGGGCATCGTGCTCATCGCCCGCCTGGGCGTCACACACCAGGTGGAGGTGCGCATCGTCAACCTCCCAGAGCGTCTCGAAAGCCTGCTGGACGTCTACCGGGTTGAAGACCCGCTGCGCAAAGCGGGTGTGATCTTCGACTCCTGCGCCCTTCCCCCACTCCCGGCTCGTGATGACGACTCGCCGCCAAACCCTGATTCCGCCTCGCTGATGCGCGACTGACCTCCCCCCCTTCCCCCCGCATCCGCTCCAGCCGCCTCGCATCGCTCCGCCGGCTCGATCGCCCAGACTGAGGGAATTCACGTCACCGTGCGCCCGGCCTTCATTCCTGAGCAGTCCAGTTCAGATCGCCGGGAGTTTGTGTTTGCCTATCACATCACGATCGCCAACGAAGGGGAGAGCCCCGCGACGTTCATGACGCGACATTGGCGGGTCATTGACGCTGACGGCGTGCCGCGCGAGATCAGCGGCGAGGGAGTCGTCGGACACCAGCCCACCCTGGCGCCGGGAGAGTCGTTTGAATATGCCTCGTTCTGTGTCCTGCGCACGCGCTGGGGCACGATGGAGGGCAGCTACGAAATGCATCGGCCCGATGGCTCACGCTTCCACGCTGTCATCGAGCGCTTTTACCTCGTCGCCCCGGCTGGCTTCATCGAGCCGGAGGTTGCGCTGGCAGAGGCCGACGACTCTGACGCCTTGGATGCAGACGCGAACTGATCAGGCGGTCAACAATCCAGTGTGCCCGTTGACTTCACCCCTTGGTCGCTCACGCACGCCCTCGTGCTGACCTGCATGGCTCTGGCCATTTGCGTCGGGGTACGGTGGCGCGCGACCCGCCGCACCCCCGAGCACCGCACTCAGGTTGACCGCGCGATTGGTGCGCTCCTTCTGGGGCTGTGGATTCTCATCAACGGGTGGTACGTGTGGCCCGGTCATTTCGTCCTCGCGCAGTCGCTCCCGTTGCATATCTGCGACCTGGTGAGCCTCTGGGCGCCACTTGCTCTACTGACCAATTCCAGGCCGGCACGCAGCCTGCTCTACTTCTGGGGGATCGCACTCTGCAGCCAGGCCTACGTCACACCAACCCTCACCGAAGGCCCTGCCCTGCCTGCCTTCTGGCTCTTCTGGGGAGCGCACTTCATCATTCTCTTCGGCGTCGCGTATGACCTCTGGGCCCGCTTCTTTCGACCGACCCAAGCCGACCTACGCCTGGCCGTCATCGCATCCCTCTTCTACGCCGCCTGCATTGTTCCCTTTGACATGATCAGCGGGACGAACTATGGATACCTGGGCCCCTCGCAACCCGAGCAGCCCACGCTCATCGACTATCTCGGCCCCTGGCCGGTGCGTGTTCCGGTCATGATCATCCTTGGAGTCAGCATGATGACCATCGCCTACCTCCCGTGGCGCGTTCTTCAGCCGCGCGCGGGCGCGGCAGCACCGTAAGTGTGCTCCATGATCGCAGTGAGGGCATCCATTGAGTATCGCGCTTCCATGACGCTTCTCGCGTTCGCAGCCAGCCGCCCAGCCAGCGCCTGATCGTGCAGGACGCGGATCACTCGCTGCGCCAACCCGTGAACATCTCCGACGTCGGTCAGCAGGCCGGTCACCTCGTCCTCGACAACTTCGGTGGTTCCGCCCCCCGCGGTCGCCACCACCGGCGTGTCCACCGCGAACGCCTCAAGCACACAATTCGGCATTCCCTCGCGAAATGAAGTCAGAAGCAGGGCGTCGCTGGCGGCAATGATGTCCACGGCATCTTTTCGCTGCCCGAGGAGGAGGACGTGATCATCCAGGCCGGATTTACTGATCTGGCGGCGGACCTGGGACTCCAACGGACCGATTCCCGCAATCACTGCGCGGGCCTGCGGGATTTCCCGACACACCTTTTCCATGGCCCGCACAAAAACCTCGGGGTGCTTTTCGACAGCCAGCCGGAACACCCCGGCCACGACCTTCTGGTCCATCGTAATTCCCAGACTGTGCCGAAGCGCCTGCAACGAATCGACCGGCGGCCGCCGGACCATCGACAGGTCGACTCCGTTGGGCACAACGACCACCGACGAACTGTCGATCCCCAACCACTGCGCATAGTCCGCCGCTCCGCCCTGTGAATTCGCCAGCAGCGTCACTCCGGGACAAATCACAATCGCTCGGTACCACGCGTGCATCCACGGCTGGAACAGCCCGGGAAAGTGAGCCGGCGCGTAGTTTCGGGCCGCGAGCACGATTCGCGGGACCCCCGCCAGTACGCCCGCGATTCCGCCGATGATGTTGGGCTCATCCAGCCAGGCGTGCAGCACCGCGGGGGGCCGGACCACGAGTTCTCCCCAAAGATCCAGCACGCTCGTCTGCAACGAGGCAGGGAGCGATGAGAGAATGGCACGCAGTTGAGCCGAGTCGCTCAGCACATCATGAATGCACGATTTCTCCGCTCCCGTCGCGCTTCTTGTCCCCGCTTGCCGTGCTTCAATGCCCCCAGTTCTCAAATCCGGGAGGTAGTGCCCGTGCGGCCCCTCCAACAGATGCGTCGTGAACACGCCCACATCGTGTCTGCGGGCTTTGAGAGACGCTGCGAGATTGACGAGTTGGCGCTCGGCTCCGCCTGAATTGAGCGTCCCGATGTAGTGGACAATCCCGCCCTCGCTCTGCGTCGCCGCCACCCCCTCTTTCCCATACCGGGAAAATGCTTCAATCGCTCGCGCATGCTCGGTCGAGGCTTCCACTCGCGTACCGCTCACTGCACGCCCCCGAATCGTGCGAATCACCTTTCTCGCCGCGGCGATCGCCAGACTGACCCGCCGCCAGCGCCCCTGCTCTTCGAACAGGGCATGGGTGAGGCCGGACCTTCGCAGCGCCAGCATGAGCCGCCCGCTCGCACTGTCAAAGGGCTGCAGGAACACCGCGATCCGCGTGCCCGCCTGCACTGCCGATTTGATGGCACACTGGCCTTTAGGCGAGAATCCTCGATTGCCCGTCGCGTCCCACCGCACGCAGTGGAGAAGCCCCCCGGGATCGCTCATCGCATCAAAATCCACCACCACGATGATCTGCTTCGCTTCAGGACACAAGGCTTTGAGCCGTGCTGCGTCGGCCCCGAAAGGCGACACCACCAGGGTCACGTCCCCGGTTCGTATGACCGGCCCCGCCCCTGTCGTCGACTTCGCGCGAAATTCATCTGCCCAGACTCCCATGAACCGAAGGGTAGCGAAACGGGGCCGCGTGCCTTCAATTACGCCGATCAACCCCGATCCGCCGACGGGCGAACCCAACACCTGGTGCTTGCATGCCCCTGGCTCACCCTTGTCCTCGCTGCGGTACCAATCTGGCGAGGCTGCGCGCCACCCCTGATCCGCACTATCGCCTGCCGATTGTGTGCTGCCCGTCCTGTTGTTACGCCATCGTCCGACGCCGCCACCCCACGTGGGAAAACTATCGCTTGGGTCTCCGCGTTTTCACGTCAGTGCGCAAGTTGCTCGTGCGCATTGCTGCGGTTGTGCTGGTCACAGCGATCATGGCCTATATCTGTCGGGGCGGCAGCGTATTTGTTCAGGGTGCAGTCGATGCCTACCGCCGCACCCAGAGCTTCGACCGCTTTGACCCTGTCGTTGTTCTTCCCGCCGCCTTGTCACTTGGCGGGCTCATGATCCTGACCTCCGCGTTCGTCAGGACGCTGCTGGACCATTGGCGTACCTGGCCCCTCCTACTTCTGTGGACCGGCCTCATCTGGTTCTGGATCACTCTTCCCCACGCATGGGAGTGGGTTTCCGGACAACTGAGCCACCTCATTCCACCTTTGCAGTCACAAGGAAGAACCGGCAGCGGCATCCCGATTTTTCAGGATGACCTCCTCTGGTCGCTCGCCGCGGCAGTTCTTCTGATGGCGCCGACCCTCGTCGGGTTCGGACTTGGGGACCTCGCCCTTCGAGCGCGCAAACATTGGAGATCCCGACGCTTCGCGCGCCGCCATGCCAAACTTAAAGCCCTCCGAATTCGGTGACTCTTCTGATGTCCCAACACCCACAGTCGCCACACCCGTCCGTTCCGTCATCGTCTCAGGGATCTGATCGCCTCGGCACCCTCATCGGCGATCGCATCTGCATCAACTGCGGATACAACCTCGTCAATCAACCGTTGGTTCGCGAGCCACACTACCAGATGATCATCGCCCGCTGCCCGGAATGCGGCACGGTGGCGTCGCTGCAGGAGTATCCACTGCTGGGTCGATGGGCCAATCGCTGGTCGTGGCTCTTTGCGGCGCTTTGGGTTCTGTTCCTACTTGTCTACTTTGCAGGCACCGCCGGGTCCATTTTCGGAATTTCATATGGCGCCGGTACTGTCGCCTCCGCTCGGTTCGGAGACATCCTCGCGGCGGAGTACCGGGCACATCTTGAAAAGCAGCGGGAAGGACTGGCAGTGGACGCAACCGGGAGCCTGACGCCTGCCTCCCGGGTTCGTTCCGCTGACATTGACAACGAGATTGACGCTCTGGAGAGCGGGTTTGGTCAGCCGGACTCCACATGGTCGTACAACCTTGAGACCACGCTGGCCGCGAGCGGCGGGTACCTGAAGATCATCAACTGGCGTGCGCTTGCCATATGGCAGTGGCTGGCATTCGCCGCGTTTTTCTACGGCGTCACCTGGTCCGTCCTCTTGCCGCACCTTCGCGGCCGCTCCTGCCTCCTCATCCCACTGGTGTATCTGGCAATTCTGGGGCTCATCTGCGGCGCGATGTGGATTCAATCCGACCCCACGCGAATGGGGTCGTACGTGTGGTTTCCAGAACTCGGCGCACCGTTGATCCGGCCTCCCTTCACCACCGCGTCATTTATCTTCGCGCTGTTCATTCTCACCCTTGGCCTGTTCATGGGCCGACGCATCGCCCGCTTGCTTGTGCGCATTTTCCTCCACCCCCGGTGGCGCGGCCCCTTCGCCTACCTCTGGCACGCGGATCACCTCAATCCGCCGATCATGTCCGGCTCAGGGCGAGCGATCCGCTAAGCGTGCGCTTCTTACCGTTCCCTGATCGTCAACCGGATGAACCGCGGGCGATAGATGTCCGCATTCTGGAAGTGCTCCGCAAACGCAAAAGTGTTCACGTTGTACGAAATCAGGAGTTCCCCCGGTCTTGAGAGATGCGGATGAGCCTTGGCGTTGTACACATACGAGTCCGGAGTGATGTTTGATTCCGGACAGCTCCACACGATCTGGACAGGACCAAAGGGCCCCACCGGCGACTCACCGACCCGCACCGCCACGTTATCTGACAACGTATCCAGTTGAAAAACAGCGAGGTAGTTCCCATTGCCCAGCGGGGTTACGCTCAACTCGCTCGACACTCGGCTTGTGATCGGCGCTGCGGAGTTGATGTCGGTCCCCCAGCCGCTCCCGTTCCAGTACCGCCAAGCGGAAAAGTCTTCGAATTCTGCCGGCGTAACCCGGGCTGCCAGAAGTTTCTTGACCAAAGGGTCATTCTGGGTGCCGTAGACATAAATAAACCCATCAGGATCAGGGGCCCCCGCTTCAACGGTGTTGGCCATGAAACCACAGCCGAAGATCAAATCCCCGCGCACGCCGTCGCCCGGCACAAAAAGCGGCGCATCCGCCTGCTGCCAATTTGCTCGCGGGTTGGCGATCGGTTTGGTCACAACCCCGACTCCCGCAGCTTTGAAATTGAACACGCCGCCGTCGCCCGGCTCCATGCGCAAGGTGAAGATTTGGAGTTTGCCGTTGACAGCGATTCCATCTTGCAGCCAATACCAGTCCCCGGGCCGCGAATCCTGCGTATTGGGTATCAGGACGGAGCGCGGATTCCCATTCACCACCGGGTAATAGAACTTCATCCGGGCCGAAATTGGGTCAGGGCCCCGAAGCATGGCCATGGTGTTGTTGATCATCACTGTTCCGGGCATGCGCTCGCCCTGAGCATTCACATTTCCCACAAACGTGTCACTGAAGACAAACACCGTCCGAGACTGTGCAGTCGCAGATCCCGGCGCATCGATGCCGCTGAGCGGAATCGCGTAAATCCCATCCGCCCCAGACCACCCTGAGTTCGTATCAAAAAGCGCTGTCCAGTCAGGTGCCGCCTCCGCCGAGAACTCGTAGGTGACTTGGGCGAATGCGCCTGATCCGCTCATCGCAATTCCACAGACCAACGCCAGAAAAGCACCAGCACGCAAAGCCATGGAGGCCTCCTTTGAGTTCTGGAAAGATTATTGGCTGCCGCTAGATTCGTTCGCCTGCTCTGGTCCGGTTTCTTGATTCCTGATGAACAGGCACATTGGCCGCATCCAACCACCCATGTGGTTACCGGATCATTCCCTCTCGAGCGAGTCGCCGGTCAGTAAAAGTGTGAAAATCAACCAAAAAACCGCGTGCACGGGTGGCAATGGCCTTTTCTCGGGTTATGTTCTAGGCTGCCTAGAGCAGCGTTGCCGCTCGCGCTGTTGCTACGTTCGCACCAGCGTTATCCGCACCCGTCGGGTGGTGTCCCGATTCACTCGCATACGACTGAAGGAGACAGAAAAATGCCGCGTTCGAATCGTTCCTTGCTCCCCACAGTTTCATCCGCGCTGGCGCTAGCCGTTACAGGTGCCATTTTCGCCGGCCAGGCTGACCCCGACGCAGTCAATGCATCGTTCCAGATGCCGGTCTGGGGCCCAGACACCTTCGGCGGTTACGCGACCGACCACATCACGATCAAACTCCAGAAGGGTGTCAAGGCTGTTGAACTCATTGACGGCACCCTCTCAGTCTCGCCGGCTTTTGACCAAGGCGTTCGTATGTACGGCGGAACGCTGGAGTACTCTCCTGCGGCGTTTGCGAAGAACAAGGCCGTTGCGGAAGCAATCGGCCTTGACCGGTGGGTGATCGTCCGCGTGCCCAAGGGGACTGACACGCTCAAGATGGCTGACCGCTTTGGCGCCCTCAAGGACGTCGTTGAAATCGCCCAGGTGCCCGGAATCGGCGGCATCGCGGGTATTCCCAACGATCCTTCATTCAACCTCCAGTTCGGCATGCACAATACCGGCCAGAACATCCAGGGCAGCGTCGGCACCGTCGACGCTGACTGCGATGCGCCGGAGGCTTGGGACGTCTTCACCGGTGTCGGAGCACCCGTTGTTCTCGCTGTCATTGACGCCGGCGTGTACGGTCACCCGGAGTTCGCCGACCGCCTGCTCACGGGCTGGAATACGGTTCGGAATAACAGCACCGACACGACCGATGCGGATTGCCCCCACGGAACCCACGTGGCCGGCATCGCCGGCGCTCTTGGCAATAACAGCCAGGGCGTCGCAGGTGCAAACTGGGGCGTTCAGATTCTCCCGGTCGACGTACTCACCGGCTGCGGCGGGAATACGACCGACTGCGGCGAAGGCATTGTCTGGGCGGTGGACAACGGCGCCAGCGTCGGCACCATGAGCCTCCAGTACTACACCTATGACGCATTCTTCGAAGACTGCGCCGACTACGGTCCGGCCAATGACGTCCTCCTCATTGCGGCAACCGGGAACGCATATGCCTCCGAGGTCTCTTGGCCCGCGAAGTTCACTTCCGTCATGGGCGTCGGGTCGCTGAATAACAAGGACCAGCGCTCCTCCTTCTCGAACTATGGCCCGAACCTGGACATCTCGTCCGCCGGCGAGAACGTCTACTCCTCCTATTACCCCAACACCTACACGTATCTCTCCGGCACCTCCATGGCGTGCCCGCACGTTTCCGGTGCAGCCACACTCCTTCGTGCTTACAACTCCGCTCTGACATGGGATCAGGTTTGGGACCTCCTCATCAACACCTCCGATGACATTGGTACCCCGGGCCGCGACGATCAGTTTGGTGTCGGCCGCATGAATCTGTACAACGCCATCACCGGCACCGGTGGCCAGCCCCGACTGGGCCTCGATGCCGATCCCACCTGGTATGCCGGGGGCACAGTGACCGTCACGGTGACCAACGCCAACGCCGGCGATCGGGTTGCGTTGTTCTACAGCCTTGCCCAGGGTTCGACCTATATCGCGCAACTCGACGTGACGCTTGACCTGAACGCCGCTGCGTATGTGGCCTCCCGCGTCTCTCCGGCCAATGGCACCGTCATCTTCCGCGGCACGGTTCCTCCCGTGTTCTGGCAGGACACTCTCTATCTCCAGGCCGCATCCTTCCAGCGCAAGTCCAACGTGATCAACCGTAAGGTCAACTGATCGCTAAAAGGCAAAGCCTGATTTCGACGCCCGCCTCTACTCCGGAGGCGGGCGTCTTTCATTTTCCTCCATGGTCATTGCTGGCCTTCATCGGGGTTTCACGGCATAATCCACAGAATTTGCCAACCAGCCACATGCGCTTCCTTCAAGCCAAACGTCTTTCATGCATTGCATGCGCCAGCCTGGCCTGCTTAGTTGCCAGCCTGATTGTGGGTCGACTTGGTCAGAATGCGGATCGCGCTGCGTCCGTATCCCTGATCACCTGGGCTCCGCCTGCTCAGTCTCCCGACTTTCTTCGGGATGTCGCGCCGATTCTTGGCCGCTCCTGTATGGGCTGTCACAGTGGGGCTAAGCCTGCGGGTGCTTTGAGCCTTGAGTCCCGCCTTGCCATTCTTAAGGGAGGCAGCAGCGGCAAGCCAGCCATTGTCGTCGGCGACGGCGCGCATAGCCGCATGGTTCAATTCGTGGCCGGGGAAGTGCATGGCATGCAAATGCCTCCCAAGGGTGCTCCACTTGATTCTGAGAAAGTGGAAATTCTGAGGCGATGGATCGACGCAGGCGCCTCGTGGGGCCCCACCGACTCGGACGGCCAACCAATACAGCACTGGCACTGGGCCTACCGCCCCCCTGTTCACCACGATGCGCCGTCGATTTCTGATCCATCCTGGCCCCGCAACTACATCGATTCTTTCGTCCTTGCCAGACTTGACGCGAACAGCCTCGTCCCGAGCCCGGAAGCTGGACGGTCGGCACTCATCCGCCGACTCAGCCTCGACCTCGTCGGCCTGCCTCCGACGCCCGAAGAAGTCGAGGCCTTTGTCACTGATCCTGCGTCAGACGCATATGAAAAGGTGGTTGATCGCCTCCTCGAATCTCCGCACTACGGCGAGCGCTGGGCTCGCCTCTGGCTCGATCTCGCCCGCTACTCAGACACCAACGGCTATGAGAAAGACGCGAGCCGCAGCATGTGGCCCTGGCGCGACTGGGTGATTGATGCCATCAACCGCGACGTCCCATTCACCCAGTTCACCATCGAGCAACTCGCCGGCGACCTTCTACCCAATGCCTCCGTTGATCAGGTCGTCGCCAGCGGTTTCAACCGCAATACCCAGACGAACGAAGAAGGCGGAACCGATGTCGAGGAGTTCCGTGTCGATGCGGTCTTTGACCGTGTGGACACGGTGTCGACCGTGTGGCTGGGTTCCACATTTGGGTGTGCACGGTGTCACGACCACAAGTTTGACCCGGTTTCTCAACTCGACTACTACCGGCTCTTCGCGTTCTTCAACCAGGATGCGCTGGACGTCGAGGTCTTTGACCGCACGGAGAAACGCGCGGCCGGCGCAATGGTCACCCAGGCGCGCCTCGACCAGCAGGCCGAATTTGCGAGGCTGCAGGACGAGATTTCTGCGGTTCAGGCCGAGCTAGGTCGTGACACCCCTGAACTTGCGTCTGGTCAGGATCGTTGGGAGTCGCAGTTGCTCCGCAGCCAAGCTGCATGGACCTTTATCGCGCCGCTGTCCGCCCATGCCGAAGGCAGTGCCCTGCTCGCGATTCAACCCGATCACTCCGTTCTCGCGACCGGCCCGACATCGGAGTCCGACTCCTACACGCTCGAATTCGAGGTACCCGCAGACACCACCCTCGCGGGCCTTCGCATTGAACTTCTGCCCGACGATTCGCTCCCGTCCCGTGGCCCCGGCCGTGCGGAAAACGGGAATCTCGTCCTCTCCGAAGTGCGACTCGCGACATCCGGAGTCGACATTCCGTTTAAGACTGCCGTCGCAGACTTCGAGCAGCACAACTACGGCTCCAGCGAGCACTTTCTAGCCGTGGACGTTTTGGATGGCGCCTCGCGCACCGGCTGGGCCATCGGCCCCAATGTCGGTCGCGCTCATGTGCTCGTCCTACCCCTGACCTCGCCTCTGCCGACGGACACATCTCCAACTCGATTGACCTTGCGCATTGAACAACGCTGGGGCGGCCGCCACACCCTAGGTCGATTTCGCATCTCGCTGACCGATGATCCCGCACTCGCCGCAACTCAGCCACCGGCGCCCGAATTGATCGATCTCCTGTCCAAGTCCGCCCCGGATCGGACGCCCGATGAGATCGCATCCCTGCGCCAAACCTACCGTGCCGTCGCGCCCGAAACCGCTGACATCCGCACCCGTCTTGCCGATCTGCAAGCCCGATTGACTCAACTTACGGTCGGTTCAACGCTCGTGATGGCGGCGAATCCTGAAGCCCGCACATCGCATCTGTTGACAAAAGGCAATTTCCTGGCCCCAGCCGATCCTGTCCACCCTGCTGTCCCCGTCGTGCTGCCGCAGGTTTCAGCCGACCTGCCGGCAAACCGTCTCGGGTTCGCACAGTGGCTCGTGGACCCTTCCAACCCATTAACCGCGCGTGTATTGGTCAACCGCTGGTGGGAGCAGTTCTTCGGGCGCGGCCTCGTTGAGACCTCAGAAGATTTCGGAACGCAAGGCGATTCGCCGACCCATCCTGAGCTGCTCGACGAACTCGCGCTGCGCTTCATGGAAAACGGATGGAGCATGAAGCAATTGTGTCGCGACATCGTGTGCTCCTCGGCCTACCGGCAGTCTTCGCACTGCACACCGGAACTCCTTGAACGCGACCCGTCGAATCGACTCATCGCTCGCGCTTCGCGCTTCCGCGTTGAAGCCGAAATGATCCGCGATGTTGCGCTCTCCGCCTCCGGCCTTCTGAGTCCCTCTCTGGGTGGGCCCAGCGTCTTCCCACCTCAACCGCCGGGCATCTGGACGATGATCTACAACTCGGATCAATGGATAAACAGCACCGGATCGGATCGCTACCGCCGCGGTCTTTACACCTTTTGGCGCCGCACCGCCCCGTATCCGACGTTCACGACATTTGATGCGCCCAGCCGCGAAATCACCTGTACGCGCCGGGCGCGAACCAACACGCCGCTCCAAGCCCTTATCACGCTGAACGACCCGCAATTCACCGAGGCTGCCGGGGCGCTCGCCCTGCGCGTTTCCAAGGAGGCAGGGTCTGATCCCGCACAGCGCATTGCCCGCGCATTCCGTCTATGCGTGGCCCGCGCGCCCAGTGAAGTTGAGTCCGCCCGCATCCTAGATCTCTACACCACTGAACTCGGGCACTTCGCAGCCGATCCTGATTCGACGACCACATACCTCCAGTCGATTTTCACTGACAGCATGTTGCGACCGGAGGTTGATCGAATACTCGCAGACCCAGCCGCGGCCGCGGATCTTGCCGCCATGTCCCTGACCGCAAACGTGCTCCTCAACCTCGATGAGACCCTGACCCGCCAATAGGTCGAATAGAGTCCTTCCATGCAGCGACGCTCGGCACTCGAACACCTTCATGATCGGGCCTTGCTGGCCACCACCCGGCGCCAGTTCTTCCGCGACTGCGCGTGTGGCCTGGGGTCATTGGCCCTGACCAACCTTCTTGCCGATTCAGCACGGGCGGCCTCTCTCTTTGGTCCTGCCGCACCATCGGCACTCGACGCCATGGCCCCGAAAGCGCCCCACTTCGCTCCCCGCGCCAAATCCATCATTTACCTGTTCATGAACGGCGCTCCCTCTCAACTCGATCTGCTGGATCCCAAGCCCGTGCTCCAGCAGCGCAACGACGAACCCTGCCCCGAGGAATTGTTCAAAGGTGAGCGCTTCGCCTTCATCAAAGGGACCCCCGCCCTCCTGGGGTCCCCCTACAAGTTTTCCCGACATGGCAAGTGTGGCGCGGAGATCTCCGAACTTCTGCCTCACCTCGGCACCGTCGCCGACGACATCATGATCGTCCGGTCGCTGCAGACAGACGCTTTCAACCACGCCCCTGCGGAGCTCTTTCTCAATACCGGGCTCGCTCGCGTCGGCCGTCCGAGCATGGGGTCTTGGGTCACCTACGGCCTGGGCTCCGAGTGCCGCGACCTTCCCGGATTCGTTGTCCTGCTCTCCGGCGGCGGCCAGCCTTCCGGCGGCCATGCCTGCTGGAGCTCCGGCTTCCTTCCGACTCAGTACCAGGGGGTGAAGTTTCGCTCCGAGGGCGGCGATGCAGTTCTCTTCGCTTCCAACCCCCAGGGGCTTTCCGGGGCCGCACGCCGCCGCTCTCTCGATGCGCTCCACGACCTCAACGAGATGCAACTCAATTCCGTCGGTGACCCCGAAATCGCGACGCGCATCGCCTCATTCGAGATGGCCTATCGCATGCAGTCCAGCGTGCCTGACTTGATGGACCTCACGACTGAATCGCAGGCCACGCTTGACATGTACGGCGCGGTCCGGGGAGAGCCATCTTTCGCCAACAACTGTCTACTCGCGCGCCGCCTCGTCGAACGCGGAGTCCGATTCGTTCAGTTGTACCACCGTGGATGGGATTCGCACGGCACCGGTTCCGGCGACGACCTGATGACCTCGCTCCCGCGCCAGTGCAAGGACACCGATCAGGCTTGCGCTGCGCTCGTCAAGGACCTCAAGCAGCGTGGCATGCTCGAAGACACGCTTGTCATCTGGGGGGGTGAGTTCGGCCGCACCCCTATGAACGAAAAGCGCAATGGCTCAACGTTCCTCGGCCGCGACCATCATGCCCGCGCCTTCTCCATGTGGTTCGCCGGCGCCGGCGTCAAGGCAGGCTGTACGGTCGGCGCAACCGACGACTTCGGCTATAACGTCGTCAAGGACCCGGTCCATGTCCACGACCTGCAGGCCACCCTCCTCTACCTCATGGGCCTCGACCACAAGCGCCTGACCTACCGCTTCCAGGGCCGCGACTTCCGCTTGACAGACGTCCACGGCAACGTCGCGGAACACATGCTGGCTTGAGCGTCACACCCCAGCGTCACGACCGGTCGCATTCCGCTCCCCGCGCCCAACCACCACCGCCGCGGCCAGGTCACCGGTGACATTCAGCGTGGTCCTGCACATATCCAGGAACCGGTCGACGCCCAGGATCAGCCCGAGCCCCTCCACCGGCACTCCCACCCTCGAAAGCATCAATGCAATCACCGGCAATGAACCGCCCGGCACACCTGCCGTGCCGATGCTCGCCAGCACACACATGAACACGATCAGTCCCTGCTGGCTGAACGAGAGTTCGACGCCATACAACTGGGCAAGGAACAGCACCGTGACGCCCTCGAACAACGCTGTCCCATTCTGGTTGGCCGTGGCGCCGATCGTCAGCACAAACCGGCTGACCTGAGGGGGCACCCGGAGTTCCTCCTCCGCAACGCGTAGCGCAGTCGGCAGAGTTGCATTCGATGATGCGGTGGAAAACGCCGTCACCATGGCCTCCTGGGCCCCCCTGAAAAACTCCCTCGGGCTCATCCCTCCCAAAAACTTCACCGCCAGCGAATAGACGAAAAACTGATGGATCGCCAGTCCCAGCAGCACCGTGCCGACGTACGCCGCCAATGCCGCAAGAACCTCATACCCCAATCGAGCCGTCAGCGAAAACATCAGCGCACACACACCGACCGGAGCCAGCGCGATCACCATGTGAATCAGCCGCATGGTGACGTCGTAAAGCCCCTGCACGCCCAACCCGAACGTCCTAGCTGCATCCGTTCTGACCAGGCACAGCCCGATTCCCACCATGAGTGAGAAAAACATCCACGCAAGGTAGTCCCCCTCTGCGACCGCCTTGATCGGATTCGCCGGGATGATGTTGATGATGAGATCGATGCCGGTTTCCGGAGCGCGCGTGGCGGTGGCATACGCCGGTAGCGTCTTTCCTGCTTCCACGAGGCGGTCGCGCGTCGCCGGTTCTATCCGGGTGCCCGGTTTCAGCAGGTTGACACAGGCAATTCCGATCGCCACCGCAATGACCGACACACAAATCGTGTACACAAGCGTGCGAAGTCCGATACGCCCCAGTTTCCGCACATCTCCCAACTCCGAAACACCCAGCACCAGCGCAGCAAACATCAGCGGCGCGATCAGCATGAACAGGAGCCGCAGAAAAATCGTGCCGATCGGCCCGCTCACATACATGAGGATGTCCGAGAGCAGCGTCTGCCCCTCCCGCCATGGTGACGCAACGTCCGCCAGCATGAGATAGGCCGCTCCACCCAGCGCAGCCCCCGATACCGCGCCAGCCAGGATCTTGATGTGCAGGGGAACTGTCCGCTGTGTTCCCTGGGCGTTCGTTCGGCTCGTCATGGGCTAATCCTACCACTGGCCGTCTCTGCCCAGGTCAGGGTCGCGTCGTGAATGTGCCCCAGTTCACTCGCCCTTCCAACGCCAAGGCCTCATGCAACATGGCCTGAAAAGTTTGCATCGGGACCGCCATGCACCCGAACTGCTTCAGATGCGGATTCACCGCCTGTGCATCCAGCAGGGCATACCCCCGGCTCCGGAGGTGCATGACCAATGCCACAAGGCACACTTTGGAGGCGTCCCGGCCGCCCTGGTCGGCTCGCGAGAACATCGACTCCCCGAAAAACACCCCGCCAATGGCGATTCCGTACAACCCACCCACCATCCGCATCCGTCCACCTTCGTCCGCCCGCCAAGCCTCAACGCTGTGTCCCCAGCCTTCCCGGTGCAGCTGGACATACGCGCCAATCATCTCCTCGCTGATCCAAGTCATTTTCTCTTTGGGCCGGGGCGCGGCACATGACCGCATCACCCCCTCAAAATCCGTATCTGACCGAATCTCAAACCGCTCCGACCGAACAACCCGGGTAAGCGACTCAGGCACATGGAACCGGTCGTCCAGCGGAATCACTCCCCGCGGATCCGCGCAGTACCAGCCGATTTCTCCCGTGCCTTTTGGGTCAGCCATCGGGAACAACCCGTGCCGGTACGCCTTCAGAATCAGATCGCTCTCCACGCCCCCATCGTACCGACCTAGCCGGCCAGCACGCATTCTTCACTCCCCCGCGCCGCACACGCAGGAAAAACTGTGTAGAATCTTCGCGTGACCACGATACCCATTCGACCTCCGCTGCGTGGCGTCCTCGAAGACGCCTGGACCATCGAAGACTCCGCCGAGCTCTACGACATTCTCGCTTGGGGCAAAGGCTACTTCGGCATCAACAAGCAGGGCAACGTCATCGTTCGTCCCGCCCAGACTGACACTCAGACCATTGACCTGATGGAAGTCGTCAGCGGCCTCAAGGAACGCGGGATCACGTCGCCGGTCATCCTCCGCTTTTCCGACATCCTTGCGCACCGTATGCGCGACCTGGCGAACGCCTTTGCCCAGGCCATCAGCGAGAACGACTACAAGGGCAAGTACGCCGCCGTCTATCCGATCAAAGTGAATCAGCAGCGCCACGTGATCGAGGAGGTCTACTCGTACGGGCATGAATTCGGCTTCGGTCTCGAAGTCGGTTCCAAGCCCGAATTGCTGGCCGTACTCGGTATGACCGCCAGCACGCCGGATCGCCCCATCATCTGCAATGGGTTTAAGGACGAGGAGTACATCGAAGGCGCAATTCTGGCCACCAAACTCGGCCGCAACATCATCCCCGTGGTTGAGAACATCGGCGAACTCGCCCTGATCGTCAGGCACGCAGACCGATACCAGGTGCGCCCAAAGATCGGCGTCCGGGTGAAGCTTGCCGCGCGCGGCGTCGGCCGATGGCGCACCAGCGCAGGTGCGAAGTCCAAGTTCGGCCTGTTCGTCACAGAAGTCCTCGAGGTGTTTGAATATCTCAAAGCGCGCAACATGGAGGACTGCCTGCAGCTGCTGCATTGCCACCTCGGCAGCCAGATCTACGACATTCGTCATATCAAGGTCGCCATCAACGAACTCTCGCAGGTCTATGTGGGGCTGGCCAAACTCGGGGCGGGCCTTCGCTACATTGACGTCGGCGGCGGATTGGGCGTTGACTACGACGGATCGCAGACCAATTTCGAGTCGTCCACCAATTACTCGCTCACCGAGTACGCCAACGACATCGTCTATCGCGTCAAGTCAGTCTGCGACGACAATGACGTGCCACATCCCACGATCATTTCAGAGTCCGGCCGGGCCATGGTCGCCCACCACAGCGTCCTTGTTTTCAACGTTCTCGGAAAAACCGGCTTCGATCAGTTCTCAGTCCCATCTGCGCACGAGCAGGAAAACAGCGGTGCTGAGGAGATCCCCCAACCCATCCTCGACCTCAGTAGCGCGTACAACGAGGTCAATGAGCGCCGGCTGGTCGAGTGCTACCACGACGCTGTCCAGGCCCGCGATGAGGCCATGAACCTCTTCAACCTCGGATACATGTCATTGCGGCTCCGAGGTGTTGCCGAGCGGCTTTTCTGGGCAACCTGCGCCAAGGTTCGCGACAAGGCCCGGTCCCTTGAGAGCCTGCCCGAGGAACTCGAGGAACTCGAAGTCATTCTCAGTGATACGTATTTCTGCAATTTTTCTCTCTTCCAGTCACTTCCGGACTCTTGGGCCGTCGACCAGCTCTTTCCACTCATGCCCTTGCACAAACTCGATCAGGAGCCCAAACGCCGCGCGGTCCTCGCGGACATTACCTGCGATTCTGACGGCAAAGTCGATCGCTTCTGCGATCGCCGCGACATCCGCAAGACGCTCGAGCTCCATGATTTCGCCGAGGGCGATGAGTACTACCTCGGCGCGTTCCTCGTCGGAGCGTATCAGGAGACTCTGGGCGACCTGCACAACCTTTTCGGTGATACCCACGTCGTCCATATCCGCCTCGATAGCGACGGCGAGTGGTGGATCGACGAGATCGTCGAGGGTGACACGGTTCGTGAGGTGCTTTCCTACATGCAGTTCGACGTGGACAAGCTGTACCGCGAGATGCGTCGCGATTGCGAGTTTGCGGTGCGCTCCAACCGGATGACTCTGGCCGAAAGCCAAAGCCTGCTCAAGTTCTACGAAAACGGTCTGGGCGGATACACCTACCTCGAATAGTCAGTTCAATTAGGCGTCTTTGCGGTTCGATTGGCCCGTGTCTCCCACGCTGTGGTATCCGCCGCGTGACCGCTTGCGTTGACCTCTCTTACCGCACTGACGAGGTTCCAAAGCAATTGGGCGATGCCGATGACCGCCAACGCGCTGAGCCACCAGGTGAGTCCGCGCACCACCCGCTCGTACCCCAGCACATCGCCGCGCATCCACAAATGTGCGCTTGCAGTGGCCAGCCCCTGAACCATGAGCAGTCCCTTGAATTCGGTCGGCCCGAATGCCGCCAATCCGAACTCGCCGATGATCTTCGCCCGGATGTTCGTGAGTACCGCAGTGGCGTATATCGCAATCACGCAAACCAGCGCAAGATCCAGGCGCATGACACTGATCGCGATCCCGATCATCCAATACGAGAATGACAGCGGATCAGTGAAGTGATCCAGGAGTTCCCCACCGTTGCGGCACTGCCCCGTCGTCCGGGCATGCGTTCCGTCGACCATGTCGGCCAAGTGACTAAGCACCACCCCGCCCGCTGCGACAAATCCCGCCCACCACACGTCTGCTGCTTTGGAGAAACCGATCGCTCCTGCAATTGCACCGATGTGCCCGATGAGGATGATCCCCTCAGGCGGAAACCAACGCGGAATGTGCAGCAGGCGATACACACGCGGAACCAGCGGCAGGATGTATGGATCAAGCAGGCTTCGGGAGACGCGTTTGCCCATGGCGTGCATGTTGTAGCACACTCATGCGTCCCGATCCTGTTCACGCCGCCTGGTTGCCCAAACGCCGCTTCTGTCTCGACTCGCCGATGTGCTGCGCAACTTTCGGCAGGAAGATCTCCCGATTGATCGGCTTGGTCAGGTAATCATCGCATCCAGCCGCCACACAGCGTTCACGATCGCCAGCCATGGCGTGGGCGGTCAGCGCGATGATGCGACCGCTGTATCCCTTGCTTCGCAGCAGAGCGGTCGCCGAATACCCGTCGAGCTCCGGCATCTGCATATCCATCAGAACGACGTCAAAAGGCCTGCCGATCCGGGCAGCCTCCAATGCCGCCTCGGCCGCCGCCCGGCCATTCTCGACCGCGATGACTTCTGCGCCGGCTTTTTTCAGTACAAACGAGATGAGGCGTTGATTGTCCGGCCCATCCTCTGCCAACAGAACGCTTCCCTCAATTCGCACTGCAGGCTGCTCATGGCGCCCTGCCGCTATCAATGCGGCGGCGTTCCCGCCGGCATCCGCATTGCGTATCAGGGACTGGGCATTGATCTTCCCGAGATTCAACGTGAGGATGAAACACGATCCACATCCGGGCTGGCTGCTCACCGATATCTCGCCGTCGAGCATCCCAGCCAACCGCTTGCAGATCGCCAGTCCAAGGCCCGTTCCGCCGAACTTTCGTGTTGTCGATGCGTCGGCCTGCCGGAATGGCTGGAAAAGGTTGGCTATCTGGGACTCTGACATCCCAACGCCTGTATCCATAACCTCAAACGTAAGCTTCGCATTGGACGTTTCCACATCCTTGAGCCGGGTAATGAGGCGCACTCCCCCCTCGTCGGTGAACTTTACCGCGTTTCCCACGAGATTGACCAGTATCTGTCGCAGGCGCACGGGATCAGACATGATCGTCCGAGGCAGCGGATACACCGATTCCTGCGCCAGCCTGATGTTCTTGGCACTCGCTCGCACCAGCATCAGCGCCATGACGTCCTGCACAACCTGCGTCGGAGAGCACTCAATTGACTCTACCGTCATGTGCCCTGCCTCAATCTTTGATAAGTCCAGGATGTCGTTGATGATCGTCAGCAGGTGATCGCCGTTGCGCCGGATTGTGTGCACGCAGTCGTAGCGATCCTCCGCCGATTGATGCGGGTCAAGCATGAGATCGGTGAAGCCGAGGATTGCAGTCATCGGCGTGCGGACTTCATGGCTCATGTTCGCCAGGAACTCTGATTTCGTACGTACCGCCGTATCCGCTTCCGCTTTGGAAAGGGCCAACTCCGCCATTCCGGCCTGAATTGCCGCAATCTGCCGCTGAATCATCCGTACGGCGGGTTCGAATACAAAGAGCGCCTCGAGGGCGAGGACCGCGAGAATTCCCGCGAACACCAGGATTTCAAGCATGCGGTACAACCGGACCTGATTGACGACCCCCAGCCGATACGCCGATTCAAGCGACTTCAATTCCAACGCGCACTGGGCCGAAGTCTCCTCCAGCTGCGCAATCAACGCAGCCATGGTTTCGCTCTCTGCTTCCGTAACCTCGGCCGCCGATGTGATTGCCGCCACTGGCGCAACCAATGTCCCCAGCTGGTCAGCAGCGCGCTGCACGTCAGAAAGAGCCTCCTCGACCTTCGCGACATCCGCGGACGCTACTGGCATGTCCGTGAGTTTCTGACCGATGTCGACGACGCAGCGGGCCAGACAGTCTCGGCGCGCGACGATCCGCCGCACAAACTCACTTGAAAGTACGCCAGTACCGCCCCGCGAAAGTTCGTCCCCGATCACCTCCAGCGCCTCTGCGTCGCGCGTGCCGCTCCCGATCAGTGAAATGATCTCCGTGTCTCGCAGGCGCGACGGCAGTCCCGCGCGCATCACGGCTTGACTCGCAACCGTAAGCACTCCGATAACGCACAGTGCGACGACATATAAGAGCCTCAGCCGACGGCTGATGTCTCCCGAAATCCAATGGCGGATAACTCGAATCACCGGTTTTCCCTACCAAAAAGCCAGCGGCCCCAGCGATGAAATCAAACGTCCCGGTCTGACGACTCGTCGCAGGAAAACAAACTCGTATGGTCACCAGGTTTGTGAAATGCTTGTCCCGACCTCCCCTCAATCGGTCATTCGACGCCGTACTTTTACCCGCATTGTTTCGAAAACTCGTTCATTTCAGCCACTTGCATACATCTGGCCAGCAAGCGCCCTTCCCGCATCCACGTCGACGATTCCCAACGCAAGAACTCCACCTCCACTCGCCGGTTCCTATCCTTGCGGCAATGTCCCCAGACCACCGACTCGTCGCCATAAGTGTCGGCAACACGCGCACCGCGTTTGCCTGTTTTATCGGGAGCGCCATTGGCGCGGTTCGCCGCATTCCAAATGAAGAATCTGCCCTGCTGACGGACGAAATCGTCGGCGCCTATTCGTCATTGGCGGAGCCTGATCAGCCACCTCCGAGATTCCTGCTGGCGTCAGTCAATAACGCATTTGCTGACCCACTCCATCGTCGCCTCGAAGATCGGACCGATGTGGAAGTCCTTCGCCTGGAGGTCGATGTTGACGTCGCCATTGGACGCTGCCTGGACACCGGAACCAAGCCAGGCGTCGACCGCCTGCTCAATGCAGCCGCCGCATTTGACAAACTCAAACAGGCATGCGTCATTGTCGACGCAGGCACCGCCATCACCGTCGACTTCGTGGACGGCGAAGGCACTTTCCATGGCGGCGCCATCCTTCCGGGATTTGCCATGCAGCTGCGCTCACTTCATGAAGGCACCGCACTCCTTCCCGCCATCGAACCCGCTCGACCCCCCTCCGACGACCCTTTCGGGCACAATACACGGGATGCGATTCTCAACGGCGTCTACTACGGCATCCGCGGCGCAGTGCGCCATCTCACCGAGCGATACGCCGAACACTACTCCGGATACCCGACGTTGATCGCGACCGGCGGCGACGCCCACCTTCTCTTCGATGATGAGGAACTTTTCGACCGAATTGTCGATGACCTCACGCTGTACGGCATTGAGGTTTCTTGGCGCCGTCACTTTGCCGACGCGGATGATCCCACCCCGGCTGAATGAACTCCGCGCTCGGATTTGCGTCCTTCGCTTGAGCCATGCCCGACGCGACTTTTGAGTTCTCGCTCGCAACTCCTTTTGCATCCGGCCCGGTGGCGATCATTGATCTCTCTGGCCGGGTCGAACATGCCTTTCAGGCGCTGGGCGCTGAGTCCATTCCGCTTGCCCCAGGCGTCCTCCGGCTCCGCGCACTCTCCGACATCGATACCGGGCTCATCGCCGTCCTCTCTCCGACCCGCGCTCAACTCATGCCCCACGGTGGGCCACGGATCGTCGAAAAACTCTGCGCTCTTCTTGAATCCTCCGGCGGCCGATGGGTGGACCGGCTGGACCCGCTTGACAGCTATCCGGAAGCGCGCGATCGCTTCGAGGCCCTCATGCTCGCGGCCCTCGCGCGAGCGCACAGTCCCCGCGCAGTGGATCTACTTCTGGAACAGCCCTCCCGCTGGCGCACCTGGCACAGACTTCCTGAAGCCGATCGCGCGGCCACATTGCCGGCCCTGCAGCAGAGATCCGCTGTCCTCCGTCACCTGCTGACGCCTCCACGAATCGCTGTTCTCGGACCGCCAAATGTCGGCAAGAGCACCCTCACCAATGCCCTGGCTCGCCGCACCGTCAGCCTGACCTCCAATGATCCCGGTACAACGCGTGACGATGTTGGGCTCCTGCTCAATCTGGACGGCCTATCAACGTGGTGGTTTGACACACCCGGTCGCCGATTCGCAAATGATCCGGTGGAACACGCGGCGATATCGCTTAGTGACGCCCGCCTCGCCGGTTGTGACCTGATCATCCTCGCGCGTGATCCCTTCACCACGTATGTGTCCTTCCGGCCCCCAGATCCTGCCCGGCCCCCGATCAGGGTCCTGCTCCGATCTGACCTAATGGTGGGTCGCGCAACCATTACGTCTGACGACGACTTTACCTTGAGCGTGGCCACAGATTCTGACCTCTCCGACTTCGCTCGGCGCATCCGCCGGGTGCTCGTACCCGACAGCCTGCTGGCAGATTCAGTGCCATGGCTCTTTGATCACCGACTGCTCTGAACCCGCCGAACTCCCCTATCATTTCAGTCGTTTCCAGAGGCCCCCTCGACTCTTTCCGGATTTGACACAATGGTGGACAAAAGACTCAAGGAAATCCATACCAGTTCTTCCGCCGAATCAGCCATCAACGTCGAGATGCTCGATTGGCTGAAGAATCAGGGGCCAAACGTCCTCTTGGGCGTGCTGGTGGTCATCCTCGCCTTTCGCGTGTGGATGTGGTGGGGGCAGCGGCAGACCGAAGAACTTGCAGTGCAGTGGGACAATCTCAATAACCGCGACACCGCCGCCTCGCTCATAAGCCTTGCAGAGGATACCGCGGGCATCGGGTCTCTACCTGAACTAGCCAAACTCAAAGCCGCTGAGGCAAACCGCCGGGCGATCAATGAGGACGTCTCCGCCACCCAGCCCGAGGAGGCCAAACCGGATGACGCGACGACTGAGAATCCCACAGACCCCAACGCAAACACACCCGAGCCCAAGAAACTGCCATTGACGGCGCAGGAGCGTGCCGAGTACCTCGCGCAGATGGAGACCCTGTACACGCAGGTGTACGACGCCACCCGAGCCGACCCCTCCCGTGCATTGCTCACCGCCAGAGCAGCATTCGGCTTGGCGGCTGTCGGAGAAATGCGCGGCGACTTTGACATGGCCGCCAAGTGGTACACAACGATCGAATCCACCGCGATCAACGAACTCGCCCCCCTCGGCCGGATCGCACGCGAACGCCGCGAGACCATGCAAACCCGGGCCGTTTCACTCGACCTTCCGACTGATGCGGAAGCACTTGCAGCCAGCGGCATCAAGCCTCCGCAGGATGTGGTCCCTGTTCCTGCACCTGCGCCAGCCGACCCTGCCGCAACCCCTGCCCCAGAAAACACCGATACCCCACCCGCACAGCCGGCAGGGCCAGAGTCGCCCGAGACGGCCCCGGCAAAAGACGACGGCGGCGCAGACAACGGCTCAGATGACGGTGGCGGGCTCTAAGGACCGCTTTCGTCGCTCAACCCGTGTCAACCCGTCCCGGCAAATCTTCCCGGCCCCGCTCTCTCAGCGATTCCGAAAGCACACCGCCAGATTCAGCGATAGCGCCAGGCGGAAAAGTGGACCCCGACCGTCTCCGCCGCGCTGCGCGCACTTCCACCGCGCAGCCCCCCCTTTCGCCGGCGGACTCCACTGCTGCTATCTCAGATTCACAGGATGCTCCGCTCACTGAGCCGCCCGTCGACGATGAGGCCGCCTCGGTCACTTTCCAACTCTCACGCGACCTGCAGAAACGCCTCGACCGCTACCTGCAGGACCGCATTCCTTTCATGAGCCGTGCCCAACTCCAGCGCCTCATCCGGGAGGAGGCGGTCACTGTGAACGGCCGGGTTGCCAAGCCGGCAACCAACCTGCGCTTGGGGGACACGGTGTCGGTGCTCATCCCGCCGCCTCCCCCTTCCGAAGTTCCTGCCGAGAATATTCCCATTTCCATTCTCCACGAAGATGTCGACATCATCGCCCTGAATAAACAGGCTGGCATCATCACGCACCCGGCCCGCAGTCACAAATCCGGCACGCTCGTCAATGCGCTGGCCTGGCACCTTCGAACGAGCGCTACCGGCACGCTCTCGGACATTGGGGCCGAAGACGCGCGCCCCGGCGTCATTCATCGCCTCGACAAAGACACCACGGGCCTCATCATTTTCGGCAAGTCAGAAACGGGCCACCTGCGCCTCGCCAAGCAGTTTGCGGCACGCAGCACCGACAAACGGTACCTCGCTGTCGTCCACGGCCGCGTTGAACCCGTTCACGATCTCATTGACGCTCCGATCGGCAAGCACCCTGTGACCCGCGAAATGCAGGCTGTCCGCTTCGACGAGGCCGGGAAACCGTCACAGACCGTCTACTGGGTTCGTGAGCAGTATCAGAACTTCGCGCTCGTTGAGCTTGAACTCAAGACCGGACGCACGCACCAGATTCGCGTGCACCTCTCCTACCTCGGCTGGCCCATCGTCGGGGACATCACCTACGGCGGCATCGTGTGGCCTGAGGAAGGCTCACCGATCATGGCCCGCCAGGCGCTGCATGCGGTCAGCCTCCGCTTTGTTCACCCGACGCGCCTTCGCCGCACAGAGCTCGTTGCTCCCCCCGCAGCGGATTTCACCGCACTGGTCAGCCTCCTCCGGCGCACGCGCAAGCCTGTCAAATCCCTGGCTCCTGCGGGGTGCCGACTTGACATCGCCACACTACTGCCGGAAGTGGGGTAATCATCGCTCACCCCGAACGCACTCAGATGTCCGTTTGCGGGCACTCTCGGAGGCTTCATCCGCCCGTGGGCATTTCCAGCTTCACGCTGACCTCAATTTCCTGGCCGTCTCGACCGATGGTCAGCGTCACCATGTCACCGGCCTTGTAGCCGGCAATGACATTTTGATACGACACGAAATCTGGGACAGGCTTGCCGTTCACCGCAAGAATCAGGTCCCCCGGCTTGCGCCCGTTGGTGTACGCCTGCAAACCCGCCTGCGCTGCCGGCGACCCCGGCACGACGTTGGTGATCATGAGGACCGTTCCGCGCCGGGTGGGCCACTGATAGAGCGACACTCCGATCTGCGGCAGCACCTCACGCCCGTAGGCGATGAGTTGGGGCACGAACGTGTTGATCGTGTCCACCGGCACCGCGAACCCGATGCCCGCACTCGTGCGTGACGGACTGAGGATCGCTGTGTTCATGCCGATGAGCCGACCCGCTGAATCCAGCAGGGCCCCTCCGGAATTCCCCGGATTGATCGCCGCATCGGTCTGGATCAGCTCATCGAGCACCACATTGTTCTCTGTCTGAATCTGTCGATGCAGCGCGGAAATGATGCCCGTCGTCAGGGTTTGATCCAGGCCGAAGGGATTCCCGATCGCAAATGTCGACTGCCCTACCTTGAGATCAGCCGACGACCCGACGGGGACGGGCACGAGCTGCGCAACCGGCGCATCGATATGCAATACTGCAATGTCCTTCCGTTCCGACAACCCCACGATGTCCGCTTCCCACTCCGATCCATCCGCCAAAGTCACGGTCAGATTGTTCGCATTCGCTGCGACGTGGTAGTTGGTCACGATGTGGCCGTCGGTGTCCCACACGATTCCTGACCCCGACCCACGCTGTTGCGCCTGGTATCCAAAGAAATCGCGCACTGCCCGCTCCGTCGTAACGAACACCACCGATTGAGATGCCCGATCAAAGATATCGGTGGTCGTCTTCTCAGCCTCAGTGAGGCTGCCTCTCGGCTCAACCGGACGTGACGCAGCCGGGGTCGGCGCGAACAGCGGCCACGCACGCTCATAGAGGAACCACCCCGACAGTACCACCACCAGTACGGTCAGCATTCGATTCGAAACCCGCCCCGATCGCGCGCTCTCCGACGACATCGCCATGAAGTGCTCCATCGCTGCTGCGTAAGTATGGACTTTTCTTGGGACTTCTACCCCGGTGGATTCTACCGGGTTCGCCATACATCGGGTTCAACGTTCATATTCCGCGCGGGATTGCAGTGGCGGAAACAGGGTTCCGCGGGCTTCCTCCTCTGTGCTGTGACAGGGAATCGGGCCACAGTTCGGGTCGTGGTCGGGGGTGATGCCAGCGCTGCCAGAGGCGCTCAAGTCCCTTGGGTCCTAGTTGGCCCCCATCCATCGGGAGGAGGCCAGCGGGCCCGAGGAACTCAATGGACATCCTCCCGCTGTGCACTGCAATCAGCATGACCGAATCCGCGACCGTCCAGACTCTTCCGCGCGCATCCGTGATGTATCCCGGGCCAGCCATAATCTTCGCCCCCCCAAGTTGCCTCAGGCCAAACGCACACCCTCCCATCATCACAAGCACAATCACGACCAGCGACCATCCGGGCAGAAAACCGAACGACGGAACAAAAAGTGCCGCGTCGACGACGGCAATCCCAATCAACACCCACCCACCACGAATGACGAACTCCTTCACCGCCCCCAAGGCAAATCCAGTTCCTTCGCCCCGTTCCATCACGTCCTCGGGTTCCACAAGCGCCTCTTGCAATGGGAGCGCCCGAAACATTTCTGCAAACGTCGTGTCAATGATCGACCGGGACTTGCGTACCTGAGCCTCTTCCAGCTTCGCACGCAGTTGCCCCCAATGATCCTCTTCTTCCATGCTCACCGCAATCCGCCTTGGACGCGGCCATTGCTCCGCTAGTGCGAGGGAGAGCCGGTTTCCAGCATCGCGCTCCCGCTCCTCTACGGACCCTCTCTGACGAAGCCGACGAAAATGGTGAAACCTCAGCAGCTCGTCCCTCAGCAGCGCCCATCTCCCGCGAATTGCAACCAATATTGAGATCAAGACCATCAGCATAACAAAAGCCTGAAGGAGACTCTGGGGAGCTCCCGCCATACTCGCAGCAATCACCGCAACAAACGCCGCAGCCAAGACCATCCCGGCAATCCAGAGTAGGCTCACCGCGAGTGTCCCTTTGGTGGCAGGCTTGGCCACCCAGATCACCTGGCCTCGTAAGGCAGGCGGATCCTGGCGTGTGTACGGAAGATTGCGTCCGCGTCCCATGATCATCTCAAATTGACCTGTGCCTCACGCTACGTCGCGCTGTCACACAGCGCCTCCCTTCCAGAGTTAGGATGCCTTCAATCGATTCTTCGTGCCGATCTGTCTCCACACAAACTCCCCTACCCTCATCGTCTCTGATGTTCGTCCTTTCTCAACTTTCTGTTCCGCTCCTGCTGGCCGGATGGGTGTTTGGGGCGCTGACTGCCGCCATTGCTGCGTATTGGCTCGCCACACTCCTCGTCATTCGTGCTGGCCTTCGCTCGCTCCCCCCCCTGGAGCGATTTACTGGTCCTTCTGCCCCGCCCCTCCCGGCGCCGCTTCCACGCGTCTCTGTGGTCATTCCTGCCCACAATGAAGAGCGCGTCATCGACGAAGCTTTGGCCGCACTCCGCGAATCGACGTACCCGGAGCTCGAGATCATTATCGCTGCAGACCGTTGCACAGATCAAACTCTGGAGATCGCCCGCCGGCATGCTGTGGCTGACCCCCGCATCCAGATTGCGGATATTTCAGCCTGCCCGCCCGATTGGTCCGGAAAGTGCCACGCGGCTTGGTCAGGATATCGCATCGCCACGGGCTCATACATCCTGTTCACCGACGCTGACACCCTCTTTCACCGAGACCTCGTCTCCGCGGCCCTCCGGGCAGCCACCCATTACGACCTCGACTTGCTCAGCCTGCTTGGCCGCCTTCGCTCGGAAAAGTCTTACGAGCGCACCAGTCAACCCATCGCTGCGATGTCGCTCGTGCGCATCTTCCCCCTTCACCGTGCTAATCGCATGGACAACTCCCGCCGTCGCCCCTTCGCCAACGGCCAGTTCCTCCTCTTCAAGCGCAGCGCCTACGAGGACTTTGGCACCCACGCGAGAATTCGCCATGCGATCCTTGAAGATCTCGTCTTCGCGCTTCGTTTTAATGGAGAAGGGCGCCGTCTCGCTGTCATGCTTGCTCCCTCCCTCTTTCTGGTGCGGATGTACGAAACTCAGGCCGCCTTCCGCGCTGGCTGGAAGCGCATCTTCATTGAGGCTGTCAACCGTGAGGTCCCGCGCCTGAGGCGAACGGCATTCCGATTGCGCTTCCTCGCGCTTACTCCCCTCTTCCTCGCTGCATCCCTGCTCGTTGGGTTGCTCGGACTGCCCGGTGACCCGACTTTCGCTCGCACTTTGCTCGGATTGACCGCGCTGGCCGCTGTCCTTCAGTGCTCCGCGCTTGCGTGGTCCTACCGCATTCAGCGTGCGCGACTTGTCGACCTCTTCAGGTTCCCCGTTGGATCATGGGCGGTCGCGTCTGTCTTTGGGGAGGCAGCCGCCGACCTCAGCCAGCGTCGTGGAATTCTCTGGGCCCGCCTGCAATACGACGTGTCCCCCGCGGGAGATGCGCCCGTCCGACGTATACCCGCCGACGGTATGGTTTCGCGCGAGATGCAGTGATCGCCCGCTCTCAACCAGGTCTATGCTGCGACCCGCTCGCGATTCGCGCTGCCTCGGCCCGCGGCCGTAATGTGCACCCGCGGCGTCGGTTGCTGGCCCTCGTCCGGTCGAATGAATGCCAGCGCGACAGCTTGCGCATGCTGATCGATGGGAATGACGCGCACCACCCGCGCCGCTCGGAAGTCTCGTTCCGCGAGCACGGCGGGAAACTCTTCTTTGCTGAGCCCCACGGCCAATTCATCGCCTGTGTGGATCGGCATTGAACGATTCACCGTCAGCAGCACACCGCTGTCGGAGATGTTCGTCGTCCGGGCCGGAAAGTACTTGTCTGCGCGCCGATCAAAGATCTTGGCCGGCTTGATGAGCGTGATGCGCTCGCTTCCGCGCCGTTCCGTTCCACCCTTGGCTTCCCCCGCGCCTCCCTGGGTCGATCGTCCATTCGTACCCTGCGTCCCGTCGCGATTCTCGTTCATCATCACCATGGCCGCCATCCTTGCGCTTGGCGCTGCTGTCCGCCGTCTTCGGGTGCCGTTCCCGAATCGACACCTCGGCGAGCATCGACCACTGCCCTGCTCCGCAATGAATGAATTCCTTCGTCAGCGGCCGCAATCGGTTATCCGGCCCTGCCGCCGCCAGAGAATCTCCCGCTACAGGCCAATATACCGCGCATATAACGCGCGCCCCCGCGCCGGGTCGTTCGTCCCCTTGATGATCGCCCGGCCGCTGCCGAAAAGCGTGATCTCGTACGTGACGCCGCCTTCCGAGACCTCCGCGCGAAGCATCATCGGGCTGTGCATCACTTTGCCTCCTTGTGCCGCCGCACGCAGTCGCTCCGCAACCACTGCCAGATCGATCCGCGCCTGCCCGGTCCCGCCCGGCTGCACCTGCACTGCGTTCCGGCCGCACAGACTCACCGCACCTGCGGCATCAATGTTCGCCTCCGCGCGCAGATGTGAAAACTCCTTCTTTCCGCAGCATGCGCACTCTCCCTGGCGCCATGCCCCAGCCATGCTCATCTTGCGCACCTCGATTCCCCCGCGATTCCACAACTCAAGTGAAATCAAATCCCTACTCACAGCCCCGAAATCCTCCGTCACAATCTTGATCGCTTCAGCAGCCTCAAGAGCTCCAACTGTCACCGTCAGCGCCCCAAGCACACCCGCTGTGTCACAGGTCGGCATCGACCCTACCGGCGGCGCCTCTGGAAACACGCACCGCAGGCACGGCGTTGCCTGCTCCTCACTCCATGCCGCTCCCGGAGACCCGTGTGGCAGAAAACTCGCCGTCATCCCGCTCGTGCCCACCGCACCGCCGTACACATAGCCGATCCCCTCTGACACCGCGACGTCGTTCATCAGGTACCGCGCCTCAAAATTGTCCAGCCCATCCACTATGACCGCCGGCCCCTCCCCTCGATCAACCCCCAGCAAGCGCAGCGCATTGCCGGCGTTGAAGTCCTCCACCAGCGCCGCCACATGGATGGTCGAGTTCACCCGGGCGATCTTCCGGCGGGCAGCCTCCGCCTTGGGAACTCCCGCCTCTGCATCCGCTTCCTCATAAAGCGTCTGCCGCTGCAGATTCGTAAGCTCCACCACGTCCCTGTCGATCAGCGTCAGCCTTCCCACGCCCGCCCGCGCCAGCACATCCGCGATCACCGTCCCCAGCGCACCCACACCCACAATCGCCACATGCGCCTGTTCCAGCCGCGTCTGACCTTTTGACCCGATCTCGGGCAGGATCCGCTGTCGGTGGTATCGGTCCATCATCTGGATTCTACGGGCCCAGGCGTCCGCCTCAGATGATCATCCCGATCAGGAAGTCATCAGACGTGTCATTATCGTTGAACGACTCCTCCTTCTTGTTGCTCACCTTGCCCGTGCCCGTGTCAAACTCGATCTTGTCGATCGTCATCGCCGACACACCGAACGGCACGCCCGCGTTATCCCCCTTCACATCGCCCAGCTTGATCGAGTCGAATTCCGGAGCCGAGATCACCGAGTTCACGAAATCAAAGGGTTCGCTCGAAACACCCTTGACATCCACGTTCTTGAAGCGCGCATCCGCCTTGTCAAGCAGCGAGCCGTCCACCGGCACCCCGCTCGTCACCGACTCATCCCAGCCCACGTAGAAATTGGAGTCGATGATCGCGCCCGCCGTCAGCTTATTCACATCAAAACCAGCCTGGAACAGCACCCCTCGCACCACTCCCTTCACCGACAGACTGTCCGCGGCATACTTGAATTCCGTGTCGTCCTCCGTGAGCCGCATCGATCCGCTCCAGTCCTCCTTGACGTCCAGTTTCTTGAGCACGCGCGCCGTCACATCCGCATCGAGGTTGCCGCCCACCTTGAGCGTCTGAATGCGACCCTCCGTGAGAATCGCCGTCCCGGTCATGTTCCCCTTCACATCAATCTGGTTCAGCGATTCAAAATCCCAGTCATCATCTTCCCCCAGCGGCGGATCATCATGCCAGATGTCGATGAGCCCGCCGCTCAGGTCCGTCTTCACCGTGATCTTCCCCTTCTTCGACGCCTCCACCGCAAAACTCGTCAGCACGAGTCCCGCCTTGGTGTCGAACTTATCCAGTTGCTGGATCGCGATCACGATCGCCCCCGTCACATCATCCACCGCAAACTTCTTCGTCTCCTGACCCAGCGCCAGATGTGACGCCCCGGAAATCTCCTCAAACGTGTAACTCCCATCCCCATCCTCCTCCTGCCGCACGTTGAAGTCCGTGCCGTTGAGCAGCGTCCCGAACTTGCCGGTCTTGAGGTTGAGCAGATCGATGCCCGTCCCGTCAAAGTCCGCCTTGTCCGCCGTCAGCGTCTTGATTCCCGATCCGAAAATCCCGCTGATAAGCGCCCGCCCGTCCCCGCCGTCCTTCTTGGCCACGCTGATCTTGAGCGAATCCTTGTCGCCGTCCGTCTCCGCCAGCGTGATCACCAGCCCCGCATCCGAATCCTCATCCGAATCCGCGATCGCAAACAGCCCCGTCTTCGTCGCCAGCTTGATCGTTACCACATCCCCATCCGCCTCCGTGTACTTGTACTCGGTGTAGTACACCGTCTCTTCCGCCGCCTTCGTGCGCAGGATGCTCACCGTCCCCTGGAACACCGACTGGTTCGACCCGATCAGTTTGAACACGCTCACGCCCACCGCCTGCGCATCATCCGTCGCTGCCGTGTATTGCCCCAGGTTCTTGGGCCCCAGCGTCTCGTAGTCCACCTCCCGGTTGTCGCGCGACGCCGCCGTGATGATGATCTGCGGGTCCTGACCCGCATAGTCCGTCACCAGCACCTGCTCCTCGCGCCACTCGGGTATCACCGTCGCCGTCGTCCGCGTGCGCCGGTCCCCAATCAGGATGATCACCGCATCGTACAGCGGTTCCTTGGGGGGCACCGCCGTCCAGTGCGCCTCATTCAACTTCGCGATATCCGTCCGCGCCTTGCGCAGCGTCACATCCCCCACCGACGACCCCAGCAGATCCAGCAGCACGCGGTGCGCATTCTGCGTCGATCCATACTCAGGCACATCCCCCCACTTCGTCAGCGCATACCCGTGGTCCGCATCCTCAAAAGCGCTCCCGCGGAACGCGATGTCCTCAGCCATCACCGAGTTCGTGAACGCGTTGGATTCCGCCCGCAGACCCAGATTCCTCCCCACGTAGTGCGCAATCGAACTCACCAGCTTCGTGTACGAATACCCATCGCGCGCGATCTGCCCGGAGAACACCACCGCCATGTCCCCGTGGTTCGCGTTGTCCAGGTCGATCCGGTCCGCCAGCCCATCGGTCCTGGCCGAGCCGTTCTTGTTGCGGAAGTTGATGTAGTTGTACAACTCGTGAAAATCAGGGTTCGAGCCCACCGCGCGCAGCAGGTACTGCGTGTTCTCCGTGTCCAGCACCGTCACATTGTCGTTGTTGTCCCCGCCCACCACCACACGCATGAAATCCCCCTCCACGGGCTCGGTGGTCACGAACTGGATGTCGTAATTGTTAAAGATCGCCGCCAGGTCCGCCTGGATCACATCCGCGAAATCCGATCCCAGGCCGAAGTCGTTGGCATCGAACTCATCGATGATGTAGTCCGTCCCCGAGATGAAGAAGTCATCGATATCCTGCCCATCGAAATCCAGGTACACCACCTGCGTCGGCGCGAAGCGGATGTTGTCCAGCAGCGCCCACGCATCCTGCGTCGCATCCACCGAATCCGCGATCGTGATCGTGATGTCAAGGCTCGTCACGCCGTTGGGAATCGTGTACGCCACCTTCATCAGATCCGAAAACTCCGTGCCCACCTTGAACCCGAAGTCCGGCGCATCATCATCCAGCTCCGAGTCACGCTCGTTGATGACGTACCGTCCCCCCGCCTCAATCCTCCCATCGCCCGAGTCCGCAATATTCACCCCGTTGATCACGATGTCGAAGAAGTCCCCGCCATCCGTGTCCTCATCGCTCGCGTAGATGAAATCCATCAGGAAGCGCTGCTGATACACCGCCGATGGCACCGCCAGCGTGAACGAAAACGTCACGTAATCATCCGCGAACCCCGCCGCCCCCAAATCCCGATAACGCGTCGTCGCATCCCGCGACAACACATCCGTCTGCCGCACCGCATCCCATGCCGCTCCCGTCGAAATGACCAGGAAATCTCCATCCGGCCCCGAGGGCAGCCCCAGCAGTCCCCCCGAGGTGTAGTTCTCGTACACCCCTGCCGCCTGCTCATGGCCGATGTCCACCACGAAATTGGAAATGTCATCCGCATCAAGGTCCAGCGCATCAGCAATCTGCTCCGCCGTCAGCGCAGTCATCAACTTGCGCGGCTCCATCGCTTCCAGCCTGGCCCCCCCCCCATCCGCCCCTGAAGAGTTCTGGTGGAATTTCCCGGCGGATGAGGACGAAAACGCGGCACGGCGGCCGGCTGTTTGCCGGCGGACAAAAGGCTTCACCTTCATGGCATATCACCTGACCCCCATGGGGTCGTTTCGTGCGTTTCCTGCGGGCGGCCTGACCATCCCCATCCGTGGGTGTTTCCCTGCCCTGAAACGCGGTCGTGGGTTGTTCGGGATTCCCAGCGCGAGAACCCCTCCTGTGCACAAGGAAAGTATGACGGTACGGTCAATGAATCAACCACCTCCCTCCGTCCTGCGTTGGTGCAGTCCGCTTCACGGTTGCAGGGGATGGGTGCCGCCTCCCCTCCACACCCCCACCTGCTGAAATCACGGCAGCTTCGTGCTTCCGCCGCGCTTCAATCGTGAATGCCCCACCTGCTCCCGAATCTCGCGGTCAAACTGTTTGATGTGCATGTCATCCGCAGCCAGGAAAGGCGAATCGACTTCGGCCGGGACTGGAACAACGCGCATGGTGTACCACTGGCCCATGACCGGATTGGGATCGCCATGCTCATCGTAAATCTGAAATGACTCAACATTGATCTGGAACCCAAGCGGCTGGGTCGTGCGTGTATGAACACGAATGACCCCCGCAGAACGGTCCGCAAGGTCCACAACAACTTCGCACCGCAGCACCGCATCAAGCGTGGAATCAAACACCAAATCGCGGTCGGGACCGATGGGCCGAAAGGCCTCCTCTTCGGCAAATAGGCTACACCCCATATCCCTGTTGGTCGTTTCGGACTGGCTGCAGCCCGGCATGGGCACCAGAAAGAGCAAGGCCGATGCGGTCCAGAGATTCAGACTCCGTCCAGTACGAGGTTCAGCGTCTCGGCGTGACATGGCGATTCTGCACGTGTGTTTGAGGAGTCCGGAGACACACTGATCGTAGTCCCGCGCCACCGCCCCAACGGACCTGCGGTCGGCATTGTGCCGCGCACTGCAGAGGAAGGGACACCCTTCCCCTGCGACCCCAACCCGAGGAGAAGCCCAAAAACAAAGAGACTCCAATCCCTAGCGGACCGGAGTCTCCTCTCTTCTTCTCTTCCGGGGATTGAGGTTGCAGGAGAAAGGGCACTTGCCCTGCTGCTGCTGGTTGGCACCGAGTTTGAGGTTGAACTCCATCGGATTGCCGCGTGTCTGGGAGCGGATCGCGGTGATGGTGTAGGTGATCCCCGCCTCATCACCGGCTGCGCCGCGCGGCAGGGTGAGATCGGTGAACTCGCGCTTGCCCACCGTGCCCAGGATCACCGGGACATTGCTGCCCGTGGGGGCGCCGATGAGGCGCTGCACTTCGTAGACCGTGCCGGGCGCGCCGGGCGGATTGGGACACTTCCAGAAGAGTTTGACCGCGCCGCCCTGCAGCAGCTCCACGCGGATATTGGTGGGAGTCCCCGGAGGGGGCACGGGCTGACCGGGCTGCGGAGCGGGAATGCCCGAGAGGACATAGACATTCGGATCGTCCTGCACATCCGCAAAGGCGCGGATGATCTTAATGAGATCGGTGCCCAGTTCCGTCATCGTGCCCGTCTTGTTGTAGAAGTTCTGGGTGGCGTTCTTGGAGGCCATGCGCGCCCCCTCCGCGCCGCTGAAGGCGGCGCGCGCAGCCGTGGTCGCTGTGGACAGGGATGTGACCTGACCAGCCGACAAGCCGATGGCCGCCGGAGCCACGGCCCAAAGGGGGAGGTGGGTCTCGAAGAAAATGATTTGTTCTTCCAGTGAACTCGGAATCAGCGCCATCGCGCACCAACCTTTCATCGTTGGTATGTAGCATGCACACGACATCGGCACATCGCACGATGTCAACGCCATGAGCATCGGCGCGGATCAATGGTGACATGAGGTCGCTTTGTGCGGAATGTTTCCCTTTTTCCTTTCGGGAGCGCAGCGGCTCAAAGAACACGCAACTCCTGCGCCTCGCCGATTGGGAAGAATGCGGTGTCCGATGGATCACACTGCACCGGCGCATCGTCCACCCGTCTTATCCTGCTGAAATCGTCACCTCAGGACACAGGAAGTCTGGATAAAGGAATGGATAAATGATTTTCCTACGATAGAAAGTGATTTCGGCACAATGAAAAACTGTTTCCTATCGAGGGAAAACCGTTCTCCACCGAAGGAAAAGTGCATTCCCCCGAGGGAGAATGATTCTCCATCGAGGGAGATGGGCTCGCCACCGAAGGGAAAGAGTTTTTCCAAGAGGCCGAACAGCCTCCCAAATGAGCGGAAGGGGATTCCTCGGAGCGCGATTGAGATCCGAGAAGGCCTGAAAGCGCCGACCTCGGGAGATTCAGTTCCTCCGCCCTAGGCTCCTCAACACTTTCGGCCTCCAGGCAAGCTTATCCATCGAACAGGTGATCATGGAAGACTGCGTTCAGCCGATCAAATTGCTCCCGAATCGCCACAAGCTTGTTCTGTATCTCGCGAGCAACGCGTGATCTCTCATCGCCTAACTCCAGCCCGGCAGAGCCGTCATCGGGGCAAAGCCGCTCGTGGAGTGAGTGGACTTCGATTGCCAAGGAGATCAGGCGGTCGAGGAAGCCCACAACGCTCGGTGGAAAGATGAAGTGAGCTTCTGCGACTTCAGCGCGGAAATCAAAAATCCTTCCATAAGAGACCGTGCCGTCTGCCATGATATCGCGTATGAATGAAATTGCTGATCGATAAACTCGGATTCTGTCCGGGTAGAGGTCACGCTGGTGCTGGCGCCTCCCAAGTCGGTACTGGCACCACGCGATGTAGGCCGCAAACAACGCGGCAAGCGTCGATGGAATCCACATCACAAACTGGGCCCAGTCCATATGTGAGTCTTTCAATCACACCTTCTGCAGATATCGCTCGCCGCAACATTCTTGCATGGTGACGAATCGAGATGCGACACCAAAGAGACTCCTCACTTCGGGAGCTCCGCCCCGTCCCACGGGCAGAAGGAGAATGCCCCACTCAGTGCCTCATGACACGTCGGGCATTCCTTCGCGTCAAGCAGAGATCCCAGTGGCAACTTCCATTCGTATGTCTGGCCGTCCACACGAATCTTCATGTTGCCCTTCTGCGTTGCAGACGGGAGGTGCTCGCCAGACTCAGACTTGAATACGTAGAAATGGAAGTTGCTTTGTAATTGCCCCAAGAACCCAAGGCCGGAGCGGAACTCATCCAATAGGGCAATCGACTCCTCTCCGAGCTCCCAAGATGGATCGAGTGGTGTCAGCTCTTTGTCTGCCGTATCGAGTACGCGCAGGCTCTTCCCTATTTCGTCCTTCGATTTCCACTGCTCGGCCCTCCTCGCAAGTATTTGGCCAATGTCCGTTTCATTAGGCCTCGCAGACCTCGGAGTGTTGCAGATAGCTACTCCGACCACCTGATAATTTTTCAATTTCTGGATAGCCGCAGACTCGCCGCCGGAAAGATGCTTGAAGGCATCGATCTCCCAGGTTTCCGGTGGAATCCAAAGGATCATGCCAGAGGTAGAGTCGGTCGAAATGACACGCCCCAATTCACGGCCAAGCATCGCTTGCTGACTCACAGGCGGGTCGGCTGTGCCCGAGGCATTGACTCCGAGAATCACCAACAATGCGATGAGGCTACCCGCCAATTTCATTATGTGCTCCTATCTCGGGGATCATTCGGCGTACGACCATTTTCAGAGTGTATGCAATGGATAACCCGTCAGGGATTGGAGTTGCAGCTGAGGAACTGCGCTCGCCAGTTCCTCACCTTCCCACAAACTCGCGCAGCCTCCCCGCCTCCCTGGGCAACATCCCCACCGCTCTTGTCGACCACCATCCATCAATCGCGCACGGCCCCACATCCGCGCCCGCCCCACCACTTCCCGACTCAATCTGCTTCCTCACCTCATCCGCACTCGTCGCATCCAGCACGAATACCCCCCCCTCCTCCTCGTCCCCATCAACAAACGCCCCCGCCCACAGCACCTGCTCAGCCAGGCCTGCCTCCTCCAAGCCGCGCCAGGCCCGCAATCCATCCTCCGCATTCACCATCACATATCCCCGAATATTCGGCGGCGGCTCCCCCCCCTCCCCCTCCCCCTCCCCGGGCTTCTGGGCCTTCGTCGGATCGACCTGCTGCTGCAACTCCCGGTCCAGGCGCAGATTCTCCCGGATCGCCGTCGAGGCCCACATCTCCCTGAGCACCGGCGTGAACACCCCCGCCTGCACACCCGGGTCCGTCGCCACCAGGTCCTGCGCCTCGTTCAAGGTCCGCACATCAAACACGAACATCCCCCGCCATGTCGCATCGGTGGGCTTGTCAAAAGGCCCCGCGATGATGAGTTGTCCCGCATCCGCCAGCCGTCCCATGTTGGCCATGTGACCCGCGAAGATCGCCTGCCGCTCCTCTGGCGTCTTCTTCCCGCTCTCCGGCCCCGTCGTCAGCAGCACATACACAAACCGCTCCGCCCCCCCCGCACCTGATTGACACCCGCCCAGCATGCCCGCCAGAAGCAGCATCGCCGCCAGCAGAAACGCAGTCCCGACCGTTCCCGAAGTGGTGTGAGTCATGGCGAAGCATACCCCCGGACCGTCCGCACTGACCGCTCCCGCTCGCCCTGCGCGAACTGCCCACCGCACATACTGCCCTCCGCAGGAGTGCGTATCATCCACTCTTTCACCCCACCTCCCCCCTCCCCCCACTCTCCCGGGAGCCTTCTCGCCCATGTCCGTCCCCCCCTCCCTGACCCAGCAGGAACAGACCTACCGCACCCCCCGCGCCACCGATTTCGATGGCTTCACCGATGGCTCCGTCGGGCCCAACGGCTTCATCCCTTCGCCCGTTCAGGAAGCCGCCTCCGGCATCGAACTCGAGGACGTCGCCACCGAGGAAATGCTCGTCAACATGGGCCCCCAGCACCCCTCCACCCACGGCGTGCTGCGCATCGTCCTCCGCACCGATGGTGAACTCGTCCTCGAAGCCATCCCCCATCTGGGCTACCTCCACCGCTGCGCTGAGAAGATCGGCGAGAACCTCGCCTATTACCAATACGTCCCCTACACCGACCGCATGGACTACGTCGCGGGCATGAACGAGAACTGGGCGTTCTGCGAAGCCGTCGAGCGCCTGGGCGACATCCAGGTTCCCCGCCGGGCCCAGTTCATCCGCATCATCATCGGCGAACTCCAGCGCATCGCCTCCCACCTGGTCTCCATGGGCACCTACGGCCTGGACATCGGGGCCTTCACTCCCTTCCTCTACGCCTTCCGCGAGCGCGAATACATCCTCGACCTCTTCGAAATGGTCTGCGGCGCGCGCCTGACGTACTCCTACTTCACCATCGGCGGCCTCACCCACGACCTCCCCGCCGGCTGGCTCGACAAACTCACCGAGTTCCTCAACTACTTCGAGCCCAAGATCCCCGAGTACAACGCCCTCCTCACCCACAACCGCATCTTCACCAAGCGCACCGGCAACGTCGGCATCATCACCAAGGCCCAGGCCGTCAAGTACGCCCTCACCGGCCCCGTCATTCGCGGCTCGGGCATCCCCTACGATCTCCGCCGCGATAAGCCCTGCTCCGTCTACCCCGAACTCGACTTCAAGGTCTGCACCGGCACCGGCCAGTACGGCACGCTGGGCGACTGCTGGGACCGCTACTGGGTCCGCATGCAGGAAATCGAGGAGTCTGTCAAGATCCTCCGCCAGGCCATCAAGATGATCCCCGACGTCGCCACAGGTGGGGCGCACCGCGTGAAAGTCCCCAAGAACTTCAAGGCCCCCGCCGGCGAAATCTACCTCGAAATGGACAATCCCCGCGGCGCACTGGGCTTCTACATCGAGAGCACCGGCGGCGTCATCCCTTACCGCGTCAAGGCCCGCTCCGGCGCCTTCTGCAACCTCTCCATCACCAATGAACTCTGCCGCAACGTCCTGCTCGCCGATGTCCCCGCCATCGTCGGCTCCATCGACGTCGTCATGGGTCAGGTCGACCGGTAAGCCACCCCTCGCGTCAGCGCTGGCATCTCTCCGCCCGCACCGTATGCTCCTGAACACTGCGTTCCTGAGGAGCCATTCCAATGTCCTTTCGCGCTGTTCTCGTCTCAGCCGCTTCGCTGGCCTGCACCCTCCCCGCTGCCGCCCAGCGCTTCACCGTCACCCCCGCTGATGACTGGACCGCCGTCTTCAACCCGCGCACCGGCTGGACCGGCGGTGACGGCGTCCTCTCTTTCCCTCTGAACGGCGTGGAAACCTCGGGCGCATCTCCGCGCGGGCCCTCGCTCTTCCTCTTCGGCGATTCCCTCATCGGCTCCGTCCGCGCTGATGGCACCCGCCGCCCCGGCACGCAGATCATCAATAACGCGGTCATGTTCTTTACCGGCGATGACCCTTCCGCCCCCAACGCCGCCCGCTTCTGGTACCGCACCAATCCCGACACCGGCGACCCTCTGGCCGCCTTCATTCCCCAGACCTCCGACGCTCTGCCCGGCGACTTCTACTGGCTCACTGACGGCATCGCTGTCAACGGCGCTTCCTACATCTTCGCCACCCATCTGCGCCCCTCGGGCGGGGCTTTCCCCACCAACCAGGGCCCTGCCATGATCACTCTTCCCGCCGGCAGCCGCCCTCCCTTCGACAACCAGACACAGACCAAGCCCCCGCTCTACATCCCTGCACACGATGACGTTGGCCCCATGCAGTTCCCCGTCTGCTTCATGTCCAACGCCGCCTCCGCCCGCGCCCCGCATCCCGATGGGTATATCTACATCTACGGCGTCCGCGAAGACCCCTTCGTGAAGAAAGCCGTCGTCGCCCGCATTGAGCCCGCTCACTTCGCCGACTTCTCCGCGTGGCGATTCTGGAACGGCGCTGACTGGGTTGCCGGCGTCGCCAATGCCGCTCCCATCACCGGCCGCGTCTCCAGCCTCTACAGCGTCACGCCGCTGCCCGATGGCCGCTTCCTACTGGTGACCCAGCTCGATGCCATCGGCGCGGACATCGCCGTCCGCATCGGCGAGAGCCCCGCTGGTCCGTTCGGCCCGCCCATCAGCATCTACACCTGCCCCGAACCCACTGAAAACCGCAACGTCATCCTCTACAACACCACCGCCCATCCCGAGATCTCGAAGGCCGGCGAACTCATCATCTCCTACAACGTGAACTCCACTGACTTCAACGAAGCCGTCACCTACCAGAAGTGGAGCACCCCCCGCTTCATCCGCCTCCAGATCACCGACTGATCGGCGATACTGATGGAGAAGATACCGCCATGCGGAAAACCGACGAGCAGCGGTCATCACGCGGGTTGTAGTCAGCCTTCTCCTGCTGGCCCTCCTTTTCTTCATCTACTGCGCCATAGGCATCAGAACCATGAACAGAAAAACCGATGCCATCCGCATGGGCATGCCCAGGGCGCAGGCCGATGCGGTGATGTTCGGCTGCACGAAAACGGAAGTTCTCGAAGATGACATCGATCCGGCCTACAACATTGCGCCGGGCGAATACACGGACAAAGGCTGCACCATCGTGCACTACGTCTTCCTTGGGACGTTTGACTGTCACCTCGTCTTTTCCAGCGATGGACATGTAGTGGGAATCATCCCCGATTATGAGTGACCTCCCGCGCTCAGCCTCTTCGGTCCCGATGCCAGAGAGCCCCCGCCTCCATTCGTCCCTCCGCTCCCGCGGCCTCCTCCAGGGACTCTTCGCCTGCCTCCTCATCTCCGCCCTCTGGCTCTATTCCTGCTGGCACTCCACAGGCATCCAGTTCACCCTTTCTCCCCTCGGCTGGATCAGTTTCCAGGGTGATGCCGGCATGCTCACCATCCGCTCCAGCGGCGTGATCACCGGCGTCAACGGCATCCTCCTCTTCGCCGATGCCCCGCCTCTCGCCTCAGGCTTCTTCTCCCGCAACCACAGGCGGTGGGATTCCCATTACTCCCCAGGCCCCACCGCCATCTATCTCATCCTCCCCTACTGGTATCTCCTCGCGCTCTACATGTCCGCCACCGGCTTCATCTGCTTCCGCACCCCCCACGCGAACCACCCCACCTGCCCCTCCTGCCGCTACAACCTCACCGGCCTCCCACCCTCCACCACCCGCTGCCCCGAATGCGGGTCCTTGCGGACACCACTCCTGCAAAGGGCAGAGCGCGGGGATCCGCGATGAGCAATTCCCCCTCACCCTCCGCCCGACCCGCCCGCTTCTACAACCTCCTCTTCGCTCCGGTGCTGAGCCGGCCCCATCCGCCTCTCACCGCGGCGCACTGGCGCGACATCTTCCGTTACGCAGAATCTCTGCGCAGCCCCTGGCACGGCCTGCGCTTTGGCCTCTCCCTCTCACTGCTCTCCCTGCTGACAGGCTTCCTATCCCTCCTGGGCCTCTTCTCCATTCTGCCCGTCCCCATGATCTCTGACTTTGTCGCCCTCTTGGCGACACTCATCCTCTCCTTCTTCCTGACCTTCCTCCTCCGTCCCCTCCTTTCCCTCCTCGTCTGGCGCTTGCTCCATCAGCGCGAACTCCGTGCCGCCGCCAACGAACTGGGCTTCACAGAGGTCTGCATCCACTGCGGGTATGACTGCCGCACCTTGAAGCGTCCCCCTGCCCCTTCCTTCCCCCCCTCCGCCTCCTCCCCCTCTTCTGCCTCCCCCGCACTCTCTGCCTCCCCTGACTCCTCTCGCCCTCGGACGCCAATTCTCTGTCCCGAGTGCGGGCAGCCGGACACCGAAGTGATCTGGGGACCCATCGCTCAGCGCATCGGCCCTGCTGCCGTCTGCGTGCTCTTCTACCTCCTCCTCCTCGCCTGCTGCCTGCTCAACGAGTTGCGCGGCGTCGCGCTCCCGATCAGGTAAGCAGCACTCCCTGCCTGCACAACCCGCGCAGATTCACGCCCTGACTCTCTCTCCGGACGTGACAATCTCTCTTTCGCGCACAGCCTGCGCCGGGGTGCTGACCAACACCGTCGAATAACGGCGTGAAAGATGGCGCCGCACGCTGGAGAGATGGCGCCGCCAGCGGGAAAACCTTCGCCGCACGCAGAGAAGAATCCTCGGATCGCTGGAAAGATGGTCCCGACAGCGGGAAGGGTCGCGCCGGACGCTTCCAGAATCATTTAGCACGCTGGAAAAACTGTTTTGCACGCGTGCACAACTCTTCGGAACATACGCACAAATCTATAGTCCGACGAACATCACGTCTCGATATCCTGCAAAAGAGGCGGCCAGCATACCGCAGTCACCCCGATCTAGGCTCGGATCAATGCTTGGCCAAGTTGCCCAACGAGTCCGGTTCTCCGGATGAACTGATGATGCTCCATTCCTTTCCGGGCGGCGCGCAAGCCTTAACAGGGAGGGACCAGTCGCCAATCCCAAGAATCTCAAATGCATACTGGGTGAGTTCCTTCTTGAGAATTGCGCGTGCAGCGCCGGCGCCGGCATCGCTCTCGTGAGCAGCCAGTACGAATTCAACGAAGCGATGTGGACTCTCGTCAATGATGCGGCGAACCAGCAGTTCGGCCAGCACATATGTGTTGCGGACCACACTTCGTCTGGGCAACTCAATCGTAATACCTGACCAAAATGCGCGCAATCCCCATCGACGCCAGCAGATTTGGTTGCGCAGGATCTGCGTCCGGTTTGTGACCATGCTGTGCCCCGTACAGTCCGCCCCAATGACGCAGGCAATGCCCTCATCAAGCCAACGAGGCAATGGCAGATGCTGAACATTGGCATGAGAGAGTTCGTGAGCCAAACAGACCACAGCGCTTCTCAGACTCGGAGCGGCGATGACTATGTGCCCATACCCAAGATTCGAAAAATAAGCGCCCACGGTCGGCCTCATCGCCTCCCCAAAGGTGCTCTCGCCATAGTCCAGGAAGTGCTCGAGACTGCGCAGCCAGAGAACCACAAAAGGCCCGTGCCACTCTTGAATCGCTGCTTCGCCGAGGCGGAGACGAATGGCAGTCAACGCGCGTTCAGCAAAACCGAGCACCTGCCGCGCCTCTATTTCATCCGACTCCGAAAGCAGAAGGAAGTTCTTTGAACTGTCAATCTGATGAACTCCACCCCAGGCAGTACGCAGGCGGTCGAGCCATTGCTCCGCCGCTTCCGTCCACGCGGCGTGAAGACAATTACGTGCCACCTTGCACTCAATGTATTCTCTGATTGTCGTCCACACCGGCTGCGGCAGCTTCCCTCGAACCTCAAAAGCATTGTCGACAGCCTCAAGATCAACAAGTGAAGACATGGCGCGACTTTTTCGTTGAAACGTGCCGAACTCGGACACACAATCTGACCACACGCCAAAGGCTTGCCGTCACCGAGAGCCTGTGAGTGTCCGCTCCGCCCACCCCCGCCGCGCGGTGGGTCTCACCGGTCCTTCGGCTCATCCACCTCCAGCAACTCCTCTTCCTCATGTCCCGCATCCGCATCGGTCGCGCCTGCGCCGTCCTCATCCATCTCCGTCACCACCTCGACCTCCATCATGCTCCCATCCGCCCCCTTCAGGTACCACTTCCCATCCTCCCCCTGCTCCAACGTCATCTCTCCTCCCTCGAGCATGATCTCCATTCCCTCGGTAAGTACCTCAAAAGCACCGCCTTCCCCCGCCTCTGCGTGCTCTCTCTCCTCCTCCCACTCGCCCCACACACGCTGCACTGCCGCATCCAGCGCCGCCGTCTCCGGCGTGTCGCTGCGGATGATCACCCACCGCTCCTTGAAACTCGCGCTTTCTCCCGGCTCAATGGGCGCAATCGCCCCCACCAACTCCGCCTCAAACAACTTCAGCCCGAAATTCACATACACCTCCACCGGCGCCTCATCCCCACGCTCCACAGAGTCCCCCTCCCACGCCTCCCTCTCCCACTCTCCGATGCGCAGGAACCAGTTCCCCTTCCGCCACACCGCGATCATCGGCGGCGCATCATCCACAAACGCCTTGAGTTCCCCGCCCGTCGCGCTTGTCCACCACCCCCGCGCTCCAGTGTCCACCAGCGTCCATCCCCCCTCCTCCCTCGTCAGCCCATCCCACAATTCCGCCTGCCCCTCGCTCCCGAAGCGCACGCCCTCTCTGCTTCTGGGCACCGCGATGATCGCCCCCGGCTCGACGGCCGTAATCGTCCACACCCCCGCTGTCCGCGCCTCTTCCCCCACATTGTCCAGCCGGTGCAGCACATCCAGTTCATCATCCCCCCGCGGCGCAAACCGCTTCCACTCCTGCAGCCCCATCCTCGTCACTGGCCCCTGCGCTTCAATCACCCCATCTCCACCCACTTCGCGCCTGCGGATCACTGTCGGCCCGCGATCAAATGCCGGGTCCGGCGGCCAGTTCCGCGCTGCCCCCGCATCATCCACCCACGCGCTCTGAGGCGCGACCCACGAATACATCCCGCCATAGGACGTGTACTCCCCGCCCGCCTGCGGAGCCTCCCGCCGCACCTTCCGCATGTTCGAGTACACCAGGTTCGGCCCGTTCATCCGCCCGAAAAAAACCACCCGGTCCAGTGATGCCACATACTTCACCTTCACCCCATCTTCTTTCATCTTCGTCATCCCTGCCGGCGTCCTGCACCCGGAAAGCCCCCCCACCACTCCTCCCACAAATCCCACTGCCGCCGCCCACAATCCCATTCTCATTACTGCCGCGATCCGTGCCGATGACTGCATGATCTCGTCTCGCTTCCGTGTGAATGCGTGTGACTTCTCTCCGCCACTGCCCCTCATTCTTGCCCTTGCGCCCCCTTCGCACCACCCGCAACAAAAAACCCGACGGCTCGCACAAGCCGCCGGGTCGGAGAGTCCTCCCCACGATCAAGCAATTCACCGGTCAATCCGCACCGCGATCTGGAAATCTGTGAAGATCGCGCTCCCGTCGCCCGCGTCCCGCTGCCGGAACGCCCGCACCGTAATGTAGTTGAGCCCGGTCGGCAGGAGTGCGCTGCTCACCGTCTGGCGATACTCGCCGTCGCCGCCCGAATAAAGCGGGCTGCGCTTGGTCACGAACTGCTGGAACCCGTACACCACATCATCTTCCGGATTGGTGGAGACGTACCCCTGTCCGGTCACGTTCACGCCCTCGTTGATGCGGAACACTGCGTTGTCCCCGCCGGCCTGCGCATCTGTCCCGAAACTTCCGTTCACCACCGGCTGCGTCTGCAGCACGATGTCAAACGTCGGCGCCGTGATGACATAGATCGGATTGAGTCGGTTATTGCCGTTCTCGAAGTCGTTGAATCCGTTTCCGTCCGGCTGGAGAACTTGCGCGACATTGGTGACGCTCGCGCTGCCCTGCGGAGCGCTCGGCCCGTACATCACATACCCCGTGTCGTGCCGCCCTAGAGTCGATGCGTTCCTCGGAATCGTCACCGTCGCGCGGCCCGACCCATCCACTTGGATGTACTTGGCCACCTGATTCTGCGGGTCAATCGTCGAACTCTCCGAGTTTCCGGTGAGCTCCTGCAGCACCGTCCCAGGCTCAAAAGCCGTCTGGACCGTGAACGTGTCATACCCTGCATCCGCACGGTTCGAAAGCGCGACCAGCAGATTCGCATCGCGCTCGTAGATCAGATTCTCCTTGTTCAGCCAGCGTTCGTAGTAGAACCCGCGCGCGTATCCATTCACAATTCCCACCAGCGTCTTGATTGTGGTGCCGAATCGCCCGCCCAGCGCATCCCCCCGCCCGTTCTTGGGGAAACTGCGGTTGTCGCCGAACTGCTTCGCATTGAAGTACACAATCGACCGCCCCGGCAGCGGCAGGAGATACGCGTGAGCCACGTTGCTCATGTACACGCCGTCAACATCGTGGCTCTCCACGAACCTCACCCCCATGCTTCCATCCATGAAACCGTTGTCAGCAGTGTCCAATCCCGAGTTCACCACGTTGCGCCAGTCGTTGGTCGCAGCGCTTTGCTGCAGGTTCGACTCCAGCGCAAAGTACAGTGGGAAATCCAGCGCATCCCGGTTGGCAAATCCATCCTTCTTCACGTAACTGAAGATCTTGTTCTTGTCCCCGTCGAAGATTTCCCCGAACGACAGGGGTGTGAACCACTGTCCGTTGAGCCGCTTGCGCCCGCTCAGGTAGGTCGCGTTGTCGTAGTACTGATCAAAAAACCACTGGGGAACGTGCTTCTGGGCATCGATGCGGAATCCGTCGAATTGCGCCACCTCCAACATCCATTGCACGTATCGCGTGAGCAGTCCGGTCGCATTCTCCACGACCGCATCGCCATCCAGTAGTTTCGCCCGGTTGTAACGGTACTTGGTGATGCGCTGTCCGGTCTCGGTATTGGTGAACTGAATCCGTTGCCCCTGGAGGTCCGGGTAGAACTGCTTGTTGCTGTTCTTGGGCACATCCGCCAGGCGCCCGAAGAGCGGCACCGTCCCCTTGGGAATGTTCCGCGAATCACTCGCGCTCACTGGGTGCCGAATATACATCAGGTTCTTTGCCTGGTCGATGTCAATCAGGCCGGCCAGCCTCTGATCCTGTTCACTCCCCGCGCTCGGGTCGTGAAAGTCCCCCCACGGTGCACCCGCCGCGTTGATGACAAACCCGGGGTAATCGCCCGCCGTCTGAAATCCGCTCAGATCGTTGTCCGAATAGCCGTTGTGATTGAGCACGATGTCCGCGTAGAGATACAAGCCCGCGCGATGCCCGGTGGATAGGAAGCCCTGCGCATCCGTCGAGTTGCCATAGAGCGTTGGATTGCTCGGCGTCCCGAAGTCAAACCTGTCATACACGTCGTATCCAACGCTGAAATCGCCCTGGTCAGCCTGTCCGCCTGGAGGAACCCAGACATCCTTGTAATCGCACTCCCAGATATCGATCGTGCGGTACGCGCTGTTGGTCCAAGGACTCTCGAACAGCTGCAGCATCACGCGCGAACTCTGCCCCTGACCCAGGGCAGCGCCCGACACGATCAGCCCCGCCACTCCACCCAGGCACACCAGTTCACTTCGATGGCTCCGCACGGCGTTGCTCCCATTCCGGACAAACCGCACGCCGGACTTCCGCCCGGCATGCGGACACTCTTCAAAAAGACAACCCCCGTCCTTGGTCTGAGGGGGGGATACCAGGGACGGGGGTGATAGAACTCATCACATCAGACTCCACGGATTCCGTGGGCACGAGAGGGCCTGCGCCTTGCCATGCCTTACTGAATCACGTTGATCGTCACATTCGACTTGTTCGCGCCGGCCAGTGCCTGCAGCGAGGCCACTTGGCCGCGTGCGTTGGCCGGAATGGTCCGCGTGAGCGTGGCCACGCCCTGCGCGTTCGCGTTCGCGCTGCCCAGCAGCCGGGCGTTGTTCAGGTCGATGATGACGCCGCCGCCCACGTCCGTGCTCCCGCAGCCGGTGAGGCTGTAGAAGAACTTGACGCTCTGGCTGGCATTCGCGCCCACGGCCTGAATCGAGGCATTGCCGCCGGCCTTGTACACGTTCTCGACCAGACGCAGACCGGACAGGTTCGTGCCGTTGTCAATCACCATGTGCTGATTGCCGCACTCGTTGGCGAAGTTGACCACGCGCGGCTCGCCGAGGTTGTTTGCGCCCCACGCGCCGCCGACCGCCACCTGGCTCGACAGGTAATCATGGCCGCTGCCGTTGATGAACATCATGACCTTGAAGTCGCCGGTCGGGCTGCCGATCGCGAAGAGCGGGATCGAAAACTCCCAGCCGGTGGCGACGAGGTTGCCCTTGGTCGCCTTCGTGTCCGTCACGCCGCCGACGTTGGAATTGTTCACCGTCGCATCGATGCCGAAGGGGTTGTCCCCGCCCGACAGACCGCTGGTGGCCGGCAGGCCCGTACCCAGGTAGTACCCGCCCAGCTCGTTGGCCATGAGGGAGAAGTTGGCGTAGGTTGCGACCGGATCACCGCCGCTGGTCACACCGAAATAGAAATCGGCGTCGAAACCTGCATCGAACGTCAGGCCGTTGCCCGTGCCGTCATCGCCCAGACGCTTCAGGGCCCCGAAGTCCACATCGCTCTGCACGCTGCCGATACGGTTCTCGCCGCCGGCGATGCTGTCAATGAAAACTTCGAGGTGGTTGAAGTTCGATTCGAGGTTGCCCGTGACGAGCATGTACAGCGTGGGCTCGCCGAAAGCGTCGTTGGCGATACGCGCGTACACGCCGTCGATTTCGCTTCCGTTCGCCCGATCGATCGCACCCAGGTTATTGTCGCCGAAACCCGTCGGGTTTGCATCGTTGACCCACAGAGTCTGATTGTACTCGTTGGTGGTTGTGGATGCGCCATCAATCACCGGCTGTGCGGCTGCCATTCCCGCGATGCCCAGCACGCTCAGACCCGCCGTCAGAACACTTGTCTTCGCCTTCATGATTTTTTACCTCCTGATGTTCGCGCCCCGCGCGGGGGCGCCTCTGGTTTGTGAGATGAAGTCCGTTTCTTCTCTCCGTGTCCACTTCAGGCTTCGGCCACGCGGCCGGCCTGTCTGTCAACCTCTCGCGCACTCCCAAATCGGCCGTCCCCTCAGTCCACCGTGTAGATCGTCTCCGTGTTGCCGTGCAGCCGCTTGATCGTCCCAAACACAAAATCGCTCGCCTTCTCATTGAAGCGTGCGACAAACTCGCCGTGCCCGTCGTTGAAGAAGAAGTTGGCCCCGGCGATGCCATGGTTGTCATCTTCGAGATAGCCAAACTCGCCGTTTTCGCGCTGCCATGCCTGGGTCGCGAAGTCCTTTTCATTCGTCTCATCGCCGAGAATGATCATCGGACCAGGTTCGTCCATCCGCAGGCCGGCGATGTAGAGATAGGACAGGTTGTAGTAGTTGATCCCCGTATCGCCCGCCGTCCACTGATTGGCATCCTTCGATCCTTCCAGGTCCGCGATCGGAACTGGAACCTGCTTGCCGGATGGTGGGCCGTGTCGGTTGTCCGTGTTGTCGATCCGGTCTGCCGGACACACCAGCGCGCGCCCGTCGGCCAGATACCCGCGCATGACCGGCCGGTCAGACCCATCGCCATACTTTCCGCCCAGACCGCCCTCACGATTGTTCAGATTGAAGAATCCTGCAAACCCGCCATACAGGCTCTGGGAGTCCTCGCGATCCCCTGTCCCGTTCTTCTTGGAGAGGAACGGAAACCAGCCGTTCGCGTCATTGCTGTAGCCCACCATGGCGATTCCCACCTGGCGGATGTTTGACAGGCAGGTCTGCAACTTCGCCTGCTCGCGCGCCTTCGAAAGCGCAGGCAGCAGCAGACCAATGAGCAGCGCGATGATCGCGATGACCACAAGCAGCTCGACCAGCGTAAAGCCGCGCACCCCACGCCAATCCTCCGGCGTCCGCCCTCCATCGATCCGCTTCAATTCCGCAGACTCGGTGTCCATGGTGGCTCCCTCAGTAAGGCCGCCGTCAACGACGAGCGCTTCAATGTGACAACAGTCTAGTAAATTGTTTTACTAAACTGCCTCAAAGACTAACTCATTTCCCGCTCGAACGCAAGCAGAATTTGACGAAAAATGCAAAAAACAGGGGAAAGTCACAAGAATCCGCCCTGCACGTTTTACTTTCTGGCAGCGCTTGCCAACCTGAATTCCGTATGGTAAACTGTTTTACTAACGTTTTTGGTTCATTTCGATCCCAAAGGCGATGTTTCACGTGACACTTCTCCGCCCCAATATCCGCGACGTCGCCCGCGAGGCCGGGGTAAGTGCCACAACCGTCTCACTTGTTCTAAATCGTTGCGATGAAAGAATTTCCGACGAAACACGCCAGCGAGTCTTGACGACGATTCAGCGCCTGCAGTATCGGCCCTCGCGACTTGCTCGCGGATTACCCTCACGCCTGTCCCGGACACTGGCCATCGTCCTGCCGGCACTCGATAAAGCCTTTGCAGACCCGTACTTCGGCGAGATCATTTCCGGCATATACGACTCAGCTGCGGAGCACGACTACCGCGTTGTGCTTGAGGTGGCCAGACGGAACTTCATCCGTAACCGTCGATATTCCAGCATCTTGGAAGATTGCTCAGTCGACGGCTTGCTCTTCATCGGCTCCACCGAGGAGCACCGGTGGGTCGAGGAGTTTTCCGGCAACGGAAAACCCCTGTTACTGGTGAACAACTACTTTCGCCAGTGGGACTTGGAGTGCGTCCTATGCGACTATCCATCCGCGGGGCGCATGGCAGCCGATTACCTCACAAACCTGGGCCACCGCCACATCGCGCACCTGTGCGGTCCCGCTTCACAGGTGCTTACCGCAGATGAACTTACCGAGTCATTTCTCACGAGGCTGCAGGCGCTGGGCATCCAGGTGAACGAGCGGTGCATCGTCGATGCGTTGTTCACCGTGGAAGGCGGAACCCAGGCCGCCCTCAATATCCTGACCGCACACCCGGAGATCACCGCGTTCTTTTGCGGGAATGACAAGATGGCCCTTGGGGCGTACCAGGCGGTTCGCGCGCGGGGCAAGCGCGTCGGCGAGGACGTGGCGATCGTGGGGTGTGACGACTTGCCGGCGGCATCAATCGCCGACCCACCGCTTACGACTATTCGGCTGAACTACTACGACCTCGGCGTGGCGGCATGCGAACGGATGCTCACAAACCTGAGGTCCAAGCAAGGTGCTGCGGGCGCAGAGGCGACAGGATTCGCTGGTGGAAGCGCCGAGCGGATTCCGCACGGGCTGCGCGACCGAATCCCTGCTCGACTGGTCGAGCGTGCCAGCGCCGGCCGAGCAAAAGCGATCTGATTTCCATCGCGTGTTGCAGCGGTCCTACCCTGCGCCGGATGGGATCTCGCCGCGCATCAACTCACAGAAAAGACCCGCTCGCTCCGTTGCACGTCATCAAACGTCTGACTGTCGGTCCGATCCGACTTGAAGGGACACGTGTGCGGGCACGGTACGCGGTCACAATGAACGACGGAGCGGTGCGGGCAACGGACTTCATCTACCGATTCGAAGAGCGGGTCTTCCACCCGGACGACCCGGCGAGCGAGAACCTGGCTGCAATCCTGGCAGCGCAGCCGGCGCTGAACTACGGGCTCTTCGCGAGCGAGATTCGTTTCATCGGACCGTACGATGATTGCGATCAAGCATTTCTCCAGGAGATGGCGGCAAATACCGCATGTGAGATCTACGTCAAGAAGTTCCTGGAGCCCAATCCGTTTCTCACCGGTCCGGCCGCAGCGCTTCCCATCGTCAAACGATCATCGTACCTGCGCGCCAGGATTGCCGTGGAGCGCGTCGACGCCGAGTGGGAGCGGCGCCCGCGAGCAAAACCTGATGGCGCCGAAAAGACGCGAAGCGACCGGTACGTTGTGCTCTCATCGGGAGGCAAGGAGAGCCTGCTCTCGTACGGGCTGCTGCGCGAGATCACGAGAGGAGCGGAGAACGCCGTACATCCGGTGTTTGTGAATGAGTCCGGACGACACTGGTACACGGCCCTCAACTCGTACCGGACCCTGGCGCGAACTGACCATTATTCTGCGCGGGTCTGGACCAACTCGGACCGCATTTACGGCTTCATGAACCGGCTGCTTCCTTTTGTGCGCGATGACTTCGCACAGATGCGGGCCGACGACTACCCGATCCAATTGTGGACGCTGGCCATTTTTCTATTTGGAACACTTCCGATTGCCCGCAAGCGCGGGGCGGGCCGGATCATTGTGGGCGATGAGTACGACACGACGCGACAGGCGTCATTGGCTGGCATCAAGCATTTCGACGGAGTCTTCGATCAGTCCCGGTTTTTTGATAAGGCGGTCACCCGATACTGCCGGGATAAGAAGTGGGGATTTCACGTCCTATCGCTGTTGCGGCCGCTGTCGGAGATGCTGGTTCAGAAGATCCTGGTTCAGCGGTATCCATCACTGCAAAGGGACCAGGTCTCCTGTCATGCCGCGCACCTGAGCAATGGTCGCGTCCGGCCGTGCGGCCGGTGTGAAAAGTGCCGGCGCGTCGTCGGCATGCTGGTGGGCGTCGGGGCGGACCCGAGACGCTGCGGCTATACCGCTGAACAAGTCCAGCGCAACATTGAGGCGTTCGCGCGCGGAGGACTTCACCAGGAGGGCGGCGTTTCACAGCATGTGGCGTGGCTGCTTGCAATGGCTGGGCGTATTCGTGAAGCGGACTATGCGTCAGGCCAGATCAAGCGAGACCCGACTGTAGAGACTCTGCGATTCGACCGCGTCGCCGCACCGCGGACCCTGATACCCGATGACATTCGCCGCAAACTCATCGAGACCTACCGCAAGTACACGCGATGACGGAGACGCCATCGACTGACTGAGCGCAGACACCCGGCGCAATGAAAAGACCCGGCATTATGGCCAGGTCTTCAACATACTTAGCCCACAAGTTTTCAGATTCAGGATCAGTCGATCACGAGCGTTTTCCCGCATCGATCTTGAATCGTCCGACGAGTGACTGGAGTTGTTCGGCCTTGGCGGAGAGCTGGCTGGAGGCGGTAGCGGCCTGGGTGACGCCTTCGCGGGCTTCGGCGGTGACGGCGGAGATCTTGGAGACCAGGTCGGCGACGGA
>JBGASM010000018.1:0-74893 GCA_044229655.1 Phycisphaerales bacterium | reverse complement strand
CGAATACCCCGCGTTCAGCATCAGCGCTTGACAGCGCGACATGATCCGCTCCCCCTCATCCTCTTCGAACACCGCTTCTGCGATGCCTTTCTCATATGTCCCGCCCGCGACGATCGCATCCGGAAACGCGAAGAGATACGCCCCCGTCGCCCCGCGCCCCGCCTCCGCCAGACACTCGGAAAGCCCGATGGTGTTGGCCACCCTGAGCACCTGCCCGCGCATCGGGAACATCGCGCCGTCGTGACATATCTCCCGCGCGCCCAGGCCCGTGCAATTCACGATGATCCGCCGGCCTTCCTTGATCAGATCAACAAACGAAACGACCCTCCGCGTTTCGATCCGCCCGCCCAGTTCATCCACAAATCGTGAGCGCAGCCAGGGGATGTAGGTGGGGATGTCCATCCTCGGCAGCAGCCCGCGCCAGCCGTGGGTGTACTTTCCACCTGTGGTGGCTGGGACATCCAGCAAGCGCTCGATTCCCTGCACCGCACTCGCCCACCATGGAAACTCCTCCTGCCCCGCAATTCCGTAATGACGGAGCATCGCCAGTGAGATGCCCGCCTGCCGACCGGCTGGAGACTGTGCAAGGTCACAGAATCTGCGGAAGGAAGCGCTGATCCAGCCCAGCATGCGGGTGTTGGTGGGTGACCCGTACGGGGTGAAGCACGCGCCCGCGCGGTCGGAGGTGGTTTCGGGCGACTGCTTGTCAGCGATGATGGTGATGGGATACCCCGCCTCGCGCAGACAAATGCCGCACGTGAGTCCGCTGACCCCCGCGCCCAGCACGGTGATGGGACAGTGCGCGAAGCGGATGGGCGGAATTGAGGGAGAGCGGTGGGGGGAGGGGGAGGCGGGGGGGGCATGAACGCTGACTGTAGCGGCAACTTACCCGCGTCGGAAGGCCTCAGATGATGTGCGCCACACTGAGACGAGAAAGTGGACCAGCGCGCCGATGCACAGGGCGAGGCAGAAGGCGGCAATCGCGCCTGCCAAGGGCCCCTGGGAGGAGAATGAACTTCCAGTCAGGCCCAGCGCCATGGGGAGAACATTGATTATGGCGGCGGGGAAGATGAGCAGGCAGGCGACGAGGAGTTCAGTGGTTTTCCAGCTGCGTGCGGAATCCGAAAGCAGAAGCATCGCGGTGAGCCGTTGCATCTGATGACAGAACACCAGGAAAGCCAGAAACACGATAATGCCCCAGATGCTGCTGAGCACCCGCAAGCCCTCGATTGGGGGCCTAATCCAGTGTGCTTGCACAGCGACGACCAGGTTGACCACGCTGATCAGAGTGAGCCAGGTGAATGCATTGGGGGTTCCAAACGCGGAGGCGGCGACTCCGGCGAGGCTCCACAGCGCAAGCAGAATCAGGATCATGCCGAGTGCATCGTTGAATATGTCAAAAGTGAACCCGTACCCGTTGGTGGCTGTCGAAATGTGGAGATCGATGAACAGGAGCAGTGATCCCCAGAAGGTCAAGCGCATGGCACGGACCAGTGTGGGCATGGGGGATACTGAAGACATCGGCAAACTCTAGTACCCACGTTTCAACCTCGGCAATCGTGCTGCTATCGTCTCGCTCCATGCCGGCCCGAGCCTGCCCCGCTTCAACTCTGACGCACTTCCTGAAACAATTGGATAGTCTGGGCGAACTGCGCCGGATTGATCAGCCGACTTCCGTCCTGCTTGACATCGCGCGTGCGGCGGATGGGGCGGCCCGGTCACCCGCTCCCTCCCTGGGCGTCACCGGCCCGCGCAGCGATCCCGATCACGCCGCGCTCGGCGGATCCGCGCTGCTCTTTGAGCATCCCGAGATTCCCGATCCCGAGGCGCCCTTCTCCGGCCGTTTTGTCCGCGCGCGCTTTCCCGTGGCGATCAATACCTTCGGCTCGTACCGGCGCATGGAACGTGCGCTGGGCTGCCCGCACGGGGCCGGTTTCGAATTCATCGCCGACCGCATCGCTTCGCTCACCCGCCCTCATCCCCCCGCGGGTCTCACCGAGATCATCGCCAAGGCGCGCGAGTTCTGGCCGCTGCTGCGCATCGCTCCCCGCCTTGTTTCCCGGGGCCGCTGCCAGGAAGTCATTCGCACGGGGGGGGATGTCAATCTCTTTGAACTGCCGATCATCAAGTGCTGGCCGCTGGATGGCGACATCGCGGGCGTCAACTTCCGCACCCCGCCCGATCAGCCCGACATCGCCGCGGGCAGGGGCCGCTACATCACCTTCGCGGGCATGCACACCATTCACGCCGAAGACATCGGCAAGGCCAAGCCCCCCAGCCACAACATCGGCATGTACCGCGCCCAGCTGCTTGGTCGCAGCACACTGGCCATGCACTGGCACATGCACCATGATGGAGCGCGGCATTGGCGGTCGTGGAAGGCCCTCGGGAAGGCGGGAGGGGGGGAGGGGGGAGGGGGATGCCCATTGCCATCGTCCTCGGTGGCGAGAGTGTGCTGCCGTACGCGGCGACGTGCCCGCTGCCGCCGGGTATCTCGGAACTGCTCATGGCCGGGTTTCTCAATGGCGGGGGGATACCTCTTGTGCCCTGCAAAACCGTGCCGCTGCGCGTGCCGGCCAATGCGGAGATCGTCATCGAGGGCTGGGTGTCGACCGAGTCCGGCCTGCCGGGGTTTGACTCGGCAAGCGGTGAATCCCTGGGGCCCGGCGCGGTCTTCGAAGGACCCTTCGGCGATCACACCGGGTTCTACTCCCTGCCGGATCGCTATCCCATCATGCAGGTGACGGCCATCACCCATGCGCGCGATGCCGTCTATCCCACAACCATCGTCGGCCTGCCCCCGCAGGAGGATTACTATCTGGGCAAGGCCACCGAGCGCATCATGCTTCCCCTTCTGCGCACGCTGGTGCCTGATGTCGTCGATTACGATCTGCCCCTCTTCGGCTGCTTCCACAACTGCGCAGTGGTCAAGATCAAAAAGGAATACCCCCTGCAAGCCCGCCGGGTCATGCACGGGCTCTGGGGTGCAGGGCAGATGAGCTGGACCAAGTGGATCATCGTGGTGGATGAAGAGGTTCAGGTCCACCGCTTTGATGCTGTCCTCGCCGCCCTCGCCGCCCATTTCGATCCCGCGCACGATGTCGAACTCGTCAGGGGTCCGCTGGACATCCTCGATCACGCCGCCCCCGCGCTGGGCGTCGGTTCCAAGATCGGTTTTGATGCGACGCGCAAGTTTCCCGATGAGCGCGCTGCCTTTGGCCCGGCCGCCGGCGCCGCTGCCCCATCAGCGCGCGCCCTCGAGCCGGTTCGTGCTGCCTTGCTTCGTCACTCGGGCGTCGCGGCAGTGGAACTGCCGTCGACCGCCTCCGGCCTGCTGGCCTTTGTCACGCTCACCGACCCGGGCGCCGCCCGGCCCATCCTCGCCCAGATCTGCGCGGACACGGATCCCGCCCTTGCTCCCCTGCGACTCCTCTTTGCCTTCGATCCGCGCACCGACATCCGCAACCCTGAGACCGCCCTCTTCCACTTCTGTGCCAATGCCGATCCGGGCCGCGACATGATTAGGGGATCGGCCCGCACCGCCTTTGATGCGACACGCAAGTCTCCCGCTGATTCGGGGCCGCATGGCCCTGTCCGTCCCTATCCGCCCCTCGTCTCATTCGCCTGAGGGTTGGCGTCTGGCTCAATCACCGTGCTTCTCGCGCAGGCGCGGGCTCAGCCGCAGCATGAGCTGAATCCGCTCGAACTCATCCGCCCAGCCCTGCAGCGTCGCCCCTGCTTCGTCGCCTCCCGCGCTGGCTGCTTCCGCCCACGGCAGCGGGCACGCCGCGCCCAGTTTCCGCGCTGCAATCGCCCGGTATCGCGCCAGCGTCCGATCTCCCAGGATTCCGCAGAACTCTCCATCCTCTGCCATGAAGATCACCGTGGGCACCCGCAGCCCTCCGCAGATCATGACCTGCTGGGACAGGTCCTTGTGCTCATCCCGGTCCAGCCACACAAGGCGAATCATCTTCGGATTAGCCTCCGCGATCCGGGCCAGCATCGGACCCTGTGCGGAACAGTCGCCGCACCACGCGCCTGAAAGGCAGATTACCTTCATCTCGCGCGCAAACGCCCCGAGCAGGCTGCGCTGATCCGCGGTCAGCGCGGTTCGGTCATAAACCTTTCGCCAGGCCTCGCGCTGCTCGACCGTGGCCGACGCGAGGTAAGACGCGTAATCCAGTCCTTGATCAAACTTTGCATTGAGCAGCGTTGCGGGCAACATGAAACAAGTGTAGTGACTCACGCGTGTGGCCGGAGTTCATCCCTCTCGCTTCGCCCCATCCGCTTTCTCCTTGAGTCTTCTGACCAGTTCAAAGGCCTGCATCGGACTCAGTGCATTGAGATCCGTCGTACGCAAGTCCTTGATGGCCGGATGCTCCAGGTACTCTACAAACAAATTCATCTGGCCCGCTGGGCGCGCTTCTGCATCGCGTCCTTGCCGCCCGATCTCCTTCCCCTCCGTCTGCACCTGTAACGTCCCGAGAAGTTCCGTCGCCCGCGCCACCACCCCTTGAGGCAGGCCGGCGATCTTGGCGACGTGAATCCCGTACGAGCGGTCCGTCGAGCCCGCCAGAATCCGGTACAGGAACACGATCTCCTCAGCCCACTCCCGTACCGCTACATGCCAGTTCCCAACCCGGCTGGGCATCATCTCCGCGATCTGCGTCAACTCGTGGTAATGCGTCGCAAACAGCGTCCGTGCCCCCGTCCCCGCCAGGTGTTCAGCAATCGCCCAAGCCAGTGACAACCCATCCAGCGTCGATGTCCCCCGTCCGATCTCATCCAGGATCACCAGGCTTCGGGCCGTCGCATGATGCAGGATGTTGGCCGTTTCCGTCATCTCCACCATGAATGTCGAACGCCCTGCGTGCAATTCATCTGATGCTCCGATGCGGGTAAAGACGCGGTCCACAAGACCCACCCTGGCCGCCACGGCCGGCACGTACGACCCCGTGTGCGCCAGCAGCGCGAGCAGTGCCGTTTGACGGATGTACGTTGACTTGCCCGCCATGTTGGGCCCCGTAATGAGTGCCAGCCCCGCCCGCGCCTCCCCCGATTCTTCCTTGCCGCCAAGCACCGTGTCATTGGGCACAAAGCGGTCCAGCAGCAGTTCATCCAGCACCGGGTGCCGCCCGCCCCGAATCTCCAGCACGCTCTCCTCCACAATTTCAGGCCGCACGTACTTCCGCCGCCGCGCCCGGTCCGCGAATCCCGCCAGCACATCCAGTTCCGCCACCACCTCCGCATACTGCGCCAGCAGCGTCACCGCCTGCGCGCACTTTCCGCACATCGCGGCAAACAACGCCTGCTCCCTGGCCAGCGCCCGCTCCTGCGCGCTCATGACCTTTGTTTCATATTCCTTGAGCTCGGGCGTGATGTAGCGCTCTGCATTCTTGAGCGTCTGCTTGCGCGTGAAACTGGCCGGCACTCGCAACGCATGCGTATTGGTGACCTCGATGTAGTAGCCGAACACCGAGTTGAATCCCACCTTGAGCGATGCGATCGCCGTCTCCCCGATGAGTCTCTGCTGATAGGCCGCAATCCACGTCGTCGCATCATGCGTGAGCGCCCGCGCTTCATCCAGTTCCGCATCCACCCCCTCCCGAATTAACCCTCCCTCACGCATATGCCCCGGCGGATGCTCCACGCACGACCTCAGGATCTCCTCCGCCAGCGGCGCGATGCCCCGTCGCACCTCCTCAAGCCGTCGGGTCTGGTCCGCGTACGCCGATGATCCCTCGACCAATGCGCACAACTCCTCCACCGGCTTGACGGATCTCGCCAGCGCCGTCAGATCTCTGGGAGTTGCTCGCCCCAGCGCCATTCGCCCTGCGATCCGCGCCACGTCCTGCACTTCATTCAGCAGGTCCCCCATTCGTCGCGCCATCGTCTGATCCGAAAGCAGCGCTGCGACGGATTCCTGCCGCGCCCGGATCGCCGCGATCTCCCGCAATGGAAAACACAGCCACTGCCGCAGCAGTCGCTTCCCCATCGCCGTGTTGCACCGCTGCAGAACCCCCAGCAGACTCCCCGCCGCTGTCCCTGCGTGCATGGTGCGTTCAATCTCCAGGCTGCGCAGGCTCACCGCATCGATCGATACGTACTGCGATATTGTCCGCCGCTTCGGCGCCCGCAGATGCGCCAGCCGTGCACGCGCTGTCTGCTCTCCTCCCGTGCCGCTCTGCGTTTCCAGCAAATATCGCAGGAGCGCCCCCGCTGCCCCCAGCGCTGGGTCTTCCTCACGCAACCCCCATCCTGAAAACGTCTTCACGCCAAAATGCTTCTGTAAAGTCTCGACAGCCTCTGCCTGCCGGAACTGCCACGAGGGTCTTGGGTTCAGCGCGCACGGCGCATCTGCCATCGCCTTGAGCCGCTTCTCCAGGTTCATCACCCTTGGCGGGGTCTCGCCCGTCGCCGTCTGTGCAAACAGCAGTTCATCAACCCCCAGCCGCAGCAACTGGTCGATCACCTCCCCGGTTCCATCTGCTTTGCCACTCCCGTCGCCCGCGGACCCGATATCGCACAACTCAAACTCTCCCGTTGAGAGCTCTGCGATGGCCAGCGCTGCTGGAGAATTCTCGCCCGTCCCCGTAAAAAGCACCGCCGCGATGTGGTTGGCCTTCCCATCCTCAAGCAACGTCTCGTCGACCAGCGTCCCCGGCGTCACCACCCGCGTCACCGCGCGCTCGATGACGCCCTTGGCCTCGCTGGCTTCCTGCATCTGATCTGCCACCGCCACCCGGTACCCCTCGGCAATCAGCCGCCGCAGATAGGTCTCCGCTGCGTGGTAGGGCACCCCCGCCATGGGCACCCCCTTCGTCCGCTCCGTCAGCGTAATCCCCAGCGCCTTGTGCGCCGTGATCGCATCCTCGTAGAACATCTCATAGAAGTCCCCCATCCGAAAAAACAGCAGACATTCCGGATGCCGCTGCTTAAAAGCGTGATACTGCCGCATCGCAGGCGTGTGATTGACTTCGCCCGCGCCTCCGCCCTTCCCCGCTGCGGGTCTTGGCCGCGGCTCCTCCGGCTTCTCCGCCGTCTTCACCGGACTCTCTTCATCCTTCCTCATGCCGCCCCAACAATAGCCAAATCTTCGGACCAGCCGCTATCTCCGTACACTCCCCCAGCCTCCCTATGCGTGCTCTTTCCCGCATCCTCCTTTTCTCCCTTCTCCTCGGCTGCCTCACCAACCTCCTCCTCGCATGGGCTTTCATCCGCGTCGCCACCGCCCCCGGCGCGCTTGCCTCCGTCTGGCTTGGCTCCGTGCCCGTGGAGTCACGCCTCAATACCACCTTCTCTGCCTACTTCGACGATGATCCGCCCCGCTGCGGCGTCTGCTACATCGGACCCGTCGACCTCCTCTCCACCGCAGTCATCATTAACCCGGGCGAACCCAATGAGCCGCCTTGCCTTCCCCTGTGGTCACGCTGGCCGGCGCTTGACGCCGCTCTTGCCGAAAGTGTCGGCGCTGTCCGGCCCGACGGCCTCACCTACATCCTCGAAGAAGCCGTCGGCTGGCCCCGCCCTTCCCTCTGGCGCGGCTGGGTGCAATCTGCCGCTCCGGCCGCCCCCGTCCCGACCCACGAAACTCTTTCATCTGCCTCCCCAGCCCAGACCGTGCGATTCCTAGGCACGTTGACCCAGGGTCCCAGCGCGTTTGCTTCAGCCTGGCCCGGTGAACTCAGCCTCATGCCCATCCATCCGCTCTGGTCCGGCCTGCTTGTCAATTCGATGATTTTCTCTTCGGCTTGGCTTCCGGTCATCGCACTGGCAGTCAACCTGCGCGGCATGCGCGCTCGCCATCGCTGCCGACGCAATCTGTGCCCTGCCTGCGCGTACTCTCTCTCGGGCAATACCTCACGCATCTGCCCGGAGTGTGGCACTCCCGTCGCCCCGCCGCCTCCAGCAACTCGTTCCCGGTGAGCCCAGCTCTCCTCACGTCTGGGCAGCGGCGTGAAGGGTCTCTGCCCGCGTCTCGTACCGCTCCACCACGCTGCACTCAGGCTGCACCGCGTACAACGCGATGATGAGCGCCTGCGCGGAGTTCCCGATGGCCTGGACCTGCGAGCGCTCGATGTCGTCGACGGCGACCTCCACCCGCGCCCACTTCGTGGCCGGCCGCGAGATGTCGTCGTACGGAGAGTGAATCGTCAGTTTCTTCATATCTCGATCCAACTCCGTTCGCCCCATCTCTCATTCCGCATACTTCAAAAAAGATTCCTGCAACCGCGAATCCCCCACGCTCGAATGGTTCCTTCTTGGCTGCCGCTCGAAGTGCGCGCCGACAATTCCCTTGGCACAGGCGCCGCAATAAATTGGCCATCGGCTGGCAGGAATCTCTCGGATGCCTTGCGCACCTACACTGCGCATCATGCAGCAGACTTCCGCATCCCGCACTGCTCGCAACGCGGCCGCCCGCGCAGCCTCGTCTGCTCGGCCCGGCTCATCCGAATCCGACCTCGGGTTCCACGCAGATCAGCATCTGCTCGCGCTTGTCGATTGCTTCCTGCCGCACTGCGCCAACTTCATCGAGACCGGCGCCAATCTCGGCAACACGGTGCTCTATGTCGCGCGCAAGTACCGCCACCTCCGCGCCTTTTCATGTGAGCCCGGTATCGCCGCCTTCGCCGCTGCCTCTCAGCGCGCCGCCTCTGTGCCCAACTGCGTCATCCGCGAAACCACCAGCCCCGAGTTCTTCGACGACCTCGTACGCGAGTTTCCCGACCTGCTCACCCAACTCAACTTCTTTCACCTCGACGCCCACGGCTACAACTTTCACTGGCCGCTGTGGGACGAGGCCGCTTGGATCACCCGTCATCTCCCGCGCGCCGTGATCCTCATTGACGACCTCAAGATCCCGGGCCGCCCTGACTTTGGCTTCGATCAGCACGAAGGCCAGATTTGCGCGATGGACTCCATCCGCCCTGTCATGAACAACGCCCACACCTACACCCTGCTGACTCCCACCTATTCCGACCGCACCAGCCCCACCCATCCCCTCCGCGGCCATGGACTAATCACGTTTGGCGATGTTCCGCTTCATCTCAATGAGGAAGTGAAGAGGAAGTACCAGGCCGAAACCGTCTAGTTTGTCAGCCGGGCAACCTATTCCACGCGAACTACGGCGCTCACCGAGCAGTTCTCGACGTCAACGGCCTGCACATAGCGCCCGCATGCGCCCGGCCCGAACATGCCGGTGGCGGCGCCCGCTCCAAATTCATCGGTTTCGAAAACGCCCAGTGCTGTCAGATCGGAGTTTCTGATTCCGAGTGGCAGATCTACGCAGAGCAGACCTGGCGGCACGATCCCTGCTCCGGGACTGCGGCTGCTCAGCAGCATCACTCTGCCGACGGGGGTTGCTCCGCTCCAGCGGATTTCGCTTGGGGTTTGACGCGTGCAATCGGTGTTGATCGTGATCGCCAGCGGCTTGAGATCAAGTACGGCTGGATTGCTGCGAAAGACGGATTGGCATGTCGGCGCCACAGCCAATTCATACACGCCGTCGTCATCGTCCTCGATGGGGTCAATGATCAGCGTGCGAGTCTCGGTTCCAGTGATGCGTCCATCATCGGCGAGGGGATGGCCGTCGTGAAGCCACCTCATCGGTGCCGTTCCATCAGCCCTGAGCCGACACTGGAACACTGCGCGGCCACCAACGTCAGCCGTAAGATGCTCCGGCTGTCGGACGATTGAAAAGTCCTTCCAGAACTCCTCAACGTAGTCGTGAGTGACATCAACCATGCGGTCGCGCGTGGAGTCATAAGTCATGCGCGTCGCATTGAGCCAAGGGGGACAACCAATGATTCTCCACCGACCGTTCTCCAATTCCCATTGAGTTGTTCGGAACAGCTGCCCGCTCAAGGCGACGATCTTTCGCCGCCCAGCGTCATATGCCATGCCGAAGTATGTTCGCGCGGCAGGATTCGGACCATTGTCGAGAATCCACTGCAAACCGTCCCACATCCATGTATCGCGATACCAGCCGCCGTAGTCGTTGTGTTGTCCGGCGAACAGGATGGTCTTTGCCTGAACCGGGTCGTACGCGATGCGGAAGTTGTATCGAGGGTCGGGACTGAAACTAGGCGGGCCTTCTTGCCATTCAACACCATTCCACTCCCACACACTGACCCGAGGGTCGTCTCCGTTCACCAGCACGACGACGCCGCGCCGTGAGTCAAAGACCATCTCGTTGTTGTGTCCGGGTGCAGGCCCGTTCGTCGCCACCTGCAACCAAGCCTGACCATCCCATTCCCACGTGTCATTGACCTTCTCGCCCGCCTCATTCACTCCTCCGAACACGACTAATCGTCCGCGCCTTTCATCGAACGCCATCGAGTGGTGATGTCGCGACGGTCCGGAATCTGAAAGTACTCTCCACACACCGTTGCGCCATAACCAGAGGTGCGCTCCGTATTGCTGTCCTCCTGTAGCATCTCTCTCTCCTCCATGAAGCAGGACGCCCTGCAACGGGGCGCAATCTGCTTCAGCGGTGTATGCAAGTCCCACGGGCAGGCTCGTTGGACCGACGAGTTGCCAAGCCGTTCCATCCCAGCCCCAGAACTGCCCGTTGGGTGTGGTGCTGTCTCCGAAAACGAGCGTCAACGAGGTTGCCGGATCGAAGGTGACACCACACTTTACGCTGTCTTCGAACCTGGATGGTCCGCCATCGGAGATTGTGTGATCCACCCACTGCGCGTTCTCAAGTTCCCACGTGCTGCAGTCGCCTCCGATCATCACCACCTTGTCGCGAGCGGTGTCGTAGGTCATGGAAGCATCCAGCCAGCCGGCAGAAAACCCCGCGTCAATGGAAGTCCATTCGGTTCCGTCCCACGCCCAAGTCATGCGATCGGTGCCTGAGATTCGTCCGCCCGTCATGACGATCATCTGGCGCCTGATGTGATACGTCATTGCGGCCCGGTCGCGCGCTGCGGGGCCATTCTCAGCGACCTGCCTCCATTCGGTTCCATTCCACGCCCACGTATCACCATACAGATCGGAAGAGCTTTGTCCTCCGAACAGGATCATTTCGCCGCGCGCCTGATCAAACGCCATGCAAGCGCCAGTTCGAGGACTTGGCCCCGTTTCAGACACGAGCCGCCACTCAATGCCATCCCAGGCCCACGTGTCCCCGAGGCCGCGTATCGTCGCATCCTCATCCATCCCGCCGAAGAGCAAGATTTCCTGGCGAATCGGGTCATAGGCCATCGCCGGTCCCTCACGCGTGTGGGGTCCATCCAAAGACACGCGATACCAAACGTCAGAGTCCCAGGCTCGCTCCCCATCCCACACCCATCCCTCATCGTCATCCAAGTAAGTCGAAAACCTCGAGGGAAAGACAAGGATCAACCCGAGCGCCTCGTGGCGCACAATCTTGGCTTTCCACCGTCCTGAAGGATCAAACGAGTAGCGTGCGAAGTTGTCGCAGTACCACTCGCTCGAATCTGCGTATGCCGCGGGTGGGGTGACCAGTAACGCTGCGAGTATGAAGAAGAGCAGCATGTCGGCGGTCAGGCGGCACTGCCTCGCGAATTCGGCGCGATTGATTCCCTGGGTTTTCATGGGCTGCTCCTTCATGTTTTCAAGTTCCATTTGCCAACCCACGAGCGATAGATAGATGATGCATGAGTCTATTCCCTGTTCCGCCCATAGCATCCTCTCGTTCTTCTTGGTGCTGGATTCAGAGTATTTCGCGTTTGCCGGACCGCGTTTCCTGGAAGGAGAGAAAAGTGATGAAACTGCGCAGTAACTCCCGTTCTTTGGCGATAAGTTCCCTGTTTGGCCTGTTGGCCACTCCACTCGCCTTCGCCCGCCCCATCGACCCGCCCACCTTCACGATCACGCCCATCGACACCCTCGGCGGTGATGAGTGCAGTGCCTTCGGCCTCAACAATCTCGGCCAAGTCACCGGCTCATCCAACTTCGACTCGACCGTCGTCACCCGGGCCTTTGTATGGAGCAATGGTGTCATCACCGATCTGGGCACGCTGGGCGGTTCCTACAGCAGCGCCCGCGGCATCAACGACTCCGGCGTCATCGGCGGCTGGTCGCAGGTCTCTGTCGGCGGCGAAGATCACACCGTGCGCTGGGTCAGCAACCTCATTGACGATCTGCCTCATCTGGGCGGCAATGTTGCCTTTGGCAATGCAATTAATAACGCCGGCGTCATCGTCGGCCGATCCCGTAACGCAGCCAATCGCCAGCGCGCTGCCCTCTGGAATACCGACGACTCAATTGTCGACCTCGGCACGCTCGGCGGAAGTGAGAGCGAAGCCCGCTCGCTCAATAGCCTTGGCCACGTGGTCGGGTACTCACGAACCTCCTCCAATCAGGTGCACGGCTTCCTTCATGATGGCGCCGTCATGATTGATCTGGGCACACTCGGGGGAACGCGCAGCGATGCCTTCGGCATCAACGACGCCGGCACAATCGTCGGGTCCTCGTCCGATGCGGGCGGCGTGACGCGCGCGTTCCGTCGCCCCGTCGGCGGTGCATTGACGCCGCTGCTCACCCTGGCGGGCAACTCCGAAGCCCGTGCTCTCAACGAATCCGATTGGATCGTCGGCCTCTCCGAAGTCGCGCCCGGAGACACTCGCGCAGTTCTTTGGTTCCGCGATCAAATCTGGGACCTCAATCTCCTGGTCCCCGGCGGTTTGGGCGACTTTGCCTCCCTTGCCCTTGCCTCCAACGTGAATGAGCGCGGCCAGATCATCGGCCAAGCGGGGACGAACGACGGCTTCGTGCGCGGATATCTGCTCACTCTGGCCGACCTTTACCTTGTCGGCCCCGCCAGCCCCGCCGCCGGCGCAAACAATACCTTCACCGTCTTCGGCGCGACCCCCGGCCAGCGCTCCACATTTGTCTACGGATTTGCTGCGGGCTCCGTGGGCGTTCCCAACTGCCCCGGTGTGACCGTTGATATTCGCACTCCTCAGATCGCCGGTAGCGTTGTGGCGGACTCCTTCGGCATCGCCGCACTCACGACCTTCGTGCCCGGGGCCGCCTCGGGACGCACCGTGTTCCTTCAGGACGTCGAGCAGTCTTCCTGCAAAGTCAGCAACCGCATTGAGGTCACCTTTCCCTGACATGTGACTCACCGTCCAGTTGCCCCGAACGGCCCTCGACCAAGAGGGCCGTTTTCTGTTTTGCCCCACGCGCACCATTCCTACACTGCCCGCCTCATGCCTCCCTCGACCCCGGTAGGTTCCAAGCCCCCTCTTTCCCAGCGCCTGTTCAAGTATGCCCCCTTTATCACCTGGACGCTCTGGTTCTACGTCGCCTGGATTCTCCTGGTCCGCCTGACCGATTCCTGGCAGGCTGTTCTTGATCACTGGCGCATCGCCGTAGTCATGGTCGCCGGGTCATACTTCGCCGGGTCCACCCCGGTTGGAGGTGGCTCCATCGCCTTCCCAATCCTCGTCCTCGTTTTCGGCGAGTCTCCTTCCGTGGGTCGCGGTTTTGCCTTCTGCATCCAGGCCCTCGGCATGACTTCTGCCGCGATTTTCATCTTTTGTCGCCGAAAACCGCTCGCGTGGGGCCCCTTCTGGTTCGCTCTTGCTGCGTCAACAGTCGCCTGTCCGCTCACCCTCCTCTATCTCGCACCGCTCGTGAGCGAACTGACCGTCAAACTCATCTTCGCATGCATTTGGGGCGGCTTTGGCATCCTCATTCTTCATCGCCTTCCAGAACTCCTCGCCTCGCAGCGCATCCCCCAACGCTCCGCCACCCTCGATCCGGCCGCCGGCATCATGATCGGCCTCCTGGGCGGACTCTCCGCCGGTCTCACCGGCGTGGGGACCGACATGATTGCCTACACCGCCCTGGTGCTTCTCTATCGCGCCGACCTGCGCGTTGCCATCCCCACCGCCCTCATTCTGATGGCCTGGAACTCCCTGCTGGGAACCCTCACCTCTGCGTTCATAGGCACGCTCCACGCCCCCGAGTTTCACTACTGGCTTGCCGCTGCCCCCATCGTCGTCCTGGGGGCCCCATTTGGCGCGTTCTGTGTTCACTTTGTCCCTCGCAAGGTCAACCTTGTCCTGATCAGCGTCATCTGCATCATTCAACTCCTCTACATCCTGTACCGCGTCTCCGCTTCAGCCCCATCAGGTCTCGACTGGAAAGTCATCGCCATGGTCGCCGGCGCGCTGCTCGCGATGAACATCTTCTTCCAGATACTCTACTTGCTCGGCCGACGTGCCAATCCCTGACTCGATCCGCATATGCCCCCGGGCCTACGCTAAACGCAGTTCTCCGCCTTGATGCGGTCCCCTGTTGAGGGGCATTGACATTCCCCCGGAATGAAGGAGAACGACAATGGCTGGCGAACGTTTCGTCATTTGCGCCCGGGCCTTGGACAGCAAGACCGGCGGCTTCAAGGCTGAACCCGGCCGTGTCCGCTACCTCTTGGTTCCCGCTGGCGCAGATCCGAATCCCGATCAGGAAATGAAGCCTGCGGACTGGGCCGAGGCGGTCCGCGCGCTCGCCGATGGCCACGCGGACGCCAATCTCGGAACCTCCGGCGACGTCCTCATCTTTGTCCATGGCTACAACAACGATCAGGCCGGCATCATGTCCCGCCATGATCGCCTCCAGACGAACCTTGCAGCGGAAAAGTGGCGCGGTGTGGTTGTGTCCTTCGACTGGCCTAGCGAGAACAACACCCTCAACTACCTTGAGGACCGCAGCGATGCGGCCGAGACCGCCCGTGAGTTGGTAGACCGCGGGATCACGCTCCTGGCCCGGGGTCAGGACAACGGCTGCGAAACCAACGTCCATCTCCTTGGCCACTCCACCGGCGCCTATGTGATCATGGAGTCCTTCGCCCAGGCCGAGAAAAACGGCGGGCTGTTCCAGAGCCAGTGGCGCGTCGGCCAAGCGGTGTTCATTGCCGGCGACATTGCCGCGGACAGCCTTTCCATCGACAGCGATTGGGCCCGCCCGATGTACCGCCGCATCATGCGCCTGACCAACTACCAGAACCCCTTCGATTCCGTGCTCGCAGTCTCAAATGCCAAGCGGCTGGGCGTGTCGCCGCGTGCAGGGCGAATTGGTCTTCCGGAGGCGGCGCCTCGCAAGGCTGTCAACGTCCACTGCGGCGATTACTTTCAGACGATTGATCCCGACACCCGCCCCAAGGATGGGACATTCTGTCACTCCTGGCACTTTGCCGACCCGCTCTTCACGCGCGACTTGGCTATGACGCTGGAGGGGCGAATCGACCGGGAAGCCATCCCCACGCGTACCCAATCAGGCGAGAATCTCATCCTGCGGCAAGGCGCGCGCCCAGCCTTTGAGGCCGGGTGGTATCGGCCTTGAGCAATCTTGTTTCGCGCTTCACGGCTGCGACATTCAGATGAATGGCGTCTTGCCCGGGACCGCCACCGGCGGTACCGCCATCGCCGCCTTGAAGTCGTACCCTGCAGGCGTCAGATCCTCTTTGGAGTTCCACGCCTGATCCCACGTGATGGTTTGCCCGGTGTACGCGGACATTCGACCCATGACCGCCAGCATCGACGAATTGACCATCCGCGTGCCGTTGTTGATCGGCTTGCCGGATCGGATCGACGCGAACAACTCATCATGCTCGTTCTGGTACATGTCGCGATCCAACCGCCCCGAGTACTTCCAGAGCGACTTCCCGGCGTAATCCACCGCCTCGATGTTCTCAGGCGTCCAACCGTTGATCGTCATGCGCCCCTTGGTCCCGTAGACATAGTCCGTGTTGTCCGAAGGGCAGCCGTCAATCTGCCGGCAGGTGTGGAATCCGCGAACTCCGTTGTCGTACTCGTAGATCACGGTGAAGTGGTCAAAGACGTGGCCGGATTCAGGACCGGTGCGCGCCGCCCGCCCGCCCAGCGCGTTGCACAAAACGGGTGTCTTGTCCTTGAGCGCCCACGCCATTCGGTCAATGGAGTGCACCGCCTGCTCCACGATGTGATCGCCCGAAATCCAGGTGAAGTGCCACCAGTTGCGCATCTGCCATTCCAGATCCGACCACCCCGCCTGCCGCGGCCGTGCTGACAGCGTGCTCGTGTGATAGGTGGTGTGAATGCCGGTGATGTCGCCGATCACCCCGTTGTGCAGCGCATCAAAGGCGGCCTGCATCGCATCGTGGTACCGCCAGCAGAAACCAGCGACCACCGCCAGGTTTTTCTGCCGGGCGATCTCGACGTTTTCGCGCATGAGCCGGTGCCCCGGCGCATCCACGCCCATGGGCTTCTCACAAAAAATGTGCTTGCCTGCGGCCACCGCATACTGGAAATGTGCGGGCCGGAACGCGGGATACGAAGTCAGCAGCACAACGTCAACGCCCGAGTCGATGACCGCTTTGTACGAGTCAAAGCCCAGGAACTTCCGCTCCTCCGCAACCTGCAGCTTGCTTCCAGCCTCATCTCCCAGTTCGCCGGCAAGTCCCGACAGGCTGGATTCGAGCCGATCCTTGAACACATCCCCCATCGCCCAGAGCACGGCGCCTTTGTCGGCGGTCAAGGCTTGCAGCGCGGCGCCCGTGCCCCGCCCACCGCAGCCGATGAGACCTACTTTCAGCGTATCCGATCCCGCTACATGCGCTGTTCGAGATACCAGCAGACTCGACGCCAGTGCTGGAATCGCGGTGGCCGCAGTGGCGACGGCGGCTGTCGATTTGACGAAATCACGACGAGAAAGGGACGGAGTGTTGCTCATGGTGCCACAAGGAGAGCGCGGTGATCGCCTCCGGGCAAGGGAAGTGCTCGAGTTTCGCTCGTGACTCCTGTGGTCTCCTCGGGTGAGAGACCAACAGAGGATGGGACGGGAGCAGGCTTGGCCTGGCCAACCATGGCCTGGGCCCCCCAACGCCTCAGCCCCTTAGCCTCCACAAACGAACCGTCCCATCTTCGGGGTGATCGATGAGTCCGGCATCACGAAACCCAAGCTTTTCGAGGATGCGGTGCGACGCGTTACGGTCCGGCAGAGTGTGGGCGACCAGGTGCAAATGCGGGTCGGCGCGCTGCGCGATGTCGATCAGACCGGCCGCCATGCGGGTTGCTACACCTTGCCCCTCGTGCTCGGGAAATGTGAAGTATGCGATCTCGACCGTCCCGGCGCGCGGCGGCGCTGCAAACCCGCATGTGCCGACACAACGTTTGCCCTCGACGGCAAGGTAACCAGTGAATGGAGGAGCGCAGCCAACCCGCGCGTAGAGATCCCGTGTGGCCTGGCACACGCTGTGCGCGACCTCCGGAAGCACGACGCCCTCGGGCAGGCTAGGCGGTCCCCCGACGGGGATCGGAATGAGTCGCGTGGTCGCCCTCACAACGGCAACGCCGCAAGATCTCTCTCAATCTCAGACATCAGGTTCGAAACCGTTGCGGGGCCGAAATCAAACGTGAGCCCTGCCGCGGAGAAGAGTTCCGGCAGCGGCCGTGAACCCCCCAGCGCCAAACCCTTCTTGTACGACTCCACCGCCTTGCTGCGGTCCTTCTTGTAATTCACGTACAACTGCAGCGCGCCGAGCTGCGCGATGCCATACTCGATGTAGTAGAACGGCACGCCGAACAGATGCAGTTGGCGCTGCCAGCCGACATCGCGGTACTTCTCCAGTCCCGCATACGAAACCGCCGGCCCGAAGCGATCGGTGAGGCTCCGCCAGAACGCCGCACGCTGTTCGCGGGTATGCGTCGGGTTGGTATACACCCAGTGCTGGAATGCGTCGATGGTCGCGATCCATGGCAGCACGGTGATGACCGACTCAAGATGGTTTCGTACCGCCCGCGCCTTGTCCGCCCCTTGGTAAAACTCCTCGCGATAGGGGTGGGCCAGCAGTTCCATGCTCATCGATGCGACTTCCGCGAACTCCATCGGCGCATGCCGATACCAGACGAGGGGATCACCCTCCGAAAGCATGGAGTGGAAGGCATGCCCACCCTCGTGAAGCATCGTGTCCACGTCACGCTGCAGCCCTGCCGCATTCATGAAGATAAACGGCTCTCGCTTCCGGTCGCGGTTGTACTGATACCCGCCCGGCGCCTTGCCTTTGCGCGAGTCCAGATCAAGGCAGCCCGGCTGCCGCAGCCGCTTGAACATCGCCCCCAGCGAGGGGTCCACCTTCTCAAAAATTCGGTCACAACCATCCACCAGCTGCTCCGCCGTTTCGAACGGCCGCATCGGGGCCCGGCCCTTCACATCCACTGCAAGGTCCCACGGACGCAGAGGCTCGAGATGCAGCGCTTCGGCGCGTTCCCGATTGAGTTTGCGCAGCAACGGAACCACCACTTTCTCGCACGCTTCATGAAAAGCGAAACAGTGCTGGGGTGTGTAGTCAAAACGATGCATGCGCTTGAACATGAAGTCGCGGAAATTCGGGAATCCCGCGTTGACCGCGACAGTGTGCCTTAGCGCGATCATCTGGTCGTATATTCCGCTGATCCGGTCCGCATCGGTTAGCCGCCGGTCCGCCACCGCCCGCCACGAAGACTCCCGCATCGCCCGGTCCGTCAGTTCCAGGTACCTGCCCATCTGCGGCAATGTCTGCTCCTTGCCGTCAAAAGTGCAGGTCATCTGCGCGCAGATTTCCTGATACGTGGTCTCGAGCTTGTCCAACTCCGTTTCCAGCGGGATGTTTTCCTCGCGAAACAGCGCGACATCGACCTCAATGTTGCGGTCCAGAACTTCGAACCGCTTTCGGTCCAGGCTCTTGCGCACCAGCAACGCGGAGTACTTGCGGTCCAGGGCGAACACCATGGGCTTCAGCTTGGGCTCGATGTTCTCGATGAAGTTCATGTACCGCGACTTGATCGCCTGGTCGTCGGTGTGGCAGGTCATGTCGATGTACAGGTTGGCCCGCGTTTCATTGACCGACGCCTCCAATTCGGATCGATCGCGCAGCCACTTTTCCAGGTCGGCCGGGGTGTTCACCGGCCGCTCGAGCAGGGCCTTGAAGTACCCCTCCGTCTTCGGCCAGTCAGAGGCGTCCAGATCGAATGGGACAAAGGAAGTGTCGACAAACGCGGGAATCGGGGCTGGCATGGGGTAAATCTCGTGAAAAAAGAGGGTCTGTGGGGGACCGTCGAACGGGAAAGAATAGGAATGAGGGAGAAAAAAGCGGCCCCCCGTGAAACTGGGGGTGCAGTTAGGGCAATAAACTCATAGGACGCGGCGGAACCGGATGACTGTCGCGAAATCAGGAGAGAAGTCATGGACCAGATCATTGACCGCTTGACCAGCGACACCGGTGCCTTCATCGCCCTGATCGCCATCGGCGGCAGCTTGACCATCGCGATGATCTCGATCATCGGTGCCTTTGTGTCCGGAGTGACACGTCACGCCCAGACCGAACGCACGCGCCGGGAAATCGCCGCCTATATCGCCGAAGGGTCAATGACGCCCGAACAGGGCGAACGCCTGCTCAATGCCGGTCTCCGCAAAGACAACTCATGTTGCGGATGAACGTACGGGCTCAGTTCCCAGAGGTGATCAATGAGTTCCTTCTTTGAGTTCGCTTCTCAAAACGACGACACCGCCGCCATTATGATCATGTTTGGCTGCGGAATGGTCGTGCTGTTGGCGATGGTCGTCGCGGACGTGGTGCGCAAGACCGCGGAGCGCCGCGAGTTCGAGATGTCGCGCCGTGAGATCGCCGCCTACATCGCCGAAGGCTCGATGACGCCCGAGCAAGGGGAACGACTGCTTCAGGTCGGCGGCAAGCCCGGTAAGAACAAGAAAGATTCGTAACGATGGATGTTCGGATCAGAGAAGGAGTGCACCCGCGATGAAGTTCTTCGAGTTCCTGGCCGAGCATCACTTTCTGGAATGGTTCTTCGTGATTTCGGCCTTTGTGGCCTATTTCGTGGTCAAGGGAATCGTTCGCATTGCTCAGACTTCAATGCGAGAAAGAGTGCGCCGGGAGATCGCTGCCTACGTTGCGGAAGGGTCAATGACGCCCGAGCAGGGCGAGAAACTGCTGCTCGCCGGGACTGGCATGAGCGCGCCGGATGCGTCAGCCTATTCACCCGACAAACAGGCCCATGCCGCCTTTGTCGGGGACTTGGGCGCACCAGCGGCGGCAGCCCGTGCGTCTCGAGCGGCTCAGCGCGCTGCCCGCCGTGGAATGTGCAGTTGGGGTTGGGGCTGGTAATCTGCTCACTTTTATGACCGTCGATGCCCGGGGCGACTCAGGACGAGCCGCCTCTTTTCATTTCGCGCTGTTGAGCACGGGAACAAGTTCCCCATCCAAGTCCCTGCGGTGCAGCACCGGCAACTTGCGTAGACGCCACATGTTGCGGGTTTGAAACCGGAGGATGGAATTAATGTGCGTCTTGAGTCTGGGGTGGAAGACGCCGCGCTCTTCCCGTTCGTAGAAGTGCGTCACCACCGCCGCCGGCTGATACCAGTTCTCATAGCCGGCCTTCTTGAACCGGAAGCAGAGGTCGTAGTCCTCGTACTGGTAGAAGTACCCCTCGTCATATCCGCCGATTTCGCGCGTCAGTCGGTTGCGCACCAGCAAGGCCGCGCCGTAGGCACAGTCGAACTGCATCAGAGAATCATGCGGCGCGTTGCGCATGTCCGCATGGGCGGGGATGCCCGTCCATTCGAAGTACTTGCGAAATCGCGTGCCCTCGATGAGGATGGTGCGAAAACGCGGAAACGGGCGGATCGACAGTTGCAGCCTGCCATCCCGATACACCAATTTCGGCGCGACGATGCTTGCACGCTCTTTGAACTCCGCGACGTCAACCAGTGTGTCGATCGCGTTGGGTTGAATCAGCGTATCGGAATCAAGGATGAGCGTGTATTTGGCTCTGCTGTTCCAGAACAGCCGGTTGCGGCCCGCTCCGACTCCCAGGTTCGCGCCGTTCTCCAGAATGCGCACGTAGGGGTACTTCGCGCGGATCATCTCGCGGGTACCGTCCGTGGACCCGTTGTCCGACAGCAGCCACTCATACCGGTATCGCCGCGGAGATGCCTCGATTGACGCCAGCAGATCGTCGATGAGTTGCTTGTCCCGGTAGCACAGCAGCCCAATGGAGACGTCAAAGTCATATCCGCTCCGCCCGCGCGGATCGGCTGGATCAGGTCTGGTGCGCTGGGAGAACGAGTCGGGATTGAAGGGGGCAGCGGATGTCACGGGAGTGAGGGCTCTATCGGCGTGAATGGTGAGGGAATTGGAAAAAGTCGATGATATTCGGACTGCGCAACGGAAAGAAGCGCGCCTGACAGCGCGCTTCCGGAGGTCGGCGCAGTGTGGCAGTTCACCGATCGATCCGCTTCACATCGATGGGCGAATGCTCCTGTGCCGAGCCAGTGGACTTGGCTGGACCGATGGTGAACTGAATCACCGCAGGACCGCCCGGAACCCCGTCACCGCTCGGATAGACGCTCGCGGTTGACGAACCCGGGAGGTCGCCATCCAGCTGCTGACCCGACACGGAGTCTCGAATTGAGTCCTTTACGACGAGGGTGTAAGTGTCGGGAGGCAGGGGGGAGCCGTCCAGATTGAGCGCGGCTGAGAGCGTGGATTCACGCCATGAAACCGTGAATGGGTGCGGACCGGTCCGCGCGCCCGTCAGTGAAAAGTCCGCCTCGGTCGGAGTATTGATGGTCTTCTGAAATGCGATTGTGATGACAGGGACATAGGAGGATGACTTGAACTGCTCACCGTCAACAGGAAACGACGCGATGATTTTCGGCGGGCTTTCCTCAAACGCTGCCGTGCCTCGGGTGTCAGTCAAGACCCATGAGTCAGGATCGACCGTGAGCGATGTCGGTGCCGCCGGCAGCGGGAAGAGGTAGTGCTGCTTGCGCGCAAACTCCGGCACCGTGAAATTCTGCGCCCCCGCGGAGGTGTTCAGCCGGATGTCCACAGGCATGATGAATGTGGGCCAGTTGGTCGTTTGGGTTTGCTTGAGCATGACCTCTCCGTAGTGCTGGCCCTGGAGGATGATGCTGCGGTAGTTGTAACGCCAGGAAATCGCCCCCGGTTCGTACAGCCACGGACCGAAAAACCAGTCAAGTGATGCGCCATACACCGACTCAGCGGTTGCCTGGAACTCCGCTGAAGTGGCCGTTCCTCCCTCGTTCGCGGCCCGATGCGCGGCGAGAATGGCGAAGAAGTCGCTGTCACCCACGATGCGGCGCAGCATGTGCAGCACCCACGCCCCTTTGTAATAGGTGGAGGATGTATCGAAGATGCGATTAATGTCTGAGGTGTCATAGACGTAGACCGTGTTGCTGAAAAAGAAGGGCCTGCGACTGTTGATCGCATTTCGCAGCGCGGCCCGATCATCGCCGCCGTTCTTGTATTCCTCCCACAGGCATTCGCTGTACGTGGCGAATCCCTCGTTCTCCCAGATGTCCGACCACGTCTCGCACGTGACGTTGTCGCCCCACCATTGATGCGCCAATTCGTGAGCGGTAAGCGACTCGCCGAAGTCGCTCTGCCCCGTCATCGTCTGGTGCTCCATGCCGCCGCCGAAGACAAAGTTGTAAATACCGTACTTCTCGTTGATGAACGGGTAGATCCCGTAGATGTCCGAATAGGTGCCCAGCATGTCAATGCATCGCAGCCACCCATTCCGATTCGCCTGTGAATCCTTTTCAGGGTAGATAAAGAACTCCACCGGCATGTTGTGCCCGTCATACTCAAACACCGAGGAGAATCGGTTGAAGTTCGTCGCGCCGATCGAGATCAGGTATGGGGCAATTGGGTAATCCGTGTGCCAGTTGTATTGCACACGCCCCGATCCGAGATTGTCAATCGACTCCAGCACTCCGTTGGACGCTGCCACGAAGTTCGACGGGATGATGAAGTGCAGGTCCGCCGTCGTCTTGTCCGTGTTTTCATCCTTCGCTGCCCACCACGTGTACGCGTAGTACGGCTCCGAGAGCGAAAATGCCCCTTCCACTCCGCCGTGGGTGTCAAACTCGAAGGAGCCGAATCCACGTGACGCCGGAACCCCGTTCCACCCGATCGTCAGCGTGAAGATCTCACCCGCGTCGTAAGCGCGTGGCAGATCAACGGAAATCGTCGGGACGTCAATGCGTGTGTAGCTCGCCGCAACACCGTCCACGGTCAGGTCCGACAGCGCAAAGTTGGAGCGGATTCGGATGTCAAAAGTCGCCAGGCCATCCACAAGCGACTTGACGGTCATCACGTTGTATCCGTCGATCGTGTTCGTGGAGAAGTCAATGTCGATCGTCAGGTCGTAGTGCAACACGTCCGTGTCCGCGGCCAGTTCCGGATTCAGCGGCGGCGGAGGCATCAGCCCCTCCGCGATACACGGGTCCGCCGTCATGAGTCTCCTGGCGCCGGCCGCACGCCCGCAATGCGCATCCTTCGTCGGAGGCGCGGCCTCGACAGTGGAAAATGCCACGACAGCCGAGGCGACGGCAAGGGCCGATTTCAAGTGGGTGATCGCGGAGCGCATTGGGGTAAACCCTTCTGAATGAGCCGGTCGGGCTGTTGATGTACCGGCCCGGTCCGTTCGGGATTCAAGCACGGCGCGGGGCGCACGTCGGGACACCGACGCACGCCCTGGGTACTGTTGCGCCCGGATGTAGAACCGGATGTGGGACTGCGATGTTCCCGAAACGGTCAATCAATCCAAGGGAAAGTTCGGTGACTTCTATGTGGAAATGGAATCTGGGCGCGTCATTCTGGGTCGTCAGCACGATCATCTGTGCCGACACGTGTTTCGGCCAGACTGCCTCTCCTCCCGAGGGCTTTGAACTGCTCTTCAATGGCGCCGACCTCGCCGGCTGGTCCGGCAAGGCCGGCGATCCCCCTGCGGTCGCTGCGATGAGCGCAGGAGCGCGTGCCGCTGCACAGGAAAAGGCCGATGAACTGATGCGCGCCCACTGGACGGTGCAGGACGGCGCGCTGGTGTATGACGGTGGAGGCGACAGCCTGTGTACCTCCGAGGAGTTCCGGAACTTTGAGCTGTATGTCGATTGGATGATTCAGAAAGACGGCGACAGCGGCATCTACCTGCGCGGGACGCCTCAAGTTCAGATTTGGGATAACCCCATCGGCTCTGGCGGCCTGTACAACAACCAGCACCACATCGCTACTCCGCTCGCCGTCATGGACCGCCCGCCGGGTGAGTGGAACACTTTTCGCATCCGCCTGATCGGTAACGCCGTCACCGTCTACTTGAACGACACTCCGGTGGTCATCGATACACCCCTGGAAAACTACTGGGACCGCAACGCGCCTCTCTCGGCAGGCGGCCAGATTGAATTGCAGTCCCATGGCACCCCGCTCAAATTTCGAAATCTCTTCATCCGCAGGCTGCCTGACAGTGTTGCAGCGGGTGTGGCGGCGTCCGCGCCGATTGTCCAGCCCGGTGACTTCGTCGCCCTCGTCGGCGACTCCATCACCGAACAGCGCATGTACAGCCATTACATTGAGGAGTACCTGCTCGCGTGCAGCGGGGTGGATCAGGTGCAGGTGATGCAGTTCGGCTGGGGAGGCGAGACGGCCGAGGGATTTGTCCGCCGGATGGCCAACGACCTGCTGCCCATGCGCCCGGACGTCGTGACCACTTGCTACGGAATGAACGACGGCTCCTATCGCCCGTATGAGCCTGCCATCGGCCAGAAATACGGCAAGTGGATGCGGGAGATGGTTGAAACCCTTGGGAAAAGTGGGGCCCGAGTCGTGGTTGGCTCCCCCGGCGCCGTCGACACCGTCACGTTCCATGCCTTCGGCCAGCAGGCAAGCATCTACAACGACAATCTCGGTCACCTCCGCGACATTGCGCAGAGCCTCGCCCTCGAGTTCCGTATGCCCTTCGCCAACGTTCACGACCAGATGATCGTGACCATGCGCAACGCTCAAGCCGATTTGGGCTCGTCCTATCACGTGTGTGGCGGCGATGGCGTTCACCCCGCGGCCAACGGCCACCTCGCCATGGCCTACTCATTTCTCAAAGGAATGGGCTTTGCCAACGGCCGTGAAATTGCCCGCATTGTGGTGGACATGCAGGGCCAACCCCAAGCCGCCGGTGCCGGCCAGCACATCGTGGGTGGCGCCCCCGGCACAGCCAGCGTTGAGAGCGCCGTCTGGCCCTTCTGCTTCGCAAAAGGCGACCAAAAGTCACCCGAATCCATGCGCAGCATCCTGCCCTACCTGCGCTTCAACGAGGACCTGAACCGGTACATGCTTGTCGTCGTGAACTTGAACATGCCGAAGGCCAAAGTCCGTTGGGGGACACTCGAAAAGACCTTCACTCGGGAGGATCTGGAGCGGGGTATCAACCTCGCCGCCGAGTTTCCTGACAACCCGTTTTCCAGCCCATTCGATGCACTGGACGCTGCGATCGCTCGGAAACAGGCATTTGAGACCGCCATGATCAAGTCGTGCATCACCCAGTTGCGCAATTTCAAGGAAATCATCGGTGACGACGCCCAGGCCCAGGCAGCCTATGAAGTTCTCCGGAACGAACTCCTGGATCGTTGGGATGCCCAGCGTAGATCAGTAACGTCCGTCATAGTGCCGATTCAGCACCAGATCGAAGTGATCGGTATTCCGACTTGGTAAGAATCTATGCCTCTGTCGGGAAATGGGTTACGGCATCAAGACCGATTTGGACGTATTTGGCGTCCAAGGGTGCCGGTATCCGTTCTTTGATTGCCCGACGCGTTTCGCATACCCTACATCGTGCATGAAGCGGGGCTTTCCCGGTTCAACGTCAATTTTCGTAGGTGGATTTCTGACAATAAGACAAAGGGTTCAGGTGCTGCACAGCTTCTGACTGATTAGAGCAATTCGGATCAGGGTTTCCCAGCCCTTTTCAAGTGTCCCATAATCGGAGAAAATCATGAATCGGTCGTTTAATTGGAAGAGCCTGATCCTCTCGGCGTGCGCTGCGGCGCTTGCTGTGTCGGTCGGGTGCGAATCTGGTGGAAACAGTAAGGTCGATGCAGGCTATTGGGGCGACGGCACCTCCACCGCCCCTCGCGAGGAGAGCCCTGCGCCCGCGGCAGAAAAGCCTGCTCCAGCTCCTGCTCGCAGCAACTGGTGGCCCACCATGAGCGATGACGCCTCCTGGGATTGGAGCGCCATGGCCTATCCCACCGGCGAAGCCGCCACCAGCGTCGTCGGCGTTGAGAAGGGCTATCCCCGCGAAGTTCGCCTGAATCAGGCATTTGACTACCGAATCGTGGTCACCAACCTCACCAAGAACACCCTGGACAACGTCGGCCTCACCGATGTCCTCGGCGCGAACCTCAAATACAACTCCTCCAACCCCAATGGGACCTTCAGCGCCAACACGCTGAACTGGGCCCTTGGGAGTTTCAAGCCTCAGGAGAGCAAGACCGTCACGGTCAACGTCACCCCGACGGCCGAAGGCTCCGTTGGCTCCTGTGCCAGCGTGACCTACGCCTCCACCCTCTGCTCGACCGTCCCCGTCGTCTCGCCCAAGCTCAAGATCACCAAGACCGGCCCTGCCGAGGTCCTCAAGTGTGACGAAATCGTCTACAACATTGAGGTGTCCAACACCGGCACCGGTGCGATCTCCGGCGTCAAGGTCACCGACAACCTCCCCAACGGCCTCAAGACCGCCGATGGCAAGACGAGCGTCGAGTTTGCGGTTGGCACCCTGACCGCCGGTCAGAGCAAGCAGCTCACCGTTCGCGCCAAGGCTGACGCCAAGGGCAAGTATGACAACAAAGCCACTGCCTCCGCTGACGGCGGCATGAATGCTGAAACCGCCGTGGTCTCCACCATGGTCCGCCAGCCCGCCTTGAAGATCACGAAGACCGGCCCGAAGGACTCCTTCACGACCGTTCCCTTCTCCTATGACATCACCGTGACCAACAGCGGCGATGCGCCTGCCGCCAACACCGTGATCGAGGACTCCGTGCCCGCCGGCACCGTCTTCGTGAGCGCCACCGACGGCGGAGCCAACGCCGCCGGCAAGGTCACCTGGAACGTCGGCACCCTCGCCCCCGGCGCCTCCAAGAAGGTGTCCATGACCGTTCGCGGCGACAGCCCGACCGTCGTCAAGAACACCGCCACCGCCAAGGCCACCTGCGCCGATGCGGTGAGCGCAACGGCCGAAACCGCCATCAAGGGCATCCCGGCCATCCTGCTCGAGGTGGTTGACCTCACCGACCCCAACAAGGTCGGCGACAACGTGACCTACAAGATCACCGTCACCAACCAGGGTTCGGCGGTTGACACCAACATCAAGATCACCTGCAGCCTCGAGGAGAACCAGACCTTCGTCTCCGCAGGCGGCGCGACCTCCGGCACCGGTGCCGGCAACACCGTCACCTTCCAGCCGCTTGGCAGCCTGGCTCCCAAGGCCGTGGCCGAGTGGACCGTGACGGTCAAGAACGTCAAGGCCGGCGACGTCCGCTTCAAGGTCTCGATGAAGAGCGACAACCTCACTCGCAACGTCGAGGAGACCGAAGCGACCAATGTGTACCAGTAAAGGGACACATCTGATGTCTCAACGTGTTGAGTAGTCAAACAGGCGTCCGGGGCGAATGCTCCGGACGCCTTTCTCATGTACAGGCTGCACAGCAGCCCAGACAAGGAGTAGCGCATCATGGGCCTGATCTCTGAATTCAAGGAATTCGCGATGAAGGGCAACGTGGTGGATATGGCCGTGGGCATCATCATCGGCGGTGCCTTCGGCAAGATCGTCACCTCCCTCGTCAACGACATCATCATGCCTCCCGTCGGCATGCTGATGGGCGGTGTTCCGTTCCGTGAATGGAAAATCGTGCTCAAGCCCGCCGTGGACGCGGTCCCCGCGATCCCCGCGACCCCGACTTCGGCTGCTGTTGCCGCAGTCGAGGCCAAGGCCGAAGTCGCCATGATGGTGGGCTCGTTCATCTCGACGGTCGTGGACTTCCTCATCGTCGCATTTGTGATTTTCATGGTCATCAAGATGATGAACAGACTGATCCGCAAACGCGAAGCCGCAGCCTGATCCCCACGAGTCGGCAACCAGTTGAGGGCCGATTGCAGTCGCAGTCGGCCTTTTTACTTTTTCATCTCCGTCGCTCGCCGGTGCATGAGGCGAGCATGCCAGGCGCACCCAAGAAGCCCCAGAACACAAAGTGCTTTCCACAGCAGCAGCCACCACGGGGACCACCAGGCGCCGGTGCGGATCTCCACGATGTCAGAAATGGCAAAAAGCCCCAGCAGCATCGCGGTGATTCGGAATGGGCGTCGTTGCGGGTGGGCGGATCGCGATTTGGCCATGAAAACGAACGCCAGCGCCATCCAGAAAACTGCCTCCAGCGCGTTGAAGGAGTCTTCGATCAGCCAGTCAAACCGCATGTGGGACTCTAGTGGTTGAGCGGAAACCGTGCGCAGAAATCCGCGATCTCCCCCCTGACCTTTTCGCACACCGCCGCATCGCCGGCGGAACCCAGAATCCGGTCCATCCACCCTGCGACCGTGTCCATGTCCCCCGCCCGCAGGCCGCGTGTCGTCAGGGCAGGAGTCCCCAGCCGCAGGCCCGAAGTTACGCGCGGCGGCCTGGGATCATTGGGAATCCCGTTCTTGTTCGTGATGATCCCCCCGGCTTCGAGCCACTTCTCCGCGTCCGCGCCGGTCAGTTTCTCATCGCGCGTGCGCAGGTCCACGAGCATGAGATGATTGTCTGTCCCGCCTGAGCAGAGCCGGTAGTTGCGTTTCGCCAGCGCGGCGGCCAGCGCTTTCGCATTGGTCACCACCTGCTGCGCATACGTCTTGAACTCGGGCTTCAACGCCTCGCCGAATGCGACCGCCTTCGACGCGATCACATGCATCAGGGGCCCGCCCTGCACCCCCGGGAACAGCGCCTTGTCGATTTTCTTGGCGATCTCCTCATCGTTGGTCATGATCAATCCGCCGCGCGGCCCCCGCAGCGTCTTGTGCGTCGTCGTGGTGACCACGTGCGCATGCGGAAAAGGCGAAGGATGCACGCCAGTGGCGCACAGTCCCGCGATATGCGCGATGTCCGCCATGAGAATCGCCCCGACCTCGTCCGCGATCGCGCGGAATCGTGCAAAATCGATGATGCGCGGGTACGCTGAATACCCGCACATGATGAGCTTGGGCTTGTGCTCCAGGCACACCTTGCGTACCGCATCGTAATCGATTCGCTCGAAATTCGGATCGCCCGCCTCATACGTCAACGGGTAATGCACAGGCTTGAAGTACCGTCCCGAGAAGTTGATCTTCATGCCGTGCGAGAGATGCCCGCCGTCCTTGAGCAGCAGGCTCGCAAACGTATCCCCCGGTTCGAGCAACGCCATGAACAATGCCATGTTCGCCTGCGCCCCGGAGTGCGGCTGGACATTCGCAAACGTGCAGCCGAACAGCTGCTTGGCTCGCTCCTGAGCGACACGCTCAATCTCATCATGAAACACGCACCCGCCGTAGTACCGCGCGCCGGGGTACCCCTCCGCATACTTGTTCGTCAGGCACGTTCCCATCGCGTGCATGACCATCGTCGAAACATGGTTTTCGGAGGCGATGAGCTCCAATGTCGACTCCTGCCTCCTCGCCTCTTTGCGGATCAGGTCGGCAATGGTGGGGTCGGATCGTTCCAGCAGCGAAAGGTATTGAGCAGAGAGGGCGTCCATGGTGTATGGGTTCCAATGAGAAGTCTGGGCTTGCGGGAGAGGTGGTGGTGGGGGCAAGACGATCGTATTCCCCTCCAAAAGCAAAAGGACCGGTCTCTCGCGGAGTCCGGTCCTTGTTGAATCTCTCAAACGTGCTCAGCTGATCAATCGTCGCCATCTGACATGATGACCTTCCCGCCCACCAGCACGGGAATCGGCCGGCTGTCAATTTCAACCAGGTCGCTCATGCCCCACGCCCCCGACAACGTGACGTACGTCGGAGCCATGGACATCGACCGCGCGGAACGGTTGGCCACCGCAGGAGCGAACGGATACCCCGCCAGGGCCCGATGCATGTAGTCTGCGGCGCTCACGACCAGGCTGCCTTTGTAGTAGCGGATTTCGTTCTTGCCGCCGCTCTCACCCCAGTGCAGGGGTTCAACCGTCGTGGTGATCACCTCGATCAACTCGTCCGCACGGTCGCTCTCCGGCGGAACATTTTCTTCACCTTGTCCCTGGTTCTGGTTGTTCTGCTGGAACGGGCTCCGGCCGCCGCCGCCGCCGCCGCCGCCGCTGCCGCCCACGCCGGTGTTGCTCAGCACCGACTGGAGATCGAGTTGCGGGGCTTTCGTGAAGCGCGGGAAGGCGAAAATCAGATCACCCACGGGGTAGATCATGGTGTAGCGATTGTCGTCAAAGGTGTCCTTGGTCCCGATCTCGATGAATCCATCCCCGATCTGCCAGGTCGCCTCCGACTCGCTCGCCTGGCTCAGCACCAGCTCCAGCACCGTCCGCAGCGAAGTCGGATTGCGCAGTTGCAGCGTCACCTGCGCCTCCGGGTCAAGTCCGTCCTTGAGATCTGTCTGCCAGTTCGCGATGATGTCAACGTCCGCAACCTTCGTCAGGAACTCGACCACGTCCTTCAGCGGATTGGCGTTGAAGTCGGCCGTCACCTTGGCATTCAGTAGCTTGCCGAACGCCAGCGCACGCGGATCAGCGGGGCGCGAAAGTGCTGTGGTCTGCCCAAAAGAATGTGAGGCCTGGAGCGAGCATGCAGCGGCCACGAGCGAGAGGACGTGATTGCGGGTCATGATTTCGGTGGCTCCTTGAGCATCCGCGTGAGGCCTTGCGTGTTCCGGAACAGTCGCACGGAACTTCGGAGCGCAGGGCCCTTGATGTCATCTGGGACGGGGATGTCTTCCGTCCCTTCACTATAGACGACCGGTTTTGGCCGGTCGTTCACATTCCATACCAAAAAATGCTATCGGCCCTGACTGGCCAGTTCCTTGATCGCGGTACGCGTATCCACCAGGGCGATCAGGCCTAGTGCTGTCGCCGCTGGAGGCAGCGCAGGGTTCCATGGGGCCGCCCGAATCGCTCCCAACGCCGCAGCGGGCCGCGCGAGTCGGTAGTCGTCTTCCGCACGGACGGATAACTGCGCTGCGAACCGCGCCCCGCTGGTCAGGCGGACAATTTCCTCAACTGGCGCCATTTCCTCTCCCGCTGCCGGAACTTTCTTCACGGAGACAGCCAGAAACCCCAGGGCCCTCATTGACTGCCAGTCCGCCCGCACCGCGCCGTCCGCACCCCGGAATCCCCCAGCGAAGTCATCGCGCAGAACCCCTGCCTGGGTCACGTCAATCTGCGCTCGCCACAATGCCGCCCTGAACTCCGCCACCTCGTTTCGCCAGCCTGCGACCGCTGCGTCCACTGTTGTCGTTGCGCCCTCAGTGCCCTGAGTCCATCCTAGCCACGGAAGCAGCGCAGACCGGTCGTGCGGCGGCGTCTGGTTCCAAAGATTCATCATCGCAGCCTCGGACCCCAGCGCCGCTGCCATCGCAGCCCGGTCCCCCAGCCCGATCGTGCTGTCACGCGGGTCAATCCGCTCAAGCGCGGCTCGCGACATGATCCTGCACCACTGCGCCAACGCGGCCAATTGCGCACCGCGATCCGGATCAGAGGAAATGTCGCCGTCCTTCGTCTCCCGAAGCGCCAGTAATGCAATGGCTGCCGCACCCGGTTCCAGCGTCGGGGTGATGCTCCCGCCGGTCACTGGCCCCGCAAGGTCGGCAAGCCACTTCAGAGCCGCACTTCGTGCCTTCCCCCCGCGCTCATCCCCCGGCCCACATGAATTCGAGAATCGCATCAGCGCCAGGGCCGCCAGCGCCTGATCCTCCGCACTGGCCGCGATCGGCTCATATTGGTCAACCTCCGGAAGGTACGTCCCCAGCATTTTCTGCCCCGTCGCCCAGTCATGGGTCAGCACGTGATCCGCCAGCTCGTCAATCACGTTGTCGAGGGAGGTCATGTTGACCGCCGACTCGCGCACGAGAACCGACCCGCGCATCTTGAAAGCCGGCGCTTGGCCCGGCGCACGTTGGGCCAGGTGCAGCACGTCAAACTCCCACAGCCTCGCGGATCCGTCCGCCAGGGCGGCGTCAAATGCCTTCACGCCCACATCCGACCGCACCAATGCCGCGAAAATCGCCTGCGACGGATCTTGGCCGTGCTGAAGCATCGCTCCCGGAAATATGGCGTCGTACCGATCGTTGATGCGCAGCAACATCCCGCTCGATCCGGGGTTGAATCCGCTGAGCGCGTCGTCCAGTGAATTTCCCCGGACCCGCTTGGGCCGCTGCGCGACCTGCATCTCCAGCGCAATCGGCAGCTCCGCGATCGTCGCCGCACGATCCTCCCGCTCCACCGGATCGCCATCGCCTTGCACAAACACCACCGCCTCGTTCATCGCCCCTTGTGCCGCGGCCCTGATCTGCTCAGTGGTGACCGCGCCCTCCGGATCGCTGGCCGTCGCCTGCGCTGTCCCGATCGATCGCCCGGCCAGGCGGAGATTGATCCACACGCCGTATGTGTCCGGTAAAAGTGCGGTCCCCTCAAACGCCCCAGCGTCCCACTTGTCCACGGTTTCCGCCAGCGCTTGGAACAGCTGCACCGCGCTCTGAGCCGACGTCGACTGCCCCGGATCGTCCGAAATCTCCGCGCTCTGGACTGCGCCAATGTACCCCAGACTGATGACTCCGCACCACGCGACGATTCGTAAACGCATCATGCCGCGCCCTCGGAATCTCCTCCCAAGGGCTGAGAACCTGCATACCTCCGAGAAAAACGCACACGTCATCCGCCGGCCCGCGGAAAAGCAATGTCGGCTGCCCTGGCATAGCGTTTGAATGTGATTCATGGGGATTCATACCCTAGCGCGACTCAAGGAACTCAGACATGAACAAGAAACCCTTTCTCACTCGGACGGCCCGTCGGCTGCTTCTCCTGAGTCTGTTGAGTTTCGTCGCCCTCTGCTAGTTTCGCCGAATCGCCGGTCACCAGTATCGGGGCCGGCTTCAAGAACTCCTTTGCAAGAACATGGATTCAGTCCGGTTATGGGACTGAATTTCATGTTTTTTGGCACTTGCTGCCTCCACGACAGTCTAAGTATTGACCTCGCACCCGCGCACGGCACCCAAAGTTCTGCCCAATCCGGCAGGTGCTAGCATCTTGGGTGACAGCATTCGGCCCGTCGGCCGAATCCGAGGCGCGAGGCTGTAGCCTGAAATTCCTAACTTCTTCCAAGGAGAGATATATGCGATTTGCATTGGCCCCGAACAATCTGTGGGCGGTTGGTCTGAGCGTCCTGGCCTTCGGTCCCGCGGTGTGCTTGGCGGACGACGCCAAGGAAATCCTCACCAAGGCCGACGCAGCGGCTAAGGCGGCCAAGAACGTGTCGTACGACTTTGCCGTCGCCGGCATTGGCACCAACAAGGGAAAAATGCCCGAAACCAAGGGCTCTGTGAAGATGCAGGAGGGTGCCGCGCTCGGCAGTGAACTCTTCTGGGTCAGCGGAACCAAGACCTTTGTCAGCGACGCGACTCGCCAGCCCCTTGTTTTCCGTGCGGCTGTTGACGGGACCAACGCCTACTACATCAACGACACCGCCCGCACCTTCCTTTCCGGGACCATCAAGGACGGCGCTGCAATGGCCGCCCGCACCTCCGACACTGCTGTCGGCCTCATGATTGAGTATGTCCACAATGACCCCTTCGGCGACGAACTCCGGGGTGCCTCCCAGACTCTCGAAGGTGTTAAGGACATCGGCGGCGTCGCCTGCAACGTGATCCACGTTGTCTACTCCGAAGGCATGGGCGAGTCGCGCTGGTACTTCGGCCAGTCAGACAACCTCCCGCGCGCGGTCGAACGTCTGCAAAAAGATGACACCAACGCGGAGAGCGGCTACATCATCTCTCTGTCCAATCTCAACGCCAACGCCAAGTTCGAGACCGGCGCCTTCACCCTCACCGCTCCGGATGGCTACACCACCAAACAGTTCGAGGCCCCCAAACAGGCGGCGCAGCCTGAATTGCTCAAAGTCGGCACTGTGCCCCCGGATTGGACTCTCGAAACCCCCACCGGCGAGAAAGTGACCCTCTCCGCGCTCAAGGGCAACATCGTCCTGCTGGACTTCTGGGCGACTTGGTGCGCCCCCTGCAAGGCGGCCATGCCCGGCGTTCAGGCCCTCCACAAGCATTTCGAAGGCAAGCCCGTCAAGGTCTTCGGCGTGAACACGTGGGAACGTGGCGGTGATCCGGTCAAGTACATGAAGGACAAGGAGTACACCTACGGCCTTCTCCTCAAGGGTGACGATGTCGCCAAGAACTACATGCTCACCGGTATCCCGACGTTCTACCTGATCGGTCCGGACGGGAAGATCATGTGGGTCGGCGTCGGCAATGACCCCGGCAACGAGCAAAAGCTCACGGACATGATCGAGAAGAAACTCGCTGAAATGAAGGGTTGAGTCGCCTCGCCCCTAGATCGCAAATCGAAAGAAGCCCGCGGATCAGTTCCGTGGGCTTCTTTCTTTAAACGGCCCGTAGAGCGATCATTGCAGCGACCGCAGGTAATCGATCAGTTGCGAGAGTTCTTCCTCGGTCAGGTTGTCGGCCAGTTTCGCCGGCATCGACGAACCCGGCGCTTCCCGCCGCTTCAGGATGTCCGCCTTGCGAATGGTCCGGGCCGCGCCCGTCAGATCGCGGACCTCAATCGCATCGCCCGATTCACTCGTCACGAATCCCCGGACAGTCTCAGACTCCCCATACGCCGCGTCCGCGCTCTTGTACTCGACTTCCTGCGTGGCAAATCCCTGCGCGATCATCGCATCGGGCAGCAGAATCGACTGCACAAGATGCTCGACTGTGAACCGCTTTCCCGCGTCGCCCAGGAATGGACCCTTGGGCGGCTCTGACGCGTCGACCGTGTGGCAGTTCGCGCAGGAGAGAGTTTTGAAGATTTCCATTCCTTTGCGCGACGCCCCCGGCCGAGGTGGATGATCCACCATATGCGCCATCACTTCTGGAATTGGAATGTCCTTGATGCGTCGCACGCCGTCCGCCGATCCCTCCGCCGCCGGCTCGCTGCTTCCTTCCACCCGAAGCCTCGCTGCTAATCCCCACTGGCCTCCGCTGTTGCTCACTTTGAAAAGGAATACGTTTGGCCCCGGGCGCAGATGCACGGGAACCTGGTCGCTGTATTGCTGCAGAGCACGATACGCATCGTTGTGCCAGATCTTGTTCCCATTCAGCCATATGGCGATGCCGTCGTCCGACCCGACAAAGAGCGTCCCCGTGCAGTCCACGCTCGCGGAGTAAATTGCCGTCAGATACGCGACGCCGACGTCTGTGCTCTGAAACAGTTTCGTCAGGTCGACGACCCCGGACGAATCTTCAGACGTCACCGGGTTCCAACCCACCGCCGCCGGCCCCGCATCAGTCGTAACCGCAAGTGCCTCAAATGGGCCCGCCGGCCGCTCCTCGACGGAATACACGCTGCTGAACGCGCTCTGCGATCCGATTGGGGGCAATGGCCCCAACACCAGGAACGAATTCATGATCCCCGCCACCGGACGCAGTCGCGCGAGCCATTCAACGGCTTCTTCGTGGCTTGTGCGCGGGTCCGCGATGTAGTGCATCGCCGCGGCGACCGCTTGGTCTCGCTGATCCGGCGTCAATGAGGAATGCTCCGCTGTCGCGACGTTCACTAGTGTGGCCGTGATGGCCTGGAGCGGCTTGGGCTGAATGTCGGCAGTCTTCATTCGGCTCAGGACCTCGATGCACTGGCCCGGCTCAAAGCCGCTGCCCATCAGGAAGGATGTGGCATATGCGTGCTGTGGATCCTGAATCTGCCACGCCGCCAGCAGCGCTGCCTTGACGAACTCGGGCTGTGCCTGCATGATCTGCGGCGCATAGGTCAGGATGTTCAAAACCCGCTGAGTGTGTGCGGTTGCGATCGGCTTGGGCGATCGTGCAATCGCGTGGAGTGCGGCGGTGATCTGCGTGAAGTCGTTGTTGTTCACTTTGAACGCCGCCGTCACCAGGTCGCGGGCCTCCTGGGCATCCATCGACAGCAGCGCGGTGTACGCGGCAATCCGCATTGTCTCGGACGGGCCGGTCAGAAACGCCCCCAGGTTGGCAATCTGCCCGCTGTCGCGCACTCGCGCCAGCGCCTTGGCTGCCTCAGTGGAAAGTTCCGGCGGTGTGTCCGCTGCATTTAGGGTGCTCGCAATGCTCACGATCAGCCCATCATGTGCGGCGCCCGCATTGGCTGTCAGCGCCTGCATCGCCGCCACGCGCTCTGCAAGCGGTGCACCCCCGTCGACCGCCTTGCGGTGCAGCATCCCCACGAATTCCGGACTGTCCGACCGCAGCGTGATGAGCGCCCTCCAGATGTCCTCCGCCCCTCCGCTCTGTCCCGCGGCGCCTCGCGCCAGCCCCGCAGCACACTCATTCACCCGATATCGAGCGATCAACTTCAGCGCCTCGCTCCGAATTGCCTCCTCGCCGCTCAAGGCCGCCGCCGCCAGCGCTTCCGCTGCTGCCTCCGTGCCCTCCCATGCTGTCGAGTTGTAGTAGGGCCCCTCAGTCGACGGCCGCGTGCCCCACCACACCCCGTCCCACTCTGCTTCGCGGTACGTCACCTGCCCAAGCGCCCTCAATACCTCGATCCTGATCGCGGGTTTCGCCGTCGCCGACTCTGCAAGTTCCGCGAGCCCCGCAACCACGCGCTGATCATGAATCCCACGAAGAACCCGCAGGGCCGCAACCACCTCATCCTGAGTGGAGCCAATATCCCCAATCTGCGCCAGACACGCATCGACCGCATCGACCCGGCGCAGGCTCTGCATCGCCGCATGCCGCACCATCACGTCCGCATCTTCCAGCATGGGAAGCAGCACGGTGGCGGAGTTCGATCCGCCCGCCCGCCCCAGCCCGATGGCGACCTGTGCCCGTACCCGCGCATCAGGTGACTGCGCAAGTGACAGATCCACCGGCGGCCGCCGGATATCCCCGGCGAATCGCACAATGGATTCAGTCAATGACGCTGCTCCCAGAGCGGCAACCCTTGCGTGCAACGCCTCAAACTCCTGACCCGCTTTCGACTCACTCGGCAATGCGAGAGCCTTCGTGTAAAGCGCCGCCACTCTCGCCTCGGTGTTCGCCGCGTTTGACGCGATCAGGCGATCCAGCGCGCTCGCGGCGCTCTCCGAAATCCCCCGCCGTATGAGCTCCCGACTCGCATTCAGTCGCGCCGTGGCGCTTTGCCCTGCGAGCAACCCCAGCGCCTCTTCATCACTCACGCCCCTCAGGTCCTTCCACTCCGCCGGCGGCGCGCTCGCCTCCGACTCTTTGCCCGTAGAGCGCACTCTGTAAATCGTCCCAGTCACTCCCTCTCGCCGGATGTCGCCCCAGCCCCGGTCACCCCAATCACAGATGTACATGTTGCCCAGCGCATCCGCGTCGATGTCCACCGGGTGCTGCCCGCTGAAAAACTCTTCCGCCTTGTCTGTGAATGTCGCGCCTGCCGGACTCAGGATGTGCCGATACACCTTCCCCACACCCCAGTCCGTCGTGTACAGCGTGTTCCCATAGCCCTCCGGCCAGCCCGCTTCATTGAACCACATGCACCCCGTGCCCGATCCTCCTCCATAGTCTGCAATCGCCGGCACGATCTCATCCGCAAAGTTGACAAACAGCGATGGATACCCATATTCCCCGCCATTCTGAATCTGGCTCAGCCGTACATTCCACCCGCCCCCGTCGTTCGTGTTGTCGCGCGTGAAGCAGTCCAGCCGGGGGCTCACCGCAATGTCCAGCGTGTTCCGCAAGCCATGCGCAAAGAGTTCCAGCTCCGTGCCGTCCGGACGCACCCGCACAATTCCCCCGCCGATGCACCGCACGCTTGACCCATCCGCGCCCGTCGCCTTCAGGACTCCCTTGTCGCCGATCGAGATGTACAGCCACCCGTCGATCCCCATCCGGACCCCGCTCGGAATGTGATGCACCAGCCCTTCCGGTTTGGGCCCCAACCCCGTCACCAGGTCCTTGCGCCAGTCTGCCACCCCATCCCCATCATCATCCCGCAGCGCCGAAAGGTATGGTGCGTGCACCACATACAGCGTGTGATCCACGAACGTCAATCCCTGCGGTGAGTTCAGCCCATCCGCGAAGATTGTGAATCGATCCGCCCTGCCGTCCCGATCCGTATCGACACATAACTTGACGTGTGCCAGCCCTTCCGCCCGGTTCTCATCCTGCGAGTTGTACTCATCTTCCGCGACGTACACATCCCCCTCGGGCGATGCGGCAATCGAGCACGGGCTGTAGATGTCCGGCGCCTGCGCGAACACGTTTGCCGTGAACCCGTCTGGCAGAATCGGGGATTTGGACGGGTTCTTGACCGTCAACCCGGAGGTTCGCTCCCCCGTCGGGTTTCCCGGTTGCGGTTGACTCGCGCACAGCACGCCAAGGAGAAATACAGTCAGCATGCCGAGAGTGTAACACCAGTGGTGCATCCGGCCGGGGTGCGCCGGGCGCATCGCATCCTGCTTCAAGGACTCACGGGGTCGACTCGTCCCCCGAAAATCCATGAATTGCCCCTAATGACCGCCGGATTTGTTCGTCAAACTATCGAGAAACCGCCGATTTGCTTGCATCCGCTCGCCGACGGCGTACAAATATGATGCAGGTGATGGAGCCTGCCACGCCAAAAAACACCACTGAGGCCCCTCCATCGAGCCTCGGGACATATCCAAACGCTCTCCCGTCCTTCCGGTTTTCCGGAACCACTCGAGATCGCCAGGAGCAATGGCCGCCAAACCGTCATACCTCTGCGGCCTGAAAGGATGAATCAAGCCCGACCGCTGATGTCTGAATAAGAGGCATGGTGGTCCTGCATCGAGCGCCCTTGTGCTGACTGACAAGCAGCTCAGGCCCGCTTGACCGGAATGTGGCTCCCCGGAGTTTGAGTCTCCCATACAGGCCTTTCGCCTGATGGCGCCCATCACGACCCGCCCTCGTCCCCCATGACGAGCCCGGAACGAGTGATGCCCGCCGGGACACTTCAACGGAGCGTAATGACGGTTGGTCAGACAATTGATATCAGTGCAGCGCACCGCGTGCGGCGTCCTCCCTGCCCCGCGCGTGCGGTACATGCGCCATCCGGCACGGGCCTTTACCGTCCTTGGGCGCACCTCCGCTCGCCCGGCTTCAGAGCCGCCGCTTCGCGAAACGACACTCGCGCTGCCGTACACAAAGGAGTCCGTGATGCCCTCTTCTAATTCTGCGTGGGGGATCGAGATCGGCGGGTTTGCGCTCAAGGCTGTTCGTCTCGAACGCCAGGGTGACAGCGTGAACATGACCGAGCACGTCTTCATCCCGCACAAAAAGGTCCTCTCCACGCCCGACCTCGATGCCGATGAAATGACGCGCCTTTCCATCGGCCAGTTCATGAGCCAGCTGCCCAATCTGGCCGACGCGTCCGTGGTCGTATCCGTTCCCGGCAACGCAGCCTTCGCCCGCTTCGCCAAGTTGCCCCCCGTCGAAGCCAAAAAGGTCCCCGATATCGTCAAGTTCGAGGCCGTCCAGCAGATTCCCTTCCCCATCGAAGAGGTGGAATGGGACTACGAGACCTTCATGACCGAGGGCATGCCCGAGGTCGAAGTCGGCATCTTCGCCATTACCAAGCAGGCGGTTCAGGCCAAACTCACCCTCTATTCCGAACTCGGCCTCAACCCCGACGGCATCAACCTCTCTCCCGTCGCCGCCTACAACGCCCTTCGTTTCGATCAGGGGCTTGGCGACGCCAAGGCCGGCGTGGTCATTCTTGACATCGGCACCACCTCCTCCGACGTCATCATCGCCGAGGAAGGCCGCCTCTGGATACGCACCTTCCCCCTCGGCGGACACAATTTCACTGACGCCCTCATCACCGCCTTCAAACTCACCTACTCCAAGGCCGAGAAACTCAAGTTCGAGGCCCAGACCCACAACTACCGCCGCCAGATTCTCTCCGCCATGCGCCCCGGCTTCGCCGACCTGGCTCAGGAAGTCCAGCGCTCCATCCAGTACTACCAGTCGCTCCACCGCGACGCCAATCTCACCAAACTCATCGGCGTCGGCTCCACGTTCATGCTCCCCGGCCTTCGCAAGTACCTCAGCCAGCAGCTCCAGATGGAAGTGGCTCGCATCGACGAGTACCAGAAGATCAAGCCCACCGAAGGCGCTTCCAGCGAATTCACCGAGCACGCCACCAACTTTGCCACCGCCTACGGCCTCGCCCTTCAGGGCCTCGGCTTGGCCAAGCTCGATGTCAACCTGGTCCCCGTCAGCATGGTCCGCGACCGCCTCTGGAAAGAGAAGATCAAGTGGTTCGGCGCTGCCGCTGCCGTTCTCGTCGCCGGCTCCGCGATCACCCTTGTCCGCCCCATGATGGACGGCAAGTACAAGAGTGCGGACGCCAGCCGCGTGGGTGAAGTGGACAACGTGATTCGCGTCGCCAACGACTACAAGACGCAGTTCGAACAGATCACCCAGGAAACCGCCATCACCGCCAAGGCCCAGAACCTGGCCCAACTCCTCACCAACCGCGACATCTGGCCGCAGATCATCGATGACGTCAACAGCATCATCGCCTCGGCAAACCCCAATCCCATCCTGCTCACCGGCACGCCCGAGGAAATCGCGGAACTCGCCAAAACCTCTCCCGAGGACATGCGCCTTCTGCAGATGATCTCGCTGACCCCGACCTATCTCGCTCCGGGCAGCCCTCAGAACCCCTCCGAGAAACCCCGCGTTCGCCTGCAGTTGGTCGTCGAGACTCCCAATCCCCTTGGGTCCACCTTCATCAACCAGAGCGCCATCCAGTGGCTCAATACCAACGCGGTCCGTGATGGCGTGCCCTATCGCATCCTCTCGGACTCCCGAGATGAAGAGCCCAAGCTCGTTTCCATCACCGAATCTCGAACCGCTCCCGCTGTGACCGACCGGAAGCAGGGCGGTGGTGGGGGAGGGGGAGGCGGTCGGAACCCCTCTCCGCGCGGCAACCCTGAGTTCGGCGAGGGTGGTGGTGAGGGAATGGTCATCGGAGGACCGGGTGGCGAAGGCCCTGGAAAGGGTTTTGATCGCGGCGGTCGCGGCGGCGGCGAAGCCAACGCCAACGTCGAGCAGCTCGCTCCCCTGCCCCCCAAGGCCGAAATGCTTCCCCCGGACACCCCATACTTCCGCGCCACCATCACCTGGCAGATCGAAGTGGGACAGTCAAACTCAGGCAAATCTTCCGATGACTCCAATGCCGATGACGCAGGCGCAGATGACGCTCGCGGCGGCCGGAAAGGCGGAGATGACTAATCATGACAAACTTCCTCAACTGGATCAAGAAGAACTGGATCATCGTGGCCCTGTGCGCCGTCATGCTCATTACGCTGCCGGCGCTCCTCGTGCTCTCCTCGCTCATGAACGCCAAGGTGCGCGACAGTCTCACGACCCGCGTATCCAAGAAAATGGGCGACTTGAGCAGTGTCGAGAAGACCAGCATCTCTATCACGCCCCTCATTCCGGGCGAGCCCGAGTTCAGCGCCAACACCGTCGTCAATGAGAAGGTGCTCGAGCAGTACAAGTCGCTGCGCGAGGGCATCAAGGCCGATGCCGATCAGGTGCTCCTCAAGGCCCTTTCCATCAACATCAAGGCTGTCCCCGAGGGCGATTCGCCCAACAAGGACGTCCTGCTCCGCGCTTTGGGAAGTCGCCCTTCCTCAGTCCTCCTCAAGGGACTCCTGCCCGAACCTCCCGCTGCCCGCAAGATGGACCTGCCCTTCAAGGTGAACGCGGAGTACATCAAAGCCCACACGAACCTCATCTCTGTCATGAACGCTGGCGATCCCGTCCCCTCTGAGGACATCGCCCGCCAACTCTCCGACTTTGAGCAGTCCTTCCGCAGAACTCAACTCAATAAGGAAGCCAACGAGTCCCTCCTGCCCGAGGATCAGGCCAAGTTGAGCGATGCCATGCTCCAGAAGCGCATGGCCCTCTACTCTCAGCGCGCTTCCGAAATCTCAACCTACGCCAATCCCTCCGTCTTCGTGGATGTGGTGCCCTACACCCAGCAGACCGCGCCCCTTCCCACGCAGTACTTCGAGTGGCAGCACCAGTATTGGACGCACGCCGACATCGCCGCCGCTATCGCCTTGGCCAACCAGGATGACAGCGGCAAGCCCGCCGGAATCGCCGGCCGCGAGACCAGCGTTGTCAAGCGCGTCATCAGCATCTCCTCCGCTCCCTTCTACAACTTGAAGTACAGGAAGAAGACTGCCGAAGCCGAGGGCGGCGCCGAAGAGGGCGAGATGTTCGGCGAGGGCGCAAGCGTCGAAGGCAACGCCATGATGGAAGGTGAAATGGGCGGCGGCGGTGGCGGTGGCGGAAAGGGTGGCCCGATCCGGCAGAACAAGCCGACCAAAGGCCCTGAGGTCGAAGTTCCCAAGAACGACAACGCCGATGAACTCTTCAAGCCCAATCCCAACTCCATCAGCGGCCGTGCCAAGAGCGCGCTCTACGACGTCCGCACCGTAGATCTCTCCGTCATCGTCGACAGCCGGCGCCTCAATGTCCTCCTCGATGCCATCAGCCGCACGAATTTCATGACCGTCACCTCCGTCTCCCTCACGGAAGCCGATGTTCGCGGCGACTTGATGCAGGGCTTCTTCTACAACAACGAAGACGTTCTGCAGGCGGATATCGAGATCGAAACCGTCTGGCTGCGTGAATGGACCGTTCCCCTTATGCCTCCCGACGTTCAGGAGGCCCTCGAAATCACTCAGCCCGAGGCCGCACCCGCCGAATCGTCCGAATCCGAACCCAGCGACAATCCTGAGGGCGGCGGACGCCGCGGTTCCAAGGGTCGCTCCGACGGCTAAGGAAACGACTTCTGGCACGTCTGACTCTTGTATCGTGATCTTGTCAGTGCAGTAACCAACTCAACCATTCACATGAGGTGATCTCATGAAGCCCAAGGGAATCAACGTATTCGAACAGCATGTAGAGAAGGCCGTCCTCGGCGTCGCGTGCGTCGCCGCCGCAGGGCTCGGGGCCGTCCAGTTCCTCACTCAACCCAACGCCGTCCCCGTCGCCGGCAGGGAACTCGCCCCCAGCGAGGTTGACGACGCCCTCGCAAGCAAGGCCGCCGAACTCAAGTCCAAACTCGACAGCGATCGCGGCCTTGAGGTGCAGGAGCCTGGCCGTCTGTCAGATTGGTTCGACTCCGAGCACGCACCCGCACCCGCGGATCGCCGCTCCGCCTCCGCTACCCCGCTCGTTCGTGCCGAGAAATTCAAGGTCGGTGCCGGCGCCGATGCAGCCACCATCGACCTGTACGCCGAGTTCTCTCCGCCCGCCCCCAAGGGTGTGCGCGCCCTGAGCGCCCACTACACCCTCGACCCCGATGCGGCCCCCAAGATCGAGGGCCTCTCCCAATACCTCTCCTCCGCCGCTCCCTATGACGTGAGCGCAGTGCATGTCTTCGCCACCGTCGACGGCAAGAAGGTCAAGGAGAGCCTCACTGGCACGCAGGTCAACCGCTCCATCCCCGCCTCCTGGTGGGAACGCGATCTCAACATCCTTGATGTCACCCTCGAACGTCAGCGCCTTCAGAGCAGCGGTCAGTGGAGTGAGACCGAGATCGTCCCCGCACTTCCCGGCCAAACCTCGCTCCGTCCCGTCATCGCTGCCACCAAGCCGGGCTTCGAACGCGCCCTCTTCGATTCTGCTCTCCAGGCCGGAACTCAGGTCTACCAGCCCGACTTCCTCCCCCTCGCGGACAACGACCAGTGGTCCCCCGAGGCCGGCAAGCCCGCCGTCGATCTCACCAACCCGGAACTCGCCGCCGCTGACAAGGTCGTCAAATCCAAATGGCGCAACCTCAACAAGGCCGAGGAGACGCTTGAGCGCCTCAAGAAGGCCAAGGACAATGACCGCAATAACACCGGCCGCGACGAGGGTGGCAAGGGTGGCGGACCATCAACGGAAACCGGTGGTCCGGAAGGAACTCCGACGACTAAGCGCGAGGACAAGCCCAAGCCGACCCCCATCGAACGCGCCGAGAAGACTCTTGAAACCGCCAAAACCGAATACGCAGCAGCCGTGAAGGCCGCGCTCGCCATCGACGCCAAGTACATCGCCCCCGATGTCCAGGAAAAACTCGATGAAGAAAAGGAGCGCGAGCGGACTCTGGCAAGGGCACACCTCTGGATGTCGAAGGCGGTCGCGGCGAGTCCGCCGCCAGCCCGCGCGGCGGCGCCCGCCAGCGCGGTCTCCAGGTCGCCTGGCTCGAAAACGACGCCCTCGAAGTCTGGGGCCACGACCTCTCCGCTCAGCCCGGCGCAACCTACCGCTACCGCGTCGTCGTGCAGTACACCAACCCCTTTTTCGGCCGTGAGGACCGCCTCGCAGATACCCAGAAGTCCCTCGCGGCATCCGTGACCACCGGGTCCGCCGCGTCCGACTGGACCGAGCCCGTCTACGTCGCCCCCAGCCGCCAGTTCTTCGCAACCGACGGCCGTGCCGGCGCAACGCTCGATGACCGCAGCGCAACCTTCGAGGTCTACTACTTCACCGCTGGCCAGCAGCGCATGACCTCCTTCAGCGTCAAAGTCGGCGAGCCGATCGCCGCCGTCCGCAACGAGAAACGCATCGACCCCGAAACCGAAAAGGAAACCACCTTCCGCATCGATTTCGATACCCGGGCCACCCTCCTCGACGTCATCGACCTCGGCGAAGCCGGTGAAGGCCTGGGACGTCGTATGCAAGTCGTTGTGGCGATGGAGGATGGATCTGTCCAGGTCCTCGACCCCGAGGTCCAGCGCTCCGATGATTTCCGCCTGAAACTCAAAGAGGAAGTCGCGAAAGCGTCGAAATCGTAAGGGAATGATGTCCTCTGACTTGACGTAGCGGGAGTCGTCACTATCATTCCCGCTGTCGCACCAACCGGTGCAGACGCAATCGAGCGATCTTTGCGTTTCGATTGGCCATGCTCTTTGACAAGTGAGCACGACGGGCAATTAAACTAACTCTCCGCAGTGCGGGAGGCTGGAATCGGTTCGCCGAAACTGGCCAAACATGCTGTGGGGAGCCGAGAGCAGACAATCTTGAGTGCTCGCGCAATAACGATCCGGTGCTATTGGCCGGGTCCGATGTGCGTGTAAATGGCGGGCTTATCGTCGCGTACGTTTCCTTTTGCCGGGAATCGGCGACGAAGTTGAGATCAGAAGTGATCACGGCAGCAATGCTGTGGTGATGGAAGATGGTCAGCGTTCATGTCGAAGCGGTCCGGTCTCATGACGGGCTGTGGGTCGGCATGATCAAGCCACTAAGGGCATACGGTGAATGCCTTGGCGTCGAGAGGCGATGAAGGACGTGGATACCTGCGAAAAGCTCCGGGGAGCTGGAATCAAGCATCGATCCGGAGATATCCGAATGGGGAAACCCGGCCGCAAGGCCATCCGCACTGCAATGCATAAGGTGCGGAAGCAAACCTGGGGAACTGAAACATCTTAGTACCCAGAGGAAAAGAAAGAAAAATTCGATTCCGGAAGTAGCGGCGAGCGAAACCGGAACAGCCCAAACCGGACTTCGGTCCGGGGCAGCATAATTGCGGCCGAATCCGAGCGAACGCGTTGGAAAACGCGGCCATAGAAGGTGATAGCCCTGTAACGCGGAGGAAGCCAAAAGGCTGCATAGAGTAACGTCGAGCCCGTGAAACTCGGCGTGAACATGCGGGGACCATCCCGTAAGGCTAAATACTCCTCGACGACCGATAGAGAACCAGTAAGGCGACTGAAAGGTGAAAACAACCGCGACGAGCGGAGTGAAACAGTAGCTGAAACCGTATGCTTACCCAGCGGTCGGAGTCCCGAAAGGGATGACGGCGTGCCTTTTGCATAATGAGCCGGCGAGTTGCTCTTTGCGGCAAGGCGAAGCGGAGTCACCGCGAAGCCGAAGCGAAAGCGAGTCTTAAATGGGCGTCAAGTCGCAGGGAGTAGACACGAAACCAGTTGATCTACCCATGGTCAGGTTGAAGGAGGGGTAAGACCCTCTGGAGGACCGAACGCACGAACGTTGAAAAGTTCGGCGATGAACTATGGGGCGGAGTAAAAGTCTCATCATAACTGGAGATATCTTGTTCTCTCCGAAATAGCTTTTGGGCTAGCCTTGTGCATCACGATCCGGGGGTAGAGCCACTGGATCAGCCAGGAGGTCGTCAGACTATCCGGCTGAACCAAACTCCGAATACCGGGTCATATGGCACAGGAGTAAGTCCGCGGGCGATAACGTTCGTGGTCAAAAGGGGAAGAACCCAGACCACCGGCTAAGGTCCCCGATTTCGTCTTAGTTCGAAAGGTAGTCGGATCGCTCAGACAGCCAGGATGTTGGCTTAGAAGCAGCCACCATTTAAAGAGTGCGTAACAGCTCACTGGTCGAGGGATTCGGCGCCGAAAATGAACGGGAATAAGACGGAAACCGAAGCCGTGGACTCTATAAGAGTGGTAGGAGAGCGTACCTGTCAGCGTCGAAGCGGAGCGGTAACGCCACGTGGAGCGACAGGTAGTGAGTATGCCGGCTTGAGTAACGATAAAGCGGGTGAAAATCCCGCTCGCCGTAAGCCTAAGGTTTCCTGGGGAAGGTAAATCCGCCCAGGGTTAGTCGGATCCTAAGGCGAGGCCGAAAGGCGTAGTCGATGGACAGCAGGTTAATATTCCTGCACCGGTGCATGCGGTTGAAGCGGCGTGACGGATCATGGAGTTTCGCAGGACGGCTGAAAATGTCCGGGATCGCAAGATCCCCGCGAGATAAAGTGGTTCCTGGAAAAACCGTCCGTGGACAAGTGCATCGTCCGTACTAAAACTGACACAGGTAGGCGAGGCGAATAGCCTCAGGCGCTCGAGAGAACGGTTGTGAAGGAACTAGGCAATCTCACCCCGTACGTTCGCAAGAAGGGGGCCCTCCTCCGCAAGGAAAGGGCGCAGAGAAAAGGATCTGGGAACTGTTTATCAAAAACACAGCACTGTGCTAACTCGCAAGAGGACGTATACAGTGTGACGCTTGCCCAATGCTGGAATGTCAAAGGAGCCGGTTAGCCGCAAGGCGAAGCTGGCGACTGAAGCACCAGTCAATGGCGGCCGTAACTATGACGGTCCTAAGGTAGCGAAGTTCCTTGTCGGGTAAGTTCCGACGCGCATGAATAGCGTAATCACTGGATCACTGTCTCCACAACCGACTCGGTGAAATAGTAGTAGCGGTGAGGATGCCGCTTGCCCGCAGCAAGACGGAAAGACCCCGTGGACCTTCACTGCAGGCTTGCATTGGTCACGAGCATGTTCTGCGTAGGATAGGTGGGAGCCTTTGATGGCCCGGTTCCGGCCGGGAATGAGGCGCCGTTGAAATACCACCCTGAATACGTTTGTGATCTAACATCGATTCCCATGAAGCTGGGCGATGGAAAGTGCATGTTGGGCAGTTTGACTGGGGCGGTCTCCTCCCAAAAAGTAACGGAGGAGCGCAAAGGTTGGCTCAATGCGGTTGGAAACCGCATGTCGAGTGTAAGGGCACAAGCCAGCTTTACTGCGAGAGGAACATCTCAAGCAGTCACGAAAGTGGGCCCTAGTGATCCGGCAGTTCTGTATGGAAAGGCTGTCGCTCAACGGATAAAAGGTACCCCGGGGATAACAGGCTGATCGCGCCCGAGCGTCCATAGCGGCGGCGCGGTTTGGCACCTCGATGTCGGCCCATCACATCCTGGGGCTGAAGGCGGTCCCAAGGGTTCGGCTGTTCGCCGATTAAAGTGGTACGCGAGCTGGGTTCAGACCGGCGTGAGCCAGGTCGGTCCCTATCTGCTGTGGGCGTTGCAATATTGAGAGGAGTCTTCTTTAGTACGAGAGGACTAGGAAGGAGCCACCCCTGGTGCGTCTGTTGGCACGTCAGTGCCATCGCAGAGTAGCTAAGTGGCGCAGGGATAACCGCTGAAAGCATCTAAGCGGGAAGCCCCCCTCGAGATGAGTATTGCTGGTTCGCAAGAACGAGAGACCCCCGGAAGACTACCGGGTTGATAGGCTGCAAATGTAAGGGCCGAAATGCCCTCAGTTGAGCAGTACTAACGGTCAAAGGCTTGATCATGTCGACCCCGTCCCGTCAACGATTCGGTTTCAAACCCACGTCGTTGCCGGCCGGTTCGACTCAAACGCAAGCACCACATTTCATCACATTCTCTTCTGTTGTCTCTATGTCTTATTGACTGCCCGTCCTCCGCCTCCCATCCACCCCCCAAGTATCCCCGGATTTGTCTCCGTGGACCTGGATCAGGTGCTGGGGCTCAAGGCGGTTGACACGCAGGATTCTCTGCCTCGCGCTCCGGATCGTCTCCGCAAGGATTCGCCCCGGGCGCCGTCGTGCTCTTTGCTCGAAGATCCCCCGTGCACGGGTGAAAGCCTGTGCACGGATTTGTCGGTGAATTTAGGTCCGGGGTCACACCTGTTCCCATCCCGAACACAGAAGTTAAGACCGGACCGCCGATGATACTGCCAAGCGGGAAAGTAGGTCATCGCCGACTCTTGACCCCGTCAGGGTAAACCCTGGCGGGGTCTTTCTTTTTTTCCACCTATCCTCCGCCATGCAGCAGACGCCTCGAGAACCTCAATTCTCACGCTTGGCCCTGGCGTCGCTGGCCCTCACCCTCTGCGGCGTCGTCGCTATTCCGGGAATTTTTGCCCTTCCCTGCGTGGGCCTTCCCCTCGCGCTGGCGCTCTTTGCTGCACCCGTCGTCGGACTTGTCGGATTGTGCTTTGATCGCAAAAAGTGGCACTCAGCCCTCGCCCTCTTGGCGTGGGCCATCGTGTTTTTCCCGATTGCGTGGTCGGTCACTTCAACCATCCATGCACTCACGACGCGCCCCAGGTCGTTGGGGCTCAACGTGGTCCAATACGTCAAACTTATGACGGACTCGACCGACATCGCGTCTGATCCGCTCACCTACCGGAACACCGACGGTGGTGATGTCGCCAACTCCGCACCTCTCGACCCGTGGGGCCGGCCGTACATCATCACGCTGAAGTCCGATGGGTCGCTCGCCAGCATCATGACTTCTGGGCGCGACATGACCCCGGGTACTGCAGACGATATTGATCTGATGAAGATCGATTGACCTCGGACAGGCCCGCAGTTGCCGGAACAGATCTCCTCCTGCGTGCGCAGCGACTGAGTCGCGCGTCAATGACCCCAAGGGGATTCGAACCCCTGTTACCAGGATGAAAACCTGGTGTCCTGGACCGGGCTAGACGATGGGGCCGGTGTCCGTGCATGGTGTTGCTCGCACGGAAGGCGTCGATGGTAGCACGACCTCTTGCGATTTTCCGACCTCCGCACTCGCCGGACTACGCTTCCCTCATTCATGTCCGCCGCGCCCGCCAACCACCCCGCCGACTCCATGACCTTTTTGCCCCCGCTCCCCTCCGATCTGCGCCGCCGCTCAGCCTGGTCCGCCCTCGTCGTCGGCGGCTCCTTCGATCCGCCTCACCTCGCCCATATTCGCCTGGCCGACTTTGCCGCCCGCGCCGCCTCGTGCGACCTTCTCATCTTCATCCCTGCTGCACGTTCCCCGCATAAATCCGCTTCCCCCTTCGCCTCCGGCTCTCAGCGCACCGAAATGCTCCGCCTCGCCGCTCAGTCCCTCGCCCTTCCCTGGACTGTCTGCGACATTGAACTTCGCCCTGCCGGCCCTTCCTATACCGTCGACACCCTCGCGGCCTTGCGCACCGAATTGGGCCCCTCCGTTGCCCTTCGTCTGCTGCTCGGTTCAGATCAGGCTGCCGCCTTCCCGCGCTGGAAAGACCCCCAGCGCATCCTGCAACTGGCTCAGCCGGTCGTGCTCCTTCGCGGCAATCACCCCCTCGAAGACCTCAATCCTGATTGGCGCGCCCTCGTCCTCCCCGACGCCCCTCGCTTCGAAATCTCCAGCACTGACGTCCGTCGCCGACTCGCCCAGGGCCTCAGCGTCACCGGCCTCCTCGAACCCGCCGTCGAATCCTTCATCCGCGCCGCCGGCCTCTACGGCGCATCCAGCAAATCCGTCATACCCTAGCCCCTCATGACCTTCGCCCAGGTGCTTCTGCTCATGGCCTTCGGCATCGCCGCCACTCAGGCCGCCTGTGACGGCCGCGCTGTCACGCTCCGCTGGCTCCGTCTCGGCGACCTCATCGCTCTCTGCCTCTCCGCCGTCGCCCTTGCCATCGGCGTGAAAGGCGTGGGGATGGGCGTGCAGGCAGGAGTGGGGGCCCCCGTTACAGAAGGAGGCGCGGCATCCGCCCTATCTCTTGTCGCCTCCGCCTCCTTTATGCTCGTCGGTTTTGTCATTCACATCGCCCTCGTCCAGAAAGGCGCACGTTCCGGGCAGCGCATCGGCATCCTGCTCCTCTGCGCCTTCACCGCCGCCGTCACCCTGCTCCCCTTCTCCCTCGGCAGCGGCGACACGCGCGTCCTCGTCGCCGGCCTCTCCCTCACCGGTGATGCGCTGCAAATGCCCTTCGGCAACCGTATCGGTCTGGTCCTCTCGGGCTGCGTGCTTGGCGGCGCGCTCATGACCATGCTCCTCGGTCATGCCTACCTCACCGCCGGCGGCGAAATGACTCAGGCTCCCTTCCTCCGCCTGACCGCCGCGCTCTTCCTCACCATCGTCCTTCGTGGCGCGCTCTCTGGTGCGCTTGCCCTCGACCACATCTGGTCCCTTGTCGAGCAGGACGCCCTCGGCTCGGCCGGCAGCGCAATGTGGAACCAGATGCTGGCGACGGTCCGCTATCTCGTCGGCATCCTCGTGCCCGCCGTCATGGTCTACATGGCATGGGCCTGCGTCCGCATCCGCTCCAATCAGTCCGCCACCGGCATCCTGTACGTCGCCGGCATCCTCCTCCTCATTGGCGAACTGACCGCTCTCGCACTGAATGCAGACCTCGGCTGGCCCGGGATCTGACCGCCCCCCCCTCGGTTTTTTCGGACCCTTTCCCCCTTCCCGGGTCAGGTTGACCGCCAAAAAGGGCGATGCTCTATACTTAGCATTCATAAGGTGAATGGGCGGGGGAATGTTCGGGGGCTGGTCAGTGTCTGACTCTGGTCCTCGCCCCAGCGGACGAGTCGTAATTGGATCGGCAGGGTCCGCCTTCAGTGATGTCAACGAAAGTAGAACAAATGAAGCACGGCTTTGAAACGAGTGCGATGGTGTGTGTGTTGGCGGCCATTCTTGTCCCCGCGGTCGATGCGCCCGCTCAGCCCCAAGCGCTGACCCTCGACCAGGTGCGCGACGATTCCCGCGCTGCCCTTGGCTTCACCGCCCTCCAGCAGAGTTTCCCTAAGGGTTGGGTGCTCGATGGTTCGATGCGCTTCGCCGAGTTGGACCGCACCGCCACCTTCGCCTCCCACCCCAACGGCTCCTGGTCTCTGCAGGTCGCAGGCGACTTTGCGACCTCCTATGGATTCGATGGCGCCGTCACCTGGATGCGCGATCTCTCCGCAGATGTCCGCCGTCTCGACCCTGCAGACTCTGAGCCCCTGCGCATGGCGGCCGCCATCCTCTCTCAGTCCTGGCTCTCGGACAACAGCCCTGTGACCTGCGAAAGCGTTGAGTTTGAACGTGGTCGCGGACTCATTCAAGTCGGCATGCACTGCGTGGACGGCGCTGCCCGTGCCCGCCTCACCATCGACGCCGTGACGCACCAACCCACGCGACTCACCGTCTTCTTCGCCGGCGATGAGGAGTACTGGGAGTTCGGCGAATACCGCAAACTCGACTCCGGCGTGACGATGCCGATGTTCGTCCTTTACTCCGACTTCTCAGACAATACCTTCACAACCCGCTTCACCGGCCTCCGCGCTGCCGCCGCCGCCGATTCAGCCCTATGGGTTGCCCCACAGCCCGATCCCAACCGCGTCACTTTCGATCCAGCGGCGGATCCGGTTGTGAAGCTTCAACGCATCAATCGTGACAAGCGCTTCTTTGCCCATGTACTGATCAACGGCAAGCCCGTCGGTCCCTTCATAGTGAGCACGTCTACGGAGTTCAATCTGATCAGCCCTCAGGCTGCCGCAGACGCTGGGATGGAGATGGCCGGCCTCTTCCACTACCGGGCCAGTGGTGACGATCTTCCCGCGCGCTTTCGCAAGGCGCAGACTCTCCAGGTCGGTGCCATGACCATCCGTGGTCCCGCATTCATTCAGGGCGACTTCACATTCGACGATCGCCTGGTCGGCCAAAGCGTCGCCGGCATCCTCGGGTATAACACATTTGCTCACGCGGTGACCGAGTTTGACATTGCGGATATGGAGTTGCGGTTCCAGGACCCCGCCTCGTACGCGCTCTCCGACCGCGCTGCCTGGCAGCCGCTCACGCTCAACCATTTCCGTCCCCAGGTCGCATGCTCTTTTGAGGGGAACCGCACGGGTCTCTTCAACATCGAGCCCAGCATCAACTCCTGGTTGGAGATCAACGGACCTACCGTGCTTCAGTACAACCTGCTCGGTACTCGCGAAGTGCGCGAAGGCGTCCAGGCTGCCGCCGGCGCCATGCGCAAACTCAAAATCGGGAAGTTGGAGTGGTTCGAGATCGCCGGCGACCGCATCTCCGATGTCCAGACCGGATTCTTCGAGGGTCTGAAAGGTTGGGCGGGCGACCCATTTACCGCGGGCACCGTTGGCAGTCGGGTACTCGATAAGTACCGCATGGTCTTTGACTACTCCAATCGCCGCGCTGCGTTCATCGATAAATGATCCTTCGGACCGGCTGATCCCAGCAACGTCCCGTATCATTTGTCGTGAGGCTGTATCGCCCTTCCAATTCCTCCGGCTGGGTCGTCGCCGCACCGCTTTCTATCGCTGCCCACGTCGCAGCCTTGGTGTTCCTGGGTGCGACCGCTTCGCGCCCCGCAGTCCTGACCGCCTCCGACCAAACGGGAATCGCTGAGCCGCCCGCAGTCAACGAGCCCCAGCCAGTTCCAAAGCCGGACCCGCTTCCTCCGGACAGTGAAGTTGCGCCTTCTCCCACCCAACGAGACGAGCCGCCTCCGCCCGATGCGCAGCCCCTGCCCCTCGTCCAGACTTCGCCGCCCTCGCCCGTGCGCGAGCCCCTCGCCGCTCCGGAGTTTGAGCCGGGAATCCCGGACGGCGCAGACCCTTCTCTAACAGTGACCTGGATCGGCTTCGCGGACGGCGATGATGTGCAGGTCGCGCCCTTCGCAGGCGTGGATCAGGCTGCATTTTCAACTGTTCCGGGCCCCGCTGGCGCCGAAGGCTCCGGCACCGGTGCGCCCCAGCCTGCGCCTTCCTCCGCAAGTCCGCTCGCTGCCGGCGACCCGGCGCGCTCTGTGCCGACTCCTGATCAGGAGTCCGATCCGACGCAGCAGGTCTCCTCACATTCGGTACCGCCTTCGCAGCCCCCGACAGAGGAACATGCGGTCTCGTCGCCCGAGATTCTGCAGCAGGATTCTCTCGCTTCCCCTGAACCGCAAGCAGTCGAACCGCAGCCCCCGGCCGATGATCCTTCCCCGGCGTTGGAGGAGGACGTGACAGAGTTGCCTGTGGACGACCATGCCGGCAACGAGACTCAGGCAGACGACGCGCCCGAGCCGCATTCTGATCAATCCGAAGAACAAGCCGTCGAGTCGAGCGCCGACCCCCAACTCGACCCCGCGCGCGCAGTCGCTGACAGGCCCGCTGACCCGCTCACCGCTGCAGATTCGCCCGCAGATTCGCTTCCCTCGGTCGAGCAATCGGAATCCGATCTGCCGCAGCCGCTCTTGTCTAATGATCCCGTTGCAGATGGCGCGCCCGGCAGCGAAGGAGTCGGCGGAACTTCTGGAGCCGTGAAGGACCCGATGGCTGCGCTTTCCGACTTCGACACTGCCGCCGCTTCCAGTATTCGTGTCAACTCCGACATGTGGAAGTCCGGCCGCCCCATCGCACGCGAAGGCATGGTCATCAAGCCATACCCCCTTCTTCGCCACATCGTTCGCGACTCCGGGGACACAATTTTCTCTCTGGGCGGAACCGGTGGCGTCCAGCGCAATCCGATTGTCGCCGTGCAGTTTGACCGCCGGGGGAAAGTCGCCCGCGTTGAGATTCTCCGCACGAGCGGCCTCACCACGCTGGATGAGAAGTACCTCGCCTCCTGGATGGCCCGCTGGACCGCAGTTGATTCGCGCCTCGCGAAACTCAAGGATGGCGAGTTCACCAATCCCATTGTCTTCCGGCTGATCTTTGTCCCCGAACCCGATGAATCTCAGCCAGCCCCTGCGTCCGAAGCCGGCAAGTGACTTCTCTCGCAAAAACAGAACGACCGCCCGATGTGCAGGCGGTCGTTGTTCATTTCACTTTCAAATCTGTTCTCAGGCAGCCAGCACCTTGTCCAGCATCGCCCGGAAGTCGTTCTCGCTTCTCAGGCCGACCGTCTGCGCTGCAGGCATTCCGCCCTTGAACACAATCACGGTCGGAATTGACGTCACCTTGTAATCGATCGCGACCTTCCTGCTCTGGTCGACGTTGAGCTTGCCGACTTTGACCTTGCCCTTGTACGCGTCCGCGAGCTTATCGATGGTCGGCCCCAGCATGCGGCACGGTCCGCACCACTCTGCCCAGAAGTCCACCAGCACCGGCACCGCGGACTGCTTGACTTCAGTTTCAAAATTCTCATCTGAGATTTCAACGACGTTTGCGCCTGCCATGGTGAGGTCCACTCCTTTGGATGTGAATGCGGTAAGGTACGTCACTCCGTTCGTAGAAACAACCGCAATGACGTTGCCAATCGTAGTTCGCTCTCAGATGCTTGCCGCTGGCTTGTGGTCCACGTCATTCGGCGTTTGCCCGCAATTTCCCTGCCGAATTGGCAGCGGCGAACGCCTGCCGATGTTCCGACACGTCGTGGACTCGAAACAGCCGAATCCCCTGGATAAGGTGCATCAGCGACACCGCCAGTGTTGCAGGGAGTCGCGACTCGGGCGTCGATCCGGACCGGCACAGGTCCACTGTGCTGAGAAAACTCTTTCGACTGACCGCGGATAGCACCGCAAGCCCCTCCGCCTGTAGAACGTGCAGATGCCTCACGAGAACCCAGTTCTGATCGGCCGACTTGCCGAATCCGATCCCCGGGTCCAGCACAATGTGGTTTCGGCCAACTCCTGCCTCAGTCAGCGCCCGCACCCGGCCCTTGAGAAACTCCCCGATCTCGCCCAGCAGGTCGTCATACTTCGGCGCGTTCTCAACCCCGTATTCCGTGCTGTACTGATCTCGTGCGGGCCGCCTCAGCCGGTGCATCACGATCACGCCCGCCTTGCCTCGCGCCATCACCCCCGCCATCTCCCCATCGTCTCGCGCTGCCGAGGTGTCGTTGATGATGCTCGCCCCCGCATCGAGTGCGACCTGTGCGACCGCTGCACACGTCGTATCAATGCTCATGATCGCATCCGGCCTCTCTCGTGCGATCGCCTCGATGACCGGCGCCGTTCTGCGGATCTGCTCCTCCGCGCTGACCGCCTCCGCGCCAGGCCGTGTGCTCTCACCGCCGATGTCGATGATGTCCGCTCCCTCCTCCATCAACTCAAGCGCGCGCCGCATGGCGAGTTCGGCGTCCGCGAAACGCCCCCCGTCGTAGAACGAGTCCGGTGTCACGTTCAGGATCGCCATGAGCCGCGGACGGTCCAGCGCCATCGCGCGCCCCGATGCGAGTTGCCACGGATCCATCGCCATCCAGTCAGTTTATCTGCGTCAGCACCACAGTGCTTGTCCGCCCCGCCTCCGCGGCCTGGATCCACAGGACCCTTGGCTCCAGGTTCGGCGGCAGTACTCCCACGACACTCGCCACCCCCGTCCCGTCCGCCAGGGCGCTTCCGATCAGCCTCGGCGCATCCAGCCCGAGCGTGACGCCCAATCGGGGAACAAATGTGTCTCCCGGGCCCGTCATGCTCAGCGCGAAGTACACCCGCCCCTTTGGCGTCGCGTGATCGATGCGCAGTGTCGCCCGTTCACCCGCCTGCAGCGGGCTCACCGTCAGCGTGAATGGCGTCGGCCTCAGCACGAACATGCCCCGATCGATATCGCTCACCACCACGTTCCCGCTCGCAAAGTACGGGTAGTTGTTCCATGTGCCATTAAACGTCTCAAGCCCGTCGTGCAGGATGATGTTGTCATCGTCGGGGTACGTGTCGAACCACGCCACCTCCGTCGGCGCTGTCGGATTCAGCAGGTCCCACACCCGCAGGCCCGAGGTGTAGTTGGATTGGAACAGGAATCGGTCCCTCACGAACTGATTGTGATCGATGCACGGCACCCCGTTCCCGAAGGTCGACACCAGCTTCGGGTTCGCGAGATCCGAGACGTCGAATACGCGCGTCAGTGTCGGCCACCCGAGATTGACTTCGTCGAGTTCATCATCGACGTAAATGTACTTCCGGTCCGCGCTCAGCCACCCCTGGTGGCAGTACGACAGCCCGGGATATCCCGTCCGCGACAGCACCACCGGATTCGCCTTGTCCGTCACGTCCACAATGTGAACGCCGTTGTAGCCCGCGTAGCAGAACGCGATCTCCCGCCCCGCGTACGGCCCCTCGCTGTAGGTCACCACTTGCGAGTCATGCACATACGTGCCCGTGTACGCGCCCACCCATTCCGGATTAGCCGGATTCGCCAATGAGAGGATCGTCAATCCGCCGCCGTCAATGTTGGAGCCGTTCAGATACAGGTGCCCCGATTCCGCATTCACCGTGACCGTGTGGCTGGTGCTTAGCCCGCGCAACTGCACGTCGAGCACATGCGCGACCATTCCTTCGTCGATCTTCCCCATGTCAAAGACCTGCAAACCTCCGCCGGTCTCATTCGAAACATACGCGTACCTTCCGTATGTCTTCATCTCGCACCATGCGCTGTCCGGGTGTACATACGAATCAACGATGACCGGATTAACCGGGTCCGTGATCTCGACAAACGCGGTCATATCCGACAGGCCCATCAGCGCATATTCACGTCCCTCCGGTGATGTGTACCCCCAGCACGATGATCCTGCCCGTGCGCCCGGACCGAATGCCGGTAGGTCCAGCCATGACTGCAGCGTCACTTCGTGCCAGTGAAAGTCATCGTGGGCTGATGCTTGCGGGGCTAGGACGGAGCCGGCAGCCGTCAACGCGCATAAAAACAGGACACGAACTGTTGACATCGCAGTCACTCCTCCAGGCAGGGCGCACACTCGTGAAAAACTGTTTATGAGGATATCCTTAAATTGGCCTGCGTCACGACCAAACTGCTTGGTACATAAGGCAATATCAGTGTCTCACAACGGCCCTGACGCCCTCGAATCTCGCGGCTTCCGTTTCCTCATGGACGGCTTGGGGGCTCCCTCTCAGGCTCAGGTGCTTTCCGGTGCCGTTTTCCGTGAGCTCGCGCTGCCTGCTCGGGCTGACCCTGCCGGCATGTGGCTCGAAGTCCAGTCCCCCGGCCCCATGACCGAGTCAGTCGCCGATCAGGTCGCACTCATCGCCCGTGGCCAGGGGCTCGATCTCCGCGACCGCGTCGGTGGCGATTTCTCCCCCAGCGTCACCGAGACCGATCTCGTTCGACGCCTCTCCTTCGAGTGGACCAGTCGCCTTGCGACTGCGCTCGTCTTCCTCATCCCCGCCCTCTTGCTCCATTACCTCACACCTCGCCTCGCCACCGGCAGCCTCCTCATCCCGCGCTTCCTCGAAGCCGTCTTGGTTGGGTGGTCCCTCATCGCCGCGGCCTGGCCCGTGCTCTACCAGGCCGCCCTCTCCCTCGCCTCGCTGCGCATGACCCCCGATTTCTACGCCGCAGCCGTCATGCTTATCGCCTTTGCCCACGGGCTCTTCGCCTGGGTCGTCAATGCTCCCTCTGCGTCCTTCTTCGTCACGGCCTACGCAATCCTTGCCATGACTCTTCAGCGCACGCTCCTCTGGCGCACGCAGCCCCGCCGCGCTGGCCACGCCCACTTCATGCTCCCCTCCAGCCGCCTGCTCGGATCTCTCCTTCTCGTGGGTTGCGCTCTGATGCCCTTCGATCTCGCCGGCGCCTTCGCCTTCCTCCTCTCCGTTCCCGCGATGCTCGGCGCGCTGTCCATCAACCGCCTGCTCCCCGGTTTTCTGACTCCCTTCCCCATCCTCATGTTCGCCTTCTTCCTCGCGACCTCCCAGTGGCTCTTGCCCGCCCTCGGCGCACCCGGACCCGTCCTCGGTCGGGTCGAGGCTGCCTTCGCCTTTTGCGTGGTCATCAGTCTTCTGCTCGGCCTCTCGCCCCCGCGCTCTCCGCACCCCCGCTGACTCCCCTCAATACGGCCGCGGCGGCAGTGCCCAGTGCATCTTGTGAATAAGGGTGCGCCAATAACTTCCCGTCGGGTTGGCCACCAGCCGCACGTTGCGCGCATACTTCCGCAGCAGCACCCTGTCACCCGTCTGCGCCGGCAGGAAGTTCTGCCCGTCCATGACCAGCGTCGTCCCCGCATTCGCCCGCAGCAGCGTCACCACCACGTGACTCGTCGAGGCCACAATGATCGGCCTGAATGCCAAGGTATGCACCGCCATCGGCGTGATCGCCAGGCAATCCAGCTCCGGCGAAACAATCGGCCCCCCTGCTGAAACCGAGTACGCCGTTGATCCGATGGGTGTCGAAATGATCAGTCCATCCCCCTGCACAGGCGGCGTGACCTGCCCCTCCAGTTCCAACGCCATCTCCAGCATGCGGAATGGAGGCCCCGCTGTGATCACGCAGTCATTGAGCGCAACCCCTCCCGCACACGCGGCACTGTCATCCGCCAGGTTCGCGCCCGCAGGGAACACCCGCGCCTCGATCATGATCCGCTCGTGAATGCCGAATTCCGAGCCCTCGCTGAATATCGCATCCGCATGCAGTTTCAGATCGCTCATGTCGAACTCAGCCAGGAATCCCAGGTGTCCCAGGTTCACCCCCAGCAGCGGGATTCCCGTGTCCACCAGCCGCCGCGCCTGTCCCAGCAGCGAGCCGTCACCCCCCAGAATGATCGCCAGGTCCGCCGCGATCTTCCCTTCGGGCGCAGGCCCCAACGCCTCATACTCCGCCACGATCGTTGCGCGCCGCGCCAACCACGTACGGAAATCACTCAGGATCGTGGCGATTGACTGTCGCTTGGTGTTGGCCACGAGAAGGACGCGCTTGGGCATGCCCGATTCTACGGTCCTTGCCGATCCGGATAAACGCCGCCACTCGCTCCTATTCCCCAACCAGCCGCAGTTCACTGCGCTCAAAGTCAACTTCAACACGATCCGCCCAGCCCAGGACGTCGTTGCCCAGAAGTCCCACCGGCGTTGACCCTCGCAGTGTCTTGAACACCGCCAATGCCCCGGCCCGCAACACAACGTGCTCGCGGTTCATCGTCCCCAGCTGAATCGTCTCAGCCGTGAACGCCGAGGTAGACAAGGCCGTCGCCCCAATTCCGCGGATGTCCTTATTCTCATCAGGTGCGGCCACAAGGTTCAACGTTTCCGCTGCCGCTTTGTCAACAATGGTCCAAGGCGAGCCCGTATCCACGATCATCACCGCCTCGTGTCCATTGATCGAGACCCTGCCATAGGCCCGGTTGCCGAATATTGAAAGGGGAATGGCCGCGGTCGGCTCGGCCTCGCTCCTGCTCCCCAGCCGCATGTCCGCCCTCTGCCCCTCCGCCATTCCGTACGGCACGGAGACGCATGACGCCTGCCCAAGTACATCCAATCCGATGACGCCCGCCAACTCCTTGCCGCCCAGCGCTGGCAAATCGCTCATGACCAGCACCGAAACGTCAGTGAGGCGCATATCGCCAAACGTCAACACGGGAATCTTCGCCACTCCCACCGGCGCCGCCTTTCCTGTCGCTCCACCCACCTCCGTTGCCAGCCGCTGCACACCCTCCGGCGTGTATTGTGTCATCATCGACGGCTCAATTGCAACTCCGGGCGGAAGTGCCCCCCGAGCAATCACCGTGCTTGCCGCCGCCAGGTCAATCACGAAGTCGCCCGCGCTGGCTTCGCTTCCTGCGCCGATGGTGGCCGTCGCGATGTGATGCCCCGCCTCCATGCGCACAGCCACGCTGCCTTTCAGCCCTGTGGTGCGCCCTCGCGATGCAAAGGTGTTCGTCGTGATGGCGCAGTCAGCAGGCTGCAGTGGAACTGCGCCCGCGAACATGTCCTCCAGCGGGCCCACGCGGTCAATCTCGACCCGCTCGTATCCGCGTATGAACGCGGTGATCCCCGCTCCGTCTCCGCAGTGCGCCGAGACCCGGACGTCTAGGCCCGCAAGTTCGTGCGCGTCTGGTGCCTGTCGGTCATAGGTCTTGCCGGGAATCGCCGTTTTCACCACCAGCGATCCTCCCTCGCACGCTGCAGTGGTCTGGGCCGCCATCGAATGCATGACGATCGAGCCTGAGCCGCCTGGGGCCGGCGGAAGAACGACATCGATAAAGCCCTCCTCGCCGCTGCGCCACGTCTTCGACTCACCGTCCGCCAGCGTGACTCTCTCCAGCACAAGACCCGTCTCGTCGCGCTTGAGCACGAAAACATGAGCGTCCCCTCTGCTCACCAGACCTGATGCTCCCATCGCGATCACGGACATAAACGCGCATATCGAGACTCTTCGCATGAACGATTTCCTGTTTCAAGAAGGGTTGGATGCTTCGCCCGTCCGCTAGCGTCGGATTCGTTCCGCGTGACCCGGCACGATCACCTCAGGCCCGGGACCTTCGCTGAACGGCGCACGCTCCGTGATGAACACCGGGCCATTGATGGGCTCCGTCGGATCGCCTGCGAAGACGTCCTGAAACGCTCCGCTCACACCGTCATAGCGCAGAATCTGGTTCGTCCCCGACGACCCCACATAGACCTTGCCGTCAGATGCAAACACAAGTCCCACCGGGGTATTCAGCCCGCCCGAGGCGCGCGGGATGAAATCCGCAATGAATGCGCCCGTGATCGCGTCGTACCGCTTGACTGAGTGATTCGTTTCCGTGGTGACGTACAGCGAATTCCCGTGAAACACGAGCACACGCGGCCGTGCAATGGTCGCGACAAAATTCCCCATCAGCGCGCCGCTGACCCCGTCGTACCGGATGATCCGGTTGGAGTAGTACGCCGGCACATAAAGATTGCCATCCGGCCCGAACGTCGTTCCATTGTCAGGGCCATTGAGTCCCCCCAGGCCCGGCCCGATGAAGACCGAGAGAAAGGCGCCGGAAGTGCCGTCAAACTTCAAGACGCTGTCCGTGTTGAATGATGGCACATAGAGGTGGCCGTCCTTGCCCCATGTGACGCCCGTTGGACCATCCAACCCGCCTGCTCCCGCTGCGACAAATGTGTCCACATAGCCCAGCGTGCGTGGGTCATACCTCAGGATCGAGTCGTTGCCTTCCGAGGCGACATACAGCATTCCGTCCGGCCCGATGCGCGCGCAAAGGGGATTCACCAGCGGACCTCCCGTCAGCGAGCCCCCCGCATCACCGCTGCGGGTTCGATATCCATCCACAGTGCTCGTCCAGAAGTTGGACACCAAAACGTCGCCAGCGGGCGCTTCCTGCGCGCAGCCGGCGGAGAGCAGCAGCAGGGCCGGAAGAAACAATGACTGGAAGTGGGGGGGCATGGAACAGATCCTCATGGCAAGAGAAAGTGGTGTGATGTACAGGCACAAGAGATCAGGACTCGGCGCTGTCTGCGCGCGGCCGGCTCGGCTGTCGATATCGCTGAATAAGCGTCGTTCTTCCGGATCGTGACGGCGACTCGTATGCGGCCCGCGCACGCAGCCTCCGGCGCACTTCCGCCGCATCCATCCCCGCATTCAGGTCGTTCTTGACCTGTGCCAACGCGAGGTCTGACGCCATGCCCGTGAATCCCATCCACACCAGCATCGGGTTGGCGGTCCATGTTGCGGTGTGCAGCCCGTGGCCGCTCGAGTCGAACAGTGCATCCAGAAGTTCTCGGCCATCCGGCGTCAAAGCGAGCCATTGGCCTGGGCCCGAATCGACGGCCTTCGTGCCGCGCGGATCAACCGTAACTTCGCACCCTTCGATCGCGATGGAGACAAATGTCTTGATCCCGATCCGCACGCCGCGCGCCGCCGCAGCCTGAAAGTCCGCTTTGAGTTCGCCCGCCAGCGCAGGAGTGACATTCACCACCACGAAACTCCCGGCTGATTCGATCATCCGCCGCGCACGCTCAAAAACCTGCAATCGGTCCGTGAGCCGGTAGAGCCGATCGTCCGTTGTCACCTCATCTGTTGCGGCCAACTCTCGGCCTGCGATGGTGCAAGCCTGAGAGATCTCGGCTCGCACCCGGTTCGCAAACTCCGTGATGCTGACGGCTCGCGCCACCCGATTTCCCTCGTCATCGGAAACCAGAATCGCGCCCTTCGTCTCGAGCGATTCAACCGCCTTGTAGATGTTGCCCACCGGCCTGCCCAGTGCCTGCGCAATCCGGTACCCCGTCGCAGGTGACTCCTGCACCAGAAACCGATAGATGTCGCCCTCCAGCGGGGTGAGCCCGAGGCGTTGAAGGGCATCCGGAATGTCACTGATCGAGGGTGAGACCATATATTCTTCCTGTGAAGGAAGAATATGACGCGAATCGCGAGCCAATCCGTCGAAAACCGACGAAATTCGCGAAAAAACTGGGAAAAGAGCGGGAGGGGCGGATGAGGCGATGGGGGAAGGGGGGCTACGCCTTGTCTGCCACTGCCGCGAACAAGTCAGGCCCCTTGGCTTGGGCATCGGCCGGCAGACGACGGATTCGGGCATTGGTGAGCCCGGCGTGCACTAGCCAATGTTCAATCGCTCCGGGCGTAAAACCCAGCCAGCGGTGACCCATGGTCCGGCGGTACTCCTGCCGATCGTGGTCCAGCATGTCGATGATGAGCAGCCGTCCGCCCGGGTTGAGGATGCGCGCTGCTTCCCGGATCGCCGCCTCCGGATGCTCGACATGATGCAGGATGAGCGACAGCATCGCGGCGTCTACGCTCGCATCGGGCAGCGGCAGACTGGACACATCCGCCCGGTGGAACTCCACGTTGCCCAGATCGCGGGCCCGCTTGCGCGCTGCGCTGAGCATCTGCGGGGAGAGATCCACCGCATGCACCCGCTTGACGAGCGGCGCGAGGCGCACGGTGATATTCCCCGTCCCGCAGCCCAGATCGGCGATGACCCAGTGCGGCGGCAGCAGCCCCAGGAGCGCAATGTCGATGAACGCAGAGCCGAAGAGTTCCTGCCGCACCGCATCCCACTCGCCCCCGACCCGCCCGAAGTAGGAAATGGTGTCGGTGCGCCGCGCGGCCAGCAATTCCTCGAGTCGATGCGCATCCTGACGCATCTGGGCCGTCTCGCCCAGTTCAGTCGCGATGACCGACCAGAGATGTTGTGTCGATTGGTGCAGGTCCGCAACCGCCAGTGCGTAACGGCTCATCGTCCCTTCCGCCCGGCGCGACAGCCACTCGTTTTCGAGCAGCACCTTCAGGTGCCTGCTGATGGTCGATTGCGGCAGTTGCAGGACCGTGGCCAGGTCGCCCACGCTCAACTCCGCCTTCTCAAGAATGCGCAGCAGACGCAGGCGCGTCATTTCGCTCAGGATGGCCAATTGCGCGGTGAGTCGGCGCGGATCGGCCGGCGCAGCGGCCGATGATGAGATCTGACGCTTACTCATCGGCGGGCAGCGCGGTGATTTCGCCTTCCGCGGAGGCGAATTCGGTGATCTTCTCCTGCACGCGCGGATCATTCTGCCGGATGCCGTAGGCCTGCCGCAGGCGCGTGTACGCGCTCTCCTTGTCGCCCAGGGCTTCGTAGAAGTTCACGAGGCGCAGATAAGGCTCGACGCTTTCGCCGCGCGTGACCCGCGCGGCCGTGCGGTACGCCAGCTCAGCCTGGTCCGGGTCGTTGAACTTCTGGGCCATGTCCCCCCAGCGCAGGTAGTCGTGTTCATCGCCGCTGCCCTGGGCGCGGTCGCGCAGGAACGCGTACATCGCGCTCAGGTCGCCCGACTGGCCCATCGCCTGCGCGAGGTAGCCGGCCACTTCGTAGGTCAGCGGCTTGCGCGGCCAGGCCTGGTCATACGCGACCTGCAGATAGGTGCGGGCGCGGAGCGGTTCGTTCTGGGCCAGCAGCGCCTGGCCGAGACCAAAGTTCGCATCGTAATCCTCGGGAAGAAGGTCGTGGAGCTGGGAGTAGGTTTCGACGGCGGCGGCATAGTCGCGCGTCTCCAGGTCGCGTGCGCCCTGCATCCGGAGGGCGTTCGGGTTGACGCCGCAGCCGGTGAGGGAGAGGATGAGGGGCAGACAGGGCAGCAAGCGGTGGGGGGAGGTCATCCGTGAGTCTCCTTGGAACGCGGAAGTGAGGGGCATGATAGCCTCAGGGTGTGTTGCGTAAGTCCTTTGGGCGGGGTGGAGGCGTGCGCACGGGAGGCGCACCACAAGATCAGGTTGGTGCGCACGGAGGAGTGCGCCGGGAGCAAGGAAAAGAATTTTGGCGTGATCTCTTGCGGGAAAGCGGGCAAAGCGGTTTTTGCAGCGCGAGGTTTGCGCGGGTTTTTCCTGATCTCGGCGAGTTTTCGGCGGTTTTGCCGGGTTTTCGCGCGCTTGTGGGTCCGGGATAACGGGGGGTATGTCGCGTTTGCGCGCGCGCCGGAAATCCACCGATTTTGGATTTGCTTTTGGGCGCGCCAGTGATTTGCGGGCACCGGATTCAAGGGCGCTGAACGCGCTGCGAGGAGACCTGCCGGGGGGGAGAGGACATCATGCGGCAACGATTCTGCGATGGCGAGGTCGATGCAATAGAGGTTGGGCAGCGCACGTTCTGCGAGAGCAAAGTGATTGAGCATTTCAGTTGGGCAGCGCAATGAAGGAGCGTGTCATGAGTGTGTTTCGAGCATCAGTGAATCTGATGGGTGTGGCCGTGGGGGCGGCAGTCACGATGTGCGCGGGGTGCGCGAGCAAAGGGGAGGCAGAGGGGCAGCGCGCCGCGCAGCGCAACGTCGTGGTGGCGGAGGTGGATGAAGTCACGGAGATCATGCCGCTGCAGCACGTGGATGCGACGGGCGCGGCAGCACACCTGAACGCGCAGCAGCCTCAGCGAGTGCGGATCATCGTCGAGCCGGCGCAGAACGCCCTCATCATCGTGGGCGCACGAGCGGCCGTCGCAGAGGTACAGGCTTCAGCGCGAAATCTTGATCAACCTGCGCACTGAATCCAGCGCAGGTTTCACTGTCTCCGCGCTGTCCGTGGCTCCTTCACGGGTCCTGGGTTTGTTCGATGTGGCCGCATTCGGGGCAGCGGCGGCTGGGGCAGCCTGCGACATGGGCGACTCGCGGCTGGCCCTTGAGGCTGTAGCAGCAGGTCTTGCAGAGATCGGGATCGGAGAGTGGAGGGAGAGTGCGGATGTCGGGCAGGCGTCCGCGCGCGATGAACGCGGTGAGCACGTAGACGGGGATGAACATCGTGGCCAGGATGAAGTGCTCGGTCTGCACGCCCAGAAAGGCCAGCAGCATGGTGGGCGGGAGGATGATGGCAAAGGACCGGCCCAGGGGCCTCCAGAACAGTGCGGCGATCATGAAGGGGGAGGCGAGCAGGCCGATGACTCCGCCGATGGCGCAGGCCCCGGCCCATTCATCCACATACGAGAGCCAGGAGAGACCCGCGCCAACTGACAACCCGGAGAGCATCCCGCCGCCAATGGAAGCGAGGATGATCTCGAGGCAGCGGACGGGGGTGGAGATTCTCGAGGTCATGGAACAACAGACATTAGTGCAATGAGGGGCTTGAGAGATTGTGAGGTCGGAGAGGGATGGGGAGCATGCGGGCTAGAGTCAGGGTGGGATGAGTGACCATCGCCCCGGCTTCTGTACGGCCTGCGGATACGACCTGAAGGGGAATATTTCGGGCACGTGCCCGGAGTGCGGCGTGGTCGCGAAGAACGGATGAAATCAGTCTGAAATGAGGCGCTGCGCGATTCGCGCGGATCGGAGGGTCCTCATCAAATCTTTATTCCGCATTCCTGGCAGAACTTGGCTGACTCCGGGTTCAGTGTTCCACACGAGCCGCACTTGAGCATGATGAGGGGCTTGGGCGCGCCCGGAGTGCTGAGTCCGGCCTCATCAATCGCATCCTTCACCATTCCCCCGGCCATGCGGCTGAAGGGTTCGAGTTCGCCGCGCGCTTTCTCCGGATCGAGCAGGACGCCGGAACCAGCCAGCCCACGCGCACCGACGCCGCGGACCAGGCCGCCGATCACCATCAGGGCCATGCCGGAGAGGGCGCGGAACATATCAGATCTCACGCGCGACTGAAAGTCCTCGAAATCACCGAAGTGCTACACGAAAGTCACGAAGGTGGAGGCGAACAGGAGCAGGCCGACCAGCTGCAGGGCCATGCCGATGTAATACGCGATCTTGCGCTCTTCTGAGATTCGCCTGGGCATGGGGGCTCCTTGGCCAATGGTATCCCCGGTGAAAACGCTCAGGACTTCCGTATTTCGTCCACATGTCCGCATTCGGGGCAGCGGCCGGTTGCATTGCCGGTGAGGTTGTAGTTGCACATGGGGCAATGACCACGGCGTCTGCGCAGGGCGCGGCGGGCGGCGGGGAGGCCTGTCCAAACACCGAGGCACAATCCAGTATAAATGGACGTGTTTGCGATCACGCCCGGCCAGAGGGGATAGAAGGGAATCGGGTCGCCCCTCACCATCATCGCCCCTGCATCCGTCCCAAAGAGCGATGCAATCGCATATCCGGCATCGGTGAGGCGCAGGTTGCCGCCCTGCTTGGAAACACCTGCCATTCGATCAGGGAAGTACAACGTACTCGCATTCCAGCACCAGAAGGATCGAAAGGGAAACCCCCAACACTCGAAATCAATTGTTGATGTCGATTGATAGCCGTGTGAAGATTCGAGGAACATTTGGTCAAAGCCAGGTTCAAAAGTAGTGGCCCGCGCCCCTTTCATGAACTCTTCGATTCGTCTCTCAATCGGCTGAACGGGCATCCCATCGGGGACTGCGATCAAGAGTGTGTAGGCTGTCTTCCCGGGATACATCTGCCGGTTTAGATGAGCGTGAGTCGGAGAGTGGTCAAATCGTGTGATCTTGAACGGGAGGCTGGCCGCGACGATGGCCATGATCACATTCAGCACGACCCCCAGCACGAGCGACACGATGACCTTGCGGATGGTGAAGAGGCGAGGAGGCGAATGTGGAGAAGGAAGACGATCCACGAGTGAAGCGTAGCACCTGCCGTGAGCACTCCGGTCCTGCGGACGGCGGTGTGCGAAGCGCACAGAGACAGGCCATCAGGTTTTGCGCGTGGGGTTGTTGATGTGGCCGCATTCGGGGCAGCGGCCGGTTGCATTGCCGGTGAGGTTGTAGTTGCACATGGGGCAATGACCACGGCGTCTGCGCAGGGCGCGGCGGGCGGCGGGGAGGCCTGTCAACATGCCAAGAGAGAGGGTTGCATAGATAAGGGTGTTGGCGATGAGGCCCGGCCAGAGGGGATAGAAGGGGATGGGGTCGCTGCCAACGGGAGCCCAGAGCCACGGGATCATCCGGCTGACGTCGGCTTGTCTGAGATCGCCGCCTGACCCCGGGGGCAGGGCGCCGGTCATCGACATCGTTGTCGAGTTCCAGCACCAGAAGCACCGGAAAGGCAACCCCCAGCACTCAATGGATGCGGTGGAGTACGACATGTAGCGAATTGGAAAATCGAAAAACCGAATGTCCACTCCTGGTTCGAACTCGCTCGTGTGCGCTCTTCGGAAAAGGTCACCGATCTGATTCTCAATCGGCACTGACGTCTGCCCTTCCAGTACCAGAATATCAAACTCGAATCTCGTTACTCCCAACGACTCAATCCGAGTCAAATAAGACTCATCTGGTGTGCGGTCGTACTGCTCGCTCCCAATGGGAAAGGAGCCAGCGACAACCGCCATGATCACATTCAGGACAATCCCCAGCACGATCGACACGATGACTTTGGATGTTGTGACGAGGCGAGGGGGCGAATGTGGAGAAGGAGGACGATCCACGAGTGAAGCGTAGCGCCTGCCGTGAGCATTCCGGTCCTTGCGGACCGCATTCCGCGAAGCGGTCCTAGCGGACGGCGTTCCGCGAAGCGCGGTTCAGTCAGAGGCGATCGTGCTCGGTATCGAAGTCGTGCCAGTAACTGCGATACGCTTCATGCCACCAGCCCACATTGAAGTAATCCCCGGTGGCGGATTCAAGTGCCATCATGAATCGGAGAAACCGCGCCACAGCGCGGCACTGGCTCTCGTTGAGGTGGTAGTAGTTCTCAGGATCGCGCGGCTTGCGAGGTGATTGATAATAAGTCATGTTGAGCCATTGGTGCAGTTCGGCGCTGCCAGTGCCGCGTGTCCATCGAATCAACGCGGGAGCCAAGTAATACGTTTTGCTCATTGGGTCGAGGAACGCGAAACCGCCCACGCCCATGCCATCGTTCCATTCGGGATCATCAACGAGTTCCTCCCAGCAGGATTCGGAGTCCCGCGCGCGGGCTGCCAATCGCTCCCAGTCGGAGCCGTTGAGGTCCATCACCCGCGATTCGGTCCATGAGATTTCGCCCCGTGAAGTGACGCTGCGGAACGCCGCGCGAATCTGCTGTTCGACGGCGCGCTGCTCATCGTGAAGATAGTCCGGAACTTCCGACATGGCGGTCAAGAGGGTGCGGTGCGCGGGTGTGCGGCGGGCGCCTGCTGGGGAGGTTGATGGACGCGACGGATCACAGGAAGTCATCGGAGCGAACATTCGGCGACCTGGCCGCCTGAACCACATTGAGATGTCCGCATTCAGGGCAGCGGCGGTGGGGTGGGTGCGACGTGGAAGCAGGGGTGAGCGCGAGTCCCCTGAGGCTGTAGCCGCACGAAGCGCACACACTCGGGTCGGGCGGAATGCGGATGTCGGGCAGCACGTTGCGCGCCACCGGCGCCATTGCAATGAAGGCCATGATTGAAAGAAGCGCGGCGATGGGGGGGAAGATGAAGGACGTCACCTGAACCGCAATCCCTGCGCCGAGCATGAGTGCGAAGGATTTGCCCAGCGGCCGCCACAGGAGGCAGCCGATCATGATGGGTGAGGCGAGCAGGCCGATGACGCCGCCGACGGAGACGAAGGGCAGCCACTCGATATCGCCCCAGTCAAAGCCGCTGATGACCAGTGCGATGCCCGGCATGAAGCCGCCACACAGCATGCCGCCGAGCGTGGAGAGAATCACGATCTCGAAGCCGCGGGCCGATTCTGATTTCTTCCAGGTCATTGCTGTTGTAAACCATAGTCCTGCGTGTCTGCGGACAGCAGTGTGCGAAGCGGTCCTGCGGACGGCGGTGTGCGAAACACACAGAGACGGGCCATCAGGTTCTGCGCGCGGGGGTGTTGTTGTGGCCGCATTCGGGGCAGCGGAGGTGGGGAAGTCCCTTGAGGCTGTAGCCGCAGGCTGAGCATTGAAATGGGGGATCGGCAGGTGGGCGAATGTCGGGCAGGCGCCAGCGGGCGAGCCAGGCGAGGGGGACCATGACCGCCATGCCCAGGAAGTAGCCGAAGACGCCGACGGAGTACCCGCCGAGGAAGGCGGCGAGCATGGAGCAGGGGAGCATGAGGGCGGCGGACTTGAGGAGGGGACGCCAGATCAGGGCGGGGATGATGAAGGGTGAGATGAAGAGGGCGAAGGAGCCGCCGAAGCCGGCCGCTTCGAGCCACTCATTTTCGAGCGCGGCCCACCCCTGGCGGAGGCAGGAGGACCAGGCGCAGAGGACACCGCTGAACATCGTGAGGAAGATGATCCTCACGAAGCGTTCGAGTTGGATGTGACGGGCGCTGGGCATTGGTCCTGACGGTTGGCAGTGGGGATGGGAAAGAGTACGCGGGTAGGGGGGAGGGGAGGGGGGAGGGGAGTGCGGTGCACTATCGATGCCATAGACTTTGATGTGAAGAAGTCTCTTTCACCACAGCAGAAGAAGAAACACAGTCTTGCGAAGGACTGTCGCAATCGATATGGCGAGAACGATAAGTCTTCGCGCAAGAACGTGAAGCGCAGCCGGGCGTTCCAGCACCGGAAGTACCGCCACAACGTCCAGCAGGCGATTGTCAATGCTCTGGCGAACGACGTCGAGGGGGCTGAGGGCGTCGACGATGCGGTGAGCGTGGTCCGGCGCGGGAACTGGGAGAAGGCTGGCGACACTCCACTGGGTCAAGTGATCGCAGACAAGATGGAGCGCCGGAAGAGGACCGGGCAGGCGGGCGTGTGAAATCGCCTTTCGCCGAGGAAGACGCCATTGCACATTGCGCGCATAACCTCGCCGATATTGGCCCTATGATCAATGAAGCGCGGGCGGATCTGATTCAGTGCCTCTTATGCCTGACGAGGACGTATTGCCATGGTGTATCAGCCCAGACAGGTCTGTTGTGTGTGTGTCGTCTCTCTGCTCCACAATGTGAGTGGTACTTTTGCCCAATGTTCTCCGGCCGAGGAGCCGTTGATTACTCGCATTCCAGGTGCGATTGTTGGTCAATTTGGTATCACAGCAGACTTTGACGGCAGTCGATTGGTTGTCGGCTCAACAACCTCAGGCAACGATGAAAGCTGGGATAGGCCCGGTGCGGCCTGCATCTACGCGCTTGATGACAGCGGCTCATGGGCACTCGAAGGATCGTATTCGCCTGCAGTCGGAGAACGCGCCTACTCAATAAGCTCGGCGGCAATTGCAGGAAGCGTTGCGGTCCTCGGATACCCAGAGCACCGTCTCGGCGGTTCGGGGCGAACCGGAGCAGCAGTTGTGCTGGAGCACACTCCCTTTGATGAGTGGCCAGTTGCCGCGACATTATCGATCCCGGATTTGGGGAATCATTATTATGGCACAGCCGTCGCGACTGACGGCAGGCAGGTAGTCGTTGGTGCGCCATTTGGCGGGGGCAACCCGGGTCCCGGCGTCGTTTTTGTTTATGATAAAGATGATGCGGGCCAATGGATTCTTGGACAACAGATACAATCGCCATCGGGGACAGTGGGCGACCGATTTGGATCACTAATCGAACTCGATGGCGAGCTTCTCGCGGTTTCAATCTATGGAGACGACCGGTTTGGCACGGATCGAGGGTCGGTCGCAGTTTATCGTCGTGTTAATGAACAGTGGGTACTTGAAGTGATACTATACCCAACTGATGCAAGCGACGACAGTGTGTTCTTTGGCGGTGTGATTTCTCTGTCTGGCAATCACATTGCAGCGACAGATCTACGCAGCAACGTAAGTGGCGTGAGGAGGGCAGACATTTGTATCTTTGCTCGCGACCAGCACGGTGGCTGGCGACAGGAGGACCGACTTGAAAATCCATTTGGTCTGACGTACACGATGAACTACTACCCCAGATACGCGATGGACTTAGACCATAGTCGGCTGTTGATTGGTGCAGCCAAATGGCTTGGGAATGTCCGGCCCCACCTCGCTCGGGTGTTTACGCGCAACTTCTTGGGACATTGGAGGTGTGAGGCAGAGTTGTCATCTGATCAGGTAGATGGATTCGCTCAATTTGGTTTCGAAGTGTGCCTCAAAGATGACGTTGCATTTGTTGCCGCTCCGGATTACATTATTGGACATGATTATTCGCGGTCAGGTGCGGTGATTCCATTTCGGCTAGGCTGTGACAGGCTCGCGCTCTCGGTCAGGTCTAGTTGTCCGGAGGCGGGCCAGATGTCGGTGTCGTGGTCAGGCGCGATGCCATCAGGCAGGGTCGCAATTCTTGTTTCCGAGTCCGTGGCGTCTTTTGAAATACCCTTCGGTCAAGCCTGTGCAGGTACAGTCCTTGATCTTGATCGTCAGTCGCTTCAAGTAGCCTACATCGGCACATCGACATCCAGTGGTAGAGGTGAGGCGCGATCCAATGTTCCGCGATCGATTTGCGGCGGATTTGTGCAATTGTTGGATTTGCAGAACTGTACATCAAGTAACGTTATTCGGGTCGAGTAATACAGACGTGCCATCGCGGATTACGAGTTCTAAAGTACACGATAAAAGGTGGCTATTCAGGCGTTTTAAAGCATACAGTACGCTATGCATTTGTCCATTCGAGTAAACTGCGTGGATATGCCGTTCACGGCCCTGAACCACGCTGCCACATTTGTCCACATTCGGGGCACTTGCCGGAGGTGTTTCCGGTGAGGTTGTAGCCACAGTGGGGGCAGAGGCCGGGCTTGGGCAGAGTGGAGGGGAGTTTGAGGCGTGCGTAGACCGTCAGAAAGACAAAGACAGGAACGGAAAGCAACGAGATCATGTAATCCTCGGTGAGGATGGTTGCGCTGACGGCCACGAGCATGGAGGGGATCAGGATGATCGGGGCGGCCTTCTCGAGGCTGCGGTGATGCAGCAGGCCGATTTCGAGCGGAGAGATGACAGCGCCGGTGAACGCCCCCACGAGAACGGCGGAAAAGCTCCATGGATCGATTTCGAAACCATACCGCGCCCAGCCGCAGATCGCGCCGCCGAACACAGAGAAGGCAAGGACCTTGGAAGCGTCAGTAAAGGGTGTGGGACGCTGAGACATCATCACTCAGGATTTATAGACCGCATGGGGCCGGTTCCCACATTCGGGGCACTTGCCGGAAGTGTTTCCGGTGAGGTTGTAGCCGCAGTTGGGGCAGAGGCCCTCGCTGGGTTCGAGGCTGGGCAGCGCTGCGCGGGCGATGAAGGCCATGAGGATGAAGAGGGGAACGGAGAGGAGGACTTCCAACCCGCTGGTTTGTGGGAAAACGCCGAGCAGAAAGGCGACGGCGAACGTTGGGAAGTACACCCAGGGCAATGCGCGCCGGAGAGATGTCGTATAGAGGGCGAGCATTAGGAAGGGTGAGGCGAGGCATCCGACGGTGGCGCCTGCGAGGTCGGAGGCCGCGAGCCCATCGACAAAGTCTGGTGAAATGTAAGGTGGTCGATTTGCGAAGGCGGGGCAATGGAACATGCCGAGAAAGGCTGCCATGCCACTGGCAGCGCCGCCGAGAACGGAGAACCCGATGACCTGAAAGATGCGCGGGACCCGAAGAGCGAAGTGCAGGGAAGGGCGAGATTGCGGGGCGGGCATGGCGGGGAAGAGGAGGGAGTTCACCGGTCAGGACTTGTACAACAAATCGGGACCAGGTTCCTTGGGAATTGCAGATTCAACGATGAGGACGCCCTCTTCTTGCATGTCGGCGATGGGTGATTCGCTCTTCTTCGCGCCGCGGATGACGTTGCCCTCATCGTCTAAGACTTGATCCGCCTGGGCGGTGCGTTTGCGGGCCTGGGTCAACAGAGTGTCGTAGAGTTTCTTGGCATCTGAGCCGTTGATGGCGTGGATGGAGCGGGCGATCTCGCCGATGTAGCGTTCGAAGACATCCCGGCGTTCGGACTGGCGCTGCATCTGCTGGCGTTTGCGGAGGTAGATGCCGAGTTTGCGGCCGCACTCCATGAGCGCGAGTTTCATCTCCTTGCGGATCTCATCGTAATCGGCGATGGCTTCCTTGCTTTCGCTCGTGAAGGGAACCCACACGGAGGCCATGTGCATCATGACCACCAGCGGGCCGACGGGGAGGCTCTCGCGCGGCTGTGACAGGCCGTAGTTCTTCCAGTTGGTTTCCTCGACGGCCTTGAATGCGCTGCAGGCGGACTGCTGATAGAGGAGGGGGACGCGGTTGGCGAAGCGGATGACGCGCGCGGATTCATCGCCGGGCAACTGACCGCCGAAGGCGAGTGCGGCTTCGATGATGAAGGGCCTCCCCCGGTAAACTTCGGGCTCGCGGGTGGAGGCTGCGTAGAACTCGGCCTTGACCTCCTTGAGGAGACCTGCGAGGAGGGTCTTGGTGCCGATGGGCGAGACGCAGTTCGTCGGAGGGGCCTGGATTTTGACTTCCTGAATGGCCTTGTAGAGACGCTCGGCTTCCTCGTGGCCGATGTTGTTCACGTTGGTGCGGGCGGAGAGTTTGGCGTGCTCGACGAGTGCAGAGGCGACGCCCCCGCCGACCCGACAGAATTCGTCGGTGAGGAACTGGGTGATGGTGCGGGCCTTGGTGCGTTCGAGCATCTGGATGAGGGTGCCCAATTCGATGCCCTTGGGGTGGGGCTTGATCTCCTCGGTTTCGGGCGGCAACTCCGAGACAGCGCGGGGGAAGTCGAAGGATTCGTTGGTGGGGGCTTTATATGAAATATGCGCGTGGGGGTTGGCGATGGCGGTCTGCTCGAGGTACTCATCGACGGACTGGCGGCCTTTCTGGTAGCGGCCTTCGAGTTCGATGGTGACGGAGGTGCCGTGGCCTTCGGGGAACATGGCATCGTCTTCGGGATGCTCGGTTTCGGAGACGACGTCGGCTTTGTTTTTGGAGGTGTCCATTTTGAGGACGACCTCGTGGGCAGGTTTATTGGGTTTGGTTTTGGAGATGATGAGGACGGGCTTGCCGGTGGTCATGAGGCCGTACATGCCGGCGGCGGAGATGCCGATGCCCTGCTGTCCGCGGGACATTTTGAGGCGGTGGAATTTGGAGCCGTAGAGGAGTTTGCCGAAGATGTTTTCGATCTGATTGCGGAGGATGCCGGGGCCGTTGTCGCGGATGGTGACCTTGAAGCGGTTCTCATCGATCTGGAGGATGTCGACGTGGATGGCGGGGAGGATGCCTGCTTCTTCGCAGGCGTCGAGGGCGTTGTCGACGGCTTCCTTGACGGTGGTCAAGAGAGCCTTGCGGGGATTATCAAAGCCGAGGAGGTGGCGGTTCTTGGCGAAGAACTCGGAGACGGAGATCTCGCGCTGCCGCGCGGCCATGGATTCGGCAGTCTCACGCTTGGCTACCCGAGATGAAGAGGCAGTGCGCGTGGGGGAAGGCGCGGGTGTGGGTGGGGTGGATTTGGAAGGAGGCGCTGCGGGGGCGGCTGGTGTAGATTTGGTGGGAGCGGGAGGTTGGGGTGCGAAGAGAGTGGAGGAGGGGGAATCG
>JBGASM010000001.1:0-295332 GCA_044229655.1 Phycisphaerales bacterium | reverse complement strand
CCCCCCGGTTCACCGTGCACCCCACCCACACGATCCCGTTCTTGTCTGCCGCAAACCCCGAAAAGAAGTCGCTGTTGTCGGTTAACTCCCGAAAATCCGCGATGGTCCGCGAAAAGTTGTAACTCCCGCCATCCGTCCGCAGGAACTCGTACTGCGTCATCGCCCACACCGTTCCGACCCGCGTCGGATCAGGACGTAAGTTCGCTCCCCAGCCGATGTTGGGCACATCCTTCCACGTCGTCCCATCATAAAAACGCAGACTGTAATACTCGCCCAGCGCCCACAGGCGACCCAGCGAATCCTCGCACATGCGCTGCGCCCCGCCGCCGGGCAGCAGCGCCTTGAACCCGCTGCCCGTCCATTCGTGAATGCCGTACATCCAGTTCAGCGGCGACACCGCCACGCCCCCCGTCGAGGGCCGATACGCCAGCGCCTGACACCAATCGTTGGGGAACGGCCAGTCATATCCAAGTCCGTAAGTCGCTTGATTCCAACCAGTCCAGCGCGTGCCGTCGAAGCGCACCATCCCGCCGATTCCAGGGCCGGCGTTCGCGCCCGTGTACATCGCGCCCGTCGCCGTGTCGATCGTCAGATCGCGGTTGAACGTGTCGAAGTTCCCCGTGTTCGTGATGCGGTATCGCTGCCACTGCCCCGTCTGCGCATCGCGCCGGGCCGCGCCGCCCACCCCGCTCACCCACACGTTGCCCTCAGCGTCAATGTCCACCGCGTAGGTGAACGCGCCGGGCCGCCAGGTGCCCAGGTTGTTCCAGCGCACCCCGTCAAAGTCATACACCACGCCCGATCCATCCACCATCACCGCCCGCCCCGCGCCGTACGCCTTGAACGCCCAGAGGTCGAACGTGATGCTGCCGTACGGCTCCGGCGGCGTCACCCACGCGCCATTCATCGTGCGGTAGTCGAGGCTGTCGTAACCACCCGGCGTCGTGCTGCGCAGGGCCCAGAAGTTTCCCGCATCATCGACACAGTCCTTGCCGGGCATGCCCACCACCACATCGGGCTCGTTGAATCCCACCTGCACATCAATGATGCGCCAGCGCTGGGTGTCGCTGTCGAAAATGTATGTGAAGTCCTGATAGGGTGGGCGGTTTGACGACCACACGAGGTATCCGCCGCTGGGTTTGGGCTGGACCGAGAGAAAACTGTTGCCCAAGCCTTCGAAGCGCGTCCAGGTTCCTGTCGCGGGATCAAAACGCGCCGATCCGTTGTTGGCAAACCACATGGACCCATCGGGCGCACGATCAATGTCCTCCACCCGGTCATCAGTCAGGCCCGAGTTGAGCGGCCCATAGCGCGCCAGCGAGGATGCGCCGCGGGCCGGATCAAACGTCAGCGCGCCGCGCCATGTGCCCATCCACAACTTGCCGCCGCTTTCGGCCGCAATGTCGCCGATGCGGATGCATCCCTGATCATTGGGGTGCCCCATGACGCGGTAGTCGACATTCGAGTAGTTCACCCAGCGATTCTCGCTCTGGATGAACTTGGCGAAGCCGCCTTCTTCAAACGATGCGTCGTATCCGGCGATGTAGGGGTCGCCGTCGGGCCCGATCCAGATCGCTTCGTTGTAGTCGCCCTGGATTCCCGTGTTGCCCACGCGGTAGTAGCGCCACGAGGTCTTGATCGGCCCCGCCGCTGACGCCGTCAGTGTCGCTGCCCCCAGCGCCCCCAGCGCCCCCAACGCTGCACACGCTGATGCAATCCGCCCTGCGCTTTGAAGCGCGGCTGGTCCGCTCATCGCTTTCATGCTTCATCCTCCGGTGTTCTGCAAGTGTCTCTCAATTTGGCGGGAAAACAGCGCCACGCCTCGTTGAGGAGTCAGGTTCACACTGGAAGCGTCCGCAATCCCGGTGCCGTTTGCCCGAATCCTCAAGATCGTTCTGAAGAGCCGGTCTCGCGATTGATCCGTGCGCACTCTGGCCAAACGTCTGCACGGGTCGGCGACCTCTGGCCGAATACCGGGCGGATTACTCCGGATTTCCGCCTGTCATTCGGGGTGTTCCCACGGGTCGTCTGCATCAATGGCAGTCGCGCGATCAGAAGTCGAATTGATCGATGTTCTCTTTCGTGAACACGAGGATGTCCCCGAGCATCACGTTGTCCCCCTCCACCTTGACCGTTCCAAGTCTTCCGGCCTGCATCTGAGTGGCCCCCTCCTGAAGTCCCTGGCCGCGGATGAGCGCGGCTGCCGCATGCACCGTGAGATAGCCGAGGTCCCTGGTGTTCCACAGGATGACTGACTTCACCGTGCCGTCATGCACGTAGGCCTTCATGTCATTGGGCGTCGAGAGCCCCGTCACGAGGACTTTGCCGCCTTTTCCCGCCTGTTTCACGGCCTCGGCCGCCGCTGGGAACGAAACCGAACTGATTCCCCAGATCCCCTTGAGGTTTGGATATGCATTCATCAGGTCCTTGGCCGCCTGGAAGGCGACCGCCTGATCTTCGTTCGACGGGCGGATGTCCACCAGTTTCAATTCCGGGTGCGCTTCCAACCGCTCCTTCATCGCCCTGATCCACTCATTCTGATTTGCGGCAGTGAGTGAGGCCGTGATGATCGCGACTTCGCCACCTTTGCCTTCCTCATCCATCGCCGCCAGGTCCTTCACCATCGTGTCCACAAGGGCGTAGCCGATTTGGGGTGAGGTCGCCTGATTCACGAAGAGGCCGCGCGCATCTTTTGCCCCATCCGCATCCCAGGTGATGACCTTGATTCCCTTGGACTGCGCCTGGCGCATGGCCGGCGCCAGGGCCTCGGGGTCGTTGGGTGAGACTGCGATGGCGCTGACTCCCTGCAGCGTCCAGCGTTCGATCATCGACGCGGCCTTCTCCGGCGACCCATCGGTGGGGCCATCGTAAATGAGTTCGACGCCCAACTCATCCGCCGCCTCCTGCGCGCCTTGCGCACAACTCGTGAAGTAGGGCACGCCCTTTTTCTTGGGCAGGAAGCACACCACCGGCTTCTTTCCTTCCGGCGCGGAAGTCGCCGCGTTGCTTGCAGGCGCCTGCTGCTGCTGTTGCGATGACTTCTTGCATCCCATCGACACCAGGCCCGCAATGAGGGCGGCCACGAGCGCGAGCATTGTGATCAGCGGCCTAACAAGAGTGGGGGAGTTGGTTGTCATAGTGAACACGCTCGCTCTTAAGGAGGTTCAGTCAGTCGATGAGGAATCATTCTGTCTTGCCGCCCCGCAGCAGGCGGCCGGCCAGCACACTGACGATCAGCACCAGCCCGACTGCGATGGCGATGGACTCATCATGGTACCAGCGCCAGGCGATGAACTGCCTGACCTCGTGGAGGAGGAGCACCCCGGCGAGGGTGCCGATGATGGAACCGCTGCCTCCGCTCACGCTCGTGCCGCCCAGCACCACGGCAGTGATGACATCCAGTTCGATGCCCATTCCCGCATCGGCCTTGGCGGTGTTTCTGCGGGCGACGAGAATCACCGCGGCCAGCCCCGCCGCCGCGCCTGACAGTGTGTAGAGGGTGAACTTGAGACGATCCACGCCGATGCCGCAGAACCTGCACGCGGTTTCGTTGAACCCTGTGGCCCGGATGTTGCGTCCGGCGACGCCGCGCCACAGGATCACGGCCGCGCCCGCAAACGCGAGCACGGCCGGCACAAGCACGGCCGGCAGGAGGGCAATGTTCCGCGCGGCCAACTCCGTGAACCACCCGCTGAAGCCTGAGACCGGCTGGGCTGCGCTCATGCCTTCGGCCAAGCCGCGGTACAGCGAGAGCGTCGCGAGCGTCACGATGAGGGGATGAATCTTCCAGCGCACGATGAACATGCCGTTCACCGCGCCGCAGAGCGCGCCGGTCAACAGCGCCATGGACATCAGGGCCCGCTCCGGGCTGCCGCGCTCCTGCATCAGTCCGATCACGACGGCTGACAGCGCCATGGTCGATCCCACGGACAGGTCGATTCCTCCAGTGAGCATGATGAGCGTCATCGGCACCGCCAGCAGCGCGACTTCCGCAGCCTGCGTGGACAATCCCACTTGCGTCTCGAGGGTCACAAACTCAGGGCGCGACCAGGCGGCAAAGGCCATCCATCCGAGGAGCAGACCGGTGAGCAGGGCCCAGTGCGGAAGGGCGAAACCGCGCCCCGTGCCGGGTCTGCAAAGGTGATGCCTGAGCCCGGCGAGTCCTGCATGACTCAGGGCGCCGCGATCCAGCGTGACGGCCGCGAGAATGAAGACCCCCTGGATGGCGCGCTCCCAGAAGGCAGCGGCCGGCCCCAGTTTCAGGAACACGAGCGCGCTGCGAATGATGCCGAGCAACAGCGCCGCCAGCACCACGCCCGTGATTGATCCGCTCCCGCCGCGGATGGACACCCCGCCCACGACGACGGCGGTGATTACCACAAGTTCCCATCCCAGGCCCATTCCGGACTCGATCACGGACAGTTGCGGAGCAGTGACCAGCGCGGCGACTGCCGTCAGCAACCCGCTGAGCGTGAAGGCCAGCGTGCGCATCGCGCCGGCGCTGACACCTGCCAGCCGCGCCGCCTCCGCATCGCTGCCCACCGCGTACAACCGCCGGCCGGCGGGCATCTGCGTGAGCAGCCACCACACCCCCGCCGCCACGAGCGCCGCCACATACACATTCACGCGCAGCCCCCAGAACTCCTGCGTGCCCAGGGCGCGGACCGGGCCGGGCATGTCGGTCACCCAATGGCCGCCGAGGACGAGTTCCATGCCTCCGCGCAGTGCGGTGAGCATTCCGAGGGTCACGATGATCGAGGGGACCTTGCCGACCGTCACCAGGAGCCCGTTGACCAGCCCCAGACCTGCTCCGGCCGCAAGCACCGTGGCGATTGCGAGCCCCGGCGGCCAGTGCGCATGGGTCGGGGAGGTCAGAACTCCGAGCATCACCGCGAGCAGACCGTACATTGAGCCCACAGATATGTCGATCTCGCCGGTGATGACCACCAGCGCGACTCCGCACGCGATGATCACCCAGGCAGCGCATCCGGTGAGCAGGTCGGCTGCATTTGCACCCGAAAGGAAAGCGGGATTGATCGCCGCCACGCCGGCGAGGGTCGCCAGCAGGCACAGGCCCACCGCAGCCTCGCGCCTTTTGAGGAGGTGTGTGAGGGATTCGATGCTCACGCGTCGCCTCCTCCCGGCACGGCGAGAGCCAGCACGCGCTGAGCGGTCGCATCGCTGGAGGCCAGCTCACCGGCGATCCTGCCCTGCTTCATCACCAGGATTCTCGTCGACAGCGCGAGCAACTCCGGCAGGTCTGATGAGATGAGCAGGACTCCTGCGCCATCGGCGGCCAGGCGCTGCACGAGGCGGTGAATTTCTCCCTTGGCGCGCACATCCACACCGCGCGTCGGCTCATCCAGGATGAGCAGTTTCGGCTTGGGTCGGGGCGCGAGCCAGCGCGCGATGAGCGTCTTCTGCTGATTGCCTCCCGACAGCGTTCCCACCGGGACGCGCGGCCCCGCAGCCTTGATGTCCAAAGTGGCGATGGCGTCGGCTCCGAGCGCATCCTCGTGCCGCCTTGAGATCATTCCCAGGCGCGCGAGGCCCGCGGGGTCTGACATTCCGACATTGGCGCCGATCGACATGGCGGCCACCACCCCCTGGCCTCGCCGATCTTCGGGCACCATCACGATCCCCGCGCGGACCGCCTGGCGCACGCTGCGTTGACTCAGGCGCCTGCCTTCCATCCACACTTCACCACGTTGGCAGCCCTCGACGCCGGCGAGCACCCGCGCCACGTTTGACCTGCCAGCGCCGACGAGGCCTGCCAATCCCACGATCTCGCCGGAGCGCACGGTGAGCGAGACATCTTCGAAGGCGTTCAATTGTGAGAGGCCGCGCACGTCCAGGAGCACGTTTTCTTGCTGATGAGTGCGAGTCTGGTGCGTCCCGGCCGTTGTCTCGCTCAATTCCCGCCCCGCCATCAGCGACACGAGGCGGTGTTTTGAGAGGCCGAGGGCGGGCTGGCTGCCCACCACTTTTCCATCGCGGAGCACGGTCACGCGATTCGAGAGGGCGAGCACTTCTTCGAGGTGATGGCTGACGAGAAGCACGCCCACGCCGCGCAGCGCGAGTTTTCGGATCACGTCGTGCAGCGCGACCGCTTCCTTCACGGAGAGAGAGGCGGTGGGCTCATCGAGGATCAGGAATCTGCATTCAAGTGCGAGGGCGCGCGCCATCGCGATCATCTGGCGCTGAGCCAGGGCGAGTTCGCCTGTACGGCGGCTGAGGTCGATGCGTTCGCCCAGTTCATTGAGCAATGCGTGGGCGCGCGAGCGCATCGCCGCCCGGTCGAGCCTGAGGCCGTGCCAGGCGGTCACTTCGCGACCCAGGAAGATGGTGTCCACCGCCGTCAAGTCTGGAAAGGCGATGGGCTCCTGGTGGATGACGGCGACGCCCCCGCCGGGCAGCGACTCGACGGCCCGCACGCCTTTGGGCAGCGCGGTTTCTCCGACCCACACTTTTCCGTTGTCGGGCTCGATCACGCCGCCCAGGCAGCGGATCAGCGTGCTCTTGCCCGCGCCGTTCTCGCCGCACAGACCATGGACTTCCCCGGCGCCGATTTCGATGCTCACGTCGGTCAGGGCTGAGACGGACCCGAAGGTGCAGGTCACGCCCTGGGCGCGCAGGCTGAGGGGCGGATTCGGCCCACTTCCGGGAGTCGTACTCGTTCCAGCCTGATGCACTTCCGACCTTTCGCTCATGAGGGCCTGATCTCGCGGCCATTCTTCGGGCGGGGCGTCATTCATTCGCCGCTTCTACTTAACGCCCGTTGCACACTGACAAATCCCAGGAGGAGGAGGCCGGTGGCCACGCTGGTCCACGCGGAGTTCAGGTTGCCTTCGTAGTCGATGAGCATGCGAATCGTTCCCAGGATCAGGACGCCCAGCAGGGAACCGATGACGGAGCCTGCGCCGCCGGTGAGTTTCGTGCCGCCGATGGCCACGGCCGCGATCACGGTGAGTTCGAGACCTGCGGCTGACGTGGGGTCGGAGGCTTCCCGGTAGGTGAGGAAGACGAGGCCTGCGAGAGCGGAGCATGTTCCGGCGAGCGTGTAGGTGAGCAGCTTTGTGGCCGCGACGTTGACGCCCATCATCCGGGCGGCGCGTTCCTGTCCGCCGATGGCGTGCATCGATCGGCCCAGGCGAGTGCGCCGAGCGATGACCCAACCTGCTGCCAGGATGATCACCATCAGGGCGGTGCGCGCATCGACGCCGGCGCCGCCTCCGAGGGAGATCTCCCAGTCGGCGCGGATGCGGCTGAGTGTTTCACTTCTGACTGCGAGGCTTGAGGGCTCGATGGCGAACGCGGCGGCGCGGATGGCGAACATTCCCGCCAGGGTGACCATGAACGCCGGCAGTTCGAGGCCGGCGATGAGCAGCCCCATGAGCGCGCCCGCGCCGGCGCCGGCCGCCAGGCTTGCGCACCCAGCCAGGGCGGGGTTCCAGCCGTGCCGTTCGATGAGGTGGGCCGCCAGCACGGAGGAGAACACGGTCACGGACCCCACGGACAGGTCGATTCCGCCCGCGATGATCACGAGGGTGGCTCCCACGGCCGCGATGACGACGTACGCATACTCCTCAAACAGACCGGTGATCGAAGCCGGCGAGATGAACGCCTCATGGCGTAGCCCGCCCAAGGCCAGGAGGAGGCCCAGCACCAGCGCGGGGGCGAGCGTGCGCGTATGCCTGCGGGCCCAGAGGCTCAAGGAGTCTGCGGCTTGGGTCATGTGCTTCGCCCCCTGATGCGCAGGGACCGCAGCCGGACCCACTCGCGCAGCGTGGCGCTTCCGAGCCCGCACACAAGGAGGATCACGAGCGCCTCGGGGAGCGGCGCGACATCGGCGCTCACGTCCCGCGCGTACATGGTCGTCGTGAGGCACTGCAGCAGCAGCGCGCCGGCGAAGGCGCCAAGGATGCTGAGGCGACCGCCTGAGAGCGCGGTTCCTCCGGCCACCACCGCGAAGATCGCCTGCAGTTCGGCGTTCTTGCCCGCGTTAAAGGGGTCTGCGCCCTTGATGTCCGCGGCCGCGATCAACCCCGCCAGACCCGCACAGGCGCCGCAGAAGATGTAGGCCCCGAGGGTGACGGCCTTGCTGCGCACTCCGGCCAGGCGAGCCGCCTCCGAGTTGGCTCCCACGGCTTCCACAAAGAGCCCCAATGCGCTCCATCTCAGGGCGGCTGCCGTGACGGTCAGCAGAGCCGAAGCCATGAGGAAGGGCATGGGCAGAGGGAGCCAGGCCGGGCGTCCGAGGCCGAGGTACTCAATCACGGGATCATGAAATGTTGTCACGCTGCTTCCGGTGATCATCTGGGCCAGGCCGCGCCCGGCCACCATGAGCACGAGTGTGGCGACGAAGGGCTGCAGCCCAAGAGCGCACACCAACGCGCCGTTCCATGCGCCGCACAGAACTCCCATTCCCACGCCCGCAGCCACACCGGCCCATCCTCCCATGTCATGCGTGACCGCCGCCGCGCCTGCCGCCGCCGCCATGGCCATCACCGATCCCACCGACAGGTCCACGCCGCCGGTGGCGATCACGGGCGTCATGCCGATGGCCAGGATGGCGATCGCTCCGCCGTAGTACAGCACGGCGATGAGGTGCCCGGCGGGCACTGCGTCCTGCATGGTGATGTGGAGGAAGGTGCCGGCGCCCGTGAGTCCGCCGGCGGGATTGCGCATCCAGTCGGCGACGGCGTTGAACATAATCAGGCCGACAATTCCGACGACCGGCAGCCAGGCGGGGTGCTTTTTCCACAACTCGAGCACTCGTCCAAGCGTGCTGATCATCGGGAGGGGCTTCCGGCGATGAGTTCGATGATGTTGCGTTGCGTGAGCGCAGCGCCCTCGAGCCAGCCGCGCTGTTTGCGGTCGCGCAGCACGGTGGCGCGGTCGCAGAGGCGCACGATTTCATCGAGTTCCGAACTGGCGAGGACGATGGCCATCCCCTCGGCGCGCAGGCGGGCGATGAGCGATTCAATCTCGGAGCGCGCCCCCACGTCGATGCCGCGGGTCGGTTCATCGAGCAGGAGGATGCGCGGCTGGGTCGCCATCCAGCGCGCAAGCATGACTTTCTGCTGATTTCCGCCTGAGAGGGCGCCCACCGGGGTTTCGCAGCCGGGCGTTCTGATCTTCAGACTGCGGATGTAATGGTCCGCCAGCGTCTGCTGTTCCTTGCGTGTCATGCTTCTGAGTACGCCGCGCTTGGCCTGCAGCGCGAGCACGATGTTCTCCCGCACCGACAACTCGAGCAGCAGCCCCTCGCGCTTGCGATCCTCGGGGCACATTCCCACGCCGGCGCGCATGGCGCTGCGCACGGTGAGCCGGCCCATCTCCTGATCGAGCACGCGCACGCGCCCGCGCATGATTCCATCTGCGCCGAAGAGGCTGCGCAGAGTCTCGCTGCGCCCTGATCCGAGCAAGCCCGCCAAGCCCACCGCTTCTCCCGCGCGCACGTCGAGATCCACGGGACCGACTCCCGCTTTTCCTCCCGCCGCGCTGATCAGTCCTTCGGCCTGGAGTGCGCATCGTCCGTTTGTGGCCGGTTGGTTTTCGCGCGATGTCGCCGGGGGCAGGGAATGCTCAGCCTGACCGATCGTTCGGCCGGTCATGGCCTCAACCAGTTCGCGCTTGCCGAGTTCCTTGGCTGCCCACGTCCCCACCTTTTTTCCGTTGCGCAGGACCGTGATCCGATCGGCGCCGGCGTACACCTGGTCGAGGAAGTGCGTGATGAACACGATTGCCATGCCCTGACCCGTCAGGCGGCGCATCACGTCGAGCAGCGCGGCCGACTCTTTCTGATCCAGCGAGGACGTGGGTTCATCCAAGATGAGGATGCGGGCCTTGATGTCCAGAGCCCGGGCAATGGCCATCATCTGCTGCACGGCGATGGAGTACGCGCCTGCGCTCTTGCGGACATCAAGATCCAAGCCAACGCGCGCCAGGGCATGCTGAGCACGGCGGCGCAGCGCGCCTTCCAACACCCATCCGCATCTGCGCTCTTCTCTACCCAGGCAGATGTTCTCGGCCACGCTCATCAGCGGCTGCAGATCGACTTCCTGGAACACGGTGCTGATGCCCGCGCGCTGGGCATCGGCCACGCTTGCGATGCGCACCTGCGAGCCGCCGATGCGCATCGTGCCGGCGGTGGGCCGGACCAGGCCGCTGAGCACCTTGATGAGGGTGCTTTTGCCGGCCCCGTTCTCACCCATCAGCGCGTGCACTTCCCCGGCGCGCAGGTCAATGTCGACAGATTCGAGCGCCCGCGTGCCGGGAAAGTCCACCGTCAACCCGTGGGCCTCGAGCACACTTGCACTTCCGCCGCTGAGCAGGTCCTGTCGATTCACTCGTTCATCATACATGCTCTGGGTGACTTCAATACTGCCTGCCGGCCACGACCTCGGCAGTCACCTGACCTTCGGCGAACACGCCCTCCTGCGTCTGCACCCACTTGGGAACGCTTTCGCCTTTCTCGAGCATTTCAATGGCGTCGAACACCGCGGGCCCCAGCAGGGGGGAGCATTCCACCGTGCAGTTCAACTTCCCGTCCAAGATGGCCTGGAACGCATCCTTCACGCCGTCGACCGAGACGATGATGATGTCGCGGCCCGGCTTTTTGCCTGCGGCTTCGATGGCCTGGATCGCGCCGAGGGCCATGTCGTCATTGTGGGCGTAGAGCGCGGTGATGGAAGCGCCTTCGGGGGAGCGCAGGAACGCTTCGAACACTTCCTTGCCCTTGGCCCGTTCAAAGTTGCCCGACTGGCTCTTGATCAGCTTCATTTCCGGGAACTTGGCGATTCCTTCCTCGAAGCCCTTTTTCCGGTCAATGGCGGGGCCCGCGCCGGGTGTTCCCTGCAATTCCGCGATCATGGCCTTGCCGCCCGTCTTCTGAGCCAGCCAGGCCGCCGCGCGCCGCCCCTCCTCCACGAAGTCGGACCCGATGAAGGTGGCATACAGGGATTCATCCGCCGTCTTCACGCGCCGATCAACGAGGATGACGGGAATGCCCGCCTTTTTCGCATCTTCGAGGGACTGCTGCCAGCCATCTTCGGTTTTCGGGGCCAGCACGATGTAGTCGACTTTCTGCTGCACGAAGGTCCGCAGCGCGCGCACCTGGTTTTCCTGATCTCCCTGCGCATCGGAGAACTTGAGTTCCACGCCACGCCGGGCCGCTTCCGCCTTGATCGACTCCGTTTCGGCGGTGCGCCACGCGCTCTCGGCGCCGATCTGGCTGAACCCCACGACCAGGGCCGGTTGGGCGGGCGTGCCGGTTGCGTTCGCCGGGGGCGCTGAGGCCTGCTTTTTCTCGCACGCGCCAAGTCCCAGCGCCGTGACGCCGGCCACCGCCCAGACTATTCCGCGCCCCAGTGCCTTGTGTACGCTGTGAATCATCGCATCGGCTCCTTTCACCCTGCAGCCAACCAAGGAACATCTCACGGCGTTAATGTAGTCTCGTTCCCTGCTGCGGCCCTCGGGCCCCGGGGGGCACTGCGTCAACTCCGGTCCCTAGCATCTGGCCTCCATGGCCGCTGCGACTTCCTCTCTCTCCCGCTCCCCCATCCGCATCACCGAGGTGGGTCCGCGTGACGGCCTGCAGAACGAGAAGAGCATCATTCCGACCGAGTCCAAGGTCGCGTTCATCAACGCGCTGTCGGAGACCGGGTGCGCTGAGATCGAAGTGACGTCATTTGTCTCGCCGAAGTGGGTGCCACAGTTGGCCGATGCCGGAGAAGTTCTGGCGCGCATCCGGCGCAATCCGCGCCTCGTGTACAGCGCGCTCGTGCCCAACATGCAGGGGTTCGAGGCTGCGCTGGCGGCGGGGGCCAATCGCATCAACATTTTCACGGCGGCGTCCGAGTCATTCAACCAGAAGAACATCAACGCGTCGATCGCAGAGTCCATCGAGCGCCTGACTCCGGTCATCCGCGCTGCGGAGTCGGCGAGCATTTTCGTGCGGGCGTACATCTCCTGCGCGGTCGCCTGCCCGTATGAGGGGCCGATTGATCCATCGGCCGTGGTCAAGCTTGCCCAGACGCTGCTGGACATCGGCGTTGATGAGATCGACCTGGGGGACACCATCGGCGTGGCGGTGCCCACGGACATCCGGCGGCTGTATGACGCGGTGTCCGAAATCATCGAGCCTTCCAAGACGACGCTGCATCTGCACGACACGCGCGGGGCGGCGCTGGCGTGCGCGCTGGCTGCGTACGAGTGGTTCGGAGTGCGGTCGTTTGATTCATCGGCGGGCGGGCTGGGCGGCTGCCCGTATGCGCCGGGGGCAGCAGGCAACATCGCGACCGAGGACCTCGTGTATGCCTTTGAGAAGATGAATATCCCGACGGGCGTCGACCTGGGCAAACTGGTTGCGGCGGGCCGGATCATCGAGTCGGCGCTGGGACGGCCGCTGCCGGGGCGGACGTATCGGGCGGAGGCGGGGAAATCTACCGCATCTCCAGCCGCTTCTTCATAACGCCCACCGCCTGCTTGCTTTTGTCTATTAATACGCATGCGCGGCCGAGTTTGCGGGCGGCGACGCCGAGGGTGCCGCTGCCGGCGAAGAAGTCGAGCAGGCGGTCGCCGGGGTTGGAGTGGACCTTGACGATGCGTTCGACGATTGCGAGGGGTTTCTGGGTGGGGTAGCCGGTGCGTTCTTTGCTGTTGGTGGGCACGATGGTGTTCCACCACACATCGGTGGGTGTTTTGCCGCGTGCGGCCTTTTCCCGGCTCACGAGTTGGGGCGCCATGTAGGGAATCCGGTCAATGGCCGCGTAATTGAACGTGTAGCGCCTGGGGTCCATCACGTACCAGAGGATGGTGTCGTGCTTGGGGGACCAGCGTTTCGTGGCGCGGGCGCCGTAGTCATAGGCCCAGATGATTTCGTTCATGAAGAAGTTGCGGCCGAAGATCGAGTCGAGGAGCACCTTGCAGTAGTGCGCCTCGCGGCAGTCGATGTGCAGGAAGAAGCTCCCGGTCGGCTTCAGCAGGCGTCTGGCGTGGATGAATCGTGGTTCGATGAAGGCGAGGAAGTCATCGAAGTTGTCGGCGAAGGAGCGCGTGCCCAGGGGGATGGTGCGGTACTTTTTCCCCTGGAAGCCCACGCGGTCGCCGGCGGCGTCATCGCGGATGGTGCGGATGCGGGTGCGTTTCTGGGGTCCGCCCGTGTTGAAGGGGGGGTCGATGTAGATGAGGTCAAAGGAGGCTGGGGCGAGCCTGGGGAGGATCTGCAGGTTGTCGCCGTGATGGATCCGAATCTTCGCGCTCACGCTGCGCAGGGTAGCATCATCGCATGCGGACCCTTGAATCCTCGTCAACTTCGGCTCCATCTCCAACGCTGGCGGGCGCGATTGCGGCATTGTCCTCGGGGCGTGCGCTGTCGGAAGCGGAAGCGCACGCGGCATTTTCGGCGATTCTGCGCGGCGAGGCGATCGGGGATGCGGGCAGCGCGCAGATCGCGGACTTTCTGCGGCTGCTAGCGCAGCGGAGCGCGCCGTATCCGGCGGCGCCGACGGTTGATGAACTGGTGGGGGCGGCGCGGGTGATGCGCGACAACGTGGTGCGGGTGCCGGTGGAGGCGGGGCTGCGCAGCGGGCTGGTGGACACATGCGGGACGGGCGGAGCGGCCAAGACGTTCAATGTCTCGACGGCGGCGGCCATCATCGTCGCGGCGGTGTTTGCGGATGCTTCAGCGAAGGGCAAGCGAAGGGGCGGAGTGGCCAAGCACGGCAACCGGTCGCGGACGGGGCGGGGATCTGCTGAGGTGCTGGGGCGGCTGGGGCTGAACCTGGATGCAACACCTGCGCAGCAGGCGCGCTGCCTGCGTGAAGCGCACATCTCATTCTCGTTTGCGGTGAATCATCATCCGGCCATTCGGCACGCAATGCCGGCGCGGCGTGCGCTGGGTTTTCCGACGATTTTCAACCTGCTGGGGCCGCTGACCAATCCGGCGGCGGCGCCGCGGCAACTCATCGGCGTCTCGGAGGAGCGTTTTCTGGAGCCGGTGGCGCAGACGCTGGCGCGGCTGGGATGCGAGCGGGCGCTGGTGGTTCACGGGACGGCGGCGAGCGATCCGACGGTGAGGCTGGACGAACTCTCGACGGCAGGCGTCACGCGGTTCATTGCGCTGCGGGGGGGCGAGCTCACGCGCGGCGAGGTGGATGCGTGCGACCTGAGGTTGCAGCGGGCGGCGCTGGCAGACCTGACGGCGGATGATCTTGATGAGTCGGCGGCGATGCTGCTGGCGGCGATCTCGCCCATGGGCAGTGACCCCAATTCCTCCCCCCCGCCTTCCCCCCTCCCCCGCCCTCCTCCCCCTCCGCCCCCTCCTCCGCCTCCCCTCCACGGAACGGGAGGTCAGGACACGGACACGCACGGCGGGTTTGACACGGAGCCTCGCGCACGACACGGACACGCCTTCCGAGGAACATCGCCTCCGCCATCACCTCCACCTCCCCCGCCCACCCCCTCCACCTCCGCCGGCGGCGTCACGGAGGAAGGCGGATGCAGCGCGTGAGATGGCGCTCTTGAATGCGGCGGCGGCAATCTGTCTGACGGATTTGGCGGCGGACATGCCGACGGGGCTGGCGCTGGCGCGCGAGGCGGTGGAATCCGGATCAGCACGGCGGACGCTTGAAGCGCTGATTGTTCTATCATGGCAGCCCGCGTAGGTTCCCCTGAGTTTTTCCCCCAAGACGACACCCATGAAAATCCACGAATACCAGGCCCGTCAACTTCTGGCAGACGCAGGCATCCCTGTTCCCCCCGGTCTGCTGTGCACGGATGCGACGCGCGCGGGCGAGTTGTACAAGCAGGTTGTGCGTGATGCGGGCGGGGCGGGGCATGAGCTCGCGGTGGTGAAGGCGCAGGTGCACGCAGGCGGGCGCGGCAAGGCAGGATTCGTCAAGCTGGTGAAGAGCGCGGCGGAGGCAGAGGCGGCGGCGAAGTTCATGCTCAGTCACCGGATGGTGAGTGTGCAGACCGGGCCTGAGGGGTTGGAGGTGACCAAACTCCTCATTGCGGCGGGTGTGGACATCGCCAAGGAGTATTACCTTGCGATCGCGACGGATCGGGCGGCGGGCACGGCGACGCTGATTGCGTCGGCGGAGGGCGGGGTGGAGATCGAGCAGGTGGCGCATTCGCGGCCTGAGGCGATCATCAAGACGCGCCTGCATCCGCACCTGGGCTTGCAGCCTTTCCAGGCGCGTCAGGTGGCGTTCAAACTGGGGCTCAAGGGCGCGCAGGTCGGCCAGGCCGTCAAGATCATGCTGGCGCTGGCGAAACTGTTCGTGGAGAAGGATTGCTCGCTGGCGGAGATCAATCCGCTGATCGTCACTCCGCCGACGTCGGCAGAGCCGGATGGGCGGGTGCTGGCGATTGACGCGAAGTTCAATTTTGATGACAACGCGCTGTTCCGGCATCCGGACTTGTCGGCGATGTTTGATCCGGCGGAGGAGAACCCCTCGGAGATACGGGCATCGAAGTTCGGGCTTTCGTACATCAGCCTGGACGGGAACATCGGGTGCCTGGTGAACGGAGCGGGGCTGGCGATGGCGACGATGGACCTGGTGAAACTACACGGCGGCGAGCCTGCGAATTTCCTGGACGTGGGCGGCTCGGCGACGGAGGAGGCGGTGACGGAGGCGTTCCGCATCATCCTTTCGGATGCGCGCGTGAAGGGTGTGCTGGTGAACATCTTCGGGGGGATCATGCAGTGCGACAAGATCGCGCGGGCGATCGCGGGCGCGGCGAAGGAAGTGGGCTTCAAGGTTCCGCTGGTGGTGCGGCTGGAGGGGACGAACGTGGCGGAGGCGCGGCGGATTCTGGACGCGGCGCGGAGCGAGATTCCGGCGATGCAGACGGCGACTGATCTGACTGATGCAGCGCGCAAGGTGTGCAAAGCGGTGGCGTGAGCGGGAGTCTCATGCTCCGCCCCCCCTGCCCCCCCTCCCCCCGAGCCGACGGCGGTGTGTCGGCTTCAGCGCGGCACGCGGGATATTGATTTTTCGAATCACACGCCGGCGACCTGGAGCATGCGGGCGGCACGTTTCACGATGTCCTTGTGGGTGAGGCCGCACATGGCGAGGGCCTCATCGGCCGAGCGGCTGCTCTTGGGGATGCGGGTGACGCACATCTGCTGAAGGGTGAAGGAGCCGCCATCCTCGGTGAGGGCGTCAGCCACTGCGGAGCCGATGCCGCCGCCGTAGTTGTCCTCGATGGTGAGGATCATGCCGTTGTTGGCCTGGGCCAGGTCGAGGAACTTGTCGGAGTCGAAGGGGAGTGAGTAGAGATCGACGAGGGTGGCGTCGATGCCGAGCTTGTCGAGTTCGTCGAGGGTCTTGTTGGCTTCGTGGACCATGTACCCGGAGGCGGCGATGAGGAGGTCGCGGCCCTCGGTGAGGACTTCCAGGCCGCCGAGGTTGAAGACGGTGGAGTCGTCGTAGAGGAACTCGGTGTCGCTGCGCAGGGTGCGCATGTAACAGGCGCCTTCGTACTCGGCCATGACCATCGTGAGGGCGTAAGCGGCGTAGGCGTCGGAGGGCTGAAGCACGTAGCAGGCGGGATTGCCGCGGTGATCGGTGACTTTGGAGAAGGAGCGGAACCAGGCGACGTCGGGAAGGCCCATCTGGCTGGGGCCGTCGGCGGCGAGGGTGACGCCGGCGTGGGAGCCGACCATCTTGATGTTGGCGCCGGAGTTGACGGCCATTTCAATCTGGTCGTAGCCGCGGGTGAGGAACTTGGCGAAGGAGGAGCAGAAGGGAACCTTGCCGGCGGCAGAGAGGCCTGCGGCGACGGAGATCATGTTCTGCTCGGCGATCTTGCATTCGAAGTAGCGTTCGGCGAGGGCTCCGTCCTTGGCGAAGGTTTCGGCGAAGGTGCTGTTTTTCACATCGCCATCGAGGACGACGATGCGGGGGTTGGCCTTGCCCAAGGTGCGCAGGGCGATGCCGTAGGCGCGGCGGGTGGCCAGGGCGCCCTTGGAGAGAACGCTGGCCATGTCGTACATCTTCATGGCCTCGGTGAGGGTGGGGGTGTCGCGGGCCTCGGTGCGGGCGGGCGCACCGGAGGGGGGCATGGGGGGCTGAATGGCGATGGCATCGACGCCGATGGTCTTGACGAGTTCGACGCGGCGGGCGTCGAGATCGGCCTTGGCCTGGGCGAGTTGCTCGCCGACGGGGGGTTTGCCGTGCCAGCCGGGGCCGTGGAGGGTGGGGCTGCCCCAGCCCTTGACGGTGCGGGCGACGACGGCCATGGGCTTGTCGCCCTTGGCATTGGCGATGAACTGATCGAAGGCGCGCTTGACGGCATCGGGGTCATGGCCGTCGATGATTGCGACGGAGAAGCCGTAGGCCTCAAGTTTGCGGGCGAGGACCTCGGGGCCCTGCTGGGTGGAGACCTTTTCGCTCTGGCCCCACTGGTTGCAGTTGAAGATGGGGAGGACGTTGGTGAGATGCTCATCGATCATGAGATCGAGGGCTTCCCAGATCTGGCCCTCGCGTGATTCACCGTCGCCGATGATGCAGTAGACGCGGCGATCGATGCGATCGAGGCGGGCGGCGAGCCCGACGCCCACGGCGACGGAGAGGCCCTGGCCGAGGGAGCCGGTGGCGGCGTCGAAGAAAGGGAAGCCCTCCATGGGATTGGGGTGCCCATCGAGAACGGAGTCGGCAGCGCGGAGCTGTATGAGATCGGCGGGGGCAAGTTGGCGTTCCTCGCCTGGCTTCCCGACGATGCCGCGCAGGTCTGCGTAGGCTGAATAGACGGCGGGGACCGCATGGCCCTCGGAGAGGATGAGGCGGTCGGAGGTGGGGGCGGCGGGCTCCTGCGGGTTCCAGCGCATGGTGTGGTACATGAGGACGGCGGTGAGGTGGGAGATGCTGGCGGCGCTGGTGGGGTGCCCGCTGCCGGCGGCGGCGCACATATCGAGGGACTGCTGGCAGATCTGGATGGCTTTGGAGTGGATGGATGCGGCAAATGACATGGCTGGCTCCGGAGCGAGGTGGTGGAGGGGCGAATTATGGAGAGGCAGGTTGGGGGGCAGGGGGGCGGCGCGCCAACGAACGGCCGGCCAATGAAAAGTATCGCAGACCCGCCTGAAATAGCAACCGATTGGGTGTCGGAAAGCCCCTTTTTCGCTTACTTTCAACCCATCTTGGCTACACTATCCTTCGCCCCCTTTCGAGAGGATGGACCCCACATGAAGGTGATCTGCGACCGAGCCGCCCTTGTCGACGCCCTGAACCTGACCGCGGGCGTCATTCTGTCGCGCACCCCCAAGCCGGTGCTGCAATGCGTGCGGCTGCAGGCGTCGGAGGGGGTACTGGCATTGTCGGCGACGGACCTGGAGGCGGCGATCCGCATCAGCGTGGAGCGTGTGGATGTGCAGGCGCAGGGTGAGGCGCTGATTCCGGCGGACAAATTGAACCAGATTGCGCGCGAATCGCAGGATGCGACGCTGGCGATTGAGGTGAAGGACGACAAGGCGGTGATCCGGGGCGAGGACTCGAAGTTCACGGTGTTCGGGTATCCGCCGGCGGAGTTTCCGGCTTTGTCGGCGGCGGAAGGCGTGAAGTCGGATTTCACGCTGGATGCGGGGACGCTGCGGACGATGATCACGCGGACGAAGTTTGCGACGGCGCGGGAGAACTCGCGGTTCGCGATCAACGGGGTGCTGCTCAAGCGCAACGGCAAGAAACTGGAGTTCGTGGCGACCGATTCACGGCGGCTGGCGCTGGCCAAGGCGACGTGCCGGTCGGCGGCGGAGGGGACGGCCACGTGCATCATTCCATCCAAGGCGCTGGACCTGCTGCTCAAGATGGCGGGGGATGCGGAAGCGCTGGTGAGCGTGACGCTGAAGGATTCGCAGATTGTGTTCTCGTTCGGCGAAGAGGGGGCGCAGGGCGTGCTGACGAGCAGCCTGGTGGAAGGCGCGTTTCCTCCCTATGAGGACGTCATTCCCAAGGATCTGGACAAGAAGGCGACCTTTGACATTTCCGTACTGGCGTCGGCCGTGCGCCGCGCGGCAGTGCTCACCAACGAGGAGAGCAAAGGGGTGCGGATGAACTTCACGAAGTCGGGCGTGACGATCACGAGCCGAGCCCCCGAGCAGGGCGAGGCGGAGATCAAGGTTCCGCTGGAGAAGTTCGACGGCGAGGGTCTGGAGATCGGCTTCAATCCCGCGTTCATCACGGATGTGCTCAAGGTGCTGGACACCCTGGAGCAGGTGACCTTTGAACTGAAGGCTCCGAACCGGGCGGGGATGATCCGGGCGGGCACGGACTTCCTGTACATCCTGATGCCAGTCAGCCTGGCGTAAGTGATCGCTGCTCAGGCGGAAGCAACTCCGGATACCTGTGAACAAGCCGCCCCGCACTCCGGGCAGGTTCCCGAGGTGTTGCCGGTGAGGCTGTAGCCGCAACTCACACAGCAGCGGCCGGATTGGGTGCGGGCGCGGTCGACATAGAACAGGATTGCCGTCGGAATGGTGCACATCAGGAAAATGAGCCAGAGGGGAATCTGGATCAGCATCCACCGCCAGCCTGAGAAATAGATCGCGGTCGAGACCAGTTGGCGGCTCGGCGCGCGCTCTGAGGACCAGCGCGGTATGGGGCCGTCGGAGTTGAAGAGCATCACGCTGGCATCTCCTACACCGAGCAAAGCGGACCCGCCGCCAACCGCCAGCGCGCACCAAGGCGACTTCATGGGTCCGATGACGAAGGTGTGGTACCTGAACACGGCGGCCACCCAGAGGAGGAGGATCGCCATGCAGAGCGCAGCGCAGCCGCACTTGCCTGCGCTAAGAGTCCAGCGACAGCGACAGCGACGGCGGGGGTTGGGCGAGTGGGATGGTCGTTTCGACAGCACATTGATCTCAGAGTCTGGACCTCCGGATTTATGTTCCAGGGGCGCTGGGGTTGCAGGACGTCGGGCCGGCGACGCGTGCACATCGCGATCAGTATCAAAACGAGAAACCAACGCGCGATACAGGGTTGGAGGGCGCCGGGGCGGGGGTTTTCGTCATTGTGTCCATGCGGTTGTTGGACAACTGTGCGCGAGCCGGGCATGATTAGCCGCATGTCCGACTCTTCGCAGGAGGACATTCTCCGTCGGCTCGACGAATTGACCCGGCACATGAAGCGCTTGGAGGAACGCCTGGATGTTGCCGAGCGCGCGCGCGTCGATCTGCCGCGCTCGCAACCGCCTTCCAATCCGGGGTCCGCCGTTGTTCATTCTGAGCCACCGCCGCCTGCGCATCAGGGGCCCACGCCGCCGACGGCGGCGCCCAAGCCCATTCCCGCGTGGCTTTCCGAGATAAGCAAGGCCCCGCCTGCGCCTCCGCAATCTCCCAAGCAGCCGCAGCGTGACGACGCGCCAGCATGGTCGGCTCCGTTTGCGAGCAGAAGCGTGAGCGCACAGGCGCCTCCGGTCGCGCGTTTCACACAGCTGGACGGTCCGAAGCCAAAACCAGCCAGGCCCCGTTTCTGGGAGCGACTGAACACAGAGCAGGCCTGGGAGTATTTCATCGGCGGCAAGGCGATGGCGTGGCTTGGCGCGCTGGTGGTCATCGGGGCGGTGGGATTCCTCGTCGCCATGGCTTACAACGAAGGGTGGTTCGGCCGGCTTGCGCCTTCGCTGCGTTGCTGGTTCGCCGCGGCCTTCGGGCTTGCGCTGCTGGGCGCGGGTGAGTACGCCTACCGGCGGGTCGGCCGGGCAGCGAGCGTGGGCCTGGTCGCAGCAGGGCTGGGCACCTGGTATCTCACCGCCTATGCCGCGTACGGCCCGCTGGACCTGCTTGGCCCCACGTACGGCTTTCTGCTGATGGCGGGCATCACCGGAGTCGGGCTGGCCTTCACCGTGCGCGCGCGAATGCTCGCCATCGGCGTGATCTCCATTCTCGCGGGCTATCTCGTCCCGATTGTGTTTGCTCGAGACTCCACCGACTCGCTCGCGCTGCCTGTCTACATATCGGCGCTTGTTGCAGTCGCGCTGGGTCTCTCGGCCTGGGATCCCAAGGTTTTCCGTCCGCTGCGCAGCGTCGCGCTCGTCTGCCACGCACTCATGGGCGGCGTGTGGGTCATGGGCACTGGCCAGCCCACGGTGGTCACGCTTGTCTTCATGACCGCCTGGTGGAGCGCGACCACTTTTGAACTCATCGTCGCCGCCGCGCGGGGCACGTCACCAGTCGCCAACGCCGTCACCAGCGTCCTGGCCGGTCTCTGGTATGTCGTGCTTGTGCAGCGCACCACGGCGACGTTTATCTGGCTTGGAGGGGTGCAGGTCGACGCCGCGTTCACCATCAGCATCGCCACTCTTGCCGGGGCGCTGGCGCTGCAATTCGGCACCGGGCTGGAAGGTTTGAAGAGAGTTCCGGTCACTGCGCTGGATCGTCTGACCACGGCGCTGTGGTTGCAGTGCCTGGCCCTGACCGCTGCGGGCATCGCGCTCCAGTTCGACGCGGTGGGCCGGAGCATCGGTTGGATGGCGATGGGACTTGTGTGCATAGAAATGGGGCGGCGCCTTCCATCGCGCGGCCTGGATCGGGTCGGGCTGCTGGCCGGAACGGCTGCGCTGGCCGACATCGCGTGGCGGTCGGCGCAGGGAGCCTTTGGCGCCGGCTGGCTGGGAGGCGTGTGGTGGACGGGGTATGGCGTTGAGGTCACGCAGTGGTCAGCGCTCATGGCCGGCATGATCGCCGGCGTCGTTCTGGGCGCGCGACGACTTCGCACCGGCGAGCATTCCTGGAAGGTGATGCCCGTGGGCCTGATGCTACTGGCCATCGCCCTCGCCGGCCTTGTTATTGAGCGACAGACCAGCGCATCCGCCGCTACGCCGGGGTGGCTCGTGGTCGCCGTTCTGCTCATCGCGACGGACCGCGGGAGCAGGCGGCTCTTTCATGCGGAGCTTGGCCTGCTTGTGGTCGGCCTTACGTTGGCCCGTTGGGGTTTCCACGAGGTCCCCTCAGCCCGAGGAAGTGACGCCGAGTGGCACGCCGCCAAGGTCCTGCTCAACTCGCAAACCATTCATGCCGTACTCATCGTCGCCGCGGGCGCGCTTGGTCTCCGGCGCCTGCTTACAACGAGCGGGGAAGGCAATTCGACAACGCGCATCGCTTCCACGGAGGCTCAGTGGACGAGCGCGGTGGGCGCAGTCGTCATACTTGTCGCCCTCAGCCTGGATGTTGATCGTTGGGCAGGTTCTGAGGCCACCAGCGCCCTTTCGCTGAAATGGGGAGTGGGCGTTGTTCGAATTCTCGGCTGGGCGGTTCTCTGGTCCATCGGCGGGTTCCTGCTGGGCGCGGTGGGTTCGGCACGCCGATGGCAAGTGATCCGAGCTGCGGGCACCTGGTTCATTTTGGGCAGCGCGCTGGTCTGGGCCGGCGGGGGCGTCCTCATTCCGCGCTCAGCACGCCTGGTCTCCGAGGCGCTCCTTGTCATCAATCCCCAATCCATCGCGGGACTGCTGGTCGCGATATCGGCGGGAATTCTCGGGTTGCTGCTTTTGCGCCTGCGGGGATGGGAGCGAGATCCGGACGATCGCGCGCTCTTCATCGGGCTGCTCATGGCCGCGGCCGGCTTCATAGTCTGGTTGATCGGCCTCATCGAGATCGACCGGTTCATGGGACAGGATGCCGCGCAAGGTCTCGTCGCGCTCTGGGGCGATGCGACGGCGCGCGTGCTGGGCTGGATCATCTGGTGGGCGGTCTCAGGCTCCGCGCTGCTTCTCTTCGGAGTTCTGCGACGCACGCCCGCCCTCCTACCTACCGGACTTGTGCTGCTTGCGGCGGCGGTGGTGGCCTGGCTTACGGCGGGCACGCTCATTCCCCGGACGTATGGCGCCGCCCAAACGCGCGTGCTGCTCAACCTGCAGTCCCTGGCGGCGCTTTTCGGTCTCACCGGGCTGCTGCTGCAGATATTTTTTGCGCAGCGTCTGCGCCTTGTGCTCGCGGATGCGTCCCCACGTATACGCGAACTTGCCAACCGGTCCTCATCCAGCGCGTGGGCGGGCATCACCCTGGTTTTACTTTGGACCGGTTCTTTGGAGATCGATCGTTTCTGCGCTGTGCGCCACGCCTCCCTCGCTGACGCGGCCATGGTCCGCCAGACCAGCCTGTCGATCTACTGGGCGCTCTTCGGCATCGCGCTCGTCGCCGTCGGCTTTGCCCGGCGTGTGCCACTGGGACGCTACGCCGGTCTTTCGCTCCTCACGCTCACCATGCTCAAGGTCATCATTGTCGATACCTCCGAATTGGCGCAGTTGTATCGTGTCTTCTCCTGGATGGGCCTGGGGCTTTTGATGGTCGCCACTTCCGTTGCGTATGTGAAGTTCGCGCCGCGCATGCTCGGGGGTGCGAAGGCGAATGATGAGTCCGCTCCGCCCGGAGCAGTTCCGCACTCGGCCGACCTTGGCGACTGACTCCGGATTTCCACGCAGTTTCAGAAGGGGAAACTGACGCCGACGTAGGCTTCGAGGGCGTTGCGGCCGGGGTTTTCGTCGTTGCCCTCGATACGGGCGTTGGACATGTGGAACCAGCGGAGGCCGAGCATGAGGCGGCCGTCGGTGTCGGGGCCGAGATCGAATGTCATGCCGGCGCCAGCCTGAGGGGTGAAGTTGATATTGGTTCCGCGGTAGGGGACCTCATCGGCCGCAGCGAGGAGGCCCGCACCGCCGTCGAAGTACATGGTCCAGTTTTCTTCGGCAAGAAAGTGCCAGCGGAAGAGGATGTTGAAGTTTCCGCCGACGGTATCTTCGGGCTCGTCATCGGGCTGGTTGAAGAACCAGCCGGCGAACTCGAAGTCGACGGAGAAGTTGTCTTCGAGGAAGTAGGAGGCGGCCCAGGTTGCGCCGTATTGCTCGCCGTCCTTGGCGACGTCGACGGCGGCCATGCCGTAGAGGTTCCACCACCAGGTTTCGCGGGCGCCGTACTTCTTGACGAAGAGGTCGGAATCGGATGCATCGGGGGTGTCGGATGAGGGCTGCGGGTCGTCGACATCGGGGGCCATGAACTCCTCGACGCCGGTGCGATCATCGCTTTGAGGGATGAGGCTGAGGGGTGTGGAGGCGGCGGCAGAGGAGGCGGCGGTGCGGACCCAGGCGAAATCGCCGGATTCGGCGGAGCGGGCGGCGGATGCCGTGAGGCTGAGGAGGGTGATTGAGGCTGAAGTGGAGATGGCTGCGCTGAGTCGCACGCGAAGTCCTTTCGTGAGGAGGTTGGCGGTCGCGCAAGAGGCGGTGGCAGCAAACGTAGCCGCACGACCCGGTGCGGACCAAATGGGTCCGAGCGTGGGCATGAAAAAACCCACGGCCACCCGACCGTGGGTTTCTGATTGCGTGGGTCAGCGGGAAGAGTCAGACTCCGGAAAGGAGCCCGGCCTTCTCGAGGTAGGCGACGCAGGCCTGGGCTTCCTGCTCGAGGGTCATTTCATGGGTCTTGAGGTGGATTTCGGGCTTGAGGGGCTCTTCGTAGGGGGCGTCGATGCCGGTGAAGCCCTTGATCTGGCCGGCGCGGGCCTTTTTGTAGTTGCCAAAGGGGTCACGCTGCTCGGCGACGGCGAGCGGGACATCGACATAGACCTCGACGAAGGGAATCTTGCCGGTCTTGTCACTTTCGCACATCGCGCGGGCGGCGTCACGGTCAGCCCGGTAGGGACTGATGAAGGAGACGAGGGTGATGATGCCGGCGTCGGCAAAGAGTTTGGAGACTTCGCCGATGCGGCGGATGTTCTCGGTACGGTCCTCGGGGGAGAAGCCGAGGTTCTTGTTGAGGCCGTGGCGGATGTTGTCGCCGTCGAGGCGGTAGCAGTGGCGGCCGCGCTGGACGAGGGCCCACTCGAGTTCGACTGCGACGGTGGACTTGCCCGAGCCGGAGAGGCCCGTGAACCAGAGGACGCAGCCCTTCTGGCCGAGGTTTTTGTTGCGATCGGCGCGGGTGACGTTGCCTTCGTGCCAATGCAGATTGGTGGCGACTTGCTGAGCCATGACGAGGGATCTCCCAAAAAAATACGTAGAAAGTAGTTCGAAGCGGCCGGTGTCCCGGACCGCCGGAAAAGACCGCAAATATAGCGCGCCGGCGCGGCTAATTCCCCCAGCAATGGTTAGAGGACGGGGGCCATAAGGCGGGCGACGCGTGTGGCTGCGACGTAGGCGTACCCCCGGTTTCTGAGTTCGTCGTCGGTGACCTCAGTGCAGTGGGTGAAATCGCTTTCGAGCATGGTCTCGACGGCACGGGCGAAGGCGCGGTCGGGGCACCAGGTGGTCATCTCGAAATTGAGGTAGAGGGAGCGATTGTCGAGATTGGCTGTGCCAACCGCGGCGAGGTCATCATCAACGAGGATGACTTTCTGGTGTAGGAAACCTGTGCGGTAGCGGAAGATGCGCATGCCGGCGCGGCGTGCGTGTTCAACACAGGGGTAGGCGGCGAGGTAGACCATAAGGTGGTCTGCGCGGAGCGGAAGCATGACACGGACATCGACACCGCGGACGGCGGCAAGGCGGAGGGACTCGAAGACGGCAGGGCTGGGAACGAAGTAGGGGGAGGTGATCCAGAGTCTGCGCCGCGCGGCGTGGGCGGCGTGCATGAACATCAGCTCGCAGTAATTCTCGGAATCAGCGGGACCGGTGGGCAGGACGAGGACGGGGGTGGCGGGCCCTTCCTGGGCGGGCTCGGGCTTCCACTCGAGGGGAGGGAGCGTGCGGGTGGCCCAGTACCAATCCAACGCGAAGGCAAGTTGGACGGCTTCGACGGCGGGTCCGCGGATGCTGAGGTGGGTGTCACGCCAGGGGCCAAAGCGCGCATCGCGGCCGAGGTACTCGTCGCCGGCGTTGTGCCCGCCCACAAAGGCGGTCTCGCCATCGGTAATGACGACCTTGCGGTGATTACGGAAGTTGATATTGAAGAGACTGCGCCAGCGGGGGACGATGCCGAAGCGGGCGACGTAGGCGCCGGCTTCGCGCAGTTCGCGCGTCCAGCGTGAGGGAAGGCGGTGACTGCCGAGGCCGTCATAGAGCACGTAGACGTGGACGCCTTCGCGGCGCTTGGCGAGGAGGCGATGCTGGAGGTCGCGGCCCAGGGCGTCGCCGTGGATGATGAAGAACTGCACGATGACGTAGGTGCGGGCTTTTTCGATGGCGGCGAAGATGGCTTCGAAGGTTTCAGTTCCGTCCACGAGGAGGCGGACCTGGTTGCCCTTGACGCAGGGAAGGAAGGCGAGGCGTTCGAGCGTCCGGACATCTTCAGCGCGCTCGGGGTCGATGGCGGCGCGGAAGCGTGCTTCGCGATGGACGAGTTTGTCGAGTTCGGCGCGGCTCGTCCTTTCGACGGCGCGCATCGCCTCGACGTATTCGTCGTATTTACTGCGGCCGAAGAGGAGATACAGCGGCAGGGCCACGTAGGGGAAGGTGACCAGGCTGACCGCCCAGGCGATGGATCCCTGGGGAGTGCGCGCGGTCATGGCGGCCTCGACGGCGCAGATGACCCCGCCGAGATGGATCAGCCCCAGGAAGAGTGTGGTCCAGAGAATCAAGGTCCCGGCCTCCAGTTCGCAGGCGAGGATACGTCAAGGGCGCGGCCGCATGAGGAGGGGAAGCCAGAGACAAAGCCGGAGGGGAAATGACTTTCCCATTTCGGTTTCACCCGTATAGTTGGCGGAAGGGCCACGGGCCGCCGCCCCCTCAGCCTTATCCCCCCAACCCCCCGCCCCCCTCCGCCCCCCCCCCGGGGTCTGGCAGCCCATGCCCGCAGAGCAATACAGTTTCACGAGACCGCATTTGAATACGCGCACCACCTGAAAGGTCTGGCCGCATCATGTCCACGATCCAGATTGACCGCTTGCTTGAAACCGTCATCCGTCAAGGCGCCTCGGACTTGCATATTTCGGTAGGCAGGAAGCCGACGATCCGGCTGCACGGGCACTTGCGGGAGCTGAACACCAAGGTGCTGGCGTCGGACGACACGATGGCGCTCATGAAGTCGATCACGCCTGAGCGTTCGCAGCAGGAACTGCAGGAGGTGGGGACGTGCGACTTCGGCTTTGCGTATGGGGATGAAGCACGTTTCCGCGTTTCGGTGTTCCGGCAGAAGGGGGATCTGTCGATGGTGCTGCGGCAGATTCCGAACAAGTTGCTGACGTTCGAGCAGATCGGGTTGCCGGCGATTGCGAAGGAGCTGATTCGCCGGCCGCGCGGGCTGTTCCTGGTGACGGGGCCCACGGGATCGGGGAAGACGACCTCGCTGGCGACGATGATCGACTACATCAACCAGAACATGGATCACCACCTGGTGACCATTGAGGATCCGATCGAGTATTACCACCCGCACAAGAAGTGCATTGTGAACCAGCGCGAAGTGGGCACGGACGTGCCTTCGTTCTCGGAGGCGCTGCGGCGCGTGCTGCGTCAGGACCCGGACGTGATCCTGGTAGGTGAAATGCGCGACCTGGAGACGATCGAAGCGGCGATCACGGCCGCAGAAACGGGCCACTTGGTGTTTGCGACGCTGCACACGACGGGTGCGGCGGGCACGATCAACCGTATTATCGACGCGTTCCCGACGAACCAGCAGGAGCAGGTGCGTGTGCAGTTGTCGGTGACGCTCATCTGCGTGCTCAGCCAGCAACTGCTGGCGCGGGTGGACAAGCCGGGGCGGGTGGCGGCGTACGAGTTCCTGGTGGTGACGCCTGCGATCGCGAACCTGATACGCGAGAACAAGGTGTTCCGCATTGACTCGGCGATCCAGACGGGCAAGAAGTTCGGCATGCAGTTGCTGGATGACCACCTGTGGTCGCTGTACAGCAGGGGTCTTATCAGTGCGGACGAAATGATCGACAAGAGCAAGAATCCGGCAGACCTCACGGAGAAGGTGCACCGGGCGGGCGGAGTGGTGGGCAGGACGGAGCTGGACACGACGGAGGAATAAAGCGTCTTATTGCACGGCCAGCGGTGGAGTGTGGGCAGGGGCGGGAATGATGCGTGCCCATTCCACGTAGGCTTGGTAGAGGGCGCAGAGGATGAGACAGCCGCCGGTGGCTACAAAGATGGGGCCTGAGACATCATTGGCCTTTTGCGAGACGAACACGGAAAAGGCTGCGCCGGTGCGGAAAGCGGTGAGCGGGGCGCCGTGGCCGATGAGGAGCAGGCCCAGAGAGAAGTGCGAGGCGGCGAACGCCCAGCCCGCCCAACGGCGCAGCGCCCCCTGAAACGCGACGCAGGCATAGAGGGCAGGGAGCGCGGCGAGGGCGGTCATGGTGGCGATTCGCTGCCAGGAGTAACGGAAGAGTTCGGTGAGTTCGAGGCCGGAGTCAGTGATGGCTCCGAAGAAGATCACTCGGACAAACGTTTGAGGGGCGAAGTACATGAAGACGGGGAAGAGGAGCGTCAGGGCCAGGCACAGGAGCGCGAGCCAGCGCGGCATCCACTCGGGGCCGCGGCCCGGTTTCCAGTGGAGTGAGTTGGGTGTGCGGCGGCGCCACCAGCCCATCAAGGCGTAAAAGACAAGGAGGATGCCGAGCCACTTGAGGGCAGCGTCGCCGGCGTCGAATTGAGCGGCCTGATTCAGGGCGTCATGAAGGGAGATGGTGACAAACCCTGCGAGCGACCAGATGAGGAAGTGGTGGGTATCGGCGGGTTCGATGAGTGCAGAGCGATGGTGGTATCGGCCGGCAACAACGGCAGGGCGGCCAAAGGAACTGAGGATCTCGAGAGCGAGCGCTTTGTCAGGCTGCCGGCCGGCGGAGCGAGATTTGGCGGCGAGTTCATCGGCGAGGAGGGAGCGAAGTTCGAAGGCGACGTCGTTGCGCTTGGAGCGGGGGAGATAGGAGGCGACATCGCGGACGTAAGAATCGATCACTTCATCAGCGTTCATGGCTTTCTCCAATATCTTTCTCCATCAGAAGGCCATCCATCGCGCGGACCTGGTCGCGCCAGGCGTCGGTCAGGGTGGACAGCGCAGTTTCGCCTGCAGGACTGAGGCGGTAGTACCGGCGCGGGGGAGCGTGCTGGGTGTTCCACTCGCTGGCCAGGAGGCCCTGGGATTCGAGTCGGCGAAGGAGGGGGTAGAGGGTGCCTTCTTCGATGGGGAGGCCGGCGTCAGCCAAGGCCTGGCGGAGCGAGTAGCCGTATTGGGGGGTGCGGAGGCGCGAGAGGACCGCCAGAACGAGGGCTCCTCGGCGGAGTTCAGAAAGGATCGAGAGGTTGTCACGGGTCTCTACCATGCGAGATCCATCACTGTGTGGCGTATAGTATATCGACGCACAGTACTATGTCAAGCACAGTATTTAGAAATTGTGATCGCAGCGCGGATAGATTCTTTGCGATCGCGATGGGATCATCGCTGGGCGGGCTGTTCTCGCGGCGCTGCTTGGTCGCGAGTGGCTTGATAAAGGAGATCGCCACATCATGGAATTCCGAGATTCAATTTCCGGTTCTTGACCTATCTCAGGTGGAACTCGGCCAACTGGATCGTTGTGCTGGCCGGCGTGTCGGAGGGCGAGAGGCACAATAGTGTCACATTTATTGTCTGAAATAATTGATTTTCGCGCGAATTTAGCGGCACGCGCAAGAAATGGGCGAAATAATGTAGCAGAGATGGTCAGGTGCAGGGCACAGGGTACCTGGCCATCTCTACCGGGTAATTTGGAAACACCACAACCAGAGGTTTTCGGTCGCTGCGTTTCCCAGCGTCCGCGAACCCGAAAGCACACAAAGACAACGTCCTATGCCGACCCTCGACCTGACAGAATTGAAGGGGAGAAAGATTGGCCGCGTCCTGACCAAGATGGGCAAGGTTACGCGGGAACAGGTCTATGAAGGGTTGGCGCTGCAGAAGAAGCGCAAGGCGAAACTGGGCGAGTTGCTGATCGAGTTGGGCTACATTAAGAAGCCTGACGTGCTGCAGGCGCTGGCATACCAGGCGGGGATTGACGTGGTGGACCTGGCGAAGGTCACGATCACGGATGAAACGATTGCGGCAGTGCCGGCGGAGACGGCGAACACGTACCAGATTTTCCCGATCGACTTCAATCCGAAGACGCGCGCGATCACGATCGCGATCAAGTCGCCTGACAATTTCCGGGCAGCGGATGACCTGCAGTTGCTCATGGGGTTCAAGGTCAAGGTGGCGTTAGCGGATGAGGAGCAGGTCAAAGAGTTCCTGGCCAAGTACTACCCGGCGGCGAAGGCGGAAGCCGGATTGACGAACGTGTATGCGGAGTTGTCGGCGCGTTCGGATCTGGCGCAGTTTTCGGGGCGTGGGGAATCGATTGACCTGTCGGAGATTGCGGCGGCGGCCTCGGACAACCAGGTGATCAAGCTGATCAACCTGGTGCTGCTGCAGGCGATCAAGGACCGGGCCTCGGACATTCACTTCGAGCCGTTTGAAGAAGAGTTCAAGATGCGGTACCGAATCGACGGGGTGCTGTACGAGATGCACCCGCCGCCGAAGTACCTTGCGATGCCGATCGCGTCGCGCGTGAAGGTCATGGCGAACCTGGACATCGCGGAGCGGCGGCTGCCGCAGGACGGGCGTATCGAGTTGCAGGTGGGCGGGAGCCCGGTGGATTTGCGCGTGTCGGTGCTGCCGACGATGTTCGGGGAGTCGGTGGTGATGCGCGTGCTGGACCGGTCGAACGTGAAGTTGAGCCTGGACAACGTGGGGCTGCGGCCTGACGACCTGACGAAGGTGCGGCAGCTGATCAACAAGCCCAACGGGATCATCGTGGTGACGGGTCCGACGGGCTCGGGCAAGACGACGACGCTGTACGCGGCACTGAATGAACTGAACACGCCGGACACGAAGATTCTGACGGCGGAGGACCCGGTTGAGTATGACATTGACGGGCTGTGTCAGTGCCAGATGAACGCGGAAATCGGGCTGACGTTCGCCAAGACGCTGCGGTCGTTCCTGCGTCAGGATCCGGACATCATCCTGGTGGGTGAAATTCGCGACAAGGAGACGGCGGAAATCGCGGTGCAGGCGTCGCTGACGGGGCACCTGGTGTTCACGACGCTGCACACGAACGATGCGCCGTCATCGATCGTGCGACTCCTGGACCTTGGGATCGAGCCGTTCCTGGTGACGGCGACGGTGGAGGCGATCGTGGCGCAGCGGCTGGTGCGGCGCGTGTGCCTGAACTGCAAGGAGCAGTACGTGCCGAGGGAAGAGGAGCTCATGGAGCTGGCGCTGACGCCTGACGAGGTGCGCGGGAAGACGTTTGCGCGCGGGCGCGGGTGCGAGAAGTGCAACAAGACGGGGTACAAGGGGCGGCTGGCGATCTACGAGATCATGATCATCGACGACGACATGCGCGAGATGATCATGAAGGAGGCGTCGACGTCGGTGCTGCGGAACGAATCGCGGAAGCGCGGGATGCGGACGCTGCGCGAGTGCGGCTTGCTGGCGATTTACGAAGGGCAGACGACGATTGACGAAGTGATCCGGGAGACGATCAGCGAAGAGGAATAAGGGAACGAAGTCACCACGCGGCTCACGCAGGGCCGCAGGATGGAGCAGCGACATGGCAGTGTTTGCATATGAAGCGTTGGATGCGGCAGGGAAGGCTCGGAAAGGCGAGTTGGAAGCCGATACGAGCGAGCAGGCGATCCAGAAGATCAAGGGGCAGGGGTTCTTCCCGACGTCGGTGCGTGAGAAGAAGCAGAAAGGGGCTGCGGCGGCACAGGGTCGCAGCGGTTCTGCAGCGGCTCCCGCGAAGGCGAAGAAGAAGAAGAAGGACTTCAACTTCTCGATCGGGCGCGTGAAGACGAAGACGCTGACGCAATTCACGCGGCAACTGTCGACGCTGCAGGACGCGGGTTTGTCGCTGCTGCGGTCGCTGCAGGTGCTGGAGCAGCAGCAGAGGCCGGGGCAGATGAAGTCGATCATCTCGGCGGTGGCCGAGGACGTGGAAGGCGGCTCGACGCTGTCGGACGCGATGGCCAAGCAGCCCAAGGCGTTTGACCGGCTGTATGTGAAGATGGTGGCGGCGGGCGAGGTCGGCGGCGTGCTGGACCTGATTCTGCAGCGTCTGGCGGACTTCCTGGAGAAGGCGCAGCGGCTCAAGAGGAAGATCACGGGCGCGATGATTTACCCGGCGGTGGTGATCACGGTCGCGGTGTGCATCGTGTCGGCGATCATGGTGAAGGTGATTCCGAAGTTCCAGGAGATTTTCGAGGACTTTGAAATCCAACTGCCCGCGCTGACGACGTGGCTGATCAAGATGTCGTCGTGGATGGCCGGCAGCCAGCCTGACCAGACCATTCCGGGCTGGGTGTGGGTCGGGACGACGCCGTTCGTGCTGTTCTTCTTCATCAAGTTGGCGCGGAGGACGGAGCCGGGGCGTGCGGTGGTGGATCGGGTGAAGCTGCTGCTGCCGCTGATCGGGCCGCTGATCCGGAAGTCGACGGTGGCGCGGTTCACACGGACGCTGGGGACGTTGATCTCAGCGGGCGTGCCGATCCTGGAAGCGATCACGATCACGCGCGACACCTCGGGCAACTACGTGTTCGAGAAGGCGCTGACGAAGGTGCATGATGCGATCCGCGAAGGCGAATCGTTTGCGGCGCCGCTGCGCGAGACGAAGGTCGTCGATGCGATCGTGGTGAACATGGTGGACGTGGGCGAGGAAACGGGCGACCTGGACGCGATGTTGCTCAAAGTCGCGGACAACTACGACGAAGAAGTGGATGTGGCGGTAAGTTCGCTCGTGTCGCTGCTGGAACCGATCATGGTGCTGGTGCTGGGCGGCATCGTCGGGACGATCGTGCTGGCGTTGTTCATGCCGATGGTCGCGATGATCGAGAGCCTGTCGAAGACGTAAGGTCGCGGGCGGGGGAGGGAGGGCGGCAGAGGGAGAGGGCTTGGGCGTCGTGCTGCCCCGCGGCGCCGAAGCGGCGAGATGGTGCAGAGAACTGGAGCTGGTGACGTGATGATGCAAGGCGGAAGGACAACACGGGGAACGTTGGGCGCAGAGGCGCGGGCGTTCACGTTGGTCGAGACGCTGGTGGTTCTGGCCATCATCGCGCTGCTGGTGGGGCTGGTATCGGTGGGGGGCGGGCGGCTGCGGCGGGCGGCGCAGGAATCGCAGACGATCCGGCTCATGCAGACGATCCAGCAGGGGCTGACACAGTTCCACGAGGACCTGGGGTATTACCCGCCGCTGCTGGACGACAGCACGAATGCGACGAAGTTGCTCACGGTTGTGGGCGGAAACCTGAACGCGAAGGACGCGGATTACGCGCAGAACCTTTATTCAGAACGGCAGAAGGCGGGCTTCTACAGCAATCTGTCGCTGGTGCCTTACCTGGCTGGGGTGGGGGACCTGAATCTGAATGGGAAAGTGGCGAGCAACGACCTGGTGAGCGGGACGGATGACAGCGACCTGGACGACGGGCGCGTGGGGTATGGGTTCCTTGATCCGGGGCCTGACCGTTCGTTCGGCGGGGCGATCCGTTCGCCGGACCGGGAGTTGTTTATTGCGGACCGGCACACGGAGAGCAGGGGGCAGTGCTGCAAGAAGGTCTTCGGGCCGTATGTGGACGCGACGCAAGCGGACGCGGTCACGCCGGCGATTTCGCGACAGACGAGTTCGCAGGATTCGGCGCGATACAAGATCGCGGGGAACGACGCGGAGATCTTCATGTTCACGGACTCATGGGGTCAGCCGATCCGGTATTACCAGGGCTGGCTGAGCCCGGCGGACCTGGACAACGTGCGGGACAGTGATCCGAAGGACGGGTATCCGGATGCGTGGCCGCAGGAGTGGTATGGGTCGCTGGACAAGAGCGGGCTGGAGTCGTTCAAGTCGAGCCTGCGGAGCGCACCGTTCGTGCTGATGTCGACGGGGCGTGACATGAAGGGCACGATCACGGATGGATCCTCGGACAACACGGAAGCGGCGGAGGCGGTGAACAAGGACAACATCGTGGAAGTTGGGCTGTGAGCATGATGGGCAAGACGCGAGACACGATTCCGGCGGGGCGCAAGGCCCGGAGCGGCTTCACGATGGTGGAGTTGCTGGTGGTGATCGCGATCATCGGGGTGTTGATCACGCTCACGGTGACGGTGGGGCGGGGCGTGATTGAGCAGGGGAAAGTGCGGCAGACGAAGGACATCCTGCGGGCGCTGGACGCGCTGCTGACGGAGTACAACACGGAGTATCAGTCGATGCCGCCCTACACGGCGGACGCGAAGGGGGCGACGAATCCGCTGCGGTACATTCCGCCGACGGGCAACTCGGCGCAGAATACATCAGCGGTGTTTCCAGAGAGCGCGGTGCTGATCGCGCAGGTGCAGGGGATGAAGGGTGCGGACAGCATCCTGGCGGCGCTGCCGACGGAGTCGCTCATGAAGCGGACGGAGTTGTATGCGGCGGCGGCCAAGGACGGCATGACGCAGTATGCGGGCGAGATCACGGAGTTGCCCGGCGTGGTTCCGGCGCGGACGTCGGTGGCGGACGCGTGGGGGATGGAAGTGTTGTACATTCATCCGGACAACACGGTGGCGGTGTCGGGATTGTCGGGCGGGCAGTTCAAGGGCTACGGGCGGGCGTCGGGGGATCGGCCGTACTTCATGTCGGCGGGTCCTGATTTCAAGTATGACACGCTGGATGACAACGTGTATTCACTGGACACGATCGAGAAGCCGTGACCAGGGGCGGGACAAACGCGAAAGGCGCTGCAATGCTGAGCAGGAAGCAGACAATCCGGAGGCGCAACGACGCGGGAGGACGCGGCGGTTTCACGGTGCTGGAACTGGTCGTAGTGGTGGGCGTGATCATTGCGCTGGTGGCGGCGACGCTGCCGGCGTTTCGGGCGATTTCGGATTCGAACCGGGTGTCAGGCTCGAAGAACGCATTGGCGGCGACGCTGGGGACAGCGCGCACACTGGCGATGCAGCGGGGGCACGATGTTGCGGTGATGTTCGGGTTTGACGTGCGGACGCAGGTGACGACGCTGCAGATCATCGAAGAAGCGGGGACGACGGACAACGCGGGCAACGGTATGGGGGCGGCGACGATTTTTGTGCCGGTGGAGGGGCAGGCGGTGATCGAATTGCCCAAGGGGGCAGGGGTGCTGGGGTATGGGTACGGCGCAAGCCGCGGGAGCGCGGACCCGGCCAATGCGTGGAACTGGTATTGCGATCTGGGCAGGTTGTATGTGGGAGCGAGGAAGAATTTTGATCCCTGGCTGCAGCCGAGGACGGACATCCGCTTCTTCGCGACGGACGGGGACATCACGAAGTCGACGGACGCGAACGCACAAAACCTTGAGACGTTCATCGTCCGGTACAGCCCGGACGGGACGATCGTGACCAATTCGGAGGAGTTGGGGAGCAACGCATCGGGCGGGGACGCTTTTGTCGACCTCGACAACGCGATGGATGCGGACGCGGACGGGAACTACCGCCAGTGGACGCCGAGGATCACGACGAACAGCCGGGGCGAGAAAGTGGCGATCGCGGAGGCGCAGTTGCGGTGCGTGCCGTTCGTGGTGATCGTGGACCTGTTCAAGTTGGGTGACGAACTGGGAATCCGCAAGCCGTGGCTGATGGTGGGGCCGGATTCGCCTTATGCGGCGACGAGGTACCAGGAGATCGCGGACCGGTCGGACGCGAACGAAGACGGCAAGGACGACCAGATACAGATGGACGAATGGATGGATGCGAACGCATCGGCACAGGCGTTCAACCGGTTCACGGGGCTGCTGCTGCCGGATGACGAAGTGGAAAGGTGAGTCGCATGAGCACGAACACAGGGAAAAACCTCGGATGGCGCGGACGCGGCGTGCGGGCGTTCTCACTTATCGAAGTGCTGATCGCGACGGTCATTCTGGCGCTGGGGCTGATCGGCGTGGGCGCGATATTTCCGGTGGTGATCACGCAGCAGCGGGACGCGAACGACCTGTCGAGCGCGGTCTCACTGGGCGAGAGCGTCGAAGCGCTGCTGTCGGAGCGGCTGGGGCGATTCGAGGCGAGCCTGGCGGCGCTGGAGAAGAGCAACAATCTGAACGAATTTGAGCGGACGCGGTGGTACCGGGTGAGCGCGGTCGAGTCGGTGGACCCGGACGGGGAGCCGTATCTGCAGATGCCGTCGACCGAACTGCCGGGGAACGTGGACATCGGACGGGACGCGAACGGGAACGAGCTGGACCTGCGGCTGCGGAAGCAAGAGAGGAAGCGGGTATTCCCGGTGCAAACCGGAAATCGGAACATCGATCTGGATTCGGCGTGCGGACCGCTGGACTACACCTCGACGGATGCGGTGCAGGTGACGATCGACATTTACGAGAAGGCGACGCGGCAGATCGTGACGTCGTGCCTGATCGGGATCGCGAATCCGAACGACACGAAGTTTGTGTATCTGTCGGGCGACAATTCGCTCTTCAACGAAGCGGGAAACAACGGGATTTACTACGGGTCGAGTTGCCTGGATCAGCCGAAGATCGGGCTCAACGTGGCGGTGCCGCAGCCGGGAGTGCAGGTCGCGGTGTTCACCATTGATTACGAGTGGCTGGACGATCACATCGTGGCGGACGACGACCGGTATGTTCCCAAGGAGAGTCCGCGGTACGGGTGGGAAATGGCGTTCCGTCGGGGGCAGGACGGACAGGTGCAGTACTGCCTGTTCATGTATCGGATGGATGGGAACGGGGCAGATCACTTTCACTCCGTGATCGCGGACCCCGGCGATAACGAGAAGAACACGGGGATGCTGCGGATCGGCCGGGGGACGGTGCGGATGGACACAGCGGACGCGAAGAACCCTGTGCCGGTGCTGGATGACATCTCGAATGAACTGGAGACGAATATGGATCGGGGGGTATGGCTGCTGCCGCTGAACGGGTCGGGGCCTGTGAAGGTTCGGCGCAGCCGGGCCGACGGTCGGTGGGAACTGGACTCGGTGCCGTCGGTGCTGGTGAACGGGAAGCAGAAGCCGGCGATCAACGAGGACCTGGAGTGGTATTACCTGCCGCTGCAGGTGGTGACGGTGGATGAACATGAGGGCAACCGGGAAGTCGAGTGGAAGATCACTCCGCTCCTGGCCTACACGAAGCAGGTGACGCTGTGACGCGCGCAAGAAACATGATGACGTGCCGATGGGGAGGGTTGCGGGCGGCGGCGGGGCTGCAGCGCGGGTTCACGATCGTGGAACTGCTGGTGGCGCTGGGGCTGACGCTGGTGCTTGTGGTGGGGATCGGGCGGATCTTCACGATTTCGAAGGACACGATGTCGATCGGGGAGGCGAATGCGGAGATTTCGCAGGCGGCGCGGGGGATTGAGCGGATCATGCGCGAGGACTTCCGCAACATGACGCGGGAGGGGTTCATCGGGATCCGGTGCGAGCGGATGGGGCTGGCATCGCCGGGCGAGCAGACGCCAGGTGCGCTGTCGGGCGAGAATCAGCGTGACGCGATCTATTACGACAAGGATGCACAGGAGAAGGGGCAGAACCTGCTGCGTGCGCCGTCGGGGAATCCGAATGACCCCGACACGTATGATCCGGGCCGGCCGGCAGTGCGGATGGACCAGATCGTGTTTTTTGCGGCGGGGGATTATTCGTCGTACCAATACTCGAATGCGGGAAGCAACACAATTGCGCGGAACCTGACCGCAGGCGCGGCGAGGATCTGGTACGGGCACGCGCCGCGGGCGTCGGTGGCTGCGCAGATTGACCAGACGAACAACCGTTCATTTCCGGTGGAGGTGAAGGACGGCACGACCCCGCCGGGGTTGGGTGACTACTTGACGCGGTTTGCGGACGACCGGACGGGCGCAAATGCGGACAACGCGAACTATTACGCCAAGGACTGGATCCTGGGCCGGCAGGCGGCGCTGCTGCTGCCGCGCGACAGCACCACGAACAACAACTTTCACTTCGCGCAGTCTTTCTCCGAATATTACAATGAGTCGGGGGCGCGCGAGTACACCAACTACTACGGGGCGACGGACACCAACGGCAACTTCTACTTCCGCATCAACGGGTACAACGGGTACGACGCCAACGGCTGGAAGCATCGACTGTCGCCGGGGTTTGTGGACCTGATCGACATGGACCTTGCGGAGGTGCAGAAGGCGGTGACGGAGTACGGATCGCTGTACAACCCGGTGACGAGCGAGATCGACCTGGTTGAAGATCCGCTGGGGCCATCGTGGGCGGTGTGGCAGGAGCAGCTGTGGGTTCCGTCGGCGATTGGAACGACGACGGGGATTGCGACGCGGACAACAGGCTTTACCGCATCGGCAGCAGATGCGGACGACAAGTTGAGCGGGAATGATGTGCCGGTGCTGCAGTACGTGCAGGATCCGGACGATCGGGACGGGATCGGGACGGACGTGGCGGAATTGTGGGCGATGCAGCAGCGTGGGCGGATGGTGACGGCGCTGGGCCGGATGCGAGCCGAGACGACACTGCCGACGTTGTCGCGTCAGGACCAGATGCTGACACAAGCGTCGCTGGGGGTGGGGGTGACGAATTTCGAGGTGGCGTGGAGCACCGGAGAGATTTCGTACCCTGAAGGGGAGATCGTGTGGTACGACATCGAGAACCCGGCGAATCCGTATTTTCAGAACCGGCTGCTGGGGGTTGATCTTGAGGAGGCGCGGCGGAATGCGCCGGCGGACCCGCGGATGTGGTACCTGAGCGAGGTGACGAATCAGCAGTTGCCTTCTGGGGGCGCGTTCCAGGAGTTGCAGCGGAGCGATCTGTATTACGCGACGTTTGGATATTTCGTGCCCAAGGCGGGTGATGCGGAGCGGGCGGAGGCGTGGCCCTGGCCGACGATGATCCGGGTGCGCATGACGCTGCATGATCAGAACAACCGGCTGCCCGAGGGCAGGGTTTTTGAGTTCATATTCAATCTGCCGCCGCAGGAACGGGCGGGAACGTAACGCATGGGTGGCGGAGTGATGACAGAATCGAGAGGGGAAGGGACGTCAGACACGAGCGGAACTAAGCGGAAGATGCACGGAACCGCGCGCGACTGACGGCGAAAGGACAGAGACGGAACAGGCCCCCCCGCACAGGGAGCCAAGGAGCCTTACGATGCCGGCACACACACATGAACGGAACTCGAACTGGACGCTTGGGCTGCGCGAGCCGAGCAGGATGGTTGGGAGCGGGACGTTGCGCGGGCAACGGCGCGGGAGCATCCTGATCCTGGTCGTGGGGGTCCTGGTGTTGCTGGCGATCTCGGCGGCTGCGTACCTGAGCGTGGGGCAATTGGAGCGGGTGTCTTCGGACGTGCAGAAGTCGGATGTGCTGCGCGCGGAAGTGGCGCAGAAGGTGATGGACGCGATCGGGCATCAGCTGGCGATGGACTTGTTTGGCGGGCAGACTTCGGCGGCGCGGCCATTTCGCGAGCCGGTGGACCTGGACGGGAATGGGCGGGTGGACGCGTACCTGATTGAGGACTTTGACTATCCCGGTACGGGCTATGGACCCACGCCGGACCGGTCGACGGGTCGGGGGATGATTACGGACGCAAACGGCCGGCCGCTGATGGCGCTGATTGATTCGATGGCGGACCGGTGGCTGGCGTCGTTGGAGCCGATTACTGACCCGGCCAACGCGAACTTCGGACTGTGGCGGCACATTTCGAACATTCATCCGGACGGGAAGTTCGTTGACCTCGACAAGCTGTTCGGGCCGACGCGGAACGGCCTGTTCGGCACGGACCTGTACATCACGGGCAATTCGCCGATCGCGTGGGACACACTCAACCCGGAGATGAACGCGGCGATCCAGTTGGATGACATGGACACGACGTCGACTGGATATGTGACGTTCCTGGATCAGCGCTACGGGACGGACACGGACGGAGACGGGCGGATCGATTCCCGGTGGACGGAACTTCCGGGCGTGTACGGCACGCCTGAGGGGATGCGCGTATTCGTGGCGGCGCGGATCGTAGATGCGTCGGGGATGGTGAACCTGAACGCGAACGTGGAGTCGGGAATTTCGTTTACTTCCAATGACACGACGATCGGGACGGGTCAGTACCCGACGGATGTGGATGCGTATTCGCTGTTGTCCGATGAATTCCGGGCGCGGGCGATTGCGGAAGGGTTGACGTATTCGGAGCAGTTGTTCATCGACGGAACTGTCGGGCCGGGCCGGCTACCGGGCGGATTCCGGGAGCACCTCAAGCAGGTGGGGTACATCGACAACGAGACGGACGCGAACTATCTGAGCGGGTACCGGGCGGACAAGCAGATGAACGTGGACACGCGCGGGACGAAGTACCTGGCGCTGGCGCCGAATCCGTTCACGACGGCGATCTCGCTGCGGCCTTACGGGGCATCGGATGAGATGGAACTGCGCATGTTCGGCTTTACCGCGAATGATCGGACGCAGTCGCGTCTGGAGGGCGTGTTTGCAGGACTCAACTGGGGGAACGTGGGGACCAGTCCCCTGAAGGACCTGCTTCCGAATGAGTTGGACTACGCGAAAGACCTGCCGGTTCTGGTGACGCAACTGAATCCCAGTGGTCTCACTGACATGGGGATCGTGAGCCAGTTGGACCCGACAAGCGGCTGGGAAGCGGGCGGGGATATCCGGCACCTGGTGACGACGTACAACGGGCACCAGACGGTGCAGCCGTGGTCATCGGACTTTTCAGTGAGTCAGGAGGGAATCCTGCCCAAGCCGAGGATCAGCGACCTGCTGATCCCGGACGATGGGGAGGCGGACGTGCAGCGGGTGGTTTCGGGCCTGATGTGGGCGCTGGCGCCGTTCGCTGTGGACACGGGCGAGAACGGCACGGGCAGCACGGCCAACATTTATCTCAGCGGAGAAGGAGCGTTTACAACGGATGACGATCCGAATGCGACGTATTCCTATGGTGATGGGGACAGTCGTTTTGCGTTTGTGCGGTCGGCAATGCTGGCGACGAACATGCAGGACACGCTGGACACGGGAACGGACCCGAGGATCAAGCGGGTGCGGTTCGAGGATGTGGTGCCCGCGCCCGGCAGCGACGAGATCAGCGCGCGCCTGGAGCACGGCCTGCTGGCGTGGGACCAGATCGGCGTCACGACAAACAACATGTACGTGATCGGCACGGAGCGGACGCCTTTCCTGCGGGAAGCGGCGACGTTCATCGTGTATGTGGACGACGACTACACGTCGGGGTCCAATCCTCCGCCGGTGGATGTCGAGACGGACGAGAAGTACCTGGAGATCGCGGCGGTGGAGATCGGGAATCCGTGGGACTCGACGATTGACCTGGATGATTTCCGGATCGGGTTCCTCGGGGCGGACGGCGACCGGATTCACATGCCCCTGACGGGATCACTGGCGCCCGGCGAGTTGCGTGTGTTCTACGTTTCGTCCAAGGACGAGACCGACCCGACGGTTTCGGAGTGGGAGTCGATGGTGCGGGCGCGGACGGTGAACATTCCGGCGACGCAGGTGGTGCGAATCCGCACGGTGACGCCTGTGGACCTGACCAACGCGGACAACGCGGTGGCGACACTGTGGCGTGAGGACGTGGCGTTTCCGAACACCGGCAGTGTGACAGACCGGAAGTTCGACATCATGGTCGACCGACTCGCGTCGAAGGACAGCACGAATTTCCCGCAGTTCCTCGATGGCGACAAGGGCCCGTACGTGCCGCCGAATATTCCGGCATGGGTGACGTCGGCGTCGATCCGGCGGTACTGCGACAAACCGGCCAAAGGCGGAGGCTTCCCGGGCTATGTGCTGCAGTCGTCAACGGAGATCGCCACCAACGGAAAAGGCGCTGAGATTTACCAGGGGCCGGACATGGACACCCTCAACGGCGGGCCGTCGACGGGGACGATCGACGGAGCGGACCTGGCGGACGAGTTGAATAATGGTGAGACCAAGGGGTATCCGCTGAATTCCTTCGCGTTCGCGCCGTTTGAGTTGCGGGTGTTCCCGGGCGATGAGGCAGGCGAGTTCCGTTCGGGCATGGATCTGCTGAGCGTGACGAGCGTGGCGACGATCAACGCGGGAATCAGCGCACAGACGGGCACGGACCCGACGGCGGACTTTGCTGATCCGACGCGGTACATCACGCTGTCGGAGTTCCTGGGTGATGAGTCGATGGACGAATTGGTGTTCCCGTACAGCGATTATTTCAGGGTCAACAATCCCGACGAGTGGAGGTTGATGCTGCATCCGGGCGACGGCACGGCGGGCGGGAACCCGGCGGGATATTCGCCCAGTCCGGACCTGCGCGTGCTGAGCGTGGGCGGGTCGACGCTGGTGGCCAATCCGTTCGTGGGCAAATTGGACTTTACGCGCGACATTGCGCAGGTGAATGGGAAGGCTCTGCCGTATTCGGCGGTGCCTCCGGCGGCGCGAGTGGCGACGGTGTTCGAGACGATCAAGTTGCCGGGCGGTTCGTCGATGGCGCAGGGGCGCATCAACCTGAACACGGCGCCGGAGCGTGTGCTGCGGACGCTTCCCTTCCTATACCCGAGAAATGATCTGAGCGTGGGAGGCACGGTGACGCTGCAGGGCAACGATCCGAACAACCGGACGGCGCGAGCGATCGCGGCGTACCGTGATCGGGAGCAGGTGGTGATCACGGGCAACAGCCTGGAGTTCATGAACTGGGCGGACCGCTGGACCGCGAGCCAGATTTTCGCCAAACCCGGCGATGATGCGTCGGGCCTGCGCGACGATTATGCGGCTCAGAGAAGCGGGGCGGGGCCGATGGGAGGCATTTCATCGGTGGCGGAAATGCCGCTGATTTCGCAGTGGGGGTACCTGGGCGGGGGCATGCTGCCGACGCCGGCGTATCAGCCCAATGACCGGCTGCCCAAGGTGCCTGATCTTGTGAACCAGTCGCTGGTGCGCTTCGGGCATGACGGCGGAGGCGGATCGCCTCAGGACCTGACGCGCGAGGCGTTGCGGCCGCTGGAGAATCCTGATCGCGTCGGTACGTATCCGTACGATCCGGCCAACGATGTGGGCGAGTGGCTCGCGCTGCCGCGGGCGCTGGCCAACACGGTGGCGGTGCGCAGCGACGTGTACGTGTGCTACCTGAAGGTCGTCGGGGTGAGCCCGAACGACGTGACGGTGGCCAAGCAGCGCGCGGCGGCACTGGGCGTCGAACCGCTTGAAGTGCTCAAGCCGACCATGGAACAGACGTACATGGTGGTGTTCGACCGTTCGAACGTGAAATCGCCGACGGATCGGCCGCGCGTGCTGTTTGCGGTGCAGGAAGCGCCAAGGCGCAACTGAGCAGATGCAGGCCAGCGGCTGCCTGATAAAGCGGCCGTAAGTGAATGAGACATCCTGCCAGCCGCGCCGCATCGCTCATCCATCCTGCGGCGCGGCTGCTCTTTTTGGGCTGAGCAATGTGATGGAGAAAGGGTCTTCAGGATTCGTTGATGGCGTCGATGAGCAGGCGGAGGCGGCCCCAGGATCGGCGCGCGTGATGGAATGCGATGCGGGGCAGTTCGCGGAAGTCCTTCTCCTCATCGAAGGGAGCGGCGGTACGGATTGCGCCGCCGGCGACGACATCGCTGAAGCGCTGGTTGAGGAAGTCGAGGCGCTGGGCGGAGAGAGGTCGAGTGAGGCGGATGACCAGTTGCTCCTTCACATAGCGGGAGGAGTGATAGATGCGGTAGAAACGGGCGATGTGATCGGCGGCGTCGGCCGGGTCGCGGGCGAGGTAGTAGAGGCTGAGGTCCTCAGCGCTGATCAGCTTACGTTCAAGGAGCTGGGTGCGGATGAAGCGGTCCCACTCGAACCAGTATCCGCCGGGACTGCGTGCGCCCTCGGGCCCGCCGGCGAGCATGACGATTGGGACCATGTGGCTTTTTCCGGTCTGGACGAGGGTGAGGGCCTCGAAGTTCTCATCCTGCGTGCCGAAGCCGCCGGGGAAGAGAGTGACGGCATTGGCCTGGGAGACGAAGATGAGTTTGCGGGTGAAGAAGTAGCGGAAGTGGATGAGTTTCTCATCGCCGGCGATGATGGGGTTGGCGGACTGCTCGAAGGGCAGGCGGATGGCGACGCCGAAACTTGCGCTGCGCCCGGTGCCCTCGTGCCCGGCCTGCATGATGCCCCCGCCGGCGCCGGTAATCACCATCCAGCCCATCTTGACCATGAGGCGTGCGAAGTCGACGGTCATGCGGTAGTCAGGGTGGTCTTCGGGGGTGCGAGCAGAGCCGAAGATGGAAATCTTGGGAACAGCGCGGTAGGGGGCGAAGATGCGGAAGGCGTAGCGGAGTTCCTTGAGGGCGGCGTTGAGGAGTTTGAGTTCGCCTGAGTGGCGGCCGTCGGGAATGAGCTTGATGGCCGTCTGCACGAGGTCGGTGATCTGGCGGCCCTCGAAGGACTCGGGATCGGCGCCGGTCATGCGTGCAAGTGCGTCGATGGCGTCGATGACGGCGGGGTCGTTGGGGTCGAATGCGATGGGCTTGGGTGGGCTCACGAGGGGATGGGCCTTGCGGTTATGGATGAGGGGAGGAGGATTCAGCGCGGGGCGGTCGGCTCCAGGAGATATCGGCTGTCGGAGTGAGGAGCCTGCACCAGGGAGGAATCGGGGAAGCGGGCGGCCGCAGCGCGGCGCTGACGGGAGATAGATCCGAGGGGAATGATGTCGCCGCGCGGTTTCGAGGCAGAGCCGGTGACATGGATGGAGAAGAGCGAGTCGCGAACGGCTTCCCAGATGTCGGTGATCAGGAAGATGCGCTGATTGCGGACGGTGTCAAACCAGAGGTCGAGTTCGCCGGTGGGATAGCGGATGGACCCGAGGCCCAGGAGGGTGATGGCCGGCGAAGCGAAGCGGAGGTTTTCGAAAACGACGTCATTGCCGTCGATATAGAAGGATGCTTCGGCGGTGTTGAAGGCGTCGTCGGTGGGCAGGGACATGGCGCTCATCTGGAGAATCCAGAGCACGGCAGGGACGTTGTAGATGGTGGCATCGTCGATGCGGAGATCGCCGCGGCCGGTACGGGATTCGGGAACGCCGGTGAGGCCGGAGATGGATAAGGAGGCGGAACCCCATCCTGGACCTGCGGAGTCGGGAGCGGCCGCCCTTCGACGTGCGGGGCGGCGTGGCGGTGCGGCAGCGTCGCCGGTGCGCATCGCCAGAGGCAGAAGAGGTTCAATGCCGACGTGCGACATGAGGAGCTCGAGGGCGTAGCGTCCGCGCGGCGTGAGGGCGACGCGTCCGGAGCCGGTGACTACGCCGCCGGCGAGTTCGCCGCGAATAAGGGGGAACGCGATGGCGCGCCCGTTGTCTTCGGTGTTGATGTGTACAAGGGTGGGGCCTATCGCGCGGTCGGCCACCTTGAGGGACTCGAGATTCAGGCGGGCAAAGCCGGTAAGGGTCGGGTCGGGCCCGATGCGCTGGGTGAAAGAGACGTCGGCAAAGCCATCGGCCTCGGTGACGGAGAGGGGCAAGTTCATGCCGCCGCCGCTGAACCAAACGCGACCCTCGACGGAGAGATTCGCAGGGTCGGCGGGCGCGGGGCCCTTGGCATAGGTGAGGCGGAGCGCATCGACCTCGAGGTTTCCGTTCACGGCGACCATGCCCGACTCGACGAAGGAAACAAATCCTTCGGGCAGGACGGCGCGGACGAGGTCACCGATGGTGTGGTCGCGCAGGTTGACGAGAAGATTGAGGTTGATGCCCGAGGCGAGCATGCACGAGCCGCCGAGGGCGAGGCGGCCGGTTGCGCTGCGCCCGGTGAGGGCTTCAAACGAGATTTGCTGGTTGCCCGAGTCGAAGACAAGAGAGCCTGATTCACGCAGGAATGAGAAATCACGGCCATGGACGGATGCGGTGAGAGCGGTGGGCAGGAGGCGCAGTGAGATCCGGGGCGCGGCGGCTGCGGGATCGAGACGAGCAACAGCGAAGGAGGCATCGAAGAACCCGCGCGGCCCAAAGCGTGCCAATGCGTTGCGGCGGGCGCCTTGACCTGCCAGTTCCAGCGCGAACGGAAGAAGTTCGGACTCCCAGGGAGTCTGCTCCAGCGAGCCGACGACGTCGAAGGTGGACTTGTCCTGATCAGACGCAGAAGGCGTCCAACGGCCGGTGAGGCTGAGGCGGCCGGAGGCGGAGTCATCAATGCGCACATCGCCGGTGAGTGATGAGAGATGCGCAGCGGAGTCACGCAGGGAGAGGGAGCCGCTTACGTTCTCGAGGTTGACGCGTCGGCCCGCATGGATGAAGGTCAGCGCGCTGGGAAAGAGGGATGCGCTGCGCTGGAGGGCGAGGCCGGAAACGCGGCGATCGCACAGCGAGAAGTCGCCCGCGCCGGAAAGATTGAGGGTGCGGAAGGCGGCCAGGCGCGCGAGGCTGGCGGGGTCGTCGGCCAGCCCGGCGAAGATCTCCGGGACAGGGTCTTCGATGGGAATGTTCTCGCCGGTGACCTGGACATCGATGTCGGAGAGGCCGGCCATCCAGGACAAGGAAGCGGTTGCGGAGAGTCGCGCGTTTTCGTGTCGGCCGGTGAGGCGGGAAATGGTGAGGTCGCGGCGAGTCAGGAGGACCTCGGCCGAGACATCCGTGAGCGGGTAGTCCTCGGGCCAGAGCCAAGAGGCATCGCGAGCGGTGGCGGTGGTGACGGGGCCGCCGATGCGGGCGTTGTCGGTCTTGAAGAGAACGTTGAACTCGGTGTGCTGGTTCTCCGAGTACACCTCGCCGTCAGCCAGCAGGAACCCCTCAAGGCCAAGCGAGCCAAGGACCTGGGCGGCCCGAGCAAGGCGCCAGGGCGTGCCGGCGCGGGCGTCGGCTGGGTCTTCAGTGCGGTCGCCGGGGATAGAGGCAAGCAGGAGATCATCGACGGGGATCTGGGTGGCGGTGAAGCGGACGTGAGGTTCAAGGCGTTTGCCGGTTTCGGTGCGCACGCGATCAACGGAGCCGCTGACCAGGGCGCGGCCGCCGGTGGGCCCGACGACCACGAGGTCGCGTGTGATGTCGATGCGTGTGGGGGTGATGCGGATCGCGCCATCGGCGACGAAGGCTGGATAGGGAAACTCATCAAAGAGGAGGCCGACGGGACGGGCGGCGCGCGGCAGTGAGACATCGATGATCTCGTCGGAGTGCTGATTCGGCCCTTGAGGACGGGTCATATGGACCTTGAGGTCGATGAGTCCGCCCAGGTCCCACATGGGCCGAGCAAGTTGCATCTCGAGGTTGGCGGCCTCAGCGCGGAGGCGCTCGAGTTCGCGCTGGGCTGCGGGGCCCGTGCGGGCCTCGAGTTCGCGGCGCTGGAGCACGAGATCGGTGAGGCGAGCGCGAAGGGCGTCGTAGTCGGCTCGGGAGTTGATGATGCCCGAGCGGCGGAGGGACTGAGCGGAGGGGAAGTGGAAGAACGTGTCAATCGCGCCGCGGTTGCGTTCAGGGAGTGCAGTGCGGAGGTAGTCATCCACGGGCACGTCGACGGCGTAGAGGTCGAACTCGTATCCGGGGTCGGGGCCGAGGGGAAAAATGCGGCCCGATAGGAGGATCTTCGCGCCGCTGGGCCCAAGTCCTGCGAGTGAAATGACGCGAACCTCGTCGCGGTCGAACTCCAGAGCCCCATCCAGGCCGCGAAGCGGGTAAGGGAATCCGGCGTAGACGAGGGAGAAGTCGGACAGTTCGACGCGACCGTCGAAATCCAAAGGGGCGGCGACGCCGCTGTCGGGCTCTGCGCGCGTGAGATGGATACGTGCGGAGACGGACCCGGCGGGCTGGCCCATGCTCTCGCGCTGGGCGTCGACGAGATCGCGGACAGGCTTGGGAAAGACGGAAAATATCCTGCGGCTGCGCGCGATGTCGAAGTCGTTGAACTCGAGAGTGAGGTCAAAGGCTGAGTCGGCGGCAAAGCCCGAGAATGCGCCGCGAAGGCGATAGCGCACATCGTCGATGACGCCCGAGAGAGCGATGAGGTCGACGCCGCGCGGCGAGACGACGATGGTGCCGCGTCCAGCGGTGACGCGGGGCGTCATGTCGAACAGGGGGGGACCGTCGGGGCTCTGGATAGGAAGGGACCAGTCAACACCGTCCATAGGGATTTCGACGCGATACTGACCATCAGGATCGACGCGAAGCGACACGGGCCCAAGGAGGCCGGACGGCTGGATTGTTTCCCACCACTTGCGCACGGAGCGGGGGAGCACACTGGCGTGCTCATCATCGAACTTGAGCCCGGTGAGGCGGACGCTCAGCGCGCCGGTAGAGGCGTCGAGGCGTCCGGAGAGACGAAGCGGATCTGCGGCCCCAGCGGGCGGCGCGCCGGGAACAGAGGGGGCCGATTCCTGCAGATTGAGCGTGTACCAATGCTCTGTGGACGCGCCGTTCGTGCTTTCGGGCAAGAGCGAGCCGGTCACTGGCAGCGAACCCGTGCGGCGGTAGCCGGAGGCATCGTGCACGCCGACTTCGATAAGGCCGCCTTCGACGACCACGCGGGGCGGCATGGCTGCGGCAACGGATGTTCCCGAGGAGGTTGGGAAAGGGGCCTGCGCGTTGAGGCGGAACTTGACCACATTGAGCTTGCCGTCAGCCAAGTTCTCGCTGATGCGCACGCGCGGGCCGGTGAGTGTGAGTGAGGTGGGGACGATCTCCCAGTTGCGCAGGGCCTGCGGGTCCACTTGGATGCGCGCTTCCGGAATGACGAGCACCTCGCCGGCGTCGCCCCCGATGCCCTTGACGCTGAAGCGTGCGTCCGTGAGCACGATGGCGTCAGGCCAGTCAATGGCGGCTGAGTCGAGGGTGACCTCGACATTGGCAAGGGCTTCGATGGCGGACTTGATGCGGGGGGTGAGAAACCAGGAACTGGTGAGGATCGCCCACGTGGCGAGTAGAGCCAGGAGGAGGAGAGCGAGCACGCCGAAGGCCCAGCGTTTCCAGCGGCGCCGGGGGCGCATCGGCGGCGCAGTTGAAACAGCCTGCTGAGGGCTGGGAGAGGGCGTGGTCATGGAGTGCCCGAATGAGGAGGAGGCGGGGTTGGGCCGACGGTGAAGATTACGTCGCGTACTCGACAGCGCGGGTTTCGCGGAGGACAGTGACCTTGATCTCGCCGGGGAAGGTCATTTCCTCGGAGACCTTCTTGGCGATGTCGCGGGCGATGCCGAAGGCGTCGGCGTCGCTGACTTTTTCCGCATCGACGATGACGCGGACCTCGCGGCCAGCCTGAATCGCGTAGGCCTCGGTGACGCCCTGCTTGTCGCGCGCGATGCCTTCGAGCTGTTCGAGGCGCTGGATGTACTGCTCCATGGACTCGCGGCGGGCGCCGGGGCGGGCGCCGCTCACGGCATCGGCGGCCATGACGATGGGGGTGTAAGGCGTTGTCGAGGGGATGTCTGCGTGATGTCCACCTACGGCGTTGAGAACTTCCTCGCCTTCACCGAGTTTCTTGCAGAACTCCATGCCGATCTTGGGATGCCCGCCTTCCATCTCATGGTCCATGGCCTTGCCGATGTCATGGAGGAAGCCGCAGCGGCGTGCGATGGTTCCATCCAGGCCGAGTTGATCGGCGATCATCTGACTGAGGTAGGCGACCTCGATGGAGTGCTTGAGGACGTTCTGGCCGTAAGAGGTGCGGTACTGGAGCCGTCCCATGGCTTCGATGATCTTGGGATGGAGGCCGCGGATTTTGGCCTCGTTGGCGGCGTCGCGGCCGAACTTGACGATGCGCTCTTCCACGTCGCGGCGCACCTGCTCGACAACTTCCTCGATGCGGGTGGGGTGAATGCGGCCGTCCTCAATGAGTTTCTGAAGCGCTTCGCCGGCGATGGCCTGACGGACCTTGTCGAAGCAGGAGACGGCAATGACGCCGGGGGTGTCATCGACGAGGATGTCAACGCCGGTGGCGCGTTCCAGGGCGCGGATGTTGCGACCTTCGCGGCCGATGATGCGTCCCTTCATGTCGTCGGAGGGAATGGGGACGGTGCGGACGGTGGATTCAGCGACATACTCGCCGGCGTAACGCTGCACGGCGAGGAGGACGATCTCGCGGCCCTTGTTCTTGGCTTCATCCTGGGCGTCGGTGATGATCTTCTGCGCCAGGGCGTTGGCTTCGGACTTGCTCTGCTGCTCGGCGCGCTCGAGGGCCATGGCGCGGGCCTGATCGGGCGAAAGGCCGGAGATACTCAGCAAGCGATCAGTCTGCTGCTGGACCAGGCGCTCCGCCTCGCTCTTGCGGCCGGTGATAGCGGCTTCCTCGCGCTCGACGACCTTGGATCGATCCTCGAGGAACTTCTCCTTGGCTGAGAGCATGTCGAGTTTGCGATCCAGAGTATCCTGACGCTTATCGAGTTTGCGGGCTTCCTCCTTGAGTTCATCGCGGGTGCGGGTGAGTTCGGACTCGAGTTTTTCACGGCGTTCGATGGCCTTCTTCTCGGCTTCGAGTTCGATTTCCTTGCGGCGTGTTTCGGCGTCGCGCTGGGCGGCCTCGACAAGACGGCGACCCTCATCGCGGGCCTTTGCGAGGCTCTGGCCGGTGATGAAGCGGGCGATCATGATGCCCAAGCCGAGAAAGAGGATGCCGCTGACGGCGGCAGTAATCACGACTTGGGTGACCTGCACCTCTGCGAGGAGTATGGGGAAAGCGGGAAGCATGGAGCGCACTTCCTTCCTGGACAAGGGATTGGAGGGCAATCCGCAAGCCACACACAAACGCGGAAGCGTTGCGCAAAGGCGGCGCTGTTCAGGGGAATTGAGCGGGAGAGGATCAGCGTCGCGCCGATGTCGGCAGGGCGCTGATTCGGTGCATCATGGTGAATCCTGAGGCCGGTGCGGGAGCAATGAGGGCAGATGCATCGGCGCGGGACAGAATGGCACCACCGGGGCGACCAAAAAGGCAAGGGCCGGGGGCGCACCAGCAGCGGGACACGGAGCCCCACGCGACATCAACCGCAATACAACCAACCCATCACACATGATCCAAAGTTCGCTCAATTTATCCGCATCGCATCACTGCAATGCCGTCCTGCCAACCGGTCTTGAAGGCCGATGTGGAAGGACTGTGAACAGTCCGCATGACGCAGCGCGTCCGGGGACCGATTAACAAAACCCCACCGGCCTTCCAAGATCTCGGCCAATGGGAACTTACTCAATGGTAAAATTAGCGCGGGGCATCGGGTTGGGTCAAGTTTTCGTGTGGAAGTGGTCAGTGCTGGCCAGCCCGAACAAACGACGATCAAGGTCGAGAAACTGAGTACCCAAACATGAGTGACCTGCCCCATCCCTGGTTTGACGGCCATCTTGACCTTGCGTTTCTGGAGTTGCATGGGCGGGACATGGGACAAAGGGATCTCTGGAGTTCTCCCGGCGACTTTCGGCCCGCGGCGGTCACATTGCCGGCGTTGAAAAAGGGCGAGGTGACCCATTGCCTGGCGACGATCTTCACAGCCCCAGAACTGACATCGCCGGCGGGGGTGGAGTCGCCCGCCTCGTACGGGACAGCGGATGCGGTTGAAGGGGCGCGGCGCTGCGGCATCAGGCAATTGGAGGTCTATGGGCGCTGGGAGGAGCGGGGGTGGGTGAGGCGGACCACAGGATGCGCTTCCGAGGCGGTAGGGTACGGCGGGTTGAACGTGACGTTGCTTATGGAGGGGGCGGACCCGATCAGGGACCCGGATGATGCGGCGTGGTGGGTGGAGCGCGGGCTGCGCGTTGTGGGACTGGCGTGGGCAAAAGGAACGCGGTACGCAGGGGGCAACGCGAATCACGGACCGCTTACGGCCGCGGGGCGGGACCTGCTCGATGCGCTCAACCGGCTGGGTGTGGTGCTCGATCTATCACATTTGTCGGATGCGGGCGCATGGGAGGTTCTGGAGCGAGCGAAAAAGGCGCCAATTGCCTCGCATTCCAACTGCCGGCAACTCATGGGGGGCGAGAATGAGCGACATCTGTCGGATGAGTTGATTCGGGCGATTGCCCAGCGCGGGGGCGTGATCGGGCTGAACTTGTTCAGCAAGTTCCTGACGATGGAGACGCGGCGCGCGACGATGGCGGAGACGCTGGCCCACATCGATCACATCTGCATGGTGACGGGGTCAAACGAGCACATCGCGCTGGGATCGGACATGGACGGCGGGTTTGCGGCGGACCAACTGCCGGAGGGAATCGACGAACCGGCGCATCTGGAGAAGCTCGCGGAGGCGCTGGAGCGCGATCTGCACTGGAGCAAAGCGGACATCGACCAATTTCGGTTCGGCACGTGGGCCCGCTACTTCGCACGCCACAGCGGGGCATGAAAACCAGTTCAGACGAGGCCTTGGTCGAGCACGAGCGCGGAATCCAGAAGGATGAGAGCGCTGAGCGCATCGGGCTTCACCCCGGTGACGCGGCAGTTGCTCAGGAGTGTGCCGGCAAAGTGGATGGACTCGGGAGTGGCGTGCGACAGAAACGCCCCCAGGGCCCAGGGGTGGTTCGTCGCGTTGTCGGGCTGAGTGTGTTCGAGGTGCCAGGCAATTGCCGCGCCCAAACGAGTGGCCGCTTGGGCGCGAGACCTGCGCGCGACGCACCACAGCGCGTGAAGCGCGGCGAGCTCGGACTCGGTCCATACTTCGATTGCCAAGAAGTCGTCGCGCGCCAGCAGCGGACCGTCAGGCTGCGCGAGAATGCCAGACCACACGTCGGGATAGTTGTCAGGTCGTGCACACAGTGACCACCACAGGGCGACATCGTCGGTCTTGTCCCATGCGCTTGAGGGGATGGGCGGATGCTGGCCAAGGAGATGAGCCAGAAGAGGAATGCGGATGTCGCGCACACGTGTGGAAGGGCTGACAGGTTCAGAGAGCAGGGCGCTGTAGAGTGTACGGGCAGCTTGCTCGGTCAGTGTTTCCAAGGCGACAGCGCGAAGATGGGCGATCCACGCGTTGAAGTCTGGGGTGCGCTGCATGGGTGGCCAACGGTAGGGACGCGCGTGGGCCGGGCATCGCCTCCGCCTCTGAAGTGTGAGCAAGCCGCTATTGTCTCAGTGATGAAGTGTGCGAGAGACACCACAGCGATGATGGGGTTGGTGGCGGCGCTCGCGGCGGCGGGCGTGCTGGTCGCAGGCTGCTCATCGCAGCGCACGGACAGTGCGAGTTCGGAAGTCAGGCCTGTGCAGGCGTCGGAGTCCGCTCCACCGCAGCAGCATGACGCGGCGACGATGCCTGAAGTGGCCACGGCCCCGCTGGAGGATTCCGGGTCCGCACCGGCGGAAGTGCAGCAGGCGGAAGTCTCGCCCGCGACTGACGAGGCCCCAACCGTGGTGACGTGGCCGCACGTGCGGGTTGATCTTCGGAAGCGCATCGTCGAAGTGGATGCCTTCAGCGGGATCAATTCGGGTTGGCTGGAGCAGATTGTGTGCACGCCGGAGGGGCGGGTGCATGAAACGGTGGTGGTGGCGCTGGCGCGGCCGTCGCACATCCACGCTGCACTGTTGCTGCTGGGGCTGGAACCCGGAAGGCCAGGATCTTGGGAGCGGGCGACCACGGCCGAAGGCAAGCTGACATACGCAATCGTCGCGCCGGCGGGGCCCAAGGTGCGCCTTTCCGTGCGCTATGAGCGGGGAGGAGCAGTGGTGGAGGAACCGGTGGCCCAATGGGTGCGCGATGCCAACTCGGGGAAGCTCCTGCCGGATGAGCCGTTCCTCTTCGGCGGGTCCAAGATTGTGACCAATGACGCAGGGGTGACGGGGTACGCGGCAGACTTTACGGGGTCGATCGCCGGATTGGTGACCTTCGGAGATGAAACGCTCGGATGGGTGGAGGTGCTGCCGGATAAGGAAGCGGTGCTCGCGCCCGAGTGGCTGGCCAACACGGATGCGATGCCGGAGATGGGGACGCCTGTGACGCTGCGACTTACGCCTGTGGATTGACGACTGGTTGATTTGTCGGCGTGGATACGGAGTCAGGTGTGGAAGACTGCTGTCGCGCCAAGCAATCGGTGATGAACGAGCGGATGGTCTCGCGGTAGCGCTGTTCGTGAGCGATGTGCAGATCGAGATGCGTCCCGCCGGGCATGATCACAAAGCGGGCATCGCGGGCCGCTTCCGCCAGTTGCATTGCGGAGTCGAGCGGGCAGACAGGATCATCCGTCCCGTGCATGACCAGCAGGGGGCACTGGAGCCGAGCCGCCCACTTGGCGCGATCGGACCCGCGCATCTCAGGCCAGATGACGCGAAAGAACTTGTTGACGATGTAATACGCGATCCACTCGGGCAGACCGTGGAGATCCATGATGCGCAGGACAGGTTCGGCCATCCAGCGGTAGGGTCCATCAGCGATGACGCCGATGACCCGGTCGGGGCGTTCAGCGCCAGCGACGATCGAGATGCCCCCTCCCATGGAAAACCCATACAGAATGACAGAGCGATCAGGCGCTGAGTCGCGAATGCGGCCCAGGAGGTGGATCAGGTCGTCGGACTCAAGAGTGCCGAATCGGCAAAGGGATGCGGAATTTTCGCCGTGCGCGCGACTGTCGTAGAGGATGACGCGGCCCGTCAGGTCGAAGAACAGGGGCACGCGCAGCAGAGATGCGTGGCGTGAGGTGCCCCATGCATGGCTGATGATGATGATGGGCCCGGTGGGGTTGGCGGGGTTTGTCAGGTCCCAGACCGGAAGACGGGTTCCGTCGGGCAGTTGGTGGGTCCACTCGGACCATGTGTAGCCCGCAGCACCGGGATCCACCGGCCAGCGGCGGGCGATGGCCACCCCCGTGGTCAGGCGCGGCGGGTGGGTCAGCCCCCAGGCGAGCATGAAGGACAGCAGGGCCAGCATGAGCCCAAGCATCGCCAGAAGAAACAGCGAGAGAGTAAGTGCAGCCTGCACCACGCATCCTATATCGGACGCTGCGTGGGCTTGTATGGAGAGATGCACCGCCCAAACCCGTTTGGATTTCGTCAGGAGCAGATTCCAGACGCAATAGAATGGCAAGTGAGACGTTCTCATCTCCGGCACGGACGTGTGATTCCATGACCCAGCGCAACCTCGACGCGGAGACCTTGGCGCAGGCGGCGATGGGCGATGAGTCGGCGTGGCGCCGGCTTGTTGAATCGTGCGGCCCGCGCGTCTTCGGATTGCTCTATTCGCAATGCCGCGATGCGGAACTTGCGGAGGAAGTGACACAATCGGTGTTCTGCACGCTGGCGGTCAAATTGCGCGGGACGGGAGCAACCGAGGCGACGACTCAGGAGATGGAGTTGCCCGGGACCTATCAGGAGCAGGGACGGTTCGAGCCGTGGCTGTTTCGCATTGCGATGAATCGGCTGCGCGATGAGATGCGGCGGAAGGGTCGACAGGCGCGGTCGAGGGTGGACCTGGAACATGCGGATCTGTCCGGGGGGCGGGCATCGGGCCAGCGGGACTCGTCAGTCGGGGAGATTGAGACTCGGGAACAGTTGCGGCACATGCATGCGGCAATCGCACAACTTCCGGAAGCTGACCGCTTGGTGATCGAATTGCGGCACCTGGCGGAGCTGTCGTTCAAGCAGATTGCGGAGGTGCTGGGCGAACCGCTGGGGACGGTATTGGCGCGGCAGCACAGGGCGCTCAAGAAACTTCGTGAGGCGATGACTCCGGCGGAAACAGGCGGGGGAAGCGCGGGCGGCGGGAAAGCGGAGAGGGAGACGGAAACGACATGAAGCGAGAGATGAGTCCATTTGATGATCAGGCGGGCCCCGGCGGTGAGGACGGCTGGGACGCGGGCATGCGCGCGACGGATGAATTGGCCGGCGCAGCGCTGCGGACGGCCGCTGGAATCGATGATGCAGGTCGGATGGGCGGGCTGACGATGCGCCTGTTGGAGGCGTCGACCGCGCACGCTGGCGAGCGTGTCCCGGCGCTGCGGTTGCGCGGGGCTGATGAATCGGGCGAAGGGCCCAACATGCTTCCCGCTGCGGGGCGGCAGAGCCGGTGGTACTTCATCGCCCTGGCCGCGTGCCTGGTGCTGGCGGTGAGCCTTGCGCTCCGCTTCAGCATTCAGATGATCCCGGCGAATCCCAGGATTGACAGCCCGCTGGCGCAGCGGGAGAAGAATGAGACAACGGCGTGGGAGTTCAGCGAACTCTCGCAGGCGCTGAGCCAGGATGTGTTTGCATCGCTGACTGACGAGAGCGGCGCGGGTTCATGGAACGCGTGGGCGCTGGATGCGACGGCGCTGTCGGCGGACATTCAGAGCGCGTATGCAGGCTTGGCATCCGACGAAGATCATGACCTGATCGAACAGGCGATCGCGGACATGGACGCGGGGATTGCCGGGTTCGGCGACGATGCGGATGACACGGACGGCGGCGCGGACGCCGGCGACTCGTCCGGCCTGTAGGATGAACCGATGCGATGGCTGGTGAGCCTGGGGTGATTCGACTGGAATATGCGTGCGGAAAGAAGATCATGAACAAATCAATGAGACACAACGGCATGTGGGTGGTGGCGGGAACGATGGCGATGCTGATCAGCGTTGCGGGGGCGCATGGGCAGGAAGGGGTGCCGCCCGCCGCTGGGCAGGGAGTCGAGGGAGCTCCGCCGGCGGAAATGCCTGCTCTGGAGCGGGAAGTGCATGTGCTGCGCGTCGAGTTCCTGGGAGGGCCCGGGCCTGCCGAGGCGCGCGGTCCGGTCAGCGTCATGGTCGACGGTGAAATGCTCCCATCGGAGCAGGCGAAGTTCATGATGGACCTGATCACGCATCTACGCGGTGCGGTCTTCGCGCCCCTTGCGGGTCCGAGCGGAGATCGGCCGCTCGTCGAGCGTTGGCGTGACCGGCGAAACGGAGATGGCGGCCAGGAGCAGGGCCGGCCGATGGTGCGCGGCGAGCGGCGCGACGATGGCTTTGGCGACTGGGCAGGCGATAGCGGCCCGGGCCGGAACTGGTTCGCGCCTGACATGGGACTGGATGACCAAGGCCAGCCGGCGCTGGATCAGGAGACGATCAAGAACATCTTGATCGTGATCGGCGATGTGAACCCGACGCTGCAGACGCAACTCATTGATCTGCGCACCAGCGACCAGTCGCTGTTCGAGCAGCGGATGCGCGAGTCAGCGCGGCAGTGGCGGGAACTGATCCTCCTGAGGGGCACAGATCCCGAGGGATACAAAGTCGCGGTGGAAAACGCGCAGTTGACGCAGCGGCGCATGGAACTGATGCGCGCCTGGTTCGAAGCGGGCAAAGCGGGCGATGAAGCGCGCAAGGAGCAGATCAAAGGGCAATTGCGCGATGTGCTGGGAAGGCAGTTTGACAACCGCAATGCGCGCTCGCAGCAGGAGGTCGCGCGTCTGGAGGAGCAACTCAAGCGGCTCAAGGAGTCGCTGGCGGACCGGGCCAGCAAGCGCGATGCGGTGATCGACAAACAGCTGGACATGCTCACGAGTGGGCCCCGGCGTCAACCCATGACGCCGCGCGCCGGCGAAACTAATCAGGGGCCGTCGCCTGAGGGTGGCGCTGAATCGGGCGCGGCTCGTGGCGGTGGAGGCGGCTGATGCGTGGCCGTCGTACTCGCAACGAGGCCTACCACTCGACAGCCGGAGCCCCCTCTTCGGGCTCGTGATGAACTTCCTTGATCAGTTGGTCGATGACGTCGTCGCTGGTCACTTGATCCGCTTCCGCCTCGAAGTTGACCAGAACGCGGTGCCGAAGCGCGGCATGCGCCACCGAGGCGATATCACGAAACGCCACATGATAACGGCCGTCGATCAAGGCCTGCACCTTGGCGGCGAGGATGAGGGCCTGGGCTCCGCGCGGCGACACTCCGATGCGAATGTAGCGGCGGGATACGGACGGCGCATCGGTCGCGGTGGGATGCGTCGCCAGCACGAGGCGGATGGCGTAATCCTGCACGTGCTCGCCCACGACAACGCGCTTGACGAGGCGCTGGGCCTGGATGATGTGGTCAGCGTCGAGAATCGGGCGCACTCCGCCCTGCGGGGCGGTGGTGGTGCGCTCGAGAATCTTGTTCACTTCGCCGCGCGATGCGTACGGCACGATGATCTTGAGCAGGAACCGATCCAGTTGCGCTTCCGGAAGCGTGTACGTACCTTCCTGCTCAATCGGGTTCTGCGTGGCGAGCACCAGGAAGGGCCGGGCCAGATCATGCGATGCGCCCGAGACGGTGACCTTTCGCTCCTGCATGGCCTCGAGCAGTGCGGCCTGAGTCTTCGGAGTGGCGCGATTGATTTCGTCCGCGAGAATGATCTGGGCGAATATGGGGCCTTTGCGGAACTCCATGTACCGCCGACCCGCGGTGCGGTTCTCCATCACGACCGTGGTGCCCACGATATCGGCGGGCATGAGGTCGGGGGTGAACTGGATGCGGCGGAAGGGGAGATTGAGCGACTCGGACAGCGTGCGCACGAGCAGCGTCTTTCCCAGCCCCGGAACTCCCTCAAGCAGAACGTGTCCGTCGGCAAACAGGCCCACCAGCGTCATGCGGACGACTTCATCTTGCCCGACGATGACTTTGGCGATCTCTTGGCGCAGGCGCGCGAACACCTCGCGGAAAGCCTCGCAGCGCCGGACGACTTCAGCGGTGTCGCCGACGACGAGGTCGAGTTCAGGGACGGTGAAGGAATCGGCGGCGGAAGGGCGGACATAGGAGTCATTCAGGGGATGGTCGGGGGGGGGGGGCGGGGGGCGGGGCGTCAATGCGGCGCAGGCGGCTTGCCTTCGCCTCCGTCAGACTGGTTCTTGCGGGCGCGCTTGCGTGCTTCGAGCAGGCGCGCCGTGTGGTTTTCGTCGTCGCCGGCGTTGGCGTCAGTTCCTTCGGATGCAGGTCCGGCGGAGCGTGATTTGTCGATGCGCCCAGCTGCATCGGCGCCGGAGATATCGTCGACGATCGCTCCGCTGGCCTGTCCCTCCTGAGCCTCGAATCGCACATCGGCCACACTGCTGTCCACTGGCGCGGCAGGGCCGGAGCGAGATCTCTTCCCTGCGGGTGTCGCGCCGCCGAGGCGCTCCTGCGCGGCCCCACGGGCCTTGCGCAACTGCTCCATACCCGACCCTGCTGACGATTCGCGCCGACCCATCAATCCCGCAGTCCAGCGCCGCAGGTCCTCGCCGGTGATGCTCAGGCGTCGGACGGCGACATCGCTCAGGAAAAGCGTGGATGCGAGAATCGCCAACAGCAGCCACATATCAGACAGACTGGCGGGGATCTTCAGGCCAACGCGATCGAAGAGGTTCACATCCGCGGGGTTGTCGGGCAGGATGCGTCCGCCCGTGCGTTCAGCTAGATCGTTAAGCAGGGCCGCATTGTCCTTGAGCGCCTTGTACTCCTGGCTGAACGAAACGGACAGGCCGGCCTGAAGACTTGTGCGCGTTCCGTCAGGTTCTTCGCGCAGGAGGTTCACGACCCACGCGCCGGGCTCATCGGCCTTGTACTGGCCGCGCCACCGGCCGGGCCCGACCTGCTGGAGCTGCACCGGGCTGGATTCGAGCGACGGAGAGATGACGACCCCTTCGAGTTTTCCGAAATTGGAAAAGACCCCTTCCTGGGAAAGCGTTTCCACCTCAAGGGTCGCGACATTGCCTTCAAGCCGGGTGGAGAGCAGGACGTTGGTGGGCGCCGGAGCGCGCATGGACCAGCGCACCACCTGCTCCCAGAACGACTGGTAGTCGGACCAGGCGGTCCAGCGCGACCCCCACCGGCTGGCGGCATCCGAAGTGAATGCGACGGACTTGCCCACCCCGTACTGCCAATGGGCCATGAGCGGGTCCGCTTCGCCGCCGACGAGGATTTCAGGGTCATAGCCGTCGCGCGGCGTGGTCAGGACGTAGCCTTCCAGCGCGGGCAACGCGGGCCAGCGCCCCACGAAAGGGCCGGGGCGCGCTGATGGGCGATGCACCGCGCTGTAGACGTCGCCTTCGACGATCAGCGAGCGCCGCACCAGCATCGCTTCCTTGATGAAGATTTGCGGCAATTGCGCGGGATTCACGTTGGGGTAGTAATTCCCGCCTGTGGTGGTGGCGATCCACTGCATGTTCTGCCCATCAGCCGCGCTGCCGTGGCCGCCCGCGATGACCGTGGAGACCTTGATGCCGGCGGCGACAAATTGGCCCAGCAGCGCCCGCGAAGGCGGCGAAGGATCGCCGTCAGAGATGATGATCATCGCCTTCTGGCCGGCCTTGACGCCCTGGAGCGCGGCCAGACCCACTGTCATCGCGCTGGCAAAGTCGGGCATGTCACCCAGGACCATCTTTTTGATGGCAGCGATGGCGGCGGACTTATCGCCAACTTCCTGCATCGGGAAGACCCAGTTGATGCCGTTGTTGTTGGCGTTGTTCCAGTCGTAATCCATGATCCCCGCGTAGTCGAGACGCGACAGCGCGTTGATCGCCGCGATGGCGCACTGCTCGCCCCAGTAATTGCCCTGCGGGATTTCCGAGGAGTGCATGATGCACACGAGGGCGCCGCGCGGCATCTGGCTCTTCTCCGGCGGATCCAGGCTCAGCGGCAATGCCTTGGCGACCGGGGTGTCGATCCATCCTCCTGCCCCGAATGACTCGGGTCCCCCGAGCATGATCAGCCCCCCGCCGATGTCATGGACATACCGGCGCAGGGCCTCGTTGGTCGTCATGCTGAAGTCGCTGGCGGGCGTGTTGGCCAGGACGATGCAGTCGTAGGCGGCCAGTTCGAGCAGTTCGCCCGAGAGTTCCACCCCGCCGATCTCCTCGATCCCGATGTCTGCCGCGCGAAGCGCGCGGGCCAGCGACGCGGTCTCCTCGGGCTGGTCAGAAACCAGCAGCACCCGCCCCTTGCCCGACACGATGACCACCGCGTCCTGCTCGTTGTTGGCCGCGATGGCATCCGGCTGCCCTTCGTCGGGCGTGAAAATGGCGTGAAAGCGCTGCGGGCCCGGATCATCCAGCGCGACCGTGACGCTCACGGTGTTGAGCCCCTCGCGCAATGTGACGGGCCGGGAGGTCGCGTCCGATTCCAGGTCCAGGTCAACCACCTGCCCGTTGCGCGTCAAAGTCACCTTTCCCTTGGTGGGCGCGCGCGCCTGCAGAACCATGCGCAGTGCGACCGGCTGACCCTGGCGCGCCTGGGCCGGGGCCGAGATGCGGTCAAAGAGCACTTCATTCTGGTAGTCGTAGTTGATGCGCAGGACGTCGATGGGAATCTGGTTCGCCCGTGCGATGTCTGCAGCCGCCGCGACGGACCCCACGTTTTCATTTCCATCGCTCACCATGACCAGGCGCGTCGCCGAGTCGCGCGGGGCGATCGCCATGGCCAGCCGGAGCCCTTCGGCGAGGTTGGTGGCCTCGCGATTGATGACGCTGGTGGTCTGATCGAGCACGGTCCCTACGTCGGGCATTTTGTTCACGCCCGCTTCCGCCCCGATGTGGATGACCGCGACCTTGTCGATGGGACGCTTGTACTCATCGTTGGCGCTGGCCGTCTTGAGGTACTCGAACGCCGCGTTCTCCAGTTCCGGCGAAATCGACTTGCTGCGGTCGATGAGCAGAATGACGGTGAGCGATTCAGACCTGCGGGCCCAGCGCGGCTCAGCGGCCGTCATCACCAGCAGAAGTATGACGAGAGCGCGGATGATGCACACCAGTGAGCGGCGAACCGAGCCCATGCCCGTGAGGCCGCGCCACCCGATCCAGAGGGCTGGCGCCGCCAGCAGCGCAAGCCAGAGCATTCCGGGGCGGTCGAACTGGACAGGGAACCAGTCAGGCATGGCGGGCGACCCTTCCGCGGACGAGTCAGGGGGGGCGTCGTCATTACACGCACATCGATTCTACCGGGGTTATTCGTAGGATCGTCCGGTTCATTGCCCGCCTGGCGCTCGCACCGCACCGGCCAAACACGGGTCGCACTACCATCGCGAACCATGAAAACGGCTATCGAGTCCCGCGCGTTCGGCGCCACCGGCCTGAAAGTCTCACTCCTGGGCTATGGCTCCGCCTCCATCTGGGGCGATGCGGGCGGCAAGTCAAAACGCGTGGATGAGCAGATCGAGGATGCCGACATCGGACACCTGCTGAATGGGTTGCTGGATGCGGGGGTGACCCTGATGGACACCGCAGGCATGTACGGCTTGGCCGAGCGGCGCATCGGCCGGCACATCGCTCACCGGCGTTCCGAATATGTCATCTCATCTAAGTGCGGCTACGACAACAACATGAACGTAGATTGGTCGCCCGCCTCGCTGACAGCGGGCATTGAGCGATCACTGCGCGACCTGAAAACGGACGTCATCGACATCATGCACCTGCACTCCTGCGCGTTGTCGGTGCTGCAAGATGGCGCGGCAATTGAGGCCCTGGAGAAGGCCCGCACGGCTGGCAAGGTGCGCCACCTGGCGTATTCAGGAGACAACGAGGCCTTGGAGTGGGCCATCGATTCGGGCCGTTTCGCCAGCGTAGAGACGTCCGTGAACATTTGCGACCAGCGCGTGTTGGATTCCGCCCTCGGCCGGGCGGCCCAGCGGAATCTGGGCGTCATCGTCAAGCGGCCGATCGCCAACGCCTGGTGGCAGTTTTCTGAGAAACCGGTGGGAAAGTACTGCCTGCCGTACTGGGAACGCGGCAAGGCGATGGGTCTGGACCCTGCCCAGTTCGGGGGCCTGTCGTGGAATGAGCTGTTCCTGCGCTTCTCCGCGTTCCAGCCCGGAGTCAGTTCCTGCATCGTGGGGACGACAAAACTCGCCCATTTGGAAGAGAACATCGCCGCCCTGGCGAAAGGACCGTTGCCTGCCGAGACCATCAGTCGGCTGCGAACGCTCTTCCGGACGCACGATTCGGGCTGGAAAGGCCAGCAGTAATACGCCGGTGACTCACCATGCTCAGCGTGTATCGAATCCTGGATGTCAACGCCAATCGCGCCCGCGAGGCCTTGCGCGTCATGGAGGATTACGCGCGATTTGTCCTGGACGATTCATCCCTGTCGCAGAATCTCAAGACCCTCAGACACGACCTGCGGACCGCGCTTGACCTGCTCCCTCCCGGCGTTCTGGAAGCCAACCGCGATGCGGGCGGCGACGTCGGACGCGGGATATCGACCGAAGCGGAATTGCAGCGCGACTCAGCGGCGGAGGTCGCAGTCGCTGCGGGCAAACGACTCGGTGAGGCGCTGCGCAGTCTCGAAGAACATGGCAAGACCGTTTCCGCGCCCTTTGCGCAATCAGTCGGTGTGCTGCGTTTTCGCGGATATGAACTCGAACAGGCCCTGCACCTGCGTTCCGGCGCCGGGGCGCGGCGAAAACAGTGGAAACTGTGCGTCCTGCTCACCGAGGCCCTGTGCACGCACCGCTCCTGGCTGGAAGTCCTCGAGGCCGCGCTGGCCGGGGGTGCGGACTGCATCCAACTGCGCGAGAAGAGCCTTGATGACGGCAAACTCCTTGGCCGCGCCACGGTCGTAGTGAACCGCTGCCGGGAGGCCGGCGCAGCGGCGATCATCAATGACCGCGCTGACATCGCACTGGCGGCCGGGGCCGACGGCGTGCATCTTGGGCAGCACGACCTGCCGGTGGGTCACGTGCGCAAGATCGCCGGTCGCGGGCTGATCATCGGTGTCTCAACGGCCAGCCTCATACAAGCCCAGGCCGCCCAGCGCATGGGTGCGGATTACTGCGGCGTGGGGCCGATGTTCGCGACGACCACGAAGGAGAAACCGGTGATCGCCGGGCCAGCCTACCTGCGCGCGTACCTGCAGAACATCAATCTGCCTCATCTGGCGATCGGCGGAATCTCGGTTGATCGGCTGGCGGAACTGGTCGAGGCGGGTGTGCGCGGGGTCGCGGTGTCGTCGGCAGTGTGCGGCGCCCAAGACCCGCAACAGGTGTGCAGGGAGTTGCGCGCGCTGCTGCCCACGGACTAACCGCCGCGAGATGACAGGTATATCTGCCAGTTCAGCCACAACATCCCCACAAGGGTTCTGATGAGATCAAGCAGCACGACGACACTGTCCGTCGCCGCCCATCCCAGCAGCGTCAGCAGCACACCCACGGCCAGCGCGTGCGGCAGGCGGAGATAACTCCTCGTCGCCAGCGTGAACCAAATGGCCAGCGCCAGTCCGGCTGCGACCGTGATCGTTAGATCGGACACAAAATACAGGCTGTTCGTCATCCGCACGCGCCCCATGGCAGGGGCCAGCCAGTTCCAGAGCAGTTGAACAAGCACCCACCCGACGATGCCCGCCCCGATGGTCCACGGCGCTGCATACAGGCCGATCCTGCGGATGTGATGCGGCAGCACACGCCCGGCGCGCAACGTCCTGGGTAAACACCGAAACGCGAGAACGGTGAAGCCGATCCAAACCACCAGGTATGGACCGCTGATCGTGAGGAACTCCGACGCATCGCGCTGAAAATCTCGAAGTACATACTGGGCATTTTGCCATCGTGTCGGCGCCGCGATCGCCGCTGAGAAACTCCCCGCACCCGTGAATGCGCGCATTCCAACTCGCGTGCCGAAGAAGAGGTTCCATCCGGCAATCACCGAATTCACACCACAGACCCCATACACAAAGATCAACGACAGGAGGACGGCAAGGGCCAGCGCCGGACGGATGTGAAACGCATCCGTCATCGCCATCTCGCGCCATAGCCGCCAGGGACTGAGAATGCGCGAGCTCGTCGCCAGGGACGTGCGAACCGGCCGCTGGCGCCAGTGATGCTCGAAGAGCCAGGGGAGATTGCCTTCAACAAAAAGCCTGCTCCACTCAAAATCCAGCCCGCATTCGCTGCAGCGCCCCTCGAACGGACACGCATCCTTCCAAGTATCCAGCGTTCCGCGCAGGTCATAGCCGCAGCGCGGACAGGATGGGTTACGCAGGACGGGAGCGGAGTCGTCCATTCGCTGAATTGTTGTCGGCTTCCTGCCGCAATGCTCAGTCCTCCGCCTTTTCGCCGTCGGGAGCCATCTTCACGATGCGCGGCTCAAACCGCCCCACGACCTCCACCAGATCGCCCTGCGCCGCCATCACCTCATCGATGTTCTTGTACACGCTGGGTACTTCGTCCAGGCTCGCGCTGATGAGCGTGACGCGCCGTTCCTTCAGGAACCGTCGCGCGTCCTCCCAGTTCAGGTTCCTCTTCGCCGCCGTGCGCGACATCCGGCGACCCGCTCCATGCGCTGCGGACTCAAGCGATTGGGCATTTCCCTTGCCGCGCACGATGAATCCAGGCGTCGCCATCGACCCGGGGATGAACCCCAGCACCCCAGCGCCCGCCGGCGTCGCGCCCTTGCGGTGCACGATGAGGTCCCGGCCGTTGTGCCTCTCCTTCCACGCGAAGTTGTGGTGGTTCTCGATCGAAGCCAGCGCGCTGCACTTCAGCGCCCGCACCATCTCGCGGTGGATCACCGCGTGATTGGCCGATGCGTATTCGCCCATCAGGCTCATCGCCGCCCAGTACTCCTGGCCCGCTTCCGTATCGAGATCGAGCCACGCCAGCTGCTGCAGTTCCCTTGGCAACTCGGGATGCAGTCGCGACGCCAGGCGCGAGTAGTGATTGCATACCGCCGCCCCCGAGCCCCGCGAGCCCGAATGCGAAAGCAAGGCGACGTACGTCCCCGCCTCCAGCCCCGGATCCGCCTGCGGAAGGTCAACCGTGCCCAGTTCAACGAAGTGATTTCCCGAGCCCGAAGTTCCCAGTTGTCCTTCCGCCTTGCGCTTGTGCGCGTGCGTCACCGGGCTGACCGTCCAGTCGCGGTCGAGCACCTCGTGCTGCCTGGGATTCTTGAACTCCGCGCCGATGCCGAAGCGCGTCTCGCGTTCGATGGTGTCAATGAAAAACCGCACCTCGCCCGTGTTGTTGAGGTCTTTGGGCGGGATGTCCAGGAGCGTCAGTTTCACCCGGCAGGCGATGTCCACACCCACCGCATACGGAATCACCGCGTTCTCGCAGGCCACCACCCCGCCGATGGGCACTCCGTATCCCACATGCGCATCAGGCATGAGCGCCGCCGCCACCGTCACCGGCAGGCTGCAGGCGTTGCGCATCTGCTTCAGGCAGTCGGACTCGAGGTTGTCCGCCCACGAGCGAAAGGGGATCGCACCGTCAGCGGTTCGGTGAAACTGCGACATCGATCCAAGCGTAGCGGTCGCCGACAGCGGCCGCGTAGCATGATTTCATGAGTTCCCCTGTGCAACCCGCACCGGCCCCCCGCCCGCCGGCCACTCCCCCCAACTCAGCCCAGCGTGTCGCTTGGGTCGCGCTGGGTGCGGGTCTGGTGATCATGGCCCTCAAGATGTCCGTCTACGTTCTGACCGATTCCGCGGCCGTCTTGTCGGATGCGCTGGAATCGACCGTGAACCTCGCGGCCGCCGGCGTCGCTATCTGGACCACCTGGTACGCCGCCAAGCCCGCTGACGAGGCTCACCCGTATGGCCATGGCCGAGTCGAGTTCTTTGCCGTCGGCCTTGAAGGTGCCCTCGTGCTCATGGCCGGTCTGACCATCATTTACGAAGCCGCCCATCGCCTCATGGAGGGCAGAGGACCCGGCAAACTCGAGCTGGGCATCATTCTGCTTGCGGGTGTCAGCGTCCTGGCCGGGTGGCTCGCGGGCTACGTCTGGTGGCGCGGCGTCAAACTCGACAGCCCCACGCTCATCGCCGACGGCAAGCACCTGGCCACCGACGTCCTGACCACCTTCGGCGTTCTCATCGGTTTGATCCTGGTCAAAATCACCGGCATCCTTTGGCTCGATGCCGCCATCGCCCTGGTGCTTGCGTTTGTCATCCTCTTGACCGGCGGCCGGCTCGTCATGCACTCCTGGGCCGGGTTCATGGACCGCATCGACCCCGCCGATGATGCGGCCATTCGCGCCATTCTCGATGCCGAAGTCGGCGCTGGCCGGATCACCGGCTACCACAAAGTCCGCCACCGCCATCAGGGATCATTCCACTGGGTCGATCTGCATATCCAGGTGCCCGGCGATATGTCCGTCGCGCAGTCGCATCAGATCGCCAGCGAAATCGAACACGCCATTGAGTCGAAACTCGGACGCGCCGACGCCACCAGTCACATCGAGCCCGCATAGCGATTCATGGCTCCCCTGCCCTGTCCGCGCCTGCCGCCCGCGCGCGCAGGAAATCCTCCAGGATCGCCATCGCGGCCAGCGCATCTCTGCGTTCCTTCTTTTGCTTGTGCGTCAGACCGCTGCGGGACATGCGCTGGTCCGCTTCAAAGGTCGACAGCCGCTCATCGTGCAGATGCACCGGCAGGGAGACCGCGTCCGCGATTTTCTCCGCGAAATGAGCAACCATCTTCGCCCTCGGGCCGTGACTCCCATCCATATTGAGCGGTAACCCCACGACCAACGCCGCCGGCCCATGCTCCTCAACGGCTTGCCTGACCGCCATCAGCAGCGTGTTGGGAATTTCCCACTCCCTCCCTTTCCCGTCGCCTGCCGCTGCCTTCATCTCCGCAGCGATAAAGCCGACCGGACTGACCAGTCCCGTGCTGTCATCACCCACGGCAAGGCCGGTCCGTTTATCGCCGATGTCAAGGGCAAGGTAGCGCATTGTGCGCAGGGACCATAGCAGGTCGGCCGACTGTTCCTGACATCCGGGCCGGTGTGAGCCAGCACGGGGCTTTACACGAGGGGGGGACCTGTGGTACCCTATTGGATTGCAGTTTTCCGCACCCCGCGACCCAAAACGTCGTCGGTGCGCTGGTTTACGCCTTCGGTCCGTGCCGATGTATGGGCTGAAGACGGCTTTTTGGGTGGATTCACACCATGTCCCAGCAGAACGTTCGCGAAACCGCACCTCTTGGCTTTGACAACGAGGGTTGGCCTCTCCCCGAGGCTCGCTCCCTCATGATTGATAACTTCACCCAGTCCTGGATCAGGCGCTGGTATGTTGTGTTGGGGACTTTTGTCATCACCGTCGGCCTGATCATGTTTGCCGCGCTGCTCGTGACGCCGCGCTGGGAGGGTTACTGCACCGCCCAGATCGTCAACAATCCGAATCCTGCACCCCGCGTCACCTCTCTCGGCCTGGGCCCCGCCGGCGTCATTGACGCAGAAACCACCGCCAACAACCTCATCGACCTGGCCAAGAGTCGCCCGCTGCTCCTGCAGGTGATCCGCGACCTCAATCTGGCTCAGCACTTCAAGGACAAGGCCGAGAGCGGCGCCTGGCAGGAAGAAGTTAAGCAGGCCATCGGCTACATCGCCAAACTCAAGTTCCTTCGCAAAGCCACGGAACCCGACTACGAAGTCATGGCCCTCGAGGAACTCCAGAACAACTGGGTCAGCGTTCTGCCCCTCGAAAAGTCCTCTTTGGTTCCTATTTATGTCTACGGCGACGATCCTGCAAAGACCAAGGAAGTCGGCGACAAGGTGATTGAGCTGCTTCAGAAGCGCATGGATGAAATTCTTGCCAAGCAGGTCGAGACCGCCCAGGCCTACCTCAAGGGTCAGGTCGAAGCCTATTCGGAACGGGTCGCGGGCAACGCGAAGGCCATCGCTGATTTTCGCGAGAAGCTCGGATATGGCGACCCCGGCGAATACATCAGCCAGACCCTCACAAGCATCACTCAGCTCGAGCAGCAGAAGTCGCTTCTCGAGTCGCAGTTGGCCGGAAGTCAGGCCGCGGCTGACGCCGCATGGGCCGAGTTCCAGAAAATCGGCACGACGACGAAGTTGACCCGCGAAGGTGAATCGTCCAGCGCCCAGGTGCAGGAGTCCCTCACAAACAAGTTGACCATGGACCTCACCGACCTCAAGGCTCAGCGCGCCGCCATGCTGCTGCGATTGAAGCCCAACGCGCCCCAGGTCCAGGCCCTTGATGCGACGATCGCGGAAGTGGAAAAACAACGCAACCAGGCTGCGGAGAAAGAGTCACTCAAGAGTGAGTCTGACACCGTGACCGAGAACTTCACCCCGCAAGCCCAGACCGCGTACAACACCTGGCTTGAAGCCACCATCAACATGACCTCGACCCGCGCTCGGGCCATGGGCATCGACACCGCCATCACCACGCTGCGTGCCTCCCAGTCCGCCGCAATCCTCTCCCAATCCGAACTGGAGCAGATGCAGCGTCAGGCCCAGATCGATCTGGAGCAGTATTCCGGCAACCTCGAACTCTGGACCTCCTATGACGCCATGCTCCAGGCCCACCGCGACGGGGCGCCTCTGTTCGCCTCCATGATCAGCGTCACGCCCTGCTCCGTGCTCAACGAGAAAGACAACGACTATCCCTCCATGCTTCTGGTGGGCATCATTGCGCTCGCCCTGGGCGTCTTCTTCGCTCTCCTCCTGCCCATCACTTACGACTACTTGAACCAGATTCAGCACAGCGCCCGCCAGGCTGCGGCTGTCCCCGGCATTCGCGTGGTCGCTGTGGTGCCTCATCACGGCGGTAGCAAGATGTACCAGGCTCCCAACTGACCCACGCCCCAGCATCCTCCCCGCCCCGCACTTCCCCCCGACCTTCCCTGTTTCTTGAAAGCAGATCATGAGTCCGACCATGCAGCAATCCGCTCGTGCCGACGGCGCACCCGCCCAACTCAGCGGCGGCAACGCGATTGTCAATCACCTCTCCCGGCTGCTCGAGGGCCCGGCCAACAGCCGCTACGCGCTCGCTATCGGCGAACTGGCCACCGCCTTGGATGCGGCTGCCGGAGATCGCCCGCTGGCCGTTGCGGTCAGCGCGGTCGACGCCCAGCAGAAGCTCGGCGTGACCGCCATCAGTCTCGCCGCACTCTGGGGCCGCTGGGGCATGGACACCGTGCTCGTGGATCTGGGGTCAGGAAGGTCAGCAGTGGGGGGGGCGATCACCTCCACCAGCCCCGACCTTGCCGGCGCGGTTGACATCGCCGAGGCCGAGGGCGTTGTCACCTCAATTTCCAGGCTGCACGCCAAGGCCCCCCAGGCCGGAGTGATCGCGGCGGGCAAGGCCGAAGTCATGGGAATGCTCTCCACCGGCCGTCTCACCCGCTTCATTCAAGCCCTCAAAAAGAACCATCAGCGCATCGTCGTGTGTGCTCCATCCGTGGAATCCGGCTTCCCGGTCCTTTCGCTCAACGGTCCTTGTGACCGCCTCGTCGTTTCAGCCCAATCCGGCAAAGCCCGGGGCGGCGCGCTGGCCGAGCTGGCGGAGCAGGCCATGGCCCGCGGCATGCGGCAAATCGACGTGATCTGGTACGACTGAGCATCGGGTCGGCGGTGACGAGGCGCCCCAGCCCGACTGTTGGTTGACTCCCACCTCAGAGGAATCAAGGCGCACCGCCAATGTTGCTCTCCCAGCCACAAGGTCAGACCCGCCGGCAGGCGCTCTTCTTCGCCGTGCTCCTGAGCCCGCTCGCGGGTTTCCTGTTCATCATGGGCGTCTACATGGGACGCGCCAACAACGATTCCTTCCCCATCATTGTCGGGGCCGGCATCTCCAGCGCCGTCACTCTGGCCATCATCATGGGCCTGAACTGGCGCATCGGCTTTTACTCGATCTTCTTCTTCCTCCTCTTCGAACGACTTCTTGGTTTCGGCGAAACCGGCTCGCTCAATGCCACCAAGATCGCCATTGGTCTCACCGGCATCTTCATGCTCGGCGCTCTCCTGAATAACGAACTTCCCGGCTGGGGTCGAAAACTCCTTGATCCCCTCGCCTTGCTGGGCATCGGCTACTTTCTCATTTGCCTCATGTCGCTCATGTTCGCGTTCTATCCCGACGTGGGGTATCAGTACCTCGTGCGCCGGTTCAACGTCGCTGCGCTCCTGGTTCTGGTCATGGTCGCAATCACCAACCGGGACATCTTCCATCGCGCGATCCTCTGGCTGGTCATCGGCGGAACCGTTGTCGCCTGCCTCACCTGCCTTGAAGCCGTTTCTGACAAGTCGCTCCTCGAAATGGCCGGCAAGGTTCCCGACGTCGAAGGCAAACTCAATACGCTGCCTCAATTCGGCGGCAAGGCCCGCCTCATCGGCCCATCCGGTGACCCCACCTTCTACGGCCTTGCGCAATCCGCCCCCGGCGTGCTCGCGTTGGCCCTCATGCTCTACTACCGCGAGTGGTGGAAGAAAATACTGCTCTTCTTCGCGCTGGCCGTCATCACCTTCAACATCATGGGCTCCGGCTCGCGCGGCGGCTTTCTCTCCTTCGGCGTGGGCTGTCTGACCGTCTTTATCCTCGCGCCTATGAAGCACAAGCCGTTCAAAATGCTTGTCTTCGGCGTGTCCGTCATGGCGTTCCTTGTCGTGCTCGCCCTCTCCAGCGTCAATGTCGCCGCCAGCCGCATCGCCGCTCCGCAGGAAGCCGACACGGTCGTCGACTACCGCACAGTCATGTGGGAAATGTGCTGGAACATGTACAAGGCCCATCCTTGGGGCGGCATGGGCGTCAATTCCTGGGTGCTCAATTACCCTTGGTATCGCCTCCCCGGGTCCTCCCCCTACGTCATCCGCCCCCTCAATTCCTTCCTGCAGATGCTTCAGGAAACCGGCATTCAAGGCGCAGCCATCTACACCCTCCTGTACGTGTTCGCCATCCTCTGGTCCGGCATCGCCTGTCTCGGTTCCCAGGACCGGCGGCATCGTTGAATGCGCCGCCCTTTTCGGCATCGTCATCGGCTTCTTCCTCTTCGCGGGCACTTCCAACGTGCTCGAAAACGAGTTGTATTTCACGATCTTCGGCCTCTGCGGCGCCAGTTACTTCGTCTACCGCCATGAGCGCGTCGACCCCAAGCCGCTCGGCCCGGACCAGATCGATGTCGCGTGGCGCTGGCGCTACTACGAGTGGCTGCAGCGGCGGCAGAAGCGCATGTACCAATCAGTCGCCTAACGTTTCCGGCGCCGGGGCCGCGGTTCTGCCTGCCTCCGGCGTTTGATTGCGGAATGACGCCCCTGAATGGGCGTCTTGTTTCATAGATGTGTCGCGATGCATCCCATGCTTCGCGCGCATCCTCGTGACGGGTCTTTGGGAGTCCGTAAGGGTTTCCATCCAGCAAAGGTGACCACCCCCATGTTCAACGCCTGGTTACGTTCTCTGCTCAATGTCGCGCTGATTTCCGCTCTCGCTCTTGCCGGCTGCATCGGCGGCGGACGCGGCAAGAAGAACCGCACTGACGATGCGCCGCGCGAGAGCCAACGCACCACCGAGCAGTCACCCCCAAGCTCCGGTTCCAGCGCAACGACCAATGCCGCCTGGTCCACCGGCGACGGCATGTACAGCGGCAAGACTCGCCTCGGCCTCCACGGCGCGGCTGAGCCCCAGATCGCGCGCGATACCGGCGTGAGCACCGTGCGCGTCGTTCTCAAGAGCGATCAGATCGCCGGCGCCCTGCGCGCCCGCGCTGGCGCCGAACCTGAATTCATCCAGAAACTCAAGGAGTTCAAGGCCGCTGGCGTCGAGGTGTTCGTCACCATTCGCTGGCCCGAGGCGGAAAAGAAGAAGAAAGCCGATCAGGCTGAGCCCGCCCCCCGCAACCCGCGGAATCGCAGGCGCGGCGGTCCCGCCCCGCTTGCTTCGGAATATCAGCCCGATATTGAGCAGGCCGCCCGCAAAGGCGACGCTGGCGGAAAGGACTTTGACCTTGTTCCCACCGGCGGCGAGCGCGAGGCGCAACTCAAACTCGTCCGCGACTTCCTCACCCAATGCGGTCCCTACATCTCCTGGTTCGGCCTGCAGAATGAGGTGAGCGGCGGCCCCGGCGTCTACTCCCCGGAAGACATGGCACGCGACTCCGGCGGCAAGAGCCCGGCCATTGAGTGGCTCACCGCCCTGGCCGACACCGCACGCGACGTTCGCGCGACTGTTCCCGGCGTCGCGCACTTGCGCATCGGCTCTCCCGCCCTCTCCGACGGCATCACCTTGGCACGCGCCCGCGGCACCGTCCGCAAGACCGCCGATGCGGATACCACCACCCAGTTCATTGACGATGTGATCAAACTGGCTGAGGCCAAGTGCGACGCCTTGGATGTGCATCTGCACGTCGCCAATATCGACGAGAGCCGGGAAATCATCAAGTACGTCCGCGCCCGGACCTCCATGCCTTTGACCTGCACCGAATGGTCCGACGCCCGCGCCGCCGATGAGTGGCTCCGTGCGCCGGTTTCCGATCCCAAGCGTTTCGGCGATGTGCGCAACGGCGAGTACATTCTTAACGCATACAAGAATCCCGTCTCCATCGAAGAATGGGATGCGTTCATCAAGACCGCCCCCGGCGACCCGGAGTTCCTTGAGAAGCAGTACGACCTGATGAACGAATACAAGTTCATCCACGCCTGCTATGGCGGCCCCTGGCAGTTCGGAAACCCCAAGTTTGACTGGAAGGCCCTGTACGCCAGCAAGACCACCCGCGCGAGCAAGGGCCGACCCAACGAGAATGGGCCCGTCATGGATGAATTCCGCCGTCTTGTGGCCCATATCAAGTCGAAATAAACCCCGCGCCGAACCCCGCCCTCCGTCTGGCCGCCCCGACCGCCGCTCGTCTCCGCTCGGGTTTGGGCCTATGCTTGCCATTCCAATTCAACGCCGATTGCACCACGGTGCGCCGCGTTTCCCTCTTTGGCGGGATGCCGGCTTTCCTGAAGGTTTCCGGCGGATTCGACTGGTGGTCGCGTCCGCTTGCCTTCGGGGCACAGAAGTGGGAGGTTCACACACATGGCCAAGAAGGTTTCCAGTACGTTTAAGATCATGGCCCCGGGTGGGCAGGCCACCCCCGCGCCGCCGCTGGGTCCCATCCTCGGTGGCAAGGGCATCAACCCCGGCCAGTTCGTCCAGAAATTCAACGAGAAAACGAAGCAACTGAACGGCAAGGTCGTCGGCTGCATCGTCACGCTCTACGAGGACCGCTCCTTCGACCTGGAGATCAAGTCCTCGCCCACCTCCGTCCTCATCCGCGAACGGGCCAAACTCGAGAAGGGGTCGGGCCTGGCCGGCAAGGAAAAGGTCGGCAAACTCACCAAATCCCAGGCCGCCGATATCGCCAAGGAAAAGATGGCCGACCTCAACACCACGGATCTGCAGGCCGCGATCCGCATGGTGCAGGGCGCCGCTCGTTCCATGGGCGTGGAAGTGGTGGAGGGCTAAATCATGCCGAGAATCAGCAAACGTACCCGCGAGAACTCCAAGATTGCCACGGAAGACGCACTGCCCCTTACCGAGGCCGTCGCCCTCCTCAAGAAGTTCAAGGCCACCAAGTTCGACCAGACCGTTGAATGCTGCATCCACCTGGGCATTGATACCGCTCAGGCCGATCAGGGCATCCGCGGCGCGGTCGCCCTTCCCAAGGGACTTGGCAAGAGCAAGCGCGTCATCGCCTTCTGCGGCCCTGACTCCGTCAAGGCCGCCATGGAAGCCGGTGCCATCGAGGCCGGCGGCGAGGAACTGGTCAAGAAAATCACCGACGGCTGGATGGACTTCGATGTCGCGGTCGCATCGCCCGACATGATGCGCATCGTCAGCCGCCTCGGCAAGCAGCTCGGCCCGCGCGGTCTCATGCCTTCGCCCAAGGCCGGCACGGTCACCCCCGACATTACCGGCGCGGTCCGCGAATACGCCGCAGGCAAGATCGAGTATCGCAACGACAAGGGCGGAAACGTGCAGGCTCCCGTCGGCAAGATGTCCTTCAAGGCTGAAGACATCGCCGCCAACGTCGAGCACTTCATCCACACCATCGAACGTGCCAAGCCCGCCGCCACCAAGGGCGTCTACATCAAGAAGATCGTCATCAGCGGCACCATGACTCCCGGCGTCCGCATCGCGATGTAAGCGCTTCCGGCCGATTGACCACACACCCGCTTCAAGTCCTCAACGAGGCTTCCCATGAGTAAACCCGTCAAGTCCATGTTGTTGAAGGAATACGACCGCCGGTTTGGCGAACTCACCGGCGCTCTGGTCGTGGATATCCGCGCCCTCAAGGCCATCGAGAACAACAAGTTCCGCAATACCCTCAAGGCCAAGCAGATCCGCGTGACCGTCGTCAAGAACGCCCTGGCCACCAACACCATCAAGGACTCCGACCTCAAGGCTCTGGACAAGGTCCTTTCCGGCCCCTGCGCATTCGTGTACGGCGCTGAGTCCGTCGTCGACGTCGCTCGCGAGGTCGTCGAGATCACCAAGAAACTCAAGCAGATCGAAATCAAGGGCGCCGTCCTCGACGGCGAACTCTACGAAGGCAAGGCCGGCGTGGAGGCCCTCTCCAAGTTCCCCACCCGTGCCGAAGCCCAGGCTCAGGTCGTCCAACTCTTGCTCAGCCCCGCGCGCAACATCGCCGGCGCCGTCGCCGGTCCCGGTGGTGCGGTCGCCGGCTGCATCGCCGCCCTCATCGACAAACTCGAAAAGGGAGAAACTGTCGCCAAGGCCGGCTGATCACGCCGATGCTCTTGTTCCCAAGTCACTCGTCGCCCGACGGGTCCGCCCTCACCGGCGGATGAAATGGCCGATGTTCGGCCGCCTCTCGGGTCTTGAAGTTCTGACCGACTCGCAAGGGTCTCAGAAGCAGAAACTGGAGATTGAATCATGTCCGAAGGTACCGCAACGTTTTCCGCCGAGATCAGCAAACTCGGCGACTCCATCGCCGGCCTCTCTCTCAAGCAGGCTGTCGAACTCAAGGAATACCTCAAGGCCACTTACGGCATCGAGCCCGCCGCAGGCGGCGCGGTGATGATGGCCGGCCCCGCTGGCGGCGGCGCCGCTGCTGCCCCTGCCGAAGAGCAGACCGAGTTCGACGTCATTCTCAAGGAAGTCCCCGCCGACAAGAAGATCGGCATCATCAAGGTCGTCCGCGAAGTCACCGGCCTGGGCCTCAAGGAAGCCAAGGACCTCGCCGACAACCCCGGCAAGCCCGTCAAGCAGAAGGTCTCCAAGGACGACGCCAACAAGCTCAAAGCCTCCTTCGAGGCCGCCGGCGCCAAGATCGAAATCAAGTAATCCTTCTTCGATCTTCCTGTCCTGTTCCAAAAACAAAGAAGCCCGCGTCATTCCAACGTGGGCTTCTTTCACTTTTCACGTGATCTCGCCCTGCGTTACTCCCGCCCCGCCGAGTCCCAATTCTCCGACTTCGCGTCCGCGTGCTTCCAGCATGCCTCCAGCATCTCCTTGAGACCCGTGCTCGTCGCCCCGCTGATGGCCACCGGCTTGCGCTTCGCATCTTGAATCAGATCCCGCGCCAACCGGTCAACCAGCGCCTTGCGCACATCCGGCGGCAGCAGATCGATCTTGTTGATCGCGATGACTTCCGGCTTGCCGGCCAGTTCCGGTGAATACTCGGCCAGTTCCTTCCGGATCGCGTGGTAATTGGCAACCGGGTCCGTCCCGTCAACCGGAGCCGCCTCCACCAGGTGCAGCAGCACCTTGGTCCGCTCCACGTGCTTGAGAAACTCATGCCCCAGCCCCGCTCCCTGCGCCGCCCCTTCGATCAACCCCGGAATATCCGCAAACACCAGCGAGCGCCCGTCCCCTAAGCCGGCGATTCCCAGCACCGGATACAGCGTCGTGAACGGAAAGTCCGCCACCGCGGGCCGCGCCTTCGAAATCGCCCGCAGCAACGTCGACTTGCCGGCGTTCGGCTTGCCGATGATCCCCACGTCTGCAAGCATCTTGAGTTCCATCCGCAGCCGCAGCGCCGTTCCCATCTCCCCCTTGGTCGCCTGGCGTGGCGTCTGGTTCGTCGAACTCTTGAAATGCAGGTTGCCGTACCCGCCTTTGCCGCCGCGCGCCACCACCACCGGCTTGTTCGCCTCCGTGACGTCCGCGAGCAGTTCATTCGTCTCATCGTTGTAGATGAGCGTCCCCTGTGGAACCTTGAGCGTCAGGTCCGGCGCGGATTGCCCGAAGCAGTCCGATCCCTCCCCAGGCCTCCCGTTTTCCGCGTGCCAGTGCCTCCGGTTGCGGTAATCCAGCAGCGTGTTGATCCCCAGTTCGGCGATGAAGATCACGTCCCCGCCCTTGCCCCCGTCCCCGCCGTTGGGCCCGCCCTTGGGGATGTACTTCTCCCGCCGGAACGAGACGCACCCGTCTCCTCCATTGCCCGAGCGGATTTCGATGATGGCATGATCGACAAACATGGAAAGCCCCAATCATATGGGCTTTCCGGCTCTTCCCCATCCCCGCCCACTCATCACTTGTCCCGCAATTCGTCCCAGGCCGGCTGCGGCCAGAATGAGCAGTCCGCCGTCGTCGGCTCTTGCGAGTCAGGCACCGTGATCATCGTGCCCACATGCATATCTGCAAAGAGCAGGTTGACCTTCACCACCTTGTCCCTGCCGAAATGCCAGAATTGCTGCCGATTGCCGCCCTCCTGGTAGTTGTAGATCGGCATGTCGCCCACGATCCATGTCTTGCCCGCCCACAGGATTTCGGGCATCTTCCCCCCGTCCTTGGGAATCAGCGTCCACGCATCCTCGCCCGTCAGGTCATGATCGTTGAGGTTGTACGAAGTTCCGACCGCATCGTACATGTTCGCAATCGCCACCGGAAAATTCGGATCCTCCTGCCCGAGGTCCGATGGGCATTCAAAGACCTTCATCGCGCTGTCTTCCGTCGGCTGTTCCGACATCAGGAATGCGTTCAGCGGCCGCTTGTCCGCGCCCACGTCCATCCCCAAAGCGGCTGAGCCCTTCTTGCCGCCGAAAAACACCGCGATTCCCGAACCGTTCTGCGGCAACTGGTCCGGGAAGTCGTTGAAGTACAACTCAATCCCGATTCCGATCTGCTTGAGATTCGAAGCGCACGCCGATGCCCGGGACGTCTCGCGCGCCTTGGACAGCGCCGGCAGCAGCAGCCCGATGATGAGCGCGATGATCGCGATGACCACCAGCAACTCCACCAGCGTAAACCCCCGCTTCTGCGCCCCGCCAACCGCCCGCAGGCCTCGTTCCCGTGCATTGCTCATGCGGGATTCTACGACTCGCCGCCCGCAGCCGGCCCGAATTTCATCCGCTTCCCAAACAAACCAGCCGTCATCCTTTCAGACGACGGCTGGACCACGTTGACACGCCCGGTCCACAAGCCGGGGCAGGAGACCCGCATCACACCCATCCACCAGCCCAATCATGCGCTATGCACGCCCGTTGGCTGCCGGTTTCGTCGGGCCCGCGCGCTTTCGCGGTCAGTCCTTGCCGCCTGGTGAATCCGGGAAACCTCTGTCCCATGCTTATCTGACGCTCAGCACACGCCCGCTTTCCCTATGATTCACGTCCATGCGCGTCGGCATCGCCCAGATCAATCCCACCGTCGGCGACATCTCCGGAAATTGCGCGCGCATCGCTGAGGCCGTTCGCGCTGCCCTCGCCCAGCGCGCCGATCTCGTCCTCGTGCCCGAGATGGCCGTACTGGGCTATCCCCCGCGCGATCTGGTCAATCTCGAAGGCATGGTCCCGCGCTGCGAGGAGATGGTTGCCGCCCTTGCCGCCGACGTCGGCTCCTCCGACGCCCTCGTGGTCATCGGTTCGCCGCGCCGCAACCCTTCGACGTCAGGTCACGGCGTCTTCAACTCCGCCGCCCTCTGCCGCCGCGGGGTCATCGAGTCCTGGTACGACAAGCAGCTCCTGCCCACCTACGACGTCTTCGATGAAGATCGCTACTTCGACGAAGGCGACCGCACGGTCATCGCGCCCTCCGCTCTTCCCGTCGGCATCACCATCTGCGAAGACTGGTGGACCGATGAAGCCGTCCTGAAACGCCGACTCTACGACGTCGACCCCGCGCTCGAAGCCGTCAAGGCCGGCGCCCGGCTCATCGTGAACATCTCCGCTTCCCCCTTTGTCCTCGGCAAGCCTGCCTTCAGGCGCGAACTCTTCAGCCGCCTCGCCCGCCGCGCCGCCGTCCCCCTCATCTACGCCAATGCCGTCGGCGCCAACGACGACCTGATCTTCGATGGACGCTCGCTCCTCATCGCCCCCGACGGCCGCGTCGTGCACGAATGCGCCGCGTTCCACGAAGATCTCGTGGTGCTCGACCTCGAGGAAACTCTCGCTCGTCCCGCCCTTCCCGAGACCTCCGAGCGCATCCGCGATCTCTTCGACGCTCTGGTTCTGGGCCTTGCCGACTACATCCGCAAGTGCGGATTCGCGCAGTGCCTCCTCGGCCTCTCCGGCGGGATCGACAGCGCTCTTGTCGCCTGCCTCGCCTGCGCTGCCTGGAAAAATCACGACTGCGCCCGGCGCATCCGCGGCCTTGCCTTGCCCAGCCGTTACTCCTCGCAGGGGTCCGTGGATGATGCCCGTGAACTTGCCCGACGCCTCGGCATCCGCTTCGAGGTCGTGCCCATCGAGCCTGCGCATCGGACCATGATGGACATGCTCGCGCCGCATCTCTCTCCCGCCGGTGCAGGCTCCATCACCCTTGCGGAGGAAAACCTCCAGGCCCGCCTGCGCGGCAACATCCTCATGACGCTTTCCAACGATACCGGGGCGCTCCTGCTCACCACCGGAAACAAGAGTGAACTCGCCGTCGGCTACTGCACGCTCTATGGCGATATGGCCGGCGGCCTCGCCGTCATCAGCGATGTCCCCAAGACCTCCGTCTACGCCCTCTCACGGTGGATCAACGCCAACGCAGCGTCCCTCGGCTTTCGCGAGCCGCCCATCCCCCAGTCCACCCTCGACAAGGCCCCTTCAGCCGAGCTCCGGCCCAACCAGACCGATCAGGACTCCCTGCCCCCCTACGACGTGCTCGACGAGATCATCCGCCGTTATGTCGAGCACGCCCAGTCCCGCGCCCGCATTACCGCTGAAACCGGCTTCAGCGCCGACGTCGTAAACGCCATCTGCCGCCGCATCGACGCCAACGAGTACAAACGCCAGCAGATGCCCGTGGGACTCAAGGTCTCAACCCGCGCCTTCGGCTCCGGCTGGCGCATGCCCATCGCCACCAAGTGGGGCTAGTTGAACACTTGCGGCCGTGTTTCCCGTTTGCCCCCCTCCCGCCCTTCGGTAGCATGACCCCCGGTTGTGGATGTGATGTCCCCTCAATCTTCCGCTGCGCCCCTGCCGGCCCGTGCCCTCCTCGGCACTCTGGCCGCTGGCCTCTGCGCCTCCGCCCTGCCCTCTGTCGCGCTGGCCCAGTCACCCGATCTGTTCTCCTCTTCTTTCCGCGACGATTCCATCGACACCTCCGCCGCGTCCCTCCTCTATGACCAGGGCCTCCCCATCGACCCCCTCGAAGGCGATGTGCGCATCTCCGGCCTCGACGTCACCGCGTGGCGCGAGGGCGAGGTTCAGCGCCTCCTCATTGAAGGCTGGGTCGCCGTCGATATCGGAGACTACTCCTTCCGTGCCGAACGTGCGGTCGCTTGGATCAGCCGCCGCGATGTCGCCGGCGCAACCCGCAACGAAATCATCCTCTACCTTGCTCATGTGAACGATGCGCAGCGCCCCGCGGGCTCCTTCGCCTCAGGCCGCGAACTGCTCGTCACCTCATCCTCGATTGGTCGCGTCAGCCTCAAGAGCGACCTCTTTCGCGAATCCGCCGCCAGTCCCGCCGGAATCGACATCGTCCCCCGCGCAGAGCAACTTGCCCGCTCACTGCTCAATCCCGAGCAGTCGGCAGCCGCCTGGACGCCCGCCGATCGCGGCGCCGTCTCTCACGCGCCGGCCCCCGTTGATGATCCGCTCATCCTCCCGGAAGTCCTCGCGCAGCTTCAGGGCGGCGCGACTCTTTCCGACGACGAATTGGCCGGCGCCGCTCCCGGTGAGTCCTCCGGCCGTTCCGGCTCCACTGCCCAGCAGGGGCTCTTCGTCCCGGCTCGCTCCACGTTCCTCTTCCGCGCCCGCGACATCGAGTTCAAGTTCGCCGCCGAAGGCGAGTCCGAAAGCAGCGCGACCCTCTCCGGCGATCTCGTTCTGCAATACACCGAGTTGGCCCGCCGTCCCGGCACGTCCGGTGCCCGCCAGATCACCCTCTCCGCACAGCGCGGCGTCATCTTCACCGACCCCGTCGATCCACAATCCCTCGGCACCGGCTCCATCGACGCAACCGCCGCCCGCTCCGCTTACCTCGAAGGCGATGTCACCGTCACCGACGGCAACTACACGCTCCGCGGCCCGCGCATGTATTACGACTTCCGCACCGGCCGCGCCATGGTCCTCGATGCTGTCCTCTCCACCTACGACTCGCGCGTAAAAGTCCCCATCTACGTTCGCGCCGATGAGATCCGCCAGGTCAGCCCTGATCAGTGGGAGGCCGATGGCATTCGCGTCGCCACCAGCGAATTCGCCGTCCCCACCGTTTCGCTCGGCGCCAAGAAGGCCGTCATCACCCGCCAGCGCGGCGCCGGCGATTCCGCCGAAGATCGCTATCGCCTGAAAGCCAAGGGACTCACCCTTCGCGCCGGCGACCTGCCTTTCTTTGTCTGGCCGGGCTACCAGGGCGATCTCTCCGGCTTCCCGCTCCGCCAGTTCAATATCGGCACCGGCCGTCAGGACGGCGTGCATGTCGAAACCACCTGGGACCTCTTTGCGCTTGCAGGTCGCCCCAGGCCCGACAATCTCGATGCCGAACTCCTCCTCGATTACCGCTCCGAGCGCGGTCCCGGCATCGGCGGTGCGCTCGAGTACACCACCGATGACCGTGACGGCCGCGGCCGCTTCTCGGGATACTTCATCCAGGACGGCGGCACGGATCGCCTCTCCTCCGGCGTTGAACGCGATGCGGAAAAAGAGTCGCGCGGCTATCTGAGCGGCTGGCACCGTCAGGAACTCGGCGACGATTGGAAACTCCTCCTCGAAATCTCCAAGGCTTCCGACGAAGCCTTCTTTGACAGCTTCTTCCCCGAAGTGGCCCAGACCAGTCGCGAGCAGCAGACCCGCGCTCTGCTCTCCAAGCAGGAGGACAATTGGGCCTTCGAATTGGGCGCCAAGTACGACCTCAACAACTTCATCATCAACCAGGACCTCCTCCAGTCCCAGGGCTACCTCGTCGAGAAAGTCCCCGAATTGGGCTTCTGGAGCTACGCGGATTCCTGGTGGGGCGGCAAAGCGTCCTATTCATCTGAATACCGGCTCAGCCGCATGCGCCTCTCCTTCCCGCGCCACACCCTCGCCGACATCGGTCAGGGCTTTGCAGGCTTCGGCCTTCCCCCTGTGACAGACCTCTCTGCCGCCGCCTTTGCCGCCGGGTACCGCGAAAACTACGTCGATCGGTTCTTCACACGCCACGAACTCGCCTTCCCCTTCCGCACCGGCATCTTCAACGTCACCCCCTTCGTCACCGCCCAGTTCTCAGGCTACGACGACGACTTCAGCGAGTTCAGCAACCAAGCCGAGGAATATCGCTTCCTCGCCGCCACCGGCCTGCGCATCTATACCCAGTTCTCCCGCGTCGACCGCTCCTTCGACAGCACCCTCTTTGACATCCACGGGGTCCGCCACATCGTCGAGCCCAGCCTGACGCTCTGGTCCGCAGCCGCCAACGCCGGCTCCAATGAGTACCCCATCTACGACCAGGACGTCGAAGGCACCAACGAGGGCACCTACGCCCGCCTCGGCGTCCGCAATACCTGGCAGACCCATCGCGGCGGCGAAGGACGCTGGTACACCGTCGACTTCCTCCGCATCGACGCCGACCTCTACTTCGCAGGCAACGACAGCGAGAACGATTCCGTCATTCCGCGCTACTACGACTACCGCCCGGAATACTCCCAGATCGGCGACGCCTTCATCACTGACTTCGAGTGGCTCGCCACCGATGCGCTCACCTTTGCCGGCACCAGCACCTTCGACATCGAGGAATCCGATCTCGCCCGCGGGTCCGTCGGCGTGCGCATCGATCACTCTCCCGACCTCTTCACCTCCGCCGACATCCGCTACATCGAGGCCATCGACGACACCCTCCTCAACCTCGGCTTCGGCTACACCCTCTCCTCCCTCTACCGCCTCTCCTTCACCACAACCTACGACCTCGACCGCGCTGAATACCGCGGCGTCAATTCCGCCCTCACCCGCCGCACCCCTCAGTTCGATGTCTCCGTCGGCGTCGCCTACGACAACATCCGCGAAGACACCACCCTGACCCTCAGCGTTTCTCCCAAGGGTCTCGGCGGTCGCAGCTTCGGCGGAGTGCTCAGTGGCGAGGAACGCCAACGCTGATTCCGCGGTCTCGTAAAACAAACAACCCCTGCCGCCTTCGCGACAAGGGTTGTGATTTCTCTTGGTTGCCTCTGCGTCCGCGCCTCACCCGTTGATCGCGGTGATTTCCACCGTCAGGTTCGGCTGCCGATGGCCGGTCTTCTTGTCATAGCCCTTGCGCCGGCGGAACTTGTGGATGTGGATCTTCTCGCCAAGGCCCACGTTGAGCACCTTGGCCTTCACCTTGGCCCCAGCGAGATACGGCATGCCCACTTTGGCGTTGCCTTCGCCGTTGCCCAGCATCAGCACCTTGTCAAACGTGATCTCATCATTGGGCGCCACCGCCGTCTTCCGCCGGGCGATGGTCACTTTGTCGCCGCTGGCGACTTTGATCTGCGTGCCGCTGTCTTCGATGATTGCATACATGAAATTCGTCTCCACTGCTGCCGTGAATCGCCGATTCTGGGGGCACAAGACCGCCCCGCAGCCCACCGGCCGTATTCTGAAAAGACGCGAAGGATAGCGCGTTTCCCCCGCTTTTGCCACTCATGTCCTCCCCCCGTGCATTCCGGCCGTACTGGACTCGAACTCCCCGGTCCACTGCATCAGCCTGCACAGGTTTCCTGTATAATCAACCACTTTCCGCCGAAATGTCGATGTTTGGCATGTGTCTTGGGTGTTTTACCCCCTTTCCCACCTACTGGACCAGGACGGTCGCTGTTGGAGCAGTATTTCAGCCAACTTCTCGAACGCGTCCGCGGCTATCCGCCCCTTGAAGTCGCCGCCGAATTCGCCCTGATCTGGGTGGTCGTCTTGCTGGTCATCAGTTACCTCCGCGGCACCCGCGGCGCGGGCATGTTCAAGGCCTTCGCCCTCCTCCTCATCTTCTCCACCCTCATGGTCCGCCTGCTCTCCGGCCGCGGGGAGCACTTTCAGCGCCTCAACTTCCTGTACGACAAAGCCCTGACCTTCGCTGCCATCGCTCTGATCGTCGTCTTTCAGCCCGAACTCCGCCGCGCCCTGATCCGCCTCGGTGAAGCTGGCTTCTCACGCTTCACCCGGGCCGAGGTCCTCCCCGTCATCGACGCCATTGTCGAAGCCTGCACCTTCAACGCCAAGAACCGTTTTGGCGTCCTCATCGCCATCGAACGCAATACCTCCCTCGGCGGCCTGGTCGAGGGTGGCGTTCGCCTCGATGCCGAAGTGTCAGCCCGCCTCCTCCAGTCCATCTTCTGGCCCAACAGCGCGCTGCATGACCTCGGTGTCGTCATTCGCGGCAATAAGGTCCTCGCCGCCAACGTGCAATTCCCTCTCGCCGAGGCTGGTGACTTCTCCCACGATCTGGGCTCACGTCACCGCGCCGCCGTCGGCCTCACTCTGGAATCCGATGCGCTGGTGGTCGTTGTCAGCGAGGAGACCGGCGTCATCTCCCTGGCCGAGCGCGGCCGGCTCACCCGCCACCTCTCGGGTGAGGAACTCCGCCGGTGCCTGACCGACCGCCTGCTCAAGCGCCGCGATCGCCGCGAATCCGCCGCCGAACCCGAGGCCGACCCGCTCCCCGCCGTCGATTCTCAGCGCGCCTTCGAACCCGCGCCCATCGGCCGCAGCGAGACCAACCCTGCCAATGAAGCCACCGGCGAGCAGCCCGCCGTCACCCCCGCCCGCACCGCCATCGATGCTTGAACGCCTCCGCACCATCCTCGTGGTCACCCTCGTCACGCTCCTCATCTGGCTCTACGCCGAAAGCCAGAACCTCGATGTGCTGCGCAAGTCAGGCATCGAAGTGCAGATCATCCCCCCCGCCACCAGCAATCTCGTCATCCGCCGCGCCAGCCCCGATCAGACCTTCCGGCTTGAACTCGAAGGCTCCACCGGCGCCATCGCCGAAGTCACCTCCGAACTTTCCCGTCCTCTGCGCCTGCCTCTCGGGACCGATGTCATGCCCGACCGGCCCGGGAAACACAATGTCGCGATGACCGATGTCCTCCGCGCGATCCCCTCCATCGGTGGCCTTGGCCTCACGATTCGCGGAGTCGATCCTCCAACTCTTGAATACACCGTCGATCGCTTCCAGGACGTCCTGCTCGATGTGCGCGTTGCGGAACTCCCCGGCGTGCAGATCGAGGGTGCCATCGCCGTCAATCCCGCACGCGTGCGCGTCCGCATCCCCATGACCGCTCTGGGCGAGCGCGATCCACAATCGCTCCGCCTCGTGGCCACCCCCGATGCCGCCGCACTCGCCGCCGTTTCCGAGGGAACCCCCGCCAATGTCCCCGCGATCCTCTCCCTGCCGGAATTGCCCGACTCCTCCGGCGTCGCCTTTGATGTCTCAACCGTCCGCCTGGCCTTCACCCTCAAGTCGCAGCGCGCTGCGCTGACTCTCCCTGCCGTGCCCATCCACCTCGTCCTCCCCGAGGTCGACCAGGCTCGCTACGACATCTCCCTCGCCTCACCCTTCATCGCCGGCGTGCGCATCAACGGCCCCAGCCAGTTGCTCCAGCGCATCCAGTCCGGCTCCTTCCCCCTCTTCGCCTATCTGATCCTCGGCAGCGACGAACTCGCTCAGGGCGTCACCCGCAAGCAACTCTCCTTCGCCCACTGGCCGGCCGATCTCACCGTCGAGTCAGGCCCGCACGAAGTCGAGATTACCATCACGCGCCGTCCGCAATAGCCCTCACTCTTTCGCGCCTTCGCCCTCCGCGCCGTCCTCGATCATCCCCTCTGTCGCGCGGAATTCTGCCAGCAGCCGCTTGGCCCGCTCCGTGTCCACGCTGCGCACGTAAATCTGCGCTCCGCCGAATGGCACGCTGACGTTCAGAAACCCCAGCGCGGTCGCCGACGGCGCTTCCACCATCGTGAAAATCCCCTCCGCCTCCAGTTGATCCGCAAGGATGCGCGCCTGCACTTCCGTCGCAAACACATCCAGCACCACCAGGTCGTTGGGTTTTCCGCTCATGGCCGTGTGCGCTCCTGGAGTTCCTCGCCCTCGGTGGACTCTAGGCCCCCTTGCCTTCCCTCTCCGCGCGCGCCGCTTCCTGCATGATGTCCACTCCGCGCGAACAGCCGATCCGCTCCGCCCCCGCTTCCAGCATCGCTCGGACGTCCGCCAGCGTGCGAATTCCTCCCGACGCCTTCACCTTCATCCTCGCCCCCGCGTGCTTTCGCAGCAGCCGCACCGCCTCAACGCTCGCTCCCCCCGCAGCGTGAAACCCCGTCGAAGTTTTCACAAAGTCCACGTCCGCATCCCGCGCCGCCGCGCACGCTGCCGCCAGTCGCGCCTCCGCCTCCGCCGCAGGCAGCGCCCTCATCACCAGCGCCGTTTCCAGAATCACTTTGACCACTGCCCCGCTTCGCATACTGCGCGCCACCTCCACCACCCCCTTCAGATCATTCCGCAGCGCATCCTCATCCCCCGCCATGACGTCCCCCAGCGCCGCCACGATGTCCACTTCCTCCGCCCCCGCCCGCACCACGCTGGCGACCAGATGCGCCCGCCCTGCCCTTCCCGACGCCCCATGCGGAAAGTCCGCCACCGCACACGTCTTCACGCCCGTCCCCGCCAATCCCTCCCTCACCCGCTCCACCCAGCGCCCATGCACGCACACCGCCGCGAACTTCGCGCCAATCGCCTCCTTCCACGTTCGGTCCACCTCCTCCGCCCTCGCCTCGGGCGTCAGCAGGGTGTGGTCGATCCGCCCGGCAATGTCGCGCATCAAAAAAGACATCGCGTCGATTCTTGTCTCGACGCGATGCGGAATCCTGCTCGAATTGGGCGTTTCGTTCCTGCCCGTTACTTGTCCTTCTTCTCGTCCGCCTTCGCCGGCTCCTGCTCCTTGGCCCGATCTTCCACCTCTCCGTAGAACTCGCGCACCGCCGGCTGGTACTGCACCGGGATCAGGTCCTCGTTGGTCTCATCCTGCGCCCGGCTGATGCCCAGGTCGTTGAGCAACTGCTGGAACTGCGCCTTGGATTCGCCCTTGATCTGCCCGTCCAGTTGGATGTATCGGCTGCCGATGATGGGCGCATCCCCATCACCCGTGGCCTGCATCTTGTCGCCCTTCAGATTGGTTTGCGTGGCGATTCGCTGCGCCTGCCCGCCGCGGCCTTGCCCGCGCTGACCCATCCCCGGCCCCTGGCTGTTCGACAAGCTGTTCATCTGCTGCCACAACTGCTGCGCCTGCGCGGTACTGATTCCCTGCCCCTGCCCCGGGTTTTGTCCCAGCCCCTGGCCCATGCCCTGGCACTGGCCCGCTAGGCCCTGCATCGCCGCCTGCATCTGTCCCAGCTCCGCCTGCATCATTTCCATTTGCGACAGCTGCCCCGCCATCTGCTGCATGCCCTGCTGGCCCTGCCCTTGCTGTCCGTTCTGTCCCATCTGGTTTGCAGCGTTCTGCATCGCGCCCGCCATTTGCTGCGCCATCTGGTTCGCCTGCGCCATCGCCTGGGCCATCTGACCCAATGCCTGCTTCTGATCCTGCGTCAGGTTCTGGTTGTTCTGGATCGCCTGCTGCAGCGCCTGCGGGTTGTTCGCCAGTTGCTGATCCATCCCCGCGTTTTGCAGCGCTTGTGCCAGCGCATCGTTCATCTGGCTCATCTGCTGCAGGTTCTGCGCCATCTGGCTCATCTGATTCTGTAGCGCCGCCTTCTCCTCAGGCTTGAGTTCTTTGTTGGCCAGTTTCGCCTCCAACTTGCTCAGTTCCTCTTTCGCGGACTTGAAGTCGCCCTTCGACAGCGCGTTGTTCAGATCTGCCGCCGGCCCCTCGCCCGCGTTCTCCGCCATCTTGGCCATCTTCTGCGTCAGCGCATCCAGCGCCGCCGCCTTCTGCTCCGCCTCGCTCTTGACCTGCTCGGCCAGTTGCGTCATCTTCTTGAACGCCTCACGCTTCGTCTCCTCCACCGACCGCTCCGCATTCGGGTCCACCGGCGTCTTCGGGTCCCCCTCCAGCATCTTCCGCACTTCTTCCGGGTCTTTCTTCAGGGCCTTGGCCGCTTCCGCGATCGCCTTCTCCGTCTCGCTCTTGGCCTGCTCAATGGCGACTCGGTCCGTCTCCGTCGCCTTGGGAATCTCCTTGCCCCACACGTCCGTGTTGGGCACCAGGAACCCCAGCAGGCCCGCCGTCACCGCAATCATCGGACTCACCCACCAATTGCGCGGCGCCTGCACCGCAAACATCCGGCGGACTCGCTCTCGCGTTCCCGGATTCCGGGCCACCGTGATCGCATCCTCCACCGCCGCCCGCGCAAACGCATCGTTCCGGCCCCGGCACAGCAGCGCGGTGCTCATCTTCTCGCGCAGGTCCAGCCGGTCGTCAACTTCCATCGCCACGTGCAGCGCGCTGCGCCGCTGCTGCATCCACCAGCCCAGCGCGGCTATCAGCGTCACGCCCGCCAGCGCGGGCCCCGCCCATGTCCACGCCACGGAGCTGCGCACTTCGTCCAGCAGTTTCCACGCAACCATAAGCACGAGCGCGATCCCCGCCGTTCCGATCGCCACCCAGTGCAGTTTCTCCAGAAACGCAACCAGACCGAGTCTCTTGGACGCCAGTGTCAGTACGCTTCGGATGTCTTCCATGGTGACGAGTCCTTCACGTCAGGTCCTGCTTCTTCGCGCGCAACGCAACCATTCAGGATGCGCCCCGCTGATGAGTATAACGACAAAAACCCACATCAGTTTCCGAATTTTGACCCAAACAGACCCAGAATCTTCTCCTTTGGCCCCTTTTCAGCCCGCCAGCGTGGATTAGACTCCTCCGTTGTCTGCTTAATACCCCTGACTGACAACCCAGTGAGACTTCGTCATGCCCCAGTCATTCGGCCAGTTTCTTGCCAAAATGGACCGCTACTCCGACCGCGTTCCCTTGGATGTTCTCACGCGCGAGATGGCTGACCTTCGCATGACCTTTGACGAAATTGCGGAGTTCGCCGAGTTTGGCGCCAAAACCTATCGCCGCAACCTGGTTCACGCGGGCCCCGCCTTCCAGGCTCTCATCCTCTGTTGGCGCGCAGGCCAGCGCAGCCCTCTCCATGACCACCGCGGCTCGAGTTGCGGTGTCAAGGTCGTCAAGGGAGCCGCGACGGAAACCTTCTTCGAACGCACGCCCGAAGGCCTCGTCTACGCCACCGGCTCGCGCGTCCTGCCTGAAGGCGCGGTCTGTGGTTCACAGGACGATGACATCCACCAGGTCTCGAACCTCCAGTGCGGCGGCGCCGACCTCGTCACGCTCCACGTCTACTCCCCGCCGCTGCTGAACATGCGCATCTACTCGCTCACCGACACCACCGTCACGGACTTCAACGACCCGGTGCACGAGTTCGCTCACGGCGCAGGCATCTGACCCCTGTCATTTCCCCACAATCAGCGGCAACTCCTCAAGTCCCGCCGTCAGTACCACGGGCCCGTCCTCTTCAATCAGCACATCGTGCTCAAAGTGCACCGCCAGTGATCCGTCCGCCGTGCGGATCGGCCAGCTCCCCGCACGCTGCGCGATCTTGCCCGTGCCCACAGCCACCATCGGCTCCACCGCCAGCAGCTGCCCCGGCTTGAGCGCCTGCTCCATCTCCGGCCACTCCCCCGCATACCTCGGCAGCACGTTGGCGACAAACGGCTTGCTGTGCAGCGTCCGCCCGTAGCCGTGCCCGCCCAGCCCTTCAACGCAGTGAAATCCGCACTCCCCCTCAACGTACGTCCCCACCGCTCGTGCCCAATCCGCCAGCGGTCTGCCCGCGCGCAGGTGCGGAATCCCCACCGCAAGGGCGCCCTTTCCGCATTCACACAACTTCCGCGCCTCCTCGCTCGCCTCTTCAATGACATACGTCCACGCCGCATCCCCGATCCACCCCTGGTGCAGCACGCCGATGTCGATCGACACCACGTCTCCGCGTGTGAGCGGAGTGAGTGACATTCCCGCCGTCCCATGCACGATGACGTCATTGACCGACAGGCACGAATGCGATGGAAAGGGCGGATACCCCGCGGGTCGGTAATGCAGAAAACACGACTTGCACTTGAGATCGCTCAGCGTCTCTGCGACAAACGCATCAATCTGCGCCAGCGTCTGCCCCGCGCGCAGAAACCGCGCCAGCCGCCGGTGTGTCTCCACCACCAGCTCCGCCGCCCGTCCCGCTTTCGCTTTGTCGTCGGCTCGCAGCGTCATCCCTGTCCCGCGAGTGTAGTCGAGCCTGCGCCGCTGGCCGCCGGTGCAATCCCCCGCACCTCAACCCGCGCAGCCTCCGCTCGCTCGTCCGCCGCTGGGCCGCCTTCGGCGTGCCCCGCCCTCTCGCCCGCAAGGCGCCGCAGTGTCGGCACATCCTCATCATCGCTCTCCGCCCTGCCCTCGCCGCCGCGCTCCGCCCGCTCCGCGTCCCAGTCCATTCGCACCAGCAGCCCCAGTGAGCACGCAGTCAGCAGCCACCCCGTCCCGCCCGAAGACAGCAGCGGCAACGCGATCCCTTTCGTCGGCAGCATGCCCGTCACCACCATAAGGTTCATCACCGCCTGCAACCCCACCGTCATGATGATCCCCAGCGCCGTCAGTTTGCGAAACAGCGTCGGCTGCTTGCGCAGCACCGCCAGTCCCGCCAGGATCAGCAGGCAGTACAGGAACACCACCAGCGCTGCGCCGAAAACCCCGAGTTCCTCGCAGATCACCGCAAAGATGAAATCCGATGTGTCCACCGGCAGGTAGCCGAACTTCTGAATCCCGTGCCCCAGTCCGCGCCCCGTGAAGTTTCCTCCCGAGATGGCCACCAGCGATTGAATGATGTGGTACCCCTTGCCGCCCGGATCTTCGTACGGGTTCAGGAATGCCCGTATTCGGTCCACCCGGTAAGGCTCCATCCAGATCGCCAGCCCAACCATCAGCACCGGCCCGGGCACCAGCGCCGCCAGGTGCCACCACTTCACTCCCGCTGTCCACAGGATGAGCACCGACACCGCCCCGATGAGCACCGCCGTCCCCAGGTCCTGCGTGATGATCACCCCGCACACAGCGCCCACCAGCGCCAGCCCCGGCACCAGCCCGCGCCAGAATGTCCGCAGGTCCTCTCCCTTGCTCACCACGAAAAAGGCCATCACAATCGGCATCAGCCACTTCGCCGCTTCGCTCGGCTGGAACGTGATTCCGCTTTCTCCCGATCCGATCTGGATCCACCGCATCGACCCGAATCGCGCGTTTCCGACACCCGGAATCAGAACCACCAGCAGCAGCGCCAGCGCAATCCCCGCCAGCCACCACAGCGGCCGCGTCCAGCCGCGCCCCCGCACCAGCCAATCAACGTTCACCAGCATGCCCAGCAGCATCGCGCACACCGCCGCCGCCGCATAGATGCTCGTCCGCCCCGTCAGGATTCCCTCCACCGTTACCCGATTCTGCGCATCCACAGCCAGCCCCGCGCTGGTCACCATCACGATGCCTAGCGTCAGCAGCGATATCACGCACAGGATGACCGCGTGTCGGGCGCGAAGCATTCCGTTGCCTCGGCGTGCAGAGAAATCCTTTGCAACGGCCTCGCATCCGTTGCCTCACCAGTGTAGGCCCCCAGCCCGCGCCCTTTCCCCTTCCCGCTACTCCTTTTCCAGCCCCGGCAGCGTCCCTTGTCGTCGTTCCTCCAGCAGTTCATCCAGCGACAGCCGCGCATGCCTCAGGTGCGGAATCACAATCGACCCGCCCACCACCAGCGCAACGTTCATCGCTTCCTCGATCTCCTCGTTTGAAAACCCGTGCTGCACGCACTTCTCAAGGTGATAGTCGATGCAGTCGTTGCACCGCAGCACCATGGACGCTGCCAGCCCCAACAGCTCCTTGGTTCGCCCCGGCAACGCCCCGTCCCGATACGCCGCACTGTCCAGGTTGAAGAACCGCTTGATGCCCACGTGTTCCGTATCCAGCACACGCTTCTGGCCCATCGCCCGCTCCGTCCGGAATGTCTTGATGCTGCGCTGTCCCATGATCCTCCACCATACCCTCCTCCCAGCCCCATGTCCGCGCGCCCGCCTCTTCAACCTCCCTCGCTTTCTTCCGCATCCGCACCCGCGCCCCTCACCCTCTCCTCTCCCGTCTCCACCCTCCCAGGCGTCGGACCCGCCCTGGCCCAGCGCTTCGCCTCTCTGGAAGTCCGCACCCTCGGCGACCTCCTCAAGCACCTCCCCTCCCGCTACGAATGGGATCGCGGCGAACTCCGTATCGCCGACCTCCCCGCCGACGCCCTCCTCTCCGTCCGCGGAACCGTCGCAGCCACCCGCCCCGTGCTCCACGGCCGGCGCCCGCGCCTCGAGGCCGTCCTCGTCAGCGCCCAGGACGATGACACAGGCCGCCTCCACCTCGTCTGGTTCAACGCTGCCTATCTCCGCAAAACCATCCATCCCGGCCTCGTCCTCCGTGTGCAGGGCAAGACCCGCCGGCAACACGGCCTGCTTCAAATGGTCAACCCCAAGTGGGAAGTCTTGCCCGAGGAGCACCACGAATCCATCGCCCAGCGCCGCGAACGGGTCCGCCCGGTGTACCCCTCCGTCGACGGCCTGCCTTCCGACCGCATCGCTGCCCTCATCGACACCTGCCTCGATGCGCTTCTTCCCCAGATCGAGGATCACTTCGCCCCCGCCGACCTCGCCCGCGCCGCCCTCCCTCCCCTCGCCGATGCCTATCGCATGCTGCATCGGCCCGCAAACGAGGATGAGGCCCTCACCGCCCGCCGCCGCCTCGCCTATGACGAACTCTTCCTCCTCCAGGCTGGCCTGGCGATCCGTCGTCATCAGTCCCGCGACCGCCTTCAGGCTCCTGCCCTCCGCAACACCGCCGCCGTCGACTCCCACATTCTCGCGCGCCTTCCGTTCACGCTCACAACCGCTCAGCGCCGTGTCATCGAGGAAATCCGCGCTGACCTCTCGTCTGCCGTCCCCATGAACCGCCTCTTGCAGGGCGATGTGGGCGCGGGCAAAACCGCGGTCGCCCTCTACGCCATGCTCGCCGCCGCCGCGTCCCGCTTCCAGTCCGCTCTCCTCGCGCCCACCGAAATCCTCGCTGAGCAGCATGCCGCCTCCATCCTCGACATGCTCCGCGGCTCTGCACTGCGCATCGAACTCCTCACCGGCTCCCTCCCCGCTGCCCAGCGCGCCGCCATCTGCGCTCGCGCCGCCGCCGGCGACATCGACATCCTCATCGGCACTCACGCACTCCTCTCCGATCAACTTCAGTTCAAATCCCTCGCCCTTCTGGTCATCGACGAGCAGCATCGCTTCGGCGTCGAGCAGCGCGCTCACCTCCGCCGCCGCGCTGAGTCCGACGGCGCCCGCGTCCCGCACACCCTTGTGATGACCGCCACGCCCATCCCCCGCACCCTCTCCCTCACCCTCCTGGGCGATCTCGACGTCTCCGTCATCGACGAACTTCCGCCCGGCCGCCTGCCCGTCAAGACCCGCGTCGTCGACTCCGCCCGCGCTGCCGAGGTCTACGAGTTCCTCGCGCAGCGCCTCGCCAAGGGCGAACGCGCCTTCATCGTCGTCCCCCGCATCGACGCCGATCACGATGAAGACGCCGACCCGCTTCCCTTCGAGACCCCAACCCCCTCGCCCGAGGCCCTCGTCGCTGCCCAACTCACCCCCTCGTCCGCCCCGCCTCTACGCGATGTCGCCTCCCACCTCCGCCTCCTCTCGCAGACCTGGCTCAAGGACTTCTCCCTCGCCGCACTCCACGGTCGCCTCGACCACGCCCAGCGCGACGCCGTGATGTCCCGCTTCCGCGCCGGCTCCCTTCACGCCCTCGTCTGCACCACCGTCATCGAAGTCGGCGTCGATGTTCCCGATGCCTCTCTCATGGTCATTGAAAACGCCGATCGCTTCGGCCTCGCGCAGCTCCACCAGCTCCGTGGCCGCGTCGGCCGGGGCTCGCGCCCTTCCCTCTGCGTCCTCCTCGCCGACCCGCGCACCTCCGATGCCTCCGCACGCCTTAGCGCCATGCTCGAATCGTCCGACGGCTTCCTCATCGCCGAACGCGACTTCGAGATCCGCGGCATGGGCGAGATCTTCGGCACTCGGCAATCCGGCCTTGCCCCCTTCCGCGCCGCCTCCTTCCCGCGCGACGCCGAACTCCTCAACCTTGCCCGCCGCCACGCCCGCGACCTCACCGCCTCCGACCCCGACCTCCGCGCGCACGACCGCGCCCTGCTCCGCAAACGCCTCATGAGGGCCTACGGCGCTGGTCTCGGCATCGCCGACGTCGGCTGATCCTCACCGCCGCGCCGCCTCCGCCGCCTTCATCAACGCACGCACCCTGCCCCGATCCGCCGGCGCATCCCACACCCCTCCGCGCTTGTACCACGATCCGATGATGATCCCCTCCGCGCTGCCCCACAGGTCCTTGAGCGTCTCCGGCTTGGCCCCGCTTCCCACAATCACCGGCAGATCACACGCCTTCCGCGCAACCTTCAGGTCGTCCGTGCTCGTCGGCTTTCCCGTCGCCGCACCCGTCACGATCACCCCGTCCGCGCCGAAGAACTCCGCCGTCTCCGCCATCATCGCCAGATCGATGTCCGCCGTGATCGCATGCGCCGAGTGCTTCTTGTCAATGTCCGACAGAATTGCAATCCCCTCTGCTCCGATCACCTTCCGGTAGCGCAGCAGCGGACCCGCCTCCGCATCCGCAAGCAGCCCTTCATCCGCCACCGCCGCGAAGCAGAACCCCTCCGCCCGCACAAACCTCGCCTCAATCGCCAGCGCCACCGCCAGCGATTGCGCATTGGCCGCCGCCAAGATCTGCACCCCCAAACGCATCTTCTCTCCCACCGCGCTGCGCACTTCCAGCCCGATCCGCGTCATCGCCGCCACGATCTCCGGCCCTGCATTCCCCTTCAGATAAGGCCGATCATGCATGTTCTCGATGAGCAGCGCGTCAAACCCCTCCCCAGCCAGCATCTCCGCTTCCCCTGCCGCCCGCTGCGCAATCTCCCTCACGCTCCGCGTCGAAAACGGGGTCCCCGGCAGCGCATCCGTGTGCACCATCCCGATCAGCGCTTTCTCCCGGCCGAATATCTCCCGCGCCCGCTTCGCTGCATGGTTGCTCATGCCCGCATTGTTGCACGCCGCCGCGCGCAAACTCACCCGCCCATGAGCCGCTTCATCATCTCCCGCCCCTTCCTCTCGAACGCGTCATCTCGATGTTGGGCCGCCCACGTCACCGTCGCCAGCGCATGCAGCGCCCCCAGCACGCGCAACTGCGCTTCATCCCGCGCACTCTTCATCCTCCCATACCCCTCCCAGAACGCCGCTTCGCATCCCGCCCGCACCGGCCACTCTTCCGCCCACAGCCGCACCACATCCATCATCGCCGCATCCAGCCGCGCATGTTCGAAATCTATCACCCCCAGCCTCTTCTCCCCACCTGCCCTGCCCTCCACCATCCAGTTCCGCGGATGAAAATCCCGGTGGCACGCAACCCGCGTCTCCCCCGCAAATGCCTTCACATCCTGCGCTCGCTCGCTCATCCACCTCATCTCCTCTGCCGAAAGCGCGCCGCCCGCCTCCGCCCGTGTGCGCCATTCCTCCCACCGCGCTCCGATCGCTTCCGTGAGCCCCACCGCATCCTCATCCTCCACCCTGAGTCCATGCAGCCCCTTGAGAAACTCCCCCGCCTGCCGATGCATCTGCCTCCACTCCTCAGCGCTCAGCCCGCACCCTTCCGCCCTCTCCCCCCGCACCGCCGTGTACATCCCCGCCCACTCACCTCTCGCGTCATCCTCATGCGTGGCCGCCAGCCTCGGCGTCCTGCCCTCCCACGCGTCCATCCCTCGTACCCACACCCCGCACGCTTTCACCTCCTGCTCGTACTTGCGTTTCCTCTCATAGACCTTGACAAAAAACACGCCCCTCTCACAACCCACCTCCCACACCTCACTCGACCCGTGCGCCGTCTTGCGACCCACCCACTCCCGTGCATCACCCGCCCATCGCGAGGCGAACTTCCGTATCCACTCCGCTGGCCCTGGCGCCGTCACGACTCCGCCTCGCTGCTCTTCATCCGCTCCGCCAGCCACTCAATCGGGTGCAGCGCCTTCCTCCCCGTCCCATCGTAAATCTGGTGCCGGCACGATGTCCCCGGCGCCAGAATCACATCCCTCTCACTCATCCCCCGCACCGCCGGAAACAGCGCCAGATTCCCGATCCGCATCGACAGTTCGTAATGGCTCTGCGTGTACCCGAATGACCCCGCCATCCCGCAGCACCCCGTCTCCAGCGTCTCCACACGCTCTCCGCTTCCGCACACACTCGTAAGCGCCTGCTCCGTCCCGCCTGTCCCCCACAGCGCTTTCTGATGGCAATGCCCGTGCAGCAGCACCCTGCCTCCGCCCCCTCCCAGCTCGTATCCCGCGTATCGGCCCGCTCTTGCCGCAAAGAAATCCTCCGGCGCGATCGCCAATTCCTTAAGCCTCCCTCGTCTCCCTTTGCTCACATCCACCCGCAACTCCATCCAGTCATCCCGGATCGCCGCCAGGCACGATGGCTCACACACCACCACCGCTTCTGCCTCGTTCTCTTCCACGCTCCGCTCCAGCCGCCGCGCTGTCTGGCCGATCTCCCGTCGCGCCTGATCCAGCAGCCCCATCGAGATCATCGCCCGCCCGCAGCACCCCGCATCCGCTGCAATCACCCGGTATCCCAGCCGGTTCATCACCTTCACCGCCGCGATCCCGATCCCCGGCTCGTTGTACGTCGTGAAGCAGTCCGCAAACAGCACCACCCGCTTCGCATCTTCCCGCACCCGTTGCTCCATCCTCCGCATCATCCCCAGCAGCGACGGCGCAAACGTCGGCATCCGCCGCTCCTTTGCTACCCCCAGCCCTTTCTCCATCACCAGCCGCGCTGCCCACGTCTCCTGCGCCCAGTTGCTCACCGGCGCGAAAAACGACCCGATCCGATTCAGCGTCCGCACATCCCCGAACGCCCGCGCCTTCATCGGCACGTGCCCCATCGCCTTGTAGCGCTGCGCCAGGAACTCCGCCTTGTACCTCGCAATGTCCACATTCGTCGGACACTCGGTCTTGCATCCCTTGCAACTCAGGCACAAATCCAGCGTCGCCAGCGTCTCCGCATCTCTCCACTCCGGCTTCCCCCCGTCATTCAACTGCCCCGAGATCGCCAGCCGCAGCGCATTGCCCCGCCCCCGCGTCGAGTGCCGTTCGTCCAGCGTCCCCATGTACGATGGGCACATCGTCCCGCCGTACTTCTTCCTGCACACACCCGACCCATTGCACAGTTCCACCGCGTGATCCAGCCCGCCTTCCGCTTCATAATCAAAAAACGTCTCGATGTGGTGGTCGATCTCTACGTTGCTCCCCATCGGCCGCACCCGCGTGCCCTCGTGCAGACTCTCAATCGGCCCACCCTCCACCACCATCCCGGGATTAAGCAGGTTCCTCGGATCAAACAGCCGCTTCACCTCCCGGAACGCGCCCATGAGTTCCAGCCCGTAGAACCGCTCCAGCAGCGGCCCGCGCACCCGCCCGTCCCCGTGCTCGCCCGACATCACACCCCCCAATGACTTCGCCAGGTCCGCAACCTCCACCGCGATCCCCTCCATGTGCTTCCGGTCCGCCTCTTCCCGCAAATCCAGCAGCGGCCGTACATGCAGCACCCCCACCGATGCGTGCGCGTAAAACGCCGCCCGCGTGCCGTGGCTCGCCACAATCCGCTTGAATTCCCGCACGAACGTCGCCAGGTTCTCCACCGGCACCGCGTTGTCCTCCACGAACCCCAACGGCTTGCGCTTCCCCGGAATCGCATGCAGCAGCGGCTCGCCCGCCTTCCGCAACTTGAGCGCCTGCGCCATCTCCACCGCATTCGTGTAACACGCGATCGCCGCCCCCGCATTCACCTTCCCCATCAGCGCCCGCAGCGCACTGAACCGCTCCTCGATCTCTGCGCTTCCCCCCTGCGCAAAGAACTCCACATACAGCACCGCCGCCAGATCCCTTCCCCCCGCCGGCTGCGGCATCAGTCGCACATAGTGCTGATACTCGTTGTTCATCCGCGCCAGCCCGACCACCAGATCATCCAGCAATTCCACCGCCGATGGCTTGAGCGTCAGCAGCGGCACCACCGCGTCAATCGCCTCTTCCAGGGATGCAAACCCGAGCACCGCCAAACCCTTCGCCTTCGGAATCACCTGCAACTTGAGTTCCGCCCCCGTGATCACCGCCAGCGTCCCCTCCGACCCGCACACCAGGTGCGCCAGGTTCAGCGTCTCCAATGGATCGCGCCCGCTCCGCTTCGCCTCATCCATGTCCTCCAGCATCATGTCCAGCGCATACCCCGCGTTCCGCCGGATCGTCTTCGGAAACCGCTCGCGGATCAGCCGCTCATGCCTCGCGACAATCTCAATAACGCCGCGCCCGATCCGCTTCGCCTCCCCATCCCGCGCGCCGCTCCCCTCCGCGCACTTCACCTCCCGCCCATCCGCCATCACCACATCCACTCCCAGCAGGTTCTCCGCCGTCCTCCCGTACATGATCGATCTCGTCCCCGCTGCGTTGTTCCCGATGCACCCGCCCACGTTCGCTTGTCGCGCCGTCGCCGGGTCCGGCGCGAAAAACAAACCCCGCGGCCGCAACTGATCATTCAGATCATCAATCGTCACCCCCGGCTCCACCCCGCACGACCGCGCCTGCTCATCCACCCACTTCACCGCCCGACAACGCGCCGAAAAATCCATCACCACCGCAAAATTTGTGCACTGCCCTGCCAGGCTTGTCCCCCCGCCCCTGGGCAGCATCGGCACCCCGCGCGCATGGCAGTACTCCACCCCCCGCTTCGCATCTTCTATGTCCGCCGGAACCACCACCCCGATCGGCTCCACCTGGTACAGGCTCGCATCCGTCGCGTACAGCATCCGGTCATGCCTGCCGAACCGCACCTCCCCGCGCATCACCGCCTTCAGCCCCGCCGCATGCGTCTCCCGCTCACTGGCCAGCCGCTCCTGCTCCGCCCCCCACACCGGCAGCCCCAGCCGCTTCTCACTCTCCACTGCATGCGCTGCGTGCGAACCCATGGGCACAGTGTAGAGGATCACGCTGCCCCCGCGCACTTCACAACCCCGCCGCGATCGCCTCCTTCACCTCAATCTTCACATCCTCCGCCAGTCCCCCCGTCGCCGTCAGGTCCAGAAACACTTCATGCACCTCCCCCGTCGGCCGCACCACCATCACCACCGGCAGCAGCGGCATCTTGTACGTCTCCGCCGTCTTGCCCTCCGGATCGCACAGCATCGGCAGCGTGTACCCCTTCTCCTTCCAGATCGCCCGCACATCATCATCCACCGGCCCGAAAAACACCGGCATCACCGTCACCGCCACATTCTCCGCCTTCCCCCAGTCCGCCACCGCCTGCATCGCATCCAGCACCGGCGTCAGCCCCTCCCCCGGCACATTCCACCACGCCACCACCACCGCCCTGCCCATCTGGTCCGTCAGCCGCATGTCCTTCGCGCCCCCGCTCCCCTTCGCCGTGAAGTCCGGCGCATCCTTCCCGATGAATTCCGTCGTGTCAGGCGGCGCAAGCAGCCTCCCGATATTGCTCACCATCCGCTTCCCCTCCGTCTGCACCGCAAACTCCTCCGCCGGCGCCTCCGTCAGCGCCTCCGGCGTCATCACCGCCTCCACCGTGATCCCCTCCCCCTCGTTTCCGAATCGCCCGCGAATCTGCGTCACATACTTCACCACCAGGTTCGTCTCCGGATCGATGGACAGCCGGATCCCTGCCCCCTCCTCCTCCGAATCAATGATGATCTCCCGCACCGTGCGCTTCCCCGCCTCGTCCCACACCTTCCTCATCCCCGCGACCTTCGGATTGATCGTGTAGATCGACAGGTACAGCAGCGGATCAGGCGCATACATCATCACGAACGGCACCATCGGCACCATGTCCGCCTGCGCGATGAACGGGTCCACCACCATCGGCCCCTCGAAGTCCATCGCGAAGTACCGCTCCTTCTTCTCCGCGTTCTCCACGTACACCGTCCCGTCGATCACCGTCGTCGTGTTCCCCCGCAGCGTCACCTTCCCCGCCTCAGGCGTGACGATGAGCGGCACCTCCAACTCCTCGACTCTCGGCTCCTGCGCGCCGGCGCGCATGGTGATCGTCACCTTCTCCGTGTCCTTGATCGCCGCCGCCTCGCGATACGCCTTGACCGTCTTCTCAAACTGCGCCTTCCCCTCCTCGGCTCGTTCCTCCGTGCGCGCTTCCGCATCCGTCTCCGTCGGCGTCGCCGGCGGCACCTCCGGCGGCGCACTCCGCCCCGCATCCGCCGCCATCATCGCCACACCCACTGCCGCCGCTTTGAGCCATTCGCCACGCCGCATGATTTGCTCCTTGCCCTGATTCTACTGACCTCCCCTCCCCCCTCCCGCCTAACGTTTCTCACCCATGACCACCCTCTCCGCGCCCCCCGCCGTGCCCAACTCCTCCCCCTCTTCATCCCCCGCACCCACGCGCCTCTCCCGACGCGTTCAGAAACTCCTCCCCAGCGCCACCGTCGCGATCTCCGGCAAGTGCCGCGCCCTCAAATCCGCCGGCCACAAAGTCTTCGACTTCTCCATCGGCGAGCCCCAGTTCGACACCCCCCAGCACATCCGCGACGCCGCGGTCAAGGCCCTCAACTCCGGCTGGACCCACTACATCGAAACCGCAGGCCCCCTCGAAGTCCGCAAGGCCATCTCCGAAAAACTCCGCAAGGAAAACAACCTCTCCATCCCCGCCGAAAACATCTGCATCTCCGCAGGCGGCAAGCAGTCCTACTTCCTCCTCGTCCACGCCCTCTTCGATACCGACTGCGGCCTCGAATGCGTTCTCCCCACACCCTCCTGGCTCTCCTACAAGCCCATCGCTGAACTCGCCGGCGCGAAAGTCATCGAGGTCGCATCCACCGTCGAGAACGATTTCAAGATCACTCCCGATCAGCTCCGCGCCGCCCTCACCCCGCGCAGCCGCCTGCTCGTGATGAACTCCCCCAACAACCCCTGCGGCACGATGTACGCCCCCGCCGAACTCAAGGCCCTGGGCGATGTCGTCAATGAACACAACCGCCGTCATCCCGACCCCGGCCTCGTCGTCGTCACCGACGAAATCTACGAGAAACTCCTCCTCGCCGATGTCCCCTTCGCCCCCTTCGCTGCCTTTGTCGATCCCGACCGCTGCGTCACCATCAACGGCCTCTCCAAGTCCCACGCCATGACCGGCTGGCGCATCGGCTACGCCGCGGGTCCCGCGGAACTCATCAAGGCCATGACCAAACTCCAGGGTCAGATGACCACTTGCGTCACCGCCTTCTGCTGCCCCGCCATCACCCAGGCCATCCTCCACGGCGAAGCCGATGCGCTCCAGATGCGCGATGAATACCGCCGCCGCGCCGACGTCGTCTTCTCCGCCCTCCGCACCATCCCCGGCCTCCGCTGCCCCCGCCCCACCGGCGCGTTTTACCTCTTCCCCGATGTGAGCGCGTACTTCGGCAAGAAGAGCCCCTCAGGCAAGATCATCGCCAATGCCATCGACCTCTGCTCCGAACTCCTCGAGCGCCACCACGTCGCCCTCGTTCCCGGCGATGACTTCGGTCCCCCGGGCCACCGCCACGTCCGCCTCTGCTTCGCCGCCGACATCCCCACCCTCACCGAAGGCGCCTCCCGCATCCGCGACTTCATCGCCTCCCTGAGTTGACTCTCTCTTGAATGTTCGCCGGCTTGAGCCGGGGAGCATGACAGAAGTTTCAAGACGAATGTACGACTCGCTCGTCAGATTCTTCTTCCTTCGCCTTCAATTTGTGACTGCCTACTTTGTCGCCCTGTGTTTTTTATGCACACGCGGGAGCGATGGCGACTTGGGGCTTCTCTTGCTCGGCTGCGTCTTCGGAACCGTCTCATTCGCGGTTGCCTGGCGCTATGTCGAGAAGCGGAAGGCTCAACGCTTGAACATCTCTGACTATCTCCTCCCCGCGCCCCTGCTCTCATTGGCACTGATTCTGATGACAAACCACCTTCAAGAGATGGGCGGTATGTTGATCTTCATCGCACCAATCGCCGCTCTCTGCGCGCTCGGCATCGCAATTCCTCTCCGATATCTCTTCTTCGTCAGAATGCCGTTTGCACCGGTCACACCCGACCAAGACATTGAGGAGTGACGGTCGTTGCGCCCGGGTGCCACTGGCGGCTTGTCCGCCAGTGCAAAATCTGGCTTCACTTGCGTGACTCGTTCTCCTCCCGCCCCCATCCACACTCCGGACATCCTGCAGTCTTCGCCCCGCGCAAGCTGTAGCCGCACTGCGGGCAACTCCCCTTCATCCGGATCTTCGCATCCAGGTTGACTTTCGCCAGCAGCCATAATGAACCGATGAAAACCCATGGGAGAGTCGAAAAGCCTGCCGAAATCACCAGCAGCATTCCCATGCCGCTCCAGAGAATCTGATCCCCCAGTTGAAGAGGCGGCAGAGAGTCAGATGACCTTTGGCAGTTGAGGCTCAAACCATCGTCGTTCCATACCACGCCCCCCACAAGGTCGACTCGTGCGTTCGACAGTTTGCCGGTAATGGAGTCACAAGTCTCAATCGTGAATGGTCCAGCAATTCTCACATAGTCATCGTACTGTGTGCCCGTGACCAGTGCCTGTTCCGTGATCGGATAGTCCGTGCGTACCGCGAACATTGTGATGTTCGCCCGCCAGGTGGCGCCTATGCCGTAGAGTTCGACGGTCGAGTACCCCGCGACTTTCTGACCTGACTGGGTGAAGGTCAAAGGTCCGTAACTGCTCACCTGGCTCGGCCTGTCGAATCGGAACTGGTAGCGGACTTCCATCCCGTAGACCGTTATGGCCGCTGCCGCAGCAGTCCAATTCGCCCAAACCTTCAATCGGCGTGCGGTTTCGGGAAGCATCAAGCCATGCTCCTCTTTCGCTTTGCCTCCCCCCTCACACCTCCATCAGCATCCGCGCCGGGTCCTCCATCAGTTCCTTCACGTGCTTCAGGAACGTCACCGCTTCCCGCCCATCCACGATCCGGTGGTCATACGTCAGCGCGACATACATCATCGGCCGGATCACCACCTGCCCGTTCACCGCCATCGGCCGCTCCTGGATCGCGTGCAATCCCAAAATCCCCGACTGCGGCGGATTCACGATCGGCGTCGAGAGCAGCGATCCGTAAATCCCCCCGTTCGAAATCGTGAACGTTCCCCCCTCCAGTTCATCCAGCGCGATCTTGTTCTCCTTCGCCCGCCGTCCGAAGTCTGCGATCGTCTTCTCGATCTCCGCAAATGACATCCGGTCCGCGTTGCGGATCACCGGCACCACCAGCCCCTTCCCCCCGCCCACCGCCACACCGATGTCAAAGTGATTCTTGTAGATGATGTTCGTCCCGCGCACCTCCGCGTTCACCGCCGGGATCATCTTCAGACCTTCCACCACCGCCTTCACAAAGAAAGACATGAACCCCAACTTGATGCCGTACTTCTCCTGGAACTGCGGCTGATACTTCTCCCGCATCCCCTTCACCGCGGTCATATCCACTTCATTGAACGTCGTGAGCAGCGCTGCGTTTGATTGTGCTTCCACCAGCCGCTGCGCGATCCGCTTCCGGATCGGGCTCATCGGCACCGCTTCCTCATTCGCCCCCGCGCTCACATGCGCCGCCGCCGTGGGAGCCGCCGCAGCCGCCATTGGCGCCGTCGCGCTCGCCGCAGGCTTGACCGCCGGTACAGGCGTCGGCATCGGACTCGCCTTCGCCGCAGGCGCTGGCGCTGCCTTGGGTGCTGGACTCGCCGCTGCCGCCGCACTCTTCCCGCTCGCCTTCTCTTCCTTCTTCACCGGTGCGGGAGAGGCGGGGGAGGCGGGGAGGGAGGCGGCCGATGTCGCTCCTTCTTCGAGCAGCGCAATCACATCGCCCACCGCCGCCTGGTCTCCACGATTCTTGATGATCTTGCGGATCACCCCCGCGCTCGGAGCCGGAAACTCCACCGTCGCCTTGTCCGACTCAATCTCCACCAGCGGCTCATCCTTGTTCACCTGCGATCCCTCCGGCCGCAGCCACGCCCCGATCTGCACTTCCGTGATCGACTCGCCAATCTCAGGCACTTTCAGTTCAATCGTCGCCATGGTGTGATCCTGACTCTTCCGTTTTCCCCCTCTCTCGTACCGGCCTTGCCGGTATGGGGGAGGGTGATCCGCCAAAAGCGGATCGGGAGGGGGTAAGTTCCGTCTCTTACTCCACCGCAAACGCTTCCTTGATCAATCGTTCCTGTTCAATCTCGTGCGCCCCCTTCGATCCCGTCGCCGGGCTCGCCGCCGCCGGACGTGCCGCCACCTTCAGCGGATACCTCCCCAGCAGCGCATCTCCGAACTCCTGACGTATGAACCGCCACGCCCCCATGTTCTCCGGCTCCTCCTGCACCCACACCGCCTCCGTCTTCGGCGGGTACGCCCCCAGCGCGCTCTCCAACTCCGCCCTCGGCGTCGGATACAACTCCTCCACCCGCACGATCGCCAGGTCCTTCCGCTCCTGCTCCTCCCGCGCTTCCACGAGGTCGTAATACACCTTCCCCGTGCACAGCAGAATCCGTTTCACGCCCCTGGGCGAAACCTGCGTGTCCGCCAAGACCGGGAAAAACCGCCCCGTCGCCAGATCGTCCAGGCTCGACACCGCCTTCGGATGCCGCAGCAGGCTCTTGGGCATCATAATGATCAGCGGCTTGCGCCACTTCCGCACCACCTGCCGCCGCAGCGCATGAAAATACTGCGCCGGCGTCGTCAGGTTCATCACCTGGATGTTGTCCTTCGCGCACAACTCCAGAAAACGCTCCAGCCGCGCGCTCGAATGCTCCGGCCCCTGCCCCTCAAACCCGTGCGGCAGCAGCAGCACCAGCCCCGACAGCAAACCCCACCGCTCCTCCGCCGCCACGATGAATTGATCGATGATCACCTGCGCCACGTTCGCGAAATCCCCGAACTGCGCCTCCCACATCGTCAGTCCCTCGGGCATGTCCAGCGAATACCCGTACTCGAACCCCATCACCCCCACCTCCGACAGCGGGCTGTTGTGAATCTCCACCTTCGCCTGCCCCGCCCCCAGCCGCGTCAGCCCCGTGTACCTCATCCCCGTCTGGTAATCCGTCAGCCGCGCATGCCGCTGCGAAAACGTCCCCCGACCCACGTCCTGCCCCGTCAGCCGCACCGGCGCGCCCTCCAGCGCCAGCGTCCCCATCGCTGCCGCCTCCGCCGCCGCATAATCCAGCGCCCGCGCTCCCCGCGCCATCTCCATCCGCTGCTTCAGGAACCGCTCTGCCTTCGGATGCGGCGTGAATCCCCCCGGCACCGCCGACAAACTCTCCAGCACGCTCACAATCCGCCCCCGCTCCACACTCGTGGGCACATCCCCCGCGCTCCCCGCTTTCCCCCCGCAATACCCGCTCCACAGTTTCCGCCCCGGCTTCCACGTCTCCTCAGGCTTGATCGCCTTCGCCTCCGCTAGGTTCTGCTCCAGCCGCTCGCGCCGATTCACCGCAATCCGCTCCGCCTCCTCTTTCGTGATCGTCCCCAGCGACAGCATGTGCGCCAGGAACGAGTCCCGCATGCTCTGCCGCTTCTCAATCACCCGTGTCATCATCGGCTGCGTGAACCCCGCCTCATCCGACTCGTTATGCCCATGCCGCCGGAAGCAGTACATGTCGATCACCACGTCCCGCGCAAACTCCCGCCGGAAATCCATCGCCAGCCGCACCACCTGCGCCACCGCCTCCGGATCCTCCCCGTTCACGTGGAATATCGGCGCCTGCAGCATCTTCGCGATGTCGCTCGCATACCGCGTCGACCGCCCTTCCTCCGCTGTCGTCGTGAACCCCACCTGGTTGTTCACGATGATGTGCAGCGCGCCCCCCACGCTGTACCCCGCCAACTGGCTCAGGTTCAGCGTCTCCTGCACCACCCCCTCCCCGATGAACGCCGCATCCCCGTGAATCAGCAGCAGCATCCCCTGCTTTCGCGCGCTGTCTCCCGCCCGGTCCTGCCGCGCCCGCAGTTTCCCCATCGCGATCGGATTCACAAACTCCAGGTGGCTCGGATTGAAACACAAACTCAGATGCACCTTCTGACCCGACCGCGTGAATCGGTCCGTCGAGTACCCGAGGTGATACTTCACGTCCCCCCGCCCCACGTTCGCCTCCGAATCCAGATCCGCAAACTCCCGGAAAATCTGCGCCGGCGACTTGCCCATGATGTTCGCCAGCACATTCAGCCGCCCCCGGTGCGCCATCCCGATCACCACCTCGAGCAACCCCTCCTCACCCGCCTTCTCAATCGCCAGGTCCATCAGCGGAATCAGCCCCTCGCCGCCCTGCAGCGAAAACGACTTCGCGCCCAGGAACTTCTTCTGGATGAACTCCTCGAAAATCGCCGCGTCCGTCAAACTCGTCAGAATCCGCAACTGCTCCTTGTGGCTCAGTTCCAGCCGGTTCCCCGTCGGCTCCATTCGCATGAACATCCACCGCCGCATCGCCAGGTCATCCAGGTGCATGTACTCCACACCGATGTACCGGCAGTACGTGCTCTGCAACTGCGAAATCACCTGCCGCAGCGTCAGCGTCTGGTTCAGCCCGATCGTCCCCGCCGGGCATTGATGCTCTAGGTCCGCATCGCTCAGCCCGTGAAACTCAATGTTCAGCTCCGGCGGCGTCTCGCGCACCGTCAGGTCCAGCGGATCTAGGTCCGCCAGCATGTGACCCCGATACCGATACGCCCGCACCAGCCGCTCCACCCGGTGCTGCGTGATGATCGCCTGGGCTCCCGCTTCCGCAGGCAGCGCAGGCGACACCACCGACACTTCCTTGTGTTTGCCCCCGCCCTTCCCGTTGATCTTCACCATCCCCGCGTCCGCCAGCACCGGCCGTACCGGCTGCCCCGCGGCCCGCTCCGCCGCCGCCCCCCCGCGCCCGCCTTCCCCGCGCCCAGCATCGAAAATCGACTTGGGTTGGAAACTCGGCCCCTCCCGAAACATCCCCGCGCTCTCCCCCTGCTCCAAAGACTCAAAGTACTGCCGCCACTCCACTTCCACCGACGTCGCATCGTTCAGGAATTGCGCGTACAGCCCCTCCACAAAAGCCAGTGATGCGGGATTCAGGTGTTCCGGTGTCTTCATGGCAGTCATTCAGTTCCGCGTGATCTCAATATCGGCGTATTCCCCTCTCAGGCCGTTGCATCAGCCTGCTCACCCCGAACCTCAATCATAGGAATCACCCCCCGACTCGCGCCGCCCCGCGCTCTCCTCGCGTACCCTTCCCCGTCTCTCCCCGTTTCTCCGTGGGATTGCCCTTCCATATGTCAGCCGGCTCCGCTCCACCTCTCCCCACCGCTCGCGGCTCCTCTCCGCCCTCCGTGCGCCAGTTCTCCGTCTTCCTCGATAACCGCGTCGGCAAACTCTACGAACTCCTCGAGATCTTCGAGGACCGGCCCGAAATCCACCTCTGCGCCCTCTCCGTCATGGAGGCCACCGACCACGCCGTCATCCGCATCATCACCAACAACTCGCGCATGACCCGCGAACTCCTCCGCCAGCACGGCCTCCCCTTCTCCGAGATGGACCTCCTCATCGTCGAACTCAAAACCCAGCAGAGCCTCGCCACCCTCTGCCTCTACCTCCTGGGCGCGGAACTCAATATCCAGTTCGCCTACCCCCTCATGCTCCGCTCCTCAGGCCAGCCCACCATCGCCCTCTCCGTCGATGACAAGACCGTCGCAGGCCAGGTCCTCCTCTCCAAGAACTTCCGCCTCCTCGGCGAAGCCGACCTCCTCGACCCCACGTCCGGCATTTGAACCCTCCGAGCCGGCCTGCCCTTGCGCCGGGTGCCACTGGCAGCTCGACCGCCAGTGACGCTCTAGCTAATTCCTCACCACTCTGCCTTCACTTCGAGGAGTTGCCCCTTCCTCAGCAGCACCTCTTCCCCAAAAGTCACCTCCACGCGCTGACCCTTGATCTGGTGCGCGGAAGGGACCTGCCGCAACAACGTTTCGCGCCCGCCGCGATATCCGACAGATGCAGCGACCCACTTCGGCACCACACCCTCCGGGACAAGAACTGCGCACTTCTTGAGTCGCAACTGGCCCCAGCGCACTTCGACGGTGTTCCACTGCTGTTGGCCCTGATCTCGAAGCGGCCCCCTGCCCTGCCTCACCATCCCCCACCCTTCCGCCGCCGTGAACGCCGCCGCAAACTCATTCTCGTTCACCACCGGCCCGAACTCCATCTCACCCTTCGGTCCGTGATACTTCATCCCCATCAGCCCCAGATACACCGCCCACGAGGACAGCGCCCTGCTGTAATGATCACCGCACTCCACCTCGTTGAACGGATTGCGCTTGCTCGGCTGATACCGCTCCTCGATCCCGCGCACGATCGCCAGCCCTTCCGTCACCATCCCATCCGCTATTAAGTTCCCCGCCACCTGGTACTCGCTGCCCGTCCACACCTCATCCCGGTACAGCACGCCTTCATCAAGGTGCTTGCTCTTGGGCCACGTGCACACAAACAGCCCCGCCTCACCTGCATCCACAAACCACCGGTCCGGCTTGTGCAGGTTCGTTTGCGGGCCCACGTCCGGCCCCCAGTTGTACAGCCAGATCGACCGCACCGATGACCTGGCCATCTCCGCCGGATACAGATGGCCCAGGCCCAATAGGTGCGCCCACGTCTGCCCGAGCATGTGATCCGCCAGGCACCCATCCCCATACTGGAACTTGGGAAATTTCGCCAGGTCCACCTGCTGCGCGAAGTACTCACCGTTGTACAGCCGCTCCGCCGCGATCTTCGCGCCTCGCTCCGCAAGGTCCGTGCACTGCTTCGCAAAGTCATGATCCCCCATCTCCGTCGCCATCGCCGCGCCGGCACGCAATGCCGCCAGGTATAACCCCCCGATGAACGAGTTCGCCCCTTCAAACTGAATGTCATAAGTATTGTGTTGCGTCGTCTCGATCATCCCGTCCGGCCCTGCCGCCTGTGGCTGCGCCGCCCCGCTGGAGGCGTTCGCAGGCATCGCATCCTTCTGTATGGAGTATTCCAGTGCCTTCCGGATGCGCGCCCAGTTCGCTTTCAGGAACGAATCATCCGCGCTCATCCGGTGCTCCCGGTAGCACTTGAGCACGCTTCCGCATTGCCCATCCGCCGCATAACTCGGGTCATCCTCTGCCCGGAATCCGATGAGCCCGCTCTCCTCGTGGAACCCCGCCGAAGGATTCAGGTCCTGCATCGTCCGCGCTGACCGCTCCAGTTCGGGGAAAATCGACGCCATCGCAAAGGCGTAATTCCATACATGCGTGCACGTCCCCGCGCAGCAGCCCACGCCCTCCCACGCCCAGAACCGTCCGCTCTTCCACCATTGCGCAACCCCCGTCGCCAGGTTTCCCAGCGTCGAATGCAGCCGTGCCAGCAGCCACCACGGCAGTGTGCTCTCCTCGTAAAAACTCCTGACCCACAGGTGCGTCTCCCCGCTCAGGCGCTCATGTTCCCTAAGCACATACGCCCCGACCTCCGCGGCATTTCCGAATCGATTGCTGTAATACTGCCCCCGCTCTCCCGGCTGCGTGTTGGGCATGTGCCACGAGAGCACAAAGACGATTCTCTTTGATTCGCCGGGCTCCAGTGCGATCGTCTCGCTCCGCACGATGCGGATCGGCGTCGCATGCGCTTCGTCCAGCGGCGCGCTTCCTTCATCTCCCACCGCCATGCCGTCCCGCTGCCCGCCCGCGCACGCCAGCGCGATCGTGCCTGCGTCCGGCAGCAGGTCCGGCGGCCCTGAGATGTTGCTCCGCCGCGCATCCGACATCTCGATGTGATCCACATTGATGTGGCCCCAGGGACCTGCCCGCCGGTCCACGATCACCAGCACCGCCTCCTGGCCCTCCAACTCGCCCACATCCCAGTGCGCCCATGTGAGCAGTTCATTGCTTTTGCCCGTCGCCGTCCGCGCCACGGTGTCCCCGATCACCAGGTTCATGCACGTATCCCCCGCATGCGCGCCTCCGCCGATCAGGAAGTTGATGAACTTCCGCTCGATTCGGAACCTCGGCGAGGTGAGCGTCCCCATCGCATCGTCATCGCCCGGATACGTGTTCACCAGCCCCTTGCCCAGGTATCCCGTCACCGGATTCTGCTTTGGCTGCGTCCCCTGTGCCGGCCCCTTGCCCAGCGCTGTGCCCGTCGGCACCCACGCGCCGTAGTCCGCCCCCTCAAAGTCCGCCAGCAGGATCGCCGGGCGCTGACTCGCGTTCTCCGATCCCCTCGGCGGCGCAATCACGCTGTGCTGCAGCGTCAGACCCGCCGAGCCGTTGATGTACTTGCTTCGCCCCCAGATCTCCGTCTCCTTCCTGCTCTCCGGGCAGTTCATGTTGTCCAGCGCGCCCTCGATCTCCACAGTCGCAGCGCTCGCGCCTTCATTGCGGACCGTGAACTCGAAAATCGTCGCCGGCAGCGCAGAGTCCGCCGCATTCAGGGGAATGAACGGCGCAAAGGCGTCAAGGTCCACCGCGATGTCCGAACCGGCCTTCCGGTACGCGACCCGCCCGATCGGGTGCAGGTTGGTGAAGGTCACCTCCGGAAATCCCGCGCTCGACAGTGCGCCGGTCCGCTGCCCGTTCACCTTCAGCGCAAACTCAAGGCCGCGCACATTCGGGCACACCCGCCCGCGGTAATTGTCCGCGCCCCACCCCGAGAAATACTGCTGATTAAAGATCTGCCAGGAACCGACCCGCCCGTCGCCGGCCAGATACATTTGCCCCGCGCCGATCCCGCCCACCGGCATCCCGATTGTTAATAAGTCCGCCCCGCGATAGGTGTTCGGCTCGCCGCGCTGTGTTAACATCGCCACCCACGCGGGATCAAGTTTCTTGTCATACGGCACGAGGTGATCCCCCGCCAGCGCGGGACCTGTCCGGCCGCGCCACGCCTGCTCGCGCGCCGGCTGCAGCAGCGCGGGGTGCGCCAGGACTCCGCGCGCAGCCAGCGCCGCACCCGTCAGTCCCGTCAACCGCAGAAACGATCGCCGATCGATCATTTTCAGCGCGTGTTCACCGCCGACAGCCGCATTTCCCCCGCAGCAGGCGCTGTTTTCGCCGGAATCGCAACAGTTTGACGCGCTTCGTGCGGGGGCGGCGGGAGGAACTTCACTCGAAGAAGCCCGGTCGGAGGGAAGTGGGGTCATGCCATATCCTACCCCCGTCGCCGTGCGGTAAATCCCGCGATTTCCGCTCGTTTTCGGCGGTTCTTTCAGGTTTCGCGGGCGATCCTATCATTTGTTCCCATGCCGCACTGTCTCATCATCCGTGCCGCCGGAACCAACTGCGACCGCGAACTCGAACACGCCTTCCGTGTCGCGGGCGCGACGACCAAGTCAATTCATCTCAATTCGCTGCTGGAAAACCCGGAACTCATCGAGAATTTCGATCTGATCGGGATTCCCGGCGGGTTTTCATATGGCGATGACCTGGGCGCGGGCCGCATCGTTGCCCTGCTCATGCGGCAGCGGCTGTATCCTGCGTTGCGCCGCGCGATCGAGCGCGGCGTTCCTATCTTCGCTCCCTGCAACGGGTTCCAGATTCTCGTGAAGATGGGACTGCTGCCCGGGCCCAACGCCAGGGCGGGAGAGCACTGGCCGGCGGAGGAGCCGCCGCGGCAGACCACGACACTGACGGGCAACGCGGGCGGGCGGTTCATCGATGCGTGGGTGGGAGTGGAAGTGAACCGGAATTCGCCGTGCATCTGGACAAAAAACCTGAATTTGTCGCGGGAATCGGCAATTTTGCCCATTGCGCACGGCGAAGGGCGATTTGTCGCGGATGATGCGACGCTCAATGCGCTCGAGGAAAACGAGCAGGTCGCGCTGCGGTATTCAGGCGGGCCAGGTTTGGGGAATCCCAATGGGTCGATGCGGGATATTGCGGGGATTTGCGACCAAACGGGTCTGGTTTTCGGATTAATGCCACATCCGGAGCGATTTACGGACTGGACAAGGCACCCGAACTGGACGCGGCTGGAACGCAGCGTGATTCAGGAGCAGGTCCCGCTGGGGCTGCAGATGTTCCGCAACGCGGTGGAGCATGCGGCGTCAGTGCGGGTGTGAGGCCGGCGGAGTGCGGGGTGAATGGGGTGACGTAAGTCGTTATGACGGGGTGTGAGTGTGCGCATGGAGGCGAGCCACTAGATCGCGCTGGTGCGCACAAGGCAGCGAGCTGATCGCAAGCAGAAAAAGAATCGCGATGTTTCTTGCGATTTTGGCGAAAACGAGCGCTGGATTCAGGGCGGGTTTTTCGAGGCGCGGGGAGTTTTGGGGAGTTTTCCCGAGTTTTGGCGGGTTTTGGCGCGCTTGTGTGTCGGCCGATTTGGACGACTGATCACCCTTGTGCGCACGAAAGTGAGTCCGTGATTTTGGTGTTGCTTTTGGCTGCGCCACTGTTTTGCGCGGACCAGTGACGAGCGAGCGATGTTGGTGGAGATGTCGGTCTGGGTGGGCAGAACAGCACCACGAAGTGCATCGCTAACAACCGGCGTATTACTTGGCGCGCTTGACCATGGCGTCGATCCAGACGGGGACGTAGGGCGGGGTACATCCTTTGGACACGGGCCAATCGCGATAGAGGCCGACCTTCTCGCCAATGGCGCTAGCGCGAGTGCGGAGCGGTGCGTGCCGGATGCCGATGGCGGCCAGCGTGTTGTTCATGGTCCACTGCACTTCGGGGTTGGCGCGGGCAAGTTCTTTTTCGATGCGGCGAAGGAGTTCCTCCGGTTTGATTTCAGAATCATCCCGATTGACGGCGCTGGCAGTGAGGTGCCAACCGGCGCGGGCGGCCCATCGATCCTTCTCGCTGGGCTTCATCCACTTGGCGCGCAGGGAGTTTTTGTCGGGATGCTGCGAGACCACATATGAGTTCAGCCATTCGGCGACCTGAGTGCAGGTCGTGGAGCGGGTCAAGCGATCGACGTCGGCAGCGGATAGAGATTGCGGCTTCAGCATGAGCGAAGCGAGGAGCTGAGCCTCGACGTTGCCGGTGTCCCAAAGCTTAAGGGCGAGCGCATGGTCGGGCTTGATTGATTTGGCAAAGGTGCGGATGTCACCAAGCTTCACGCCGAACTGGTTTTCGGGGGCACCTGCCTTGGTGTTGTGCTTGCGGCGTGCGGCGTTGCCGAGGGATTCGAGCTGGGCGAGGATTTCCTTGATGGTCATGGAACACTCCGAAGGAAGGGCGAAGCGAGCCACAGTGTGGACTGGGTGTTGGAGTATGGCGGAGAGGATAACACCCCTCGCCCCGCACTGCGTGTCACCCTCCCCCCCCTCCTCCCCCCTTCCCCATACGAAGCGCGTGGGGAAAGGGGACGAAGTGAAGCGGCCCTCACCCGGCGAAGCGCCGACCTCTTCCACGGGGAGAGGAGAAGAAAGCGAACTGCGGAGTACGTGCCGTGGGCGTTGGATGAGGGCGAGTGAATGAGCGCGATCGCCCCAACGGGGAGGGGGAGGAGGGAGACAGGAGCGGCCTAGGGTTTTGCGTGAATCAGGGGCCGGTCACGCCAGATTCGTTAGCGGGAGCAAGGAAGCGACCTCGTCGTCGGTGGATTCGCGGCACGTGCAAGTGGGGCGGAGTATCGCTGTGCCTGCTGCTGTTTGTGCTGTGGCTCTGGAGTGGGTGGTGGACAGTTCGGGTTGGGCGGGTTTCTCAATACACCCCAACTGGATTTGAGGAGCAACATGGCCTTGTGGTTCCAATCTCTTCTCAATGTTCGGTCATAGGCGGTGGGGTCGAGATCACATGGAGTGTGCCTGCTGTGACTCCACCTCTGCGGTGGTACGTCGAGTCCCATGAGAACTATTTAGCATCAATAGGTCACCGTTGGCTTTGGAGAAGTGTTGGCATCTCCCTGACGGGACGCACCCGCGTCGTTTCGTTCCCCCTCTGGCTCCCCTTCCTCCTCATCGGGCTGCCCACCGGCTGGCTCTTCTGGTCCGACCATCGCAGAAGAATGAAAGCGGGTTGCTGTGAGAAGTGCGGGTATGACCTCGCGGGGAACACGACGGGGAGGTGTCCGGAGTGTGGGGCGGCGAGTCGGAGCAGCAAGCAGTGAAGAAGGGCGCTTTGGCGAACCGTTTCAGGAGTGACAACAGCGTTGTACTTGTGGTCGCCACGGTATTCTGCGGTGTGTTGTCCGCGCTGGCTGCTGCCGCAGGGCTTGAGCACGGGCTCTTGCTCTCAACGATGCCTGCAGTACCTGCGCTCATGGGATTCGGCCTTGGCGTTCTGGCGGCGCCCATCGTCGCGCTGTTACTCAGACACAAGAGGGTGGTCGGAGCAATTCTGGTATTCGCGCTCCCGACCATTGCGGTGTCATTTGCGGCATCGAATCTGACGAACATGCCGATAGTGACGATCCTGGCGGCATTCGTTGTCCTCGGGGGTTCATGTGTCGTCGGGGCTGTTTTCCTCCCCGAGAGTCATGTATATGACGACGCCCCCATGAGGTTGGAATGCGAACGCTGCAGGTATGACCTCACGGGGAATACGACGGGGAGGTGTCCGGAGTGTGGGGCGGGGCAATTCCATGGGGAAGTGAGTTGAGATGGTCGCAAACGCGAGACCGTCGCATTTTCTGACAGCACTTCTGCTGGTCTTGTCCTTTGCCATCACGGGACTCACCTGCCTGGTTGGCTATAGAGCAGAGTCGGTGCTATTTCTCCACGCGTACCCCACTGATCGGTCTGAATCTCTATTCTCGAACATGACCGACGTTCTTGCCGAGAGGTTCCCCGGCCAAGAGGAAGGCCTGTGGCGCGATCCGCGCCGCCCTTCGCTGTTGCCGCTGGACCGCTGGCGATGCACCGTCCGGTATGGATTTCCCCTGCGCTGTTGGGGAGGGTTCGTAGATTACACTCTCTTCAGATCAAATTTGAATCACCACAAAAAGATCATTCTCTTCGATAGATCGTCAAATCTCCTTTTGCTTGACGAAGTACCCGAGGAGATGGCGTATCTTCGCGCCAGGATTCGAGTCGTTCCCATGCTTCCGGACTTCCTGCCGTTGGCGGGCAACGTCGCATTGAATTTTGCGCTGCTCTTCGGAGGAGTTGTCACGGGCCGGTGGATTTGGGGACGGGTGTGGATGAGACCCGGGTGTTGTCGGACCTGCGGGTATGACCTGACGGGGAACCAGAGTGGTCTGTGTCCGGAGTGCGGCATGATGACGGAAGTTAAGAAGGAGTAGAAGAGGAGAGTGAAGAGGATTGGGGTGAGGGCCGTTGGGGCATTGCGGGCGGGAAACTGAAAGCGAAAAGAGTTTTTCGTCAGGACCGTTGGGGCTTGACGGGGAAGTCAGGGGACCGGCGTTGCGCGTTGGGGGTGGAGGGCCGTTTACGTCAATGAATGAGCGCGACCGCCCCAAAGGGGGGAGTGGGAGGAAGAGGCCTAGGGTTTGATGCCTTGGAAAAACAGGAATCGATCCCAGATTTGTCCATGGACCGGCAGCGAATTCGCAAGCGTGTATCAGCTCTTCCCTCAGTGCCACATGTGATGCTTTTGATTCTGGCGGGCGCCTGCATCAATGTCCTGGTTGCCTGGCGGATCACCTATCAGGTCAACCGCCTCGGGTCTGCACTGTGGGATGACCATGTGATCCATGATGCGCGGTTTTCGCCAACGGTCTGGATTACCACGGTTGCCACCCGCACGCGCGGATGGTGCAGGATCAGCCGAAACTACCAGATGAGCGGGTACGGGTACATTGAGCGCTGCTCCGACGATGATCTACGGGCATGGATGCCGGATTGGTCTGATTTCAGCCCCGGACCTCCAACAGAGGCTGACGCAGCCGCGATGACTACCGCGAAAAGCGCAGAGGTTGGTGAAGTCGCAGCAGGTTGGCCATGCTTGTCGTTCAAGGGTACTTATGAAGTGAAATTCGCAGCTGGCGGACCTGTGGCATCCGTTCGGGGCATGATGCCGTACCCTATTAGTAACCTTCATGTGATTTCATATCCGTACACTCCGCTTCCGAGCGGCATGATCGTCAACACGCTCTTCTATGCAGTCCTTCTTTCTCCCTGCATTCATTTGTATTCTTTGGTACGGCAGACTCTGAGGGCAAATCGGGGCTGCTGTGAGAAATGCGGGTATGACCTCACTGGGAACACGACGGGGAGGTGTTCGGAGTGTGGGGCGGAGTCGGCGGATTTGAAGAAGAGTGTGCAGAAGATGAAAAGTAGAGAAGAGTAAAGAGGATTTGGGTGAAGACCGTTGGGGCTGGGACCTGCGGTCGGCAGTGCAGAGGAGGATTGCATCCTCCCCAACACCCTCTCCTGCTGAAATCAAGGGGGAAACCTGTATTCCGGCTGCCCCATTGGGTCTCTCGCGCGATTACAAGGGGCGCGTGAATTCCGCGGAGTCGATCGGGACATTCAACTCCGGGCTGTAGGTTGTCGTCGTCTCGGAGTGCGCGGATGTGGCAGCCGGCAATTCGATGGGCCTGGACAGGCGGGTTGCGAGTTCGGGGCTCCGCTTCAGCAACTGTTCGCGCACTGCATGCAGATCAATTCGGGTTGTGATCTTGCGCAGAAGGAGCGTCCGGCACCCGATCCAGATCAACCGACTCTCGCGCAGACCTTGCGGGTCAGAAATCCGAAGGCGCCAACACGGTTCGCCATCAATGTCTTCTTCTGCTTCGTTGACCGCATCGCAGTTGTCCGTCCAACGCTTTTGTCCGACTTCATCCGGAAGAAGAAGAGAGGGGATGGTGAAGGCAGAGCCGCCTGAAACTCCCGTGGCGCCCGCCAGGGCGCGTCCAAGTGTTTCAGGACAGTCGCGGCCGTACTGCATAGTCCAGAAGACTTCGACTCCATCGTACGTCCGCGACACGGTGTATCGCTCCCATTCGCTTTCCGGTCCGATGGTTCGCTCGCGAAACTGGAATCGAAACAATTGCGGGCGAATAAAGAGTGTGCGGAAGGGGTGGCTCGTCGTCTTTCGTTTTGCGGCGCTGCCCTGGGTGGTAATCAAGACGCTCACCACATCGCCGGTATCGCGGTAGGAATCACACCGGGAGTACATGTCGCCCATGTCGTGGAGGATTTCCTGAGCAGTGCGTGACATCTGTTCATGTTAGGATGCCGCCGTTGAGTCGGTCTTGAGAGAGAGGCCTAGGGTTTGTGCGTGAACCAGGAGCCGGTGACGCTAGATTCGTCCCAGGTTAAGAAGAAGACTCGCCGCCGGTGGTCTGTTCGTAGGGTGTGCAAGTGGGGCGGGATCACGCTGTGCGTGATGCTTCTCACAATAGGGTTTTTCAGTAAGAACTGGATCATCGGATATGCATTCCCGCGCACAGGAGGCGGTATGTACGCCCTGTGGTGCGACAGTGGCGAGATCACCTTGGTGAAGGACACACTGATCACCGGCGTGCATTGGTCGACCGGAGGTCTGGATGCTCGCCAAGGGTTGACAGTGATGTCGTATCCGGGTTCAACCTACTGGGGATCGTTTACATGGCAGGGCGGGACACGGGATTTGTGGTGTACTGTGCCTGTTTGGTTCCTGTTCCTCCTTTTCACGCTGCCCACCGGCTATCTCTTCTGGTCCGATCATCGAAGGCGCATGCGAGTGGGCTGCTGTGAGGAGTGCGGTTATGACCTCACGGGGAACACGACGGGGAGGTGTCCGGAGTGCGGGGCGGCGACCGCGAGGGCCGCAACATGAAGAAGACGAAGTGGCGACAACGCCTGCGCGGCATCACCAAGTGGGGCGGGGTCACGCTGTGTGTTCTGCTCTTCGCGCTGTGGCTGGTGAGCGGGTGGTATTGCGGCGAGGTGCAGCGCGTTCGTTCAGTGACGACCCCGACTGGCGGCACAAGCCCCGTTGCAGATCGCACGCTGCGCATCGACAGTGGAGTGTTGATCGTGCAGTACTTTGCGGATGATGCGGGCAAAGGCCCACAACGTGAGTGGCGGTTTACCTGCCAGCGATCAGTAGATCAGTTCACAAAGGCTCCTGCACCGGTCAGGTGGTCATGGTGGTTGTGGTTCAAGAAAGTTGATCTGTGGGGCATGATGATGGTGTTGATTCCCCTCTGGCATCCTTTTCTGCTCATCGCTCTCCCCACCGGCTGGCTCTTCTGGTCCGACCATCGCAGGCGCAACCGTGGGGGCGCGGGCTGCTGTGAGAAGTGCGGCTACGCCCTGACCGGCAACACGACGGGGAGGTGTCCGGAGTGTGGGGAAGATTCGGTCGTTGTGAAGAAGAGTTAGAAGAGGAGAAGACGGAAGAGATCTTTGGGTGAAGACCGTTGGGGCTTGGCCGGGAAAGCAGGAAGATGGTCCTGCGCGGGGGGAGTGGAAGGCTGTTTGCGTGAATGAGAGAGCGCGACCGCCCCAACGGGGAGAGTAAGAAGGGGCTGTGCGTGGGATCCTATAGTTTTCTAACGGATTGCCATTTGCATCCTGGAGGCGCCCCATGAACTTCTCCGCGATTGTTCCCACTGCGCTTGCGGTCATGGTGACATGCCACCCACAGTCGGCAGTGGGCCAGGGCGCGCCAAACCCAGCGCCACCAGAAATTGAGAAGTCGAACGAAGGGGCCAGTCCGCTCCAGCCGGTGCTGGACGCGTATAAGGCGATCAAGACTTATCAGGGGCAGTCTACGTTTTGGATCAACGCGCGGGGACAAGAGGAGTTGGGCACTCTGATGCTCAACGGGTGGAGTACACGATACGACCGTGAGCGGGGCTACGCGGATGTCAATGGGCCCGGAGCGTTCAGATTCGTGCATGGGGCAGAGGGGTTATTTGTTACACTGCCCAGCGTGCCCGAACATTATCTGCAGGGCCCGCGGCTTGAGCCGCTCGCGTATTCACCGATTCGCGGCCTGCTTCACAGGGTCCAGAAGGGCGGCGAGATCGAGATTCCCCTTGTGGCGGTCGACCTGATGCTGCTGACGGATGGCAGGTGTGACGCACTGGTTTCGAAGGGGGAGGTGTCCGCGTTGGCTGGCGGCAGCGATGAGGAAGCGATGCTGCGAGAGGCGCTCACCTCCGCACAGTCGGAAGGCGCGACGGTGGAATTGGAAGGCCCGTTCGAGTCCTATCGGGTGAAGTCTGCGGATGGGGCGCTCTGCCTTCTTATAAATGCCAAGACACATCTGATCGCAGCAGCCACGCTCGATGTTGACTCCTCATGGCTGGACTTGCCGGCGGGTATTCCGCTTCGGCTGTACCAGGTGTGTTCTGATGTGGTGGTGAATGAGCCTCTGGATGCGGCGGAATTCGCCCTCGTGACAGAGGGTCTCATCAAGGTCGAATCTGAGGCGGAGTACGTCAAACTGGTGCCCAAGATGGAGCAAGGCGGGGACGAGTGAGAGGGCGACAGGGTGTCGGGTGAGAGGTCTGGGCACCAGAGTCCGACGGTTTTTCAGCCGGCGTTGAAGCCGCATTCGGGGCAGATGGGGTTGGCGTCGCGGTGGCTGCCGGGCGGGGCCGGGAGGTGATGGGGTACTTGACCGAGAGCGCGGCCGCCCCAACGGGGGAGGCGGAGGAACAACGACAGCACCCGGTTGGCGCCGGGTGCTGTGGGGAGGGTGAGAGGATGTATCGATGGGGTGAGACTCAGTCAGGGCGAACTGCGAAGATGGACAGGGTGCCGCTGATCTCGTTGCTGGTGATGAGCAGGGGTTCGCCGGTGGGGCTGTCGCCGGCCTTGACAAAGAGGATGCCTTCGGGGCCGAGATCACCGGCGGCGCCGGCCTGCGGGTCGCCGGCCCAGTTGCGGTTGTTGACCCAATCGATGAAGAGAGGGGCGGTGGGGGAGGTGATGTCGTAGATGACCACGCCGCCGATGCGTTCGAGGCCCAGGAAGAGGTAGAGGCGGTTGTCGACGACGCCGAGGTCGAGGCCTTCGGGCTCAGGACCCTTGTTGTCGCTGCGGGTGTCGAAGGAGGTATTGGAGTCGTTGGTGGAGTTGAAGTGGGCGGGGTCGAAGGCGGCGGTGAATTGTTCGAGTTCGTCGCCGCTGTCGAAGATCATGCCGACGCGGGTGTCGTAGATGGAGAAGGAGCGCGCGCCGAAGGCGTAGAGGGCGTCGAAGTCGTTGTCGCGATCGATGTCGCCGAGGGTGTTGGTGACAGTGAGTCGGCCGAGTTGTGCATCGGTGCGGAGGGTGGCGGCGTCGGGGAACGCGACGGGATCGAGGACGAGGTCCTTGACGCGTTTCTCCTCGTTGAAGCCCGGGTATGCGCGGGCATCGCCCTCGTTGGCGGTGACGAGGTAGGTGCGGCCGCGGGCGGAGACGGACTTGATGGCGTCGGGCTGATAGAGGCCGAAGACAGGCCAGTTGGCGATGTTGATCGAGCTGTCGCGGTCGCTGGCATCCAAGGCGTTGCCCTTGAGGCTGTGGTCCTTGAATCCGAGACCGCGAACGGCCTGGACGCGTGCGGTGCGGATGTCGACGCGAGCGATGGCGTTGGCCTCCTGCAGGGTGACGTAGGCGTAGCGGGAGGCGGCGTCGACGGCGATGTATTCGGGCTCGAGGTCCTGGGCGACGGTGGCGTTGGGGCCGAAGATGCGGACGCTGGGGTCGAGTTGCACGTTGTTGAAGTCGGTGAAACCGGCGGTGCGGACGTCGGACTGGGTGAGATTCTCGACGCCTTTGGCAAGGTCGATGATGGAGATGGAACCCTCGGGATCGACGGTGTAGTCGTCGCTGGGTTCGCCTTCGTTGGCGGTGAGGACGTAACGGCCGTCGGGTGTGAAGGTGATCATGTCGGGCAGAGCGCCGACGGTGAGGGAGTTGAGAATTGAACCGGAGGCATCAAGAAAGACGACGGAGCCTGGGTCGGTCCTGACGGGGGCGCCGATGCAGACGGCGAGGAGTCCATCGCGGGCGCTGACGCTGTTGGGATTACCGAAGGCGCTGAGATCGACCGAGGAGACGAGCGAGGGATTGGCGGGGTCGGTGATATCGAGGATGAGGAGGGAGTCCTGACCACCGTTGATGGTGAAGAGGAAGCCTGACTCGGGATCGAATGCGGAGATCTCGCAGGCGCCATCGTTGAAGATGCCGGTGGCATAGGTGCCTTGATGAACCAGGGTGATCTGAGCGAGGGCTGAGGAAGCCAGGGAGGCGGAGGACGCGAAGAGCGCGAGAAGCAGGCGAGCGGGGATGGTCGTCATGTGATGCAAGTCCCTTCCTGAGGATGTGCGACGGTGAGGAGCCGGGCGCATGCCCGGCAGATGAGTGCGGCAAGATTCGTTGCGAGCGTGGGGGTTGTCAACGCAGCGGGACAGAAGTTGCGCAATCCGAATGAAACGTGAAGGTGTTTTGCATACTGCGGGGCGGAAGTGTTGAGTTGGGCAGACTTGACCGAGAGCGCGAGGGGGTCTAGAAAGGGCATGGAAACACCGCACAATTCAGGAAATGGGCAAGGGGCCGCCGGCGAGAGTCGAATCGTGGCGGAGGGGATCACTTTTGACGATGTGCTGCTGCTGCCGAGGCGATCGGAAGTGATGCCTGCGGACGCGGACACTTCGACGCAATTGACGAAGCGGGTGCGGATCAACGTGCCGCTGCTGTCGGCGCCGATGGACACGGTGACGGAGTCGGCGTTGGCGATCGGGCTGGCGCAGGAGGGGGGGATCGGGATCATCCATCGGAATCTGCCTGTGGAGGTGCAGGCGCGGGAAGTGCGAAAGGTGAAGCGGTCGGAGAACGGGATGATCGCGGACCCGGTGACGCTTTCCCCGGTGCAGACGGTGGAGGATGCGCTGCGGCTGATGGCGCAGTACAACGTGAGCGGGTTTCCGGTGACGGCGGATGGGGGGCCCAGGTCGAAGGTGGTGGGAATCCTGACGCGGAGGGACTTGAAGTTCCTGAAGCGGCATGATGTGCCGGTGGGGGAAGTGATGACGCGGGATCATCTGGTGACGGCGCCGCCGAACACGACGATCGAGCAGGCGAAGGAATTGCTGTCGAAGCAGAAGGTGGAGAAACTGCTGCTGGTAAACGGGGGCGGGACGCTGGCGGGGATGATCACGATGCGGGACGTGGACAACCTGACGGATCATCCGCGGGCGTGCAGGGATGCGCGGGGCCGGCTGCGGGTGGGGGCGGCGATCGGGGTGAAGCAGATCGAGCGGGCGGCGGCGCTGGTGGAGGCGGAGGTGGATGTGATCGTGGTGGACACGGCGCATGGGCACAGCGCCAACGTGCTGGAGACGGTGAAGGAGATCAAGAAGCGTTTCGATATTGATGTGATCGCGGGGAACGTGGCGACGGAGGAGGGGGCGGCGGACCTGATCGCGGCGGGGGCGGATGCGATCAAGGTGGGGATCGGGCCCGGGTCGATCTGCACGACGCGGGTGGTGACGGGGGTGGGCGTGCCGCAGATCACGGCGGTGTTCAATGCGTGCAGGGCGGCGAGCAAGGCGGGAGGCGGGGGGGTGCCGGTGATCGCGGACGGAGGCATCAGGTCGTCGGGGGATATAGCGAAGGCGATCGCAGCGGGCGCATCGGCGGTGATGCTGGGGTCACTGTTCGGCGGGTTGGACGAGTCGCCTGGAGAGGTGGTGATCCGGCGGGGGCGGCGGTACAAGACGTATCGGGGGATGGGGTCCGCGGGCGCAATGGCGAGCGGGTCGGCGGACCGGTATGGGCAGAAGGTGGGTACGCCGTCGAGCAAGTTCGTGCCTGAGGGTGTGGAAGGGCTGGTGCCTTACCGGGGCGGGCTGACGGATTTCGTGTACCAGATGGTGGGGGGATTGCGGGCGGCGATGGGGTATTGCGGGTGCAGGACGATTGAGGAATTGAGGAAGGAGACGCGGTTCTGCCGGGTGACGGGGGCAGCGCTGGTGGAGAGCCATCCGCATGACGTGACGATCGTGAAAGAGGCGCCGAACTACACGAGCGAAGCGGCGGGGATGTGGATGGAGTGAGGGGATGGTTCGGGGGGCGTGAGGGACATATTCTCCCGGGTGGGGAAAAAACGCCTTGGAAGGCGGGTTTTCCGACATCTGTGAGCATGGCGGCGGATCGTTCTGATCTTGGAGTGAAGCCATGAATGCGAAGAAGCGCGGAAGAGCGATTGGGGCGCGGGCGTTCACGCTCGTGGAGCTGCTGGTGGTCATCGCGATCATCGCGCTGCTCATCGGGCTGCTGCTGCCTGCGCTGCAGTCGGCGCGCAGCGCAGCGCGGACGATGCAGTGTTTGTCCAAGGAGCGCGACATCGGGACGGCGCTGCATGCGTATGTCACGGAGTACGACATCATTCCGCGTGAGTGCAACGGGGGCCGGACGGAGGATCCGCGGTATGACCTGGCGTGGGCGTTCGTGTTCCGACCTTATTTCAAGTCGGGAATCCAGAACGACAAGGTGAATGACAAGTTCAAGTCGATGGATGCGTACCGGTGCCCGAGCCACCCCAACCCGAATCACAACATCACGTACATCAACAACGGCATGAGGTTCACAGCGCCGAGGCAGACGACGGACTGGCCGCGGCAGAAGGCGTGCAAGCCGGAGCTGTTCCGGCGGCCATCGGACAGCGCGTACCTGACGGACTTTACGGATGACACGGAGAACAGCCTGTTCCAGACGTATTACTCGTCGAGCAGCGACAGTTACATTGCGATCTACTTTGACGCGTGGCGGCGATCGCACATTGAAGGGGGCGACCCGAGCGATTTTTATCACGGGCTGCGGGTGTCGCCGAATCGTCACGGCAACGGGTCGAACGTGCTCTTCGTGGACGGGCATGCGGAGACGTATGAGTCGGCCAAGATCATGAACCTGAGCACGTGGGACGATTTTTCGTACAATTACTGAGAGGCGGCGTACCGGTGACCCAGCGAAGCGACAACCACACGCGGAGGAGCAAGGGGCGGACATTGCAGGGGGGCTTCACGCTGGTGGAGTTGCTGGTGGTGATTGCGATCATCGCGCTGCTGATCGGGCTGCTGCTGCCCGCGCTGCAGGCGGCGCGGAACTCTGCCAAGACGATGCAGTGCCTGACGAACCAGCGCTCGATCGGTCAAGCGCTGCATTCGTACATCACCGAGAATGACTGGATTCCGCGCGAAAGCGGGATCAACAACGGGGGGACGACCTCGGGGCCTGACCTTGCGTGGGCGTGGATTTTCCGGCCTTACTTCCTGACGCGGCTGACGGGGACGGACAACATCACGTTCAACGACAAGTTCGCATCGGTGCCTGAGTACAAGTGCCCGATGCACCCGAACCCGAATCACCAGATCCAGTACATCAACAACGGGCTGCATTACATCCGGCCGGGGGTCGTGACGGAGCGCCCGACGCAGAAGGCGTGCAGGCCGCAGTTGTTCCGGCGGGCATCGGACACGGTGTACCTGACGGACTATTGCGATGACGCGGACAATTCGCTTTACCGGAACAACTATGCAGGGAACCAGGACCGCCTGATCGCCAACTGGTATGACGCATGGCAGGCATCGCAGATCGAGGGTGATCCGGGTTCCGGGGACCCGTGGGCCGCGCTGCGCGTGTCGCGGACGCGGCATGGCGGGGGGTCCAACGTGCTGTACGTGGATGGGCATGCGGCGTTTCTTGAGTCGGCGAAGATCACCGACCTGAACACGTGGGATGACTTCGGGTACGACTGAGCGGGGGGGAAATGCGCATGGGCGAACGCAGGAGGCATCACGGTCGGCGCGCGGGCTTCACGCTGGTGGAGTTGCTGGTGGTGATTGCGATCATCGCGCTCCTGATCGGGCTGCTGCTGCCGGCGTTGCAATCAGCGCGGGCGTCGGCGCGGACGATGCAGTGTCTGTCCAAGGAGCGGGACATCGGGACGGCGCTGCATGCGTATATCACGGAGTATGACTTGATTCCGCGTGAGTGCGGCGGGTCGCGGGGAGAGAGCGCGAAGTACGACCTGGGCTGGCCATATGTGTACCGGCCGTATTTCAAGCCGGGGATCCAGAACGACAAGTTCAACGACAAGTTCATTTCGATGGATGCGTACCGGTGTCCGAGCCATCCCAACCCCAACCACCACATCACCTACATCAACAACGGGATGAGATTCACGGCGCCGGGGCAGACGACGGACAATCCGAGGCAGAAGGCGTGCAAGCCGGAACTCTTCCGGCGGCCTTCGGACAGCGTGTACCTGGCGGACCTTGCGGACGATCCGAACAACACGCTGGCGAACGCGTTCTACACGGCCAACAACGATCAGACGATTGCGGCGTATTTTGATGCGTGGCGCGAGTCGCACATCAACGGCCCGGATTCAGATGAAATTCTGAACGGGCTGCGGGTGGCGCCGAACCGGCACGGTTCGGGGTCAAACGCGTTGTTCGTGGACGGGCATGCGGAGTTGTATGAGAGGGCGAAGATCACGGATCTCAACACGTGGGATGACTTCTCGTACAACTACTGAGCGGTGAAGGGGTGCGAGGTGAGGGAAGCGGGCGAGGCGGGCGATAGCAAAGAGAAACCCCGGTGAGGAATGCGTCGGCCCTCTCCTCCAAAGGCCGACGATCATTCCCCGCCGGGGCTCATCAAGAAACGTTTCAGCGCGATGCGGTGCGATGGCGGCGCGGGGGTCGGTCTCTCCTTCCGACGTGCGGGCAAAACTGCGGAGCGTTCAAGCTCCGGAGTTTCGGGTCGCCGCATCACAGGGCGCGAAGCCAGTCTGCGCAGGCGCGTGAAACGCGAGTGAACAAGATTTGTCGACGTGCAGGGCTGAGGTCCAGTAGTCCCACCGGCCAGGCGCCTGCCAGAGACCCACACCTCCACAACTGAGATAAGAAGAACGAGAGCGACGATCTGGTCGAGAAAGTAACGCTGAACACACGAGCGGCGCGCAGAATGCGCGAGAAGCACCACCACTACGAAATGCGAGCGTCGCGGGTCGCAGAAGCAAACAGAATGTAATCAGCAGCGAAGTCTTCGGCGCAGGGGAACGAAGTGTTCCCATCCAGGGTGCAGCAGCGAAGCAGGCCCCCGATCTCGCTTGCACACGGCCGAGAAATGTCGCCCCATCCAACCCGAGGGACAAAGACAGTGTACCACAGACTCAGTAAACGTCCACCAAAAAACAGAAGATTCACAATTGAAATCCTGCTGTTTCGCGGATGAATCAGGGTTCCGGTCGGGAGGGTGCATCGGCGGGGCAGGGGCAGGATTTGAACATGGAGATGGTGATGTCCTGGCCTTCGAGGTAATCGTGGCGGATGAGGAAGTGGCGGGTGGTGCGGACGGCCCAGTCAATCCAGTCGCGGGCGCCGAAGCGGTTGGCGGGGCCGGTTTCGGCCTGGATGACGGCGGGGTCGCAGAGGTCGGAGAGGAAGTTGAAGATGAGGCCGACGCGAGCGGCGTCCCAGGCGTCTTCGACGACCTCCCAGGCGAGGGCTTCATCGAGGGTGTTGAGGGAGCCGCAGAAGATGACGAAGTCGGGCTCGTTGTGAGAGAGGAGGCGGCGGTCGGCGACGAAATCGCCGACGAGGAATTCGGAGCGGGGGGGATTGCCGCTGCGGGCCTGATCGAGCACTTCGGGGACGGCATCGATGCCGGTGTAATGGGAGTACGCGGCGTTGCGTGAGTTGAGGAAATGGGCCAGGCAGCCGAGGCCGCATCCGGCGTCGAGGATGTGCCGGCGGGAAAAGGAGGCGGAGGCGATGATGGCTTCGAAACGTGCGAGCTGCGAGGCGCGGCTGCGCCAGAGGGTGGCGCAGAAATCGGGGCCATGGAGAGCCAAGGCACGGCGGTAGGGATTCAAGTAATCATCGGGCCGAAGGGTCACAGTGGATGCTAGTCGCGGGAGTGGGGGGGCAGGGAACAGAGGGGGAGAGCACTAGCATGGGGGGGAAGGGGCGCACAGACGCAAGGAGCAGACGCATGTCGCAATTGCCAAGCCAGGTATTTCCACAGCAGATCGTGGTCGCGCCGCAGCATCCGGGAGTGATCCGGTCGTTTTTGAACGGCGTGGGCCGGATGATCTCGAGCATCATTGTGACGCTGGTGATTTTTGCGGGGATCATCGCGGTGCTGATGATGTTCCTGGGTCGGGAGACTGGGCTGATGCCGACGGTGTACCGGGACGGGAGTGGAACGTCGATGGTGACGGTGCTGGACCTGGAGCAGGACATTGCGCCGGATGCGGCAGTGTTTATGGAGGAGGCGGTCAACCTGATTCTGGACCGGCCGAGGATTCGAGGCGTGGTGTTCCGGGTGGATTCGCCGGGCGGGGACGTGACGAGTGCGGACCAGATCTGGTACCACATGGAGCGATTGAAGAAGCGCGGGATCAAGGTGGTGGCGTCGTACGGATCGGTGGCGGCGTCGGGCGGGTATTACGTTTCGTGCGGGAGCGATGCGATCTTCGCGGAGCCGACCACGGTGACGGGGTCGATCGGGGTGATCATGCAGGCGCTGACGTTCGAGGAGATCCTGAAGAAGGTGGGGATTGCGCCGGTGACGCTGGTGGCGGAGGGGTCGCCGAGCAAGGACCTGGCGAACAACATGTATCGCACGTGGGGGGAGGCGGACCTGAACGAGTTGCGGCCGATGATTGACAGTGCGTATGAGTTGTTTTTGGCGCGGGTGACTGCGGGGCGGGCGCAGGCGCAGCCGGATGCGGCGGCGCTGAAGGCGGTATGCGACGGGAGGATCTACACGGCGAATCAGGCGGTGGCGAACAAACTGGTGGACCAGATCGGGTATCTGGATGACGCGGTGGATCATTGCATCCAGTTGTGCGCGTTGCCGGCGGACACGCGGGTGCTGTGGATTGAGCCGATGGGTTCGCCGCTGGGGGACCTGCCGCTGGGGTTGACGTGGAACGGCGGGGGTGCGGGAGTGACGGGGGGTGGGCATGTGACGGTGGGTGTGGATGCGGAGGCGATCCGGTCGGCGGTGAACGAGCTGGCGCGGCCCAAGCTGATGTACATGTGGCCCTAGGGAAATTGGAGAGAAAGCGGGTTGCGGCCTATGGTTGGGGCTGTTTTTGAGGCCAATTTCAGAGGATTGTGAGCCGTGGCTGAGACGATTCATTGCACGCTGGTGACGCCGGACGCCCGATTGCTGGATGAGCAGGTCGTGTACGCCTCAGTGCCCGCATGGGACGGACAGGTGGGCATTGCGCCGGGGCGTGCGCCGCTGCTGGCGAAACTGGGGGCGGGCGCGCTGCGGCTGGATTTTGCGGACGGGGCGAGCCGGTCGTTTTTCGTGCAGGGCGGGTTCGTGCAGATGGTGGGGAGCGAACTGACGCTGTTGTCGGACAAGGCGGCGCCGGCAGAGGATTTGGTGGCGTCGGACGCGGCCAAGGAACTGGCGGCGGTGCATCAGCAGAAGGCGGCGGGGGACACGGAGATCGAAGCGCGGCTGGCGACCGAGCACGCAGCGCGTGAGAAGGTGCGGCTGGCGCAGATGGTGCAGCGCAAGGGGATCTGAGGGCGGCGGGCGCGGGGAGATCAGGTGTCATCGAGCGGATCAGCGCCGACGGCGGCGCGCCAGATATTGAGCGCCGTGCCGAGTTGTTTCGCGGCGGCGGTGATTTTGCCTGCGCTGTCGGGCTGGATGACGGAGTTCAGGCTATCGATGAGGGTGCGCATCTCCGCGGCGCGGCTGTCGAGCTGTTCGAAGAGGTATTGCTGGTTGGCGCGGATCAGTTCGAGTTGCTTGGCCTCAATGACATCGCGCTGGGCGTCGGTGGATGCGGCGAAGTACATCTTGAAGAGGGCTTTTTTGGCAGACTCGTAGGGGATGCGCCAATCGGGAGTGGGGGGCATAGGTCACCTGCTTTCCTTTTGAGAGACGAGGGCGAACCGGACGCGGGTTACCGCTTCTCGGATGAGGTCGGGATCAGGCGGGGCAAGGGGAGCGACGGCGGCGGCGGTAATGAGACTGCGGAGGTTGTCCTGGGTGAGGGTGAGGAGGGCGCGGTAGGAAGAGAGCAGCTGGTGGTCAGCGCGGAGGCGGGCGTTGAGGGTGTGGACGGAATCGAGGGAGGAGGAAAGAGAGAGTTGGGCGTCGCGGAGTTGTGCGGACCAGGAAGCCAGTTGGGCGGCATCGGCGGGGGCAGAACCGGAGGCGAGGGAGTCAGGCAGAGGGGGGAGCTCGAAGGGGGCCGAGGGGTAGGCAGCGGCTAGGGATGAGCGGAGGGCGTCGAAGCGCAGCCAGGCCTCGGGTTCATCGGGAAGGGCGGCGGAGGTGAAGAGGTCGGAAACGAGGGAGAGACTTGCGAGGGCTGAGTTGACGGCGGGGAGGGTGGATTTCTCGTTCTCGAGGTAGAGGACGCTGTAGATGTCGTCTGCGTTGTCGAAGTGCACCTGGAGGATGGCAAGGGCGATTGGGCCACCTTCGGCGACTTTGTCGAGGAAGCGGCGATGGCGGGATTCACGGGCGGCGGCGGTCACCGCCAGTTCGATGAGAGGGGTGGCGGGGGTGATGGAGGATGCGAGTTGGGATGCAAAGGAGGTCGGGAGGGCGGAGAGGGTGTGCTGGAAGGCGGAGTAGGAGGCTTTGATTTCGGTTGGATCACGACCTTCGAGAATGCCGGCGAGGAAGTCGTTGTAGTGAGCGAGGGCGTCCCACGCCAACAGGTATGTGCTGAGTTCGTCGGCAGTTGTGATCTCGGTGGGTTCAGGGGCCAGGGCGCTTGGGCGGGGGTCGGCAGGCGAGGCGGATGTGGGCTGGGTGCGCGCGCGAAGGGCAGCGCATGTGAGAAGAACCTCTTCGCCGGCGGTACGGGACTGGGCGAAGGCGGCCTGGTAGGCGGTGAGTTCAGCGACGGGAGGGCGGGTGCAGGCCGTGCAGAGGAGGGCAATGAGGAGGATGAAAGCGGGAAGGGTTATGGAAGGGGCACATAGGTCATGGCGCATGGGTTCTCCTTCTCTGCGGGCGACGTGACCATACGAGATGGCGTAGGATGCAAGCGAAGTGGGCAGGAATTCCGGAGAAAGTTGTGGATTTTTTGCGAGACGGCAAGGAAGCAACGAGAGGGCGGCGCATTTGTCCAAGGGTGGCAGTTGGCGAGAATGAGGGTGAGAGTGGGCCACGATGCACCTCTTCGAGAAGAAACAGGAGGAAGGTTCGATGGACCCAACCAATCGCGGAGAGGTGACGCTGCTGTTGCAGCGAATGTCCGGGGACGACCCGAAGGCGGCGAGTGAGTTGCTGCCTGTGGTCTATGAGGAGTTGCGGCGGCTGGCGCGAGGCGAGATGGCCAATGAGAAGATGGGGCTGACGTTGCAGCCGACGGCGCTGGTGCACGAGGCGTATCTGCGGCTCATCGGCGCGGATGCGCAGGGGCAGGAAGAACCGTCGTGGCAGAACCGGGCGCACTTTTTCGGGGCGGCGGCGATTGCGATGCGGCGGATCCTGGTAGAGCGGGCGCGGAGCGTGGGGAGGATCAAGCGCGGCGGGGGCCGGCAGCGCGTGGAGATGGAAGACGACATTGCGCAGACAACTGACGAGCGGGGCGTGGCGGATCTGCTGGCGCTGGACGAGGCGCTCAACCAGTTTGAAGAGGCGGACCCGCGGCGTGCGAAGGTGGTGATGCTCAAGTATTTCGCGGGTTTGTCGCTGGAGCAGACTGCGGAGGCGCTGCAGGTGTCGGTGACGACGGTGAAGGCGGACTGGAATTATTCGAAGGCGTGGCTGCACCGCAAGATGAGTGTGGAAGACGGGGTTGGGCAGGGCAAGGGCGGAGCGGGGCATGGGTGAGACGCGGGAGCAGAAGGCGGCGGCGATCTTCGCGGAGGCGATGGAGGTGCCTGCGGCGGAGCGCGCGGTGTTCCTTGACCTGCGCTGCGGAGAGGATGCGGAACTGCGCGCCGAGGTGGAGTCGCTGCTGACGCATCTGGATCAGGCGACGAGTTTCCTGGAGTCATCGCCGGTTGAGTTGTCGGCCTCGCAGATGCCGACGATGCACACGGGTATGCCGGGCTTCGGCGAGGCGGGGAAGTTCGAGCCGGGGATGCGGGTGGGCACGTATGTGATCCAGAAGGTGCTGGGAGAGGGCGGAATGGGGGTGGTGTATCTGGCGGAGCAGGAGAGCCCGCGGCGAAAGGTCGCGCTGAAGGTGATCCGACCGGGGTATTTCTCGCAGAGCCTGCTGAGGCGATTTGAGTATGAGGCGCAGGTGCTGGGGCGGCTGCAGCATCCGGGCATTGCGCAGATTTATGAAGCGGGCGTATCGAATGAGGGGAAGGGGACGCCGTATTTCGCGATGGAGTATGTGGAGGGTCGGCCGCTGAATGAGTATGTGCGTCAGAGCGGGATGACGCCCAGGGACTGTTGCGGCCTGATGATCAAGATATGCGAAGCGGTGAATCACGCGCACCAGCGCGGGGTGATCCATCGCGACCTGAAGCCCGGGAACATCCTGGTGGACGGGCGCGGGCAGCCGAAGGTGCTGGACTTCGGGATCGCGCGGGCGACGGACGCGGACCTGCAGGTGACGACGATCCAGACGAACATCGGGCAGTTGCTGGGGACGCTGCCGTACATGAGCCCGGAGCAGGTGGCGGCGGACCCGAATCAGCTGGACACGCGCTCGGACGTGTATGCGCTGGGGGTGATTCTGTACGAGTTGTTGGCGGGGCGGACGCCGCTGGACCTGCGCAAGAAGATGATTCACGAGGCAGCGCGGGTGATTCGGGAGGAAGAGCCGACGCGGCTGTCGGCGATTCATCGGACGCTGCGAGGTGATCTGGACACGATCGTGGGCAAGGCGCTGGAGAAGGATCGGGCGCGGCGGTACCAGTCGGCTTCGGATTTCGCGGCGGACCTGCAGCGGCACCTGAATCATGAGCCGGTGTTTGCACGGCCGCCGAGCATGGGCTACCAGTTCACGAAGTTTGCGCAGCGTCATCGGGCGACGGTGACCGCGGCGGGACTTGTGCTCGTGGCGTTGGTGGGCGGAGTGATCGGGACGACATGGGGGATGCTGAGCGCGAATGAGAACGCCCGGCTGGCGGAAACGAACGAGCGCGAGGCGAACCGGAACGCGAAACTGGCGGAGCTGCGTGCGCTGGAGGAGAAGGCAGCCAAGGAAAGAGCCGACGAGTACGCCCGCCAGGCGGACGAGAACGCTCGGCTGGCTGAACAGAGGGCGTTGGAGGAGAAGGCAGCCAAGGAGCAGGCTGAGTCGGAGGCGGCGAAGTATGGAAGGGTGATCGACTTCCTGCAAGGGATGCTGATCTCGGTGAACCCATACACGGCGGACAACCCGGTGGATGTGACAGTGCGGGAGGTTGTGGACCAAGCGGCCAAGGACATCAAGGCGGGGTTGGCGGCGGATCAGCCCGAGGTGGAGTCGGCGGTGCAGTTCTCGCTGGGTGTGGCGTATGCGGCGCTCGACCTTGCGCCGCAGGCGGAGGAGATGCTTCAGGCGTCGCTGGCGACCCGGCTCAAGGTGCTGCCGCCGGACAGCCATGAGATCACGGACTGCGAAGCGGAGTTGTCAGAGATGCTGCGTCTGCAGGGGCGATTTGAAGAGGCGGAGGCGATGGCGCGGCGGGTGCTGGAGAAGCGGCGGAGGGAGCCGGACCCGGATGAGACGCGGATCGCAACGAGCCTGAACACGCTGGCGCTGGTTTTGCAAAACAGCAAGGGCGACGAACAGGAGATCGAGGCTTTGTACCAGGAGTCGCTGGCGCTGCGGCGGAAGGTGCACGGGGACATTGATTACTCGGTGCTCAACAGCCTGAACAACCTGGCGCAGTTCGTGATCGATCGCCGGCACGACGTCGAGGGGGGGCGGAAGATGCTGGAGGAGGCGATCGCGATCGGGTACAAGATCGCGCCGGGCGGGAGCCTGGCGACGGCGCTGTGCATCCAGAACCTGTCGCAACTGGAGCGCGAGGCGGGGAACCTGGATCGAGCGATGGAGTTGTGCCTGGAGCTGATCGAGATGGAGCGGCGGGTCCTGCCCAAGGACAGTCCGCGGCTGGGGGATGCGCTGAACACGACGGCGATCATGTTCCGGCGGGCGGGGAAGTTTGCGGAGGCGGAGGCGATGTATCGGGAGGCGCTGGACATCAACCTGGCGCATTACGGAGAGCGGGGGGAGAAGACGATCGATACCAAGGAGAATCTCGCGGTGCTGCTGCGGGATCTGCGGCGTTTTGAGGAGTCGGAGGCGCTGACGCGTGAGGCGCTGGCGTACCGGCTGGAGACGGTGGGCGAGCGGGACTGGCTCACGCTCAACGATCGGGCAGGGCTAGCGGCGCTGCTGTATTTCACGCTGCGGTATGACGAATCGATCGCAGCCTATCGCGAAGTCGTGAGGGTGTTTCACGAGGACCTGGGACCGGAGGCGTTTGACGCGGCGAATTACGAGCAGGGTCTGGCGGTGGCGCTGGCGGCAGCGGGGCAGTTTGAGGAGGCGCAGCAGTGGTATGAGACGGTGCTGAGCAAGCGGCAGGCGCGGCAGGCGGCGGACCATCCGGATATTGCGCGGACGCTGGAGGCGATGGCGAGCATCTGGTGCCTGCAGGGGCGCGCTGCGGAGGCGGAGGGGGCGGCGCGGGAGGCGCTGGAGATACGGATCAAGAAACTGGCGCCGGGGCATCGCGACATCGCTGCGTCACAGGTCACGCTGGGGTGGGCGCTCACGCTGCAGGGGAGCGAGAAAGCGGCGGAAGCGGAAGCGATGCTGCGGGAGGGGGCGGAGCAGGTTGCAAAGGTGAATCCGGAAGGGCACTGGGCTATCGGGGATGCGCGGAGCATCCTGGGGGCGTGTTTGCTGGCCGTGGGCAAGAAGGAAGAGGCCGAGGGCGCGCTGCGCGGCGGTCTGTTGATCATGGACGGGGATCAGTGGTGCCCGCCGCTGCGGAAGAAGGCGGCGCGAGAGCGCCTCGCAGCGTGGTGCGATGCGATGGGGCGCGGTGATGAGGCAGCCCAGTTACGGAGCGAGCATTAGGGGGACGCGGGCTTAGGAAGGGAAGTCAGTCGGGTTCCACTTCCTCCCAATCGGTGATGACAAGCGGTTCATCATCTGCGGGGGCAAGGGTGGTGGGCATGATGAGGCCGAAGGAGTCGCAGTCCGGATAGGAACTTCCGGATGTGAGCTGGCTCCATGTCGTGATTGCAGAGCCTGACCACTTGGCGAAGTACACCTTGTTGCCGGCGTCCATGGCCATGGCCCAGATCTCGGAGGTGCCAACCTGCGGATAGAGGAGGGTGACCTGTGCGGTGGCGGTGTTGCTGCCGACGACGGACTCAGAGGACCAGGAGGATCCGCTGAAGGTGCGGCGGCGGAACTTGGCGTTGCCGTTTTGTCCGCCGTAGATCATGAGGGCCTGCGCGCCGTCAGCCTGCCAAGCGACATCGAAGGTGCGGCGGCCTGAGGATTGGTTGTGGAGGGAGGCGGCGGTGGAGAGGGCGGTCCATGCGGAACCGTTCCAGAGGGCTGAGCCGAGGTTGGCGCTGGCATCGCAGGCGCAAAGGAGGATCTGATTGGAGGCGGGTTTGGGGGCGAGGCGGGTGTAGACGGGGCGGAAGGTCGCGGGTGATGTCGTGGTGATGGTGGACTCGGTGGTCCAGGCATCAGAGACGTAGCGGCGGTAGCAGGGGGCGGTCTGGCCGCTGCGGCGGTAGACGACCATCGGCGTGCGGGAGGATTGCTCCCAGGCGCCGGCGAAGGACTCGGTGGTGAGGGAGTCGACATCCGAGGCGAGGGTTGTCCAGCCGGAGGCGGAGGAGGAGCCGTTCCACATGCCGGCGATGAGTTTTCCGCTCCCGTCGAGGGCGAGGATGAGCATGCGGTTGGACTGGGGTTTGCGAGTCAGCGTGACCCAGCGCAGGCCTGAGAGGCCGGTTCCGATGTCATAGAGCGACTCGCCGCCCAAGGTTCCGCCCGCAGAGCGGACGCGGATGGCGAGTTGGCCGGAGGCGCCCTTCCAGTAGGCGATGATGAGTTTTCCTGAGGGGTCATAGGCGGCGGCGCAGGCGCGGCCGCCGGAAGCGGTGCCGACGTTGGTGGCAAGGGTGACGGCGGAGCCCCAGGAGGAACCGGAGGCGATCTGGAGGCTGAGGTTGCGCGACGCGTCGAAGATGACGATGGCGGACTCATTGGCGACCGGGGAGTTGAGGGGGGTGACCCACGGGGTGCCTGAGGCGGGGGCGGGGCTGATGGTGGACTGCGCGGACCAGCCTTCGGGTGAGGCGATCCAGGTGCGCATGTACGGCGCGGCGGAGTTGTTTTGAGAGTAGATGGCGAGGGCGGTGGTGGTTCCGTCGGCGTGCGCGGGGGAGAGCGCGCAGGAGATCAGCAGGAGTGCGACGGTGATGCCGGTCTTCAGTGAGAGATTCATACATTGGCTGTCGGGAGATCGGCAGGCGGTATGAAATCAAAAAGGGACGGGAGCGCGCAAAACACCGAACCAGCGCATGAATTGCAGGCGCGGGTTGACAACAGGGGAGGCCGATAAGGAGGGAGAGATCAAGCGGAATGTGCGGTGGTCGCAGAGCCGCATTCCGGGCAGACGGGGCTGGGATTTCCGCGGGTGAGGTAGCCGCAGTTCGGACAACGAGTGGAGTCAGCGTGCTGCGATTGCTGTCGGAAGAATGCGTAGTAGATGACAGCGGCGAAGAGGATGTAACTGAGGCCGACAAACGCTGCGAAGCGGGTAGCGTCATCGACGAAGGAGCCGGCGACCACACCGAGAGTTCCGAGGACGAAGACGCCGCCGAGGACGGGCAAGGCGGGAACACGGAAGCCGGAGAAGGGTGATCCGCCTTCGCGATTTTCACGGGCGCGGAAGATGAAGAGGGCGGCGCCTGTGGCGGCGAAGAAGAGGCCGTCGAACGCCATGACGCCGTTGATGATGAGGTCGACGGCGGAGGCGAGGGTTGTGCTGTATGACTTGGCGGCGATGGTGCCCCAGAGCACGAGGTATGAGAGACCGCCCATGAGCCAGATGGCAGCGGCGGGGGTGCCGAAGCGCGGGTCGAGTTGGGCGAAGGGGCGGAAGAAGAGGCGGTCGCGGGCCATGCCAAAGAGGAGGCGCGGGGCGGAGAGGAATTGGGCGTTGAGGACGCCGAAGGCGGAGACGGCGACGGCGGCGGCCATGACGCGAGGTGCGTAGGCGGGGTAGATGACGGACACCGCATCGCTGGCGAGGGCCTGGCTGCCGGCGACGCGCTCAACGCCGAGCAGGCGCAGGTAGGCCCAGTTGGCGGCGACGTAAACGATGACGACGAGCACCACGCCGCCGAGAATGGCACGCGGGAGGTTGCGGCGCGGGTCTTTCACTTCGCCGGCGATCCAGAGGCCCTGCTGAAAACCGCCATAGGAGAAGAAGGTGGGGACCAAGGCCGCGAGCAGGGCGAGAAAGGCGGACTTCTGGACGCCGGCCATGGACTGCGCGGGCGAGGGCGCGGGGGACGCTGCGGAGTCTGGAGCGAGAAACAGGGCGAGGGCGATGACGGCACACAGGGTGAGCACTTTTGAGAAGACGGTGAGATTCTGGATGCGCGAGCCCCAGCGCACGCCGAGGATGTTTGCGGTGATGACGCCGGCGATGAGGACGGAAGCGCAGATGGCCAATGAGGACTCAGAGAGGGGCCCGCGGTCTGCAGCCACCACCAGGTTGCGGGCGCAGATCATGGCCATGGCGCCGATGGACCCGGCCTCCATGACGGTGGAGTTGCAGAAGACGTAGAGGAAAGCGGTGAAGGGGCCGTAGGCCTCGCGGAGCACGCCGTACTGCGCTCCGGGGGCGTTGTAGCGGGCGCCGAGTTCAGCGAAGACAAGCCCGCCGCAGAGGGCGATGAATCCGGCGATGACCCAGGCGAGGAGCGCTAGGGAGGCGGACTCGGTGCGGTGTGCGACGGAGGCGGGGGTGAAAAAGATGCCGACGCCGATGATGGCGCCGACGACGACGCAGCCGGCGTCGAATGCGGAGAGGACGCGGGCGGGCTGGGAGGTCCCGTGTGCCGTTTCCTGCCCCGGTGAAGGAATCGTGCTGGGTGTTGACATGAAGGACGAGAGGAAAGAGAACCATCATACCGCTGCGGCGGCCGGGCGAATTGCAGAAGGTGCGGCGGGCACTATACTTGGGGTGATGGCAACCCTTGCGTAAATGACGACGTCGCGTGCGGTGCGAAGGACTTTTCCTCGCTGCGCCGCGGAGCCAACGCCCTGTTTAACCGCGGGCGGGGTCATCGCGCGATCGTTGTCGCCACTCCAAACACATGTGATTTTTCCAATGTTCAGCGTTGCGCCGGCAGGCGATGAGCGGCGGCGCGACGGGTGTTTGTCGAGTCACCAGGACCCATGTCACACAAATCACGCCCTGATGAGCAGGGCTTCAACTGCATTCATTGCCGTCAGTATGTCACGAGCGCTTCCTACGGTACAAAGCACCGCAACCACTGCCCGTGCTGCCTCTGGTCCAGGCATATGGACGAGGAGCCGGGAGATCGCCGATGCGCGTGTCGAGAAGCGATGGAGCCGATCGGGATCGAAGTGCGCGCGGATGGAGAGTGGGCGGTCATGCACCGGTGCACCGGATGCGGGACACTGCGCACGAACCGGATCGCGGGCGATGACCGGGAGATGGCGCTGCTGGCGTTGGCGCTGAGGCCGCTGGCCCGGCCGGCGTTTCCGCTGGACGCCTTCAACCCGCACTGATGTCGTATTCTTGGATCATCAAGTCCACAACGAAAGGATGTGTCTGATGCTCGCCGCCGCCGTTTTTCTCATTCTCACGCCGCGCGAGTTTGCGCCGGCCCTGGCTCCGTATGCGCAGTTCAAGAGCAGAGGGGGCCTGACGACCGAGGTCATCGCGCTGGAGGATGTGCTTGCGGACCCCGAAGCGAGCGGAGTCGATGACGCGGAGAAGGTGAAGCGGTACCTGCACCAGCGCTGGGCCGGAAAGGATGGGGGGCTGACGTACGTCCTGCTCGTGGGTGATGCCGATGTTTTTCCGGTGCGATACATGGCGCTGGACCGCAACACGGAACCAGCGTTCAACTACGCGTTCTATCCCAGCGACCTGTACTACGCAGACCTTGCCAAGGCGGACGGGTCATTTGAGGACTGGAATGGGATGCGCGGGACGCCGGGCGATGCGGCGACGGCCTTCCACGCGACGTACTTCGGAGAGGTGCGCGGAGAGCACTTCAAAGACGACCCGATCAACTTTGACGGGATTGATTACCGGCCGGAGGTCGGCCTGGGGCGCTGGCCGGTGAGCACGCGCGCGGAGGCGGAGCGGATGGTGCGCAAGTCGATGCGCTATGAGCAGAGCCTGAGCAACACGAACCTGCCGATGATGCGGGCGACGGCGGTGTTCGTCGCGGTGGGCGGATGGATCGAGAACCGGCCGATGATGGATGCGTGGGGGCCGTACCTGCCGGCGGGATGGGGATTGGACAAGTTGTATTGGCGGGCGGAGGGGGACGTCCCCGCGCCGCCGGACGCGCCGCACCCGATGCCGAATTACCCGCCGCCGACGGAGGCGAACGTGGTGCAGGCGATGAACGACGGGGCGGGGCTGATCGTGCATTCCGGGCACGGCTGGGACGATGGGTGGGCCGAGTCGCTGACGGCCGGCGCGCTGCCGAACATTCAGAATGCGGATCGTCTGCCGATCATGGTGTCCGCGGGCTGTTCGACGGCGCGGTTTGCGACGCTGCCGCCGTATGAGGGATACGTGGACATTTACGGCACTGAGCACGCGGGGACCAACAACGGGGAGGTCTTCACGGGGCCGCCGCCCGCGCCGGCGTGCTATCAGAGGGGGGCATACAACCCGTCCGGGCTGGGAGAGAAACTGCTGCGGAGCAGCGAGGACGGGGCGGTGGCGTATTTCGGCTGCAATACGGGTTCGCAGCCATGCGGGATGACGTTGGTTGCGGGTTTCCTGGCGACGATCAGCACGAGCCCGGATGCGCGCGTGGGGGATTGCTGGAAGGGGGCGGTCGGGCGCTACTGGGAGGAGGAGCGGCTGGCGGAACTCAAACCCAATGAGGACTGGTATCCGCCGAGCATTTTCTTTCAGGGGATGAAGTTCATGTTCTTCGGGGACCCGACGCTCCCGATGCCGGGGCCGGCACAGTTGGAGCACCCGGTGGAATCGGACAGGTGAGCAGGGCGGCAGGACTGCGGGGCGCCGGGCGCAGACAATGAGGCATGGCAGTTTCGGAACGAATGGCTCTCGGATTGGATTTCGGCACGGAGTCGGTGCGTGCGATCCTGATGGGAGAAGGCGGCGCGACGATTGCCTCGGCGGTGGAGCGGTACGCGCACGGGCAGATTACGGGTTCGCTTCCTGGGAGCACGGAGGCGCTGCCGGCGAAGTTTGCGCTGCAGCATCCGATGGACTGGCTGGAATCGGCTGGGCGTGCGGTGCGAAGTGTGCTCAAGGCGGCGGGGAGCGATGGAGCGGGGGTCGTGGGGGTGGGAGTGGATTTCACTTCGTGCACGATGCTGCCGGCGCTGCGGGATGGAACGCCGATGATGATGCGGCCGGAGTTCGCGCAGCGTGCGCAGGCATGGCCGAAGCTCTGGAAGCACCACGGCGCGCAGAGGCAGGCGGACGAGATCAATGCGTTGGCGCGGCAGCGCGGCGAGGGCTGGCTGGCGCGGTATGGCGGGGCTGTGGGGCTGGAGTGGCTGCTGCCCAAGATCGTGGAGATTTACGATTCGGACCGGGAGGTTTTCGAGCGGGCGGAGGTGTTCGTAGAGGCGGGAGACTGGTTTGTGTGGTGGATGATTGGAGGGCCGGCGCGGGCGTTGCCACGGTCGACCTGCCAGGCGGGGTACAAGGCGTGCTGGTCAGCGCGGGATGGGTATCCGTCGAGCGAGTTTTTCGATTCGTTACGGTCGGGGATGGGAAGTGCGCTGCAGGCGCGGCTCCCGGGGAGGTTCGTCAGTCCGGGGGTGCGGGCGGGGTGGCTGACACCGAAGGCGGCGGAGCACCTGGGGCTGGAGAGAGCGCTGGGCGGGGGCAACGGGCTGGCGGGAGTCGCGGTGTCTGCGGCGGTGATTGATGCGCACAGCGCGGTGCCGGGCGTCGGCGCGGCAGAGACGGGTGATCTCGTGCTGGTGCTGGGGACGAGCGGGTGCCACATGTACAACGGTGGGCGAGAGGAAATGGTGGAAGGGGTTGCGGGGATCGTGCCTGACGGCATCATTCCCGGCCAGGTGGGATATGAGATGGGGCAGGCGGCGGTGGGGGATGCGTTTGCATGGCTGAGCAGAATCACGGGCCGGGATCTTGATGATTTGGCGCGCGCGGCAGGGGGAATGGAGGCGGGGGCTGGCGGAGTCGTGTGCCTGGACTGGCTGAACGGATGCCGGACACCGTTGATGGATGGGAACCTAAGGGGTGGTTTTCTGGGATTGACCCTGGCGACAAGGCCGGAGGAGATGTACCGGGCGATGCTGGAAGGGCTGGCATGCGGATGCCGGTGGATCGTGGAATTGCTGGAGGGCAAGGGTCTGGAAGTGAATCGTGTGTTTGCCACGGGCGGGTTGAGCACGAGGGGTGACGTGATCGCGCAGGTTTGGGCCGATGTGCTGGGGAAAGAGATGCTGGTGAGCGGCGCCGAGCACGCGACGGCGCGTGGGGCAGCCTTGTATGGGTTTGCGGCGGCGGAGGGGTTGGAAGGAACCGCGCTCGCCCACTCGATGAATCAGCGCGGGGCCGGCTTGAAGGCGCGGCGCGTGGCGCCGGGGCAGCAATTGCGGGGGCGGTATGAGGAGGTGTATCGACGTTACCGGGCGTTGGCGGGGTATGAGAGGCAGGCGCGTCAGGCGGAATAATCGGGGTGTGGGGGTGGTTGTGGAGTGATGCGCAGCGCGCGCGGCGGCGGCTCATGCCGATCGCGCAGGTGGATGCGCATTGATTTTGATGCAAAGTGCGGGAATCGTGGGGTCGGGAAGTCTGGATGGGACATGTTTCTGCAGGGCGGGAGCACAGTTTGGATCAAGACCACGATGCGTTTCGTCATTCACACACGACAATGAGTGGAGATTTAACATGCGTTCGCTGACAGCGGCGGCTCTTTTGACGGTTCCAGCGGCACTCGTCCTGACGCAGGTTCATGTGCGTCCGACGGCCTTGAATTCGGCGATGGATTCCGAGGCAGGGACGGCGGTGCAGAGAGTGGACAACCCCGGCCAAGCCGGCGGCGCGCTTGATCTGCGGCCCGTGGTTGGCGGGCAGGCGCAGGAAGGGCCTGAAGGGACGGTGCTGGATGTCTCGCTGGCGGATGTGAGCACATTCACGCAGGTCGGGCGGACGGGCACCTATCCGGATGGGCGGGTGGCGTTCGCGGCGAACACGGTGTCGTGCAATTCGGGCAACATCAAGGTTCCGTGGTTTGCGGCGATGGACGCGAATCATCCCTTCATCGAACTCAACCTGTACCGCGTCAACGCGGCAGGTACGTTTGAACAGATCGGCGTGTCGTGGGTGAAGCACGGTTTCTACGCGGCCGATGCGCCGGGATTCGGGTGCGGCTCATGTCAGCCGAACCCGTTTGATGACTATCTGCAGATCGGATGCACCGACACGTATGCGGTGGGCAACAACAGCGACCGGGCATGGCTGGGGCCGAGGTCGGAAGTGAACGCGTTGACGGGGGTGTGGAATCCGTGCGGCTCGTTCTTTGACCTGGGTTACAACGGGACCAACCCGGATTGCCTACGTTCGTACGACGGGCGCGGGGAAGCGCCGACCAATCACCTGCTGGACGTGGCGGACGGAGACTTGGGCGTGGCGGGGGCGCGGTATTTCTACGAGGGGTACTACGTCGTCAAGGACGATCAGAAGGTGTACAACAACGTCGGGTGGCGCGAGGCGACGTTCTCCTACAACAGCGGGACGGGCAAGTGGGGCGCGGGGAACGTGACCACGCGGAAGTTCGGCCCAGCCGTGATGTCGTGGGGAGACATGCAGAACATGTCGACGAATCGGGACGAGGGCGATGCGATCGTCGCGTGCCGGCAGGTGGACCTGGGCGGAGGGCGGTGGCGGTACGAGTATGTGGTATACAACCACAACCTGCCGCGCGACATCCAGTCATTCTCAGTACCCATCTGCGGCAGCGCGGATGTGAGCAACATCTCGTTCCATCAACCCATCGAGGATGAGGACATCTATTCCACGGATGACTGGCGCGCGACGGTGACGGGCAGTTCGATCACATGGGCGACGGATCCGTACAACGTGAATCCGGAGGCCAATCCGATCCGATTCGGGACGTGCTACACGTTTGCCTTCGAATGCGCGCAGGCGCCGGGGCTGTCCACGGCGGCGATGAACCTGTATGAGCCGGGAACGCTGGCAGCGGTGAATGCGAGCATTTTCGGGCCTGATTGCGCGGGTAGCCAGTCGGGTTTGTATCTCACTGCAACAACGATCATCCGCGACTGGCCGCTCACATTGACGGCGGCGGGTGCGCGGCCGGGTGAAAAGGTGTATTTCGTCTACAGCACGGAAGGTCTGGGGCGGACGAACGTCGCCCAGATCGGGTTGGACCTGGACCTGCAGTCTTCGGTGGTTCAAGTGGGCACGGCGACGGCCAATGCGCAGGGCGTGGCAACGCTGCAGCTGCACGTGCCGGGGACGATTCCGGTGTATGACAACATCGGGATTCAGGCGCTGGTGGCGCGCGGGGGCGGCGGTTCGCTGAAGTCCAACGTCATCCTGAGCAAGGTCTCACAGTAAGCAGCGCGAGTGAGAGAGTGAGTGAGATGAGAAGCACAGCAGGCCTGCGTCATGCGAATGGCGCGGGCCTGTTTCTTTGCGCAGCAATGTCGCTGTTCAGGGAGCGAGGCGTTCGCGCTTCCAAGCGGCGGCAGAAGAGTCGCTGGACGCAGAGCGGGTGAACAGGATGCGATCGTGGAGGCGGTTGGGGCGGCCCTGCCAGAATTCGATGCACCGGGGATGGAGGCGGAAGCCTCCCCAGAAGGACGGCAAGGGAATGGGTTTGTCGCCGAATCGCTCCTGGGTTCGGGCGAAGAGGGATTCAAGTTCGGCGCGGTCGGCCAGTACGCGGCTCTGGGGAGAGGTCCACGCGCCGATCTGGCTGCCGCGCGGGCGGGTACGGAAGTAGGCATCGGACTCCGCATCGGTGAGGCGCATGACCGTTCCCTCGATGCGCACCTGGCGTTCGAAGTGAGCCCAGAAGAACAGGAGGGCGGCGTTGGGGTTGCGCGCAAGGTCGTGGGCCTTGCGGCTGTCGTAATTGGAGAAGAAGACGAAGCCGTCATCGTCGAATGACTTGAGAAGCACGGTGCGGGCGCTGGGGCGGCCATGGGAGTCGACGGTGGCCAGAGCCATGGCATTGGGATCGGGAACCTGGGCTGCGATCACGGCATCGAACCAGGTGCGAAAGAGCGCGACCGGATCGGCGCCGGCGTCGGCTTCGAGGAGCCCGCGCTGCGAGTATTCGCGACGCACTTCGTACAGGGACATACGTGGACGGACTTTCTTACGTAAGGCAAGGGACCGACGAACAGTGGATGCTATCGCGGAAGCCTGAGGGATCGGGAGGCGCTGGAGTGGCCAGAAACCGCCAGAATGTCGGCCCAGAAGCGAGGAATCGAGTCAAGCTGACAGAATGACATGGGCCGAAAGTCTATTGAAAGTTTCATGAAGGGCAGGAGTCGCGATTTTCAAGTGAGAAAAAGGGCTGGAAATCGCGCAGGACTATCGGATCCTTGCCGGGTGAGGCCACGGGCGAGAAAACCGCACGGATTGTTGGTTCTGCGGTCCGAGTTTTGCCGTATTCTGAGTTACGGACCTGAATCCGTGCCGGCATGCGGACGGCAAGGCAGATGGATGGGCTGGGCGGCGGTCGGGCAGTGATCTGGAGTTATTCCGGTGAGCCAGCTGACCGATACCCACGAAGCCCGACGTTCGCGGTCGGCGTCCAAGCGCGAGACAGAGATGAAATCGCGTGTGGATGAGCGCGGGTTGGTTTCGTAGGATCGGCCTCTTGGCCGATAACAGGGTGATGGGCGGTTGAGATCAAGGACCGCGCCGCACCAGGAGTGACAGAGATGTTTGAAAGATTCACCGATCGTGCCCGCAAAGTGATGGCTCTGGCGAATCAGGAAGCGCAGCGCTTCAACCACGAATACATCGGGACGGAGCACATCCTGCTGGGCTTGGTTAAGGAAGGCTCGGGGGTCGGAGCCAACGTGCTCAAAAACCTGGGTGTGGACCTGCGGAAAGTGCGCCTGGAAGTTGAGAAACTGGTCAAGTCGGGGCCCGACATGGTCACGATGGGCAAGTTGCCTCAGACGCCGCGGGCCAAGAAGGTCATTGAGTACGCCATTGAGGAAGCCCGGAACCTGAACCACAATTACGTGGGCACGGAGCACCTGTTGCTCGGCCTGTTGCGCGAGCATGACGGGGTGGCGGCGCAGGTTCTCATGAACCTGGGGCTGAAGTTGGAAGAGGTGCGTGAGGAAGTGCTCAATCTGCTGGGCGCCAGCGCTGAAGGCGGCGAGAACGAGGGCGGCAGCGCCGGAGGCGGCACGGCGGAAGGTCCGTCGGCAACGGCGGGCGGCGGCGGCGGCGAAGAGAAGGCCGCGCCTGCGAAGGGCAAGTCGAAAACTCCCGCGCTGGATTCATTCGGGCGCGACTACACGGAGATGGCCAAGGAAGGTCAACTGGACCCGGTGATCGGGCGCCAGAACGAGATCGAGCGGCTCATCCAGGTCCTGTGCCGGCGCACAAAGAACAATCCCGTGCTGCTGGGCGAAGCGGGCGTGGGCAAGACGGCAATCGTGGAGGGCATGGCCCAGCGGATCGTGTCCAAGAACGTGCCCGACCTGCTGTATGACAAGCGTCTGGTGATGCTGGACCTTGCGCTCATGGTGGCGGGCACGAAGTACCGCGGCCAGTTCGAAGAGCGCATCAAGGCCGTCATGAACGAAGTGCGGCGCGCGGGCAACGTCATTCTGTTCATCGACGAACTGCACACGCTGGTGGGCGCGGGCGGCGCGGAAGGGGCGATCGACGCCTCCAACGTGCTCAAGCCGGCGCTGTCGCGCGGCGAGATCCAGTGCATCGGCGCGACGACGTTTGACGAGTACCGCAAGTACATTGAGAAGGACAACGCGCTGGCGCGGCGTTTCCAGTCGATCGTGGTGGACCCGCCGAGCCGGGACCAGACGGTGGCCATTCTCAAGGGTCTGCGCGAGCGTTACGAGAAGCATCACCGTGTGAAGATCACGGACGGCGCGGTGGAGAAGGCGGTGGAACTGTCGGACCGCTATATCACGGCGCGCGTGCAGCCTGACAAGTCGATCGACGTGATCGACGAGGCGGGCGCCCGGGTGCGCCTCAACAGCATGACCAAGCCGCCGGATCTGGCGGATCTGGAGGAGCGCATCGAGCGGCTGTCGATCGACAAGGACGAAGCCGTGAAGGCCGCGGACTATGAGAAGGCGGCGGAACTGCGCGACCAGGCGGAAAAACTGCGCCGCGAGAAGGAAGCGCTGCAGAAGCAGTATCGCGAGCGTCAGAATGAGGTGCTCGGTACGGTCAATGAAGACGTGATCGCCGAAGTCGTCAGCAAGATGACGGGCGTGCCGCTGACCCGGCTGGAGTCGGAAGAAGCGGCCCGGTTGCTGCACCTGGAAGCGGAACTGCACAAGAAGGTGGTCAGTCAGCACGACGCCATCGCAGCGATCGCGCGGGCGATCCGGCGTGCGCGCGCGGGTCTGAAGGATCCGAAGCGGCCGATGGGCTCGTTCATCTTCGTAGGTCCGTCGGGCGTGGGCAAGACGCTGCTGTCCAAGGCGCTGGCGGAGTTCATGTTCGGCGACGCGGAAGCGCTGATTCACCTGGACATGTCGGAGTACATGGAGAAGCACAACGTCAGCCGGCTCATCGGCGCCCCGCCCGGCTATGTCGGGTATGAAGAGGGCGGGCAGCTGACGGAGCGCGTGCGGCGGCGCCCGTATTCGGTGATCCTGTTCGACGAGATCGAGAAGTCGCACCCGGATGTGTTCAACATGCTCCTGCAAATCATGGAGGAAGGCCGGCTCACGGATTCCTTCGGACGCAACGTGGACTTCAAGAACACCGTCATCATCATGACGTCCAACATCGGCGCGGACCTCATCAAGGGAGGTTCGACCTTCGGCTTCGCGAAGAAGACGGAGGTGCAGGACTACGACAAGATGAAGAGCATCCTGCTCAAGGAGATCGAGCGGCATTTCCGGCCTGAGTTCATCAACCGCCTGGATGAGATCATCGTGTTCCACCCGCTCACGCGCGTGGATCTCGAGCAGATCATCGATTACGAACTCAAGAAGGTTCGCGATCGCCTGGCCGCTCACGGGCTGGTGCTGGAACTGGAGACCTCGGCGCGCGACTACCTCATCGAGAAGGGGTACAACCCCGATTTCGGCGCGCGGCCGCTGCGGCGTGCGGTGGGTCAGTACGTTGAGGACATGCTGTCGGAAGCGATCCTGCGCGGCGAACTTGAAGGCAAGGGCGCGATCAAGGTGACGCATCCGGAAGGCGAGGACCGGCTCGTGTATCAGACGACCGAGACGCCCAAGGAAGTCCCGCCCGCCAGCCCGCCGCCGGCCGCGGCGACCGCCGGCAGCGGCGCATGAGTTCGAGTGATTGCGAGAAACAAAGAAGCCCACGACGCGGTGTCGTGGGCTTCTTACATTTTCAGAAATCACCTATCCGGAGCCGGGATCACCACGCGAAGTGCGCGAAGGCCTTGTTGGCATCGGCCATGCGGTGCGTGTTCTCGCGGGTGGTGATGGCCTTGCCTTCGCCCTTGGCCGCATCCAAGAGTTCCTTGGAGAGGCGAACGGACATGGGCTTGCCTTTGTCACCGCGGCAGGCTTCGAGGATCCAGCGCATGGCCAGGCTCTGCTGACGCCGGCGATTGACCTGCATCGGAACCTGGTAGTTGGCGCCGCCGACGCGCTTGGAGCGGACTTCGACGTTGGGCTTGACGTTGTCCATGGCCATTTCGAAGACCTCGATGGCCGTGCGCGGCGCATTCTCGGCCTTGTCCTTGTCGAGGCGCTGCTGGATCATCTCGAGGGCGTCGTAGACGACGCGCGTCGCGACGGACTTCTTGCCGTCCTGCATGACGCAGTTGATGAACTTGGCGAGGACAATGTTCTGGAACTTGGGGTCGGGCCGGAGTTGCTGGCTCGACATCGTGATTCTGCCGCCCATGGGGGCTCCTTTCGGCTCATCCGGATCGGCGAGTTATTTCGCGTCGATCCCGTGTGTTCACCGCCGGGCAGGTCCGAGCCGGGCGATTACTTGCCTGTTGAATTGAAGTGAAACAAGGAAACACGCGGGCACCGGCGGACCACCAGCGCGGCGTGAGTGGAATCAGGACAAGACTTACTTCGCACGCTTGGCGCCGTACTTCGAGCGACCGTTCTTCCGGCCTTCGACGCCGAGGCAGTCGAGCGAGCCGCGCACAATGTGGTAGCGCACGCCGGGAAGGTCGCGAACGCGGCCGCCGCGGACGAGAACGATGGAGTGCTCCTGAAGGTTGTGCCCTTCGCCGCCGATGTACGCGGTGACTTCCTTGCCGTTGGAAAGGCGCACACGGGCGACCTTCCGCAGCGCGGAGTTGGGTTTCTTGGGGGTGACGGTCTTGACGAGCGTACAGACGCCGCGCTTCTGCGGGCAGGCTTCGAGGTCGCGGACGCGTGAGCGGTTCGCCTCGGAGCGGCGGGCCTTGCGGACCAGTTGATTAATCGTGGGCATGGAGAAAAAGGCTCCCAAACGGTCAAAGTCAGTCTCAATCGCACCTTGGAAAGCGGGAAGTCTAGCGGGTCATCGGTGCGGGTCTATGTCTTGGGCTGGGCTTGGGAGAGGGCTTTTTCGACCCAGGAATCGTCTTTTTCGTATTTGGCGTCGATGAGCAGGGGGCCGAGCAGGCGGGCCATGGTCCGAACCTCGGCCTGCGAGCGTTTCTGGGCCCACTTGAAATTGCGGTTTTCGAGTTTTTCAGGGGCCTTGGCGAGGCAGGCGGGGTCGGCATTCAGGCCGCAGAAGTCGCTCATGCGGGTCAGCGCCGCGCGGACGTCGGCCGCGAAGTCCTCATAGCGGATTTCAAGCAGGCGCTGAGGGGGGATGCAGGTGCGCAGGTCGGCTGAGAGCGTCTGGTGAATTGAGAGCGTCATGCGCGTGAATTTCTCGACGACATCGGAGCAGGCGTCGACTTCACGCCAGTCCACCGGGCGGGCGAACTGGCCCAAGGGTTTGTCGCGGCGCCACGCCTCGGCCTGGGTGCGCTCGACGAGGCTGTTGACGACGGCGCGGGGGTCGCGCTCGACGTTGATGATGAGGCAATCGGGCCAGCCGGCCGCGAGGAAGGGAATGCGCAGGGAGTTGCGCGGGTGTTTGTTGAGGATGCGGCCCTTGCGCTTCAGCGAGGCATACCAGGCGAAGTTGTTGTTCACACGCCGGATGCGACCCGGGGTGGCGTCGGCGGCGGTCCAGCGGTGGTCATTGTCGAGGCTGCGCCACTGCTTGTCCCAGACCATGGGGGCTTCAGACCAGTGGGCAAGTTGACGGTGATTGCCGAGCAGACGGGAGACAATTGTGGTGCCGGAACGCGGGAGGCCGACCATGAATACGGGCCGGTCGAGCGAGCGGGCGGGCAGGCGGGCAATGAGGCCGTGGGGCAGCATGTCGCGGAGGCGGGCCTGCGCTCCGCCACCGGCTCCGCCCGTGAGGGCGCTGACGATTTTGCCCAGAGTGCTCATGCAGGTCGTCTCTTCCAGTGCGGTCCATCCACGCGCACGTGGAAAGCCCCAAGGCTAGGCGAGATGGGCTGAAATTGCCCGGAATCCGCGGTGCGCGGCGGGTCGCCTTGACGGCCCGGAACCCCAATGATTTCGCCTTGCGCTTCGGGTTCCCGCAGCGCGCGAAGCCATTGTGGGCGAAACAGTCATGCCCGCAGGAACAAAGGAAGCACTCCATGCCAGCGACAGTGTCGGTCAAGAGCAAGAAGCCGGTGCGGACCAAACCGGCGGCGGCGGTCACGAGCACCAGGAACACAGCCAAGCGCGGAATCAGGCCGGAAGACCTGTTGTCATTCCGGTATGTGTCGGATGCGCAGATCTCGCCGTCGGGAGCGCAGGTGGCGTTTGTGGAGAAAAAGTGCGGGGAGAAGAACGCGTACCAGACGAACCTGTGGCTGGTGGAAACGGAAGGCAATAAGCAGGCGCGGCAACTGACCTTCGGCAACAAGGACCGCAGCCCGCGCTGGAGCGCTGACGGCGCGCGGATTGCATTCGTGCGCGACCAGGAGAAAGGCAAGCCGCAGATTCATGTGCTTCCGCTGTCAGAGCCCGGCGAGGCGCGGGCGGTGACGAGGCTGGCCGAGGGATCGATCGGAGAGTTCAAGTGGTCGCCGGATGGCTCGGCCATCGCCTTCACGTATCGCGAGCAGGATCCGGAGTGGACCACTGCCGCGCGCAAGCAGCGCGAGGAGAAGGGGCTGTGTGACCCGCCGCGCGTGCTGACGGACTGGTGGTACCGGCTGGATGGCGACGGCTACTTCAATGCGCAGCGGTTTCACCTGTACGTAGTCGACACAGCCACGGGCGCGACCCGGGCACTCTATACGCAGGACACGATGGGGGGCATTTCGTTCGACTGGTCGCCGGAGGGCAAGCACCTGGCGGTGACGACGAATCGCGATCCGCGCGCGATGGTGGAGGCGGAGAAGGATGAGATTCTCATTCTGGACGCCAGGACAGGCGCGATCGCGGCGCGGCCGAAACTCCCGCCGGGGCCCAAGGACCGGGTCATCTGGTCGCCCGACGGGAAGTGGCTGGCGTATGGCGGGCGGATCGGAAAAGACTCGACGTACAGCACGGAGAACCTGGAACTCTTCGTATGCGATCCATGGAAGGGCAATGCGAGGTCCCTGACGGGCAAGACGGATTACTGCCTGCAGGCGACGAGCCTGTCGGACTCGGCGGAGGCGGCGTTTGCCGCGATCATCCGCTGGTCTGCGGACTCGAAGCGGGTGTACATGCAGATCGGCTGGCACGCGCAGTCGCACATCGCTTCGGTGCGCGTGGATTCGACGACCGGGCGTGACGTGGTCATGCACACGCAGGGCACTGCGACGCACAACCTCGGCAACCTGAGCGCGGATGGCAGCCGGGCGGCGATCACCATCGCGGAGCCGACCAGGCTGGACGAAGTGGCGATCGTGGACTTCACGAGCAGCGCGAAGTCCAACGGGACGAAGTCCGGCACGGCCACGGTGAGGCGACTGACGGACTTCAACGGGCCGACGCTGGCGCAGTTCACGCTGGGCGTTCCCCAGGAGCACTGGGTGACGGCGGCGGATGGTTGGAAAGTGCAGACCTTTGTCATCGTGCCCGCGGGCGCGAAGGCCGGGAAGAAACATCCGGCAGTGCTGGAGATTCACGGCGGGCCGCACGCCCAGTACGGATCTTCCTTCTTCCACGAGTTCCAGTGCCTGGCGGCGGCGGGATATGTGGTGGTGTACTCCAACCCGCGCGGGTCGAAGGGATACGGCCGGGACCATACCGCCGCCATCCGCGGAGCCTGGGGCACGGCGGACTGGACGGACGTCCAGGCCGTGACCGCGTTCATGAAGAAGCACCCGAGCATCGATGCGAAGAAGATGGGCGTGATGGGCGGGTCGTACGGCGGGTACATGACCAACTGGGTGATCGGGCACACCAATGATTTCGCGGGCGCGATCTCGGACCGCTGCGTCTCGAACATCGTGAGCCATGCGGGCAATTCGGATTACGTGGATGAGCCGGACCGGTACTGGGAGGGGAATTTCTGGGATCGGCCTGAGGCGCGCTGGACGAGCAGTCCGATGAAGTACATCGGCAATTGCAAGACGCCGACACTGCTCATCCACTCGGAGGGTGATCTGCGGTGCAACATCGAGCAGTCGGACCAGGTGTTCATGGCGCTGAGCCTGCTCAAGGTGCCGTGCAAGTTTGTGCGCTACCCCGCGAGCACGAGCCACGGGATGTCGCGCAGCGGGCCAGCGGACATGCGCCTGCACCGGCTGGGACAGATTCTGGCGTGGTGGGCGCAGTGGCTGGGCTAGACCCATTGCCGCGTGCGGGCCATTAATTCGCAAGACCGCTCAGATCGAATAAGTAGATCTTGAGGGTGTGCTCCTGTTTCCAGGATTCCTCGGGCGCGAGGGTCGCGGCGACCGCGAGGGTGTTGCCGTCGTCGGAGAGGGCGAGTTGCTGGAGGTAGGCGCTCGCAGGAAGACTGATCAGCGCGCGCGGGCGTAGGGCGTCGAGGTCACGGATGCGCAGCACCATCTCATTGGCTGAGCGGACTCCAGGGGAGATGGCGTACTTGCTCGTGACGGCGCGCGATAACGAACGGGAGAGAGCTACATCCCTTGCTTGATCAGGGGACTGCGACAGCCGGCGCACAACCGCTCCGACGGGAGTGGCGACCATGTTCGAGAAGTTGTTTCGGCGACACAGGAGAATTCGATCGTCGCTGATGGGAATGAGTGCACGCTCCGCGATGCTCAAAGGCTCGGCTGTCCTGAACGAGTAGATCCGGTCGCGTCCGATCGGAATGGTGTAGATTCGCGAAAGCATGAGCGCGCGCGCGTCGTCGTAGCCGTATTGCCAAGAAACCCCGGGGAGAAGGCCGAAAGGAGAGTTCATGGCGTCGTCCAACAAATGATCGTCAGTCTCCCACGGCAGCACGGCCCACCCCGACGCCGCGTTCACCCGCTGGGTCTGAAAGTACACCAGTCGGCCCCAGACGCCGCCGATGAGCGCGAAGAGGATGACTGATGGAGCGATGCGAAGGAGCCAGTGCCGGCCCCGAACGGGCGATTTGGCGTCGAGCGCAACGCCGCATTCCGGACAGCGTGGGCTGACGGAGTGATGCAGGCAGTAATTGCATGCGCGGCAATAGGGCAGGCCGGGCGTGCGCGGGCGTTTGAGGATGCGCCGGAGCATGACGAGGAAGAAGAGGCCTGCCAGTGTGGTTGCGCCGGCGAAGATTTCGGGCCAATACCAGACGACGTACGCGGCCCAGAGGTTGATGGCAGGGACGGGTTGGAGGGCGAAGAGTGTTTGGCCGCTGGGCGAAAAGGCCAGGGCGTCGACGCCCGACCATTCGCTGCGCATGGGAAGGTCGATCACGCGGGCGGGGTCAAGCGTGGGGAGGGCGGAATCGGGCGCTGCAGGTAATGAGGGGGGTGAGGGCTGGGCTGCAGCAGGCTTAAGGGGCGTGCCGACGGCGATGACGAGCAACAGGAGAAAGATGAGCGACTTGAGCAGACCCATCGGGCGATCGTACGGCGCGTGGGAGGAGGGGGATTCAAAAAGCGAAGAGGCACGGAGTCAGCGACGCCGTGCCTCGAATCGTTTGGGATGTGCTGCGTGCGCGTCTCAGTGATCGCTGGATTCAGCGGCGGGCGCAGTCTCGGATGCGTGCTCAGTGCACTCCTTGGCGCCTTCTGCACACTCCGTGGACCCTTCGGGGCACTCGGTTTTCCCTTCGCTCGCGCAGCAGTCGGCAGAGCCGGCGCTGTTGGAAACCATGACGGTGCCGGGGGCGTGAACGGCCTTGCGGATGGGGCAGTTGTCCGAGCCCTTGTAATACCAAGCGGTCGCTCCGGCTCCGAGTGCGCCGACGCCGATGACAGCGATGAGTGCCTTGGTGACAAGCGTTTTCTTCATGGGTATTGCTCCTGGGGTCGAGTGACCAAAAGATGTGAGTCAGAGAAGTTTATGACACAACTTGCGCCGAGGCTTGTTTGGAGAGTGGGCGGCTGGGTTTCAAGTGCGCACCTCGGCGCCCAGATCGCGCCTGAGAATTTCGATCAGGGAAAAGATGGCCGGGTCGACGTCCTCGCGGCGCAAGGTCCGATCACCCGCGCGGAACGTGAAGCGCATACTCGTGCTCTTCCTGCCGGGGCCGATTTGCTTGCCCCGATAGGTGCCCAGAAATGCAAGCGACTCCAGCCAGGTTGGAAGCGAGGTTTCGATGGCGCCGCGAACAGTGGACTCAACACGGGCCCAGTGGGTTTCCTCGGGGAGGATGATGGTGAGGTCGCGCTCGACGGCCGGCTGGCTGGAGAGCGATACGGCGGCGGTCCCTTCGGCAGACCGCGCGAAGAGTTTCTCGATGCCCAGCTCGCCGACAACAACGGAATTGCGCAGACCGAATTTGGATTGCAGGGAGTGGGAGAGCAGGCCGTAGGTTCCCATCACGGCTGAGCCAACGCGGACAGCGGCAGCTGAGCCGGGCTCGAACCAGGTGAGTGAGTCGCCCAGGGGATCGATGATGGGTTGCAGGGCCTGGCCGCCGGCGGCGCGCAGGGCGTTCTCGACCGCGCTGCGCATCCCGCGCAGGGCTGTTTGCGAGTCGCTCTGGAGCGAGACATCGATGAGCAGTCCGAGATTGACGTTCTCGATCTTCCTGCCACTGGCGAGCGCGAACACGGCGGCGTGCTCGAAGAGGCGCATGTCAGCGTGCCCGAGGTCCTGGTTATGCCTGCGGCAGCGGATCAGGCTGGGGATGATGGATGGGCGCAGAGCGGGCTCAGCCTTGCGGCGGTCATCCTGCACGAGCAGGAGTTCCATTTTTGGAGGGAGAAACGCTTGGCCCTCATCGGTCGAGATGAACGTGAAGGTGACCACCTCGTGGAATCCAGCGCCCACGAGAGATTCATCGACACGGCGCCGCGCGGCGACCTCGGGCTGCGGCCCGCGCACTTCGATGGAGAGCCGGTCTTTCACAGTGAGCCGGTCGAGGCCGTGGTGGCGGATGATCTCTTCAACCAGGTCGATCTCCGACTTGAGGTCGAGCCGGTGGGCTGGCGCGGTGCAGTGGATTTCGCCGCCCTGCCGGACTGGCGCGAGATCGAGCCGGGCGAGAATCTGCTCCATCTGTTCGACGGAGATGTCGCAACCGAGGATGGAGCGGCAGCGCTGCGGACGAAGCGTGATGGAGCGCAGCGCGGGGACGGGCGCACCGGCGATCAGGGGCGCGGCACACCATCTTCCGCCTGCAACCTCGACGATGAGGGAGGCGGCCAGGTCGGCGGCGGCGGAAACGGTTGCGGGATGAATGCCGCGTTCGAAGCGATAAGAAGCGTCGGTGAGGACGGCCAGCGATCGGCTCGCGCTGCGCACGGTTGCGGGATCGAAGACGGCTGCTTCGAGAATGATGTCGGTGGTGCCGGAGGTGACCTCCGTGTCGGCCCCGCCCATGACGCCTGCCAGCGCCACGGGCCGCTGGGCATCGGCGATGACGAGCATGGCCGGGGTGAGTTTGACCGTATTGCCGTCGAGGAGTTTGAGGGTTTCGCCGGCGCGGGCCTTGCGTGCTTCGATGCGGTGGCCGGCGAGTTTGGCGAGATCAAACGCGTGCAGCGGCTGGCCCAGGGCCATGAGAACGAAATTCGTGACGTCCACCACGTTGGACACGCTGCGCAGCCCGACGGACTCGATGCGTTCGCGCAGCCAGGACGGCGAGGGGCCGACGCGCAGTCCCAGGATGACTCGGCCGCTGAGATATGCACAGGCCTCGGGCGCGCTGATGATGACGGATGCGTGCCTGGATGCATCGTCTTCCGCCGGCTTGGACTTCGGGGCCGGCATCGAGAGACGGCGACCTGTGGAAGCGGCGAACTCCCGCGCCAGTCCCACGAGGCTGACGCAATCTCCGCGATTGGACGTGATTTCAATGTCCAGGCGGACGTCACCGCCGGGAAGCTCAACGCGCTCCTCGCAGGGAAATCCAACGTTGGTCAACACATCGGAAATCTCGTCCGCGTTGGCGGGTCGATCCAGAATCGAATTCATCCAGGCGACGCTGATCTGCATAAGCCGCAACGGTAGGAATGATGCGGCGGATTGGCCCGCGCAGCCTATTGCCCGCGCACGCTGCGCAAGGCGGTTTCCAGGACCCCGTCCTGAGGCCCTGGGCCCAGAGCGGCCTGCATATCGGGGGTGATTCCCTTTCCCTCCAGCAACGTGCCGTCGGGCAGGTAATCCTGCCAACTGGGGAGGAAGACAGTGACGCCGTTGGGCAGGTCAACCGGGCGGGGATTGCCGCTCGAGCCGCCGGTGGTTTCCCCGACCAGCGTCGCATGCCCGCCGTGTTTCATCATGAGGATGAATGACTCATTGCTGCTCAGGCAATTCGGGCCGATGAGGACTGCGACCCGGCCCGCGAAGGGCGCATCGCCGTCCTGCACTTTATCTTCGCCCTTTCCCAGCGGATCAATCACCCGATCGTACATTTTGGTCCAGCCGTCAGGCTGCTGCGGATCGCGGTAGCGATTGAGCGAATAGACGGCCGGTTCCCTGACGAAGTGCTCGGCGAAACGGCGCGCGGTGCGCTCATCGCCTCCGCCGTTCAAGCGCACGTCAATGATGAGTCCGCTGCAGTCGGCCAGCGTTCGCAGGGCGGTGAATGCAGGCTCAATAGTCTTCCAGTCGCCGGGCCATTCGGAAATGAAGATGTAGCCCACGCCGTCCGGCCAGCGTCCGGTGATGACCTGGTTCACGGGCTGCCTGAGTTCGGGGACGGCCTTGCGCAGGCGCGACAGGTCGATATTGGGAGTGATTTCGCGCGAGTCCACGCCGAAGCCGGCCTCTCCAATACGCACCCAGACATGGCGGTCCTGGGCAGCGGACAGCAGGTGGGCGGCGCGGCGCGCAAAAACAGCGGGTGTCTCCGCGGCGATCAGGTCAGGCTTGGCGGCGTCGATGCGCGACGGCCAGTCGGCGACGAGTCGATCGCGATACGCGTAGCGCTCGTCAATCGCGCGGGCCAGTTGATTGAGCGACTGTTCGTTTTGCTCGGGCGTCGTAGTGCGCGTCGGCGTCGGCGCTGCGCCGTCCCGCGCTGTCGTGAATCCGACGAACTCGATGACCGCGCTCTGCCCGGCGACGTTGCGGAAGTTGCGCGCTGCGAAACAGTTGACGCCGAAGGCGTACGTCCTGCCGGCGCTCAGCCGAACGGGAATGACCATGACCCTTGGCGTTTCCCACACCGGCTGACCCGTGAACTCCGGGAATGAGTCTCCGCCTCCGCAAAGGGAGCGCCCGCCAGGGCTCATGTCCTGGTCGAACTCGATGCGGATCGCGCTGGTCGCCGGGTCCACGCCTTCATCACCGTTCTCCGGCGTGATGCGCACGACCCTGGGCGGCTCGGCGCACGCCTCGGGAACCGATACAGGCAGGCACGCGGCGAGGGAAATCACGACGGGTAGAAGCCGATTGGTGACGGTCGCACACATGCAAAGACGGTAGGCCGGCGCATGGCGCAGGCTTGAAATGCGCTCGTGCTCTCTTGGCTGGGCAGGGGGACAGGCCTATGCCTACTCAGGCCGGCCCGCCGGTCGATGCAGATCCGCACCCGCAGAGGAGCAGCGCATGAGCGATCCGAATACCCCCCAAGGTCAGGCCGGTTCATCGGGAAGCGAAGGCGCGGGTGGTCAGCAGCCACCCAAGATCCGGTTTGGCAACCCCGGGATCGCCCCTCCGGCAGGAGCGAATGCGGGCGGCGCTTCCGGCCTGCCGGCATTGTCCCAGGGGACGCCGACCAATCACGACAGCGGAACGGAAGTCGCTCCAGCTCCGGCCGGCGGAACAACGGTGGTGGGCAGCAAGAAGATCCGGGCCTTCGGCAAGGAGGCGCAGCACACGGAGAAGTGGCAGCGCGTGCCGAACATGACCGGCCAGGGCGCGACGCACGTGCGGACGTTTCACTCCAAACTCACGGATGACTCGCTGGCCTTCATGGACCAGGTCATCAACGAATGGCTCGATCAGCATCCCGAGTACGAAGTGAAGTTCGTCTCGTGCTCGGTGGGAGACTTCACCGGCAAGATCCGTGAACCGGCTCTCATCTGCCAGGTGTGGGTCTGACCATCATGGCCGGCAACAATCAGGGCATGCCGTCGCACACACATTCCGACAGTTTGCGGGTGATGATCCTCGGGGCTTCGACCAATCAGGAGAAGTTCGGAAACAAGGCGGTCCGTGCGTACGTCGCGCAGGGACACCAGGTGTTCCCGGTGAATCCGCGCGCGGACGTCATCGAAGGCCTGAAGTGCTATCCCGACATTGCCTCGGTCCCCGGCCCCATTGACCGGGCATTGTTCTATCTGCCGCCCGCCCTGGGTTTGGCCGCCCTGGAAGAACTGGCGCAGCGCGGTGACGTTGCGGAGGCCTGGCTGAACCCCGGAGCCGAGTCGCCGGAGATCCTGAAACGGGCTCGGGAACTGAAACTCGAGACCGTGCAGGCCTGCGCGATCATGGACATCGGGTTTATGCCTGATTGACAGCCCGTGTCCCAACACTCAATACAGGAATGTGACTCCAAAGACCATTAGAAAGACCAGGATGATCGCGCCCAGGAAATTCGCGCCTGCGGACCAGTAGAACATGTCGTCGAGTCCGTCGAAGCGGTCCAAATCCCACGCGCCCTCGCCCCATTGCTTCTCCCACTGCTTTTCCCACTGGTGATACAGCCGCAGGGTGAGTACAACCCATCCCCAAAGGCCGGCCAGGCCCACCACCGCAAACAAGAGCGTCGTGCTCATCGCATCTCTCCCGCAAATCCACACCGCTGGCACATACAACGAAGCGAGCAGCAAAGTCGCGGACGCAACGAAGAACGTGATCACGAATGGCGCGTGCAGATAGAGGTACAGGTCCATCCAGAGCTTGCGCTGCAGGGCGCGCGCGGCGGGAGGAAGTGATCTTCCGCCCAGAAGTCCCGGCAGCAAACCCAGTGCGAAAACGACGAAGGGTGCAACCAGAAAGGCCTCGAAGAATGCGATGAGCAGCAACACACGCACACGCCCGGATTGCCACATGGGCCGGGCGAGGTATTCACGCCGGCGCCTCGACTTCTCGGTGTCAAGCGGCGTGACCGTGCCGCCGCATTCGGGGCATACCCACGTGGGCGAGCCCGTCAGGTCGTACCCGCAGCGCGGGCACGCACACCCGGCGCGGAGGCTGGTCTGGCCATCGGAGTTGATCTCGGGACGCACTTCCGACACGACCTGCGAGTCTAGTCATGCCCTCGGGGCCGCAGCCCGACTCACTCAAACGCCGCGACATCGTTGAGCGCACGCGCAATGCGTTCCGCCTCGGGCAGGTACTGCAATTCCAGTTTGTAATAGGGCATGATGGTGTCGAAACCGGTCACGCGCTGCACCGGCGCCTCCAGGTACATGAAGCAATGCTCCTGCACCAGGGTGGCGATCTCCGCGCCCAGGCCGCAGGTGCGGGGGGCTTCATGCACGACCACGCAGCGACCGGTCTTCTCCACGGACCTGGTGATCGTTTCGACGTCCAGGGGCGAAAGCGTGCGCAGGTCGATCAGTTCGATGGATGCGTCAATCTTGTCCATCGCGTTGATGCACTGGATGACTGATGCGCCCCAGGAAATCATCGTGATGTCGTCGCCCTCCTCCACGATCTTGGCCTTGCCGATGGGAACCAGGTGCTCGCCGTCGGGCACCTCTTCGCGGAAGGCGCGGTAGATGCGCTTGGGTTCGAAGAAGATGACGGGATCTGGATCGCGGATCGCGCTGAGCAGCAGCCCCTTGGCATCGGGTGCGGACGAGGGCATGACAACCTTGAGCCCCGGCGTGTGGACGTAGACCGCTTCGGGCGAATCGCTGTGCAGTTCGGGCGAACGGATGCCCCCGCCGATGGGCACGCGGATGGTCATGGGGCAGGTGAAGCGCCCGCGCGTCCGGGTCCGGAAGCGTGCGGCATGGGTCGTGATCTGGTCATAGGCAGGCCCCAGGAAGCCTTCGAACTGGATTTCCGGGATGGGCTTCATGCCGGCCATGGCCAGACCGACTGAAACGCCGATGATCCCTGACTCCGCCAGCGGCGAATCGACGACGCGATGGGCGCCGAACTGCTTTTGAAGTCCATCGGTGGCGCGGAACACGCCGCCGTTCTTTCCGATGTCCTCGCCCAAGAGCACGATCTCGGGATCGCGCTCCATCTCCTGGCGCAGGGTTTCGCGGACGGCTTCTACGAGAAAAAGATTGGCCATAGCGGGAAGTTTATGCGGAATTGGCCGCCAGCCACCTGATGACCCTGCCCGCATGCCCCTTGGAGCGAACGTTGTCGAAGCGGTGTCGGACCCTGCGATCCGGCCCGATGATGTAGGTGCAGCGCTTGATGCCCAGCACTTTGTTGCCATACATCAGTTTTTCGCCGTAGATGCCATAGGCAGAGCAGACCTTGGGCGTGCCTTTTCGGTCAAGTACATCGGCCATCAGCGTGAAACGCAGGCCGAACTTGGCGGCGAACGCGGCTTTGGAGGCGACGTCCTGCGGCGAAATGGCCAGCACGACAACGCCCATCTCCGAGAGCCGGTCAAAAGAGTCGTTCATGTCGCACGCCTGCACCGTGCACACCGGCGTGTCATCCTCCGGGTAGAAATACAGAACGACAACCTTGCCTTGGTAATCCGACAGGCGGTGGGTTTTGCCGCGCTGATCGCGAAGCGCGAAATCAGGCGCGAGTTTCCCGGGGTCGATGAGCGCGGGCATGTTGAAACCTAATTGCCGGCATGGGCCAGCAGCCACGGATGCAGGTGATAGAGCATGAAATAGACGATGACGCCGGTGACCGAGACGTACAGCCAGATGGGGAAAGTGATCTTGGCGATCCTGCGGTGACGTGTGTCCTGTCGCGTCCAGCCCAGGTAGAGCGTCCATACCGCAAGGAACGGCACGAGTGCGGCCAGCACGACATGCGAAATGAGAATCGCGTAGTAGGCCGGCCGCCAGAACCCCGAGACCTCCCACGTGGTGTGGGCCTGGCCGGTCGCGCTGATGCGCAGCGTGTGATACGTCACGTAGGACGTCAGGAAGAGAACGGACACGAGCAACGCGGCGACGATGGACCAGCGGTGCGCCTCGATGCGCGGCGGGCGCCGCTTGATGAAAAACAGCGCCAGCAGGAGCAGGCCCGTGGCTGAAGCGTTCAATGCGGCATTGAGCGCAGGCATCAATTGAATCAGCCGCACTTCCCGGTCGCGATCACGGATGTCCGCTTCGAGCCGGGCGACCTCGCTGCTCGAATTGCCCTGGTACCAGTCCACGGTCTTGCCGTCCGGGCCCACGAGGATGAAGTAGGGAGAGTGAATGACGTTGCCCACGTGCGTCTGCGGGTCCGCGGCCTGGCTTTGCATCCGCGCGATGGTCTCCGCATCCAGCGTGTTGCCGGTATTGAGCACAGGAAGAAAGAACCCTTCCCGGGCCAGACGCTGAATCTCGAGGTAATCGCCGGTGAGAAAAGTCCAGTTCGCGAGGTCTGCTCCGTGGGCGGCGGCATATGCGGCCAGCGCCTCCGGACTGTCGCGGAAGGGATCACAGGTGATGGAAAGGAATTGAACTCGATCCGCCCCCAGGTCTGCGACTTTCTCCTGAAGCCCAGCCAGGTTGGCCGTCATGATCGGACAGGGACCGGGACAGGTGGTGAAAATAAAATCGGCGATCCAGAGCTTGCCGGCGAGCCGGGCACTGTCAAAGGGCTGGCCGGACTGATCGATGAGGGAGAAGGGGCCGACCGTATGGCCCAGCCGAGCCAGTTGGTCATCCCGGCCGGCGGCGCGATCCAGCGCAGTCTGGGCATCGTCGCCGCGTGTTGAAGTGTCGGCGTCCTGCCGGATGAACGACCAGGTGATGATGCCGGCGCAAATCGCGATGAGCGCCAGCCAGATAACCAGATCACGGCGCGCCAGGGCCGGCCGGGCAACAGGACAAGCAGCAGTGGGGGAAGGCCGCATGGAATCGGGATCGTAGTAAGAGCCGAGCGCAAGTGGCAACAAAGGAAGCCTCGGGGCGAGGCTTCCGGGGAGCGGGGGCGGGTTCACACAATGATGTGGAAGGAGCGGCCGTTTACCACTTCTTCTCCGCGATCGCCTTCATGAGCACGTCCGCAACCTCGGGGCGGCTGAACTCCGCAGGCGGGCGCTGGCCGGCCGCGAGCATTTCGCGCACCTTGGTGCCCGAGAGGTTGATGATGTCCTCGGGGTTCCAGGTGTACGTCTTGCTCGACACCATTCCGCCGAACGACTTCGAGTACGCGGTATGCTCGAACTTGAGGATCGTCATCCCCAGGTTGTTCATGTCAATGTCGTCGAAAATCTTCTGGGCGTCGTAGGTGCCGTAGTAATTGCCCACGCCGGCGTGATCGCGCCCGACGATGAAGTGCGAGCAGCCGTAGTTCTTGCGCATCAGGCAGTGATGGATTGCCTCGCGCGGACCGGCGTAACGCATGGCGGCCGGCAGCACCGTCACCATCGTGTTCTTGACGTTGAAGTACCTGTTCACCAGGACGCCGATGCACTCCATGCGCACGTCCGCGGGAATGTCACCCTTCTTGGTCTCGCCCACGAGTGGATGAATGAGCAGGCCGTCGCAGATTTCCTGGGCACACTTGCACACGTATTCGTGGGCCCGGTGAATCGGGTTGCGGGTCTGGAACGCCACGACCGTCTTCCAGCCGCGTTCGGCAAACGCCGCGCGGGTCTGTTCCGGGGTGAGCCGCTGATTCAGAAACGCCTCGGGACCGTTGGGATCGACGCACAGCGTCACCACATCAACGGGGCCGGCCACGCATGTGTCGCCTTCCTCAAGCACCTTGGCCACGCCGGGGTGGGCCGGATCTTCGGTGCGGAAGACGTTGGGAATCTCGAGTTTCTTGTCGTGGGCGAAGACCTCGCTCACCGTGATCACGCCCTGAAGCGCGCCGTTGGGGGCATGCAGGGCCACGCGCGAACCGACCTTGGGGGCGGCATCCTTGTTGACGGACAGCAGGATCGGAATGGCCCACACGTTGCCGTTGGCCAGCGTCATCTTCGTGCACACGCTCTCGAAGTCCGCCTTGCCCATGAACCCGGTCAGCGGGCTGTAGCCGCCGTTGGCGATCAGTTCCAGATCGCAGGACTGCTTATGCGTGAGATTGATCTTGGGCAGTCCGGCGGCCTCCTTGGCCAGAGCGTCAGCCTTGGGGCCGGTCACGAGGCGGTTGATGAGTGTGCCGCCGTGGGGTGCCATCAGGGTCTTCATGGTGACGATTGATCCTTCTCCGATGAGGTCGGTGAAAAAGCGGTATGACCCTGTCCCTGACTCGGGTAGTTCTGTTCGTTGATGGAACAGTTTTCCGACAGTAATGGGCGTGGGGCCGAAACCTGGGTTAAGGCCGTCATTCTAGGTCACTCAGGCTGGAAATGCCAGACAATGCGGCAATGGACGGCCGCGGATTGACGACAAGAATGGTCGATTGCAAAGTAGGTGTTTGCGTGCAAAATACCGCATTTATCGCCCTCCTGCTGCTCATCATCAAGCACTGGGTTTGCGACGGCCCACTTCAAACTCCGTATCAATACCGAAACAAAGGCAAGTTCGGGCATCCGGGCGGTTTGCTCCACAGCGGCATCCAGGGCTTGGGAAGCGGTATCTGTCTCATACCCCTGTTTGGATTGTCCGTAGGCGGTCTGTTGGCACTCGCTGACGCGGTTGTTCATTACTTCGCGGACTGGGTGAAATCGAACTTCGGTAAGGGGGGATCCGAATTGCGCGAAGATCACCTCCGCATCACAACGGATCGGTACTTCTGGTGGCTGGTCGCCGATCAGTGCATTCACTTTGCCACCTATGCGAGCCTCGTGTATCTAGCGCCAACTGTTGATCGAATGATCTGATGCTCAGGGCTTCCAGGGGGGGTTGACAACCCAGGCAACTCCGGTCGTATCGAGAACATCTGACCAGGATTTGAGCGTCCGAACGCCAAAAGCCGACTAGGGTTGCATCTTTCATGCAGCACGAAAGCGACCAATTCGCGGTTCTTACCCGCACCAGCCCCGGCCCAGAGCCTGCAAGCAGCGCCGGGCGCCCTCTGTCCCAGCACCTCTATATCCCTCATTCCACCCGCCGGCCCACGCTCGACACTGTGGGACGCCTCTCCTTCCTCGTGGGGTCAGTCCGGTCGCAGAAGGCGCTTTTTTTCTCGACCTTCACCCTGTCGTGCGTGGTCGGAGCAGGCGTGTACCTCTCGCAGGACCCCGCTTGGCGGACTTCCGCCGAGGTTCGCATCGGCGCACTGGCCTCCGCAGCAAACGAGGCTGGCGCAGGGTCGGGCTCAATCGCCGTTTCCGCCTCCGACATCGCTCAACTGCTTGAATCTTCTGCACTTCAAACGGAAGTGCGTCGCGATTCCCGCCTCGTTTCGCTCGCACAGACGCCGCCCGATTCCACTCCCTTCATGGTGCGCACCAAGGCCCGGCAGTTGGGACACGATCTCCGCGCATGGTCCCGTCGGATGCTCGGCTCCTCAGAGCCCTCCGGATCCACGACAGCGCTGGCGGATGCCTTGCCCGCTCACCGGTTTGACCTGCGGGTGAACGATGTGTCGGATTCAGTCGTGGGCCTGACCGTGACAGCCGGCAGCCCCGCGGTCGCAGAAGCCGTTCCAGGCCTGATGGTCGAGGCAGTGCGGGCGAACCTGGCCGAAGCCGAGCGCAGCCGGGCCCGCACCCGTCTCACGGAGTTGGCCTCATCGCTTCAGGCGGCGGCGACGACACTGGCCGACGCGACCACCGCCCTCAAGTCCGGCCGGGAGCAATCAGGATTGCAGGACCCCGCCGGGTACGCGATCCAATTACAGCAGCAACTCGGCGTCCTCACCTCTCAAAGGCTCTCGGTTGAAACCGAGTCGCGCGAGATTTCGCAGCAGCGCCTGGCCATTATCTCCCAGCTCATGCTCATGGAGAAGGAAACCGTGGGCAGCGAGATTGTGGCCGACAATCCGCGCATCCAGGACTTGCAGGGCGAAATCAGCGAACTGCAGAGTCAGTACAACGCGCTGACCGAATTCACCGACAAGTACCCCAAGAAACTGGCCCTCAAGAACCAGATCGACGCCAAGAAGCGCGAACTCGAACAGGAACGCCAGACAGTCGTCAGTCAGCTCATCACCACGCCCAACCCGCTCTACGAGGACAAGCGCAAGGAGCAACTCGGGCTGGACCAGAAACTCAGCGGCCTTGCGGGCCGGCTCGAAGGGCTCACCATCCAGACCGATCAACTCACCGACGAACTCGACAAGGCCACCCGGGCGGCGGACATGCTGGCGGCCTTGGCGCGGGAAGAGGCCGCTGCTCGCGAGGTGTTTGATCGCCTCGAAGGGGAGCGACGTCGGCTGGCGACCGTGGTTTCCGCCGGCGGACTGTTTGCGAATGTGAGTCTCATCGAGCAGCCCCACGTCAGGTCTTCAGCGCGGGCGGATTCGCCCTCCATGTGGGCGTATACACTGGCCACACTGACCTGCGGTTTCACATTGGCGCTTGTCATGTGCGTCCTGCGCGCTGTGCGCCTGCGGCGCATCGTCTGCCAGCACCAGGTGGACCTGCTGGCGCGCCGTGCGCCAATTCAGGTCGTGGCCATACTGCCGCGCACCGGCACACGCGGGCTCCTGTCCTCGGCGGGAGCGAACCACTGATGCCTGACACACATTCATCCCACACCTTGGCCAGCGCCCGCCCCGCGCAGCAGGGCCTCATTGCCACGCAGTGGACCTGGGTCATGCGCGGCCCCGCCGCTCACCCGGGCGCGCCCGCCCCCAAGGCTCCGCGTCCAGTAGAGCCGCGCCTGCGCGTGCGCCGCATGACGAGGCGCCTGGGCAAGGCCGCCGTCGACTCGCCCGTCTTCTCTGCCCTTGCTCGCATCGCCTCCGACCTGAAGGCCGAAGTGGCCGCCGCTCCCTCCCAATACGCCCTTGCCGAGGGCGCCCTCGCGCCCGGCTCCGAGGTCGTCGCTGCGGCCGTGACCTGCGCGGGTCGCGCCAGCCGTCAGGACTTCACCGCCCTGAGTCTCGCCACGCTCTGGGCTCGTTGGGGCTATCCCACGCTGCTCATCGAGATCGGGTCCGGCCGCTGCCCGCTTGGATGCGGCCTCAAACCCACCGCCCCCTCTCTGGCGCACCTCATGGAATGCATCGAGCAGGGACGCTCGCTTCCTGCGCCGCAGCGACTCAGTTCCGCCATTGAACTTCTTGATGTCCTTGCGGACGGGCCCAAGTCGACAGGCGCGAGCGTGGCCCGCCTTGCAGACACCGGACTGCTGAATCATCTCAATACTGCAGTACGTCAGCGCTACCGGCGCATTGTGTGGTCCTTGCCTTCAATCGACGGCTCCTGGTCGCCCCGCATGCTCGCCGGCTGCGTCGACCGCATTCTCGTCTCCGCCCGTTGTGGCTGCGCACCGTGCGATGCCATCGAGAATCTTGCCCACGAGGCCGCCCAGGCGCACATGCGCCCCATTCAACTCTTCTGGTACCGCTAGCCGAAACCGCGTGGCGATGCAGCACTCCGACGACATTTCACCGCCGCCCGTTGCCCAGGCCGTCGCCGCGCACCTGCTCATCGGCTCCGAGGGCGGAGGCATCATCACCGCCATTCGCCAGTGCGTTCCGCCCATGACCGAGGCGGGCTGGGACATCCGCTGCATTGTGCTCTCCGAAGGCAAGGCCGCCCAGATGCTGCGCGACGGCGGCCTCAACCCCATCGTCCTGACCTTGGGACGCGCCGCAAGGTACACGCAACTTGGCCGGCGCCTGCGCACCCTGGGCGTGCGCCTCATCCACGCGCACAATCCGTCCGCTCACCTCATGGGGCTGCGCGCCCGCGGGCGGGACGGCGCCATCGTCCGCACCATCCACGCAGACATGTTCGAGGAAATGCGCGGCCTTCTGCCCGCCTGGAAGATCGCCTTCTGGCGCTGGGCGATGCGGTACGCCTATGACCGCTCTGACGCCGTGCTGACCGTCAGCCCGCATCTCATCCCGCTGATTCCCGCCTCTGACGCTGCCCGCCGCCGCGTCCTGTATCTTCCGAACGGTTTCGACCCGCGCGCCATCGAGAATGACACTGCATCTCTCGCGCCCGATCTGGCCCGATGGGTCGGGGACGCCCCCCTGGTTCTGACGATGGGACGACTTGTGCAGGTCAAGAATTATGTCCTTCTGCTTGAGGCGTGGCGGCGCGTCGCCCAGCACGCTTCGCGCGCCAGGCTCATCATCGCAGGTTCAGGCCCGCTGCAGGGCGCGTTGGAAGCGCGTATTCGCGAGTACGGGCTGGCCGAAAGCGTCCTCCTGCTTCCCTGGGTGGACCGCATTGCCCCGCTCATCCGCCGTGCCGATGTCATCGCGATGAGCAGCCTCAGCGAGTGTTGCCCCATGCTGGTCCTCGAAGCGATGGCCGCGTCCAAGCCGCTGGTGGCAACCAAAGTCGGCGGCATTCCCTGGATGGTGACCAGCGGCGCAACCGCCCACCTCGTTCCCAGCGAAGATGCTCCCGCGCTGGCCGATGCGCTGGTGCATGTGCTCGACGATCCGCAGGCCGCTCAGGTCATGGGACGCGCCGGCCGGTCCGCGCTGGAGGAGAAGTTCCCGGTGACCGCTGCAGCACGCCGAACGGCCGTCGTGTACAGCCGCTTGCTGAATGGGCAGCCAATCAGCCAGGATGACCTCCGATAATCAGCCCGCGCTGCGCCCCTGCAGACCGCACAGCCCGCACAATCCCAACCTGAATGCGCCGAACTCACGCGACGCCGCCTTCACAGCCGCAGTCCTCCTCAGCGCGATTCGCGTCAGGTCGATAAACACTGGGAGATTTCAAGTTCCTGCGGGAGCGGGAGATGAGCGGGATGACGCGCCTGTCGGCGTGGACAATCCGAGTGCTGTGGTTGTGCCTCTGTCTGGCCGGGCTGGTCGGAGTCCGATCTGTCTGCGCGCAGAGTCCGGACGATCCTGCGCTGCCGGATGATCCTTCGCTCGTCGATGCGGGGGATGAATCGTCCGGTCCCGGCGATGACGGAGCGCAATCCGAGTTCGCGCCCTTCGATGATGTCCTGGGCAGCAGTGACGATGCGCCGCGCGAGACCCCGACCACCGGTCCGTGGATCTCCGGCATCGGGCGCTCCGCCGATGCGGTGGGCATGGCTCCCGGCGGTGTCCGCCACGTCATCGATCTCCACACATTTGATGTGACCGCCGTCCAGGCGATCGTGCAGTATCACGCCACCCGCCGCCTGGGCCTCTGCCTGACCCTCCGCTGGGTTGATCCGGCCGACGCCGCACGCGATAAGGCGCCCAATGTCTCGCAGGGGCGCGCTGCGCTCGACAAGCTGCTGGCGGTCGTCAACACGCCGGATGCCAAGAAATTGGGCAGCCTGCTCTGGATTCAGTTCTACGGCGATCTGCGCCTGGGACCTGGGGCTGTGGCGCCCGAAGATCTCGATGGCATGTTCGACTTCGCCACCCGTGCCGTGCGGCGCCTGAGCGATCAGGAGTTTGCCGGCCTCTTTTGCGGTCCCACCATTGACGGCCGGGCTGCAGTCGCGCAGGTGGACTCCGATGCTGGTGACGGCGGAATCGAGTACCTCGCGACCACGCGCACCGTCCGCTGGTCCCAGCAGTTTGCCGACGCTCTGGACGTGCGCATCGCGGCCGAGAGCGGTGCCGATGCATCCCGGATGCTCGGCAAGGTGGCCGGCCTCGTCGCCTCGCTCACCGACGGTCGCAGCGCACGCATCGTCTCCTGGCAATGGAACGCATCGGCGCTCGAAAATCGGCAGGATCGCGACGGCGCTGCGCGCGTAACCCGCGACATCTGGACTGCCCTCCTCAAGGCCGGGGTGCGCCCCGCCGCCTACGGGCCGTCCCAGGATCAGCCGATGCTCAGCGAGTCCGATCTCTGGCTCATCGCAGTCGATGCGTCCGCCGGCGCCGTTGAGCCCATCTTCTCCACCCTCAAACAACTTTCGATCAACGATCAGCGCGTGAGCGATGCGCAGCACAGGCAGCAGACCGCTAGTCAGCCGGAACCCTCATCCCTTCCCGCGCCCGTGGAGGTCCGACCCGTCTACGCCGGCTCAACTCGGCTTGGCGTTTCAGGCGGTCTGAATCCCGAAATGCTCGCTGACGTGGGCGTCAAGACCGCGCGCGTCATCCTGACCGGCCCGCAGGTGCGCGACCTGCTCGAAGAACAGCCCGAGAATGGCGCGCCCACGTTCATCGATCGCCTCAAGGCTCTCAAGAGTGAGGGCTATGAGGTCATCCTCACCATCCGCTGGCCCGCATCTCTCATGGAAGCCGATACCGGTAAAGAAAAGGCCGGGGCCCGCGCCAAGGGATCAACCTCCGCCAGGACCAAACCACCTGCCACCGCCAGGCCGCGCACCACCTCCTCCAAATCCCGCAGCCGCAAACCCGCGCCCGCACCCGTCTACAAGGCGCTGGGCGACTTCGATGCCGCCCTTTCCGGCCAGGCCCGTGAGGATGCCATTCTCATCATCGAGGACCTGCTCAATCGCGCCGCCGGCACCATCGATTGGATCCAGGTGCAGAACGAGGCCGTCGGCGTTGCCGGCATGTACTCCACCCAAGACATGATCTTCGACCCCCGCCGCACCGCCAGCCCCGCGGTGGACTGGATGCGCGCCGTGGCCACGCGCATCAGCGAACTGCGCCGTGAGAATCCCGCGCTGGCCAATCTCAAGATCATGGGCCCTGCCCTGCGCGAAAACGTCATCCTCGAGCGCGTCCGCGGCGGACGCACCCTGGACTCCACCGACGGCAAGGTGCTCACCGCCTTCATGGATGAAGTGATCAAGTTCGCCGAAACCCACACCGATGCGCTTGATCTCCATCTCCATGTCGCCTCCCCCGACGATGCCCAGGCCGTGATCGACTACGTCCGCGAGCGCTCCCAGGTGCAACTGACCTGCACTGAGTTCTCCCCTGAGGCCGCTGGTGAGGGCTGGCTGCGCAAAAGCGCTGAGGACCCCGGCGCTCTGGGCAATGTCTCCAACTCCCGCTTTGTTCAGGATGCCTACGCCGATCAGGTGTCCCAAAAACTCTGGGACCGCTTCATTGCCTCCAGTCCCGTTCCCAACTCCTTCCACCGCGACCTTTTCACCGTGCTCTCCCGCGCTGGATTTGTCCACGCCTGCTACGGCAGCGTGTACCAGGTCGGCAGCGTCCGACAGGATTGGAAGGCGCTCTACGCGACGCTCACCGTTGGGGGTAAATCCTGCCGGAGCGGCTCGATCTGGAAAGACTTCAATGACCTGGCCCGCGATGTAGCCGCCCGCGGTCATTGATCCGGGCCCCACTCCGCGTCTCCTGCCCTCTCTTGGGGCCACATTCGTGAGTTTCTCGGGAAGAATCGGCATCGCGTCGCGATTGTGCATCGTGCGCGGGGTAGGAGTGCGCGCCGACGCTGTCGGCAACGTCCGGCTTCTGTTCAGGGTGCTTTCGCTGGCTGGTTCCATGCGGTGGTCATTTGCTTGAGGTGATCCATGCGTCCTTTCCACATCGTGGGTACGTTGAGTCTTTGTGCGCTCTCGTTCATGGCCGCCGGCTGCGGGGGCCGCACGGAGGGGCACGGTTTCACCCCGATGGATGCGGACGTCCGCCCGCTTGAGCAGGATGAAGAGCGCGAGCACGATAAGCCTCTTGAGGCTGCCTCCTATCGCTACTTTCAGCGCCTGAGTCAGGACGGGCGCATCCCTGACAACGCGCTCATGAATGCCAAGGCCCAGCGTGATGCGCTCGTCGTCGCGGGCGCCGCCGGCGCCGGCATCACCTCTGATTCCTGGACCTGGATCGGCCCGGGAAATATCGGCGGGCGCATTCGGGCGATTGTGATCCACCCCACTCAGCCCAACACCATCTGGATCGGCTCCGCATCCGGCGGCATCTGGAAAACCACCGACGGCGGAACGAACTGGCTCCCACTCGATGACTTTCTCCCCAGCCTGTCCATTGGTTGCATGCTCCTTCGCCCCGGCAATCCGAACACGCTCTATGCCGGAACGGGTGAAGGGTTCTTCGAGACCCTTGAAGGATCGTCCAACACGTCCGCGGTCCGCGGCGCAGGCATTTTCAAGTCGACCGATGGCGGCGCGACCTGGACGCAGATCCCCAGCACCGCAACTCCCGACTTTTACTTTGTCAATCGCCTCGCCGTCCATCCTTCCGCGCCCGATGTCATGCTCGCCGCAACCAATTCCGGCATCTGGCGCTCCATCGACGCCGGCGCTTCGTGGACCCGGACGTCAACCGCCCTCGCCTATGACGTGAAGATCGACCCCAACGACGCCGCCAAGGCTGTCGCTTCCGGACATGACAATCCCTCCGGCCCGCTGTATTCGCTCGACGGCGGCCAAACCTGGCAACAAGCCACCGGCATCCCCAACAGCGTGCGCATCGAACTCGCATACGCGCCCGCAACAGCGAACCTGGTCTATGGAATGTCCTCGGGCACCGGCTCCTCCATACGGTGTTTTCAATCGACAAATGGTGGTCAATCCTGGACCGGCAAGGGAACCACCACGACCGGCACCTATTCCACCTACAACAACGCCGTCTGGGTCTCGCCGACCGACTCAAACCTGCTCGTCACCGGCGGGGTCGGGATTTCCCGCTCCACTAACGGTGGCACGAGCTTTGGATCCGCGTTCACGTCCGTTCACGCTGACATCCACGCCATCGTCAATGACCCCAACTATGACGGGGTCGGCAATAAGCGCATCTACTTTGGCGGCGACGGCGGCATCCATCGCGCCGACAACGCTTCGGTCAACTCCGCCCTCGACCTCAACAATGGCCTGGGCATCACCCAGTTCTACGGCGCTGCGGTTGTCGATGCCACCGGCGTTGTCCTTGGTGGAACCCAGGACAACGGCAATCTGCGCAACGGAACGGGCACCGAGTCCTGGTTCGACATGTCAGGCGGCGACGGCGCATATACCGCCGTCGACCCCACCAACGCCAACATCTGGTACGGCGGGTATTACTTCGCAGCGCTGTACCGCTCCAACGACGGTGGCAACTCCTTTGGCACCAGTATTTCCGGCGGAATCGCGGACTCCGGAAGCAAGCGGTCCAATTTCATAACTTACTTCACGCTCGATCCCAACAACCCCGCCGCCATGCTCGTCGGATGCCGCTCCTTGTGGCGATCAAGCAACGTCAAGACCTCCTCAAATCCCACTTGGACCGCAATCAAGACGCCTATCGGCCGCGAAGGCGGAGGGCAGAATCACTTCGAGGAGAACTCTCCGTACAACATCTCCACCATCACCATCACTCCCACGAACTCGGATGTCATTTTCGTCGGCTACAACAACGGCCAGATCTGGTATACCACCAACGGAACCTCCGCGGTGCCCACGTGGACGCGCGTGGACAACACCGGGACCGTCCTCCCGGCCCGCTGGGTTTCCAACATCCGCATCGACCCGCGCAACGCCGACCGCATCTATGTCTCCTTCATGGGCTACGAGGCCGACAACCTCTGGACCAGCGTCGCTCCCTATTCGAACTGGACGCGCATCACCGGTGACCCCGGCTCAGCCCTTCCCGCCGCACCCATCAGCGCGCTGGCCGTCCATCCCGACATCCCCGGCTGGCTCTACGTCGGCACCGACGTCGGCGTGTTCACCTCCATGGATGATGGGCACATCTGGACCACCACGACCAACGGCCCCGGCACCGTTCCCGTCGAACAACTCGTGTGGCGCAACAGTGACACACTCATGGCCGTCACCCACGGGCGCGGCATTTTCTACGCCGATGTCGACCGCGGTCTGCTCATCGGCGACCCCGTTCCCGGCAACGCGGGTGTGAACAACACCCTCACCGCCACCCACGCAACTCCGGGTGAAAAGGTCTACTTCGTGGCCGGCGGGCGCACCGGCAGCACCCAGGTTCCGGGATGCAGCATCTTCGTGGGGATCAGCCAGCCCGAGCTTCTGGGCAACTCAATTGCCGACAACGCAGGTTCCGCATCCCTCACCGCCCGTGTCCCCGCTTCCTACGCCGGCCGTCGCATTTTCTATCAAGCCGTCGAGCGCGGAACCTGCCGCCTCAGTCCCGTCGCCGAGTTCACCTTCAATTGATCCCCATCAATACTCATCCCTCCACCGCATCCTGAAAGCACGCCATGCCTCGATCCCGCAACTTCCGCTCACTGCTCTCTCTTCTTGTTGCCGCGCCCGCATTCATCGTCGGTTGCACCACCTCCGGTTCGGGGGAGGCATCCTGGCATGCGCGTGAGCGCGAAATGGAAAGGGAAGGCGAGCACGCGCCCGACCAGCCCAGCGAAGCCATGGCGTTTCGCGCCATGCAGCGACGCAGCGCCGACGGCACGACTCCCGAGAACGCTCTCCTGCGCGCCAAGGCGCAGCGCGATGCCCTCGTCTCCGCCGATGTCGCCGGCGCAGGCCTGACTTCCGCTTCGTGGACTTCCCTGGGCCCCGGCAACATTGGCGGACGCATCCGGGGCCTTGTCATCCATCCCACCCAGACCAGCACGATCTGGATCGGCTCCGCATCAGGCGGTATCTGGAAAACCACCAATGGCGGAACCACCTGGACCGCCCTCGATGACTTCCTCCCCAGCCTCGCGGTCGGCTGCCTGCGCATGCACCCCACCGATCCCAATACCCTCTACGCCGGCACCGGCGAGGGCTTCTTTGACAATCCCACCGGCGAATCCAACGCCACGCCCATTCGCGGCGCAGGCATCTTTCGCACCACAGACGGCGGCGCCACCTGGACCCAACTCCCCGCCACCGCCAACGCCGACTTCTACTTCGTCAATGAACTCGCCATCGATCCGGCCAACCCTGCGATCTTCCTCGCCGCAACCCAGTCAGGCCTGTTCCGCTCCACCGACTCCGGCGCCACATGGAGCCGGACATTCACAGGCCGCGCCTTGGACATCACCATTGACCCCTTCAATCACAATAACGTGCTCGCATCCTTCTACCGCGACACGCAGTCCACGCTCTACTCCAGCGATAACGGCCAGACCTGGCAGCGCGCTTCCGGCATTCCCGCATACGACCGCACGGAGTTCGCCTTCGCGCCCAATACCTCCAGCCTCGTCTTCGCCGGCGTGAGCATCAATGGCACGCTCTATCTCTACAAATCAGTCGACGCAGGCCGCACCTGGACCCGCTCCTCCAACACCGGCGCGAATGTCTATGGCCCCTACAACATCGCCCCCTGGATCGATCCCACCAATCCCACCCTCATCGTCATGGGCGGCACCTATCTCTCACGCTCCACCAACGGCGGCGCTTCCTTCTCCGATGCCTACAGCTCCGTCCATCCCGACGTTCATCTCATTGTGAACGACCCCGGCTACAACGGCTCCACCAACAAACGCATCTACATCGCCTGCGACGGCGGCATCTATCGCGCCGACAACGCCTCCACCAACTCCGCCGTCGAGCTCAACAACGGCCTGGGCATCACCCAGTTCTACGGCGTTGCGGTCGCCGACTCCACCGGCCGCGTGGTCGGCGGAACCCAGGACAACGGCACCCTTCGCTACAAGGGCAACTCCGAAGCCTGGGCGGATTACGCGGGTGGCGACGGCGGATACAACCAGAACGACCCCACCGCCCCCAATGTCTTCTACGGCGAGTATCAGTGGGGCGATATCCACCGCTCCGACGATGGCGGTGAGTCCGTCGCGGCCTTCATCAGCGGCGGCATCTCGGACACGGGTGATACGAACACCAATTTCATCACTCCCATTCTCCTGGACCCCAACAGCCCCAGTCGCATGCTCGTGGGCTGTCGCCGCCTATGGCGCACGAGTAACGCCCGAGTAGGCAGCCCCTCCTGGACCGCCATCAAGCCGCCCATCGGCCAGGGACGCGATCAGTCCGGCACTCACATCGACTCCCTCTTCAACATCTCCGCCATCGCCCTCCCCCTCGGCAACTCCGATCTCATTTACGTCGGCTACAACAACGGCCAGGTCTGGTACACGACCAACGGTACCGCCGCTGCTCCCACGTGGACGCGCATCGACACCCTCGGCTCCGGCCTGCCCGCCCGCTGGGTCGCCGACATCATCATCGACCCTGCCGACCAGAACCGCATCTACGTCGCCTACATGGGCTATGAGGCCGACAACCTCTGGGTCACCAAGGCCCCCTTCTCCTCCTGGACGCGCATCACCGGCACGCCTCCCTACGCCCTCCCCGCCGCCCCCGCCAGCGCGCTGGCCGTTCACCGCACCATTCCCGGCTGGCTTTATGTCGGAACCGACGTCGGCGTCTTCACCTCCACGGATGACGGCAACACCTGGTCCACCACCGCCGGAGGCCCCGCTGCCGCTTCCGTCGAACGCCTCGCCTGGCGCAACGGGAACACCCTCATGGCCGCCACCTACGGGCGCGGCATGTGGCAGGCTTCCATCGACCCCGGCCTCAAACTTGGTGACCCCGTCCCGGGCATCGCCGGCCAGAACAACACCCTCACCGCTTCCAACGCCACCAGCGGTCAGCGCGTCACCTTCGTCGCTGGCTTCCGCACCGGCAATGTCACCGTCCCCGGCTGCGCCGTCTTCGTGGGCATCAGCCAGCCCATCATCCTCGGCTCCACACTCGCCGACGGCAATGGCGACGCAGCGCTCACCGCCCCCGTCCCCGGCTCGGTCGCCGGACGCGAGATTCTCATGCAGGCCGTCGAGCAATCCACCTGCCGCGTCAGCCCACTCGTGAGGTACACCTTCAACTGATCCTCTTCCGTCAGGCCCCATTGATCTGCGCGCGGGCGTCTCTCCGATACACTCCCTGTCTATGCCCCTGCGCCTCTACAACACCCTCACCCACCGCCTCGAAGACTTCGCCCCCCTCGTCCCCGGCCAAGTCACCTTTTACTCCTGCGGACCCACCGTCTACGACTTCGCCCACATCGGCAACTTCCGCTCCTTCCTCTTCGCCGATGTTCTTCGCCGCACGCTCGAGTTCACCGGCCTCTCCGTCCGGCACGTGATGAACATCACCGACGTCGGTCATATGTCCGACGATGACAACCCTGACGGCAGCGGCGATGACAAGATGGAAGTCGCGCGCAAGCGCCTCCTTGAGCAGAAAAAAGCCGGCAAACTCCCGCCCGGCGTCTCGCTCGATCCCGACAGTCCCAACGCCATCGCCGACTACTACGCCGCCGCCTTCATTCACGACGCTCGGTCCCTGGGCATCAAGGTCGTCCTCGATGCGGAGAAGAACCCCGAACTTCTCCCCCGCCCCACGCGCTACATCCCGCAGATGATCGCCTTCGTCGAGAAACTCATCGCGCGCGGCTGCGCCTATGTCGCGTCCGATGGCGTGGTCTACTTCGACGTCCGCGCCTTCCCCGCCTACGGCCAACTCTCCGGCAACACGCTCGACCAGATCCGCAGCGGCGCCGGCGGACGCGTCGATGAGTCCACCCAGGCTCTCAAACGCCATCCCGCCGATTTCATGCTCTGGAAGCCCGACCCCAAGCACCTCATGCGCTGGAAAAGCCCCTGGGGAGAGGGCTATCCCGGCTGGCACCTCGAATGCTCCGTCATGGCCGGCTCCCTGCTCGCCTCCGACCGCGCTGACGGCATGATCGACCTCCACAGCGGCGGCGAGGACAACATCTTCCCCCACCACGAGTGCGAGATCGCCCAATCCTGCTGCGCCTTCGGCTCACCCAATTTCGCGCGCTTCTGGGTCCACGCCCGTCACCTCTTCGTCGAGGGCGAGAAGATGAGCAAGAGCAAGGGCAATTTCTTCACCCTCCGCGATCTCCTCGCCAAGGGCTTCGGCCCCGATGCGATCCGCCTCGAACTCATCAAGACCCACTACCGCACCAACGCCAACTTCACGCTCCAGGGCCTGCGCGACTCCGCCCGGATGATCGACCGCTGGCGCGCCTTCGTCGCCGCCGGCGATTCCGCGCCCGCCTCACAGACCCCGTCCCCCGCCCGCGCCGCCGCCCAGGCCGAGTTTCACGCGGCGCTCGCAAACGACTTGAATCTCGCAGGGGCCATCGGCACGCTCAACAAGTGGATCAGCGACACTCCTGCTCCCTCCCGCGAGGACGCTGCCCTCCTCCGCCGCTTCGATACCGTCCTCGGCGTGCTCGCACTCGCTTCCGCTTCCGCCGACACCGGCGCAGGCCTCGACGTCGCGAGAATCGAATCCCTCATCAACGAACGTCTCGCCGCGAAGAAGAACAAGGACTTCGCCCGCGCCGACGCCATCCGCAAGGAACTCCTCGACCTCGGCGTCGAAATCAAGGACGGCCCCACCGGCACAACCTGGACGCGAAAGGTCTGACCGCCCTACTTCTCCTCCACCGGCGCCACCTTCACCGCATCCACGCCGAAGTAATACTTCGGATCGCGCGACGCTTCATTGCTTCCCACCAGCACGATCCGCAGCCGGGCCTTGGACTCCAGGTCAAACTCTCCCAGGTCAATCAGGCCCGTCGAATCAATCTCCGGGCTGTACAGATCGATCTGCGGGCCTGCGTTCTGCCCCCTGATTTGGCACTGCACGATCCCGTAGTCCCATGACTTCGTCAGCGCGATGGACACCCGGTTCTTGCCCGGCTTGGTGACGGGGATCTCAAAATCAATGCCATCCTGCACCTTGCTCCCGCGCACCCACAGATGCTGCGCCTTGCTTGTCTTCTCCGTATCCACATCCTGCACGCTGTAGGCGAGGTCTGCCGGATTGGTGCTCAGCACCTTCAGGGCCTCACCCTCCAGCGCACCCTCAAACTTGAACACCGTCAACTCCGGCAGCGGCGGAATCGTCTGCACCATCTCCGGCGTGATCGAGACCGCATTGGTGCGCGCCCCCGGGCGCGCGTAAAAGAACGTCGTCACCGCATAACCCACGTCGCTCTCCCGGTGCGTCCACACTTCCATGTCAAACTTCAGTCCGCGCGCGAACGGAATGCCGTCCAGCAGCCGGTATCGATTCACCGATGTGTAGCCGAAGTTCCCCGGCCCGTCGCAGCGCGGCTGGTTGTGGAACGGGCTTGAGAACGGCGTCGGATCGCACCACGCATACCCGTAATAGTCCTCCGTCCCCGTTCCGAAGTGCGACGGGAACTTCTCCCCGTCCACGTAAATCTTCTCATCCCCTTCGCCCCACCAGGTCTTGATCGGATTGGTCACCGACAGCGCATCGCCCACGTACACGCCGCGCCCCTCCACGGTGATGTAGTTCCAATCCCGGATCGGCCGCGAGTGAATCGGATACTCCGCACGCCAGCGCGCGTGGAAGTGCATGGAATCGTCGGTCCATTCAATCCGGTCGGAGAAGATCGATGCCCCGACCGTCACCGGGTCCTTCCCCATGTTCACGATGCGCAGCTCCCCGCGCGATTCATAGGGCATCCGCCACAGCGACAGCATTCGTCCTGTCGGCCGCACCGCCGCATACCACGACTGGTACTCGTTGATCCCCGGCGCGCTCCCGAAGAAGTCCCCCACCGGCGCCTCAATCGTCCGTTGTCCGTCGAACTCGCCGATCAGGATCGTCGACCGCAACGCGGCGTCGATGTCCCCCGCCACGATCTTCATGCTGATTCCCGTGATCTCCGCCGGCCCGTTGGCATACCCCAGCGATCGCTCCTCCCCAGGCGTGAGGAACACATTCACTTCCTGCCCCTTGCCCACCGGCGCGGGAAAATCCCGCAGCGCCTTGCGCGCCGCTTCCAGCACCCCGGCCGCGTCTGCATACTCAGCCGCCGAAAAACTGGCCACTTTCGCACTCGCCTCATAGGTGCGGTAGTTGATCTGGTAGTAGAAATCGCCCGCATCCGACGTGACCACGCACCGCTGCGCATACGGGATCGGCCCGTACATGTTGTACCCGCGCGACTGCAACGCTGCGAACGGGGCGCCGAAATAAGTCTTGCCCAGCAGGAAGTCCTCCATCTTCTCTTCCACCACCGGCGTCTCCTGGTCGTCCAGGTAGATCCGCAGCGTCCCGTTGGGGTTCGCCGACCACATGCGCACGATCGCCCCGGGCCCGCGCGCATCCATCATCACAAACTCTTTCCGCCCGTTCCGCTCTTCGGTTCGTATGAACTGTCCCGCATCCGCGTTCGCGTACCACGTGTCCTGGTTGTCCGCGCCGGTCGATGCCCGGTCGTAACTGCTCGCCTGCATCATGCGGTACGCCGGCGTCGGAAACTCCGTGATCGCATCCCGGGTCCCCATCTCGGTGACCAGCGACTTCACCGTGATGGTCTCTGCTCGCTCCGCCCAGCCCTCCTGGGCCCGTACTCCCGCCGCACTGGCTGCCAGGACCGTTGCCGCGCTTGCCCACATCCGCACATTCGCCATCCATCGCTTCACAGGAAGTTCTCCGGTACTGTCTGGTTTCCTTGTTTCTACGCGCTCTCGGAACCACCACAATACGCGCGCTTCGCCCTTTGCGTGTACGCCCTCAACCGCTCCCCTTGCCTTCGACTCTCCCCCCGCCAGCATTCCCTTACCTGCCCATGGAATCTCCCCCGCCTTCAACCCCCGCCGCCTCGCCAGTCCTGATCACAGACGCCGCCGCCTTGCGGCCATTCCACGGCTGCGTCTGCATTCCCACTATGGGAGCCCTCCATGAGGGTCATCTCACCCTGGTCCGTCACGCTCGGCTGCTCGCATCCGGCAAACCCGTCGTCGTTTCCATCTTCGTCAATCCCACTCAGTTCGGCCCCAGTGAGGATTACGCCCGATATCCGCGCACCCTCGACTCCGACCTCGCCAAGTGTGCCGCCGCCGGCGCCGACGCCGTCTTCGCTCCCTCGGTCGAAGCGATGTACCCCGACGGTATCGACAATCTCCCCCCTCAGCCTCCACTTCCCCCCGTCGCGAGTCAGCCCGGCTTGGAAGACCGCTGCCGCCCCGGCCATTTCGCAGGCGTCTGCCGCGTCGTGCGCCGCCTCTATGAACTCATCCGACCCGCCCTCGCGCTCTACGGGGAAAAGGACTATCAGCAACTTCTCACGCTCACCGCTCAGGCCCGCGATGAGAACCTCGGCGTCACCGTCCTCGGCCAACCCACCGTCCGCGATCCCGACGGCCTCGCCCTGAGCAGCCGCAATATCTATCTCTCCCCCGTCCAGCGCACCCGTGCCGTCAGCCTCATCAAGTCCTTGCGCACCGCCGCGGAACTCGCCCGGCAGCACGTCCCGATTCCCGCTGTCGAGGCCGAAATGCGCTCGCTTCTCCTGGCTCATCAGGTCGCCGTCGAGTACGCGGTCATTCGCGATGCGCGCACCTTGATGCCCTTGGTCGACTGGTCCGCCGGTCCCGCACGCGCGCTCATCGCCGGCAAGGTCGGCGCCACACGTCTCATCGACAATCTCGCGCTGCCCTGATCCTTATCCCCCTGCCGATCCCGAACCGCCCGGCTCCGTCATCGACCACGGATCAAGCAACTTTTCCAGCGTCTTGGCATCCACCAGTTTGTTCGCCAGGCAGTACTCGCGGATCGTCTGTCCGCTCTTGAAGCACTCCTTGGCCACCTTTGCTGCGTTGTCATACCCGATCACCGGCGCCAAACTCGTACACAGCATGAGCGACCGCTCCACATACCCCGTCGCGATCCCCTCGTTGACTTCCAGCCCCGCCAGCAGTTTCTCCACAAACACGTTGGAAACGTTAGCCAGTAGGTTCGCCGACGAGAGCAGCGCCTCCGCCATCACCGGCATCGCCACATTCAGTTCCAGCAGTCCCCCGATGCCCCCCAGCGCCGCCGTCGTCACCACCGCATCGTTGCCGATCACCTGGCACGTCACCTGCATCACCGACTCGCAGATCACCGGATTCACCTTTCCCGGCATAATCGACGACCCCGGCTGGGTCGCCGGCAACAGCAGTTCAAACAACCCCGCTCTCGGCCCCGAGCCCATCCACCGAATGTCGTTGGCGATCTTCGACAGGCTCACGGCAATCGTCTTCAGGTGCCCTGACGCCTCCGCCACGCAGTCGCGCGTCGCCTGCGCCTCGAAGTGATTCTCAGCCTCCGCAAATCGAATCCCCAGCGACTTCGAGAGCGCGACCGACACCCGCGCGCCGAACTCCTTGTCCGTGTTGATTCCCGTCCCCACCGCCGTCCCGCCGATGGGCAGATTGCTCGCCAGCGCCGCCAGCGCCGCCTCCGCGCGCGCCGTCGCGAACTTCGCCTGCGCCGCGTATCCCGAGAATTCCTGCCCCAGCCGCACCGGCGTCGCATCCATCAGATGCGTCCGTCCGCACTTCACAATCCTGTCCCACTTCCGCGCTTTCGCGTCCAGTTCCTTGTGCAGCCGCGCCAGCGCCGGCAACAGCCGACTCTTGATCGCCGTCGCCCCCGCAATCTGCATCGCCGTGGGAAACGTGTCGTTGGACGACTGCCCCATGTTCACGTGATCGTTCGGGTGAATCCCCTTCTCGATCTTGCCGTACTCCGGCATCCGCTTGCACAGGCTCGTAATCACCTCATTCACATTCATGTTCGTCGACGTGCCCGACCCCGTTTGAAACACGTCAATCGGGAAGTGAGCATCATGCTTCCCCGTCACGATGTCATCACACGCCGCCCCGATCAACTTCACCCGCGCGCTGTCCAGTTTCTTGAGCGCGAGATTCGTCTGCGCGCATGCCTTCTTCAGATGTGCAAACGCATGCAGAATCTCAGGCGACACCGGCCGCCCCGAGACCGGGAAATTCTGCACCGCGCGCTGCGTCGTCGCGCCGTACAACGCATCCGCAGGCACCAGCATCTCCCCCATCGAGTCCTTCTCGATACGCATTCCCGCCGGCGCCGCCTCCTTGACCTGCTGCCCCGCCTTCGTCGAACCCGACTTCCGCATTTTCACGTTCGTTCCCGCCATTGGTGACCGGCCTTTCTTGCCAGATTGCTGTGTGTGTCATTCCCCTTCGGGCTCGGCCCAGGCAAATCCCGGGCCGCTTCGCAAGCCCCCATTCTTGGCGCTCCCGTCGTGCGAAACGATTCGCCTCCGACGCCCCAAATCGACCCATTGTCCACGCTCTGTTATTGAACGATTCGGTCGCTTCTGGTTACTTTTCAATGATTTATGCCCTAGATAGGGGATGCGTGATGAAGTCCCCCAAATAGGGTGGCCGATGTTGCAGCCCGGAGATTACGCCTGTCGCCGTGCTGACGACCACGAACACTGAACGGAGCCGTTCCATGAAAAAAATGTTGAACTCCATGAGCATCTCTTTCAAGCTTATCGCCATGGTCTGCGTGATCGCTGCGTTCCTTGGCGCGACGATTACGGTCCTCTCGGTCCGCGATCTGATCGCCTCCGAGGAGCAGGCCCTCGTCGAGGAAGCCCTCGCATTCACCGCCGTTGCCGAGGCCGCCAAGAACCACGCCTCCGATCTGAATGAAAAGCAAGTCTTCAACTCCAAAGACCTCCTTGCCGAGGTCGAGGATTATGTCGCCAAGGGACGCGACTACAAGGAAGCACGCATCTTTGGCACCATCCCCGTCGTCGCCGGCTGGACCGCCGCGGCCTCCGCCGCCAAGGAGCAGGGAATCAACTTCAAGACCCCCGCCTTTGACGCCCGCAATCACGATAACGATCCCAGCCGGGACTCCGAAGCGGGCGCATTCCGCGCTTCTCTTCTGAAGCAGCTGCAGGCGCAGGTTGACGCCGGGAACACCGAACCCGTTCACGCCATCGATGAGGCCAACAACAACCTTCACGTCATGCGCCCCATCCTCCTCGATCAGTCCTGCCTCCTCTGCCACGGCGATCCCAAGGACAGTCCCACCGGGGACGGCAAGGACATCCTCGGCTTTCCCATGGAGAACTGGAAAGCCGGCGACATGCACGGCGCGTATGAAGTCATTTACCCGCTCGACAAACTCCAGGCCCATATGTCCGCTGTCAGTTGGAAGTCCGGGCTCGTCACTCTGGGTCTTGTCGCCGGTTGCGGCGTGCTCCTCTTCCTGATGATGCGCGTCACCCTCACCAAGCCCATCAACTCAGTGGTCGCTCTCTTCAAAGACATCGCCACCGGCGACCTCTCCAAGCGCATGGACGTGGATCGCAATGACGAAATCGGCCAGTTGGGCCAGTGGACCAACAAGTTCCTCGATGCCATGCGCGACATGATGACCGACGTCAAGTCCGCCTCCACCGAGGTCGCTTCCGCAGCCACCGAGATCGCCGCCGCCAGCGAGGAAATGGCCTCCTCCATGGTCCAGGTCGCCGATCAATCCGAGAAAGCCTCTTCCCAGGCTGCTTCCTCAGGACAGGTCGCCGAAAAAGGCGGCGCCGTCGTCAGCGACACCATCAAGGACATGCGCTCCATTTCCGAGGCCGTCTCCGCTGGCGCCGCCTCCGTCTCCGAACTGGGTAAACGCGGCGAACAGATCGGCCAGATCATCGCCGTCATCAACGACATCGCCGACCAGACCAACCTCCTGGCTCTCAACGCCGCCATCGAGGCCGCCCGCGCCGGCGAGCACGGCCGCGGCTTTGCCGTCGTCGCCGATGAAGTCAGCAAGCTCGCTGACCGCACCACCAAGGCCACCGATGAAATCGCCGTCTCCATCCGCGCCATCCAGACCGAGACCGGCCAGGCTGTGCAACGCGCATGAACTCCGGCACCGAACAGGTCCAACGCGGCGTCTCCCGCGCCAGCGAAGCCGGCGAAAGCCTCCAGCAGATCGTCACCAGCGCCCGTTCCGTCGCCGACCTGGTCTCCAAGATCTCCGCCGTCACCGCCGAAGCCCGCGAAGGCGTCACCCAGGCCGCTACCGCCTCCAGCCAGCTCTCCGCCAAGGCCGAACAACTCCAGTCACTCGTCGGACGATTCAAGATCGAGCCCGCACGTCGGTGACGAGGCCGTCGGCGCCAAGCGCAAGTTGTGCGCCACCTCCATCCCGCTGAAATACGCCTCACATCCAATTCGAAAACGACCCCCTTTTTAGGGGGTTTTTTCTTAATTCGATGCTCCCCGTTCCCGATGTTCTTCCTTCGCACCCATCCGACTCCCTCTCTTCAACCCCTTCATGATTCAGGACTTGACAACTCATGCGAATGACACTCCGCGCCAAACTGTCCGGCCTCATGCTCACCGTGGGTCTCCTCCCAGCCCTAACCGTCGCTGCCATCTCATGGATGAACATGACGCGCGTCGAGGAGTCCATTGCCGACAATCTCCGCACCGTCGCTGTCAATGTCAGTGATGTCATCGATCGCAATCTCTTCGAACGCTACGGCGACGTTCAGGCGTTCACCCAGAATCTCGCCGTTCAGAATCGCAAGGACTGGTACAAGTACGATGAGGCCTCCTCCATCGTCAGCGCCATGAACTCCTATATCGATCTTTACGACGTCTACTACCTCAGCATTCTCACTGATACCGACGGCAAACTTATCGCCGTGAACACCCGCGACTCCAATAGCAAGCCCATCGATACCTCCGCTCTCGCCGCTCACAACTTCGCAGGCGAAGAGTGGTTTCACGCCGCTCTTCAGGGAGACTTCCTCAAATCCGCCGATGGCGCCCTCTCGGGCACCGTGGTTGAGGGCTTCCGCATCGACCCTGCCGTCGCCCAGATCTTCAGCGATGACGGCTACACCCTTGGATTCTCCGCTCCCGTCCGGAACGCCCAAGGTGAGACCATCGCCCTCTGGCACAACGTCGCTCGCTTCTCTCTCGTCGAAGAAATCCTCAAGGCCCAGCATGCTGAGCTTGAAAGGTCCGGCCTCGACACCGCCTCTCTCTCCCTCATCGATGAGCAAGGCGTCCTCATTGCCGAACTGGCTCCTTCCGCAGGCGGCTCCAGTCAGCTCCTTCACGAGTCTGGCCAGATCGGTTCCACCGACCTTTGCGCTCTGCATGACGAGGCTGCCACTGCAGCCCTCACGGGTGCCGCTGGTTCCTTCACCCGGGTCCACGACCCGCGCCGCAACGAAGAAATGACCTGCGGCTACGCCTATTCGGACGGTGCCCTTGGCTTCCCCGGCCTCAAGTGGAGTGTCCTCGTCCACGTGGCCCAGGATCAGGCCCTCCTCGCCGCCATCAGCGCCCGCCGCATGATGACCGCCTCCATCGCTGTGACCGCACTTCTTGTTGTCCTCACCGCATTCTTCTTCGCCTCCTCCATCGCCCGCCCTCTCACCTCCCTCCGCAACATCATCAAGGACATCGCCACCGGCGAGGGCGATCTCACACGTCGTACCGACATCGCCCGCGCCGACGAGGTCGGCGAGGTTGCGCGCTGGGTCGACCTCTTCATCGAACGCGTCCACGACATCATCTCCGAAGTCGCCGGCGCCTCACTCGAAGTCGCCTCCGCCGCCACCGAAATCGCCGCCTCTGCGGAGGAAATCGCCACCTCCATGACCAGGGTCTCCGAGCAATCCGAGTCCGCCGCCGCCACCGCCGACTCCTCGGGCGCTCGCGCCGTCGAGGGCGGACAGATCGTCGCCCAAAGCGTCGATGACATCCGCACCATCAGCGGCACCGTCGAAGAGGCCGCCACCAACGTTTCCCGCCTCGGCCAGCGCAGCGAACAGATCGGCAAGATCATTCAGGTCATCAACGACATCGCCGACCAGACCAACCTCCTGGCCCTCAACGCCGCCATCGAGGCTGCCCGTGCCGGCGAGCACGGCCGCGGCTTCGCCGTCGTCGCCGACGAAGTCCGCAAACTCGCCGACCGCACCACCAAGGCCACCGATGAAATCGCCGTCTCCATCCGCGCCATCCAGCAGGAGACCACCACCGCGGTCAATCGCATGAGTGTTGGCGCCGAACAGGTCCGCCAGGGAGTCTCCCGGGCTGAACGCGCTGGCGACAGCCTCAATGCCATCGTCCAGGGCGCAAATCAGGTGGCCGCCATGGTCCGCGAAATCACCTCCGTCGTCGCCCAGTCCACTCAGGGTGTTTCACAGGCCGCCACCGCCTCCAGCCAGCTCTCCGCCAAGGCGGAACAACTCCAGGCCCTCGTCGGCCGCTTCAAGATCAGTAAATCCAAGCGCAATCAGACCTTGTCAGCCTCATAAGGAGCCGACCCTTTGTGATCGCCCTCGCGCTCCTGCCTGGGCGGTTTGCACAGTGTTCGCATCATTCTTCACTTCTTTTCTGCATTCCGCCGATTTCGCTTGCCCGAGCCGCTCTGATGCGGCACACTATGCATCGCAGAGGCGCAGCAGCGCCGATGCCCGATGCTTCGCACCGGGGCCAGCCAAGCTGTTTGTCAGCGCGATCCGGCAGCAGGTTTCTCACCCGTCGCCGGCTCTCGCCAAAGGCCCGTCGGTTGTGCGCATGCATCATCAAGTGCACCTTGCCGCGCCAAAGTCACGGCAGGGTGCTTCTCTTTTTGCAGCCTCCGGCGCTCGCTTTACTTCTGCGCCTCCACGATCAACTTGCAGCGCAGCCACTGCGCATCCTCCGGGTCCCGCTCCATGCGCACCCAGCACATCCGCTTCTCCTTGGACATCCGCGCGGTCCCCAGGTCGTTGTCGTAATCGACCTCCAGGAGCTTCCAGCCCTCCCCTTCCATGTCCTCCACATACCGATCCATCGTCTCCTTGATGCTGTCCTTCTTGCCGATGTATCGCAGCGTCCCCGAGACGAACACGTTGTTCTGAATGATCACGCTGTCCGCGCTCACGTTGCGCATCCCCCGCACCTGCGACAGGTCCGTGTCCTGATACGTGCTGGCCCCCTGAAACACGTTCTCCAGCGGATTGCTGGATGAGCCGTCCGACTTGCAGCCCCCCAACATCAGCGCTGAACCCGTGACAACCATCAGTCCCGCCGCAACTCCCGCCATCCGTGTCATCATGCTCTTCATCATGGTGCAAACCTCCGTGTTTGGTTCATCATGATATCGCCTCCGAATCCGCCGTACCCGATTCAGCCCCTCCCAACCCCTACATCCTCCCCCCATACCACCGCTCCACATACTCCCGGTACGACCCGTCCATCACACGCGCCAGCCATGCTTCATTGTCCCGGTACCACTTCACCGTCTCCACCAGGCCGTCCGGCCATTCCGACCGCGTCGGCTTCCACCCCACTTCCGTTCTCAGCCTGCTCGCATCCAGTGCATAGCGCCGATCGTGCCCCGGCCGGTCCGCGACAAACCGCAGACAACTCTCATCCCGCCCCAGCAGATTCGCCAGCGTGCGCGCCAGTTCCAGATTCGACCTCTGGTTGTCCGCGCTGATGTTGTAGATCCTCCCCGCCGTCCCGCGCTCCAGGATCGCCAGCAACGCGGCGCAGTGATCAGCGACATGAATCCAGTCACGCACATGCAGTCCGTCTCCATACAGCGGCGCAGGCTCGCCCCGCAGCATTCGCGCGATGAAAAACGGGATCAGTTTCTCCGGAAACTGGTACGGCCCGAAATTGTTCGTGCACCGCGTGACGATGATTCCGCCCCCGTGCGTCCGCTGCTGAGCCTGTGCCAGCAGATCCGCGGCTGCCTTCGACGCTGCATACGGAGACGATGGATTCAGCGGTGAACTCTCCGTGAACTTCTCTGACCCCGGCGTGAGCGCCAAGGCTCCATACACCTCATCCGTGCTCGCGATGATCACCCGCCCGATTCCTGCGGCCCGCGCTCCGTCCAGCACCGCCTGCGTCCCCAGCACGTTGGTCCGCACAAAGGGAGCGCTGTCCAGGATCGACCGGTCCACATGCGTCTCCGCCGCCAGATGCACCACGCAGTCGCACCCCTCCATCGCGCTGCGCACCGCCGGCCCGTCGCACACATCCCCGCGCACGAATCGGTGCCTCGGGTTCTCCATGCACCCTTCCAGATTCTCAAGATTCCCCGCGTACGTGAGCAGGTCGTAGTTCACCACCTCCGCGCCCTCCCGCTCCGCCAGCGCCTGCCGCACGAAGTTTGCGCCGATGAACCCCGCTCCGCCCGTGACGAAAATGCGCTTCACCTCATGCACTGCGCTCACCCCCAGCCGCTTCCCCGGGCCCGCGCCCGTTGGCCCCGCGCTCCGCAACCAGACGCGTCGCCCGATACAGGCTCTCCACCGTCCCCGCATCCGTCCACCACCCCTGCAGCGCCGAATACTCCAGTTCCCCCGCCCGCAGGTATGCGTTGTTGACGTCCGTGATTTCCAGCTCCCCGCGCCCCGACGGCTTGAGCGTGCGGATGATGTCAAACACGCGCGCATCGTAGAAATACAACCCGATGACCGCGTATCGCGATGGCGGCGCAGCCGGCTTCTCCACGATCTCTGCCAGCCTCCGGCGCCCCTCCCGAGCTCCTCCTCCTTCGAAGCGCGCCACGCCGAATCGCCGCGCCTCCTCTGTCTCCGCCAGCACGATCCGCGCCCCGCGCCCACGCGTCCGCTCCAGCTGCGCTTCGTACTCCCTCACCAATCCGTCGATCCGCCCCTCAATCAGGTTGTCCCCCAGAAACACCGCCACCGGCCCGCCGTCCGCGAAATCCTCCGCCAGCGCGAGTGCCGCCGCAATTCCCCCCGCTCCATCCTGGTACCCGTAGGCCAGTTCCTTCAGTCCGAACTCCCGCCCATTGCCCAGTAACTCCACAAACGCGCCCGCGCTGTTTCCCCCCGTCACCACCATCACTTCCCCGATCCCCGCTTGCGCCAGCGCCTCCAGCGGGTAATACACCATCGGCCGGTCATACACCGGCAGCAGGTGCTTGTTCGTCACCCGCGTCATCGGCAGCAGCCGCGTGCCGTGGCCGCCCGCCAGTACGACTCCCTTCATCGTCATGCCCCAATCCTAAGTGCGTCGCGCGACTATTCCGGCAAATCCGTCGTCTGCACGTCCCGCCGATGCGCCACCACCACCGTGTAGTCCACGCTCCGCTCCCGCCCCGTCGTCGCCGCCGCGCCCACTTCCAGATCCCACCGCAGCAGCCCCTCGGTCCGCTCCTCCGCCCGGTACGCATCATCCGTGCTCAGGTTGTCGCTCAGCCCCGTCACGCTGATGCGGATCTGGCTGTCCTTCGTCGCCGGGCTCCGATCCCACAGTTCCACGTTGATCGCCTGCCCCGTGTTGTTGGCGATCAGCAGCCGATACTCCACCTGCGTCTCCACCCCGTCCTGCAGAATGCCCGTGATCCGCGTCTTTCGCGAAATCACCCGCCGGTCCGCCGCCACCCGCTTGTCCACTCCGAAATACGTCTCAAATCTCCGCCCCGGCGCGGTGTACCCCAGCATCGCCTCGCCCGTGAACTCATTCCCCAGGAACAGCCGCACCGGCCCGGGCAGCAGGTGCATCCGCGATGAATTCTGCATCGTCCCGCGCAGAAACGCATACTCGCACACCAGCGGCGCGGCGTAGTACTTCAGATTCGGCGTCCCCCGAATCGTCGTGATCGCCACCTCCTGCGGTAACTCACCGGCGTCCCCGCCCCCCGACAGCACCGTCACCGGCTGGTTGATCCGAAAACTCGTCATCGGGATCTCGCCCGTGAATATCTGCCCCATGTCCTCGGGCGACGGCAGCGCCGGAAGCCCCTCCGCGTTCGCGCCGCCCTCCGCTGCCGCCTCGCTCGGGCTTGCCTGCTGCGTCCCCTCGCCTGTCTTCACCTCCACCCACCACGGGTCCACCGCCGGCGGCTTGGCCGCTGACAACATCGCCGTCGTCGACAACTCCATTGCCACATCCAACCAGTCCTCCCCCGTCGACTGCGTGATCACCGCGCCGTACTCCAGCGTCGAAGTCGATCCATCCGGCGCTGTGCGCAGCGAATACGCCGGCCGCCACCCCACCTGCCCCACCTCGTAACTGAGTTCCAGCGTCCCCGCCCCCGCCGCGCTCGCCGTCACATTCAGCCGCACCAGCGCCGCCGGCCTCCGCGCCGGCTTGTTGCCCAGCAGATCCTCGTTCGCTTCCTCGAGCTCCCGGATCGCGCGCTTCGCCTCCTCCAGCCCCGCCGTCGCCTCACGCCGTCGCTTGAGCACGTCCGCTTGCCTCTCGCCCAGGAACTTTGCCGCCGCCGAAACCTCCACCGTATTGATTCCGCTCGTCGCCGCCCCTTCCGCCGCCGTGTTCGCCACTCGCGCGGCGATCCCGTCGTACAGGGCCTCCTCCTTCGCCAGCACCTGCAGCTGCTCTTCGAACTCCGCACGCTTCGTGAGCAGCGGCGCCCGCGCCGCTTCAAACGCGCTGCGGCGCTGGCGGAATGAACTCATCGGCTCCGTAAGCGTGAACTCCACCCCCTCCACCGTGACGCCTTCGCTCGTCCGCGTCCGGAATGAATCCGTTCGCACCCCCGCCGGCAACTCCGTCACCCGGACCTCAACCTCACCCGTCGCGCTCCCGATCTCCACCCGCCGCGTCACCGTTGCGCTGCCTCCGTGGATCGATACCGCAGACACCTTCCCCGCCGTTTCAATTAGCCCCGCCCCCGCCGCCGTCTCTGCCGCGCTCCCATTCCCCGTGCTCTCCTGCGCCGCGCCCCGCTCCGCCCACGGCGCCAGCATCCACGCCGCCGCCATCGCTGCGATCCAGTGACTCCGCATCATCGTTCCTGCCTTTCTGGCCCGCGCACTCTCATACCGCCCCGATCGTCACCGGCACATACTTCACCTTCACCCGCGCCTCGAATTCCTTGCGATACTTCCCCACGATCGTCTTGATCGCCCAGTTCGCCCCGTCCGCCAGCCCGCAGATCGTCGTCCCCGGCATCGCCCCCATCGACAGCGCGATCTCCACCAGCAGGTCCAGGTCCTTCGTCGTCGCGTCGCCCTTCTCGATCCGCAGCAGCAGCTTGTACAACCAGTGCGTCCCCTCCCGGCAGGGCGTGCACTGCCCGCACGACTCATGCGAGAAGAATCGCGCGATGTTGCGCGCCACCATCACCATATCCGTGTCCTCGTCAAAGATCGTCGGGCACGCCGTCCCCAGCCCCAGCACGCCATACCGCCGCCCGATGTCGAAATCCATCTCCGCGTCAAACTGATCAGGCCCCAGCACGCCCATCGAAATCCCCCCCGCAATCGCCCCCTTGAACTTCTTCCCCCCGCGCATTCCGCCCGCATACTCCTCCACCAGCCGCCGCAGCGGAATCCCAAGATCGCATTCAAACACGCCCGGCCTGTTCACGTGCCCCGACACCCCCATGAGCTTCGTCCCATAGGACGGCGGCGCATTGATCTTGCTCAGGCATCCCATCGACTGAAACCACTTGCTCCCCTTGAGCACGATGTCGGGCACCGCCGCCAGCGTCTCCACGTTATTGATGATCGTCGGCTTGCCGAACAACCCCGCAATCGCCGGAAACGGCGGCTTGATCCGCGGCCACCCGCGCTTCCCTTCCAGGCTCTCCAGCAGTCCCGTCTCCTCCCCGCAGATGTACGCCCCCGCGCCCCGGTGCAGATAGCAGTTTACCTTGAAATCCACCGCCCCGTTGAGCAATCCCTTCCCGCCGAAAATCCCCTGCGCATACGCCTCCGCAATCGCGCTCTGCAGCACCCGCGCCTGGTGGTGATACTCGCCCCGGATGTAGATGTACGCAGTCTGCAACCCGCACGCCCAGCATGTGATCGCAATCCCCTCCAGCAGCAGGTGCGGATCAAAATCCAGCAGCAGCCGGTCCTTGAAAGTCCCCGGCTCCGACTCGTCCGCGTTCACCGCCAGGTACTTCTGCCCCTGGTAGTCCTTGGGCAAAAACGTCCACTTCAGCCCCGTGGGAAACCCCGCCCCACCGCGCCCGCGCAGCTGCGACTCCTTGACCACGTCCACCACGTCCGCAGGCTTCATCCCGATCGCCTTGCGCAGACCCTCATACCCGCCCGTCCGCACGTACTCCTCATACGACACAATGTGCCGCTTCGCCGGATCACCGTACGGATACGTCGGAATCCTCCGCGTCAGCGCTGCTTCCGTCATCGCCATAGGCAGCCAGTATAGAGGCTTTCTGACGATGTGTGCTGCTCCTTCCTCCCCCCCGCGGATGCCCTCGCCCCCCGACGAACTCTTCTCGACATCCCCCCGTACCAAACGGCAGGAACGACACAAAACCTTTACCAGGAAGCAAATCCCCATGATCTCCGCCCGGCCCGCCTCGACGCGCGGCAAAACCCTCCTCCCCTGGCTCGACAGCGCCCACACCTTTTCCTTCGGCGAGTACCACGACCCTGCGTACATGGGTTTCCTCTCCCTCCGCGTCATCAATGACGATCTCATCGCCCCCTCGAGCGGCTTCGGCATGCACCCCCACCGTGACATGGAGATCATCTCCTGGGTCTTGGACGGTGCCCTCCAGCATCGCGACAGCCTCGGCAACGGCTCGGTGATCAAGCCCGGCGACATCCAGGTCATGTCCGCTGGCTCAGGCATCCGCCACAGCGAGTTCAACCCTTCCACCTCCGAGTCCTGCCGCCTCCTGCAGATCTGGATTCTCCCCGATGCCCGCGGTCACGAGCCGCGCTATGACCAGCGCGCCCTTGATCCCGCCTCCTGCCGCAATCGCCTCGCCCTCGCCGCCGGTCCCTTCGACTCCGACGCCGTCGTGAAAATCCACCAGGATGCCCGCATGTACGTGGCGCGCCTCTCAAATGCGGCAGCCGTGACCCACGCTCTTGCCCCCGGCCGCTCAGCCTACCTGCAGATCGCTCGCGGCAACGTCACCCTCAACGGCTCGATCACCCTTGCCGACGGCGACGCCGCCGAAATCCAGGGCGAAAACTCCCTCACCATCACCGGCGCATCCTCCGCCGGCGACTCGGAAGTGATTCTCTTCGACCTCGGCTGATGAATCCGCTCCGCGTCAGCGCGGCGGCGTCAGGTCGTTCCACGAATCCGTCTTGATGATCGTGTCATCTGTAATGTAGTCTGCGTGCCCGTCCACAAACAGCGCATTGGACCCAAGATCGTGGCGGTTCTTCTGCACGCGCCGGCCGCTGTTGTAGTCCTCCTGCGCGCCGTTAATGTGGAATGATTGCCACACGTCGTACCACGCCGCGATGTATCGGTTCCGGTTCTCGCCGTACCAACCGCCACCATAGTTGTTTTCGGCGAAAGACGCCGATTCATCGTCCGTGAACTCCGTCAGGTAGATCGTCGCGTCCTGCCGCCTCACGTAACTCAGTGGCGCGACGTACCGGATCTGCGACGTGCCGTTGCTCCGGAACGAGATTCCGTTCACCACGTAGTGAATCTGATGCTCCTTGCGGGGGAACATCGGGCACTTATACATCAGCACCGGCGCGTAAGCGTCATCCTTGATCGCTTCCGGTGTCCTCGGTCCATCGCAGTACTTCCGCAACCCGTACGCCCACGGCACCCGACTCACGTTGAACGCCGATTCACCAAATGACGGAGTGTCCACCGGATGACCTTCACGCGGTATGTAATCCGAGTTGTCCACCGTATACGAGTGCAGCCCCACCCCGATGCTCTTCAGATTGTTCAGGCATTGCACCTTGCGGCTCGCGTTCCGCGCCTTGTTGAGCGCCGGCAGCAGCAGCCCGATCAGCAGCGCGATGATCGCGATCACCACCAGCAACTCAACCAGTGTGAACCCGCGCCCCCCCCTCAATCGCACGATGGAAAAACGCTTCGCGCCCTGCATGGAGTGCCTCCTGCTGGAGTGCTGCCCAGCCGCGCCGCCCGGCCGAACACCGCAGAATTCCCAGCCTGCCGCGCCGCGAACGGGCGCACTGATTCAGGCTGTGACTTTCGAGCGTAACACCATTCCCCTGCCAAGGCTACACCCGCACGTGCATCCACTTGCCTTGGAGGAACCGCCCCATGAACAGGCAGCCCCGCAGCACCAGTTCAAAACACAGCGCATACCACACCCCCATCAGCCCGTACTCCATCTTGTACCCGATGATGTACGCCAGCGGGACCCGCACGCACCACGTGTTGAAAATCGTGATCCCCATCGACACATGCGTGTCACCCACCCGCCGCAGCGCATTCGAAATCACCATCGCCATCGCAAAAAACACCTGCACAAATCCCGCCACCGTGAGAATCCTCGGCACATAGTCCAGGTGCACCGGATCATCCGAGATCAGCCGCGTGAGCATCGGCCCGCCGAAAATCAGCGCAATCCCCACCAGCCCCATGATCGTCATCCCCGCCAGCGTGCACATCCAGATCGCTTTCTGCGCCATCTTCTTGTTCCCCGCGCCCAGGTACTGACCCGCCAGCGATCCCGCCGCCACACCCAGCGCCATCCCCGGCAGATATGAGAACGCCTCCCACCGCACCGCAATCGAGTGCGCCCCCAGCAGCCCGTTGTCCCGCCCTTCCTTCACCGCAATCAGCCCGATGATGTGCAGGACCCCCAGCATCTGCCCCAGCCACATCCCGATCCCCTCGAGAAAGTTCGGCACGCCGATCCGCACCACCCGCGTCAGCAGCGCAAAATCAGGCCGTAGCCGGTGCCAGTCCAGCTTAAGGTCCTTGATCCCATGCAGCATCACGCCCGTGATCATGAGCGCGCCGCACGTCTCCGCAATCGCCGTCCCCCCCGCAATGCCCCGCACCCCCAGCTCGAACGGGAATGGGTTGTGCAGCGTCCTGCTCCCCAGCACGAAATCCACCCCCGACAGGATCCACGATGCCACCGCGTTGATGATGTTCACCGCCAGCAGCACGAAAAACGTCTTCCGCGATTCACCCGCGGAGTTCAGGCACATGATCGCCACGAACATTAATCCCGAAAACGGCATCCCCAGGCACAGCGTTCGGATGTACTGCGTGCAGAACTCTGATGCCTCCGGGCTCAGGTTCCCCAGCGTCGTGATCGCCGGCGTCGCCGTCCACAAGATGATCCCAACCCCAAACCCCCAGATCAGCGCGAACAGCAGCGTCTGCGCCAGCGCGGTGTGCGATTCTTCCTTTCGCCCTGCCCCCATCGCCCGTGAAATGATCGCGCTCCCGCCTACGCCGATGGCCGCCATCGCCACATTCACAAACCATCCCACATACCCGCCGATCCCCACCCCATCCAGCGCCGGAGTGCGGATCGCCGCCGGCAGGTGCCCCGTCAGGATCTGATCGCACAGCGCGATGAGCGCACCCATCAGTTGCGACAGCAGCACCGGCCAGGCGATCATGATCATCCCCGCCGTCAGGCTCTTGCCCGCCAGCGCCCCCGTCTTGATCTGCGGTTCCGCCTCCGTCTGCGCGTCCGGCTCAATCGCCACCGCCGCCGCGCCCCCATCCTGCAGCAGGACCTCTTCCTCCGCACTCCCGTTCTGATGGGCCTCGCGCGCGCCCGGCGCGAGTGACGACCCGCCCGTCGCGCCGACGGGCGCCGATGTTGATCTCAATTCTCCGGGCATAAGGCGATCATAGGAGACAACTTGGGATTCCTGCTCGTTGGTTGTAGAATGCCTCTTCATCCATGCTCCTGCGCAATGCTCTTTTTTTGCCGCGGGATTGTGAGGGTTATCGGTGTCTTCGCTTCCCAATGACTCAGCCGGGAATCTCCCTCCCGGGCCGCCCTCGGCTCGCGACGCTGACTCCGCGCACCCGACTTCTCTTGGACACGCTGGCTCCGGTTTGGTTCGTCGCATCGCGCTGGATTTGGCCTGTGTCAATTGCGGCTACGACCTCAAGGGCATCGACGTCGATCACGCCTGCCCCGAATGCGGAATTCCCGTCCGTGACACCGTCCTCTACCTCGTCGCCCCCGCGCGCAGCCGATTCGAGCCCCTGCGCGACGCGCGCACGCTCACCTTGGGCTACACAGGATGCGCCTTCTTCGTGTTGCTGGCGGCAATCTGCCTCTGGATCCCTGAACTTTCTTCCTTTCTGCACGTCATCGTCCCTGCCTCTTCCGCGCCCACCCTCCTCCTCCTCAAGCAGGCCGTCATTCTCTCACCCTGCTGCGCCCTCTTGGCCTGGCTGTGCGCTGCCCTGCTTCGCCGCCCCACCCTCGGCGCCAGCCCGCCGCGCTACGACCCCAGCCTTCGCTACGCCCGCCTCGGTCTCCTTGCCTGGGCCCTTGTCTGCGGCGCTGCCATCATCCTCAGCCCGCGCATCAACTCCGATGGTCCGACTCTCTGGTCGCAAAATCCCTCCGATGTCGCGCGCATCGCCTTCCGCCTCACCATGAACCTCGCCGCTGTCCTCGCGATCCGCGCATCCATGCCCGTCGTCGCGTTCATCAGCCTCCGCAGCGTTACCCATCGCGCCGGCAAAACCAATCGCCAGGGATTCAAGGCCCTCCTCTTCTCCCTCTACGTCGTCCTCGCGGGTGACGCCCTCCAGGGACTCACCGCCATCGCCTCCGCCCTGTTCGCCGCCGCTGCCCGCTTCGACACCCTCGACCTCCTGGGCACCACCCTCGTCGTCGTCGGCTTCTTCATGCTCACTCTCGCCCTCTTCAACGAATTCATCGACTCCATCCGCATTCGCCGCGCCATCCTCCGCCCTCACCTCAATGAAGCCCAGATCCTCACTCCGCCCCTGCCCGTGACCCCCTGATCGCCGCGCCTTCCCGCCTGTCTGCCGCGCCCTCCGACGTACCCTCTCCATCCTCCACATGGATTCGGCCGTTCCACTTCCTCCCCCTGACCCGCCTCCCCCGGAACTTCTCCGCCATCCCCCCCGTCGCGCCGCCGCCGAAATCGTCCGCACCCTCCGCGCTGCCGGATTTCAGGCCCTCCTCGCCGGCGGCTGCGTCCGCGATGAAGTCATGGGCCTTGTCCCCGTCGACTACGACGTCGCCACCTCCGCCGCGCCCGATCAGGTCCGCGCCCTCTTCCCACGCACCAAGGCCGTCGGCGAGCACTTCGGCGTCGTCATCGTCTGGCTCGACCACGTCAACACCGAGGTCGCCACCTTCCGCACCGACTCCTCCTACTCCGACCGTCGCCGCCCCGATCGAGTCGAGTTCTCCGATGCGCCCTCCGACGCCCTCCGCCGCGACTTCACCATCAACGGCCTCTTTCGCGATCCCCTCACCAACGATGTCATCGACTACGTCGGCGGCCTGGCCGACATCCGCGCACGCCTCATTCGCGCCATCGGCGATCCCGAGGCCCGCCTCGCCGAAGACCACCTCCGCGCCCTCCGCGCCGTCCGCTTCGCCGCCCGCTTCGACTTCACCCTCGATCCTGCCACCCGCGCCGCCGTCGCCCTCCACGCTTCCGAACTCCGTGGCGTCAGCCGCGAACGCCTCGGCGCTGAACTCCGCCGCATGTTCGCCCACCCCTCCCGCGCTCAGGCCTGCCGCCTCATCGAGTCTCTTGGCCTTGATGCGCCCATGCTCGATGAACCTCCGCGCGGCCCGGATCAGCCCCTCAGCATCCTCGCCCATCTGCCTGCCGACTCCTCGCCCCCTTTCGCCGCCTCCCTGGCCGCCTGGGCCCTCGACCGTCATGACGACCGCCGCCGCATCCCTTCCCGCTGGCGCAAAGCCCTCATCCTCAGCAACGATGAGTCCGACCTCCTCCGCGACATCCTCGATCAGGTCGACCTGCTCCGCACCCGCTGGACCGCCCTCCGCATCGCCCACCGCAAGCGCCTCGCCGCATTGCCCGCCTTCCCCCACACCCGCACCGTCCTCGCCGCTCTCGACGCACCCGCCCTCGCCCTCATCGACCGCGACCTCGCCGACCACGCCCGCATCGGCGGTGGCCTCGCGCCCGCTCCCTTCATCACCGGCGATGACCTCAACGCGCTTGGCCTTCCCCCCGGCCCTCTCTACAAGACCATCCTCGACGAACTCTACGATGCCCAGCTCGAAGGCGCGCTGCCCGATCGCGCAGCCGCGGAATCTCTCGCCCGCCAGCGCATCGCTCAATCGCACGCGTGATCGTCAGTCCCGCCCCCGCCCCCCACGCAGATTCTGCGGAATCCTGCTCCCCCCCGCCGCCCGCAACTGGTTCACCCGCGTCTGCACATCAGGCCTCTCGTTTCGCGCTGCCCCGCTCCCTCGATCATGCGTGATCAGCGTGCTCAGGCATTCGAAAAAATACTTCCGCACCGATGCATCGTCATGTCCGGTGAGCGCTGCCACATGCGAGCACAGGTCCGTCGCCAGCCGCGTCAGTTCATTCTCCTCCACCAGCCCGGCCAGCAAGGTCGACAGCCTTCGTTCCGCCGCCGCCAACCCCAGCAGCCGGTCACACAACCCCCGCAACTTCTCATCCGTCACCACCTCGCGCACATCCTTCCGCGCCGGCTCCGCCGCCCCCAGCGCCCGCCTCGTCTGCTCATCCTCTGCCAGCCCCGGCTCATGCAGCAGACACCCCACCAGATCCCGCTGCGCCAGCATGACAAATCGCGGCAGCGATTCCCCACGCACCTCCGCGCTCGCTCGCCCAGCCTCACCCCGATCCGTGATCACCGAGTTTTTTTTTGGACGCGGAATCGCTTTGAGCACCGTGATCTCCGGCAGCCCGAACAACTGGCCCAGCCGCGCCACCACGAACTGCCGCCGCACCGCGTTCATCTCGTGGAACCCGAGATTCGCGATCCGCTCCGCAAACGCCTCCAGCAACTTCTGCCGCGCAGACAATCCCTTCTGATCGCTCACCTTCGCCGACAGCGACGCCAGCAGAAAATCCAGCGCATCCACCGGCCGCTCCATCATCGCATTCCACCGCGCAATGCCGTCCTTCTCCGCCAGCAGTTCCGCCGGGTCCAGTTCCTCCGGAATCACCGTCATCAGCACATCCACGTTCGTGCGGAAGAAAATCTCCACTGCCCGGTCCGCCGCCTTCTGCCCCGCCAGGTCCCCGTCGAAGATCAGGATTACCCGGTCACACAGCCGCTCCAGCATCCGCGCGTGCTCCGTCCCCAGCGCTGTCCCGAGCGTCGCCACCACGTTTGTGATCCCCGCCTGGTGGCATGCGATCACGTCCGTGTACCCCTCCACGATGATCGCCGTCGCGCTCTTCTGGATCGCCTGCCGCGCCAGGTGCAGCGCATACAGCGTGTGCGACTTGCTGAACTTCGGATGATCCGGACTGTTCAGGTACTTGGGCTCATCCTCAGGATTGATCTTCCGCGCCCCAAACGCGATCGGCCGCCCCAGCCCATCATGAATCGGAAAGATCAGCCGGTTCCGGAAGTTGTCGTAAAACTCGCTGCCGTATTTCCCCGGCCGGATCAGCCCCGCCGCCTCAAACGCCCGCACATTGAGACTCTTCTTGAGAATCGTCTGGTACAGCGCATCGCTCCGCTCCGCGCCAAACGTCGCCCCCAGTTCAAACCGCTCGATCATCTCATCCGAAATCCCCCGCTCCGCAAAGATCTTCCGCGCTTCTGCCCCCTGCGTCGGATGCGCAAGCACCATCCGGTAAAACGCCAGCGCCGTCCGATGGGCTTCGATGATCTCCGTTCCGGAAACCTCCGCCGCCCCGCCCCGCGCCTCCCGCTCCGCTTTCCAGGGCGTCAGCGTCACTCCCGCCCGCTCCGCCAGGAACGTCAGCGCCTCCCGGAAATCCATCCGGTAATAGTTCATCACGAAGTCAAACGCCGACCCGCCCGCCCCGCACGCGAAACACTTGTAAAACCCCTTCATCGGCACCACGTGCAGCGAAGGATCGTGATCCTCGTGAAACGGGCAGATGCCCATGTACTCCTTGCCCTTGGGCTTCAGAGTCACCACCTCCCCCACCAGCCGCACCAGGTCGGTGGCGTCCAGCACTCGCTGACGATCATTGTTCGGCGGAAAGGGCATGCGTCTCTCTCATCGCCCTCAGATGCGTGAGGGCGATGCATCATAGAGACCGCGCACCCCCTCTGCTTTCGGCCCGTGTTCCCCCTCCCCCTTCAAAACCCCATCACACTTGATGGTTCTACGGCTGAAACTCGTAGCAGCCCATGTCCACGATCGCACTCGGACGCCGCTGTGAACGGCGACCGGTGTCATCCATGTGCGGATCATCCAGCACGCGACGATTCAGATCGAGATCAAACGGAAACCTCCACGGAAGCGCCCGATTGTCCCCGGCATCGATGCAGTTTGAATCCCGAGAGAGGCGGAAGTCTCCAGAGGTTGGTGACACGAAGCGCGGACTGCTGGCAATGTTTCCATCAATATCCTCCCACTTCCAGCCGTATTGAATGCACGAATACGAAATTAATAGTGTCCCTGCGACTTCCTCATAGAAATGACTTGGAAAGTTTTCCGAGAAGATGCTATTGGCAACTTCCGTCACTGACTCGGTACCCAGATAAATGGCGCCCCCGTCGCCGTCGGTCGCAACATTCTGGGCAAAAGTGCAGTTACGGATGGTGGGGAGCGGTCCACTGTTGACGGCCAAACCGCCACCAACATCAGCCGAGTTTCCGGCCACTCGGCAATTCACAAAGTTCATCGATGCTCCCACCCCTGTGCAATAAACCGCTCCTCCGGCACCCGACGAGTTGGCCTCAAAGTCGCAGTTTACGATACGTGCACCAATGCAATTACCCAGGAATAATCCGCCGCCCCACCGCGCGTAATTGTCACGAAAGGTGCAATTGCTGATGGTCGTGTGGTCATTAAAAATTGTGAACTGTATTCCCCCGCCCCACCTCCCATTGCCGCCCTCAATGGTGAAGTTGTCAAGCATGCAGCCGGAATATCCCGGCGAAAGCAGGACCACCGAATAATTGTTGTCGGAGTTGTCGCCTTTGACGCCAATGTCGCCGCTCAGGATGCTCTCCGAAACCCTCTCCCATGGAGGCGTCAGATGCGTCTCGTAGCCGATGAAACCGCCGTAGACTGCAACGCCTGGCACCAGAGCAAAGGCGCCCTCCCGGTCCGGATACCCGTAATTGGGGTGGTAGACTCCACCCGCCACCCAGATTTCCGTGATGTTGCGGTCGCGCTGGGCATCATCGAGCGCTTCGTTGAGGTACTGATAGGGGAAGTCCCACGACCGGCCATCACCCCCGATGTTGGCCGAGGCGCGAACATAGCGGCGGTTCTGGGCCATTGCCGGCTCAGCGATCATCAGCGCTGAGGCCAGAAGGGCAAATAAAGCACACATAACTCCGACGCGACTTCTGTCTGTCATGCTCGCACTCCTTGCGGGACTTGGCCACCTTCCGATGAACTCAGGAGAGCAAGGGGCTCGTTTCTTCATGCCATACGCTAGGCTCCTGTCTTTCTCTCCGTTGGGGCGGTCGCGCTCATTCATTCACGTAAACAGCCCTCCGCCCCCACCGCGTGCCGTCGGCTTCATGATTTCCCGGCCAAGCCCCAACGGTCTGCCCACGAAATCTCTTCCCGCTTCTCTTCTCGCTTCCCCGCGCTTCGCGGAACGCCCTTCGCAGCACCCTTCTCCATCTCTTCTCGATACACTCCCCGCCACACCATGCACTTCACAAAGCAACCCTCCCCCGATTCCCTTGCACCCCTCGGCCGCCTCTCCCCCCCCGCACGTTCTTCCCCCGGCTCCCTCCGCCTCTCCAATTCGCGCTGCTCCCTCTCCCTCCGCGCATTCTCAGAAGGCCTCTTCCACCTCACCATCAACCGCGCCAAAAACCCCCTCCCGCATCACACTCCGCCCCTCGCCTCCGAGTTCACCCCCGACCCCCGCGCTGCCCTCTCGCATCCCTGCTCCTCTTCCTTCACCCTCACCGCCTCCGACCGCTCCGCCTCTTTCCACATCTCCACCTCGCGCTCGCTTTCTCTCTCCCTGACGCACCACTTCCCCGACGGCTCCTCCCTCGACCTCATCCCCCACGCCCCCAACCAGATCATCGGCTTCAACGCTGATAAGTTCGCCATCGGCCTCCGCATGCCCGAGGGCACTCCTTACTACGGCTTTGGCGAGAAGACCGGCCCGCTGAACAAATCAGGCCGCCGCATGAAGTTCTGGAATCTCGATGTCTGCGCCGACCTGCCCACCGGCTTCGACAAGGATGGCTACGACCCCACCTACTGCGCCATCCCCCTGGCCATCTGGCTTGCCCGCGATCCTTCTAACCCCGGCCGCGTCGCCTACGCCGCCTGCCTCATCGACAACGCAGGCCCCTCCTTCTTCAACTGCCACACCAAGGACTTCCTCGAGGACAACTTTTTCTACTTCGGCACCTACTCAGGCGAACCCTCTTTCTACTTCCTCACCGCCTCCACCTTCCCCGAAATCTGCGCCAAGGTCGCCCGCCTCACCGGCCGCGCTGAAATGCCTCCCCTCTGGTCCCTTGGCACCCACCAGTGCCGCTGGGGCTACGACTCCGAAAGCGTCTACCGCGACATCATCGACACCTACCGCAAGCACGCCATCCCCCTCGCCGCCTTCTGGCTCGACATCGACTACATGGATCGCTATCGCGTCTTCACCTGGGACTCTGCCCGCGTCCCCGATCCCAAACGCTTCCTCAAGTGGGCCTCCTCCCTCGGCACGCGCATCGTCACCATCATCGACCCCGGCGTCGCCGCCGTCCCCGGCAATCCCACCTTCGAGCAGGGCACATCCAAAGACCTCTTCTGCAAATCTCCCTCCGGCCGCCCCTTCGTCGGCATGGTCTGGCCCGGCAAAACCCTCTTCCCCGATTACTCCCTTCCCGAGTGCCGCGCGTGGTGGGCCTCCAAGATCAAATCCTGGCTCGACCTCGGCGTCAGCGGCATCTGGAACGACATGAACGACCCCGCCACCGGCGCCTGCGATGTCGATGACATGCTCTTTTCCCGCGCCAAAATCGCCCACGCCCACTACCACAACCTCTACGGCTCATTCATGGCTCAGGCCACCCACGACGGCTGCCTCCGCCACGACCCGCGCACCCGCCCCTTCATCCTCACCCGCTCCGCCAGCACAGGCATCCAGCGCCACGCCGCCGTATGGACCGGCGACAACGTCTCCACCTGGGACCACCTCCGCATGTCCATCCCCGAGTCCCTCAATCTCTCCCTCTCCGGCGTCTCCTTCAACGGTCCCGACATCGGCGGCTTCATCTACGACACCAACGCCGAACTCCTCCTCCGCTGGTACCAGGCCGCGCTCCTCTTCCCCTTCTTCCGCAACCACTCCAACAACGAAACCGTCCACCAGGAACCCTGGTGCTTTGGCACGAAGATCCGAGAGGCCATCCGCAGCGTCATCCTCCTCCGCTACCGCCTCCTCGGCTGCCTCTACACCTGCTTCGCCGATCACATCGCCAGCGGCGCTCCCATGCTCCGCCCCCTGTGTTACTTCTCCTCCGATCCCCTTTATCGCGACATCCAGGACTCGTACACACTGGGCGACAATCTCGTGGTCGCTCCCATCCTGCATCAGGGCGCTGCCCGGCGCATGGTCGCCCTGCCCCCGGGCCACTGGCTCGATTGTTCTGCCGCTTCCATGCACACCGGCGGTTCATGGTTCGAGCGCTCCGTCCCGATTAACGATGTCCCCCTCTTCCTCCGCGCCGGCTCCATCATCGCCGAGCCTCTGCCCCCGCGCCATTCCCCCTCCTTCGTCGGCTGGGACTACGACCTCCGCAAGGTCCGCTGGCGCCTGCACATCCTCCCCGATTCCGCGCATTCCGCCGCCGGCTCCCAACTCATCGACGATGGCATCACCCGCTCGATGCGCACTCCTCAGCCCTCTGACATCACCCTCGCAGACAACCAACTCACCGGCTCCTTCCCCTTCGAGCGCATCAGCGAGATTTCTCTCTACGGCCCGCACGCCTCCCGCTCCCTTCGCATCGGCCGCCGCACCCTCCGCGCTGGCAAACGCATCCCCTCCTCCGCCTCCCTCTGGCATGCCGCTCCCACCGCACACTTCACCCTCTAACTCTCGCCATGCCCCGCCCCTCCTGTTCCCAACCTCCCCGCTCCTCCTCGCCGAAGCGCACCACGCCGCGCCGCACCCGCAAGCCCAGCCCCGCCCCCTCCCCTCTTCCATCCGCCTTCCCCGACCGCGCGATGTTCGATGCGCTTCCCCGTTCCCGCGCCGACCTCATCACCGCCGGCCTGCCTCTGCTTTCCGCTCGTCATCATCTCACCAACCTCCGCTTCCTGGGTCCGCACGAATCAGCCTCCGCCCCCCGCAGCCCCCTTCGCGCTGAAGTCCGCGATGATGACTTCACCCACGGCCTGCTCATCGCCTCCGGCCGCTCCTCTCCCTCCCTGCGCCGCAGCCTCGCCCTCGCCGCCCGCTGGCTCGCCGCCTGGCTCACGCTCCATCGCCGCTTCGAATCCCTCCGCAGCCTCGCGCTCACCGACCCGCTCACCGGCGCATGGAACCGCCGCTACTTCGATGCCTTCCTCGCCGCCGCGCTGGATGTTGACGCCCATCCATCCTCCTCCCCCCGACCCGTCACCCTCGTCCTCCTCGACATCGACAACTTCAAGGCCTTCAACGACCGCTTCGGCCACTCGGTGGGCGATGACATCCTCCGCCGCGTCGCTTCCCTGCTCGCCTCCGCCATCCGCCCCACCGACCGCGTCTGCCGCATCGGCGGTGATGAGTTCGCCGTCATCTTCTCCTCTCCCCCCCGAACTTCGCCCCACTCCGCAACCTCAGCCTCTTCTTCATCCTCTTCATCTCCCCACAACGTGCAGACCATCATCGACCGCTTCCACCGCCGCCTCGCCTCCTCCCGCTTTCCGCGCCCCCTCACCGTCTCCGCAGGCCTCGCCTCCTTCCCCGCCGATGGAGGGGGGGGGGAGGCCGACCCCGCGACCCTCATCTCCATCGCCGATCACCGCCTCATGGCCTCCAAGCGCGCGAGAAAACGATAACGCGCAGATGTCGGGGGCGTGGGGGGGCGGACCTGCGGTCGGCATTCCCTCCCTACCCGCGACGGCTCTTTATCATTAATTCCAGGCAGCGCAGATGCAGGGGATGCGCTCCGCCTGAACCCCTGCGAAATGCGCCGATGTCGGGGGAGTCCGTTCCTCCTCCCCCGACTGCCCCCACACCCTAAAGAGCAGGAGAAGAGCATCGATTCTCGTGCCTAGGGTTTGACGGTGAAGAAGCAGCTGGATCAGTCCAAGAAGCGCCTCCCCCGCCTCCGTGCGGTGATGAAGTGGAGCGGGGTGACGCTGTGCGTGCTGCTCTTCGCGCTGTGGCTGGCGAGCGGGTGGTATCTTCTCCACATCCGATTCGGGAAACAACCCAGCGCGGGGAGCACAGTCGTCATGAGCATCTCAGCGGGCCAGTGGCACGTGAGACAGGTCGAGGCAGGGCTTTCCGTTGTCTTGGGCCCAATGGACGCTTCTAACCTTGTATTCCCTACGGCCGGGCAAGGGACTGATTTCTACATCGGTCCCGAACCAACTGGCTTGATGGATTCGTGGGATTGGCCAAAGTTCACACGCGAGCCGGATGCCATCGGGCCTGGATACCACACCAGTGCAGACATACCCCTCTACCTCCCCTTCCTCCTCGTCGCATTGCCCACCGGCTTCCTCTTCTACCGTGACCGCAAGGCCAGACCCGGCCACTGCGCTGTCTGCCGCTACGACCTGCGCGGACTGCCCGAGACGACGATGAGGTGCCCCGAGTGCGGAGCATGCCTGGCGGAATCAAAGGAGAACACAGCTTGAGTGCCCTTCGCACTCCGCCGGCCGCACAACCCTCGATGAGCATCGCCCTTCGCTGGGCGCTGATCGTCGTGTTTTCCGTTCTCGGCGGTGCGCTATGTGGAGTGAGCGCAATAGCGGGACTCGGCTTGGGAATCCGGCCGATCGCGGGTGTAGGAATCGTCATCGGCGGGATCGTGGGCCTGTGCATTTCTCCTGTGCTCTTATGCACGCTCCTCTGGCGGCCGCTGGGAAAAGCCCTCTGTGTTGTTGTCCTGCCCTCGATGCTGACGGCGTACTTGCTTGGCCTATGGACAGATGATCCGACTCTCACTTTCCTTTCCGTGGCCGTGTATGTCACGATGGCGACCGTCGCCGCATCGGTCTTGCCTGACATCAGGCCGTCACCCGATCCGAACCTCTGCTCCTCCTGCGGCTACTCCCTCACCGGCAACACCTCGGGCACATGCCCCGAATGCGGGAATAAGATCGCGTGAAGACATTGCGCGTCCCACAGGAGCGCGTATGAAGAAAGCGACCGGCTAGGAGTGTCCCTGTGCTACGCCTCGCACTTCTTTCCATCCTGCTCCCCATCTGCGCCGCCTTGCTGGCCTCTTCTGTTGGATGCGCGGGCGTTTCGGAGAGGGCCCGGGTCGCTGCCGCCGAAGATGCGTTTGGCTCGGTGCTGGAGGCGTACGAGAAGATTAAGACCTATCAGGCGGATTCCACGTTCTTTATCAACGCGCGCGAGCAGAAGGACATGGGCACCCTCATGCTCAACTCGTGGGCCACGCGCTTTGATCGTGCCTCCGGCTGCCTCGATGTGGAAAGTCCGCAGGTTTTTCGTTTCGTACAGAATCAGGATGCCGCGTTCATCATCCTGCAAAGCGCTCCCGTGCACTTCCTGCAGCACCCCCGCGCCGAGCCGCTGGCCTACGGTCCCATTCGCGCCCTGCTCAAGAGAGTTCAGAACGGAAACGATGCCGAGATTCCTCTTGTCGCACCCGACCTCATGTTGCTTCTGGATGGAAACACGGAAGTGCTCGCGCCCGGGGCCCAGGCGTCCATCTTGCAGCCCGGGAGCAAAGAAGTGCAGGAGTTGCGCGCTGCGCTCACTTCCGGACAAACCGCCGGCCCGGAGTTGGTCAGGAATAGTGAGTTTCAGGCCTATCAACTGGAGTCGAAGCGCGGCCCGTTAAATCTCCTCGTCGATGCGCAGACGCATTTGATCGTCGCCGCCATCATGGATGTAGACTCTGCCTGGCTGGGTTTCCCCCCGGGCATTCCCCTCCGGCTCTACCAGGTGTGCTCGAACTTCGTCATCAATGCGCCGCTGGAGCCCTCGGACTTCTCCGTACAAACCGATGGCCTGACCAAGGTCGAATCCGATGAGGAATTTGCGAGACTGGTGCCCAAGATGGAAGGAATGGAAGAGTCGCACGACAAGTAAATGACCGCCCTTCGAGGAGTACCCGCGAGGGGCCCCGAATGCGGCGCGGGAATTGCACCACACAATCCCAGCGCATGACTTCCTTTCGCTTCTTCTCTGCTTCTTAAGCAAGTGGGGTTGCAGGGGAGGATGCAGTCCTCTCCTGTACTGCCGACCGCAGGTCGCCGTAAGGGCGGTGGCGCAAAACCAGTGACGCAAACGGCCTTTCGCGTTCTTCGGCCGAAGCAGCTTCCTGACTCCCCTGCCAAGCCCCGACGGTTCTTACCCAAATCATCCGCGTATTTCTCTTCGATCGCGCTGCGCGAAATGTTCACCGCAGCTGCCGCACTCCGGACACCTCCCCGTCGTGTTCCCCGTCAGGTCATACCCGCACTGCGCGCAGCACCCATGTCTCATGCGCCACCAGCGGTGCATGGCCTGACGAACCGACATGAACGCTGCCGGAAGTACGAGACCAATCAACGCGAAGCTACCAGTGACAAGGAGCGGATTGATGAAGAAACCGATCCAGTCGATTCGCAGTCCTGTGTCCGGACGTGTATCGGTTTTGTATTGCGGATCGTCCCATGGCCACCACATATCGGCGCGGTACAGGACTGGCAGCGGCCAGCCGTATTGCCGGACCGTCATAGTGAACAGTGGCTGAGAATCCTTGATCGTCCGCACGTCGGTGAGACGAAATCCAAAGGACTGAAACCCCTGTGCATCCGTCGGCGCTGGCCATTGCGTCGGAGTGTTCAGTGGCCAGATGCGCGCCTGCGCATCATTCGGATTCCAAACCTGGCTCGCACTGTAACCCTCCCGAGGATCGTCAAGCGATTGAATGTGCAGCCCGAGAAGCAGATTGGCCACTGCTCCCAGAAGAAAGACAATGACCATTGCAATAAGGCTGCGCTTTCCGAACGCTCCGCGCATCCAGTGATAGTGCTGCTTCGTCGCGGATGAGGTTGGCGCGATCGGCTCCTGATTCACGCATGACTCTAGGGTGCTTCGCTCACCTCCCCGTGCGCGCGCCAGTGTCGCGCAAAACCATGGCGCGCTGAAAAGCAAATCCAAAATCACGGATTTCCCGGCGCGCGCACGAACGCGACATACCCCCGGTTATCGCGGACCCACAAGCGCGCGAAAACTCACGAGAACCGCTGAATACTCCCCAAAACTCGGACAAACTCCTCAGAACCCCTCTGCCGAAAACGCTCCTCCCCCCGGTCTCCCCCCAATTCCCGCAAGAGGTCAAACAAAACTTCTTTTCCTTGCTCCCCGCGCACGCGCCCGTGCGCACGGAAGCGCACTTGTGGTTCCTCCTCCGTGCGCACACCCACACAACCTAATAAGGACTTACGTCGCTTTGGACAGCAGCATCGGCAGCACTACCGCATCCACCACCATCATCCCCAGCAGGAGCGGGAGGTAGGTGATTGTCCAGAAGAAGAGCAGCCGAGCCGACCCCACCGTCGCGCGGTACATCACGTTGGCCGCCAGCCCCAGTTGCACCAGGCCCAGCAGCAGCGCGGTGAGCACGTACACCGGCCCCATGAGTCCCATCGTCGCCGGCCAGAGCGACACCGGCAGCAGCACCAGCGACCAGGTGAAGATCGCCCAGGGCGTGAGGCGTCCGGTGACGTCGATGACGGGGAGCATCGGCATGCCCGCGCGCGCGTAGTCATCGCGATACATCCACGCGATGGCCAGGAAGTGGGGCATCTGCCAGACGAAGAGGATGAGGAAGAGCGACCAGCCCTGCGCGTTCATGCCTTCCCAGTGGCCGCGTGCGGCGATGAAGCCGATCACCGGCGGGATTGCGCCGGGGATGCCGCCCACCAGCGTGCACAGCGAAGTGGTGCGCTTGAGGGGCGTGTAGGCCAGCGTGTAGATGAGGATCGTGATGAACGCCAAGAGCGCGGGGACGGGGCCGGCGCCCAGCGCGAGCCAGGCGATGCCCGCGACGCCCATGAGCGCGCCGAAGCGCAGCGCGGCCTGCGGGTGGATGCGCCCCGTGGGCAGGGGGCGATGGCGCGTGCGTTCCATGCGGCCGTCGAGTTCGGTCTCCATCCACTGGTTGAGCACAGCGCCCGAGCCGGCGGCCAGCGCGGTGCCGAGCATGGTGTTCAGGCCCAGTACGAGGGATTGCGCAGCGCTGCGCTCGCTGGTGCGCTCGGCGAGCAGGAACCCCACGGCGGTGGTGACGAGCACGAGCGCGTTGAGGCGCGGCTTGGTGAGTTCGACGTAATCGCGCAGCAGCGAAGGTGAACGCGGCGTCTCGAACAGCGCGGGGATGGAGGTGGTCGTCTGCGTCATGCGGCGCTTCGAGGTTCAGAGGTCGGAACGGGCAGGCAGAAGCGCATCGCCAGCAGCGCGGCCAGGAGCACGAGCAGCGCGCCGCCCACCACGTGACCGGCGGTGACGGCCGACAGGCCGAGGCTGGCGATCTGCTCATCGGGAGTGTATTTCTCGGTGATCCACCAGGAGTACGCGCCCAGCAGCAGTTGCAGGCCCATGACGGCGTGCATGCCGATGCGGATGAGCGCGGGGGAGCGGTTGATGGGGTTGGTTTCGGGCAGGCGCGCCCACTTGGTGGTGAGGATGATGAGGGGGATGACCAGGAGGAGATTGGTCAGGTGCAGGTGCAGGCCCGGGGCCCAGTTCATCTGGCGGAGCAGTGCGCCTGCGAGGGTCTGAATGAGCAGCGCGAGGGGCAGCGCGAGAGCCAGGGCGCGGCGGGGAGTGATGCCGCAGTAGATTGGCTGATCGCAGAGGGAGATGCGCGCGGGGCGGGAGGTCGCCAGGAAGAACGCGAGGCAGCCGAGTGTGAAGAGGAAGACCTGGGCGGTGCAGGCGTGGATGAGCGCGAGGACGCGGGTTCCCTGATCGCCCCAGTGCTCGAACATGAAGACGCGCGCCCCGCCGAGGACTCCCTGCCCGATCACGAGCAGGAGTGTGAGCGCAGCGAGCCAGCGGCAGGTGCGCACCGGAGCGCTGCGGCTTGCGAAGACCCAGATGGTCAGGATGAGCGTTTCCAGACCCGCGAGGGAGCCGACGAGACGGTGGGCATGCTCGTAGAAGATTCCCCCGACCATCTTGGTGAAGGGGAAGAGGAACATGTTGTACTGGTAGGAGTTGGGCCAGTCGGGAACGGCCAGTCCAGCCTCGGCGCTGGTGACGAAGCCGCCCAGCGCGATCAGGCAAAGCGTCGTCAGGATCGCAGCGCCGGCGAGGCCCGCGGGGCTGCCCATGAAATCCAGCAGCCACTGGCGGTGGCGGATGCCGGTGCGCAGCGGGGAGGCGAGCACGCCGCCCGCCACGCCGATGACCAGTGCAGCAAGGAGCGAGCCGGGAATCCAGATGAAGCCCGACATGGTGATGCGGTTGGGCTGCTCAGCGGCGGTGCCGATCACGCCGGCCTGCGACTGGGCGCCGACGACGGAGCCGACGAGCAGGACATTGACGAGCCCGGCGACCAGCAGCGTGCCCACCGCGTGGCGAAGGGAGATCGTGCCTGCGAGCATGGCGCCGGCGAGCATGACCCCCAGGAGAACTCCGGCGAGGATGGGGCTGGGAACGCTGAGCGTGGGCCAGCGTCCGACGCAGGCGGCGACCCAGACCCCCAGCGCGAGAAAGAAGCCTGCGGTCACCGCGAAGGCGGGAACGGGCGGCGTACGCACATGGGGCGCTGGGGTGTTCACGCTTCTCAAGTCTCCGCGTATCGGGTCAACCAACAAAGAAGGGCAGGCTGCAAACCTGCCCTCCATGATCAGGAAGCGGGATGATACGCGAGATCAGTGCGAGTCGGGTTCCTTGACGCCGGCGGGAAGTTTCTCCCACTGCGGGAGGTAGTCTTCCTTGCCGACGGTGTGGCACACGGGGCTGCTGAACTCGTAGGGGCCGCGGTAGACGGTGGGGATGGTGGGGAAGTTCTCATACCACGGCGGGCTGGTGGTGGCCCACTCGAGCGAGTTGGCGCGCCAGGGATTCGAGCCGACTTCATCGCCGAAGGTCAGGCGGTTCTGGCGGCGCATCGCGATGATGAGGCCGGGGATGGCTATGAGGCCGACGCAGATCCAGCCGAGGCTGCGGTTGTTGAAAGTGACGATGTAGAACTCGCCGGTGGAAGCGGTCTTCCAGGTGCGCGAGACGGTGTGGTTGGAGAGGAGGTCGAGTTTGCGCACCTGGGCGTAGTAGCCAGGCACCATGATCGTCGCATCGTCCAGGGCTTTCCGGACCGGCTCGGCGAGGGAGGTGAGATCGGCCACAGCGACGGTGATCTGGTTGTCATCGTTGCGCGGGAGGGTCGCCAGCGCCCCAAGGTCGAGTGAGCCGGCCTTGGCTGCAGCGGCCAGTTTGCCGTAGTCGACGAGGATGGAGGTGACGCGGGGAATCTGCGCCCCTTCCGAAGAGCCGGCGACCTTGACAATGGCGGAGGATTCAAGGGATGCGCTGTCCACGGACATCGGCCAGGCCTCGCTGGGGGCTTTCTTGAAATCGTCCGAGGACATGACGTAGGTGGTGCTGTGATCGCCCAGGAAGGGGAGGTAGATCTTCTGCCATTCCCAGAAGTCGCCCTTGCAGAAGACGGGAATGAAGAAGACCGGGAGGGAGACGATCCAGGTCAGGAAGGCGAGGGAGCGGTCGCGGCGACCCTGACGGTTCCACCCGCCCATGTGGATGAGGGCGTCGAGGGCGGCCATGATGATGAAGACCGTCGCGAAGGCCGCGAGCTTCACCGGCATGGGCGAGTGCATGTCAAGGATCTCTACGATGATGTTGAGGCGGTCGGCAAAGGAAACGCCCAATGCGGCGAGGAGGACAGGGACAAGCAGGATGAGGGGGTAGATGATGACGCGGTTGCCCCAACGGCCCAGCGAGCAGAAGAAGTTGACGATGAAGGGGAGCTGACCGGCCAGGAGCATGAGGGCGCCGATGGTCATGAGAATGTTGAGCGGCTGGAGGTGCTCCAGGGTGGGGTACATGAGGATCGACGCATAGCGGCGCGGGTGGCCGCCGATGCCGACGATGTGCATGGGGAAGAACGTGAGGTTGAAGCCGATGAGATTGAGCCAGAAGTGGAGTTTGCCAAGCCCCTGGTTGAGGTTCTTACCGAACATCTTGGGGTACCAGTAGTAGATGCCCGCGAAGATGCCGAAGATGGAGCCGGAGAAGAGGACGTAGTGGATGTGGCCGACGATGAAGTAGGTGTCGTGGATGTAGAGGTCGAGGGGGGCGCAGGCCATGAAGACGCCGGAGAGTCCGCCGATGGTGAACATCGAGACGAAGCCGAGGGCAAAGAGCATGGCGGGGGTGTAGCGGATCTGACCGCCCCACATGGTTCCCAGCCAGTTGAAGACCTTCACCGCGGAGGGGATGGCGATGAGGATGGTGGAGGCCATGAAGGTGGTGCCCAGGATCGGGTTCATGCCGGAGGCGAACATGTGGTGGCCCCAGACGATGAAGCCGAGGAAGGCGATGCCGGCGATGGCGAAGACCATGGGCTTGTAGCCGAAGATGGGCTTGCGGCTGAAGGTGGCGATGACATCGGAGACGATGCCCATGGCGGGCAGGATCATGATGTAGACGGCGGGGTGGGAGTAGAACCAGAAGACATGCTGGTACATGAGGGGCTGGCCGTTATCCAGCGTGGAGACCTTGGCGCCGGCGAGGGGCTCGGGGGCGACCATGAAGAAGTGGGTGCCGAAGTGCCGGTCGAAGACGAGCATGAGCAGGGCCGCGGTGAGCACCGGCGTGGACATGAGGATGAGGATGGAGGTGATGAAGAGGGACCAGGTGGTCAGGGGCATGCGGAAGAGGTGCATGCCGGGGGCGCGGAGGTTGAGGATGGTGGTGATGTAGTTGACGGCGCCCATGAGGGAGGAGGTGCCGGCGATGAGGAGAGAGATGAGCCAGAAGGTCTGACCGAGTTGCGGCGATCCGATCATGGTGGACAGGGGCGGGTAAGAGGTCCAACCGCCGCCTGGGGCCTGGTTGAAGAGGAGGTCGCGCTGGGCGCTGCCTTCGAGGAAGAAGGAGCCGAGCATCACCGCGCCGGCGGCGAAGGTGACCCAGTAGGAGAGCATGTTGAGGAGGGGGAAGGCCATGTCGCGCGCGCCGATCTGGAGCGGGATGAGGACGTTGCCGAAGGCGCCGACAAGCATGGGGATGATGACGAAGAAGATCATGAACGTGGCGTGCATCGTGAAGAGCACGTTGTACAGATCTCCGGGGAGAGCGGCGAGCTGGTTATTGGGATTGAAGTAGACGCGTGAGAGGCCGGGGATGGGCTGGCTGACGTCGAAGGGCCAGGCGATCTGCCAGCGGACGGCGAGGGCGAAGAGGCCGCCGACGAGCAGGAAGGTCAGGGCGGTGAACATGAACTGGATCCCGATGATCTTGTGATCCATCGAGAAGACGTACTTGCGGATGAAACCGATCTCATGGGCATGAGCGTGGTCATGGGTATGTGAGCCGTGAGCGGGATGCGTGTGGCGGTCGGCGGGTAGCGTGGTCATGGCAGGTACGTCGCTCTCCAGAGGGGCGGATCAAATGGCACGGGACCAGAAGGGACTGACGCGAGAGGGGAGCGGGGCGGCCCCGCTCCGGGCGTGATCAATATTCGCTTTCGGAGGCCGCGGCGGACTCGGCGGCGGTAAGGCGGGACATCACGAGGGCGTAGGTTTCCCAGTTTGCGTTGTGGCGATCCAGGAAGCGGGCGTTGAAGGCGTCCTCATCTTCATCGCGCAGGGCGAGGAGTTCCGCGCCGGTCATTTTGGCGACATCGGCCGGAACGGGACCCGAGGGCATGACGATGAGTTCGCCGCGCATGGAGTAGTGGTTGAGACCGCAAAGTTCGGCGCAGACGATGTCGAAGGATGCGTAGTCATCGCCCTTGACCTTGTCCCAGGGGATATGGAACCAGAGGCGGCCGCCGTTCATACCGGGGACGGCGTCGTGCTTGATGCGGAACTCGGGGACGAAGAAGGAGTGGAGGACGTCGTTGCTGGTGAGGAGGATGCGGACGTCCTTGTCGGCGGGGACGCGGACCTGTCCCTGAATGGTGTAGTCATCGACGCCGGGGGCGGGCTGATCTTCGGGCCAGCCCTGGGGCTTGGCGGCGCGGTCGACCATCCATGGATCAGCGGTGTTGTTGGCGGCGCGGGCGGCCTGGAGGGCCCTGGGGTCGCGCGGGCCGAACTTGTTGTCCTCGCCGGGGAAGCGGAAGAACCAGGCGAACTGCTGGGCGATGCACTCGATTTTGGTGGCGTCTGCGGGGATGTCGACGCGGATGGTTTTCCAGACGGTCTGCGAGTAACCGGCGATGGAGACGAGGATGACGACGGGGATGAGCGTCCAGACGATTTCGAGCCTGGTGTTGCCGTGGATGAACTTAGCCTTGCCGCCTTCCTGAGCGCGGTAGCGCCATGCGAAGACGAGCAGCATCGTCTGGACACCGATGAAGATGATGGTGGTGAGCCAGAGGATGAACCAGTAGAGGCCGTCGATGGCGTCGCCGAAGGTGGAGACAGAGGGCCGGAGGGGATGCCACAGGGAGGGATCGGGCCCTGCGGCGAGGAGGTGTGAGGAGCAAAGGCAGAACATGGCGGCGGAGGCGGCGGCCAGAGATGTCAGGCGGCGAACGGGTCGTTTCACGGCGTGCCCTCGACGAGTGGCAGGAGGTGGAGCGATGGGCCGGGAGCGGCGCATCGGGACGCGCGGGAGGCGTCCGGGACGATTTGGAAATGCAACCGGAGCGGTTTCCCGCTCCGGTTGTGGTGGGTTGGCGAAATTATGTTAGCCGCCAGATTTCTGCGGGGGCTGATAGGTGAAATCAGCGGTGGCGGTCTTGCCGTCCTCGACGGTGACGGTCATCTTCTCGGCGGTGGGCTTGAACTTGTCGAATTCGTGCCACACGGTGACCTCGTAGGTGCCGGCGGGGAGGCCTTCGATTTTGTACTCGCCGTTGGCGTCACTGACGGCGAAGAAGGGGTTGTCCATGACGTGGATGTAGGCGTTCATCCATACATGCACATCGCACTTGAGGGGCATGCCGATTTCCTTCTTGGCGAAGGAGACTTCCTTGACCATGCCGGCCTGAGGCTGTCCCTCGTTGAAGCCGGGGTTGATCTCAGGGACGAGCTTGAGGTTGTGAGCGGTGGAGTCGGTGTTCTTGAACTCCATTTTCTGGCCGATCATGAGGCCGACGACGTGGGGGGTGTATTGGCACCCCATCTGGTCGATCTCGACGGGAGTCGAGGGAGCGGCAAACGTGCCGGCGACGGGAGAGGAGACGTAGACGAGCACGTTGCAGAGGGTTTTCTTTTCGTAGTTGAAGACGAAGCGTTCTTCGGGGATGCCTTTTTCCTTGTGGGCATCAACGCAGTACTGATCGCCCTGAACCCGGATCATCTTGGGCTGGGCCATCGTGCCTTCGAAGTTGATTTTGCCGGAGATGGTTCCGCCGGCCGCGAAGGCCTGAGCTGAGAGAGTGAGGGCCATCACGCCCGCCGCCGAAAAAGCCAAACGAGTCGCCATGATCAAATCCTTTCAGAGGTTGCCGTGGTCCATGCGGGATCGCGTGAACCCACAGAGAGACAGCAGAGATTGTTGACCCTTCCCGACATTGTGATGTTATTCACAAACTAGCGCGGACGGCAAGGATGAGACGGGAAGAATGGCCGGTCGGTCGGCTGCGGGGCCCTAAGAGATATAGGACTCACGAACGGCCTATAACCGAGGAATACTTGAATTTGAGCCAATCACGAGATTCCGGCAAGCCGGGGGGATGCGACATCGGTTAGTATCGTGGCGAGCATTGTGCGTGGGGGGATGATCACAACGGCGTCGGCGCAAGCCGAGGACTTCAGCAACGTACTACTTTATGCGAGGAGCGAGGAATCACATGCGGTATGCATTGGCATTGTCGGCGGTCTGTGGAGCGGTGATGACGGTGTCGTCCGTGGTGTCCGCGGACATCATCGAGGTGCGGATTTACAACCTTGACTTCAGCGCAGCGCCTTCGGGGCAGCCTGCGACGGATGCGATCATCGCGCCGGGGGACACGATCCGGTGGAAGTGGGCGGGCGGGCTGCACGACACCACTTCGGTCGCGGGGCAGCCCGAGCAGTGGCAATCGCCGCTGCAGAGCACGATCGGCGCGACGTATGACCACACGTTCACGACGCTGGGCGTGTCGCAGTACTACTGCTCAGTGCACGGGGGCGACCTGGGGAACGGGCAGGCGACGGGGATGGCGGGCAAGATCACGGTGACGAATCTGAACCTGGACAAGCCAGTGCCCGGGACGGCGGGGGCGAACAACACGGTGTCGATTCACGGCGCGAATCCGGGGGATGTGATTGACTACTACTACGCGTTCAAGTACGGCAACACGAGCGTGACCGGATGCTCGGGGCTGAAACTGAGCCTGGCCACGGCGGTCAAGTTCGGCTCGCGGACTGCCAATGCCAACGGCGACGCAGCGCTGGTGGCGTTTGTTCCGGCGACGATTGCGGGGCGCACGGTGGTGCTGCAGGCGGTGAACAAGACGCAGTGCACGGTGAGCACGCTGGAGCAATACACTTTCCCGTAAGGCGGAAATGAACTTGAGCAAAACCTGCAGAGCCCGCGGCGCTTACCGCGGGTTCTGTTGTTTTTCAGAACGTTGCAAGTCGCGCTCACCAGTCTTCGCTGGATTCGTAGCCAAGTTGCTGAAGGACAGCGGGTGCGGTGCGTTTGAAGGCGGCTTTGTGAGCGGGGGAGAAGTGGTTGACCCAGTCGCCACGGACACCTTTGCGGTTGAAGGCGGTGGCATCTTCCTGGCCGGGCCTGCGGCCGGTCCTGGCGGCAAATGCGTGACTCTGGGCGATGCGGGCGACCTCCTGGGCGGGGAGATTGATGCCGTAGTGCGTGAGGATGGCTGTGAGTTGCCGCGGGCAGTCGGCCAGCATTGATTCGTATTTCGTGATCAGGCCGAGGCGCGGGTCATGGCGAGTGAGCCAGGTGGTGGACCAGAAGGCGAACTCGGGGAGCATGGCGTCGATGAAGTAGTCGAGGCGGGCGTTGGTGTCGAGCGGCGCGACGACGGAGTGGCGCGGGTGGTCGGGGGTATTGCCGACGTAGAAGCACCAGGAGACGGCGATGTCGCGGAGGTCACGGAGGAGGACGACGTAGGGCCTGGCGGCAGCATGGATGATGCGGAGGTTTTCGTCGGTGGGGCGGGTGTGGGTTTTGGTGACGGTGTAGCCGGTGGGTGGGCCGGAAAGCCAAGAGGGCTGGAGGTCGTGTTTCTCGAACTTGATGTAGTTGGGCATCCAGCGCAGGAAGCCGGGGATATCGAGGAGCATCTGCTCGAGCCAGGTGGACCCGGACTTGGGCTGGCCGATGACGAGGAGGTTGCGGATGGGGTAGGAGTAGACGCGCTGATAGAGGGCGCGCTGAATCCTGCGAAAGGGTTTGCCGCGGAAGCGGTCGAGAAAGGAGGGGTCCTGGGCTTGTGAGCCGCTCATCCATGAAAGGTTATTCACGTGGGCGGGCTGGTATGCTTGCGCGGTATGAGTTCACCGAGCGCGATTGCGATCATTCCGGCGCGGCTGGCGTCGACACGGTTTCCGGGCAAGATGCTGGCGGAGGGCACGGGGATGCCGCTGATTCAGCATGTGGTGGAGCAGGCGAAGCGTGCGAAGACGATCCGCGAGGTGCTGGTGGCAGCCGATGATGAGCGGATCGTGGAAACGGTGGGGCGGTACGGCACGAAGGCAGTGATGACGCGGGCGGATCATCCGAACGGGACAAGCCGGCTGGCGGAGGCGGCAGCGCGAATGGAGGGCTCGGGGGGAATGGACATCATCGTGAACGTGCAGGGGGATGAACCGGAGATCGAGCCGGCGCTGATTGACGAAGCGGTGCGGGCATTTGCGGAGTCAGGGTGTGGAGTAGGAACGCTGGCGACAGGGTTCGGGGAGGGGGAGAGCGCGGCGGACCCCAACGTGGTGAAGGTGGTCTTGGACGGACGGAGCAGGGCGCTGTACTTCTCGCGGTCGCTGGTGCCTTTTGATCGGGATGGCGCGGGGCTGATGCGGCCTCTGAAGCATGTCGGGCTGTACATCTTTCGGCTGGAGTTTCTGCTGACGTATCCGACGCTGCCGATGACAGACCTGGAGCGCACGGAGCAGCTGGAGCAGTTGCGGATCCTGTACCACGGCTATCCGATGCATGTGCACGTGACGGAGCGGGCGACGGCGGCGGGAATCGACACGGCGGCGCAGTATGCGGCTTTTGTGGCGAGATGGAAGGCGGGGGCTGCTGAAGGCAGGTGACGGTTGTGGTCACTTGTCGGGGGGGCCAGGCGTCTTTGCGGATTTGCTGATCCAAGGCGTCCGGTGAGGTTCGTCGAGGTCGTATCCCAGCGCCTGAAGAAGTGGATCATCGGCATTGAGGTGGTGGGTGCAGTCCCTGGCTTTCTGCCTGAGGTCTTCGCAGTAGATGCGGATAGCGGTCCAGCGCTTGGCAAAGTCGACGAACTCCTTGAGTTTGGATTCGTTTTCGGCAGAGGTCAGGCGGATGGATTCCGTCCATTCAAGGCGTGCGAGCCGGGGTGGGGCTTGCTCTTTTCCGGGTATTCGCAGTGATATTTCGGCAGAGGACGCATCAGGCGGGACGTAGCGTCGGCTCCGGAGAAGCAGCGACTCTCTTACTTCCGGTCGATTCGTGAGTTTGTCGATGTCGGCGCGATCGAGTGTGCCGTGGGAAATGTCTTCGCCGGCGCGGTCCGGGTTTGCAGCCCAGAGCGCCTGGCCATCAGGCCAGAGGGCGAAGATGAGCCCTTCGGGTTGATTCGGAGGTCCGAAGGCGGGGTGTTGCCATATGCAAATGAGGGGAGGAGGGATCGGGACATGCCCGGTCGGGGCTGGTTGCGCAACACCGCGCGCGAGCAATGCCAGTGACGCAAGCAGAATCAAGGCGACTGTATGGAGTTTGAGCATGGGTGCGGCCTGTCGGACTTGATGTGCGGAGGCGGTTCAGGAGGGATTGACGCACGAGTCAGCGTCCCATTACTTTTTCGAGTTGATTTTTCGTGTGGGGGGAACAGTGAATCGCGGGGCGCGGTTGTCGCCACTGGGGTATGTTTGTGTGGCATGCAACCGCGGACGGCGATGGCGGTTCATGTGACTCAGTTGGGCCGAATACCAGGTTTCTTAGATTCCGGAGAGGAAGAAGCATCATGAAGAACTCACTTCGTCGGGCTGCGCATCTGTCCGTACCTGCTGCGTTGGTGTTGTTTGCGGCGGGGAGCCCATTGCGGGCGGCTGGCGGAGAGGGGCAGGGGCTGGCGGAGTTTGCCGCGCGGAACCCGAGGACAGCGTTTGCGTACACGGGGCCTGGCGGCGCGCTGGAGCGGATTTACGGGAAGGCGTTTTCGACTGGCGCGACGCCCAAGGCCAGTGCGCAGGCGTTCATTGAGCAGAATGCGGCGGATGTGCTGGGTGTGCGTCCGGCAGATCTGCGGCTGGTGCGGCTGTCGGCGGAGGGATTTGACGTTCAGCCGGTGATGATCGACGCGGCGACGGGCAAGGCGAAGTTTTTCGCAATGTATTACGCGCAGACGCATGCGGGCCTGCCGGTGCATGGAGCAGGTCTGATGCTGCTGGTGCGGAACGAAGCGGGATTTCCACTGGTGCTGGCGAACACGCAGACGGCGGACCTGCGCGGGTTCGTGATGCCGGCGGCGGAGCGAATCCGCCCCGCGGGTGCGGCGGGGCTGGCGGACAAGAGGCCGACGGACGAACCTGTGCTGTCGATCGTGGTGGACGAAGCGGGCGCGGGGCGGCTGGCGTATGTGTATCACGTGAACACGGGGACGGCGGCGTCGGGGGCGGGGCATCAGCGGCTGGAAGTGATTGTGGATGCGGTGACGGGCGAGGAGGTTTCGACGCGGAGCAGGATCTACACCGAGGACGTCACGGGGAACGTGTCGGGGTATGGCACGCCGGGCTTGCTGCCGGACACGTCTTACAACCCGCCGGTGGTGATGGCGATTCCGGGGGCGCAGATCCGGATTGACAACGTGCGGGCGGCGCTGACGGATCATGACGGGAACTACGTGGCGGACGGGTTGGATTCGACGCCTGTGACGGTGATCTCGGGGATGGAGTCGGCCACGCTGCAGGTGAAGAACCAGCGCGGGGAGGATTTGCGCATTGATACGGGCGCGACGCCGCCGGCCACGGTGGATTTCCTGCACAACGACCTGCCGGTGGACACGGGGACGGCGCAGGTGAATGCGCTGATTCACTCGACCATTGTCCGGGACTGGCAGGCGAGCGTGAACCCGACGTATCCCGACCTGCTGCGGCCGTTCCTGGCGACGACGAACAACGGGTTCGTGCTGCTGCGGTGCAATGCGAACTATGACGGGGATTCGATCAATTTCTATCTGCCGCAGGGCGATTCATGCGTGAACTCAGCGTACTCGACGGTGGTGTACCACGAGTATGGGCACAAGATCATCGACGACGGGACGGTGTCGGATCCGGCGTCGTCGTATCACGAGGGGATGGCGGATGCGATCACGGTGGTGCTGACGGACCAGGCGATCATCGGCGCGGACTTCTCGGGGCCGGGGCAGCACGTGCGTGACTCGGAAAATCTGGTGACGTATCCGTGCACAGACGAGGCGCACCTCTGCGGGCAGATCGTGGCGGGATCGGTGTGGGATGCGCTCAAGGCGTTGCGGGTGACAGAGCCGACGGAAGGGCTTGCGATCATTCAGAGCCTGACGCTGAACTCGATCCTGCTGCAGCCGAGGACGATCAGCCCCGCGCTCACGGTGGATTTCCTGACGCTGGATGATGATGATGCGGACATCCTGAACGGGACGCCGCATTACGTCGAGATCGCGACGGGATTCGGGAATCACAACCTGGATGCGCCGACGCTGGCCACGATGACGCTGACGGCGAGCACGCTGCGGGCGGGGCAGGCGGGGAGCCTGCAGGTGACGGGCGCCGCGCCTGCGCAGCGGGTGTATTTCGCGTACTCGACCACGGGCCTGGAGAGCACGGAGGTGGCGTCGCTGGGGGTGGTGCTGGCGCTCGATGCGCCGGCGCTGGCGGGCTCGGCCAGCGCGGACGGGAGCGGCACGGCGGGATTGAACGTGAATGTGCCGGGCGGGACGACAGGCCGGCAGGTGTGGCTGCAAGCGGCGCAAACCGGCGCGGTGTCGAACGTGGTTTCGAAGACGATCCAGTAAGCAGGGGCCAGCGGGAGGATAGTGTCGGACCGGTTTGAGCGCCCGCGAGATGAAGGGCGGAAGGCCTCTAGCATTGGTGATATGCCGGAGCTGATCCAGATTAATTTCAGCAGATCGTTTCCGTTGTTTCCGCTGCCGGGGGTGCATCTGCTGCCGCACGCCCAGATGCCGATGCGAATGTATGAGCCGCGGTACACGGCAATGGTGCGGGATGCGCTGGACGGGTCGGGACAGATCGCGATGGCGACGTTCCAGGGCAGCGCGTGGCGGACGGAGTATCACGGGAACCCGCCGATCCGGCCGGTGGTGTGCGTGGGGCAGATTGAGAAGCACGAGTCACTACCGCATGGGCAGTACACCATTCTGCTGCAGGGGATCTGCCGGGCGCGGATCATCGAGGAATCGATGCCCACGGTGGAGAGGCCCTACCGAACGGCGAAGCTGATGCCGCTGGAGTCGAATCCGGATGCGACGGAGCCGCAACTGGTGGGCTGGCGCGGGCGGGTGCGGGAGTTGTTGGAGAGTGAGGGGCTGGCGCACCTGAGGCTGCAGCCGAAGATCGTGGAGTTTTTCGACAACGAGGAGATCCCGAGCCACGTGCTGGTGGAGCTGGTGGGGCACCTGCTCATATCGACGCAGGATGATGCGGAGCGGCGGTATCGGCTGCTGTCGGAGGCGGATGCGGTGGAGCGGGCGGAATATACGGAGAAGCAGCTCAAGGCGCTGGAGAGCGAGATCAGGCGGGCCGCGCCGCAGAAGGAAGACTGGCCCAAAGGGCAATCGTGGAATTGAGAGGGTGAGGGCGTGAGGTCAGCCGAGGTGCCACCAGGAGGGAGCGGCGGGCTTGGCGGGCTGGCGGACGGGGTTCTCGACTGCGGCGAGGGCGGCCATGACATCGCGGCAGATGGGGAACATGCGGTCGAGGCGGGTGAGTTTGAAGAGGTAGGAGACGTTGGAGGAGGCGTTGACGAGGGCGATGCCGCCGCGATCGGGCTGGGCCTGGAGGTCGGTGAGGAGGCTGATGAGGATGGAGACGCAGGCGGAGTCCATGGCGGTGACGTTCTGGAGGTCGAGGATGAAATTGCGCGCGCCGCGGCTGTGGATTCCTTTGAAGAAGTGACTGAGGCGGCCCGCCATTTCATGACCCGAAAGGACGGACGCGGTGAGGGTGACGACGGCGGAATCCTTGAGGAATTCGACCTGACCGAGTTCAGTGAACGTGGTTGCAGGGATGCGCGTCACGATCCGACCCTCCGGCGTAAGTGCCGGCCCTGCGGCCGGCGGAGCAAGAGCCGAGAAACGAGGGCGGGACGGGCCCGTTTGTATCGCTTCTCCGGAGCGCGGTATGCGCCCGCAGAGAGTTCATCGGCGGGAAGCGCAAGGAAGGACAGCGCTGCGCAGTGAAGATGCGAAAGCGCGTCCGACTGTAGGGTCTGGGGGGTGTAGAGGGGTGGGGTAGTATCAGCGCTTGGGGGTGGCGCGCTGAGGGGAGGAGGGCGAATGGGCGGGAGACGTGGCGGTCGTCGGAGAGGAGGCGGGCCCTCCCAGGCGGCGGCGGCGCGCATCATCGATGGAGCCATCGAGCATGCGGATGAGTTGACGTACTTTTTCAGACTTGGGCGCTTCGTTGGGCATGTAATCCTCCGTGAATCCGGAGTTGTGATCGGACGGATCGGAGGCGGGCTGTGGCCAGCGGGCGAAGCGGAATCGGGAGGAGGGAGGGTTGTGACGATCAGGCAAGGGAAGCGTGGGATGACGAAGGGCGGGGAGAGCGGAGTACCATGACGTGAGGGCTCAGGCAGTCACGAGGCGGCATCCGTGCGCACGCTGTTTGGCGTTTTACTGGCAATCTGGGTGGGGTTGACCGTCATTGCGGTCAAGGTGGTGGCGCCGCGCGACGATGCGCGCGCGGCGGTGATTGCATTGATCTGGCGAAACGCGGATGTGCCTGCGGCGGCGGAGATGGAGCGGCGGTTTGCGGAGGCAGAGCGTGCGGCGGGGCGGGAGGGCGTGAGTTTTGCGGAGCTCAGCGCGCTGGAGGCAGGCAGCGCAGAGCGGCGGGAGGCGGAGGCGAGATTCACCGCGTGGTATGACGGGGTGCACGCGCGGCCGCTGGCGGAGGCGCCGAGGCTGGTGTGGTCTACGGACAGCAATCCAGCACGGCTGTTGCAGATGGAGATGTTCCGGCGGTGGCATCTGTCGAAGTACGGGGAGCCGTGCGATGTGACGACGGACCCTGCGGGGCGGGACACGGCGTCTACAGCGAGCGTGACCAAGCCGGTGATCCAGAGCCTGGGGGGCGCGGGAGCGGACATTCTTGAGACGTACGGGCCGAAGCAACTGCAGGCGATGGTGTCCTCGGGGATTGCACTGGACATCACGGAAGAAGCCGCGAAGCGCGGTGTGGGATATGAGCGGTGTTTCACGGGCGGGTGGAGCAGTTTTGTGCAGGAGGGAAGGCAGTACGGGTTTCCGGCCAATGTGGGATACACGGTGCTGTTCTACCACAAGGACCTGGCGGCGGAGGCGGGGGCAGCGATTCCCACGGGCGGGTGGACGATTACGCAACTCGAAGAGGTTGCCCGAACACTGACGGTGGAATCGGCGAGTCTGCCGGGAGGCAAGCGGTGGGGGATTGTGGGCATGGAGCCATGGCCGATGGCGCTGTCGAACGGCGGGCGGTTCTTCAATGCGGAGGGAACGGAGTGCATTTACAACTCGCCGGAGACGATCGCGGGACTGCAGGCGTTTCAGGACCTGATGTTCGAGGCCGGCGTGAGTCCGACGCCTGCGGAGACGGCGAGCATGGCGGCGGCGGGCGGGTTCATGGGCGGGGCGAACAACGGGCTGTATTTTGCGGCGAAGCTGTGCGCGATGACGATCGGCGGGCGGTGGGAGTACGTGACGTATGCGCAGGCGAACCTGTCGCGGGCGATACGGCCTGCGCTGCTGCGGGCTGCGGAGGGCGGAGACGAGGGAGTGAGAGCGCGAGTGGCGCGGATTCTGGGGACGCTGGAGCGGGATGTGCTCATCCCGCTGGCGTCTGAGGATTACGAGTTCATCAGGCAGAGTCTGACCGAGGAAGACAAGGCGAAGTTGCTGCACATCGGGGTCGCGCACTGTCCGACGGTGAGCGGCAAGGTCTGGTACACGGACGTGGGGGCGCGTGTGGCGATGGTGAACCGCGCATCGCCGCACCGGGAGGAGTGCCTGCGGTTCATCGAGTTTCTGGGGTCGGCGGAGTACAACGAGCAGATCAACCAGACGTTCGACTCGATCTGCGGGGTGATTGAATACTGCACGGACGAGGATGGGATCAGCGGGCCGCCGGAGGCGCTGCCGGGACTGGAGGATTTCGATTCGAAGGTGTTCGTAGAAGCGATGGAAGGGGCAGAGAGCCAGCAGTTGAGTCCGTTCATCGGACCCGAACGGCTGGGGTATCTCGTGGGCCAGGTGCTGGATCAGTTGCGGGTGAATCAGGTGAGCGCGGCGGAGGCGGCGCGGCTGATTGAGGACCGTGTGAACAGACAGATGCGGGCGAACATCGCGCGGGACGCGGAGTTGCGGGCGAAGTGGGAGGCGCTGACGGGGAGGACGTTTGATGAAAAGGGGGCTGCGCAATGAGGGGGCAACGAGCGCGCACGGAACAGATGCAGGCGTGGCTGTTCCTGCTGCCCAATCTGCTGGGTTTTGCGCTGTTCACGGCAGGGCCGGTGGTGTTCTCACTGTGGCTGGCCTTCACCGACACTTCGCTCGTGAAGCACAATGCGTTTTCGGACACGCCGGTGAAATTTGTGGGACTTCGCAATTTTGCGCGGATTCTGTGGGGGGATGAGAGTCGCCTGTTCTGGGAATCGATGGGGAACACAGCGTACCTGATGCTGGGGATTCCGATTGGAATTGTCGGCAGCCTGCTGGTGGCGCTGATGCTGAACCGGCCGGTGGGGCCTGCGCGGGCGAAGGGGCGCTGGATGGTCGCGGGATTGGCGCTGGCCGTGGGCGTGGTGAGCGCCGGCGCATCGTTGCTGGTGACGTGGCCGGCGGAGCAAAGCGCGGGAGAGCAGACGCGGCAGGTTGAAGAGGATGGGAGCGGGGCGCAAAGGCAGGATGAAGCGCTTGCGAGCGAATTGGCGCGGCGAAGGGCGATGGCGATTGCTGCGCTGCTGGTGATCTCGGGGGCAGTGGTGGCGGCGGGGAGTGTGTGGGGCGTGGTGTTCTTCCGAACGCTGTTTTACCTGCCGAGTCTGTTGTCGGGAATTGCGCTGTTTCTGCTGTGGAAGAGTCTGTACAAGCCGACGGGCGGTGCGATCAACGTGGCGCTGCAGCCGATGCTGGATGGGGTGCAGGGGGTGGTGAGCGGGACGGCGGCGGGCGTGTGGTATGGGTTGGGAATCGCGGTGTGGGGGCTGGGCGGGGGGCTGACAGCGTGGTTGGGGTGGAAGTTGATTGGAAGGTGGCGAGAAGGGGATGTGAGCGTGGCGGGATTAGCGAGCGCGGCGGCGGGGCTGGCGATGTTGGCGGCGGTATGCGTGGGGATGGGGTACGGGCTGTGCCAATTGCCGGAACGCGCGCTGTTTGCCACGGGCTATGCGCCGCTGACGGGTGAGGCGCTGGCGGGGCTTGTGCAGAGGATTCAGGAGGGGCAGTGGCTGAGCCGGCCGGCGGAACTGGATCTGCTCATCAAGGCGGTGGGCGGGTCGATCCAGCCGAGGGTGCTGCTGGAGGCGATGCAGGGCCTGGCGGTGAGCGCGGAGGCGGAGGGGCTGCTGCGGGAGGCGACTTACGGCGCGGCAACGGTGCTGCATGAGGGGTGGACGAGCGGGGCGGGGCTGACGGCGCCGAAGTGGCTGGTGGATGAGACGTGGGCGAAGACGGCGCTCATTGTGATGGGTGTATGGACGAGCGTGGGCGGTGGGAACATGCTGCTGTACCTGGCGGGGCTTTCGAACATTCCCGAGGAGTTGTATGAAGCGGCGGCGATTGATGGGGCGAAGGGGTGGAGCAGGTTCTGGAACGTGACGTGGCCGCAACTGGGGCCGACGACGTTTTTCATCGTGATCATGGCGACGATCGGGGGATTGCAGGGGGGTTTTGACCAGGCGCGGGCGATGACGGGCGGGCAGTACGGCACGGAGGTGGTGACGTATTACCTGTACAAGCTGGCGTTCACGGACGAGTTTCAACTGGGTTTGGCGTCGGCGGTCGCCTGGACGATGTTTGCGATGATTTTCGTGATGACGGTGGTGAACTACCGGTTCGGAAGCAGGGCGGTCAATGAGTGAGTCGATTGCGCATCGTCAGGGCGTGTGGACGCGCAGCGCGGTATTTGCCGGGCTGGCGCTGTTGGCGCTGACGTTCCTGGCGCCGTTCCTGTGGCAGACGGCGGCGAGTCTGACGGACAACGCGGACATTGACCTGGTGAGCAGGACCTTCTGGCCGGGGCGGGTGCAGGCGGAGAACTATGTGCGGGTGTTCGAGGTGGTGCCGTTTGCGAAGTACTTCTTCAACAGCATCCTGGTGGCGGGGTGGGTGACGCTGCTGCATCTGCTCACGAGCGCGATGGCGGCGTATGCGTTCAGCAGGATGGAGTGGCGCGGGCGGGAGCAGGTATTCGTGCTGTACCTTGCGACGATGATGATTCCGGGTGCGGTGCTCATGGCGCCGAATTTTGCGATCATCCTGAAACTGCACATGTACAACAGTTATGCAGGGCTGATCGTGCCGGCGGCGTTCGGCGCTTTCGGGACGTTTCTCCTGCGGCAGTTCATGCTCACGATTCCCAAGTCGCTGGACGAGGCGGCGCTCATCGACGGGGCGGGTCATTGGCGCGCGTTCTGGGAGGTGATCCTGCCGCTGGCGCGGCCGGGGCTGATCACGCTGGCGATTTTCACGTTCATCGGGAATTACAGTTCGTTCTTCTGGCCGCTGGTGCTGACGAAGGATGAGAATCTGCGGACGCTGCCGATCGGGCTGCTGAGTTTTTCGGATGATCATGGGACGGACATTCCGCAGTTGATGGCGGCGAGTCTGATGGCGATGGTTCCGCTGGTGATATTGTTCGTGCTGCTGCAGAAGTACCTGGTGAAGGGGATCCAGTTGGGGGCGGTGAAAGGGTGAGACGCGCATGGCGGAAGTCGTGTTGAAGAATGTGAGCAAGGAGTACGAGGGGGGCGTGCGCGCGGTGAGCGATTTCAATCTGCAGATCGCGGATGGGGAGTTCATCGTGCTGGTGGGGCCGTCGGGGTGCGGGAAGTCGACGACGCTGCGGATGATCGCGGGGCTGGAGGAGATCAGCGGGGGGACGGTGGCTATCGGCGGGCGGGTGGTGAATGACGTGCACCCGAAGGACCGCGACATCGCGATGGTGTTTCAGAACTATGCGCTGTATCCGCACATGACGGTGTACAAGAACATGGCCTTTGCGCTGAAGTTGCGGAAACTGCCCAAGGCGGAGATCGACCGGCGTGTGCGGGAGACGGCGAGAATGCTGGGGCTGACGGAGTTGCTGGAGCGCAAGCCCAAGGCGCTGTCGGGCGGGCAGAGGCAGCGGGTGGCGGTGGGGCGGGCGATCGTGCGCGAGCCGAAGGCGTTTCTGTTTGATGAGCCGCTGTCGAACCTGGATGCGAAGCTGCGGGTGGAGACGCGGGCGGAACTCAAGGCGCTGCACCTGCGGCTGAAGACGACGACGGTGTATGTCACGCACGATCAGGAGGAGGCGATGACGCTGGGGGACCGGGTGGTGGTGATGAGCAAGGGGCTGGTGCAGCAGGTGGGGACGCCGCTGGAGGTGTATCGCAGGCCTGTGAACCGGTTCGTGGCAGGATTTGTGGGGATGCCGCCGATGAATTTTCTGGAGGGGCGCGTGGTGCGGGAAGGCGGGCGGGCGTGGTTTGTGGAGGAGGGCGCGGCGGGCGTGCGCCTCGGGCTGGGCGCGGGAGTGGAGATGGAGGGGACGGCGGCGCTGGGGATCAGGCCTGAGGGATTGCGGTTTGCGGAAGCGGGAGGAGGGAGCATGGAACTGAAGGTGGAGGTAGTGGAGCCGCTAGGGGATCGAATGGATGTGTACGCGCGGACGGCGGCGGGCCGGCGGATGGTGGCGCGGGTGGATGCGATGGCGGAGGTGAAGGCAGGGGAGATGAAGCGGTTTGCGGTGGATGAAGGGCGGATGCACGTGTTCGAGGCGGGTGAGTTTGGGAAGAGGGTGGGGTGATGGGGTGCGATGCGTGTGAGCGGATCGGGCGGATGAAGCGGGGAGAGGCGAATCCGTTTCTGATTGCGGAGATGGAGGAGTCGTATCTGGTGCTGGCGGAGAACCAGACGTGCCGGGGGTGGTGCATCCTGCTGCTCAAGGAGCACGTCGAGCACGTGGCGGAACTGGAACACGGGCGGCAGGGGAGGTTGTGGAAGGATGTGGCGCGGACGGCGGATGCGCTGCGGGCGGAGTTCGGGCCGGTGCGGATCAATTACGAGTGCCTGGGAAACCTGATGCACCACATTCACTGGCACGTGATTCCGAGGCACAGCGATGATCCGGACCCGAAGAGCCCGGTGTGGCTGCGGTCAAAGGCGGACCTGAGTTGCGGGGTGGAGGCGACGGAGCGGGACCGGTTGGTCAGCGCGATTCGGGCGCGGCTAGATGCTCAGGGGTGTCGGTGAGGTTGAGGGGGCTGGCGGCAGCGCGGTCGAGGTCAGCGATCTGGGCGTCGAGGTCTTCGATCTGCTGCATGAGTTCGGCTTCGCTGGCGAGCCACTGCGAGTCGGCGTCCTTCATGTCCTCGGAGCGGCGCTCGAACTGGGCGCGGAGGGCGGCGTCGGCGTAGTGATCGGAGTAGAGCGAGTCGGCCTGGGCGGCGATGTGCTCGAGGGTGGTTTGCGTGCGGCTCAGGGTGCGCAGGTGATCGGCGCGCAGGAGCATGAGACGGATGAGAAGCGCATCGCGCTGGGTGGCAAGGTTGGCGCGATGTTCGCTTTCGGGAGAGGCGGGCTCGCTGGAAGTCTGAGCGGCGGCTTCGAGCGCGGAGTTCGCGCCGGGGAAGGCAGGGGCGGGCAGCGGGCGGGAGTCCTCAGCGGCGCGGGCGGGCGCGGGCGCGGAGCGGATCGAGACGCTGGCGAGAATGGTGAGGGTGAGAAACGAGCCGACGAGGCTGGAGGAAATGAAAATGCGGCTGCGACGCTGCTGCGGGGAGGGGCAGGCTCTGCGGTCGAAGGCATCGGTGCGGGTGTCGGGCGAGGCGGCGGCAGGATCGAGATCGGGCAGACTCATGTGGGCCAAGTCGGCCCGTCTTGCGCGACGGGTGAGGAGGATTCGACATGCGCAGGAAGTGAGGGTGGGTTTGGAGGGGTTGTGAGGGCGGCGCGGGGCGGATGTAGAGAGGAAGGCGGAAGGATCGAAAGGGTCCGAATACGGCTACACTTGTGCAGTGGGCTGGGTATGCACGGATGCATGCCAGGGGATGAGTCACGGAATGGCTGGATGGTGGGGCAATGCGATGATTCCCCACGATCCCAACAGCGACAGCGCACGCAACACGTGGATGGAGTATGCGGTCATGAGCAAAAACATGGGCGGCGGAAATCTGGGTCGGGTAGCAATCCTGGCGGCGTGGAGCATTTCGGCGGCAACGCTTGCGGTTGCGCGGCAGGAGGGGAGCAGCGGGGGCAACATCGGAATGGGATTGCCTGAAGAAGCGCCGGCGACTGCGGGCGCGTGGGCGGCGGTGGCACAGGAGGGAGCGTCGGTGCGATGCGGGCGGGCGGTGGAGTTTTACGAGATCGGCACGCTCAAGGCGGGGGGGCTGGTGTGGGTGAAGGAGCGCGACCAGGGCGGATGGGCGACGATTCGCGCCGGGGGGATGGCAGCAGGTTTTGTGCCTGCGGCGGAGGTGACGGCGTCATCGGATGGGAAACTGGTGAAACTCAACAGCGCGACGCGCGTGTTTTATGCGGCGGGGGCTGAGCCGGAGCGTTCGTGGGTCGGCGTGAGTGTTGATGCGGGTACGGAACTTGAGGCGATGGAGAAGGTGACGACGGCGAGCAAGGGTGATTACTACCGGGTGCGGATGCCGGCGGAGACGGCGGGGTACGTGCTGGCGAGCGCTTTGCGCGAGGCGACGGCGGAAGAGATCACCGCGTGGGAAACGATGCTTAAGGCGCAGGCTCCAAGCGGCGCGGGGATCGAAGCGCCGGCGCAAGGGACGAAAGAAGCAGGCGACGCACAGCCGACGATTGAGATGGGCGAGACGGAGAAGACCGCGCCGCCTGGGGAAGGCGGAGGCGAGGGCGCGCAGGGTCAGCCAGCGGAACAGACGCAGGCGCAGCCTGAGCAGGCCAAGCCGGTCGAGCCGCCCAAGCCGCACGTGCCCACGGCGGGAGAGCGGCTCAAGGGACTGGAAGAGTTGTATCAGGAGATGCGCAAGGCAAAACCCGAGGATGCGGAGGTTGCCGCTTTGCAGAGTGAATATCGGAGGCTGGCGGGCGAGGCGGGAACGAGCGCATCGGTGCGACGGGCGTGCGAAGCGCGGATCGAGTTGTTGCAGTTGCGGCTGGACCAGCAGGCAGCGCAGCAGCGGCTGGAGGATGCGATCCGCAAGGCCAAGGAGCCGGTGACGAACCCCACGCTGGCGACGCCGGCGGGCGAGTTGCCGCGCTACGACGTGATCGGGAAGCTGATGATGTCCAACGTGTACGACGGGAAGCGGCTGCAACTGCTGTACCGTGTGCAGGATGTCTCATCGGGGCGGACGATCGCGTACCTGGTGCCGGATGATGAGATGCAGCTGTCGAGCCGGCTGAACCGGATCGTGGGGATCATCGGGTCGCTGAAGCGGGATGAGAGCGCGCTGATTCCGATCGTGACGGCGAAGCGGGTTGATGATCTGAAGCCGGGGGAGTGAGAGACGGTTGACGGAGCAGATCAAATGGATGAGTGCTGGGCGTGAGCGAATTCAATTCGGTGTTCACGCTCTGTGCGCTCATTGGCATGGCCCTGCCGCTGGGCGTCTGTATCGCATTGATCGTTTACTTTGGCGAACCGCGCTGGCTCGGTCAAGCTCTGAGCCTGGTCATGACGATCCTGGTCAGTGTGTTCATAGGCGCATATAGCGCAGCGCAGCCAAGCGGCTGGGGTTTTCTGATGCCCACTGCGCTGGCGGTGTTGATGTGGTCATTTCTAGCCTGGCTCGTCCCATCCAAGCGGCCCGCCTTCATCGAGCAGAAAACGATGGCTTGCAAAGCCTGCGGATATGACCTCCGGGGCAATCGAAGCGGGGCATGCCCGGAGTGCGGGGCGGTGATTGAGAAGGGAGAGGAAAGCGGGGGGAAGGCTGAAAAAGGCGTGTAGAATGGCGGCATGGGGATTCGAGTTCTGCCGCCTTTGGTCGTGAATCAGATCGCCGCGGGCGAGGTGATTGAGCGGCCTGCATCGGCGGTGAAGGAACTCATTGAGAATGCGCTGGATGCGGGGGCGACGCGGGTGAGCGTGACGGTGGAGCAGGGGGGGCGGGAACTGATTGAGGTGGTGGATGATGGGAAGGGGATTGCGCCGGAGGAACTGGCGCTGGCGCTGGCGCCGCATGCGACGAGCAAGTTGGGAAGCGCGGAGGATCTTGAAGCGATCGGGACGCTGGGGTTTCGCGGGGAGGCGCTGGCGTCGATCGCATCGGTGAGTCGGCTGACGCTGATGAGCAGGACCGCGGAGGCGGGGCTGGCCACGAAGATTGAGGCGGAGGGGGGCGAGATCGGGAAGGCGATGCCGGCGGGCGGGCCGGTGGGCACGCGATTGACGGTGCGGAATCTATTTTACAACACGCCGGCGCGGCGGAAGTTTCTCAAGACGGTCGCGACGGAGTACGGGCACATCCTGGAGGCGGTGCAGAAACTTGCGCTGTCGCATCCGGCGGTGGGGTTTGCGCTCACGCATGACGGGAGGCTTGCGCTGGATCTGCCCAGCGGGCAGAGCCCCAAAGAGCGGGTGATCGCGGTGCTGGGTGAGGAGGCGGCGGGGCAGTTGCTGGAGGTGAGCGCGGATGAGCGCGGGCCGGAGCGAAGCATGAGCGTGTGGGGGATGGCGGGGTTGCCGGCCATTGCGCGCGGGAGCGGGAAGTGGCAGCACGTGTTTGTGAACGGGCGCGCGATCCGTGAGAAGACGGTGCTGCATGCGATCAAGGAGGCGTACCGGGGGGTGATTGACCCGGACAAGACGCCGACGGTGGTGTTGTATATCGAGATGGATGCGCGGCTGGTGGATGTGAATGTGCATCCGACCAAGTCGGAGGTGCGTTTCCGGGACTCGCAGAGTGTGCACGGGCTGGTGCTGGGCGCGATCCGGGAGCGGCTGCTGCAGGCGGACCTGACGCGACAGGTGTCGTGGGACGGGGCGCCGGCGTCGGTGGTGCACGGGGGCGGGGACGAAGAGGGGGGGCTGGGATTCAACGGCGGCGGGACCATCAACGGAGCGGGGCTGCTGGCGTCAATCAGCAGGCCGATGACGACGGCGCGGGAGTTCGTGGAGCATTTCCGGAGGATGGAGCCGGTGCAGCGGTCGCTGGCGTACCAGGAGGTGAAGCGGGCGATGGAGCCGGCGGCTGGGGATGAGCCGGGGCTGCCGATGCAGGCGGATAGTGAGGGGAGGCCGATGGTGCAGGTGCTGCCGGCGCGGATCATGCAGGTGCACAACAGTTACCTGGTGGTGGAGGATGAGAGCGGGATCGAGATCGTGGATCAGCACGCGCTGCATGAGCGGGTGATGTTTGAGGAACTGAAGGCGCGGGTGCTGGCGGGGAGTCTGGAATCGCAGCGGCTGCTGATGCCGGCGACGCTGGAGGCAAGCGCGGAGCAGACGGCGCTGCTGGAGGGGCTGGGGCCGCTTTTTGAGCGGCTGGGGATCGAGGCGACGGCGATGGGGCCGAGGACGATCGCGGTGCACGGGTTCCCTTCATTTCTGTTTGAGCGCGGAGTGGAGCCGGCAGAATTCATGGCGGAGTTGCTGGGGCGGGCGGCGGCGGAGGGATTCACGCCGGGGGATGAAGGGGCGGTGCATGAAGTGCTGGACATGATGGCGTGCAAGGCGGCGGTGAAGGCAGGGGATCGGATGAAGCCTGAGGAGATCGGCGCGCTCCTGGCGCGACGGGGGGAGATCGAGCGGGGGGGCAGTTGCCCGCACGGGCGGCCGACGACGATCCGGCTGTCGCTGAAGGATCTGGAGAAGCAGTTTGAACGGCGGTAGAAACGGATGCGAAGCAATCCGGGAAGGAAGCGTGCAGGATGCGCGGCGGACAAATGCAGGGAACGGGCTGGTCGGTGCGAGGGGTGATGCGAAGCGTGATGATGCTGGCGCTCCTGGCGGGGGTGGGGACGGCGACGACGATGGCGCTGGCGCAGGCGGGAGAGGAGGGGGGCGCGCAGGCGGGGCGGAGTTTTGCGAAGGCTTTCTTCGGCGTAGAGGGATCGATCGTCGGGACGATCAAGATCTGGTTCCTGATCGGGCTGTCGGTGGTGACGCTGGGGCTGATCATTCAGAGGGCGCGGGAGACAAGCCGGCGTGCACTGGCGCCAGAGGGAGTGAGCCAGAAGGTGCGGACGGCGGTGGCGGCGAAGGATTACGACGGGGCGATCAGCAGCGTGCGCGGCGAGGCGAATCTGCTGGGGGTGATGCTGTACGAGACGCTGAAGGCGGGAGCAGGAGGGTATGGGGCGATGCTGCGGGCGCTGGCGGCGGCGGAGGATGCGCAGGTGACGATGCGGCTGCGGCGGCTGGAGGTGCTCAACGTGATCGGGAACGTGGCGCCGATGATCGGGCTGCTGGGGACGGTGTACGGGATCATTCTTGCGTTTCAGGAGGTGGTGGCGGCGGGGGGGAGGCCCAGCCCGGTGGAACTGGCGGGGGGCATCGGGACGGCGCTGGTGGCGACGTTCTGGGGACTGCTCATCGCGATTCCGGCGCTGTCGGCGTACGCGCTCTTGCGCAACCGGCTGGATGCGGCGGCGACGGATGCGGTGCGCGAGGTGGAGGAGGTGGTGGGGCTGATCCGGGAGAATGAGACGAAGGCGCAGAGCGGCGGGGCAGCGTCATGAGCCGGGCGTTTCCGCGTGGACCGGCCAAGGTAGCGTTCAACCTCACGGCGATGATCGACGTGACGTTTCTGATGATGATGTTTTTTTTGCTCGTCGCGCAGCCGGAAGTGGAGCCTGGTCCGAAGGAGATTGAGTTGCCGGCGCCGGCCGACTCGGCGGGGCACGAACCCACGGGGATCAAGCGGATCGAGATCGACGTGCTGCCGGCGGAGCGGGATGCGGGCAGGGCGCGGGCGTACCAGGTTTCGGGCGAGAGCGTGGGGTTGGATCTGGAGGAGCTCGCAGCGCGGATTGCGCGGGAGGTGAGGCAGAACCCGGAGGCGGCCATCGACGTGCGGGCGGACCGGCGCGCGGAATATGCGGTGGTGGAGCCTGTACTGGCGGCGCTACGCGAGGCGGGGGCGATCGAGGTGAACCTGTACGTGGAAGGGGGGGATGATGACGCCGGGGGCCAATGAACAGCCGAGGGCGTGGAGCGGAGATCTTTCGCGCGAGGATGTGGAAGCGCTGCATGCGCTGCGCGCGAAGCGGCGGAGCAGAAGCGGAACCAACGAGTTGACGCTCAACATGATCCCGATGATCGACGTGGTGGTGCAGCTGCTCGTGTATTTTCTGCTGGTCACGAATTTCACGGTCGGCGCTGAAGTGCTGGCGATGAAGTCGGATGGGCTGAAGGGAGCGGGCGCGAGTGCGACGGCGGCGGATCCGTTTGACCTGCCGGAGGAACCGGTGGTGATCCAGGTGAGCACGCGGCGGAAGATTCTGGGTCAGGATGAGTGCGTGGTGAACGTGGGGAGGGTGGGGCCGGATTCGGTGCAGACGCCGGCGGACCTGGGGCGTTTTCTGCGCAGCGAATTGAGAAGCGCGGCGAATCCGGGCGGGATGTTCACGGCGCAGACGCCGATGCGAATCGTGCCGGCACCGACATGCAGGTGGGGTGATGCGGTGGAGGCGCTGAATGTGTGCCTGCGGGCGGGGTATACGGAGGCGCGGATTGAAGCGAGCGCGGAATCAGGGCAGGGGGGATGAGCGGGCCAGGCGGGGGAGCAGGCGCAGCGCGCGTTCTTCGTGAAGGGCGGCGGCGGAGCGGGTGAGGTGCAATTCGGCGGCGGTCTGATTGAGGGTGCGCGGGAAGGAACCGGCAAGGCCGAAGCGCAGTGTGATGATGTCGCGGTGGGGAGAGTTGAGAGCGGCAACGGCGGAACGGAGGGGCAGTGGGAGTGCGAGATCGCGTTGCCAAGGCGTGAGGAGGTTGGCGGCGGGATTGAGCGGGAGGGCAGTGTTTTCGGGGTGGGGCGAGGGGCGGGCGAGAATGCGCTTGGCGAGTTCGCGGCGGAGCTGAAAGGCGAAGTAGGCGGCGAGGCGCTGGTTTTTCGAGGGGTCGAATTCGTCGAGGGCAGAAGAGAGGAGGGAGCAGGCTGCGAGGTGCAGGGCGCGCAGTTCGGAGGGAGGGCGGTCGAGCAGTCGGCCATCGATGCTCTGCTCAAGAGTGACCAGGAGCGTGGGCAGGAGGGCATCGAAGAGGCGGCGCTTGAGGAGGAGTGCCCAGCGCAGGGCGGTTTCGATTTCATCAAGGCGGGCGGCGGAGGGAGCGGTGCGCGGGAGGCGGGCGCTCTGGCTGTGAGCGCGGTGCTTGAGGAAGTTGAAGGCGGCCAGCAGGGCAAGTTCGTCATCTTCGGAAGGAGGCGTCAGGGCGTGGACGGCGGCGACCCAGGGGCCTGCGGCAGCGATGGACTCGACTGATGACGAGAGGTTGGTGGTGACCGGAGGTGCGGCGAGGATGACATCGGCGGCGGCGGGAAGAGCGAAGGTGGGAAGCGTGAAGTGGGTGAGGCGGCAGGCTCGGAGGCGCTGGGCGCGGGTTTCGTTGATGAGGCGGTAGATGGTGGTGCGGGTGCGGCCGAGACGGCGGGCGATGTCGGCGACGGGGACGGCGCGAGCGCGGGCGCGGTGGATGAGGCGGTGCTCGCGGGCGGTGAGGGCGTGGTGTTCGGGGAAGAGTGCGCCTGCAGGGTTGGCGCGATCATGCCGCTGAATCAAAAGGGTGATGGACTGGGGGGAGCGATGGGTGCGGGCGGCGATGCGCAGGGCGGCCTGATGGAGGGAGAGGCCGGCCCAGCGTCGCCAGCGGCGGGCCTGGGCGAGGATGCGATCGCGTTCGGGGCGGGGGATGCGCCGTCCGCGGGGCGCGAATTCGGAGCGGTGGCGTCCGGTGGCGATGAACCAATCGAGGGAGTCGCGGAAGATGACGGGCTGGGGTTTTCCGCGTGAGTCGCGGACGACATGGGCGACGAGGCCTTTGCGGCGGAGGCGGTGCAGCGTGGTCGGGCTGACGGAGAGGATGCGCGCGGCTTCGGGCAGCGTGACGGGCGCGCGCTGGAAAGACCGGGCGGGAAGGAGGAGCGCAGCGCTGACGCGTTCGATAAGTATGGCGAGATCGGCCACAAGTGCGGCACCAACGAACTGGGCGACTTCCGGGGTGGGCTTGCGGTAGCCGGTGATGCGGAAGATGACGTAGTCCTCGGGATAGAGGCGGTCGGGCGCGAGTTCGCGGAGGAGTTTTTCCGCGGCATCGAGTTGGCGGCGGTGGGTTTCGGGGGGCGCGAACGAAGTCTGGCGGAAGAGGTCGGCCAGGAGGGAGGATCGGAATCGAGGCGGGCGGGCCATCGTGTACGAGATGATTGGCCGGCCCGAGCGCCGAGCGCGGTCAGGTCAGGAGCGAGATGGCGTGGTCGGGTCAGCCGCGGCCGATGGGAAGGATGTCTGTGGCGCGGCCCTCGGTCCATTCCTTGACACGAGGCATGAGAACATCGGTCACGATGATCTTGAGGCAGGCCATGGCAGGGATTGCCAGGAGCATGCCGTAGAGGCCCATGAGAATGCCGCCGGCGAGGATGGCGACGATGATCCACACGGGCGAGAGATTGGTGGTACGGCCGACGATGACGGGGGTGAGGAGGTAGGACTCGAGGATCTGGACGACGAGGTAGACGACAGAAGGCCAGGTGAGAATGGCCCAAACGGCCATGCGTTGGTCGACCGGCTGCTCGGACTGGGCAATCCAGAGGAGCGCGACGGCGACGGGCCAGCCGATGAGGGAAAGGAAGGGGACGATGAAGAAGAGGCCGGTGAGAAGTCCGACGGCGAGCCAGAAGGGCACGCCGCAGGCCCACCACCCCAGAGAGAGGAGGATGCCGCAGGTCGTGCAGACGACGATGCGACCGCGCACGAAACCGCTGACAGCGCGATCCATCTTGTGGAGGAGGTCGCGGGTCCGTGAGCTATGCGACTTGGGAATGAGTTGGGAGCCAAAGCGTTCGACGCTGGGCCAGGAGGTGGAAAAGACGTAGAAGAAGAAGGGAATGAGGACGAGGAGGAGAAGGAGGTAGGTAATGCGGCCGAGCAAACCCGCGATTTTCCCGGCGGCGTTCTGTCCCTGCTCGACGCTTCCCTTGAGAAGTGAAGTGAGGTTGGAGCGAATCCAGGTTTCGATCTGGGTGGCCAGTTGGCCTTTGTGCTCGGGGTCGAAGGGATGGTCGTCGATACCGGATTCGGCGCCGGTTCCCTGGGTTTGCTGATCTGCGGCAGTGGAGTCCGCTTCGGGCGGAACCGCCGGATCGGAAACAGGCGGCGGGGGCGGCTCGCCGAAGAGTTGCAGCCTCACGTCGGCGGGTATTTTCTCCTCGATGAGTGCGCTGACGCGCTGAACGGTTTCGGGGAGTGCTTCGATGAAATTGAGGGACTGGCGGACGAGGAGGGGAACGACGAGCAGCGCGAGGAGGAGGAAGGTGAGGCCGAAGAGGCCCACCATGCCGCCGGCAACTCCCTGGCGGCTGATGAATGAATACCTGCGGGTGAGGAACTTGACGATGGGTTCGACGAGATAGGCGAGGGCCAGGCCGATGAGGATGGGGACGGTGACGGTGCGGAGCCAGTAGCCGAGGATGACGAAGGAAACGAGGCCGACGATGACGAGAATGTCGCGGACGGCCTGAAATTGCCAGAGATGGAGATTGTGAAAGTGGGGGGCCGGAGCCGGGGCTGCGGCGGGGGAAGCGGGGCGTGAATTGGCAGGCGGCGTGGGCCCGTGGGTGGTCATTGGCGGTGAGTTTATGCGGGCGGCGGGAGGGCTGGCGCGGGAGGGCGGGGGAATGTGGGCTGGGGATTGCGACGGGAAGTCGGGGTGTTCGGCTTGGCCTGAGGGGGCGGAAGCCATATCCTGTGCGTCCAATTCCGGGCTTGTGAAATCTGTCACAATCTCGGTTTTCGGGGCAGAATCGGCGAATGGATCAACGTAAGGCAACCGCAGGGCTGCGGCAGAACGAAGGACTATTCATGGCAACGACGGGTGAAGTAATTCAGGTGATCGGCTCGACTTTTGATGCGCAGTTTCCGGAGACGCAGATTCCGGACATTTACAATGCGTTGAAGGTCGATGCAGAAACCAAGGGCGTGAAGATTCACCTGACGGGCGAGGTGCAGCAACACCTTGGGGGCGGGAAGGTTCGGGCGGTGGCGCTGGGCTCGACGGACGGGCTGGCGCGCGGCATGAAGTGTGTGGATACGGGTGCGGCGGTGAGCGTGCCGGTGGGCGAAGGCGTGCTGGGGCGGGTGTTCAACCTGCTGGGCGAGCCGGTGGACAAACTGGGCCCGGTGAACACCAAGGAGTACCGGCCGATTCACAGCGAGCCTGCGGCGTTTGCGGATCTGTCGCCCAAGACGGAAATGCTGGAGACGGGCATCAAGGTCATCGATCTGCTGTGCCCGTTCGTGCGCGGCGGAAAGATCGGACTGTTCGGCGGTGCGGGCGTGGGCAAGACGGTCGTGATCCAGGAAATGATCGCCCGAGTGGCCAAGAACTTCGGCGGCTACTCGGTGTTTGCGGGCGTGGGCGAGCGGACGCGCGAAGGCAACGACCTGTGGCTGGAAATGAAGGAAGCGTCGTACACGGATGAGAAGGGCAAGACGGCGCACGTCATCGACAAGGTGGCGATGGTGTTCGGGCAGATGAACGAGCCGCCGGGCGCCCGTCTGCGGGTGGCGTTGTCGGCGCTGACGATGTGCGAGAAGTTCCGGGATGATTCGGGACGTGAGACGCTGCTGTTCGTGGACAACATCTTCCGCTTCACGCAGGCAGGTTCGGAAGTGTCGGCGCTGCTGGGCCGCATGCCCAGCGCGGTGGGTTACCAACCCACGCTGGGCACGGAAATGGGCGAGTTGCAGGAGCGGATCACCTCGACGGCGCGCGGCGCGATCACGTCGGTGCAGGCGATTTACGTGCCTGCGGACGACCTGACGGACCCGGCCCCGGCGACGACGTTCTCGCACCTGGACGCCTTCGTCGTGCTGGAGCGCAGCATCGCGGAGAAGGGCATTTACCCCGCGGTGGATCCGCTGGCATCCACGAGCCGAATTCTGGATCCGCGAATTCTGGGCGAGCGGCATTACGCGGTGGCCAAGAAGGTGCAGGGCATTCTGCAGCGGTATCGCGACCTGAAGGACATCATCGCGATTCTGGGCGTGGACGAACTATCGGAAGAGGACAAGGTGACGGTGGGCCGGGCGCGCAAGATTGAGCGGTTCCTGTCGCAGCCGTTCCACGTGGCGGAAGTGTTCACGGGCCAGCGGGGCATCGACTCGAAACTGAGCGAGACGCTGGATTCGTTTGATCGCTTGTGCAACGGAGAAGGCGACGACCTGCCGGAAGGCGCGTTCATGTACGTGGGCACGCTGGAGGATGCGCGGGCCAAGGCCGCGAAGATGGCGGGGTAAGGGCAGGCGAGAAGTTACAGATTGAACTGGAAGCCCACGGCGAAGAGCGGTGGGCTTCTTTCACTTTCGGATATCGAAGGTGGCGAATTCGCCGGTGGGCGATTCCCAGGCGGTGACCTCGTTCAGGATGAACTCCTCCATGCGGGAGCGGAGGGCGGCGAGGTAGGACGTGATCTCAGCGCGGGAGCCTTCGGCGACGAGGTGTACGGAGCGATCGGGTTCGTTGCGCACGAAGCCGGTGATGGGGAAGCGCTGGGCGACGGAGCGGGCAGTCCAGCGGAAGCCGACGCCTTGAACCCTGCCTGTAAAGACGACGACACAGCGGGTCAAGTCGGGTCGGGAGTCGGGGGATTCTGAAGGGGGGTGTGACATCGACTGTCAATGCGGGGGAATGAGATGAGTATTGGTCTCTAGGATACGGGTGATATGGACCAGTTGGCGCGCGAGCGGCACGTGCAGGAGAAACTGATCAAGCCGGAGATTTCGGCTTTGATCCGACGTGACCTTGGGTGCAGGGAGTGCGGGTACAACCTCAAGGGGTTGCACTTCGGCGGGAAGTGTCCTGAGTGTGGGGCGGGGATTGTGCAGAAGCGGATCGCAAGCGCGGATGCGACGGAGGACTTCACGCGTGAGGAATGCATGCGTTTGCTGTGGGGCATCCGGTCGCTGGCGGCGGGATGGACCGGGCTGATGTTTGCGTTGTTTCTGATGATCGCGGACGCGGAGCAGATACCCGTGGGCACCGCGCTCATGTGCGGCGGGACAATGTTCGGTTACGGAGGATGGGTGGTTGGGGAGCATCGGCACTCGAAATCTGACCTGGATTTCAGCGAGGCGCGCAAGCGGCTGAGCAAACTGGTGCGGCTGCTCGCGCTGGCGGTGGCCATGCCGGCCGGCGCCGCGGGCCTGGTGGCAGTGACGTGCAATCTGACCACCAATGCGGGGGCGATGGCATTCTTTCTCGTGCTGATGGGGCTCACGGCGCTGAGCGGTCTGGCGGCGCAGGTGTGCCTGTGTCTGCAGTTGCGGCATCTGGCGCGAGAACTTGACGACCAGAACCTGACGGACCACTTCGGTTATCTTCTGCTGGGGTTGCTGGTCACGGACGGCGTCAGTGTGTTGTCGGTGCTCTTGAGCATGACGCGCGCGGGGAGGTCGGCGCTGGTTCTGGGAATTTCAAGCGTGGTCTTGCAGATCTGGTGGGTGGTGTCGGTGTGGCGACTGGGCAGCACGTTTGCATGGGCGCTGAGGTATAAGAGCAACGTCGCGGACCGCGAGAAGCGGTTGCGGGAGCGGATGGCGCGGGAGCGGCTGGAGGAGCGGCAGGCGCAGGCGGGCGAATAGCAAGAAGCGGGGAATGGGAGCGAATAGACTGGGCCATGAGCCAGCGGGTCGTGCGATGCGGCGTGGTGGGAGTGGGGCGGATGGGCAGGCACCATGCGCGGGTGTACGCGCAGATGGAGGGGGTGGAGTTCATCGGCGCGGTGGATGCGGACGCAGCCCGGGCGGGGGAGGTGGTGAGGGCTTTCGGCGGGAAGGCGCTCACCAGCGTGGAAGAACTGCTTGAACTGGGGGCGGACGCGGTGACGGTGGCGGTGCCGACGAGGCATCACAGCGCCGTGGCGCTGCCTCTGCTGCGGCGCGGCGTGGCGTGCCTGGTGGAGAAGCCGCTGGCGCCGAATGTGCCGGAGGCGGAGGAGATTGCGGCGGTCGCGGCGGAGACGGGGACGCTGCTGCAGGTTGGTCACATCGAGCGGTACAACCCGGCGGTGCGCGCCATGGCGGCGCAGGCGGGGCTGAAACCCAGGTTCATCGAAGTGCATCGGGTGAGCCCGATGAGTTTCCGCAGCGTGGACGTCGGGGTGGTGTTTGACGTGATGATTCACGACCTGGACGTGGTGCTCATGCTCACGGGAGAGGAGCCGACGCAGGTGCAGGCGGTGTCGGTGGCGGTGCTGGGGGCGCAGGAGGATGTGTGCAACGCGCGCCTGGAGTTCGCATCGGGGTGCGTGGCGAATGTGACGGCGAGCCGGCTGGCGATGAAGACCGAGCGCAAGATGCGGCTGATCGCTGAGGATGCGTATGTGAGCGTGGACTACGCGAAGAAGAACGGGGTCATCATCCGCAAGACGGCCAATGCGGCGCAACTGGCGGAATTGCGGGCGAAACTGGCGGCGGGGGAAGACCTGTCAGGGCTGGACTACACGGGAATGGTGAACCTGGAGCCGCTGGCAGTGGATGATGCGGACTCGCTGCAGATGCAGTTGCGGGATTTCGTGTCGGCGGTGCGTGAGGGGAGGAGGCCGACGGTGGATGTGCACGCGGGTTTTGCGGCGGTGCGGACGGCGGAGCGCATCGTCGAGGCCGCACAGGCGCACCGGCAGAGGCTGGGCGTGGGGCCGCAGATCTAGGCGAAGTTATTTGGCTTCGTCCCAGTTTTCGGAGACGGCGGCGCTGACCTTGAGGGGGACCTTGAGGGCGATGGCGTGCTCCATGCGCGCGACGATGAAGTCGGCGGCCGGCTGCGCCACGGCTGCGGGGGCCTCGAAGACGAGTTCGTCATGGATCTGGAGGAGCATCCTGACGCCGGGGAACTTTTCCGGCAGAGCGCGGAAGAGGTCGACCATGGCGATCTTGATGAGGTCGGCGGCGGAGCCCTGAACGACGGAGTTGATGGCGATGCGTTCGCCGAAGTTGCGTTCCTGGGGATTGCGGGAGTGGATCTGGGGGATGGCGCGGCGGCGCTTGAACATGGTTTCAACGAACCCGTGGGTGCGGGCCTGCTCGATGCACTTCTCGAGGAAGGCGTCGATGCCGGGGTAGCGGGCCTTGTAGTCGGCGATGATGCGCGAAGCGGATTCGTTGGTGACGCCTTCGCCGAGGCGGCGGGCAAGGCCGAACGCGGTGATGCCGTAGATGATGCCGAAGTTGACCATCTTGGCGCCGCTGCGCATCTCGCGCGTCACGGCTTCGAGTGCGACGTTGTGAATCTGGGCCGCGACGGCGGTGTGGATGTCCTCATCATGCTGGAAGGCGGCGATGAGGCCTTCATCTTCGGAGAGGTGGGCCAGCAGGCGGAGTTCGATCTGGGAGTAGTCGGCGGTGATGAGTTTGAAGCCCGGCGGGGCAATGAAGGCGCGGCGGATGCGGCGGCCCACATCGGTGCGGATGGGGATGTTCTGGAGATTGGGATCGCTGGAGGCGAGGCGGCCGGTGGCGGCGACGGTCTGGTTGAAGGAGGCGTGGATGCGGCCGGTGCCGGGGTTGATGGCCTCCTTGAGCGCGACCAGATAGGTGTTGACGAGCTTGGTGAGTTGGCGGTATTCGACGATGAGGGTGGGGACGGGAGTTTTGACTGCGGGATCGCCGGCGAGTTTCTCCAGAACCTCGATATCGGTGGAGGGGCCGGTTTTGTTGCGGCGGACGACTTTCAGGCCCAGGCCGGGCTCGGGGTCTTCGGGCTTGTTGAAGAGGACGGCAGCGAGTTGTTTGGGGGAATCGGGGTTGAAGGGGCGCGGCGCCGCAGCGCTGATCTCTTTCCTGAGTTCCTCGATGCGTCTGGCCAGTTCGGCGCGCTGCTCATCGAGGATGGCGGGGTTGACGGTGATGCCGTTGTACTCGAGTTCGGCGAGCACTTCGACGAGGGGTACCTCGATGTCATCGAAGAGTTTGCGCAAGTCGAGATCAGCCAGTTGGGGGGTGAAGAGATCGTGGAGGCGAAGGGCGATGTCGGCGTCCTCGGCGGAGTACTGGGTCGCCTGGTCGATGGGAACCTGGTCGAAGGTGCGCTCGTGCTCTCCCTTCCGGGACTCACCGAGGAGGTCGGTGATGGGGATCATGCGGTAGTTGAGAAGGGCTTGGGCGAGATTGTCGAGGGAATGGCTCGGGCGAGCGGAGTCGATGAGATAGGAGGCGACCATGGAGTCGAAGGCGACGCCGGCGAGGGGGACACCGGCCTTGCGAAAGACGATGAGGTCGTATTTCAGGTTGTGTCCGGTCTTGGGGCGCGCTGAATCCTGCAGGATGGGACGGAGTGCAGAGAGGACTTCATCGGGCGAGAGGTGGGCGGAAGGATCGGGGGAGCGGAGGGGGATGTAGCAGCCGGAGCCGGGGGCGAGCGAGAGGCTGATTCCGCAGAGATCGGCCTTCACAGGGGAAATGTCCGTGGTTTCGGTGTCGATGGAAATGACGGGCGCGGTGCGAAGTTGCGTGATGAGGGCGTCGAGTTGGGCGCGGGTGGTGATGGAGTCGTAATGAGCGCGTTCCTGAGGCGGGAGCGCGGTGGCATTCGCGGAGACGTCGGGTGCGGGCTGGGCGAGGCCTGCAAAGAGGCCTATGGGGCTGTCGTCCTGCGCCGATTTTGATTTTGGCGAGGACTTGGGTGCGGATGGCGCCGCGCCTGCAGGGTCGGAAGGGGGTGCGCCGGAGGCCAGTTGCGCCAGTTCATCGCGGAAGCGATTGAACCCGAGTTCGCGGAAGCGGTCCTGCAGGGCCGGGACGTTGAGGCGAGTGACGTCGACGCGCGCGGACTCGAGGTCGAACTCCACGGGGACATCATGGCGGAGGGTGACGAGTTGACGCGAGAGACTGAGCGTGTCCTTGCCTTTTTCGATGTTCTCGCGGCGTTTGCCTTTGAGGTCGGAGAGGTGAGCCAGGAGGTTGTCGATGGAGCTGTAGGTGTTGATGAGTTCAGCGGCGGTCTTGGGGCCGATGCCTTCGATGCCGGGGACGTTGTCGACGGCGTCGCCCATGAGTGCGAGCATGTCGATGACCTGGGCGGGGGTGACGCCTTTGTCGGTCTTGAGTGATTCGACCGTGGTGCGGTCGCCGGTGTGGACGTCGATCATCTCGACGCGGTCGGAGAGCAGTTGCGCGAGGTCCTTGTCCTTGGAGACGATGCGGATGCGCAGATCCGGGTGCTGCTGAGTGAGCCGGGTGGCGAGGGTGGCGATGACGTCATCGGCTTCGAAGGTTTCGACGCCGAGGACGGGAATGTTGAACTCGCGGGAGATGGAGAGGCAGCGGACCACCTGGGGTTTGAAGTCGATGGGAACGGGCGGGCGGTGGGCCTTGTACTCGGGGTAGAGCGTGGAGCGGAAGGTCTCGCGGTCGCCGGAGACATCGGTGACGACGACGAGGTAGTCAGGCTTGAACTCGCGCAGGACCTTGATGAGCATGCCCACGTAGCCGAAGACGGCGTTGGTCGGCTCCTTGGTGACGGGAGAGGAGAGACCGGTGCGGATGGCGTGGTAGGCGCGGAAAATCTGGGCCAGGCCGTCGATGACGTAGAGGGTCTTGGGATTGGAGGAATCGGAGGGCATGGATGAGCGGGGGTGAGGAGGCGGGATCAGGGCCGGCGGCGCACGGCATCGGCGTGCAGCGTGCGAAGGCGCTCGCACAAGGCATCTGAGAGGGGGACGTTGCGACGGGCCATGACAGTCTGGGCGACCTCGATGAATTTATCAAAGCGGTAGGAGCGCACGGATGCGCGGTCATCATCGGTGAGCCAGGCGAAGCCGGGCACGGTGGTGGGCGGGGGAGTGCTGGAAGCGATCATGGCGCCGGTGCCCACGACGGTGCCGGTCATGATGCGGGTGAGGATGGCGAACTTGACGTGATCGCCGACGATGGCGCCGAGAAAGGTCATACCGGTGCGTTCGCGCGGGCCGTCGGGGCGCAGGCGCATGACGACTTCGCCATAGGTGTTGAGGAGGTTGGAATTGGTGGTGCCGGCGCCGAAGTTGACCCACTCGCCGACGTAGGAGTCGCCCAAGTGACCGTCGTGGGACTTGTTGGAGTATCCCTGGATGATGGTGCCGCCGACTTCCCCGCCGATTCTGCACTGGGGACCAATCGATGTTCGACCTTTGATGAGTGAGCGGTCGGTGATGATGGTGTGGGGGCCGATGTAGGCTGGGCCGATGATGACGGAGCCGGGGCGGATGGCGGCGTGCTGGTCGATAAAGATGGGGCCGGCGGACGTATCGAGGACGACGGTGGGGGAGATGACGGCATCGGCCGCGAGAAGAACCGGGAAAGGCATGGAGCGCGACGCAGGGAAGACTGAGTTCTGGTGGAACCAGGGGTCATCGGCGCTGGTGAGAGTACGGCAGGAGGCAGGAGCCCGGGCGACGACGTCCATGATGTCGCTGGTCAGTTGCGCCGCGAGCGCGGAGAGGATTTCCCAGGGGCGGGCGGGAAGGACACGATCTGACACGGACTCGATCTTGAGGGCGGGCGGGAGAACGCCGGAAAGAAGGAGTGAGGACGCCTCGGCGTGGGGCAGACATGCAGCGATCAACGAACCGGACCGCTGCTCGACGAGGGCGGAACCGGCCGGCAGGTTCCAGATGCGGGTACGAAGTGCGGCGGGCGCGACCAGGCGGCCGTTGATGAGGCGCACGGCCGGCGCGGATGGGGCGGCATTGACAGGTCGCTGGGTGCGCTGGGCGACGATTTCACGGAGCGGGTCGGGAGCCCACAGGATTGCGGGAGTCGAGGCGTCGTGCTCAAGGCGTTCCCAGTTCGTCCAGAGGCCGGTGCGGATTTCGAAGGTAGCGCGGAGGTCGGTGATGGGGCCGAAGTCGATGCGCTGCGCATTTTCGCGCGGGAAATCGCGATCATCGAAAACGATGAAGGGATGCATGGCCTGAGCATCGCAGGGCGCGGGGCGAAGGCAAGGGAAAGGAGCGGGCATTCGCTACGATTCGCGGATGATGAAGGAACTGGGCCTGATCTTCGACTTTGACGGCGTCATCGTGGATTCCGAGCGGATGCACCACGAGGCGTTCATCGAGATTCTTCGTCCCATCGGGGTGGATGTGATCAGTGACGAACGGTGGACTCGGTACATCGGGCTGGACGATCGCACGGGGCTGACGCGGATGCTGGAGGAGGCAAGGAGAGAGATTTCGGCGGCGGAGTTCGAGGGGCTGCTGGGCGCGAAGTTCGCGCTGATGCGGCAATGGGGCAGAGAGGGAAAGGTGACGGCGGTGCCGGGGGCGGTTGAGTTGATCCGGCGGGCGAGCGCGACCATGCCGCTGGCGGTGTGCAGCGCGAGCTACCGGCAGGACATCGCGCTGACGCTGGAACGACTGGGAGTCGCGGATCGGTTCACTGCGATTGTGGGGCGCGATGATGTGAAGCGCAGCAAGCCTGATCCGGAGGGGTACGCGCTGGCCGCGGTGCGGATTGCTCGATCAGCGGACCGGTGCGTGGCCATTGAGGACAGCGTGCCGGGAATCCGGGCGGCCAAGGGAGCGGGGCTGAGGGCCGTTGGACTCACGAGCACGGGCGCCTCGGAAGATGCGCTGCGCGCGGCGGGGGCGGATGCGGTGATCGAGACACTGTCGGGTCTGGGGCCTGATGAAATCGTGACGATTGCGGCTGGGAGAAGCATGTGATGGACGCATCAGGCAACCCATTCAAGATCCTTGGGCTCGCGGAGCGATTTGATCTCTCAAGCCCAGAGGTGAACAGCGCCTACCTGCGTGCGGCGGCGCGGAACCATCCGGACCGATTCACCGACCCGGCTGAGCGTGCGGCTGCGGAAGGGCGGATTGCGGCGATCAATGAGGCCAAGGCAGCGCTTCTGGATGATGAGGCGCGGGCGGGCGCACTGCTCAAGACGCTAGGCGGGCCGAGCAAGGAGGAGGAGCGCGGGTTGCCGCCGGGATTGCTCATGGAGATGATGGAGGTGCGCACCGCCATGGAGGAGGAGATCGCCAGCGGGAGGGCGGAAGCGAGGGAGAAGTGGAAATCATGGGCTCTGGCACGGCGCGCCGAGCATGTGGAGCGCGTGCGCAGGCTGTTTGCGCAGTGCGCCGTCGCACCGGAGCCGGGGACGCTGCGGGAAATCCGCATTGAACTCAATGCGTGGAGGTATGCGGAGCGAATGATCGAGCAACTCGATCCCGCGTACGGTCACGGCGAGGAACTGAAGAAAAGCGGCGGGGCCTAGTCGCGGGCGACGGGACGGAGATCAAGGCGGCGTGCGGAAGGATCAACACGGGTGACCTGCACGGGGAGGATGTCGCCGACCTGGATGGTCTGATGCGTGGCTTCGTTGACCAGCGCGCCGGTCTGCGGATTCAGCGTCCAGCGGCCCGCCTTGGGCGTGCCGGAGTGGCGTGCGGCCGACTTGGACTTTCCCTTGGGGTGTTTGGCGAACTTGCCTTTTTTCGGCGGGGGCGCGGAGCGAGAAGCGCGGTGGAACCCCTCAAGGTTGAGATCCTTGACCGCGATCACGCCGTCGATGAGATAGTCCTTCAGCTGCACGAATATGGCGTTGGAGGAAATGTCCACCACGACGCCTTCGAGGATGTCGCCCTGATGCTTGCGCTCGATGAGTTGGAGGACGAGGAAGATGCGCAGGCTGCGCTCGGCCATGTCCGCATTGCGTTCGCGGTCGCCGCAGTGGCGGCCGATTTCGACGAGGGCATCCTCGGAGAGGCAGCGCGGATCGGAATTGAGTTCCTGGCCCAGTTTCTGCCAGCCGCGTCCTGAGGGAGGGGTGGCGCCGTTGTCGGTGGCTTCGAGGTAGGCCTGGAGCACGCGGTGCACGAGCAGATCCGGGTAGCGTCGGATGGGGCTGGTGAAATGGGCGTAATGCTCGCTGGCCAGCGCGAAGTGACCGATGAGCGCGGGGGAGTACTCGGCGCGGGTCATGCTCTTGAGGACGGCCAGATGGATCGCATGCTGACGCGGCGTGCCGGCGGTGGCCTTGAGGATGCTCTGGAGTTCGGCGCGCGTGGGCATGGTGGGAATGTTGATGCCCGCGACGCGGCAGAAGCGGCGCAGTTCGGAAAAGTCGAGGGTGGACGGGTCGGGATGGGTGCGACGCAGAAGCGGCACCAGCAGGCGATCGGCCAGCGCGGCGACGGCTTCGTTGGCTTCGACCATGAACATCTCGATGAGGCCGTGGGTGGATGCATTGTCCTCGGGCTGAGCGCCGGTGACATGCCCCTGGTCGTCGAAGATGAGGTCGACTTCGGGCAGGCCCAGAACGATCATGCCGGCGTCTAGACGGCGCTTGCGGATGAGTCCTGCGAGGCGCGACATGGCCTGCAGGGTGGGGATGAGCGGCTTGGGGTAGTCGCGTTCGCTGATGGCGTGCTTGCGCGCTTCGTCAGGCTTGTTGTGGATCAGGGCTTCGGCTTCGAGGTAGGTCAGGCGCTTGGCGCTGCGGATGACGGTGTTGGCGAAACGGCGGCCGATGACATGGCCGCGCGAATCGAGGGTGACAAAGACGGACTTGGTGAAGCGGTCGACGCTTTCCTGCAGAGAGCACACGCCGTTGGAGAGCACCTCTGGGAGCATCGGGATGACCAGGCGCGGCAGGTAGACCGAATTGGCGCGGTCGCGGGCCTCGACATCCAGTGGAGAATCAGGGGTCACAAAGTGCGAAGCATCGGCGATGTGCAGGCCGAGTTCGCAGGAGCCATCCTTGTTCTGCGTGAGGGAGATGGCGTCGTCGAAATCCTTGGCGTCCGGCGGATCGATGGTCAGGATGAAACGATCGCGCAGATCGAGGCGATCCTCGGCGACGCGGTCCTGCACCTCCAGGCGTGCGAAGTCGGCGGTGGCGTTGCGGGCCTGAGCGAGGGCCTCGGGAGGAAATTCGCCGGGCAGTTCGTAGGAACGGATGACGGCGGTGGTTTCGACATCAGGCTTGCCCGAGACACCCAGACGCTCCACGATGACGCCTTCGGCCAGGGCGTTGTCCTCGGGGTACTGCAGGAGTTCAACGACGACTTTGTCGCCTTCGCGGGCGCCCTTGGCGCCGACGTCGCGCACCACCACGGGGACATGCAGGGCGCGGTTGTCGATCTCGACGAGCCAGGTGCGCTCGCGTTTGACGAGCGTGCCGACAAAGTCCTTGCGGCCGCGCTCGAGGATTTCATCGACCCTCCCGATGACGCCCGTGGAGTCCTTGGCGGACTTGCCCCGGCGGTGGTCGGGCAGGATGCGGACGCGCACGCGGTCTCCGGAGACAGCGTCGGAGGTTTCGCCTGCAGGAACGAAGATGTCTCCGCCGCGCGTCGCGGCCTCGGGGACGACAAAGGCGAACCCCTTGGGATGAATCTTGATTGTGCCGGTGAGGAAATCCCCCGCAGCGGGGAGTTGGATGCGGCGATCTTTTGTGAGTGCGACGGTCTTCTTTGAGATGAGCGCGTCGAGTGCGGTCTGCAGTTCCGCACGTTCCTGAGGTTCGACGCCGAGTTGTTCGGCGATTTTGTCGAGTGTGACCGGCCGGTAGTCCTCATCCTTCAACAGTGCGAGGATGCGGGATGTGAATTTCAATGACATAAGAAAAGAGTGCCCCCAGACCGGCCCGGAATTCCTGAGTTGGGCCGATCGATGCAGGATTCTAACGACAAGTTCCGGGTGTGGGGTGGTGAGGGAGGCGGAAAGTTCATCGGAATATCAGGTGCCGCAAACCTACCATTGCGCATCATGAGCGAAATCACCGGAGCATCAGGGGCTGGGGCCATGCAGGCCAGCGATCTTCTTGAGTCGGCACGCAAACTCGGCCAGATGGTGGCCAAGCATCCGTCGATCCAGAAGTACGTGCAGGCGACGAGCGCGTTCGAAAAGGACACCGATTCGCAGCGGTTGCTGGCGGACTACTCGCGCTTCATCGAGTCGCTGGCCCAGAAAGAAGCGACGGGCCGGCCCATAGAGGTAGCGGATAAGCGGAAACTGGAGACGCTGCAGACGCAGTTGGCGATGCATCCGATCCTGCGGGGCCTGCAGATGGCTGAGGTGGAGTTCGCAGACACGCTGCGCAAAGTCGATCAGGCCATCATCCAGGGTGCGGGTCTGGACATGCGTGCGGGCAAGGCGCCGGGGGGCTGACCCAAAAAAGAACGTGGTCCGACGCTTCTGAGAAAGCATCGGACCACGGGTTGCATGCGGAGACGACCGCCGCCCGACCGCAGACGAGGCGATGCGACCAGAGGCCACACCTTCAACCCGCCTGTCCCCCCCGAGAGCGGATCACACGGAGAAAGACCCGCCGGTCCCGGACTTACGTCGCCCCAATCCTCCCATGAAACCGGCCCGCCGGAATACGCAATGAGAACTGCGCATCCCGATAGTGCGCCCGCCGGTGGAAGACGATGCGATCGACCCGCTTGCGCGCCCGTCGATCGCTGAGAAGAGTCGTCGCCCCGGTCCGGGGAGGCAGATCCGGGCCGGGGCGTCATTGAATCACTGACTTGTCAACATCGCGGGAGCCGCGTTCGTGCGAGTCACGCGAGGCAGGGGAACCTTCCAATTCACCGGCATGCGATGCAACCGGGATGCGCGGGAATTGCGCGGCAGACTTCGGTCTATGAGGCTTGTGCGACGCGTGCGGCGGGGGGCGGAGGGGGAGGCGGATAAAAGCCCCGCAATTCGTGCGGCGTTAGACGTCATTGAGCGTGACAGCGTTGACGTAGTGCCGGATCGAGGGCGGCGCCCCGGGATCGGAGTATTCAAGCACCATCACGTCGATGCGCAGCGGGCCATCCTGCCAGCCATGGCGACGGGCGAGCGCCTGACCAGCCCGGATCAACCGGCGCTTTCGACTCGGGGTGATGGCGCTTTGCCCGGTCCAGCGGCCCGGGCGGCGCGTTTTGACCTCAATGTAGACGACGGCGTTCTGCGGGCTGCGCGCGATGATGTCAATCTCGCCCTGCTTCGTGCGCTGGTTGCGGGACAGAATGCGGTAGCCCGACTTTTGCAGGAACTCGGCAGCCGCGCGCTCGCCCGCTTCGCCCAGAGCGTGGGCGCGGTTGCGATGCTTTCCGGGCAGAAGCGCGAGCCTGGCGCGCCGGACCAGACGCATCACGCTGCCAGGGGCGCGGGGCATGCAGAAACTCCCGGAGGCGCCGATGCGGAAGTCAGAAATTGCTTTCGATCTTTTCGAGCACGATGAGCGAGAGCGATTCATCGCCCAGGATGCCGACTTTGACGCTGATGCTCGTTTCCTTCTCGCCGCGCCGCTCCAGGCGGACCTTGACGTCCTCATCCTTGGCGGTCTTGGCGTCGAGGCGCGCTGAGAGAGCATCCTTGGCGGAGTCCGTGACGACGAACTCAAGCTGCTTGAGGGCTTCCTGCGAAGCATCCCACGATTCCTCGAGCGTATGGGGGGCGACGTATTGGAGCGTGCCCTGGTTGTAGACGACGGTGGTGCCGGCGCTGGTGGTGTTCACGCTCGCCTTGCAGGAAATGAGCAGGGGGGCGATGACCATGGGGGTGAGCATTCCCGCGATGAGGAACGCGGAGCGAGTGTTGCCGAACACTTGGCCGATGGGCTTCGTCGACGTCAGTGACATTGGGTTCTCCGAGGCTGCGGGTTGGGCAGGGCACGCTGCAGGGCGGCGCTGATTGTGGACAGTAGCCCGACTTGGGCGGGGGTGCAAAAAAAAGGCCGCGCCCGATGGAGTCGAGCGCGGCAGGAGTTCAGGGAAGCACGGCAATCAGGAAGGAGTCAGGCCTTGGCGGCAGCCGTGGACTTCTCCAGGGCCTTGGCGGCGAACGCATCGCGGCGCTTGGCGCGGGTGCGGCGGCGTGAGGCGGTTCCGCCGATTTCCGGCCCGGTCTCATCGCCCACCAGCGCGAGGCGGACAAGAGTCGCGCCGTCGCCGATGCGGTGACGCGAGGTCTTGATGATGCGGGTGTAGCCGCCCTTGCGGTCGGCATACTTGGGCGCGACGTTCTCGAAGAGGTGCTTGATGAGGCGCGGGCCCTTGACGACTTCGCCGTAGCGGTTGCGCGTCACCTTCTCCTCATCGTCGCACATCACGCGGTCGCGCAGTATGGCGATGGCGCGGCGGCGGGCGGCCAGATCCCCGCGCTTGGCGAGGGTGATGAGTTTCTCGGCCATGGGCTGAACGGCCTTGGCCTTCTGCAGCGTTGTCTCGATCTCGCCATGCTCAAAGAGCGATGCGACGAGGTTGCGGCGCAGCGCAATGCGATGCTCGGTGTCAATGTTGAGCCAATATCCAGCGACTCGGTGTCTCATGTTCAGGTCTCCAGCCAGTCCGGGCCCGGCTTACACAATGTCCAGTTTCTCGATGTCAAAGCCTTCGGGCAGGGTCATGCCCAGGGAAAGGCCCATGTCGTCCAGTTTCTTCTTGACTTCCCGAAGCGAGGTCTTGCCGAAGGAGCGGACCTTGAGAAGTTCCGCATCGGTCTTGGTGACCAGTTCGGCCACGGTCCGCAGTTTGACGGATTCGAGGCAGTTGCTGGCCCGAACGGAGAGATCCAGTTCGGTGATGGGCATGCGGAGCTTGTTGATCAGGTCCTCATCGACGCCGGCGGCGGCGGCGGCCTCGATGGAGACGCGCGTCTCCCCGAGTTCGGTTTCCTCGACGAAGGGGTTGAGGTGCTTGCGGAGGATCTTGGCGGCTTCGACCAGGGCCATCTCGGGAGTGACGGTGCCGTTGGTCCAGATGTCCAGGGTGAGTTTGTCGTAGTTGGTTTTCTGACCGACGCGCGTGTCCTCGACCTTGTAGCGCACGCGGCGCACCGGGGAGTAGACGGCGTCGAGAGGAATGACGCCGATCTCCTGCTCCTCCATGCGGTCATACTGCTCGGACGCGGGGACATAGCCGCGGCCCTTGGACACGACGAACTCGACTTCGAAGTCCACCTTGTCGGTGAGGGTCGCGATGATGAGTTCGCGGTTGAGGATGGTGATCGCGGGGTCGGCCTCGATGAGGTCGGCGGTGACTTCGCCGGGGCCGGTGGCGGCCAATTTCATGGTCTTGGGCTCATCGCCTTCGAGTTCGACCACGAGGTTCTTGATGTTGAGGATGATGTCAGCGACGTCTTCGCGCACGCCGGGAAGGGTGGAAAACTCGTGCTCGGCCCCGACAATTTTGACGCTGCTGACCGCGGCGCCCTCGATATTGGACAGGAGGATGCGGCGAAGGCTGTTGCCCACGGTAGTGCCGATGCCGCGCTCGAAGGGTTCGACCACGAAGCGTCCGAAGGTATCGGAAGCCATGCGGGGGTCAGACACCACCCGGCCGGGGAGTTCCAGGCCGCGCCAATGCACACGCTTGATGCTCATACGAAGAACCTCGAAAAGGCGGAAGCCAACCTGGGTTGGACGCCGGGGCTGATCGAGAAACGGCAGGCTCCGCCGATTGACCTGCTGTCCTCTGCTGAGGCACCCGACGGGGCACGACATGCTCGTGCCCGGACCATCAACAAAAGAGCCGGCAGACGTTTTCACGCGCGCCGGCTGGAATGGACTGAATCAGACTCGGCGGCGCTTCTTGGGGCGACAGCCGTTGTGGGGGACGGGGGTGTGATCTTCGATGGCAGTGACCTTCAGGCCGCTGCTGGCGATGGCGAGCATGGCGGGCTCGCGGCCGGAACCAGCGCCCAGCACGCGGATCTCAACTTCCTTGAGTCCGAGTTTCCGAGCCTTGGAGGCGGCATTCTCCGCGGCGCGGGTGGCGGCGAAGGGAGTGGACTTGCGGGTGCCCTTGAACCCCATGGTGCCGGCCGAGTCCCAGCACAGGGTTTCGCCGTTGACATCGGTGATGGTGACGATGGTGTTGTTGAAGGACGCCTGAATGTGTGCGACGCCGCGCAGCACGTTCTTGCGGACCTTGCCTGCCTTCTTGGACATGAGAGATCAGCCTTTCCTGATGCGGCCGGAGGCGCCGCGCTTCGATTAACCCTTGACGCCCTTCTTGCCGGCGACCGTCTTGCGCTTGCCCTTGCGGGTACGCGCGTTGGTGCGTGTGCGCTGACCGCGGACGGGCAGGCCGCGCCGATGCCGTTCCCCCCGGTAGGCCCGGATGTCGCGGAGGCGCTGAATGTTCTGCGAGACCTGACGCCGCAGCGTCCCTTCGACGACGTATTCAGCGTCGATGATGCTGTTGATGCGGCTGGTTTCCTCGCCCGACAGGTCGCGGGCGCGCTTGCGCGGGTCGATGCCGGCCTGGGCGAGAATCTCGTCAGAGAACTTGGGGCCGATGCCGTAGATGTACCGCAACGCGAAGCGGATTGGTTTGGCATCGGGAATATCAACACCGGCAATACGAGGCATGCTCACTACTCCTGCGGGGCGTTGTGACCGCGCCCGCCGAAAGAATCATCACATCCGCGAGAAACCGCACAGGCAAAGCCTGCCGTCGCCGGGAGACACCCCCGGGACGAGCACGCGGCTTCAGCCCTGACGCTGCTTCATGCGCGGATTCTTCTTGTTGATGATGTACAGACGACCCTTCCGCCTCACAATCTGGCAGTCGAGGGTGCGACGCTTGATGCTGGACCGTACCTTCATGGCAACATTCCCACCTGCCGGAACGGAGCAAGCCGACCGGACTCAATAGAACCACCTTGGACCAAAACAAACAGACTCTGATTCTTGGACAATTCCCCGCCCAAGTCCACCTGCCCGCCCAATCCCAACCCCCGATCTTCACCGCCTAGTGCCGATAGGTAATCCGCCCCTTGGAGAGGTCATAGGGGCTGAGTTCCACGGAAACCCGGTCGCCGGGAAGGATGCGGATGAAAAACTGCCGCATTTTGCCCGAGACGTACGCCAAAATCTCATGTCCGTTCTCAAGCCGGACCTTGAACATGGCGTTGGGCAAGGCGTCGACGACGACCGCGTCCAGTGTGATTTTGTCCTCTTTGGCCATTCAATACGTTCCATCTGCAGGAAAAAGCGGCAAAAAGTAATGATAGCCCCGGGCCGGGCGGCAATCCCGACGCGTTGGAGGGGCCGGTATGGAGGGGAAAACAGGCTAAAGGCGAGAAATGGAGCTGAGCGGGCTCGAACCGCCGACCTCTTGCATGCCATGCAAGCGCTCTCCCAATTGAGCTACAGCCCCGGGATGGGTCAAAGGGCGGGAGAATTGGGATTCGCCGCCAAGGCAGACAGTATCCGCAGCGAGGAAGACGTCAACCAGGTCGATTCACAGCATTGATCTCAGCGAACCATCTCTGCCAGTTTCAGAACCGTGCGCCAATTTCGGGCAGTGCTCATTGTCTGCAGTTGCGAGTCGAACCAGGCGTTGGTGAGTTTCGTGTCGGCAAATCCATTGCCCAGCCGCAGATAAATTTCGCGACCTATGACGACGAATTCATCGCCTGGCGAGCGGTCCACATCCAGTGCCGCGACGCGCTGTCGGATCGGCGCTTCAGCCAGGAATGCCACGGCAAGGCTTTCAGGTTCCGCGCCCGTCTTGAGAAAGGGGTTACCCGCGATGACCCGGGCCATTTCTCCCTTGCTGCGCAAAGTAACGGGCACGGTCAAGCCCAGTTTTCTGCGGATCGCCTGGGAAATCTCCCCAGGAATTCCAGCTGCGCATGACTGAATCGCTGTGAACACGACGTTGCCGCTTTGTATATAGGTGGCGATCTCCGCGCAGCCTGCTCTTTCGAACATCTTGACCAGTTCCCCCATGGGAATCTTGTTCCTGCCGCCGACATTGATGCCGCGCAGCAGAGCGACGTACTTTCCAATAGATGTGGTTCTGCCGGCCATGGGTGAGCTTTCAAAGTGGTTTAATGCGGTCGAGCGCTTCAGCCAGCAGCGACAATCCCGCAGCTGCGGCGGTTTCGAGTCGGAGGATGTGCGGTCCGAGCCACATGCCGACAGCGCCTGCAGCGCGCAGCGCGTGCTGTTCTTCGGGTGCGAACCCGCCTTCGGGGCCGATGAAGAGCATGGTCGGAGTTTTCGAGGAAGAGTGAGAAGTGCATGTTTGACGCCACTGCCCGGGGCCAGCGTCGGGGTCGCCGAAGAAGCGGTGTGCTGGATTGGTGAGCGCGGATTCCAACGTCATCGGGCCATCGATTTCCAAGAGCCAGCGTCGGCCGCATTGCTTGGCCGACTCAACGGCGGCGCGCCTCCACTTTTCGATCTTGTTTTCGCGCGGGTCCACAATGCTGCGCGCAGTCTGAAGAATGAGCCAAGCATCAGCGCCGAGCTGGGAAATCTGTTCGACCATCATGTCGGCGCGTGGTCCCTTGGGAGCGGGCGCGGCGAGGATGAGGGGCTGGATTGTCCGGGGCGCAAACCGCCGGGTGTCGAGGCGGACGGCCAAGCCCTTTTTGCGGACTTCCTGAATATCGCCGCAGGCCCAGGCGCCGGCGCCGTCAAAAAGTTCAACCGGCTCGCCGACGTGAGCCCGTCGGACTTGGGCGACATGCCGCGCATCGTCCCCCTCGACCACGCAGAGTGAGCCGGGCTGAGCGGGAATGCCTGCAAGGTCGGGATAAAAAATGCGATGGGGCATCAGAATGGGTGGTCGGAGAGAAGTCCGATTTCAGTTCGCAGGGATTTGACCCGATGTTACACGACGTCACCGGCGCGCGCGCAGCAGTGAGAGCGGCCAAGGGGTTGAGGGGGATATGAGTTCCACGGAAACGACAACACCGCCAGTGGGAGGCTCGGACGCCGCAATGCCGGCTGGTCCGCGCCCGGGCGCTGGGGACTCGTCCGCGGCTGAGAATTCGCTGGATGCCGCGCTGCGTGCTGCCGAGGCTGCAGTCGCACTCATCAACAACACGACTCCCTCCTCGTCGGTCGGCGCTGCTGCCGCGCCCGCCGCGGCGCCTCTGGCGCCGGATGAAGCATCCCGGAAACTCGAAGCGCTCGATGCGCAACTGGCGGCTGACGCAGACTCGCAGGCGTCAGCGCCCGCGAGCCCGGACGCGGCGGCGCCGCCGCCGACGAACACGCCGCCGGTCGCCGCGCCGCCTGCCGAAGGAGCCGGCGCAGTCACGGCGGAAGGCTCAGCGCCTGCGGCCGCGCTGGGGGACAATTCGCCGGTCCCGGTCTTTGCCAAGCCCGCGACGCCGGAGGCGACCAGCGGGGCAGCCGCGACGAGTGATGCAGGGAACGCGGCCGGATCGACCGCCCCCGCGCCCCGAGAGAACCTGGCGGCGCGGTCAGGGCGACTTGCGCTGCAAATCCTGGCGGCAGTCAACTCCCCGTGGCATCACCTGTCGGCGTCGATGCGCACTCTCGTTTTTGCGCTTACTCTGGGAAATCTCGTCACGGGTGGCGCCGCCATGGGGATGGCGTGGATGCGCATGAACGCAGCGCATCATCGGGACGAGGCGGAACATGGCCCGACGGCCGGGCACGAGCGCGGCGGTTCCGAAGCGGATGCCCATGGAGCTTCCGATGTGGAGCAGGGCCATGAGGTTGAGGCCGCAGAAGCCGATGCGCATGGTGCGGACGGCGCCGGCATCAATGAGCACGAAAGCCCGGCGACTGATGAATCCGGCTCCACGCCAACTGGCGAGCACGAGGCGTCTGAACCTAGTCACGGGGCAGAGTCGACAGGGCACTGAGCGCACGCGACACGTGGGCTGCGGGCCGGAACTGCGAATTGAACACCGCTCGAATCACGCCTTGCTGATCGATCACGAACGTGACGCGCCCGGGGATGAGGCCGAGAGTCCTGGGCACGCCGTATGCAACGCGAACCATCTGATCGGGATCGGAGAGCAGGGTGAAGGGAAGGCGCAGGCGTTCCGCAAAGGCGCGATGCGACGCGACGGTGTCGCTGCTGACGCCGATGACTTCAGCCCCATGCCCGACCAATTCGTCGAAGTGATCGCGAAAGCCGCAGTTCTGGGCTGAGCAGCCGGCGGTGCCATCCTTGGGATAGAAGAAGAGCACGACCGGAGCCTGGTTGCGGAATTGACGCAGCGTCACTTCGCGCCCCGTCTGGTCCTGCAGTGCAAAATCGGGTGCGGTGGTCCCAGGGGCGAGGAGGGCAGTCGCTGGCGGGAGCGGGACGCGGGTCATCGGGACGGCTCGTTCGCAGGGGTGAGTTTCAGGCGCTGGTCCGCATTGAACCACGAACCGTCGATGGCGGGCAAGCCGAGGAGCTGCAGCGCGACGTTTCCCATGTCGGCGTTGCGAACCGGCGGCAGGTCGGCGGATTGGGTCGGCGGGGCCCAGAGCGACGGATCCTTGCGCGTATCTGCGTTGTTCTCGTACAGATCGCCGGCCGCGCGCGAGTCACCGGTCCAGATGATGAACGGGATGATGTAATTGACCCAGAACTGCGGTTTCGTGTGGCTCAAGAGTGGAACGCCGCCGCCGTGGTCGGACGTCAGGATGATGGCGGTGTTGCCCGCCAGCGAGGGGGTTTGCGCGATTGCGTCGAGAATGCGCCCCAATTGCGTATCCACCTGGAGGATCGCCTGCAGATAGCGCGACTCGGGCGTGAGGTCCCAGCCGAATTCATGCCCGGCAAAGTCGGGCTCGGCAAAATGGAGGAAGACCAGTGATTGCCGAGCCACGGCCAGTTCGCGCAGAGCCGCATCCGCCGCTTCCATGGGCGGCAGCCGGTGGTCATCGTCAGGCGGATACAGCGCGAAGTCTATTTTGTCCTTTCCGTTGTCAGGCGCGACGAGGTCGGCAGCCCCATGGACATCATTCCAGGTCTGGTCGTACAGGATGAACTTGGCTTTCTCGGCGATCAGGGCCGTATGCAAGCCGCGGTCATGGGCCACGTCGAAGGCGGAGCAGATGTATCGGCCCGCATTTCCATGCAGGGTCTGTTCGGCCTGTGGAATGCCGTTCTCACGCCAGTGATGGCCGGTGACATCGGCGCGCCCCTGGGAATCCTCAACGGGCAGGCTAGTCAACATGCCGGTGTGATTGGGAAGCGTAATGGTCCAGTCTGCGTCTGAACGGGCGTTGAGAGTCGAGGTTGACCCGGAGCGGCTGAGAAGTCGACGGAACCCATGCTCGGCTTGGCGCGGCAGAGCCAACAGGGCATCTGAGCGCAGACCGTCGACGCTGATCATCAGGACATGAGAGAAGGTCGGGGTGACGGGTGGATCGGACGGCTGGTGTGCGCCTGGAACGCCGGGTCCGCATGCGAAGAGGAGTGTCGGGATGGCTAGTGAGGCACTCAACAGGCGGCTGGATGCGTGAGTCTTCTTGTGCATAAGGGTGTTGATAACAGTGTACGACGGGAGAGCGGGTGGTTTTGGCCGAATGTTTGTTCAGTTCGCCAAGACCCCACTTCGCAAGACTTTGCGATCGTTTTGAATGTTCTATGACTGCCATGTCCGTTTTTTTTGCGATATCCCCTATTTGAGTGAGACGATATCAGGAAAATCAGTCAGAACGGTCGGTGCCGTGTTGGCACGTTTCGGCCGTTTGACGCGGCGAGGATGTTCCTTTGGATACGAACTCCTGGTACTCACCGCCTGTGATTCAGGCCGCCATGGCGCTGCTCGACTCAGAGCCTGGGATGCAGCAGCGCAAGCATCCGCGCCATCGGTGGGAACGGACCTTGCAAGCGTCCATGCTGACGGCCGCCTGCACGCCGACGACGCCGGTCTTTGTGCGATCCCTGGACCTCGCCCAGGACGGTTGCGCCTTCCTCTGCCGAATTTCAGTTCACGTTGGGACTCTTGGAGTGATGTTGTTGGTCACCGATCTGAGCGGTCCGCAGTTGCGGTGTTTTGAGGTGAGGAACGTTCGCTATGTCTCGAACATGGTGCATCTGGCGGGCGTCTCTTGGCACGCCATGCCGGAAGGACTGGCGATACCGGTGCGAATGACGGACGCCGGACCGCGCATGTTCATCGACGTGAACGAGGCCGCGTAACACGATCGTGCGGTGGTGCGTTGGGCGATCAGTCGAGAACTCTCCGAAGCGCGACATTGCTCTTGAGAGATTCTTCGCCTGAACGCGCGACGACAGCCTGAACTGCGACATCGGCCGGGGGCAGATCGGAATAGACCGTTGTGTGGAACGACGCCTGGCCGGAGCCGTCGGCCCGTACAGTGGCAGCCTTCACGATGGGGAACGCCAGGTCAACATCAAGGTTCAGGGCCGGCGAGAAGGTCCGACCCAGGCCTCCGCGCTGCGATCCGGCGGGATACGGGCTGAAGCTGTAGAGGATGTACACACGTTCATTGGGACGCGCGCCAGAGACATTCACATCGACCCCCTGGCCCTTGTGCACCTCGCCCACGGACAGTGCCAGTGCTGATGCAGCGCCGCCGCGCGGACCCATTGAGGGGCAGGAGAGCGAAGGGAAGGATCCGGTCTCGAAAAGATCCATGCTCAGGGTTGTCTGGACTGGGGCGCTGTCAGCCTCGAACCAGAAGGTATACGTGCTGGCAAATCGAAGCGTGTTGGCCAACGGGTTGTTGGCCTGCGCGTCGGTCCACCACGAAACGGTGCGGTTGGAACCGGTCCCGGAGACCGCGTTGCTCCACGGGGAGAGGTCGTAAATGTCCTCTTCGTCGGTCGCGGCGTTGAAGCCGATGTTGGTGACCGTCACTCCCTCGGCGACGGGCACTGAGAAAGTTTGGATCTTGCGCTGAATGTCATGGTTGTAGACGGCGTACTCGTATCGGAAACTTCCATTTCCGAGATCGACGGTGCGTACGGACACGATGGCGGTCCCGTCAGTGCGCGGGGTCGCGAAGTTCTGCATGTCGCCCCACTGCATCACGTACGGCCAGTAGAAAACCCGGTCAACCATGCCGACGTTCCAGTCGGAGCCTGTCGATGTGAAGTCCAACTGGTGGTAGGAGGTGTTGTTCAGAGGTTCATCGTCACCGGCGACGATGTAGCGGCCCTCGGCGACATAGGTTGCGCCGGGGACAAGAAGATCCGCATCCTTGATCTTGGTGAGATGGTCGGTCGGTCCTGCGCCCGCCCCGTAATAGGAACGTCGGCAATCAGGCGAAGTTCCATTTCCGATGTCAAAGAGTGAGCCGCAGGGGTCCCATTCGGCGGTGAAAGGATTGATTTCGGAGCGCGGCCCGAGCCAGGCACGATCGGCATTGGTGCGCGCGTCATAGGTATCGGAGCACCCCAGGTCGAGAGCATTATCGTCGAGGTTGCCGGTGCAGTCCTGCACGCCGCACAGACCCTGGTCCAGCGCGTAAAAAGAGTGCTTGGCCCAGGAGACGCCGATCTGTTCGAGACGCCCATCCGAGATCCGATAGAGATTCTGGAGAATAAATGGATGACGCGGATCCATCGCCGCGATCCAGGTGACCAATTCGCTGCCGACATTGCAGGCTGTGGTCTGCATCGCCATGCCGATTTCACCGTTGGGATAAGCGCCGCTGCGCCCGAAGATGCGCGGTTCATCAAAGCGGCTCAGGCAGACATCGAGGTAAGTGTCCGCGGGGTCTTCGGATTTCGCGGTGAGCTGTTGCAGCCAGAGTGGGTCCGAATCAGGAGCAGTCGGGGCCGCAACCGGCCTGACGCCGGCGGGCGAAGGGGCCGGCTGAACCGTCAGGATCGAAGGCAGCAGGGTTGCCGCGCTCAGGCCTGCAAGGACGGAAAGGGTCACCACGTGATCTCGACGATTGCTGCGCGGCTGCATGCTTCTTCTCCTACGTATTGAAAAACAGGCACTTGCGACTCGGTAGAGCGTAGCCCCCGGCCGAAGGCGCGACCAGAGTGGTGACAACAGCCCAGGTTCACTGAAGTATTCCTCAGAACAGGTGGTTTCTGCTCCTCAGGACCTGCTGCCTTGCTGCGAGGCGACCATCCCCTGTTGAGAGGATTGACATGGCGCGAATAGGAGCGTTGTGCGGGATGGGATGGTGGCTGCCGACGTGATCGTGAGCGCGCGACATTGCCACGCTGGGCGCTGGTCGATGGGTTGCGATGGCGGCAACCCCCGATGGATTTGCCCAACCAGCGTCAGCGACGGAGCCAACGTTCATGGAACTACAGTCAGGGCGCGAGAAAAGTGCATTGGATTCTGAGCCCGGGGTGGCACCTGTGGGAGGTGGCCAACGGCAATCCTCCGAGCGGCGTGCGTCACGGCGGCTCGCCTGGTCCTCTCGCGCCCAAGTCAGTTGGCTGACGGTGGGGGGGATGCCCGCCCGCCCTGTGACCGTCCGGTGCTCGGATCTCACCAATGGCGGTGTAGGCCTGATTTCGCGGTGGTTCGTTCACCCGGGCACTCTTGGGATATTTCTGCCTTTGAGCAATTCAGCGGACGCACGGCTGATGTGTCTGGAAGTTCGGAATTGTCGATACGTCGGGGTTTGGCAACATGTCCTGGGGGCGCGATGGGTGGCGCTTCCTGCCAACATTCCGGTGTCGATCCGAATGACTGATCAGGGGCCAATGCTGGTACGAAACGCGTGGCAAGGCAGTGCGGAGTGAGCGGAGTTATCGGCGCTCTAATGGACACGCCACCGGTCGTCAGGCACGTTGCGGACAGCTTGAGATTTGTCCCAAGAGCCGCTGCCGGATCAAGTCGCACCCTGCGTTGGCCGACCAGAGCATGAGGTGCGGCCTTGCCAGAACGAAAGACCATCCATCCTGCGCCGACGGCAGCCCGGAGGCCTGAGCAGCGAAAGCACTCACGCTCGGTCTTCGAGAAGCGGATCCAGATTCTCGAACTGGACAGTGGCCTGCTTTCAAAGTCCATGGTGGTGACGGCGCACGACTTGAGCGCGGGCGGGTTGTCGTTCCGCTCCCGAAGCATGCTGCACACCGGATCCCGGCTGGCGATTCTGCTCTCCGCGGACGGCAAATTCCTGGTGCGCGTGTGCCGCGTGACGCAATGCAGATATGACCAGAAACTCGGAACCCATGTGGTTGGCGTGGAATGGCTGCCCACCCCTGCCATCCTGCCGGTTCGAATCAGAGAAACGCCCGAAGGTCCGACTCTGACCTTTTCGGCCGGATCGAAGCAGAATTCGGGCCGCGCCGCCTAGGCCTATGGCTCAAGTCCAGACTGCTGACTGCGCGCGCGCCCGAGCAGGACCAGGTTTCTGAGGTAGATCGGCAGCCCGCAAGCCTGCCCAAGCATCCCGATGGGCTCATGTCGGATTGCAAAGTAAATAAGCAGCGTCACCGTGCCTGCGACCGAGAGCCACCAGAACGAATGCGGAACCACACTTCGACCGGCCTTTTCGCTGGCGATCCACTGCACAATAAAGCGCGCGCTGAACATGAGTTGGCCGACCAGTCCGAAGAGGAACAGGCCGCTGAGTTGGGCCAGCAGATCCAGGTACCCCTCCACGCCGGTCTCATTGCGCTTCGTGCTGTAGATGTACGTGCCATCAGATCCGGGTTCATACCACGCCTCAAAACCATGCCGATCGCGCACGCGGATGGCGGTGTCCGGCGCGACCTGCGTCGGAGTCGAAGGCGCAGCATTTGGCTCCGGCTGCGCCCCTGCCCCGGCGGCCCAGAGGCTGAGCGTGATGAGCGCTATCGCGAGAGCGGCGAAGCAGCCTCGGATGCGGGCCGCCGCGACAAGATTCTCCATGAATTTACTCTCCAGTAAAGCCCGAGGCGGATCGTCCCCCGGCTGGCATTGTCCGCTCGGAAACAGGCGCATTTTTGAGATGATTTTCACCCGGCTATTCCACTCAATCCGCGGTCGAAATGATCGCTTGCGACCCGATTCAAACCTATCATTCTTCGCTCGCTGAAGCACCCTGTCGCCGTCTCGTGGGGCCATCCAAAAACCGCGCCCGGCGAAAGGCATGTTCGTGTGCACTCTTCGGGATGGCCCTCACGATCCAGCCGCCGTGCCAACCACCTCCACCCCAGACTTTATGGACGCCAGTTCACGGATGAGCACCTCACCCGCTACGACGGTCACTCCACCTGTCCCGGTGGGCGTCGAGGTTCCCGCAGCCGCGGAACCGAACGGCGCGCCTGCGCCCGCCAAGAATTCCTACACCGAATCTGATATCCAGGTCCTCGAAGGCCTTGACGCCGTTCGCAAGCGCCCCGGCATGTACGTCGGCGGCACCGACAAAGCTGCGCTGCACCACCTGGTCTGGGAGGCGGTGGACAACGCGATCGACGAAGTGATGGCCGGCCGGGCCACGACCTGCCACGTGCATGTTCTGGCGGATGGCGCCATCGCCGTCATCGACGACGGCGGGGGCATCCCGGTGGGCCCCATGCAGCATGAGAATCCCACGTTCGACGGCAAGCCCGCTGTGGAAATCGTCATGACCGTGCTGCATGCGGGCGGCAAGTTCGATCGCTCTGCCTACAAGGTTTCCGGCGGCCTGCATGGCGTGGGCATCTCCTGCGTCAACGCCCTGTCCGAGTGGATGGAAGTCGAAGTGCGGCGCGAGGGTCGGATTCACCTCATCAGTTTCGAGCGCGGCCGCACCGCCAAGCCGCTGCATGTCGTGGGCACGTTACCGCCCGGCGATAAGCGCACGGGAACCAAGGTCACATTCAAGCCCGACGGCACGATCTTTCCCGACACCGAGTTTGACTACGAGATTCTCAAGCGCCGCCTGCGCGAGCTGGCGTTTCTCAACGCTGGCGTGTCAATCCGCCTTTCCGACGAGCGCGTCGGGCAGGACGGCAAGCCGCGCGACGAGATGTTCCGATACCCCGAGGGCGTCGCCGCGTATGTGCAGCAACTGGCCGAGACCAAGACGCCTGTCACACCCCCCATCTATCTCTCCAAGAACGATGGGCGGATGTCCTGCGAAATCGCCCTGCAATACACCGATTCCTACAACGAGCACACGCTCTGCTTCACCAACAACATCTACAACTTCGGCGGCGGGACACATCTGACCGGCTTCAAGAACGCCCTCACGCGCACCATCAACGCATACGGCAAGAACAGCGGGCTGATGAAGGATCTGACACCTTCGGGCGATGACCTGCGCGAAGGGATTGTGGCCGTCATTTCCCTCAAGCACCCCGACCCGCAGTTCAACAACCAGCCCAAGGAACGCCTGCTCTCCGAGGATGCAGAATCCTTCGTGAGCCAGATGTTCGGCGACATGTTCGCCGCCTGGCTGGAAGAACACCCTGCGGAAGCCAAGCGCATCTGCCAGAAAGGCGTCATCGCCGCCCAGGCGCGCGAAGCGGCCCGCAAGGCCCGCGAACTCACGCGACGCAAGAGCGCGCTGGAAGGCGGCGGTCTGCCCTCCAAACTCGCCGACTGCACCACCAGCGACGTCGGTCGCTCCGAGCTCTTCATCGTCGAAGGTGATTCCGCAGGCGGTTCCGCCAAGGGCGGGCGCGACCCTGAGTATCAGGCCATTCTCCCTCTGCGCGGCAAGATTCTCAACGTCGAGAAGGCGCGCATTGAAAAGATGCTTGAGTTCGAGGAGATTCGCATCCTCATCCAGGCGCTGCGCTGCGGCATCGGGCCGGAACTCAATGTCGCCGATCTGCGCTACGGACGGATCATCATCATGACCGACGCCGATGTGGACGGCTCGCACATCCGCACGCTCCTGCTCACGTTCTTCTTCCGCCAGATGGGCGATCTGATCCGCCGCGGCGCAATCTACATCGCGCAGCCCCCGCTGTACCAGATCACGCGCGGCAAACACACGCAATACGTGCTCAACGAGCGCAGGCTCGAAGAGGCCCTGACCGACCAGGCCCTGGCGCAGGCAACGCTGGTCATTCGCGATGACAACGGTCAGGAGGTCCGGCGCCTTGACGGAACCGACGCCCGGCAAGCCGTCACGCTTCTCATTCGTCTCCGCGAACTGGTGAAGATCGTTGAGCGGCGCGGCGTTCCCTTCGCGCGCCTGCTGGAACAGCGCCTGGCTGATCCCAGCGGTCTCAACAACCTCCCGGGCTACTGCGTCAATCTCCCGGACGGACCGGCGTTCTGCTGGACGGAAGAACAGGCCCAGACCCAGGCAGACGCCGCCGCGGCCCGTCTGACGGCGGAGCGTCAGGCCGAGCAGAGTGTGGAAGAGGCTGCCTCCGCCGACGCAGCCAACGGCAAGCGGAACGGTTCCAGTTCTGTGGAGGTCGGCCCTCCTGCAGTCGCGTGGCGTCAGATGCACGAGTCTGCGGAACTCACGTCCCTGATCAATCAGCTCGCGCAGTTCGACATCGAGATTCAGGATTACACGCTCAGGCAGCAGGAGGATGTGACCGGGGCCCTGCTGACGACGCGCTTCTCGTGGGTCGTCCCCGGCAACGACGGTCAGGAAAACGTGGTCAACGCGCCCAATGTTCCCTCCATCCTCTCCGCGCTGCATGAGATCGGCCGCAAGGGCATGGAAGTCAAACGCTTCAAGGGTCTGGGCGAGATGGATCCGGAGCAGTTGTGGGAGACGACGATGGACCCGGCCAAACGCACCCTTCTGCGTGTGAACTGGGACACCGCATCAGAGGCGGATCAGTTGTTTGCCATCCTCATGGGCGAGAACGTTGAGCAGCGCCGCGCGTTCATTGAGGAACACGCCCTGGAAGTCAAGAACCTCGACGTGTGATCGGCGCGCCTCGTCAGGCGCCGGCCGCTTCGGCCAGTTCCGCGATCACACTGTCCGCCTGCAAGACGCCCCGCTCGGTGAGCCGCCAGCGCAATCCGCCAGTTTCGAGGACGCCGACCACCTCCAGTTCACCGGCTTGATGCTGCAGTCCGGGCCACGCATTGCCAGATGCCTCACGGGCCAGGGCCTCAATTCGAGGCTGCGCGATGCCCTCGGCCAGCCGAAGGCCCATCATGAGCGTCTCGACGAGCGCGCGGTTCGGGTCGGGGGCTTCGACGTCCTGCACCAGCGGCAGCGCATCCTCATGTTCAAGGTAACGGGCCAGGTGAGGCACGTTCTTCCAGCGCCAGCCGCGGATGTGGCCGCTGGCAGAGGGTCCCGCCGCCAGCCAGTCGCCGTTGCGCCAATACACCAGGTTGTGCCGGCACTCGGCCCCGGGCTTGGCGAAGTTGCTGATTTCGTACGCGGCCAATCCTGCCCGCGCCAGCGTGGCGCGGGTGGCGGTGAACATCGCTGCTTCAAGGTCTTCATCGATGGGATCAATCTTCCCCGCGTCGCGGCGGGCGGTGAGCGCGGTGGCCGGTTCGTACGTGAGGTCGTAGCAGGAGATGTGCTCGGTTTCGAGCGCGATGGCGGCCTGCAGGTCGCTGGCGTGATCCGCCAGGCTTTGGCCGGGAATTCCGAAGATGAGATCGACATTAAGCCGGCCCAGCCCGCGCCGGCGCAATATGTCGACGGCTCTTGGCACGCTGGCCGGGTCGTGCCAGCGCTCGAGCGTCTTGAGGTGTCCTGCGTGAAAGGACTGCGCACCCATGCTGACCCGATTCACGCCGCCCGCAAGCAGCACTCCTGCTATCTCGTCCGTCACGGTTTCGGGGTTCGCCTCGACCGTAAATTCCAGGTCCGGGTCGAAATGAAAGCTGGTCTGCAGCGTTGCGAGCAGGCGTTCCCATAGCCCCGGCGCCAGCAACGTGGGCGTGCCCCCGCCCACGAAAATGGTGCGCAGCGGAGATGCGAAGGGGGCCAGCGCCTGCAACTCACGGATGAGTTTCTGCGTAAAGGCCTGCTGACGATCCTGCGTGTCCACGAGGCTGTAAAAGTCGCAGTAGTGGCATTTGTGGAAGCAGAAAGGAATGTGGATGTAGAGGCAGGCCGGTCCGGCGCCCTGTGGAATGCGTTGCAGCACGCGCGCTATCGTTTCCGGTTGCGCGGCACGGCTGATCTGAGGCAATGGCTGTCGGGTCACCGGTTCCATGACGTCAGCGCTGATCGCATTCGCTTCCTTTCCGCGCCGCCCCGAACGCGCTTTCTTATGCTCCCCGGGCCCCCATGAGGCGCCCCCAGACCGAGGCTATTCATGTTTGCCACGCTCGTCATGTTTCGCAGTGATGGAACCCGACAGGACTTCAGCATCAAGCCGGGAAAGCGGTACGTCATCGGCCGCAAGGACAACGCTGACCTGCGCATCCCGCTCGCCAGTGTCTCTCGCGAGCATGCCGCCATTTTCTTCGATGAGGAAGAGGACGAACTGGTCATCGAGGATCTTGGCTCGTCCAACGGCACAACAGTGAACGGGGAGAAATCCAAGCGCTGCGAACTGGCCCCCGGCGATGTGATCCTCGTGGGCGACGTTCCACTTCAGGTGGTGATTGACGGCCATCCCGCTGATGTGCAGCCCATCAGCATGAACAAAGCACGCCCGGCAGTGCAGGCTCCCGCCGATGGCCAGACGATGTCCGGCCGCGCCGCCCCGGCCCAGCCGGCCGCTGCCAAGGACGCCGCCGACGGCGATTCTCGGCCCAAGAAAAAGGGCGACAGTGAGGACGACAGTTTCCTCGACCTCGTCTTCGGCGAAGATGAACCCAAGGGCTGAATGGGTGCAAAGGACGACTGTCCTTGCCCTGCCCAGGTCACCCCGGAATTCAGTGGCTGATCAGGCGGCTTGTTTGCCCTTGCCGTCTTTGCCAGGCGCGGGTGTTCCGCCGGGTTCGCCCGGCTTGGGGCCCGGCGCTGGCGCTTTGGCTTCGCCCGCCTGCGGGACGCGCAGGTTCTTCTGGCACCCTGAGCAGCGGACCACCTTGCCGCGCGCGGAAATGGGGACTGAGAGCACCTTGCGGCACCCCAGGTTCGGACACATGATGCGCACGATCTGTTCCGTCACGGCGTTACTCCGAATCAGTCGCCACCTGCGCTGACCTCGAATGGCACGCACAAATGCGCGTGGCCTCATGTCCCGTTATCGGCGCGATGGCCGGTGAACTGAATCAGCGCCGACGGTTTTGTGGAATTGCCGGTTGCAACTCCCGGCCCGCGATTATCGGGACCGCTTTGGCGCAGCGTTGCTTCGGCCCCGGCCGACAGGATCAGCGGGCTTCGTATGCCGCGTTTTTCGGCCTTTCCGATCGCCTTTGGCGGCGGTCGTCGGCTTCTTCTTTGGAAGGGGCGGCAGTTTCACGCGTTCACGCTGGCGGAAGATAACCTGGATCGGCACTTCCTTGAAGGGCAGCAATTCCCGCAGACGGTTGAGGAAGTACCGCTCATACTGATGCGTGAACATTTCCAGGTGATTGACCATCATCACGATGGTCGGCGGGTACACGCTCACCTGCGCGGCATACAGAACCCGCGCGCGCTTGCCCAGTTTCGAACTCGGGCCCCGCGCTTCAAGGATTCGATGAATCACCTGGTTGAGGGCATGCGTCGGCTCCCGATGTCCCGCCTGCCGGTACAACTCGAACGCCATGTTCACCAGTTCCCGAATGCCCTCGCCGCGCTGGGCTGAAATGAAGGCCAGCGGCGGAAACGCAAGCCAGGGCAATTCCTCGTTGACATACTTCTCGTACGAAGTCGTCGTGATCGGCTTGCCCTTGCGATCCTTCTTCCCCTCCACCAGGTCCCACTTGTTGATCGCCAGGATCACCGGCTTGTGATGCTGCGCCGCTTCCTGGGCGATTTTCTTGTCAACCGTGGTGATCCGGCTCTCTGCATCAAGCAGGTGAATCACCACATCGGCGCGGCGAATCGACCGCAACGAACGATGCTGGGCGTAAAACTCCACCGTTCCCTGGATGCTGTGTTTCCGCCGGATGCCTGCGGTGTCAATCGCCACCAGCGTCCGCCCGCCGATCTCAAAGCGCACATCCACCGAATCCCGCGTCGTCCCCGGAATCTCAGAAACGATCACCCGCTCGCCCCCCGCCATCGCATTCACCAGCGTGCTCTTGCCCGCGTTGCGCTGCCCCACAATGGCCAGGTGCATGACCGGCTCGGCTGCGCTTTCAGGCGCATCAGGCACCAGCCCGCGAATCCGCCCCAGCAGGTCCTGTTTGCGATATCCGGTTGTCGCCGATGCGCACCACGGTTCCCCGAATCCCAGGCGCGCTCCCTCCTGGGCGTGCGCCTCCCAGGTCGCCTCATCAACCTTGTTGGCGATGACCCGCACTTTCTCCGTCAGCCCGCGGTCCCGCAGGCGCTGCGCCACCTCCAGGTCCAGCGCGCTGAGCCCGCCCTGCACATCGATGACGAACAGGATGACGTCCGCCTCCAGCATCGCCTGCTCGATCTGGAACTCCACGTCCGCCGCCAGCGCCTGCACGTCGACTTCGCCGTCCGCAGCCGTCGTGTAAATCCCGTACCCCCCGGTGTCGATGAGTTCCACCGCACGCGGACGCTTGTCCTTCTCCCCCGCCGTTGCCGGCAGGATCACCTGCACGCTCACCCGGTCGCGCGTCACCCCGGGAATGGGGTCGACGATTGACACCCGCTTTCCGGCCAAAAGGTTGAACAAACTGCTCTTGCCGACGTTGGGGCGGCCGATGATGGCGATACGAGGCACGCGCATGGAACCGCAATCGTAGTGCGCCGTCCGCACTTTCCGAGCGACCCCGCACATTCGGGTAGCATCCCCTGCCATGTCCACCGCGCCCCGCACCGTTCTCATTCTCATCTTCCCCGATGTCGAAGTTCTCGATTTCGCCGGCCCCTACGAGGTGTTTTCCGTCGTCGGCGGGGAATCCGGGCCCGACCGCCCCTTCCGGGTCCACACCGTGTCTTCTACCCCCGGCGTCTTCAGCGCCCGCAACGGCCTCAAGGTCTTGGCCGATTTCGCGCTCGCGGATGCCCCCCAACCCGACATCCTCATCATCCCGGGCGGGTCAGGCTCGCGCACCGCTCAGAACGACGAATCCCTGCTCGCATGGATTCGCGCCGTCGCGCCGCGCACATCCGTCATCCTCACGGTCTGCACCGGCGTGCGCATCCTCCTTCGCGCAGGACTCGCCGGGACGCTCGATCTGACCACGCACCACGCCGCGCTGGATGAAATTCGCGCCGCCGCACCCGGAAATCACGTCCGGGCTGATGCCCGCGTCATCGACCACGACCGCATGGTCGTCAGCGCCGGCGTCGCCTCCGGCATCGACGCCTCCTTCCACATTGTCCGCAGGCTCTGCGGCGAAGCTGTCGCCCGCGCCGCTGCTCACCACATCGAGTATCCCTGGCCACGCCTCGTGCCCGCGCAGACGCCGCCTCTCTCCGAGATGAATGGATACTTCATCCACCGCGCTGCGCCGGAAGATGTGCCGCGCCTGACGCCCCTCTTTACGGCGTATCGCGGCTTTTATGCCCAGGCGGAACAGTCCGCCGCCGACGCTGACTTCCTCCACGAGCGCCTGCGCATCGGCGAAAGCGTCATCCTGTACGCCGTTGATCACTCCGGCTCTGTCGCCGGGTTCACCCAGTTGTATCCCGTGTTCTCCTCTGTCCGCCGCGTCAGCGACTGGATTCTCAACGACCTCTATGTCGACCAGGCGCACCGTCGCGCCGGCGTGGGTCGCCAGCTCCTCCGGGCCGCACGACAGTTCGCCGCTGACCTGGGTGCCGGCCGGTTGTCCCTGCGCACGGCCGTCGACAATTTCCCCGCCCAGCGCCTGTATGAGTCCGAGGGCTGGCGCCGCGATGAACGTTTTCTCACTTATCAGGTCGACGTGCCCTCGGCATTGCCCAAACCCTGAGACCTCGGCGCGGTCGTAATCGATGGTCTCTCTAACATTGCTGGCGTGCCGCTGACATCTGAACAGGCTGGAGTCCGACTTCGAGCTCGCACTCCTCCCTCCCACCAACACCAGAGCGCTTCTCCCCATGCCCCGGTCATCTCACTCTCCCACGTCTCTTCGAGAATCTGCATGCACATGGCGCCGCTCCGCCCTCGCCCTCGTCTGGTCCGGCGTATTTCTCCTCTCGTCCTGCTCATCCTCTAGCTCCGGCGGCGCCAATTCAGGGGCCGCATCCGTCGCCTCTTCCACCGCAGCTTCGACGACGGCGGACTCCGCACTGGCGCGATTTCGCGCTGCCGTCGCGCGGGAGAGTTCTGCCCCAACCCGTGAGGTGTCTGATGTGCCTCTGCCTCCGGGAGTGCCGTCTGGTGCGCTTGTTGTCCGTGGACCTGATGATCCCCGGGCTTTCCTGTCACAGGCCGATGCGGTAGCCCTGCTCTCTGCCGGCTTCACATTCCCTTCGCGCACGCCGCCGCCGCAGCCGGACGACGAAGTGGTCCGTCGGTCAGTGCTCGCTTTTGTCGAAGGCCGGGAGTTTTATCTGCAGGAGAAGTACTTCGACGCAATTCAGCGCCTTGAGGAGGCCCAGCAACTCGATCCCGGCGCGATCCCCGTTCTGAGGCTGCTGGCGGCCGCGTACCGCGCTTCTGCAGGCGAAGGCGCGGCCGCACGATTCGAGCGCGAAATCCTCGCCCTCGATCCCACTGATCAGGAGGCCGCGTATCGGCTTGGCCGCGCTGCCCAGATGCGCAATGCGATGCCCGAGGCGGTCGCCTGCCTGTACCAGGCCTCCAAGGTGCTCCCCGGCGAAGAGGTCTCCCTTGGTCGCCGCATCCTCTCCAGGCTTGCGGCGCTTCCTCTGGGGACCGCGCTGGCCGAAGCAGGCTGCGATCAGGCCGCGCTCGAGGCGTGGCAGCCCGGACTCGCATCAGGCGGCTCGTTGCCCCCCACCACCCGCTGGCAACGCGAGGGCGCGCTGTACCTGCGCGAGTTCGTGGATGCCATCGTTCGCGCAGGCGACGCCCAGGTGCGATTGGGTCGGCTTGCGGACGCCAGAGGCTTGTATCAACGCGCCCTCGACGCCGCCAATCCCGATCGCTCCGGGCTCCTGGCCCGGCTGGCGTATCTCGATGCGCGCGCCGGCCTGCCCCTCGCGGCGCAGCAACGCGTCCTTGACCTGCTTATCGACCCCGCCGCTCCCGGCACAACCGACCTCTCGCCATTGGCTCGCTATGTGGCGGGACTGGCCGACTCATCGCTCTTTACCGCCGCTGTCGAAGAGCAGTCGCTGGGTCATCCCGAACACGCTGCGCTGTCTCAGACCGCGCTTGCGCTCCTTCCCGCTGATCGCGGTGAGGCGATTCTCATCGCGACGCTCGCGGCACAGCACGGCGCGCTGAACGCGTCCGATGTGCTGCGCCTTGCTTCAGGCCGCGGCGATGCGGGGCTCATGGTGCGCCTCGGATTGCGCTGGGCCCGCGCCAATTCTTCGCCCCAGGAACTGGCCCGTGCGCTGTCCAGCGTGACCGGCGACCCGCAGGCCGTGCTCGCCGCCTTTGAATCCCTCGAGAGGCAACTGGACGCCGACCCCTTCACGCAGGCGGCCCAATCCCTTGTACTGCTCGACAGTGGACGCCTGACCGCCGCGCACGATCTGCTGCAAGCCGCGCTCCCGCGCGCTCCGCAGGACCTCTGGCTGCGGCTCGCATTCGCGCGCGTGCAGGCGGAACGGGGACTGACTCGTGAAGCCAGCACTCTGCTCGCGGCGCTTGGCGCGGGTGAAACCCTGCCCGATTCAGCCGCCTATGACCTGGCAGACCTGTGGGCCAGACTCGGCGATTCCCAGCAGGCCCTGGATGCCATCGAATCCGCGTCGCGATCCGACGAAGTCATGGTGGCCGGTTCGCCCGCAGCCCGCCGGTTCAATCAGCGGAAGGCCGAAACGCTGCTGACGCTGCGGAACTATCGCGAAGCGGTTCAGGTGCTGCGCGACGCCCTCGCTGCTGACAGGACAAATGAGCCGGCCTTTGCGCTGGCGCTCTCCATCCTCGGCCCCGATGGGTCCGCGCCCGACGCCGATCAGTATGTCGACCTCGCCCGCACCTTGGCGCGCACCCTTCCCGACAGCCGGACCCTTCGTTACATCCGTGCCTGGCAGGGGCTCATCTCCGGCAACGCATCCCAGGCGGAGACCGATCTGCGCACACTGGCCGAGCAGGACATCACCTGGGATGAGCCGCTCACCGCACTCGTGCGCCAGTGGACGGAGTCTGGCAAGTTCACCGAGGCTCAGGCGTTCCTCACCGGCTTGCTCCAGCAGCGCCCCGGCGATCGGCGTCTTCTCTTCGCCCTGGCGCGCGTATTGCAATCCGCCGGCAAACCTGCTGAGGCGGTCGCCCTGCTAGAGCCTGCCGCCCGCGCCACGCCCGAAGACATCCCCCTGGCTCGTCAATACTCCCGCGCCTTGCGCACCGCCGGGCGCGAGGCCGATGCGCGTGCCGCCCTCCGCGCTGCCGTGGAGCGTCTTCCCGAATCCATCAAGCGCGTTCAAGCCCTGGCCGCTGAAGCCATGGAAGCCTCCGACAGCGCCGGCGCCGTCACGGAACTCTCCGCCGGCCTCAGCCTGGTGCCCGCTGCCGACGAACACGAGTTTGACGGCCTGCTCGCCCTGGCTGCCGACGCCCAGCAGAAAGGTGCAGATGCCCCCGCATCTGAGTTCATTGAGTCCGCTGTCGCGGCCCGCCGTGCCGCCGGTCGCACCGTGAGCGCCAACGCATCCATGCTCGAATTGCGCGCGCTGGTCATTCTGAACGCACCCGCCCAGCGCCTGGGCGAAGCGTTGGCCCAGGCCCGCACCGGCGACGTCGAACGCGATGGCGTCGTGGCCTATTCGCTCCTCACCGCGCTCGATCAGCGCACCCGCGTCGACGATGGAATGCTGATTGCCGATCAGGTCCTCGCGGACGATCGCGCCCTGGTGCGCTCCGACATTCCCGTCGTGGTCTGGCGTCTCAATGCCGCCACCCGCCACCGCCAGCCTCAGGTCGCCGTTGATCTCGTCCGCCGTGTAGCCGCCGCCAACCTCCTCGACGCGCTGAGCCTCGGCGGTGATGACCGCTCCAGCGTCTCCAATGTGCTCTACTCGCTTTCCGGCTCCTTCAGCAACAACGACGATCAGGCCTCTTCGGAGTACCTCTTGGCCGAGATCCTGCGCACCGACCCCGATCACGCCGGGGCCAACAACGACCTCGCCTACAACTGGGTGGACCGCGGCGAGCGCCTTGAGGAAGCCGTTCCCATGATTCTCAAGTCCTTGGCTGCCCAGCCCGACAACGACTCGTTCCTCGATTCCCTCGGCTGGGCCCGTTACAAGCAGGGGCGCTACGACGATCAGGTCGCCAGCCCCACCCTTGCCTCGCGCGGTGCCATTTCTCTGCTCAAGGCGGCCGTCGATACTCCCGAAGGCGCGAGCAGCCCCGCCATCCTCGATCACTACGGCGATGCGCTCTGGCGCGCCGGGCGCGTCGATGAAGCCCGTGCCGCCTGGACCCGGGTCCAATCCGCGTACAAGGACCAGCTCTCACGTATTGACCCCCAGGACACCTCTGAGTTCGCCCGTGACGTCCGCGCGTATTTCGATCGCGCCTTCCGCCCCATCGCCGAAAACGCCGCCCGCAAACTCGAAGCCATCACCGCCGGCAACGAACCTCCCGTCGCGCCCGTCGTCGGCTCGGGCTGGTGACCGATCCGGTCACGCGCCCAGCGTCAGCCCGTCATACGCCAGGCGCACACCCTCCGGCAGCCGCTCTTCCAGGTCCGCGTGACTGATGTCGTGCGTCATGTGGATGAGATACGTCCGCTCCGCCCCGATCTCCGCTGCCGCCGCCGTCGCCTGGTCCACGTTGAAATGCGTCGGATGATGCCGGTACCGCAGCGCATCCAGCGCCAGCGTCTTGAGCCCCGTCAAATGCCCATACGTCTCGGGCGGAATCGCCGACACATCCGTGCAGTACGCCAGCGGCAGCACATCATCCCCCTTGGCCCGCGCCGGATCGTTCCACTCGATCCGGTACCCCACGATCGGCATCCGCCCGTGCAGCAACCGCACCGGCGTGATCCTCAGCCCGAACAACTCGAAAGGCGTCAGCGGCTTCACGATGTTGGGGATCAGCGACGCCACGAACGACTCGTTGTCGTTGCGATGCGGCTCGAAGATGTGCAGGAACACCCGCTGCAGGTTTTCAAACGTCACCGCTTCCGCGAAGATCGGAATCGACGCCTTCATCCGCGCATTGAACTGCCGCACCTCGTCCAGCCCGAAAATGTGATCCACGTGGTGATGCGTGAACAGGATCGCATCGCACCGCCTCAGATGATGCCGGATCGCCTGCTGCCGCAGGTCCGGCGAAGCGTCGATCAGGATCACCCGCTGCGTCCCATCCTCTTCGCGCATCTCCAGCATCGCGCACGTCCGCGTCCGCTGGTCACGCGGGTCGCTCGACCGGCACACCGCGCAGTCGCAGCCGATCACGGGAACCCCCGCACTCGTCCCCGATCCCAGGATGGTGAATCTCACCTTCGCCACAGCCCACGAGGGTAGCGGTCGCGCCGCGCCCTACTCATCATTCTCTTCTTCATCATCGTCCCCGCCCCCGCCGCATCCCTCCCGCTCCTCAATCCACAGCGCCTGGATCGTCTCCAGGATCTTCTCATTACACGGATGCCCCGCCTTGGCCGCAAACCCCGGCAGCCCCTCCACCAGCGCCCGCAACTGCGTGAACCGCACGCCCGTCGGGTCCACCTTCGGGTGCCCTTCGTTCAGCGCCTCGGCGATCTCTTCCACATCCAGCCAGTGCATGCTCGCCTCCCTCCCGCCCTAGTGCGGAATCTCCTTCACCGCATTCCGGTTCCACGCCGGCACCCGCAGCACGATCAGCCCCTCCTTCATGATCTCGCACTGGCACGACAGCCTGCTGTTGCGCTGCAGCCCCGGCGCCTCCTCCACGCGATCCTCCTCCTCCTCCGTCGCCTCCGACAAATTCTCCATCCCCTTCTCGATGTACACATGACACGTCGAGCACGCGCACACCCCCCCGCACGCATGCTCAATGTTGATCCCATGATCCATCGCCACCTCCAACAGCGTCTCGCCGACGGCCGCCTTGAGTTCCACCTCCTTCATGTCCGCATTGCCCGTCAGCGGCAGCGGATCATCCAGGATGAATTTCACCGGCACCACATCCGGTCCATGAGGCGTGCCGTCGCGTTTCAGGTGCATGTCGCCGTTTCCCCAGTGGGTGTCTCGATCATCCCTCCCCGCGAAAAGCCCGCGCTCTTCCCCGGATCACGATCCTATGCGGCGACCCCTCTTCCCACCGTAGAATTGCCTTTCCCCTCCCCCCGCGCGACCCCGCTCCATGCCCCCGCCTCCTCATCCCCCTCCCCCTCTCTCTCTCTCCGTCGTCGCCCCCGCGCACAACGAAGAGGACAACGTCATCCCCCTCGTCGAGCAGGTCCACGCCGCCCTTGCCCCCTCCCCCGCCTCTCCCGACTTCGAGATGATCATCGTCGATGACGGCTCCACCGACCGCACCCTCGAGCGCCTCCGCAGCCTCCTGCCCCGCTTCCCCTTCCTGCGCATCCTCAAGATGCTCGACACGCCCCCCGGCCGTGGCCACGGCCAGTCCGCCGCCTTCAAGGCCGGCTTCCGCGCTGCCCAGGGCCGCCTCATCGCCGTCCTCGATGCCGACCTCCAGAACGACCCCGCTGACCTGCCCGCCATGCTCCGCCTCATGGAGGAAACCGGCGCTGACATGGTCCAGGGCGACCGCTCCCACGCCCGGCAGGACCACTTCGGCCGCCGCGTCGGCAGCGCCGTCGGCCGCGCCTGTCGTGCCTGGCTTCTGAAAGACACAATCCGCGACACCGGCTGCTCGCTCCGCATCATGCGCCGCGAAGTCGCCCTCGCCGTCCCCCTCGAGTTCAAGGGCATGCACCGCTTCATCCCCGTCACCGCCCGGCAACTCGGCTACCACGTCGTCGAAATGCCCGTCCGCCACCGCCCCCGCGCTGCGGGCCAGGCCAAGTATGGCACCTTCAACCGCGCCCTCCCCGGCCTCTTCGATACCTTCGCCGTCCGCTGGATGACCAGTCGCCGCAGACCCACCGAGGCCGTCGAGGTCGAAGCCCTGCCGCAGATGCAGTCGAACAGTTCGTCGGGGGTGATTTCAACCGCCTCGCTTCTCTCCGATGGGGCGCATGTAGGACAATTTCGCAATTGCTGACCACGCATGAGCAAGTGGAGTGCTATTGCGCTGGACCAATTTGCTCCGCACAACCATTTTGTATGGCAACTGTGACTCGCCATTGATCAGAAAAGAGATCTTCCTGTGGGCTGGGGCCGTTAGTCATACTCTCTGAAAGCACGGCTGCGTCCATTGGTGTTCGGACCGTCATGAACTTGCGAAGCGGCGAAACGTACACAGCAGATGGACGCTGCCGATTGGCCATTATTTGCACATTACGAAGTGTCCCTCTGCTCTTGCCATCCCATGCAAAGAAGCCGAAATCTGCGATACTCAACATCGCATCGTCTTTGGCGGTGTAGAACTCCAATCCACGGTCGGTGCCGAGATATCCAACCGCATGAATCGGCCAATTACCGACGTTGTTTCTGCAAATGCCCGCCGTGCAATAGACAACCACCTCGCGGTAGCTTCGGTCGGCGAGGTAGGCCTGCGCCGCTCGGTCAAATCCGTTTGCATCACCCACCAACACGCACAACTTTCGGTCAATGATGTTGTCAAGCCGGTGCGCTAGTTCGCTGTTGATGCGACCTAGTCGCCGCGAGCCTCCGATGAATACGGAAGTCATGTGTTGCTCCTCGTGCGAGTTGCGGCGAGGAAGTACACGCGCGACGCCCCTGCAGCGATCAGCGCAAGAGTGACTGCGTTGGCGGTAGAGCCGGAGCGATACAAGTCATCTACAAGGAGAACGCCTTTGCCATCGATTAGTTTCTTGTCCGCTTCGAACGCACCATCAAGTAACTCACGTCGTTGTTCCGGATCATAAACGTTCTTGAGCGTTGGTGTTTGTCGTGTTTTGCTAACCGCGGCGTTGGCATAGGTCTTTTTGAGTGATGTTGCCAATGCTGTCGCAATGAGATCGACTGGCTGAACTGATCGTTGGGTTGACGCAGGCATCGGAATGATCAAGTCGATCCGCGACACAACCGGCATTTTGGACAAAAATGCAGCCATTACGGCTGCGATTTCATTCGCAGCCTTTGATTGGCCACAATATTTTAATTGATACATCAATTCGCCAAGGGGAGATCGAGTTGTGTCGAATTGCGCATGACCATTTGAGTCATACCCAAGGAATACGCTGGAAGTCGTGTGGACATCCAAGGCCCATCCAAGCCTCCAAGCTCCGTCAATTTGGGTCGGGTTTGGCATGCTCTTCGTTCCGGAATTGAGTTACGCCCTTCGCAAGACGAAATCCTGGATAATCATAGAGAGACAATCAATCCAAATACCCCAGACTCCTCAACCGTTCCGCGATCTCCGGATCGATGTCCGCGTTCAGCGCCCCCGCCGGGTTCGCCGCATCCCGGAACACCTGCTCGTTCACCTTCGCCGCCGCCGCCTGCCACTTGGGTTTCCACCCCTCCAGCACTCCCCGCAGCCGAGCCAACTCTCCCTGGTCCACGTTTCCGCCGTTCTTCTCCGCGAGCAGATTCCGACTCTCCTTCGGATCGCTTGTGAGGTCGTACCACTCCTCGGGCGCGTGATTCGAGTACGCCACCAGTTTGTGCGTCCTCGACCGCACACTCAGCACCGCCCGGTTCAGGTGCGGGCTCAGGGTGTGCAATCCCTGGTTGATCGCGCTCACGCCGAAAGGCTTGAGATTCTCACTGATCGCCGTCTCGCGTGGCGGCGCCGACAGCATGCTCCGCCCTTCGCACTGTTCAGGCCTCTTGGCCCCCGTCACGTCACACACCGTCGGCAGCAGATCGATGTTCTGCACCAGCCGCCCGTTGTGTCCCGCCTTGGTCGATTCCATCGCGGCGACGGATGTGGGCCACTTGATGAACCACGGGATATGCACTAGCGCGTCGTAGCACACGAACTGGTGCCCCAGCACGCCGTGCCTGCCCAGGCAGTCCCCGTGATCCGCTGTGATGACGACCATCGTGTTGTCAAACTCCCTGCTGCGTGACAGATCGTCAAGGAATCGTCCCGTCTGTTCATCCAGGTACGCGATGCATCCGTCATACAGCCCCGTGAGAATCTCATACTCTTCCGCCGTCATCTTCACCAGCCCCGCATCATGCGGATTGGGCCTCTGATTGATCGCCGCGAAGTTGCGTCCCTTCAGCCGCGCATCCAAGAAGCGTGTGCGGTACCGGTGCGGCGGGCGGTACTCCGCATGCGTCTCCTGCAGATGCATGTACACGAACTTGGGTTGCCCGCTTTTCTCCTGCCACAACTCCCGCACATGCTGGAAGCACGCGCTGGCTCCGCAGTCGGTGAGCCCCGTCCCCCAGTAACGCAGGCGGTTCTTGAATCCCCCCTTGGCCGCCATCGCCGCTTCCGTACTGATGTCCAGCCCGAGGTCCACGCCTTCGTGTCGTTTCACACCCTGCTTCTGTGCCTTGCGCCGTTTGAGTGATCGCAGCAGTCGCCGCGCCGCCGAGGGCGGCGGTTCGTAGTTGTGTGTGAAGCCCCGGTCCAGCCCCGAGAATCCTGACACATACGGCACCTCGCCGGTCACCTTGGCCGTGAAGTACCCCATCCCCTTGAGCATCTCCGCCATCGTCGTGAAGTCAGGCCGCAGCCGATCCCCATCCAGCACCAGTCCGTGCGTCGATTCATGCGTGCCCGTGAACAACCCCGCCGTGCTCGGCAGCGTCCACGTAGCCGCCGAAATGCACTGGTCAAACACGCTCATCCGCTCCGCCCACCGCGTCAGGTTCGGCGTCGTCGCCTTCTCATATCCGTACGCCGAGAAGTTCTCTGCGCGCGCCGCATCGAAGACGATGATGAGGAGGTGGGGGGTGGGGAGGGTGGGGAGGGTGGCGGTACTCATGCGGAGGTTGTGCCCGAATATCGACGCTTACGACCAGCGGATCACAATCTTGCCCAGTTGCTCGCCCGCTTCAAGCCGCTGGTACGCTTTGACCGCATCCTTCCACTCGAACACCTGGTCGATCACCGGCGTGATCGCCCCGCTCCGCAGCAGCGCGACCACCTGCGCGAATTCCTTCATGTCCCCCATCGTCGAGCCGAGAATGTTGAGTTGATTCCAGAACACCCGCGTCAGGTCCGTCACCGCATCTCCGCCCGTCGTGCAGCCCGGCGTCACATAGGTTCCGCCCCGCGCCAGGCTCTTGACCGCCCATAGGTGCGTCGCCTTGCCCACCGAGTCCAGGCACACATCCACGCCGCGCTTGCCCGTGAGCCCGCGCACATCCCGTGACCAGTCCGCGCCTTTGTCCAGCACCCCATGCGTGGCGCCCAGTTCTTTTGCTTTGTCCAGTTTCCACTGATGCCGGCTGGTCACGATCGTCTGGCAGCCAAAGTGCTGCGCGATCTGCAGTGCGGCCGTCGCCACGCCGCCGCCGATGCCTGGAATGAGCACCCACTGCCCTGCCTTGAGTTGGGCGCGGCTGATCAGGCACCGCCAAGCGGTGAGCATCGCCAGCCCGAACCCCGCCGCCTGCACCGGGTCCGTCTCCCCGATCGCCAGCACCTGCGCCACCGGCGCGATGAAACGCGCGCAGTGCGCTCCGTTGATGTGCTCGCCGATCATTTCGATGTCCGTGGGGGAGTGGTACACACCCGGCCGGATCGGATCAGGCTTCGCCGTCGCCGCGTTGAGCAGCACCCGCTGCCCTTTCCAGGATGCGTCCACTCCCGGCCCGACCTCTTCCACGATGCCGCACCCGTCCGATCCGCCGATGCGCGGGTAGGACAGGTCGATCCCCGGCAGTCCCCGCCCCACCCACAGGTCAAGGTGATTGAGCGCGGACGCCTCGGTGCGGATGAGCGCTTCACCCGCAGCCAGCGCGCGCGGTTCGGGAAAGTCGCTCACCACTCTGACGTTGGGCGTGACCGGTGTGCCTTGTTTCGATACGACGACCGCGTGCATGGGATGGACATCTCTCTCTGCAGGATTGGAAAAGGCCCAAGGATAGAAGGTTGGTCCGCGCTTACCCGAGTTTCTCCGTCTTGGCCTCGCGCGTCATGAGCGTCCGCAGCGCGGCCTTCGGGTCCATGTTCTCATACAGCACCGCGTACACCGCCTGCGCGATGGGCATTTCCACGCGGAACTTTTTCGCCAGGGTCATGACCGACTTCGTCGTCGCGACACCTTCCACGATCGACTCCGTGGAGGCCAGGACTTCCTTGAGCGCGCGCCCTCGCCCCAACTGCTCGCCGCACCAGCGGTTGCGCCCTTCCGGGCAGAAGCACGTCGTCGCCAGGTCCCCAACCCCCGCGATCCCGAAGAAGGTGTCGGCGCTGGCCCCCATCGCCACCCCCAGCCGCGCCATCTCCGCCAGCCCCCGCGCCAGCAGCGCGGACTTGGCGTTGTATCCCGCCCCCAATCCGTCCAGGCACCCGGCCGCCAGGGCGATCACGTTCTTGAGCGCGCCGGCCAGTTCAATCCCCAGGAGATCCGGTCTCGTGTAGATTCTCAGCCGGTCGGTGGTGAAGACCTCCTGCACCCGCAGCGCGAATTCGGGGTCGCTCCCGCCCACAATCAGCGTTGACGGCAGCCCCGCGGCCAGTTCCCCGGCGATTCCCGGCCCGGTCATCACCGCCAGCGCGCGCCCGACCTTGTTTTGGTCCAGAACGTCCGAGAGAATCTGGGTGGGGCGCAGGAGGGTGTCGTTCTCGATGCCCTTGGATTGGGTCACGATGGGCAGAAGTGGGGGAATATGGGGGCGAAGGCGGGAAAAGACCGCGCGGATGAACTGGGTGGGGACCGCCTCGATGATGAACTCTGACCCCGAAAATGCCGCGGAATCGTCGGAAACGACGCGAACTGACTCGGGCAGACGGAACCCCGGGAGGTGGCGTTTTGTTTCACGTGAAACACTCAGTTCCCGCACGCGCGCTGCGTCGCGTCCCCACAGCGTGACGGGAACGCCTTTTCCAGCCAGAATGAGGGCCGAAGCCAGGCCCATCTGGCCGTCGCCGATGATGGTGACTTGGGGGGGGGAGGATGGGGCGTAGGCGGTGGAAATGGCCTAGAAGTATAACGGGAGGGTGTGCGCACGGGGGGGATGCGAACCGAAGGCGGGGAGGCGGCGTAGGGCATATGTGGCGCGGGGGGCGACACCTATCATCGGCCCGCACTGTCCCGGGCCGGCAGTCTGACCGGCGCGGTTTTCTTGCACGCTTGAAAGGATGAACGCATGGCGGCCCAGTCCCACGGCTCGCATTCGCACGACCATGACCACGATCACGGGCACGCCCACCATCATCCGCATGACCATTCGCACGAGCACGCTGCGCACAAGAGCCAGGTGCTGAGCCAGTCGCGGGTGGCCTGCTGCACGCACCACGAATCCAATTCAGAGAAGTCCATTGTCTTCGCGCTGGTGGGCGGAGCGATGGTGTTTGTGACCATCCTGGCGCGCTGGACGGGCCGGTACGACGACACGGTGGCGCAGATTCCGGCGGCGGTGGGAGCGATTCTGCTGTGGTTCCCGCTGGCGGCGGCAGCGATCAAGGAAATGCAGCGGATGCGGTTGTCCTCATCGTTTCTTGCAGCGCTGGCGATCCTGGCTGCGTTTGCGATCAGCGAGTATGTGACGGCAGGGTTGCTGGCATTCATTCTGTTCATGATGGATGCGATTCTGCGCCGAACGGCGTGGGGCGCGCATAAGGCCATCGAGGCGCTGGTGCAGCTGACGCCGGACCGGGCGCGGGTGGTGAATGGGGATGTGGAGACGGAGGTGCCGCTGGAGCGCGTGGTGGTCGGGGACGTGATCCGGGTGCGGCCGGGCGAAAACCTGCCGGCGGACGGCGTGGTGAAGAGCGGCCGGACGTCGATGAACATGGCGAGCCTGACGGGCGAGTCGGCGCCGGTGGAGGTGCAGGCTGGGGATACGGTGTATGCGGGCACGACGAACCTGACGGGCGGGATTGACATTGAAGTGAATCGGGTGGGCGCCCAGACGGCGATCGGCAAGGTGGTCACGCTGATCAACGAGGCGGAAGCGTCGCGGACGCCGCGGCAGCAGATCATCGAGATGGTGTCGGGGTACTACGCGTGGATCGTGCTGGCCATTACCTTTGCAGTGTGGCTGCTTTCGGAGAAGAACCCCGGGGACACGAACGCGATCAGCGCCACGGAAAAGGCGATCAGCGTGCTGGTAGTGACGTGCCCCGGCGCCCTGCTGCTTTCATCGCCGACGGCGATGGTGGCGGCGTTCGCCTCGGCGGCGCGACTGGGCATCATGATCAAGAGCACCGAGACACTGGAGTCGGCGGCGAAGATCGACACGGTGGTGCTGGATAAGACAGGGACGCTGACGACGGGCAAATTTGCGGTGAGCCGGCTGGTTCCGGCGGAGGGCGCGGACGGCGCGACGCTGCTGACGGCGGCGGCGACGGCTGAGCAGCACTCGAATCACCCGCTGGCCAAGGCGATCGTGGAGACGGCCCGGGCGGCGCGGATTACGCCTGAGCAAACAGGGCAGGCGGAAGAGCGGCACGGCCTGGGTGTGGTCGTGCACAGCGCGGGGGGTGATCTGCTGGCAGGGCGGGCATCATGGATCAAAGAAATGAGGCCGCAGGCAGCGGGCGCGGTGGCGGCAGTCGAAGGCCGGATCGACGGCGTGACGGCGGTCCACGTCGTCAAGGGAAACGCATACCTTGGCGCGGTGGGCCTGGAGGACAAGGTTCGGCTCCATGCGAGCGACGTGGTGCGGAACCTGCGCGACCTGGGGGTGCGGCGGGTGAGCATGTTCACGGGCGACCGGGAGGCGGTGGCGCAGCGGGTGGGAGCCCAGGTCGGTGTGGACGAGGTGAAGGCGGAATGCCATCCGGAAGAGAAGCACGCTGAAATCGTGGCACTGACGCAGCGCGGTCATCGCGTGATGATGGTGGGCGACGGCATCAATGACGGACCGTCGCTGGCGGCGGCGGATGTGGGCGTGGCGATGGGACTGGGAGGCACGGACATTGCGGCGAATTCCGCGGGCGTCGCGCTCATGAATGACGACCTGTCACGGCTGCCGTTCCTGGTGGAACTGGCACGGCGGACGCGGGCGGTCATCGCCCAGAACACGATCGCCGCGCTGCTCATTGCGGTCGTCGGCCTGGCGGTGACGGCCAGCGGCGAACTGGGGCAGTACGCGATTGTGATCGCAGCGTTGTACCACTTTGTGGGCGACGTTTTCGTGATCGGCAATTCATTCCGACTGGTGCGCTTCGGCGAGGACTTCGGGACGGGGGGCGCGACGACCCCGGCGCATGACGCGGGCACAGTCCGCGCGCCCGCCGGCGCGGGCCGGCTCAAGCCAATGACAGCGGGCTGAAGCAGGTCACATCACGGAATATTTCACACCCGTCTCAATTCGAGAGGGGTTTTTGCTGCGCGGTGGGTTCGAGCGGCGATGAAATTCCGGGCGTGGAAATCCCAACCAGTGAGGTGCGGGTGAAGGTCTTTTTTGGAGCGAGGCTCGAGCGTCATGGCGGAAACATCTGCAGTCACACTGGCAACGACGACGGGCGGATTCGTGTGCGGGCCGACGCGCGTGGCGATAGACCGCGCCATCGCGGCTGCGCTGGCGGATCTTCCCGGACCCAGCGCGCGCAAGAGCAGTGGCGGGAGTGCAGCCGAAGCGCCGCACCCGGCACGCCCTGAAGCAGCTTCAGAGCGAAGCATGGGGGCTGAGGTTGCAGCGCCTCAGGAAGCAACGCAGGGTGAGCGTGCATTCGTGATCGGGGATGTGCTTGGCGAGCGCGGTTCGGCGGAGCATGGGTTTGTCATCGCAGCACTGGCGATCCTGGGGTGCCTGCTGGCCGCACGGCTGTTCATGTTTGCGCCGGCGACGGCAGGTGTCATTGCTCCGCTGGGCGTGCTGGCCGGTGTGCTCGGGCTGGTGGCAGCGCCGAAGGTGCGTGAATGCGCGGGGGAGCAACCGACGGCGTGGTGGTGTTCGTGGGCGGCGCTGGGGGTGGTGTGGATGCCGGGGCTGATCCGGATGACCGGTGAGCGGCTGGATCGCGGCGAGCGCACGATGCTGTGGACGTGCTGGGGCGCGATGCTGCTGGGGGTAGGCGGAGCGCTCATTCTGTAACGAGCAGGAGCCGGCGGAAGGGCCGCGGCATCACTGCCTGCGCATGCGATGCACCCAGCGACCATATTCAACGAGGGCGGCCAGGGTCTGCCAGCGGGACTTGCGGTTCTGATGGCCGAAGGCGGTTTCAATGCGCCAGCGCCAGTACGGTCCGCGGAGGCGGAATCGGGAGAGGGCGAGCAGGCGCAGGAGTTGCCAGAGGCCGCCGAGGGTGTCGAGCAGGTGACGCACCGGCGGATTGTAGTTTGGAGGCCGCCCGGTGGGGGGGCGGAATGCGATTGGGCTGCTGGAAGGACGGGACCGGGCATCAGGCTCACACAATCATTACAGAGTCAGTATGCAGGCTGAACATTGCGTGGAGTGAGCATTCCTAGACTGGCGGCGAATTCTGCGCAAGGCGCGGGAATGAGACGTCGGAGGATGACCGAAACCGATTACTGCAGGGGACCGTCATGGTGATGCCGAAGGAATCTGTGCTGGTTGTGGATGACGAGGAGGACATCCTGGAGCTGGTGAAGTACAACCTTGGGCGTGAGGGGTACAAGGTTTCCACGGTGGGAAGCGGGGAGACGGCGTTGCGGGCGGCGCGGGCGCGGACGCCTGACCTGATTGTCCTGGACCTGATGTTGCCGGGGGTTGACGGGCTGGAGGTATGCAGGGTGCTGAAGGCGGACCCGCAGACGCGGGACATTCCGATCCTGATGATGAGTGCGAAGGGGGAGGAAGCGGACATTGTGACGGGGCTGGAACTGGGGGCTGACGATTACGTGACCAAGCCATTCAGTCCGCGCGTGCTGGTGGCACGGGTGCGAGCGCTGCTGAGGCGGCCGACGGACCGGACGCTGGATGCGGACCGGGCGGTGGTGGAGATTCACGGGCTCACGATTGATCCGGTGCGGCACGAGGCTCGGCTGGAGGGCAATCGACTGGAGCTGACACTCACAGAGTTCAGGATCCTGCACTGGATTTCGCGGCATCCGGGGCGTGTGTGCACGCGGCAGCAGATCATCGACGCAGTGCGGGGGGATGACTATCCGGTGACGGAGCGAAGCGTGGACGTGCAGGTGGCGTCGCTGCGGAAAAAGATGGGGGAGCAGGCGGAACTGATCCAGACGGTGCGCGGCGTCGGGTACCGGTTCCGTGACTGATGAGCGCGGATGAGCAAGTGGAGAGACGGCGAGGGGTTACCCTCCGCATCGAAGATGATGAGAGGCGCGGCGGACAACTTCGACTGGTGCCTGCGGGGCATGGCGCTCCTGGCGCGCGCGAGCGGCGAGGACGAAACGACGTTGCTGGGCTGGTTTGCGGCGGGGCTGGTGGCGGTGGCGACGGGGATCTATCTGTATCTGAGACGGCGGAACCGGCGGCGCAGAGCGGCGGCAATCCGCGGCGCCTTGAAGCGGATGGCGGGCGGGGATTTCGGGGTGCGTGTGGCGGGGGAGTTCATGGGATCGGCTGGATCGGTGGCGGCGGCGGTGAATGAAGCGGCGGAAGCGGTGGAGCGGCGATTTGACGCAGCGCTGCGCAAGCGCGTGGAAGACCAGGCGGTTCTGGCGAGCATGGTTGAGGGCGTGATTGCGGTGGATGCGGAGGAGCGGGTACTGAGCGTGAATCCTGCGGCGGCGGCGCTCCTGGGGGTGGACATTAATTGGGCGGTGGGCAGGAGCATTCAGGAAGCGGTGCGGAACAGCGCGTTGCAGCGGTTGGTATCGGAGGCGATTCGGGCTCGGGGGACGGTGGAAGGGGATGTGTCGGTGCTGCCGCAGCCAAGTGATGGGGAAGCGGAGGCGGGCGAACAGGAGCGACACCTGCAGGTGCGCGGCGCGCCGCTGAATGATGAGGAAGGCAGGCGGCTGGGGGCGGTGATTGTGATCGAGGACGTGACGCGACTGCGGCGGCTGGAGCGGGTGAGGCGGGATTTTGTGGCGAACGCATCGCACGAGATTCGCACACCGCTGGCCTCGATTCAAGGTGCGGCGGAGACGTTGCTGGAATCGGCGGGCATGGAGGAAAGTGATCAGCGGAGGTTTCTCAAAATCATCGGGCGGCAGGCGGAGAGGCTGCACGCGCTGGTGGAAGACCTGCTGAACCTGGCGCGCGTGGAGCAGGCGGGGGAGGAGCGAACGCTGGAGCGCAAGCGGGTGCGGGTGCGGGAGGTGTTGGCGGATGCGGTGGAGGCGTGCCGACATGCGGCGACGAGTGCGGAGGTGCGGCTGGAACTGGATTGTCCGGAGGAGCTGGAGGCAGACCTGCATGCGTCGACATTTGAGCAGGCAGTGGTGAACTTGATTGATAACGCGATCAAGTACGGGAGCGGCGCGGGGAACACCGTATGGGTCGCGGCGGAGGGCAGGAATGGGGCGGATGAAGTGGCGGTGACGGTGCGGGATCAGGGGGTGGGGATCGATCCTGAGCACCAGGCGCGAATTTTCGAGCGTTTCTACCGGGTCGATAAGGGGCGGAGCAGGCAGCAGGGAGGGACGGGGCTGGGGCTGGCGATTGTGCGCCACATTGCGGCGGCGCACGGGGGTGAGGTGGCGGTGGAGAGCCGGCAGGGCCAGGGGACGACGTTCACGATCCGCGTGCCCAGGACCGCTGCGTGATGCAAGTTGTTGCATCACAGGGGTTTGAGAGTTTCGCAAGAGGGCGTGGGGCCGAGGGCGAAAGTCATGTGCGGTCTTTGCGCTGCGCTTACGAGATCCTCACACTCTTGGGGTATGCTCGTAGGGAAACAGAGAGCGTGTGAATGACAGCACGTCGAGAACGTGAGGATGCAGAACCAACTCCAAGGAGATCAGTGACATGATCAAGAGTGTGAAGACTTTGGCAGTAACTGCGGTGGCGGCGGGGGTAATGCTGATGGCGGGGCTGGGGGCGGCGCAGAAAGGGGCGGAGCTGAAGGGGAAGATCGCGGTGGATGGATCGAGCACGGTGTACCCGATCAGCGAAGCGGTGGCGGAGGAATTCGGCAAGCTGCATCCGAAGGTGCAGGTGACGGTGGGGCTGTCGGGGACGGGCGGCGGCATGAAGAGATTCAAAGGCGGGGAGCTCGACATCGCGAACGCGTCGCGTCCGATGACACCCAAGGAGCTGGAGACGGCCAAGGACCGGAAGATCGAGTTCATCGAACTGCCGATCGCGTTCGACGGGCTGTCGGTCATGGTGAATCCATCGAACAGTTTCGTGGATTACCTGACCGTCGGAGAACTGAAGAAGATCTGGGAGAACGGGTCGAAAGTGATGACCTGGCAGGACGTGCGGGCCGGGTGGCCGGCTGACAAGCTGGTGCTGTATGGTCCGGGAGTGGATTCCGGCACATTTGACTACTTCACCGAGGCGATTTGCGGGAAGAAAGGCAACATTCGCTCGGACTATCAGCCCTCCGAGGACGACAACGTGCTGGTGCAGGGAATCGCCGGCGACAAGGGAGCGCTGGGGTACTTCGGTTACGCGTACTACAAAGAAAACACCGACAAGTTGAAGTTGGTTCCGATCTATAGCGGCGATGAGTCGAAGTCGGATGCGGAGAAGCGCGCGGCGGCGGTCAAGCCTGATCACGAGACGATTGTGAACGGCACCTACAGCCCCCTGTCGCGGCCGCTGCTGATCTACATCAACAAGAAGCGGGCCAACACCAACGCAGCAGTGCCGGCGTTTGTGAATTTTTATCTCGAGAACGCCCCGAAACTCGTGGAGGAAGTCGGATATGTGGCGCTGCCGCCCAAGGCCTATGAGTACGCGACGGCGCGATTCCAGAAGGGGATTACGGGGACGATTTTCAAGGACGGGCAGTCAGTCGGGATGAAGATCGAAGAAGTGCTGGCCAAGGAGGAGGGGCACTGAAGTCCAGACCTGAGGTCGTGAACGCGTGAACTCATTTCCGGAGAGGAACCTGACCGTTCCTCTCCGGTTTTGTTGGAACGGGTGTATCGTTTGCGACGGATCGAACGCTGATTGGGCAGTTTCGGAAGATCAGCCATGTCCACGACGACTGAATCCAAATCCGAAGGCGGGCTGAGCGAGGCTGGGCGTGAGGCGGCGCACGTGGAGCCCAAGGTTGTGCTCGGTCAAGCGCGCACGCGCTGGGGCGAAGAGACGATTCGCATCGGACTGCTCATGTGCGGGCTGGTGGGCGTCCTCACGACGTTCGGAATCGTGATCACGCTGTTTCAGCAGACCTGGGCGTTTTTCGGTCCCCAACCGATGACGATGGACGCAGCGGTGGTGGTCAGCGAGCGGAACTCGTTTGTCGAGGCGCTGACCCTGGACCAGTTGGAGCAGATGTGGCACCCGACCGAAGCGGCCAAGACATGGCGAGAGATCGAGGGGCAGTGGCCGGAGGAACGGATCCGGCTGCTGGTGCCGTCGGATGACGCGGTGTTGCTGGAGCAGATGGCCACGGATCTGGACCTGCCGGAGAGAGCGGTCCGGGCGGATGAGGCGGTCGGGACGTTCGACGGTGTTGAGGGGCTCAGGGCGGCGCTGGAAACGGACCCGTACGCGGTCGCGGTGATTGACTCGAGCGAGCTGACCGAGGAGGACACCGCGGCGGGATCGGGGCTCCGGGTGGCGCCGGCGACATTCAAGGTGAGTTTGTGGGAGTTTTTCTTCGGGACAGAATGGCACCCGTTATTCCATCCGCCGAGATTCGGCATTCTGCCGCTGCTCTGGGGCACCTTCATGGTCGCCATCGGGGCGGGTCTGATTGCGGTACCGCTGGGAGCGGGTGCGGCGATCTACCTCGCGGAGTACGCATCAAATCGGACACGCAACGTGCTGAAGCCGATTCTGGAGATTCTGGCAGGAGTGCCGACGGTCGTCTACGGGTATTTTGCGCTGGCGTTCATCACGCCCGGGTTACGGCGGATCTTCGGTGAGGAGAATGTGAGCATTTACAACGCGGCCGCGGGGGCGATCGTGGTGGGGATCATGATCCTGCCGATGATCGCATCGTTATGCGATGATGCCTTTCGGGCGGTGCCATCCGCATTGCGGCAGGGGGCATACGCGCTGGGGGCCACGCCGCTGGAAGTGAACACGCGGGTCGTGTTTCCGGCGGCGCTGTCGGGAGTGCTGGCGTCATTTCTGCTCGCGCTTTCGCGTGCGGTGGGGGAGACGATGGCGGTGACGATCGCAGCCGGTGCGCTGCCGCAGATCACGCTGTCGCCCTTCGAGAGTATCCAGACGCTCACGGCGTACATCGTGGCGATCAGCCTTGGGGACACGCCTGCGGGCACGACCGCGTACCTGACCATTTTCGCGGTGGGAATGGTGCTTTTCCTGCTCACGCTGCTCATGAACGTCGTCGCGAATCGAATCATGAGGCGGTTCAGGGAGGAATATGAATGAGCCTCCTTGAAAGGGAATCAGTCATGGGCAAAGCCGAGGAAGCCACACGGGAGGACAGCGCAGCGCCGCAGTCGACGCGTCCGGGTGAGGCAGGCGGGCGCACCCAGGCGGGACTGCATGTCAGTTTCGGCCAGAGCGCGGAGCGCTGGGCCGGGGCTGATCACCTTCGGAGGCGGCGAAGGCGATCGGAGGGATTTCGATGGCTGTGCGCCGGGATCACGTTCCTGGCGGTGGCAGTCCTGGCGGTGCTGCTGTTTCAAATCTGCCACGACGGCATGAAGTGGATTTCGTGGGACTTCCTGACGAATTACCCATCGCGAAAGCCTGAGGAGGCGGGTATCTTGTCGGCGCTGGTGGGGACAGTTTTCATCCTGATCCTTACGGCGGCGTTTTCGATCCCGATAGGCGTCGGCGCGGCGATCTACCTCGAGGAGTTCACAAAGAAGGGCCGGCTGGCAACGTTTATCGAGATCAACATTTCGAATCTGGCCGGTGTACCGTCGATTGTCTTCGGGCTGCTGGGTCTTTTCGTGTTCGTGCGGCTCATGCATCTGCCGCAGCCGGTGGATGTGGAAGGCCCGGACGGCACAATTCGGGAGGTGTGGCAGTGGCTACCGCTGGGGAGATCGATATTGGCGGGAGCGCTCACGATGACGCTGGTGGTGCTTCCGGTGGTGATCATCGCGGCGCGGGAGGCGATCCGGGCGGTGCCGGACACGATCCGGCAGGCCGCATACGGCCTGGGCGCGACGAAGTGGCAGACGGTTCGGCATCACGTCCTGCCGGCGTCGATCCCCGGGATTCTGACGGGTGTGATTCTGGCGATGTCGCGGGCGATCGGAGAGACTGCTCCACTGGTGGTGACCAGCGCGGGGGCCTATGTGGCGTTTCTACCGACGAGCAACGGGCTGGGACGGGCGGTGTTCAGCGAGTTCACCGTGCTGCCGGTGCAGGTCTACAACTGGGTGAGCCGGCCGCAGGCGGAGTTTCATGAGTTGGCCGCGGCAGGGATCCTGGTGCTCATGGCGACGCTGCTGGTGATGAATTCGGCGGCGATTGTGTTGCGTCAGTACTATTCACGGAGGCTTCACTGGTGAGCACGGCATCGCTGGTCAAGGGGGTGACGTTTTCGGAGCGGGGTCCAAGCGCCGAGATGCGGAGCGGCGCGCCGATTCTGCATGCGGAGAATGTCACGATTCATTACGGGGCCAAGGCGGCGGTGAAGAACGCGAGCATCGACATCGCGCGCAATTACATCACCGCGATCATCGGGCCATCGGGATGCGGGAAGAGCACGCTGCTGCGGTCTTTCAACCGGATGAACGACTTCGTGCCCGATGCCCGGGTTGACGGGCGGCTGACTTTCGAAGGCCAGGACATTTACGCCCGAAACATCGATCCAGTCGAGGTGCGGCGGCACATCGGGATGGTGTTCCAGAAGCCGAATCCCTTTCCAAAGTCGATCTTCAACAACGTCGCATGGGGTCCGAGGATCAACGGGTATCGGGGCGACCTGCACGAACTGGTGGAGAAGTCGCTGCGAAAGGCGGCGCTGTGGGAGGAGGTCAAGGACGACTTGAACAAATCGGGGCTGGCGCTTTCGGGCGGTCAGCAGCAGCGTCTGTGCATCGCGCGGGCAATTGCGATGGAGCCGGAGGTGATCCTGATGGATGAACCGTGCTCGGCGCTGGACCCTGTGGCGACGGACCGGATTGAGGATCTCATTCTGGAACTGAAGGAGCGGTACACGATCGTGATCGTGACGCACAACATGCAGCAGGCGGCGCGGGTGTCTGACTTCACGGCGTTTTTCAACCTTGGGGTGCTGGTGGAGTTCGGCGCGACGCGGCAAGTGTTTACGCGGCCGACCAACAAGGAAACAGAGGATTACATCACGGGGCGGTTCGGATAACAGGCATAGGAAGCACGAGCGGTACGAGCAGCCCGAAGCGCGGGCAAGGAAGAGTCCATGTCGCTGCACATGCATCGCGAGATCGAGAAACTGAAGAAGAAGATCCTGGCCTTGTCCGCGTATGTTGAGGAGAGCGTGTCGCGGGCGGTCAAGGCGCTGGAGGACCGGGACGCGAAGCTGGCGGCGCGGGTGATCGAGAGCGATGATGAGATAGACCGCATGGAGGTCGATCTGGAGGAGGACTGCCTGAAGATCCTCGCGTTGCATCAGCCGGTGGCGAACGATCTGCGTTTCATCATCGCGGTGCTGAAGATCAACAATGACCTGGAGCGGATCGGGGACCTGGCGACGAATGTGGCGGAGCGGGCGACGACGCTGGCGGGCGTGGAGCGGGGAGACATCCCGATCGATCTGCGGGCGATGGCGGAGAAGGTGCAGTGGATGCTCAAGACGAGTCTGGATGCGCTGGTGACTGAGAACGACAGGCTGGCGTATCAGGTGTGCACGTCCGACGACATCGTCGACAAAATTCACCGTGAGTCATTTGCGCGGATTGAGGAGGCGATGAAGCGGAATCCGGAAAAGATCGGGGTGTATTTGCAGGTGCTGTCGGTTTCGCGGCAGTTGGAGCGGATCGCGGATCACACGACGAACATCGCGGAAGACGTGATTTACATGCTGGAGGGGCAGATCGTGCGACACCGGAGCGGAAAAATGCTGGGGCAAACGACGCGGTAGGTAAGGGGAAGGTTCGCTCGATTTCCGGGGTGGGGGCGTGCAGCAGTCCAATAACGACGAGCGAGTGTTCCGAAAACTCCGGGAAAATCGGGTTTCTGGGGCGAATTCACTGGCGTTGGCCAGATTTGAGCGCACAATCTGCAGATTCGGCCGTGTTATTGTCCACGGTCGGAGGGAAACGGTCGTTTTGTTTTTTTGTGAAGGAGAGTCGGATGTATTCGAAACTGAGTTTTGTCGGTGCATGTCTGGTTGCGGCGCCCGCGTTTGCGGACGGCGGCGCGATCAATCGGGTGGATGCGAACAGCGGTCTGTTCGTGACGGACGTGGCGGGCGCTGATGCGGGCGGGATCGAGAATCCGCAGGCATGCGGGACGCTGGACTTTGATTCTTCCGTGGTCAACGGCGGCGCGTACTGCTGCTCGGGCTGGACCGTGTCTGACGGTCTGGTGGGCATCCAGAAGATCGGTCGCGAGTGGATTGCGGGCAGCAGCGGCTCGGCCTGCGAAATCGCGTTGGTTCTGGGTCACGTGACGGGTCCGAACGCGTACACGGTGACGATCAGCTCCGATGCGGGCGGGATTCCCGGCTCGGTGCTGGCGTCAGCGGGCATCGCGGCGGCGAACAGCTTCGGTGGTTCGCAGAACCTGCAGAACGTGACGCTGAGCACGGCGGTGGCGTCGGGCGTGAAGTACTGGCTGACGGTTGAAGCCAACGGCGGCGGCGCGACCTGGGGCGCGACGAACTTCGTAGCGAACTTCGCGACGGGCAACCAGGCGTACAACCCCGGCAGCGGCTGGATCGCCTTCAACAGCAACGACACGAACTGGCAGGCGTATGTCTCCAGCGGCGGCGGCGCCTTCACGCTGGCCAAGGTCTCCGGTTCCTGCCCTGGCGCGATGAAGTATGACGCGACGAACGCGACTGCCGGCGGCAACGTCGGTCTGATCTTCGCGGCCACGACGGGTTCCTTCGTGATCCCCAGCGGTCCCTGCGCCGGCACGACGCTGGGCCTGGGCTCTTCAGGCATCCAGCTGGTCGCGGTCGTGGCTGCCAACGGCAGCGGCACGGCAAACTTCGGCGGCAATGCTCCGCCGGCGGCCTGCAACCGTTTCCTCCAGGCGATTGACGCCTCGACCTGCAACACGTCCAACGTGGTGCAGATCAACTGAGATCATCCGCAGCGGATGTTCAGTCTGAGATAACGCACACCCCGGCGAGCAGTCGCCGGGGTGTGCTGCTTTTTCCAGAGGTTGTCAAGCCGGTGGGGGCGGGCAGAGGGCGCGGTCTAATCGGCGAGACGCTCGCGCCACAGAGCCAGGCGCGTGTGGTCGGTCATGTCGAAGTGGAGCGGAGTGACTGCGATGCTGCGCGCGAAGATGGCCTCAGCGTCGGAGCCTTCGGCGGTGTGGAGGAAGTCCAGGCCGTGTCCGCTGGCCCAGTAGTAGGGTTGGCCGGCGGGGCTGCGGCGCTGGTCATAGGCGTCGCGGATGGCGGCCAGGTTCATCGGGACGACGCGGATGGGAGGGCAGGGGCCGTCGGACTCAGTGACCGGGATATTGATGTTCAGGAGTGTGTGAGGACCGATGGCGCCGGCAATCCCACGGCGCAGGCAGCGCTCGATGACAAGCCGGGCGTGGCGCGCCGCGACGTCGTAGCGGGCGGCGGATGAGACGTCCGGGTGTCCGGGGTCCTGGCCGCGGCGTTTGTGCAGGTGCAGGCTGCAGGCGATGGCAGGTATTCCCAGGAACGCGGCTTCGACTGCGGCGGCGACGGTCCCCGAATAGAGAACGTTGATTCCGACATTGGCGCCGGAATTGAGACCACTGACGACCAGGTCGGGTTGACCTCCGAAACGCTGGGGCCAGAGGCTGGTGATGGCGAGTTTAACGCAGTCAGCTGGACGGCCCTCGACGCCGATGCCCGACATGTCCGGGCTCACGCGCACCTCGCGCGTGAGCAGAGGAAGAGCGAAGGTGACCCCGTGGCCGGAAGCGGACTGGGCAGACAGCGGAGCAATGGTCAGGACCTCTCCCAGCGCGCGAAGTTCAGAATAGAGGGCCACAATGCCGGGGGCGGTGATGCCGTCGTCGTTGGTGAGCAGGATGCGCATGTCGGTTGGTGTCCGGAGCAAGAATTGCGGGAGGGGGGGCAGCGGG
>JBGASM010000017.1:0-79052 GCA_044229655.1 Phycisphaerales bacterium | reverse complement strand
GCACTCCCTTGACGACAGATGGTGACAGGATGGATGAGCAACGACTTTCGGCACGGGACGGCGAGTGCGTCGACCGTTACTTTCAAGAGCGATGCGATTGCGAAGGCTCGCGGGCGGGAGATCAGAGCCTGGATCGGCTCATGGGCCTCTTGGAGCACTATCCAACATGTTGCTGCTCGTCCGAATTGACGCGCCGGACGATGTCGCTGATCGGCTCGTGTCGGGGCGGCACCTCTCAAAGCAACGAAGGGCGGCGCAGCCGCCCGAACTGGGAGGATGAGACGGCTTCGCGCCGGGCGTTTATTCCGGTCCCACTGTTTGAAATCCTGGCTGCCGCGGCCTGCGTCGGATTGGTCTTTACCCTGAGCGCGGCGATGATTCCGCAAGCGCGGATGAGTGCGCAGCAGCAAATGTGTCGCGGCAATCTGCGTGCCGCATCGATGGGTCTGGCGGCTTATTCGAATGACTACGACGGTTCGCTGCCGATGTTCTACAACGAGTTACCGTCGGGCAACTGGCTGAAGTCCCAGGCAGGGTCTGCCAACCTTTCGGTGCTGGCTGCGACCAACTACGTATCGCCTGCCGTGCTTTCCTGTCCAAACACAACGCGGTCGGGGCATCAGGGAGGATCAGCCGCGACGTCGCAGAACTGGCCCCGTAAAGAATCCGTCACCTACTCGTACCAGAATGTGTATGGGCAGGCGCGATCCCACCTGTCACAGAAGCAGGCGTTTGTGGTCATGGGAGATCGGAGCCCGGTGGTCGACGCCTTGACGCAGGCACGGACATTCACGCCAGAGTGCGTGGGTCGCGGCCACGGCTGCGAGGGTCAGAACGTGCTGGTGAATGACGGTAGCGTGGAATGGCTGCAGACTGCCACATTCCACGGCGACAACATCTGGTTGCCGCGCGGGCACACTGCAGCCGTGCTGCTGGGCACGGAAACGCCGGCGGACGAAGCCGACACCATGCTCACCCACTAACTCCAGACGCGACTTCAATTCGGTCCGCCGGCATCGGGATCCGGCTCCGTCGCGGAGTCCTCATCATCGGGCTCGCCTGAATCGAAGTTGTTTTCGGCAAGGTCCGACTGCTCGTCTTCCTCGGCCACAATGTGCTTGAGCAGGTCCTCGAGGTAGCGGTCCGCGAACGCGTCAAGAGCTTCGGCTGTGGCGGCTGCGCCAGCGCCCCACAGGCAGATTTGCTGATGGGTGAATGTGGGGTCAGCCTGGATGACCAGGCGCTGCTCAACGCCAAAGACGGCTGGAATTCTGTCGGACAGGTAGGCGGTCAGTGCGTTGTGGTTGGGGGCTCCGATGGCCACACAGGGGCGGTGATGGAGTTGGGAGTTAGCCATGTACCAGGCGTCGGTCATGACCAGCGGGTCGACGATGTCGACGTCGCAATACTGCTCCTGCCAGCGATCAATGAGTTCCTGGAGCCGGTAGGCCAACGGGCGGTGCCACACTTCGGCCTCGACACTGGCGCCGACGACAATGAGAAAGAGGCGGTCTGTGTCGACCGCATCTTCGGGCAGGATGGAGGACGAGGAAGGCATGGGAGGTATACCGGAAACCGTCATTGTGCGGAGACGACCACTCCGGCGTCACCCTCGGGAACATAGGCCACATGCCGCTTGCGTGCGCGCGGGGTCGGTTCGGGTACGGCGGCGAGAAGCGATCTGGTGTAGGGATGAGCGGGATTTGCGTAGATCTGCTCGCGCGAATTTATCTCGACGATCTTGCCGCGATACATCACCGCGATGCGGCGGCAGACGTGGTTGATGACCGCCATGTCGTGCGAGATGAACAAGTATGAAAGACCGAACTCCGCTTGCAGATCATGGAGGAGGTTCAGGATTGAGGATTGAATTGAGACATCGAGAGCACTGGTGGGCTCGTCGCACACGATGAGTCGAGGATTCAGGGCCAAGGCGCGCGCGATGCCGATGCGCTGGCGTTGCCCGCCGGAAAACTCGTGCGGATAACGATCTGCCGCTGTCCGGGGCATGCCGCAGCGTTCCAGAAGCGACTCGACCTTGCTGCGAAGCTCGTCGCCTGCGGCCATACGGTGGACCTGCAAGGGCTCCCCGAGAATTCGTCCCACGCGCATGCGCGGATTGAGCGAACCGCCCGGATCCTGAAAGATGATCTGCATTTGACGGCGAAGACTGACGAGCTCGGCGCGTGCCATATCAAATATGTTGCGGCCGGCGAAGAGGGCCTGGCCGCCAATGCGCGCCGTGCCCTGAGGGATCAGGCGAAGAAGGGTGCGACCGACCGTGGTCTTTCCGCACCCGGACTCGCCGACAAGACCAAGCGTTTCGCCGGGAGCGATGTCGAACGAGACGCCGTCAACCGCTTTGACCCAGCCGGTCGTCCGCTGCAAAAAGCCGGTGCGGATCGGGAACCAAGTCTCCAGATTCCGAACGGAGAGGAGTGCCGCAGGCGGGGTGGAAGTATCGGAGGCAGGCATGAAGTGAAGGGTAGGCCTGGGCAGAAACCCAAGGTCGCGGTGGAAACGCAGCGCAGTCGCTACGCTTCTGCCATGGCGGAGCCGGCGGTCATGGTCTCGTTTGAGGGTGCGCGAGCGGACATTCGGCTCAACCGGCCGGCGGTGCGCAATGCGCTCAATGATGCGATGTTTGATGCCCTGGATGCCGCTGTTGCGCAAATCGCAGCGGATGAAGATGTGACTACTGCGGTCTTCTCCGGACAGGGGCCTGCATTTTGCTCGGGATTTGATCTTTCGGAAGCATCGCGCAGCCCCGGCGTGCTGGCGAGTTTCCTCAAGAGGCTCAGCACGGTCTGCAGCGCGATCCGGAGTATGCCCCAGGTCACCATCGCCTCAATAGAGGGGGCTGCGCTGGCAGGCGGATGCGCCCTGGCAGCGGCGAGTGATTACGTGGTGGCCAGTGAGGATGCGCAATTCGGGTACCCGGTCCACCGGATCGGGTTGAGCCCGGCGGTCAACATACCGATGGTCGCCGGGAGATGTCAGGGTGGAGCGGCACGGTCGCTGCTGCTGGGCGGCGAGATCATTACAGCGCGCGAGGCTTTGAGAATTGGTTTGGTGACTCAAGTCAGCACTGGTGGGACCGCGGCGGAAGTCGATGCGTTGTGTGCCCGACTCCAAGAGAAGGGGCGGGCGGCGCTGCGGGCGACGAAGCAGTGGTTGAATCGACTTGACGGTACCGCGGACTCCGATCGCCTTGCGCTGGCGCTTTCAGGTTCGCTGAGCCTCGCCGGCGGGGAAGAAGAGAGACGGTTACTTGGCGAGTTCCTTGCCTCCCGAGCGCGGGGAGGCAAGCCATGATGGCGGTTCTGCTGGCGCTGCTTGCGTACTCGTTTGCTCCGCTGATCCTGGTGACAGTACTGGCCATGCATCTGGCGGACTGGGCGAGCCAGCAGGAAGCCCGTTCGGGCACGCCGTATATCACCAGGCCGCAATGCATGACGTGTCATTATGATCTGCGGGGGTCAATGGTTGAGGCGGGCGTGGGCGGTGAATCGGGCGAGAGGATTCGTACCGGCCGGTTCTGCCCTGAGTGCGGGGCGGAACTGGATGATGCGCATGTTGCGTGGGTACCGGAAGAAGGGTTCCCAAGACTATGGCGACTGCGGCAAGCGGGGGCGTGGGCCCTTGCGCTGGGGCCGGTCGCTCTGGGGGCAGGCGTGATTGGAGCGTGGGAATCCTCGCTGATGCATGAGGTTGCCGTATTCCTCGCATCGGCGATGGGGTTTGTACTCCTGCTGGGGATTTCGGGCGCGCTGGTGTGCCTGCACGTGCGCCTGGTCGTTCGGACGGGGATTGCAATGGACTCGCCTCGGAGCCAACGTCTGAGTTCAAATCTTTTTGCCGTCGCCATGTCGCTGGATGCCGGACTGGTGATGACCGCGTTCACCCTGGCAGGGTTTCTCGCTCTGACGCGCTAAAGGATGAACTTGACTGGTCATAGGATGTGTAATGAGCGAACTGGTGCGCACAATTGATGTCGAGGAGGGAATTGCAGAGGTGAGGCTGAACCGACCTGAGGCGCGAAACGCGCTCTCACAGGCGCTGCTGGATGATTTGCTTGACGCGGTTGAAGAAGTGTCCACGCGCGCAGGAGTGCGGGTTGTCATTCTGGGGGCGGAGGGTAAGGCGTTTTGCGCCGGAATGGATCTCAAGGCGGTCCGCAGCGAGCCGGCGAAGATGGGCGACCTGCTTATGACCATCAGCCAGGTGCTGCGCTCGATTCGACGGTCACCGCAGGTGTACGTGGCACGGGTGCAGGGCGCGGCGATTGGCGGGGGGTGCGGGCTTGCGTGCGTTTGCGACTTCGCCGTGACCCATGCAGAGGCCAAGGTCGGGTATCCGGAGGTCGATCTCGGAGTGTGCCCGGCAGTCGTCGCGCCGTGGCTCATCCGTCGGATCGGGGCGGGGAGAGCCCGGCAGATGCTTCTGGCGGGCGGCACGATGAGCGGGCAAGAGGGATACGCCGCCGGGCTCGCGACGCATCTTGCGGGGGCGGATGAACTTGAGGCGGCGACCTTAGAACTGACTCGGCGGATTGCCAAGGGGGGACCCAATGCGCTGACGGCCACGAAGAAGTGGCTCAACGAACTGGACGGCTCCATGGATGACGACCTGCTGGATGAAGCGGCGCGGATATCGGCGCGCATCGTTCAGGGCGATGAAGCCCAAAGCCGCCTCCGTGGGGTGTTCGAGGGCGGGTGAGGGGCTAAAGTAGACATGCAGAAGTGGGGGGGGAAGAGCCGGATTGATAGCGTGATACCCGCGGGCTAGCCCCCGTCCAAGAGCGCTATCCGACAGCCAGACCAACCACCACCGAGGAAAAGAGTGTCGTGATGCTCAAGTACCGACAGCAGAGCGTGTTCCACCTGATGGCCGCGGCGAGCATGAGCGTTGTGTCAACGGTTGCAATGACGGGATGCAATGACGATACATCGCAGAACCGCGACGCGGCGGCGCAGGCCATCAATGACGCATCGCACGCGGCCACGAACATGACACCGGGTGAGGCCCACCTTGGAGTATCTGAGGAAGGCGGCCAGAGCAGGACCACGGAGTACGCGGGAGTGGCCACGAAGGCTGGCAACGCCGCGAATTCAGGACTCAGCGGACAACAGCAAGCGGGAAGATCCCTGGAGTTTGATGCAGCATTGGGGCAGGCGCGGGTGGCGCTGGAGGACCTGCGACGGGCGGAGGCCGAGTTGTCGATTCAGGTTAAGTCTGGCGAGACCAGCTTGGAGTACACGGACCCGATCGCGGCCATTCAGAGAGATTTGGACGCAGCGCTGTCGCAGGCGGCATCCATTGAGGGCGCACGTCAGGTTTCATTCCTTGACGGGTTCCGGTTGATTGATGCGCAGGAGGCGGCCTCGAAGGAGCGCAAACTGGGGCTCACAGCCCAGCGCGGATCAACCCAGGCGCGCATCGACGATCTGGCCGGCAAGATTGCAGCCGAGCAAAAGGCAGAGGCGGCGCTGCGGGATTCCGCCGCCGAGGTCAAGAGCAAGATCGCGGGCGCGCCGATCGAAGAGCGGATCGCCATGATTGACCGGGCGGCGGCCATCTCGCGTGACGCGGACACCCACCAGGTCAAGGCGTCGGAACTCGAAGCGCTGCTGGACACGGTTCGGCCTCAGCTCGAGCAGACCGAGACGTTGATCAAACAATGCGATCTGGAGATCCGAGGCCTGCAGGCGTCACGCGCGGATTTGCAGGGGCGAGAGAGCGCTCTCAAAGCAGAGATCGCTGCGCGATCGGCGTCGCTGCAGGAGATAGTCGCGCGAGTCAATGAGATGACCTCGGCATATGCATCGGCCCGAACGGCCACCATCAGCCCGCGGCAAGAGGAAGCAATTGCCGCTGCCGAGAAGGCCAACGGCTCCGCGCGCTCGAGCGCCGCCGGCTCCTCAGGCGCGGTGCGGTCGGCAGTGGCGGCGCAAGTGCTCGGCGCGGCATATTGGGAAAAAGCCAGCAGCCAGGCTGCGTATGCTGCGATGGCCTCCCGGTTGGCGCAGCATGCAACGCTCCTTGGCAAGGGCGATGAGTTCAAATTACTAGCAGAGCAGTTGGGGACGGAAGCGGCTACCGCACGCGCGGCCGCCGAGGAGGCGTACCTGGCCGCCGCGGATGCGTTGGAAAATGCTCCAGAAGGAAAGGAGCGGGATGACCTGCTCGGACTTGTACGAGCGAGCGCTGACCTTGTTGCCGGTCGCGAGGCCTCGGCCGCTGCGCCGACCATCACGAAAGATCCTAATGCGGATGAAGGGCAGAACGACGCTGCGCTCGCAGACCGTGATGCGGACATTGCGGCCATACGCAGCCTCTACAAGTCGGCGGTCGAAAAGGTGAGGGCCGGTGATATCGCCGGATTCTTTGCCATGATTGCGCCGCCGACCGATGACCCGGGTCGCACAGTCCTCGAGATTGCCCAGCGGGGCGAGCGTGCCTGGGCTGAGTTCAATGCGGCTGCAAAGAGCAAGTTCGGCCAGTCGGTGGTTGAAATGCTGAACGACCCTTCGATGGCACCGGCCATTCAGAGCATCACTCAATCCAATCAGAATCTCGGATTTCTGGTGATGCAGCTTAAGAGTGGGGGCGCTTCGACCTTGTCGGCGCTCGCGCAACTCAATTTCGACACTGTTGAGTTCACGTTTGACGACTCGGGAGATAGTGCATGGTTGGAAGGCATTCCAAATGTTGAGGAGTTCGCCGCTGCGAGACAGCCGGATGGAGACTGGGCGCTAGTTGTCAACACCATGAATCCGCAAGTGCTGGCGATCGCCACAAGTCCTGAGATCAAAATGCTCACGGATAGTTTTGTGTCCGCGCTCGATTCGACGAGAGCACGCGTTGAGGGCAATGAATTCCAAGTCAAGGAACAGATGATCGCTGCATTCCTGGAGGAGTTTGGCAAGGCACTGGCGAAAGCGGCCCAAGGCGGTGGCTGAGCGTTGGGGTGAAAGAATGCCAGGGCTGTTCCCAAGGATCTGACATCTCCGTCTGATCATGTCCACCACGCCTTCAACCGGGCCTCATGCTCCCGTGCCCGCGCCGGCCACGAGCGGGCGATTCATGCGGGCGTTGGGCAGGCCGTATGTCAGCACGCTGCTGCTCGAGCTCGCGCGCGACATCAAACTCAGTCACACGCTGTTTGCGATGCCATTTGCACTCTGGGCGTCGTTTCTCGCCTGGCCCGATGAGTGGTCCGGGGCCCGTTTCGGAATTGCCCTCGGACTCATCATTGTGTGCATGGTGACAGCGCGCACCGCCGCGATGCTGGCCAACCGCGTCCTCGACCGGCACATTGACAAGGACAACCCGCGCACTGCAACCCGGGCGATCCCGAGCGGCAGGGTGCGTTCGCGCGATGCGATCATGGTGCTTATCGGCGCCGCTGCAGCATTCTTCATTGCATGCGCCGCTTTCGGCCTACTGCTCGAAAATTGGTGGCCGCTGACACTCAGTCCCCTGGTCCTCGGGTGGATCTGCGCTTATCCGCTCCTTAAGCGTTACTCGGCCCTCTGCCACCTGTACCTGGGTTCCTCGCTGGCGCTCTCTCCGGTCGCGGCGACAATCGCCGTTCAGCCCGATCTTCTGGCAAGTGCATCGATCTGGCTGCTGGCGGCTTATGTCCTGCTCTGGGTTGCAGGATTTGACGTCATTTACGCGCTTCAGGATGTGGATGTTGACAAAGCCCAAGGCATTTTCAGTCTCCCGAGCAAGCTGGGACCACAGCGTGCCTTGAAAGTCAGCCGGGCGCTGCACGGCGGGGCATTCGCATGTCTCCTTCTTCTCCTGTTGGTGGAACGGAATCGGATGTGGCCGTGGTTGGGTATCGGCGCGGGAATCGTCGCCCTGCTTCTGGTCACGGAGCACCTTGTCGTCGCAAAGGGCGGGGCGAAGCGGGTGCAGATCGCATTTTTCACGCTCAACGGGGTGATTTCGTGCGTTCTCGGGGGGCTGGGAATCGCGGCCGTGCTGCTGAGCCGTGGCCGATGATGTCCCCGGCCAAGAAACTCCGATAAACTTGCTTATGAGCACCCATGCGAGACGGGGCGGGAAGCAATCCGCCATACGCGTGTTTTTGGAGACGCCGCTGGATGAATTGCAAGGCTGGCAGCGCATTTTTCGAATGGTCTGCGACGTGCCGGTACACGCGTTGGCGCGGATGAAGAGAAATCTGGCATTGCAGATGTCGGCAGCTCTGGCCTACCAGACGATTTTCGGCATGGTCCCGTTGATCGTAATTGCCATGGTGCTCTTTCGCGCGTTCGGCGGGACGAGCCTGCTGGTCGGGGTTGATGCAATTCCGGCGACCGCGACGGCGCCGGCCAAGGCGGCGGAGATCGGGCTTATCGAGCGCCTTTTCAATGCTCTGGGATTCAGCGATATTCAACTCGGCGCACATGGGCAAACGCTGTCCGGAACGATCATTGATGTGGTCCGAAGCATAGATCAGACAGTCAATTTCACGTCGGTGAGCATCATTGGCGTGTTTGTGTTTACCTGGGCAGCCATCAACCTTCTCACCACGATCGAGCGTTCATTCAATCTCGTGTGTCGGGCGCCAACGCACCGATCTTTTGCGCGCCGCTTTCCTTTGTACTGGATGGCGATGACAGTCGGCCCGGCGTTGCTCTACGCTTCATACTGGCTGCAGAGCAGAGTCACTCAATACATCCTGGAGCATCTTCAGGTTGCATTTGTCAAGGGGCTGCTCACGATGGCAGCTCACGCATCATCCTTTGCGGCGCTGTGGCTTTTCCTCATCGGTTTGTACACACTCATGCCCAATGCACGGGTCAGGCTCTGGGCGGGGGCGATCGGCGCATTCTGCGCCACAATATTGTGGGGACTGGCGACGCGCGGATTGACCTGGTATGTGGGCACCGTGTTCCATGAAGGCACGACGATGTCCATTCTGTACGGGTCGCTGGGGTTGATTCCGGTTTTTCTTCTATGGATCAACGTGATCTGGCTCGTCGTGCTCTTCGGGCTGGAAATGTCGGTGAGCCTCCAATCGCCGGCGCGGCATCGGACAGGGCTGCTGGAACTGCGTCCGCAGACGGAAAACAAGGCCTCGGTGCTCGATCCTGCCTTTGCGGTACCTGTGATGGCGGCGATTGCGGGGCGATTTGAGGATTCGCTTCCCTCCAGCGCCTCGGATGTCGCGGATGCGATCAAACTGCCCCAGATGCAGGTTGAACTTCTGCTGGAAGCTTTTGCGGATCAGGGCCTGCTGCACCGGCTGGAACGAGTGGGCGGCACGATGTACTCGCTGACCAAACCGGCAGATCGGATCACCATCGATCAACTGCTTTCGGCCGCACAGACGCTTACCGGGGCGCCGTCCGTCGGACCTGACGCGAAGGGACCTTGGAATTGGGTGCAGCAATTGCGCGAGGCGCAATATGAGTTGGCACGAAAGACCACGCTTGCGGATCTGGCTTATTGACTACCGATCAGGTTTACGCGGCGGCTCAGCCGCATCAATAGGTTCGGCGGCAGGCTCACTATGAGCCGCGTGGTTCGCCCAGGGACCGCGCAGAGTGATGGGATACACAGGGCGAGGTTTGCACATGGAATCAATCCATGCGACGGCCTTTCGAAATCCGGAGTCCTGTTCGTTGTGAAATATGGGCCGCCAGCCCGCGACCTTCGGGTGAGGTGACTTGGAGTCATCTGGTCCGAGTGCGGATTGAAGAAGCAAGGAGTCCGCAGGCGCATCGTAGTTCAGGAGTGGGCGACCATTGATGTTTGTGCGGTCGAGAATCAAAAGGTTGGTGAAGATTGTGCGATCCAGCGCCGGTTGGGTGCTGATGAGTCGGAAGGCGCCGGCCTGGTCGCCCCCGTGGCACTCTGTGGTAGCGCAGGAATTGACCAGCCACGTCTTATGAACGTCCAAACGGAAGCGGTTAAGCGCCTCCGGCTCCGACATGACCCGAACGTCGGCATAGAGGTCGCGGGCCTGCAGAGAAAACATGATGCTGAGAATTTCCACAGGAGATTTGGCGTAGAAGTCCTTTCGCTCTTCGGAGCGTTGCGGGAGCAGCGGGCTGTCGCCGTATTTATTGAACAGCGCGTCGATGACACTGCGTGAAATGACAAGGCGCGGGGGATGCGCCAGATTTATCTCATAGACCCGGAGCAGATTGATCTCCTCCTCGGTGAGCAGAACATCCGCGTCGGCCTCGGCCGGCGCCGGAGAAGAATTGTCGCCGGCGACCGGAGAGCCGTCCGTCGCGGCCTGCTCGCGCATCGCCCGCTCGGATTTGACAAGTTCGAGCAATGCTTTGGCGGCTTCATGGCCAGGACTGATGTCCAGCAGCCGCTGCAGTTCCGTCTCCGCGAGCGAGAGCCGGCCGCGCTGATAAATCCACTGGCAGAACTTGAATCGTTCGTCCGCGTCAGCGATGGGAATGGAGAAGCGCAGGTCGTCGTAGTACTCATCAAATGTACGAAGCGGGCGGATCTCGGCGACCTTGCGGGCCTCAAATCGGGTGTCAATTCCGGCGATGGCGATCACCACTTCGTGATCGTCTTGCGACCGCAGCACGCCCTGGAATGACTGCCCATCCTCGAGAATCACCAAGACCTCACCAGGAATCTCGGCGACCACTTGCGGAGCAGACTCCGGGCCTGATGCCGCAGAATCGGGTGCAGGCGGATCGACACCTGCTGCGCCTGCGGCGGCAATGGCCACGACCACGATGAATACGGCACGCAGTTCTTTCAGCTGGAATTTCATGGCAGTGTCCTCTGGTGCCCCCGGGCGAGGTATCGAGTCAATGTTAGCGACTTCGCTGCGAAGCACGAGCCCCGCGCAGCATGCCACTTATCGATCCCATCGCCACTCCAGCGCCAGTTCCGGCTCTGCTTTCCACTCAACAGGGATCGCCGTCGACAGCACAAACCCGTTTCTTGTCAGCACGTACGCGAAAGGCTTACCCGTCATGCAGTTTGCAGGCGGAGTCCAATCCACTGGCTTGGGATACTCGCCGCTGCTCAACTTGCCCTGACGTAGCTCGAGTGCACTGATCGCCAACTGGAGTCGCACTTCGAAACCCGCACGAGCCCGCGACACCGAGCGCATCCTTCCGGCGACCGAAATGCCGAGCTTTGGGGCTTGTTCGGTCGTCGGGAAGGCGTGCCAGTCCGCATCCGTGAACGGCTTGCCCATCTCCTTGACGGCGCGTGTCATCTGGGCGACGGCCAGATCCGCATCAAACCACTTATCGCTGGGCACGGGGTCAGGAATGTCCTCGCGGCGCACAATTTCCAGGTCCAGTGCGGTCTCCCCGATCAGTGCGTGCCTGTAGGAGTCGCGTGATTGGCGGGCCCGCAGTCTTGTGAGGACTCCTTCGACCGGCGGAGGATCAATTTGATTGAATAGCTCCGGCATCGACATAAGCGTGATGTTGTACACGGCGTATGAACGGCGCTGTGTCTCCCAGAACGGCAGCTGGCCCAAGTGATCCGCGAGGATCAGCGCCGATTCGAGGCTGGTCCATGCGCCGACAACATCGTTCTTGGCCAATCGTGCGCTGGCATCGGATCTCAGCGCATGGGCGCAGCTGACCGCCTTGGCCCCGTTGAGGCGCACCCACTCGGTCACATCGTCGGGCTTTAGGTCCGACGAGATGCTCCACACACAATGCGGTCGAGTTGCCGCCTCACGTAGAAGGTCGACTTTCGCCGATCGAATGATCGTCGGTTGCTCAGAGACATCGTCATCGGCGGGCTTCACATTTCTGCGTGATTTCGTCGGCGCAGGGCGAGGATCGGGCATTTCAGCGAAAACCTGCTCGTACAGAATGGCAGCATTCTCTTCTTCGGGGATTGGATCCACTTTGGGAAGCACTTCCCCAAGCGTCGTCACTCCTCCCACCGCAAGCCAATCGGCGCGGACCGACTCCTGGAGCTTGATAGGCGGAAACTCGTAGGGATTCCGGGCACGGGCCGGCGGTTCGCCCCACAATGCGAAAATACCTGCCAATATCAACGTAAGTGAATGACTCATGTGGAATTATTGCGCCGGGGTCAGATCAAGCTGCAGGGTGCTGTAGCCATCCAGTTCAAAGTGGGACAACTCGATGGTCGCCATGGCGGTTGCCGGTTGTTCGAACTCCCCGCTGTCCCTGGTCGGCGCGTGCCATGTCCAATTGTCGATCACCTTGGTTCCATTCACAGTGACCCGCACTCCGTCATCGGAAGTCACCGTCAGCCGCCAGCGCCCTTTGGGGATGATCAGCGAAGTCGAAGCAATAGTTCCAAAGTGATCGTTGGGGAGTGCAGCCACTGCGAGATCTGGCAGGGCAGCCAGATCGCTTGGGCCGCCGCTGGCAAATGGGAAGTTGAGTTGCGTCGCCATGCAAGTAACGGCTTTGGGACCGCTTGCCTGTTCACGCCAGGCGGCTTCATCTTCCCGCGGATCGGTCGACCACGGAAAGAACGTGACCTTCCATGCCGTTTGAATCAGTGTGCCCGAAATGACCTGATCGAGGTTGCCGGCGACAGCACGAAACGAGTACGGATAAATCCCGTGCTGCTCAGGCGCGCGGATCACAAAGCGGCGCGCAGGGGATGCGTCGGCCGACAGGGTAAGTGACACCGCACTCATCGAACCCGCTTCGGTCGTAAAGCGCACCCCATCGAGTGGAGAGTCCGGCAGAAGTGATTCTCCCGGGGCCAGGCGTACGTGCGCGCCCGACTGAGGAAGCATGTCCGCGCCCAAGAGTTCGTAGCGATGCTCAGAACCGTCGCGACCGCGAGCGACAATGAGCGGGCGTTCGTGATCCCATGGACCCCATTCTGTCATGATGATGTTCTCTCGGCCAATGAGCGCCTTACGGGCCCCGACTGGCCGACTCAATCCGACGGCGTCATAGGCTGGCGCGGTAAAGACGACTGCGGGGAGGACAACATCTGTCACCAGGTTACTCCCGCTGTCCACATCCGTTTCCTTCGCCACCGAGTCCATCCGATTCAGAGCAAAGGTGGTGTCGCGAGTCTGACGCACCTGCAGGCCGAGCGCGTCTCCTTGAAAGGTGTTGTTCGTGACGACGTTGTCTGCTGATCCCTTTTCGTTGGCGACGCACCACGGTTGCTTCAGGAGATCGCTGTCGTTATCCCACCACAGGTGGATGCCGCACTTGTTGTTGCGGAAACTGTTCCATTCAATGCGATTGGCGTATCCGTGCTCGATGTTCACGCCGCCGCGCTCCGCGCCGTAAGCCATGTCTCCGTTCGATTCAAAGGTGTTGAGCGCAATCACCGTTTCCTGCGAGTAGCCACCCCAGACACCGCAAATGGCGTTCCCCACGAGTCGGTTTCCGATGAACCGATTCCCGAAAGAGAAAGTCATCTCGATTCCGTGGGCCGGCGCATACGAAAAGTCGTTGTTGATGAGCAGGTTGTTGTTGTTCCCGCGCCGCTCGCCGGAGGCGAGTGCGGCCACGCCCGCGAATCCGAAGAAGCAGTCTCCGCCGTGCGTGGCTGAGTTCTCGGCGAAGAGATTGTCGTTGTTCTGCTCGAAGCAGAAAATGCCCGCGGAATCCTGCCCGCGGTTGTACACGCCATGGGAGTAGCCGCGCACACAAAAGTCGAACGCATTACGCGAGATCACGTTTCGACTCGATCGCCACATGGCCAGTCCCCACCCGGACAGAAACGAACAGTCATTGTCGTAAATCTGAGAATCGTTCACTGTGTCGATGCAGATTCCGTTCTGTCCATCCCGCACGCGAATGCGCCGAAGTGTGACACTGTCGCTTTCCTCGACATACAGCGCAGCGCCGTAGTTGGTCATCCACTCGTTCTTCTCATTCTCATGACCAAAGAGCCAATCTGAGCCGTCCTCGGCTTCCGGCGTTGACTTGAGGCGTTGGCGAAAGTTGCCCGAGAAGTCGGCGTCTTCGACGACAAGCCTGTCGGCATCGGAGAGATACGCGCCAACGCGATACCCGCGCACGCGCGCATTTCGCAGCGTCACCCCTGTATGTCCATTCAGCCGAATGCCAATGCCTGCGAACTCGTCGGGCTGGCTATCAGGGGAGGATCCATCGAGCACGGCGCCGGGAGCAAACTCCACCGTGATATCGTCGGCCGTGATATGGAGGACTCCGTTGCCATCTGCATCCGGAATGCGGTAGGTGCCCGGCTCGATGACACAGGACTTGGAAACCTCGAAATTGTCGGAACTTATGCGTACTTTGTCGAGAGGGGCCGCTGGCTGCCCAAGGGTCAAAAACGGGGAACTCCAAACCATCGCGAATGCGGCGCAGAATTGTGATAACTGATGCATAGGGCATGCTATCCGTCACCGGGGGGATGGGGCTATAATCGCCGGTTCCCATTCGCGGCAGCGTCCAGAGTGGACTCCGCGCGGTTCGGATCGCCGACGCTTTCTCTGCCCGAGTTCAAGCACCGGTTTCAATTCAGTCAGGGGCAGAAAAGGTTCGGTTGGTTCATGATGAAGTTGTACGTTGGTAATCTTTCTTTCAACACCTCGGACAGTTCCTTGGCGGAGCTCTTCGCTGCGCACGGCGAAGTGACCTCGGCGTCCATCGTGATGGATCGCGAGACGGGCCGTTCACGCGGCTTCGGTTTCGTCGAGTTCTCGGATGACAACGCGGCCAAGGCGGCGATCGCTGCTCTCAACGGCGCGAACGTCGACGGCCGTGACATCGTCGTCAACGAGGCTCGCCCGCGCGAGAATCGTGGTGGTGGCGGAGGTCGCGGCTTCGGCGGCGGCGGTGGTGGTGGTGGCGGCCGTGGCCGTGGCGGCTTCGGCGGCGGCGGTGGTGGCGGCGGACGCGGTCGCGATCGTTATTGATCCGTCAACGCCATCAGCTCGTACCTGATGAAAGAAAAGGGCCGGTTCCACGCGGAATCGGCCCTTCTTCGTTCTTCGTCACCCACGCAATCTCACGCAATGGCGCCACGTTGGCGTGCAACGGCCATCTGCACCAGTCGCGCACACAGGGCCGACATGGATTCACCGCGAGCGGCAGCGCCCTTGGGTACCAGTGAGTGGCTGGTGAATCCCGGAATGGTGTTGATCTCGAGGAAATACCACCTGCCGTCTCCTCCCTTTGTGTCGTCATAACGGAAGTCCACGCGGGCAAGGTCGCGGCAGCCCATCGCTCTGAAGACTTTGAGTGCATCCTCGCACACACCCGCCGCGACATCCTTTGGCAAGGCCGGATTCACGATGTAATTCGTGTCCTCACGGGTGTATTTGGCCTCGTAGTCGTAAAACTCAACGTTGGGCCTGATCTCGATGAGCGAGTTCACTTCCGTTCCAACAATGCCCACCGTCAATTCGCGTCCTGGGATGAAGCGCTCGGCCATGAAGCGGGCGCGTTTCCCATGAAGACCTGCCCGGGCTGCGGCCACGTCCTGGTCACTCTTGCATACGAACACGTCCACACTGGAACCGTCGTCAATAGGCTTCAGCACGCACGGGACGGAAAGGGGAAGCGGGTCGCCCGGGCTGCGCAATTCACACCACTCTGCGGTACGAACTCCGGCAGCGGCGGCGATGTTTTTGCTTTCGATCTTGTCCATCGCAAGCCGCGCAGCACGCGATCCGGACGTGACGAAGGGGCGGCCGTCCCTTTCGAGCAGCTCCTGGAGCACGCCGCCCTCACCCCAGGCCCCATGGAGGACCGGGAAGAACACATCTGCATTGATGCTGGCCAAGTCCGCTTGTGTCAAGGTGTGGATTTCGTGATGGCTAACGTCCAGCCCGCCAACAGTCCGCAAAGCCTCGAACACACCGCGCCCGGAATTCAGGCTGACGGGCCGTTCGGCGTCTGGCCCGCCGCAGAGTACGGCAACCCGGACACGGTAGCGTTCACTTCGCTCGCAGCCGCAACCGCCGCAGCACGCGGTTGGGGCTGACGGCTTGGAACGAGGGGACGAAGCGGACGCCTCAGGTGCAATCGGAGCACTCGAAGACGAAGGCGAAATTGAGGAGGTCGATGGAGGGGTCATGGCGTTTTCTCTCCTTCCGTGGATTGGCGGCGCCAGATCACGAGTTCAGGATGCAGATCGTATCCGAAACGATCGCGTACAAACGATTGGGCGCGCTCGAGCAGCGCGATGACGTCTTGCGCGCGGGCTTGCGGCTCGACAGTGATGAAATTGGCGTGCAGTGGGCTAATCTCTGCGCCGCCGCTGCGCACACCCTTCATGCCGGCGCGGTCAATCAGGGCTCCGGCACTCACACGCCCGAGCGCATCAGGCGCCAGGCCGGAGATCGAGTCAGAGGCGAGATGGGGGGGGTTCTTAAACACGCAGCCGCAGGATCGGTCACTCATCGGCTGGGATGCGGTCTTGAACTGAAAAATCTCGCGAACCTTCGAGCGAACTTTCTCGGGATCGTCCGGCTGGAGACGAAACTCCGCCCACAGAATTACCGGATCGATCAGTGATGAGCGACGATACTCGAACCGCAGTTCAGCGGCGGGGTAGGTCCGGGGATTGCCGTCCAGATCCAGAGTACCGACCGCCGAAATCGCATCCCCGATCGACCCGTACTTGCCTCCCGCATTCATTCTGACCGCCCCACCAATTGAAGCGGGAATTCCAGCCATCATCTCCAGACCTGCCATGCCCTGCTTGGCGGTCAGCTGGACCAGGCGTTCAAGCTTCTCCCCGGCCATCACGCGCAACGCATCGGCGCCGCCCGAGGGAAAGTCGCCTTGATTCGCCGGCTCTATCGGTCCGCCGCGCCCGGCCCGGTGGCGATGCACCCATGAGTGGCTCGCGAATACATCATGTGACAGCCGGAGTACGACCCCATCCACTCCATCGTCATCGACCAGGAGATTGGCGCCCGATCCGAGGACGCGCACGGGTACCCGCGACTCGCGACACCGCTTGACAATGGTCGCCAGGGCCTCGGCGGAATTCGGCTCGACAAGCAGGTCGGCATTCCCACCAATCCGGTACCACGTGAGTTCCCGTCCAATTGGCGCATTCGGGGTGACTCGCGCATCAATACCGGAAACCAATGTGGCTGCATCGAAGCCCGGGCGCGAGGATTTCAGGGCGGATCCGCCATCCATGGCTCGGAAAGGGTAGCCGAACCGCGGCGGGGGCGTTGCGGGTCGGAGGAGCCGTAATTGCCTGCGACCTTCAATGCTGGACAGCCTGTTCGGCGCCGAGTCCAGTATGAGCGCGGACACGAAGTTCCGCAAACTTCTCCTCGCTGCTCGGCTCGCGCGTCATCAGCGAAGCGATGACCGCCGCCAGGAAGGAAAACGGAATGCTCACAATTCCGGGGTTGGCAAGCGGGAAAATGGGCGCCGCCTGAATCAGATGGCGTTTTGATGCCTCCACGGTCTCCGCATCAATTCCCATGATGCTCGGACTCAATATGATGAGCACAATGCTGCTCGCCAGCCCGGTCAGCATGCCCACCACCGCACCAGTGGTGGTGAATCGGCGCCAGAAAATTGAAAGGACAATGGCGGGCAGATTGGCGGATGCAGCAACCGCAAACGCCAATCCGACCAGGAACGCGACATTGACGCTCTGCAGCATGATCGCGAGCACGATTGACAACGCGCCCACCGCAAAGGCTGCGATGCGGGCGACGCGAACCTCCTCACCCGGACTGCGTTCTGTGCCGCGGTGAATGACGTTGGTGTAAAAGTCGTGGGCGAACGACGTGCTTGCACTGATGGTCAGGCCGGCGACCACCGCGAGAATTGTGGCAAATGCAACCGCGCTGATGAATGCGAAAAACAATTCTCCGCCCAATTCATGGGCAAGTTGCGGCGCGGCCATGTTGTCCACGGGAATGCGATCGGGCCTGAGGATCGTGGCGGCCCCGAATCCGAGAAATGTGGTCAGAATGTAAAAGGTCCCGATGACGATCATGGCCCACACAACGCTGATGCGCGCGGTGCGGGCATCAGGAACCGTGTAGAACCGCACCAGGATGTGCGGCAGGCCCGCCGTACCGAACACCAGTGCAAGGCCCAGCGAAATCAGGTCGATTCGTCCCCAGCCATTCAGCGCGGTGGCGCCGAATTTCATGCCTGGATCAAGAAAGTTGCGCGTGACGTCACTGTGAGTTTTCGGATCGGTGTAGGTGACGTGCGTGATCGCCTCAAAGAAAGCGGCCAGTGAAAAATCGAACCGGCGGAGCACCAGGACGCTCAGGAACACCGTCCCGGTCATCAGCAAGATCGCCTTGATGATCTGGACCCAGGTCGTCGCCAGCATGCCCCCGACCACCACGTAGATCACCATGAGCACGCCCACCCCGATGATGGCGGTTTCCGTGCGCATCCACGGAATATCGGCCAGCAGCAGTTTGACGAGCGCTCCCGCGCCGATCATCTGGGCCACCATGTAGAACGTGGAAACCGTGATTGTGCTCAGACTCGCAACGGCGCGCACCGGCCTTGCCTTCAACCTGTACGCCAGGAGGTCTGCCATGGTGTATTTGCCCACGTTTCTCAGCGGTTCGGCCACAATCAGGAGAACGGTCAAGTACGCCACCAGCCACCCCACCGAGTACATGAACCCGTCATACCCGTAAAGGGCGATCATCCCGGAAATGCCCAGAAAACTGGCTGCGCTCATGTAATCGCCTGCAACCGCCAGGCCGTTCTGCCAACCCTTGATGCTTCGTCCCGCGGCAAAATACGCACTGGCCCCCGAGTTGCGCCGGGCCGCCCAGAAGGTAATTCCCAATGTCGTCGCTACGAAGACCAGGAACATCCAAACGGCTGTGTTCACGCGTCCACCTGCGTCCCGCCGCCGGCCGATGTGCTGCCTGCCCGGATGACGTCAGCAGCCTGCCTGTCCCAGGCGCTCGCCCGGCGGATGTACAGGAACGCGATCGTCCAAGCCATAAAGAACTGCGACAAGGCAAAGAGGTAAGCCAGGTTCACCGGTCCAATGACCTGCCGCTTCATCAATTCCGGCGCCCACCCAACCAGGATCGGTAACGCAAAGTAATAAACCACGAAGAACACGCACGCGGGCCAGAGAAATCTTGTCTTGGCGCTCAGCAGAGCGGCGAATGCGGGGTTCCGTGCGATGCTGTCCCATCTGGGGGCCTGTATCGGATTGTCTTTGCGCATTGCCGCAAGCCTAGCCCCTTGACGGGTTCGCCGCCTATCCTTGCCGCTTTCCCCCGGGGCGATGGGAGTACTACGCAGTCGCAAGGACGGAGCAAGGAAAAAGAACATGGAAACCACTCTCATCATTCTGAAACCGGATGCAGTGCAGCGCGGCCTCATGGGCAAGATTCTGACCCGTTTCGAGGACAAAGGACTGCAGGTCGTCGGCTGCAAGTTCATGAAGATTTCCGCGGAACTGGCGGCGCGGCACTATGAATCGCACAAGGGCAAGCCCTTTTACGACGGGTTGGTGCGCTTCATGACTTCCTCGCCTGTGCTAGTCCTTGCTTTGCGCGGCGTCGGCGCGATCGCTATCTCCCGCAAGATGATGGGCGCCACCTTCGGCAGCAAGGCAGAGCCAGGCACCATCCGTGGTGACTTCGGCGTTTCAAACTCCTTCAACCTCATTCATGGGTCGGACTCGCCCGAAGCCGCTTCGCGCGAACTCGCGCTTTTCTTCGGCAACGGCGAAGTTCTTGAGTGGGCGCGCGCCGGCGAAGGCTGGGTCTACGACATGAGCGGCGGAAAGATCGAGTGAGCGGGAAGTATCGGTCCATCACGCCCTTCCTGGCTGCCCGCGATCTGCACCGCACGCTGGCATTCTACCGGGACGTGCTTGATTTCGAGTGCGAACTGCTCTTCCCCGATCCGCCGCGCCCGCCCTCGCTCCTTGTACTGCGCAAGGATGAGGCGACGATCATGTTCGAATCCGGCCTGTGGCACGACCTGAACGGCGGAGTCCCTCTGCTCACGGGCGCCCTGCGCTTCGACCTGGCGAAAGTGCCGGGTTTTGGCATCGGCGATCTCCTGACGGGCGGCAAACGCGAGAGCACAGTGATGGCCGTCCACAACAAGGTCAAGGCAGCAGGCGCACCCGTTCTCTGGGGTCCCGAAGTCTACTTCTACGGCCGGCGCGAGTTCTCCTGCACAGACCCAGATGGATACACCCTGATCTTCAGCGAAGAGACGGATGAACCGGCGACCGATGCCGACTGATCATCACTCCTTGACGCTCTCAGTCACATTCCATGCCGGCTGCAGCAGTGAAATGAGCGGGTCTTCCAGTCCAGCGGCGATATTCAGCGCCACCCCGCGGTAAGCCGTTCCATCCCACTTGGCCAGGGCGTGGACATGCACCGGCCTTCCATCAATCAGGGATGCCGCCAGGCAACCGTTGATGCGCTTGTTGGTGCGCTGCGCGGGGCCTGGCTGCTCATACGAGCGCATCCGCGCCCGCAGTGATCGCGCGGTCCGGGCCACGTAGAGCACCTCGTTCTCACGCACAAAGGCGTAAATGACCTGCCGGGCCTCTGCGAGCAGGCGTAGCGCCACCTGTGGCTTGTTCGCTCCCAGCGACCACTCGCCGACTTTGGAAAACCCAAGCCGAGTGAGCAGGTCGATTCCCGTGCGATTTGCATTCGGCGTGCCGGAAGGCGCGGGCGTCGGTGTGGCGGTGACGCTGTGATTGGACGTGTCGAGGCGCTTCGAAGCGGCGGGTTTGGCAGATTTCAATAGCGTTCCTTTCCCATCAACCGCAAAAAAGTGAGCGAGTGGGGGGGGGAGGGCGATTCGATCTTGACCGATGTGTTGGTCCAAGCCAGCGGATCAATCGCCGATGCGGCTGGGGTGGAGGGAACGCAGGATCATAGGGTGGCTGGCGCATCGATGCGCAGCGCCCAGGCAGAGCATGCTTCCGGGGAATCGAATTTCTACTCCAACCAGTCCTTCGCTTTGAGCCGCGAAGGCACATATTCCTCGGTCACGTAGGAGATGTCCTTGGTAATGAGTGATTCGACTTCCATCTTGAAGCCGTTGGAAAGCAGGCCGTTGATTTCCTTCTGCCAGGGCTTGTTATTCTCGAACCACGGGTATGCCTGGATCTCTTTGGCCCTTTTTGTGTCCGTGTCGTTGAGGGCGATCTGCACATCATCCGAAAGGCCGCACTCCTTGTAGTCCTTGGCGCGGATTCCCAGAAACTTGGCCTCGGGAATCGCCAGGCGCTCGCTCTCGAAGGCCAGCGAAATCGACCCCTGCTTGATCACGCTGTAAATGTAATGCCCCCACGGATCGCAATCGAGGAGGCAATACACGGGCAGTTTCAGTTCCTCGTTGAGCCGCTTGAGGAGCCGCCTCACCCCGCGCGGCGGCTGGCCGCCCCCCTCGGTGAGGATGCAGTTGTGCTTCTCCCAGAAGCGATCCTCGTTGAACCGGCTCCACACCGTGTTCTTCTCCACGTGCAGGACGAATTCCGGTTTCGGCCGCTTCTTGTCAATGACAAACTGGATGACCTCCGGCTCCACGATGCTGGGGATCGCATATCCGCCCGAGCCCATCCGCCTGCAGTCAATCTCATCCCCCGAATCGACGATCGTGATGTTCCCCACCATCGTCCCGGCCTTCTTGGCGAAGATGTGCAGTTCCTCGCGCAGCGAACCCAGCGAGACCTCCAAGTCTTCGAGAATCCCATCCGACTCATCCTGATCGGTAAACGTCTTCTCCTTGGTCCCCGCCACCGTGTGCAGCCCCTTGTAGAACATACCGCGGAGGCTCAGAGTCTTTTCCGCCTCGATCATCTCCTTGATGCTGTTGGCATGCAGCATCGTCTGCATGAAGAGCTTGGCCTGGTTCAGGTTGAAGAGTTGACGGTCCTGCACCGCCTTGCCCATCTGCAGGATTCGCCCCTTCCAGATGGTGTTCGAGCGCGAGCGAACGGGGATGTCAATGGTCGGCTCGCGTCCGGCGAACGCGGATTTACTCACGCTGTCGGCCAGTTCCACGATCTTGCCGAGCGTGAGTTTGTCGCGTTTCTTGAGGCGGGAGGAGATGGATGCATCGGATGATGATGCTGCTGCGGACCTGGATTTCGCCATGGGAAAGGCACTCCGTTGCCTGGGACTGATTGACTGATTCACAAGTGTATCGCCGGCCTAGGTCGGCTGATCGCTGCGCCCGACGGTCAATTCCACACGCCGCCCGAACCAGGAATTGGGTCCGCCCCGCGAATACTTCTCCTGGAGCAACTGCGTCACTTGGGGAAGCGCTCCATCCGCGGGAATCCACTCGCCATCGACATCAGGAAAATCGTGGCTGCAATTGGCGCACTTCTCCGGCGAGGCGAACTTGATCGGACACCAGAAACTCTCGACATTGCGCAGCATCTCCCCGCCCAGCGACCACACTCCCGTCATCCAGTCGCAATAGAGGCACCAGAGCCGGTCATATCCGACCAATCCATCAAACTTCTGCCGGCTGACGTTGATCCACTCGCGCTGCCGGTAGCGGGGGAACTTCACGAGCCAGATCAGCGCTGGATACAGGAAAATCTCCGCCAACCGAACCAGACCGAAAAGCGGAAAGGCCAGCAGCGTCCACCACACCGCGAGGTGATTGCGCACAAACCCCACCCGCGCCGACATCACCTTGTGAATGCGGACGCCCTTGTGCGTGTTCCGGTGGGCGAATTCGTGGCACGCGATCCAGAGCAGACAGCCGAGAATCTGCCCGCCGATGGCCGCGAGCATCAAGAGCGCAGCCTCAGCAAATCCCGCTCCCTGCCCGCGTGGAATGAAGTACCCCAGCAGGCCCGGGCCATAGACAAAGTACAGAATCAAGAGGTCCAGGAGCGGAACGCGGGCGCAGCGTTCCATCAGCGCTTTGCCGGCCCTTCCCCCTTGTGCGGAAATGAACCAAAGGAGCAGCCCGCCGAAAAAGATCGCCCCCAACGCAAGCAAAAACGTCAGGAGGTACGGGTTCATCGCCGGATCGGCGGAAAGGGTGGGAGTGTTGGGCATGGGGCAGCATAGGCCCCGAGCGGGGGTGCGCTTGGCGATCAGGGGTGCGGCCGCTTCAGCGCGTTCCGTTGGTTGAAGTTCCCGCGAAGTGCAACATCTCCAGGATTTCGGTGCGCAGGGCGAGGAAGGCCGGGTCGTTTCTGCGGCGCGGACGCGGCAGTCGGACCTCGATGATCCGCTCCACTCTCCCCGGACGCGGACTCATCATGACGATGCGATCGCTCATATAGATCGCCTCATCGATATCGTGCGTCACCAGCAGCATCGTGGTTCCGCGACTCTCCCAGAGGCGCAGCACCTCATCCTGCATCCGCATCCGCGTAAAGGCATCTAGTGCACCCAGAGGTTCATCCATCATGAGGACCTTTGGATGATTCACCAAAGCGCGCGCCAAAGCGACGCGCTGGGCCATGCCGCCGGAGAGATGGTGCGGATAAACATTGGCGAAGGACTCGAGACCCACCAGCCGCAGGAACGTATCCACTTCCTGGCGCCCTTCGCGCAGAACGCCGCGCGCCACCAGCCCCGCCTGAATATTCCGGCGCACCGTTAACCATGGAAAGAGGTTGGGATCCTGAAACACAAGGCCGCGTTCAGCGCTGGGACCCGTGATCAGGTCATTTCCCATGCGCAGTTCGCCGGATGTTGGTGAGTCCAATCCGGTGACGAGTCGAAGCAGAGTGGATTTCCCGCATCCGCTCGGGCCCACAAGCGAAACGAGTGTGCCGGCCGCGACTGTCAGCGAAATGCCATCCAGCGCGCGTACTTCGGAGCCCGCGGCGGTGCGGAACGTCTTGCTGACGCTGCGGACCGTAATTGAGGCTGCCGCCGCTGCTGTCGGAACGCTTCGGCCTCCGGGCGCGGGAATTGTCGCTGAGTTCACCATTTGATCACCCCCTTCTGCCAGACGAGCACCCGGTCGCGGACCCAGAAGAGCAGCGTCATGATCGCCGAGAAATACACGGACATGATGAGCAGGGCGGCGTACACCTTGCGGTAATCGGAATAGGCCCGGGCCCAGTCGATGTACCACCCCAGCCCCGCCTGAACTCCCACGGCCTCTGCCACGATCAGCGTAAGGAAAGAAGCCCCCAGCCCCATGAACAGGCCCACGAAGATATTGGGCATTGCGGAAGGAATCGCGACGCGGAAGATCAGGTATGCGGGTGTGGCTCCCAGCGTCCGCGCCACATCCAGGTGCGAAGCGCGCACGCTCGAAACTCCCGACATTGTCAGCATCGTGACCGGAAACCACACCGCCAGCGCGACCAGCGCGACCGCCGACAGACCGCCGGTCGGAAACACCATCAGCGTCAGCGGAATGAAGGCAGTGGCTGGAATCGGTCCCACCAGTTTGAGCACCGGCATTCCCCACCGCCGCGCCTCCGGAAACCAGCCCACCAATACGCCGAAGGTGATGCCCAGCGCGCTGCCGGTCAGATAGCCTTTCATAAGAAGCAGGAGCGACTGCCACATGCACTGGGCCAGTCCCGGCTGTCCCATCCCCGAAGCGGACCAATCCGTCACCATGGTCAGCAGGACGGAATCAGGCCCCGGGAAATAGGGCAGGGGCATGAGGTTGAACTTGAGCGTGATCAACTCCCAGGCGCACATCATCATCAGCCCCGCCGCCAGGACATCCGCGTTGAGCACACACCAGCGCATCACGTTGGAGACCATGGCCAACACCAGACGGTGCGGCTTGCGCCAGGGAAACCCTGCCCTTCGCCAGATCCTCTGCGTCAGTGCCAGCACAATCCCGGCGATGATGACGCCCCAAAGAAAACGGGCGTAATACCCGGAAATTTCCGTGTTCTGCTGGTTGGGCATCCACTTGTGCACACTCAGCGCAACACCGCCGGCCAGCGCAGGCAGGCACGCGACCAGGAACATCCTGCCCTTCTCGCGCACTCGGATGACGCTTCCCCCGGCGGCCTCGTCGGAGGGGGCTTCCATCTCTGATCGGTATTCCATCGCATCGACCGCAGGGTCGGCCATCGCTGTTTCGGGCACGGACGGGGAAGTGGTAGCGGTGGGGGAGGTGGGAAGTGGGGTGGGAGTGGGGGGCGACATTTAGTAGATCGCTCCTCTGCAGCAGCCCGGCAGGGGGGTGATCCCCATCATCGCCATGAGTGTCTCGGTCGTGGGCTGGGGCCACAATTCGTCCGGCTCATCCTCCACAACGATGGAAGCGGCCCACTGGTCTGTCACGCCGGGCAATTGCAGGAACGCCATGCGCGCCAGGGCGATGGGATCGGTCCGCTCTTCGAGCATGCCTGCCTCTTTCATTTCCGTCGCCGCCGAAACGATCGCATCGGGCGCGCCCGACACGCTGGGGAGATAGGACAGGTTGCCGATCGCATACGCGTTGAGTTCCGCCTTGGAGGCGACATACCTCCCCTCCACCGCCAGGAATGCCGCCGCCCGCGGGTTCTCATCCACCCACTTGGCCGCCTTCAGGATCGCCCGTGTTGCCGCAGCCGTCGCCTCGGGATTGGCGGCCAGGAACTTTCCGTTCACCAGCACCGCGCAGCAGTACTCTTCTGCATAGGGAGCGTCCGTCGCCTGATCGACCACGTTGCGCACTTTGCCGCTCTCCAGCAGGAGGCTCCCGATGGGCTCGGAGGTTCCCACCGCATCCACCAACCCACGTTCCAGGGCCAGCCCCAGTTCACCGGCCGGGTAAACGCGCCAATGCACTTCCCGGCTCGGGTCAACCCCGCCCGCCGCCAACGCCCTTGTCGCAAGCATGAATGGCGGAGTTCCCATTCCCGGAACCCCGATCGTCTTCCCACGCAGGTCTGCCACCGTGTGTATATCGCCTTTCACACTGGTCTGCACACGCAGGCAGCCGCGGTGCACACCCGCCGTCAGCTTCACATCCATCCCCTGCTCGATGGGCTTGAGAAAGTACATGATGAGGTGGTGGGTGACGTCGTATCGTCCCAGCGCGAGGGCATCCTTGTACGTCGCCCACTCGCAGCGCACCATCTCCGGCTCCAGGCCTTCCTCCGCGAAGAAGCCCTTCTCCTTGGCGGCAAACAGCGGGGCCTCACAGGTCAGCCCGATGTAGCCGATGCGCACCTTGGTCTTACCCTCAGCCGTCTTCTGCGCTGTGACATCCCGGCTGCACCCCACCACCCCCCCCAAGAGCAACGCTCCCCCGCCCGATCCCACGGTGAGTGCGGACAGGAAAAGCGCGGGACCCGCCAGCCCGATCAGGGTTGAACGGATAGCGCGGTACAGGACTTTCTCTTTCAGATTCACGGTGTGGCTCCTCATCACATGCGGAAAATTCACCGCAGGAGGCAGCACAACCTCGGTTGCCCCTTCAGTCACGCGATTATTGCGAAGAAGTCTCAACAATCCACCTCCATCCACAACGGCGCATCAATGCCTCTGCTCACCGATGCCGATCTGTGCCGTATTGCTCTCTCACGAGCGTCCCAATCCCGTCACCGCTTATTCGACGCTGAATCCATGCTGTTCAAGGAGGACTTTGGCTTCCGGACCGGCCACGAACTGGGCAAACGCGTGCGCCGCCGCCGCGTTCGTGGTTGCGGTGATGACCGCCACATCGTAAATCTTCATCCCCAGCGGGTGCACCGCCAGCACGCGCACTTTTTCAGGCTCTATTTTCGCATCCGTCAGGTACACGATCCCCGCCTCCGCCTCGCCGCGCACGATGTAATCCAGCGCCTGCCGGACGTTTTCCGCGTACACCGCTTTCTTTTCGGTGGCCTCCCACACGGTCAGTTCCGTGAGGTACGCCTTGGCGTATCGCCCCGCCGGGACGGTTTCGGGGTTGCCCAGCGCGATCCGCTTGACGCCCTCCATTCCCGCAAACCCCTCGAAGGTCGCTTCCGCCAGTCCGTCTGCCGGGGTGATGAGGGCCAGCGCGTTGCCCGCGATGCTCTGCCTGCTGTCCGCCGCGATCAGTTGCTTGTCGATCAGGCCCTGCATCACCTTCGGATCAGCCGAGATGAACACATCCACCGGTGCGCCCGCCTCGATCTGGGTCGCCAGCTGGTTGGTGCTCCCGCTGTTGACCGCCACCAGCACGCCGGTATGCGCTGCGTTGAACTGCCTTCCAAGTTCGGTGATGACATCGGTCATGCTCGCGGCCGTGGAGACCGTCACCGTTCCGTTCAGCGCGGCTGGAGCGGACTGGGCAGGATCGGCAGGAGTCTGCTGCGCCTCGGGCGCGCTGCGTTTGCAGCCGGCGGCGATGATGCAGACCAGCGCAAGCGCGCTGCGCAGGTGGGCAGGCCGGGGCCGTAACGCGGGGATGCGCGGGAGAGTCAAGGTGAACATGGAGGCAGGGTAGGTGGGGCTCTGAAAGATCGTCCCACATAGCTTTTCCGGCTGCCCGTGAGGTCTCTCCTATGCAATCCTCTACCCCGGCAGCAGGGTCCAGTTCACCGCCTTCTGGTTCAATCCACGCTCCCAGGCCGGTCCAGCGAGCACTCCGGTGTCCACCTGGCTCCAGTTCGGCGGCATGTCGCAGATGGCGGCCGGAGCCGGGCGGAAGATCGCTCCCGGGACGGCGCGGCTGCCGACTGAGGAACCATTGAAAAAAGCCTGCTGGTGCGCTATGTTCGAAGCCTTTTTTCGAGGAGATTGGCACATGGAATGGGCGAAAGAGCGTGCGGCGGCGGTGGCGGCGGTGATCGCGGCCTGTAGACTGTGTGATGCGGTGCAGCAGACGATTTCCTCCGGAGCAGTGGGGGGGGCTGACGGCGCGGGCGGGCACACGAAGGAGGACAAGTCCCCCGTCACAGTCGCGGACTACGGGGCCCAGGCGGTTGTCGTGACCGCGCTCAAGAAGGCGGGGATGTTCGAGCCCATGGTGGGCGAGGAGGATGCCACGGAACTGCGCAAGCCCGAGAATGCAGCGCTTCTGGGGAAGGTGGTCGCCAACGTACAGAAGGTTTCTCCCGAGTTGCAGGCGGAAGCGATTCTGGCGGCGATTGATTACGGGATGCACGCCGGGGGAGCCAAAGGGAAACACTGGACGCTCGACCCGATTGACGGCACCAAGGGATTTCTGCGCAAAGAGCAGTACGCAGTGGCGCTCGCGCTGATTCAGGATGGCAAGGTGATGCTGGGCGTGCTGGGCTGCCCGAACCTGCCGGTGGATGCGAAGAACCCGGGCGGCCCCAAGGGTTGTTTGTTCATCGGAGTGCGCGGACAGGGGGCGTTCATGCGGGGGCTGGACAATCCGGCTGAGCAGCGCATCCATGTCGCGGCGATCGCCGACACATCCAAGGCGTCGTTTTGTGAATCCGTCGAATCCGGTCATTCATCCCACAGCGACTCGGAGAAGGTGGCGCAGCTGCTTGGGGTCACTGCCCCGCCGGTGCGCATGGACAGCCAGGCGAAGTACGCCTCGGTGGCGCGTGGCGATGCGGCGATCTACCTCCGCCTGCCGACCAAGAAGGGGTATGAGGAGAAAATCTGGGATCACGCTGCGGGAGTGATCGTGATCGAGGAAGCGGGCGGCAAGGCGACGGACTGCCGGGGTCAGGCGCTCAATTTCGGAATCGGCCGGACACTTAAGGAAAACGTGGGGGTGATCGTGAGTACCCCGGCAATCCACGATAAGGTCGTTGGGGCAGTCAGGCAGACGCTGGGTTCAGCGCTGGCGTGAGCTTTTAAGGGCGGAACGAATGCGGGATCGGACTAGCATTATCCGGTCCGTGGTTGTGTTTTTGGCCGAAAATGTTGGATTTGGGCTATGACCAAGGCTGGAGTGGGGGGGTGGGAGGTATTCGGGCGGTGAAGTGCACGGGATTGGGGCGCGCGCCATCGGGGATGGGAATAAGGCTGGCACGGACGTGATTTTGAACTCTTAGGGGAAAGGCCTCGGGTTTGGAACGAAAGGAGTTCGAGCAACTCGCCCTGGAACACCTTGACGCCGTGTATCGGCTGGCGCTGCACCTTGTCGGTCGTCCCGACGATGCGGCGGACTTGGTGCAGGAGACTTACCTTCGGGCCCTCAAGGTTGCGGAAGGGTTTACCGAGCGCGGCGGCGGCATGCGTCCGTGGCTCTTCAAGATTCTGCATAATGTGTTTTACAACCGTTCGGGCAAAGTATTGAAAGTCCCGGCGGAAAACGACATCTTTTATGAACAGCCAGGCCGCGAACGGATCCCAGGTGAATCCGAGCCGGTCTGGAGCGTCAAGCGATTGGATTGGGAACAGGTCGATGAAGGATTGAAAGGCGCAATCGAACGCCTGAGCCCGGAGTATCGCGAAGTGCTGCTGCTTTGGGGCGTGGAAGACATGAAGTACCGTGAGATTGCCGACATCCTGGGTGTGCCGATCGGAACAGTAATGAGCCGGTTGCACAGAGCCCGGGCTATTCTGGTGAAGGAACTGACGGAAGCGGACAATGGACCGATGAAGCGGGGCTTGACCCGAATCCCGGATCGAGACCGCGACAACGGTGAGTAGAAATGGGAGTGCGGAGGGCGATGGAGATTTCGCCCGAGGACAAACTGGTATGGCTTCGCAAGACATCAACAAGCTCATTCGACTCGCAGCGGACGGTGAACTGGATGAACAGCACCGCGCGGAGTTCGAGCGCCTCAAGGCCGTCAGTCCCGATGAGACGACCGCGGGGATGAATATCGAGCGCGATCTGCGTCAGCTCGTCGCGCGTGCGATGAACAACGACAGTCTGCCGCCCAGCGGGCTGCGACAGCAGATCCGCGAGGGAGTCAAGATCGATCTCGATCCCTGGCCGTCGGTGAACTGGAAGCGGAGCCGTTCGTGGCTCCGGCCGTCGGGATTGGCGGCAGGATTGCTGGTGGTTGTCTCGGCGGCCATCGTTGCGGGCGTGATGCTGGAACGGCATGGCCTCGGAAACGGCGCAGCTGGCGGCATTTTGAGGCAGGAGCAGGCCGCGCAACAGTCGCTGGCCGAAGCGCGGCGCCACATCACTGACGATTTGCAGTGGGGAGGCGCGGTGGTCCCGGACTTTTCCAGTTACGGTTACCGGTTGCTGAGTTGGCTCGACTTCCAGACTCCGCCACGCAGCGCCAAGGTGTGCCAATTGCAGTTCACAGGCGACCACGGAGTCGTCAACGTGTGGATTGAGCCTTATGTCGCTGGCGATGTGGGCCTGATCGGCCAAATGGCGCGCGGGCAGGCCCATCAGATCCGGGTGCCCACCCAGAGCGCAGATGGCTCACTCGACGGCGCGTATGCATGGATTCAGGGCGACTTTGTTTACTTCCTGACCACAGCGGAGCCCGACTTTGGCCGAAAGCTCAGTTTAGCCGCAGGCATGCCCAGCACGGTGCCGACTGTCATTCCCAAGCAGTAGCCGCGCCATTTGCAGCACGATCATTGTCGCACTAGGATCTCACAGGCAGGCGGATGCGCACGGCACGGAGATTCGCCATGGGCTGGATTCTGCGACCGCAATTTATCACTGATCTGGTGCCGCAACCGCTTTCGATCGCCGGACTCATTCTGTTCATGTCCGCCGGAGCACTAGGCCAGCAAACCTCGCTGGTCCCCAGCGGAATGGACGGCCATCTGCTCGATCAGAGTTTGAGCACGATTGACGGTGTGTACAACCGTTCACGGCAATCCAATATCGGTTTTACGATCGGCAATGCGATCGTGACCGGAAACATCGGCGGTGGCCGCGGTTTTAGAGGTGAATTGGGATACCGGGCTAGTCGCGATTTCCGCGGCGCGACGCCTATCGATCTCTTCGATTCGTACCGCTTTGACACCTTGCAATCGGGCCTGAGTCTGCAGCGCATCACCACCCGACCCGGGAATCCGCAGATCGGTAACCCCCTTTCCACCACGTTCACCAATCCCGTGCTGGCGAGTTCTTCGAGCGGCACGACGTTGAGCCAGGTGACGCGGTATGGGCAGACGTACGAGCCGCCCACTTTTGACGCCGGGGGCACACTGGGGTCGTTTCAATACAACCGCACGCAGCAGGGGATACTGGGCGCACGCCCCGGGGAAACCGGCGTCCCACGGCGCGGACCGCAGGGCCGGCCGATGATTTCGCCGGGTACGCGCGGGCCGGCTGCAGGCTTGGACGCCGGCCTCGAACTCGACTCCGGACGGCAGATTCCCAAGATCCAGGCGCCACGAAATCGTCTGGAGCCAAAGACCGGCGCACCCAAGGAAGCGGAGAAGGTGGAAGCGGGGGAGTCGGGCCCCAAAAGGCCGACCGGAATCTCTGTGGGCAAGGATGCCTATACCGATCTGATGGCGCGTATGGCCCAGACCGCTACCCAGAGTGGTGCCGCCCCGGTCAGCGGCGAATACACAGCCGAACAACTTGCCGCCATTCAGGAGTTCAGGAACGCGCTCCGGACCGTCGCCGCACCTGGTGGTGATGCAGAGAAGCAATCTGCACCCAACAATGCGGCGCCGGTCAGTTCGCTGACGCCCGAGCGATTGCGGGAGATTGCCGCCCGGCTCCCGAAGATTGACCGGCTCGCTGGAACGGGCCGCAGCCTGGTCAATGACGCCATGGCCCGGGGTGAGGAGGCGTTGTTGCGCGGAGAGTACTTTGCTGCTGAAGAACAATTCAGCCGCGCCCTCATGATCTCCGTCGACGAGCCAATGGCGCTGGCAGGCAGGATGCATGCCCAAATTGGCGCAGGGCTTTATCAGTCGGCGAGCGTGAGCTTGCGGCGGCTTCTGACGAACTACCCGGAAATGGCGGGAGCGGAATTTGAGGCAGTCTTGATTCCCAAGACCGAGCGGCTGGCCGCAGCGCGGTCAGACCTGGCGCGGCTGCGCTCAGTCGAGGGCATGGAGGATGGTGCGCTCCTCGAAGCGTACATCGGTCGGTTGCTAGGCGACCCGGCGCTGATCGCCCAAGCCGTCGATGCCATGCGTGCCCACGACCCCGATGATCCGATCCTGACAACTATCGAAGTGCTGTGGCAGACTCGTCAGTAGGGTGGCTGTCGCTACACTGGCCCCCATGTCCGGCCCTCGCACGACATCCCTTGCGAAAATTCCCAAACTTCCGCGCCGCGGACTGAGCGCATCGAACGTGGATCGGCACTCCCTGTACGAACAGGCTGTGCAGGCTCCGGAGGTGGAGATCCAATTCATCGAGCGCGTGTATGCCCAGCAGTTCGGCTCGAGCCCGCGGATCCTGCGCGAGGACTTCTGCGGAACCGCGCTGCTGTCGTGCATGTGGGCAAGACGGCGGCGGGCCAACCTCGCCGTGGGCGTGGATCTGCACGGCCCGGTGCTGAAATGGGCTCGCGAACACAACCTGGCATGGCTGGATGAAGAGACGCGATCGCGTGTGCGGCTGGTGCGGGACAATGTGCTCTCAGCAGCAACCGGGCGTTGCGACGTGACTGCTGCGTTCAACTTCAGTTACTGCGTTTTTAAGAAGAGGACTGAGCTGCTCGATTACTTTCGCAGTGTCCACGCGCACCTCGCGCCGCGCGGGCTAATCGTCTGCGATCTCTACGGCGGATTTGAGTCGCAGCAGGAAGTGCGCGAAAAGCGGAAGTGCGGAGGATTCACCTATATCTGGGACCAGGCATACTTCAATCCCATCACGCAGGAGACACGTTGCCACATTGACTTCGAATTCCCGGACGGCACCACAATTCGCAGGGCGTTTTCGTATGATTGGCGGCTCTGGACACTGCCTGAGGTGCGGGAAGTCATGCAAGAAGCTGGGTTCTCTGAAACGCGCGTGTACTGGGAAGGAACCACGAAGAAGGGAGACGGGAACGGGATATTCCGCCCCACGGAGCGCGGCGAGATCTGCGCAGGCTGGGTGGCATACATCGTGGGCGTGAAGGACGCGCGTGCACGCCGAAAGCCATGATGCGGCTACGATCAACACTGTCTCACGGGGGTCGCGCGTATGGGTGTCTGGCGGGTGATAGGGGGGAGAAAAGTGCAGGCGGGCGGGTGCCCGTCTTTGTTGCAGTCTCGATTCCGTAGGCGAAGCAAGCATGACGACGACCCTTCATGACCCCACCAAGGCGATCGCAAAGATCGATCGTTGTGCAGACCTGGATCACCGGCCGCGCGTTCTCCTTGGCAAGATGGGCCTCGATGGTCATGACCGGGGAGTAAAACTGATCGCCCGCGCGATGCGCGACAGCGGAATCCACGTCATTTACTCCGGCCTCTGGCAGACGCCTCGCAGTTTGGCGATTTCCGCCCGTGATGAGGATGTTGACTGCATCGCTGCATCCATGATGAGCAACAGCCATCTCATCCTCGTCCCCAAACTCATCGAAGAGTGTCGGTCGCTGGGCCGGCCTGACATGGTGATCAACATCGGCGGCATCATTCCCCAGGAAGATGTCAAGACCATGCTCGATGGGGGGGTCCGCGAGGTGCACCATACCGGCACCAGCATGGAGGAGATTGTCAATTCGGTCCGGCGAGCGGCGGTCCCGTATCAGCCCATTCAGACTGGCCATCCTACCGCAGCGCTCGCACGCAAAATCACGCTGGCCGCCGCCGGCCGATTGATTCCCCAGCCCGGTGAGGTTCGCAGGCCCAAGCGCGTCATCGGCATCACGGGCTCTCCGGGCGCTGGCAAAAGTACGCTGGTCGCCGGTCTCGCGGGTGAGTTCGTTCGCCAGAAACTCGGCAAGATGGCCGTCGTGGCGTTTGATCCCATGAGCCCCGTTACCCACGGCGCGCTGCTTGGCGACCGCTTGCGGGTGGATTTCAACGCCCTTGATGAATCCGTGTTCTATCGCAGCCTGGCCATCACTGGCGAGGACTACGCGACGCTGCCGCACATCATCGGGCTGGTGGGCGCTGGCGGATTCGACACGCTCCTGATCGAAACAGTTGGGGCCGGGCAGAACGACGTGGCCATCAGGAAGTTCGTGGATCGCTGCGCCGTTGTCCTGGTGCCCGGGATGGGCGACTGGATCCAGATGGACAAGGCAGGACTCCTGGAGATTGCCGATCTCTTCGTGTGCAACAAGGCCGACTATCCGGGGGAGTCCAACTTGGTACGCGATCTGTTGGACATCTCCGGCGGTAGGCCGATCCTCGAAACAATCGCAACGCGCGGCAAGGGCGTCCCCGAACTCCTAGCCGCAGTCATGCAGTAACCAGTTGGCCCGCGCCGTACCGAACCCATATCCAAGTACCGACACAACGTCCTATAATACATATTATGTAAAATTGGATTGGTCGGCTTGGTTCATGCCAGCCAATCTGCGAAACCCGTGCCTGTCGGACGCATCGACAAGTCCTGACCCCGCGTAGAGTGTCCCAAGCATGGCAACGGCCGATCTGAGTTCAACCTCTTCTTCAACATCTAGCGACGTGCATGTGATGCAATGCTTGGAGGTCTGGGGCGGCAATCAGCGCGTCGACAGCGGGGTTGAGATGGCTGCCGGACTGGATGCGTGGGTGTTCAGCGAGCCGTATCAGGGCGACGCAGGCGGCGGGGACGTCCACTACGTGTCGAGTTGCGCCACCGGCCGAATCGTTCGGCTGCTTGTGGCGGACATTGCTGGTCATGGGGCAGGCGTGGCGGACATCGCATCGGGGCTGCGAAGGTTAATGCGGCGATATGTGAACCACGTCGATCAGAGTCGATTTCTCAAGGCGATCAACCGGGAGTATCCGACAATCTCGAGTGCGGGCCGATTCGCGACGGCGACCGCCGCGACGTTTTGGGGGCCGACAAGTGATCTCATCATTTGCAACGCCGGGCATCCTGCCCCGCTGTGGTATCAGGCGAGGAGGTCGTGTTGGCGATACCTCGATCAGGATCTGCCCGGGTCTGGCGGGGGAGAGCTAGCCAATGCTCCGCTCGGGCTGCTGGACCTTACGAGGTATGACCAGTGGAAGGTGCGGCTCGCGAAGGATGATCTTGTTCTCTTCTACACCGACAGCATGATCGAGGCGACGCGCGCTGATGGACGGCAGCTGGGGCTGGATGGTTTCCTCAGTCTGGTGCGGACGTTGGACGCCGCTCGGCCTCATGAGTTTGTCAATTCATTGATCGCGCAAATGCAGCGATTCAAAGGAGGGCGGGCGTGGGAGGATGATGTGACGCTTCTGCTCGTAAAACCGAACGGTCGCAATCCGCGCATGACTCTGCGCGAACGCTTCCAGAGCAATGTTCGTATGGCGGGGGCCCTGTTACGCTCCATGAAACCCGGCGGCGAGCCGATGCCGTGGCCGGAATTGAGTTACTACAACATCTTCGGAGCGCTTGTCCCGGGCGTAAACGAACGGTTCGGCAAGCACGAAGGTCGGATGGGCGACGATGCGCCAGAGCCGCGTGCAGACTGAGACTCTGGGCCTGCGTTTCGTCCCCCCCACTGCCGATCTCGTGACCTGATTCGCGCTCAATTCAGTTCCGACGCCGGCTAACCTAGTGACATGAAGTCATTCTTCGGCAACCGGCGCAGATGGGGTGTGAGTGTGTGCGGGGTCGTTTTATGTGGCCAGGCGGTATTCGCAGGCGACTACTCAGATCGGCCCAAGGCGGAGACATGGGTCACCACCGGAGCCGACTGCAGCGCCTTTGCGGCGGCAGATCTGGACGGTGATCGCTTCGGGGACATTCTCACCGTCAACGGGCAAGGCCAATTGTGCGTTTCTTATTCAGTGGAGGGTTGGAAGGCGTCCGGCTGGCAGGTGGTTGCCGAAGGCGTTCCATCGGACGCACTTTTCTTGACTGTCAATCGGCGCGGGGCGGAGCCGCACGCGTGGGCGATCCGGTTGTATCGTCCCACAGAGGTGCAGACCTACTGGCCCAAGAAGGACGATGTCGCCCATGTGGAATTGGTCGCGACCGAGTCCATGCCTGAGAGGGTCACTATGGCCCGCATCTCCAGCGATGGCTCCGGCGTCTTTGCCGTCGATACCAGCGGCAAACACTGGTCGCATGAGGTGAGTGGATGGAAGGCGGCCTCCGGGCTGCCTCTGGGGGCCGACGCCCTCGCCGTGGCGACGCAGGATGATGTCCCGCCCAATGACCCCGCCGCCAAGTCGGTCGCGGTGGCATGGGGAGATATGAACGCAGACGGTACGGCTGACCGCATCACTGTGTTTGATTGCACCGTGCCTTACGGATTCAGGGATGTCCGCCTGACGCTCACGAAGAGAGACGGCGCACGCGACCTGGACTCTGATGGCCTGGCAAATGTCGAGGAACTCGCCGCGGGCAGCGATCCGCTCGATCGCGACACCGACGGCGATGGATTGCTGGATGGGTGGGAAGTCAAAGGCTTGCCGCGCGGGATCAAGGGTCCCGAGGGCGTTCTCTCCCCGATCCATCAGGATGTGATTCTGATAGTCGCACCCTACACCTGGGTCGACATCTCCGCAATGAAGCAGAGCATCGAAGGATCCAAGCGGCTGTATGCGCAGTTGCCCAATCTGAATCCGGACGGAACCACGGGGATCAATCTGCATTACCGGATAGATCCACCCATGGACTATCCCAACACCGCAGACTGGCCCAGCGCGGCGGCGAAGTTCTTCCCGGCACGCGAACGGGGTCTGTACCACTGGTTGCAGGTCGATGGGCTGGGTGGAGGCGGGCAAGCGATGGAGCTGGGCGATCAGGGAGGCAGCGGCGCGAACTTCGCGTGCTTCGCCCATGAACTTGGCCATCAACTCGGGTTGTCACATACCGGCGACTCGTCCCCGGCCTGGTGCCCGCTCTATCCCTCGCTGATGAACTACGCGTTCACATACCAGTTGGGCGGCGATGGAAACGCGGTGCGCTTCTCCGAAGGGCGCTTCGCATCACTCGAGCTGCGTGAAAGCGAGTTGCGCGAGCATCTGCCATTCCCCATCGCCGACCTCAAGTACCTTGAGGCGGGTCCATATCAGTTCACGCTCGCCGATGACGGACACGGCGGAACCCTTGTCGATTGGAATCACAATGGCCAGTTTGACGAGGGCACCGTGCGCGCGGACATTAACTACGGAGGCTCCACCTACGGAGGCATTCGCCGCGAGATGGGGTTCATCGGCCAGGGCCCGGTGCTGGGCCGCATCGGAACCAGCGCTGGCGCCGGTGCCATCATGATGGCCACGGTCGACCGCACCTGCGGTCAGGTTTCGCTCCGTAGCTATCTCGGCGTCGAGAAGTGGACTGACCCGACGCCCATTCCTGAGAGTGCCCTCAACGAAGAGCCGCTGCTGGTTGGTACGGGCGCAGGCGAGGAGGGCCTCGTCCTGCTCCGCCGGTTTGATGGATGGCGCGCCGCGTGGTTCCGCTGCGAAAACAAGGATGGAACACCTGCGATTGCGACTGAGAAGCCGAACTTTGTGCCGGGACTTCCCAACATTGCAATGAGCGCGGGCGAGATCAATGGTCGGATTTTGCTCATCGGCCGGCGCGATGATGACTCACTTCCCGCCTGGTGGCTCACAAGGTCGACCGATGAGAAGGGCGCGACGACCGGTTACGCCGTCGAAGCAGGGCCGACGCTCGATTTCAAGTCCAGTGTTCCGGTCGGTTTTGATGTCGATCCGTGGTCGCGCCGGGTTGCGATCGTCGGATCCCAGACGAATGTGGACAGCCGTGCCCTCGTCATGCGTGCGGCTTGGTTTGAAATCCAGGGCGATGGGACGTGGACCAAAGTTGATGAGAAGTGGCCCGGCGGGGAGCATGCGGGCTGGAACTGCACGACTCGGCCTGCGGTGCGCTTCACCAAGGATGGCGAACTGAACATCTTTCATACCGGTGGAGCGGAATCCTGGGGCGGCATGATCGCGTGGCGCACCAAGAAGATCGGCAATACCAAGGTCGGCGACGGCTGGATGCTCAACATGCTCTATGACGTTTGGACGCTGACGCGCCGGCCCGTCGCCTTCGAGATACTGCCCGATGGAACCTCTGTCTACGCATTCCGTTGGGACTCTGGCCCCTTCCCGGACGGCGACAACAAACTGCTCGTCGGCCACAACGGCTTGGGCATCGACGATGAGCCCATGCGCGATCATGATGACAGCGCGCGGATTTCGCGCTGGGGGATCCGTCATTCCATCCTCTGGATGAATCGGGAGTAAGGGCGATGGCAGAGCCGGCAGTCGTCCTGGTCTCAGGTGGTATGGACAGCGCGGTCGTGCTCGCGCTGGCTCGCGCGGAAGGTCTGAAATGCGATGCGCTGAGTTTCGATTACGGCCAGCGGCATCGCAGCGAACTGGCCGCCGCGCAGCGCGTTTCCGCATCGCTGGGTGTCACCACACACAGGATCATCCAGGTCGATCTTCGCGCATTTGGCGGCTCGGCGCTCACGGATCAGCACCTGGCGGTCCCCAAGGATCAATCGCAATCGGACCACCAGGAGGGTGAGGTCATCCCGATCACCTATGTGCCCGCTCGCAACACCGTTTTCCTCAGCCTGGCGCTCGCGTATGCCGAGGCCCGCGGAATTCGCGACATCTTCATCGGCGCCAACGCGGTCGATTACTCCGGCTATCCCGATTGCCGCCCGGAGTTCATGCGCTCATTCGAATCGCTCGCCAACCTGGCGACGAAGGCTGGCGTCGAGTGCGCAGCGCGCGGGCAACGCTGGTTTCGAGTCCGCACACCCATCATCGAATGGTCCAAGGCTCGCATTGTGCGCGAGGGCATTCACCTGGGCGTGGACTTCGCTCTGACGCTCAGTTGTTATGACCCGGTGGAGCGCAACCGCGAAGCGCTGGCGTGCGGCCGCTGCGATGCCTGCCGTCTGCGCCGACGCGGCTTTGCGGAAGCAGAGACCCGCGATCCCACGAAATACGTGTCGACTTCGACCTCATGAAGAGTGCCGCAACACGCATCGAGGTCTTCCTGATTCGTCACGCCGAGGCCCAGCCGCGCCGGCGCGGGCGGCGCGATGCGACCCGGCAACTGACCCGCAAGGGCCGCGCGGAGTTCCGTCATGTTGTCAGGCGCCTTCACAGCGTGGGCTTTCGCTTTGATTTGATTCTGTCCAGCCCTTGGGATCGCGCTGCGCAGACCGCTTCGATTCTGCACCCGTTGTGCCCGCGTGCGCCCCGACTCACCGTGCTGCTGGCCAGAAAGCCGGATCGCTTCCTGATCCAACGCATCAACAGCGCCGAGCTGCGTCACCATGGCAACTCCACCCGGATCGCACTGGTGGGGCATGAACCCTGGCTCAGCGAGTTGATGAGCGTGCTCATGCGCGACCCTGCATCCCTTGAAAACCGCCCTGAGCGACTTCGAAAGGGGAGCGTGACCCGCCTCGTTCGACCCAAAGGCGGCTTGGCATTCCGCTATCGAGGCCAGTGGGACCCGAAGCGACGAGAGTTCCTGATCGAACATTGATGATTCCGCAGTCGCACGCGCACTGCCATCACTACCATCGACCGTCCCTCGCCTTCGGCTCATTCCTGTGCTCGCCCCACGAGTAAGCCATCTTCAGACCGCTGCCCGCATCACCGCGACGGTGGGTCTGCTGGCATTCGCAGTGGTGACACTGGCAGGCTTGACGCGCCGTACGGACACTCCCGCTCCGACTCCGCCCGACGCGCTGGCCGATGACCTCAGCCGCCGCCTGCGCGAGGACATTCAGCCGCTTCTTGAGACCTACTGCCTCAAATGCCACTCAGGGACTGAAGCCAAAGGCGATCTGCGGCTCGATCGACTCGAAGATCTGAATGCCGCCCTCCACATCTCCGATCGCCTGCGCACGGTCCGCGAGATGGTCATCACCGCTGAGATGCCGCCGCGCAAGGCCATTCAGCCTTCCGACCATGAACGCTTGATCCTCACCCAGTGGCTCGACGCTGTCGCCGCGTATGTTCCCGAGGATGCACCCATCGACCCCGGCTGGTTCACCATCCACCGCCTGAACCGCCAGGAGTACCGCAACACGCTGCGCGACCTCCTGGGCATCGACCCCGCCGCCCATGATCTGGCCGCCAAACTTCCCCAGGATGACACCGGCTACGGCTTCGACAACAACGCTGATGTGCTCACGATGTCCACTCTCGCGCTCGAGGCCTATCTGGATGCGGCCGAGCGCGCCGTGGAGATCGCCTTGGGACCCGAACTGACTTTCGGTGACCATCCGCTCCCCACCACTCATCTGGAGAATCAGGCCCACGGAACCCCGCTCGAGCGTGGGGGATTCATGCTCTACAGCAATGGCAGAGTGGAAGCCGACGTCACCGTCCCCGCTTCCGGAGAGTATTTCATACGGGTAGAGGCCTGGGAAACACATGGCGGAGATGCCTTCGCCCAACTCGGCCTCGAGGTGGATGCCCGGCCCGTCCAGGTGTTCGAGGTCTCCGGCGTGCGCGAAAAGCCGCAGATCATCGAGGTTCGCCAGCGCCTGGAGTCCGGTACTCACCGCATCGCCGCCCGCTTCCTCAACGATTTCTACATCGCCGACCAGGCAGATCGCAACCTGGCCGTCATGTCCATCTCCGCCAGTGGTCCGCTGGATGAATTGACTACCTCGCGCTCTGCGGCCTGGCGGCAGATCTTCGACGCCGGCAGGGGAATCTCCGGGGAGCCCCAGCGCGCCCAGGCCATCCTCAGCGCCTTTGCGCAGCGCGCCTATCGCCGGCCCTTGGCTCCGGCTGAACGCGACGAACTTGGCCAACGTTATGGACAACTCCGCGCTCAAGGGCTGCGCGAAGAACAGGCCATCCGCATGCTGTTGACCGCAACCCTTGTCTCGCCCAACTTTCTCTATCGCACCATCGACAATCCACGGTCCGATGATCCCCTCGCCGTGTATTCGCTGAGCGATCATGAATTGGCCTCCCGCCTCTCCTATTTCCTCTGGAGCAGCATGCCCGATTCCGAACTTCAGGCCCTGGCCGCCCAGGACCTCCTGCACGATGAGGCAACCCTGCGGGCCCAGGTGGAGCGCATGCTGCTGGACCCGCGCAGCGAGGCTTTCATCCAGAACTTCTCAGGCCAGTGGCTTCAGTGGCGCAAACTCGATTCGCTTCGCTTCGATCCCGCGCTCTTTCCCGAGTACTCCGACGACCTGCGCTCCGACTTCATTCGCGAAGCCTCCCTCCTCTTCGGCGATGTCGTCCGCTCCAATCGCAACATCATGGACCTGCTCACCAGCTCCGACACCTTCCTCAACGAGCGCCTCGCACGCTTCTACGGCATCGACGATGTTCAGGGCCCTGAGTTCCGCCGCATCACGCTGCCGGCCGATTCGCAGCGCGGCGGCATTCTCACGATGGGCGCTGTGCTGGCCGTCACAAGCAACCCGACCCGCACCAGTCCCGTGAAGCGCGGGCTCTTCATCCTCGACCAGATCCTGGGCACCCCCCCACCGCCGCCGCCGCCGGACATTCCCCCTCTCGAGCAGGCCGCGCACGCCGCCGCGGCAGACTCCCTGCGCGACCAACTCGCCGCCCACGTCGCCAATCCCACCTGTGCCGTCTGCCACAACCGTCTTGATCCCCTCGGCCTGGCGTTCGAGCACTTCGACGCTGTCGGCAAATGGCGCGACACCGAAAGCCCGGGCGGACGCCCCATCGACTCCTCCGCCGTTCTTCCCGACGGCACACCCCTTTCCGGCGTCCCCGATCTGAAACGCATCTTGCCCCAGCGCCGCGATGAGTTTGTTGAGACCCTCACCGGCCGCCTGCTCATGTACGCCACCGGCCGCGGCCTTGAACCCTTCGACCGCCCCGCCCAGCGGCAGATCGCCGCGCAATCCCGCACCCCGGGCGACGGCCTGCGCTCCCTGATCGAATCTATCGTTCTCAGCGAGACCTTCCGCACCTGTCGCGGCCGGCCCGCACCCACTCGGCAGACCTCCCCCCCACCTCCCCCGCCTTCCCCTCCAACCCCCAGCAACCCCCACGATGACTAAACCTCTCTCAAGACGAACGGTCCTGCGGGGCATGGGCATCGCCATGGGCCTGCCCTGGCTGGAAGCGATGAGCGGATCGCTGCCCGCCGCGTTGGCCCAAAGTGCATCATCCGGTGCCCCTCTGTCGTCGGCCGCTCCGCCGCTGCGCATGGCGTTCATCTTCATGCCCAACGGCGTCAACTACCCCGCATGGAATCCTCTTGATCCTGCCACCGCCGCGCCTTCCTTCCTCACCTCCAGCGCGATTCCCGAATCGCTTTCCCCCACCCTCGCGCCGCTCGCGCCCGTCCGTCAGCACCTCAACATCTTCACCGGCCTGACGCTCAACAAGGCCCGCGCCAACGGCGACGGTCCCGGCGATCATGCCCGCTCATCCGCCTCATTCCTCACCGGTGAGCAGGCCCGCAAGACCGCCGGCAACGACATCCACATCGGCCTGAGCGTCGATCAGGCCGCCGCCCAGCGCATCGGCGCCCGCACGCGCCTGCCTTCCCTGGAGATCGGCTGCGAATACGCCCCCACCGCAGGCAACTGCGATTCAGGCTACTCCTGCGCCTACACCTCCAACATCTCCTGGCGCGCTGAAGATGCGCCCATGCCCAAGATCATCAATCCCGCCGAAGTCTTCGAACGCCTCTTTGCCGATGTCCGCAATGCCGAGGCCCAGGCCCAGCGCCTCAGCCGCCGGCAGAGCATCCTCGACTTCATCAGCGCGGATGCCAGGCAACTCAACCAGCGCCTGGGCGCCTCCGACCGCCGCAAACTCGACCAGTACCAGACCTCCATCCGCGAGATCGAACTGCGCATCGACCGCGCCCGCACTGATGCCGCTCAGACCCAATCGCGCGCCACTGAACTCCCCACCGCCCCTACCGGCATTCCCGCCACCACCCGTGAGCACATCGACCTTATGTACGATCTGCTGCTGCTCGCGTTCCAGATGGATGCCACCCGCATCGCCACCTTCATGCTCGCCGTCGATGGCAGCAACCGCACCTTCCCCGAGATCGGCATCCGCGATGGCCACCACAATCTCTCCCATCACCAGAACAACCAGGAGATGGTGGACAAGATCCGCCTCATCGACCGCTATTACATGGAACGCTTCGCGCGCTTCATCGAAAACCTCGCCGCCACGCCCGACGGTGTGGACAGCGCAGGCAACCCTGCCACCCTGCTTGACCACTGCATGATCCTCCACGGCGGAGGCATCAGCGATGGCAACGCCCACAACCACGAAAACCTCCCCATCCTGATGGCCGGAAAGGGAGGCGGCAGTGCGGGGGGGGGCGGCGGTGCGGAGGGACGGGGGGGAGGAACGGGGGGGGTGGCGACCGGCCGCATCATTCAGGCCCCGCGCGAAACCCCGCTCTGCAATCTCTACCTCTCCATGCTCGAACGCATGGACTGCCCCCTCGACAGATTCGGCGACAGCACCGGCCCCCTTCCCCTCCCCCTCTCGATCTAGACCAGCGGTCGGCAGTCCGCGAAGCGCGGGTCGGAAGTCACGGGCTAGAGTCAGATCGACATGACCAGCGCGAAGAAGAAGAAAGGGCGCATCCGGTGGCTGTGGTGGGCCAAATGGAGTGGGGCAGGTCTGAGTGCGCTCATCACTATTGCCTTTGCGACAAGTCTGTGTCGGGAGATGCTCATCAGGCGGTACGTGACCACAGCCAAGGGCACGGGCTATGTCTCCGTCACACTTGAAGCGGGCGGCATCACGCTGGGAATCAGTCCTCCGCATCTTGATCCTACATCGCCGCTCCCACCAGATTTCTCCAACGATGAGCAGACAGTCGTCTTTTACGATTCGGGCGTCTTCCCCTACTCCGCAGCCGGACTCATCTGGTGGGTTCACGCGGGGAGTGTCAGCCTGCGCACAGGAACGTCCATCTTGGTCCTCACCATCCCGCTTTGGATTCCATTTCTTCTCTTTGCACTCCCAACGATCAGACTCTTCATGCTCGACAAGCGTCATCATCGGCCCGACTGCTGCGCTTTCTGCGGCTACTCGCTGACCGGCAACACGTCGGGAACGTGTCCCGAGTGCGGGGCGACACCCGCGAGGGCCGCAACATGAAGTATGCGAAGTGGCGACAACGTCTGCGCGGTACATGCAAATGGGGCGGAGTCACGCTGTGCGTGCTGCTGTTTGCGCTGTGGCTGGCGAGCGGGTGGTGGATGATTCTGTATGAAACACGGGCATACGTGCAACGCGGCGTCGGCACAATGAATCAGCCACATGTTTCGCTCACGATTGTCTTCGGACGAATCGTATTCTTCGTGGATCACACGCCGCGGCTTGGATCGGCAGCGTCGATCTATGGTTGTTACTCCAACAATCCACTATGGGAACAACCACGATGGGACTGGTGGTGGGAGTGGCTTGAGACCCCGATGACCGATACTTTGGAAATCCCCCTCTGGCTCCCCTTCCTCCTCATCGCTCTTCCCACCGGCTTTCTCTTCTGGTCCGACCATCGCAGACGCTTACGAGTGGGCTGCTGTGCGCAGTGCGGCTACAACCTTACCGGCAACACCTCGGGCAAGTGTCCGGAATGTGGCGCGACAACCATAGCGAGGGCCGCATCATCATGAAGCATGCAAAGCGACGACAACGTCTGCGCGGCACGTGCAAGTGGGGCGGAGTCACGCTGTGCGTGCTGCTGTTTGCGTTGTGGCTGGTAAGTGGGTGGTGGGATATTGGAATTGGCTACGAAGAATTAGGGATGCCACCAAGCGTGAGCATGGTTTCCGCATGGCATGAAACGAGATTTCGACTCGACGTCAGGGCAGGCACGTTTATTTCCGTCTGGGATTCTACACCTGACACTCCTGTCGACTTCGAGTGGACGTTGTGGTGCGAACAGTTCTTCGAATGGCAAGCAGATTCATCGCGACCGCTCTGGAAGTGGTCGGTGGAATTGAACAACAGTTGGGCCGCGTATTATGTTGTGATTCCCCTCTGGCTCCCCTTCCTCTTCATCGCCCTCCCCACCGGCTTCCTCTTCTGGTCCGACCATCGCAAGCGCACGAGAGTGGGCCATTGCACGACCTGCGGCTACGACCTCAAGGGGAACACGACCGGGAGGTGTCCGGAGTGCGGGGCGACAACCGTAGCGAGGGCCGCATCATCATGAAGTCAAAGCGCCGACAACGCCTGCGCGGGACGTGCAAGTGGGGCGGAGTCACGCTGTGCGTGCTGCTGTTTGCGCTGTGGCTGGCAAGCGGGTGGTACTGGCTCGGTTTCGCATTTCCCGGCACGCTGTTTGGCCTTAAGGCCACATTCGGAACGTTATTCATTGGGACATGGAACGAACCTGGACTCCAACTTCTCCACACTGACCTGAGGGTTTTGCTTGGATCGGCACCGCCAATATGGTCCTGGTGGCATTTTGGATGGGACTCTTCAATCCCCGCTGTCCAATGCCCAATCTGGTTTCTCTTCCTCCTGCTTGCCCTTCCCACCGGCTACCTCTTCTGGTCCGACCATCGCAAGCGCGGGAAGCCGGGCCACTGTGCGGCCTGCGGCTATGACCTCACCGGCAACACATCGGGAACGTGTCCCGAGTGCGGGGCGGAAACATTCAAGACTACCGCGTGACGGGTGCTCTTCTTCTCCTTAAAGAGAATGGGGTTGCAGGGGAAAGACACCTCTTTCCCCTGCAGTGCGCTTCGCATACTGCCGTCCGCAAGGACCGTCACTGTGTCGACGTGACGTACCGCTCAATCATCTCTTCCGGGATCCGCTGCGGGCGTCGGGTCTTGATGGAGACGAGTACCCAGATGGTCAGGCCGCGCACCACCACGGTCTCATCCTTGGGCCGGTAGATGACATAGTGCCGGTGGCTGCGCGACTTCTCCATCTGCGCCACCCACGTCCCCATGACCAGTTCATCCCCTTCCCGCGTCTCCGCCAGGTAGTCAAACTCGTGTCGCCGCACGAACCAGATGTAGTCATGGTCCCGGTGCCAGCGGTGCGTGTAGCCCAGCGAAGCCGAGTGGGCGATGGCCATCGCTTCGCACCACTCGACATACATCGTGTTGGGAACGTGCGGAATCACCGGACTGATATGCGCGGATGCGACGCTGAGTTTCAACGTGAAGGGTCGAGGCGGGGAGGGAGGAAGGGGAGGAAGGGGAGGGAGGGAGGAAGGGGAGGCCGCCTCCCAGCTTGGTCCAATCCACACCAGTCACCTCAGCCGCCGCAGGCATCAACCCGTCCCGGTCCGCGCTGGCGATGCTCGTCACCATCCTCCTCTGCCCCCCCCCACCCCCTCCTCCCCCACCTCCACCTCCACCCCCACCGCTGCTGCTGCTCTGGTCCGGATTGGCTGTCATGATCGATTGTCCTCTGCCTGCGGGGTTGGGGGCGGTCCCTGGGTCGTGATCTTCTTCTTCTCCACCTCCGACGGAATCATCGCAATCGCCTGGTGGCCGTGCATTGAGGGCACCTTGGGCTTGCCACCGCTCCGGCTTGGATCGATCTGCCTCAGGTACTCCCACGAATAGATGCCCGTCTCATGTCCATCCGAGAACTTCAGCCGCACCGCGTAATTGCCCATGAGTTCCGCATCAATGATGGTGAGCGCCTCCCCCTCCCCCCCGCCGCCGCCGCGGGAGACCGCGCTGCTCGGCAGCACCGCCAGGGGATTGCTCTCGAGTTCCTCGCGAAGCATGCGCGCCTCGGCCGAAGGAGAATACCGGCGGAGATATACCACCGGATAGAACCCCGTCGTCCCATCCTCCCAAGTCACGGTCAGCCCGCGCTCGCGGGAGATGTCGAGATGTTTCGGTCGCTCCATAGGTGTCCGCCCTTCCCCCTGCCCCCCCACCCCTGCTGCCCTTCCCAGCCGCGCCTCTGAACCCCAGCCAACGGCCGGAATCCTATCAATTCAAACACTCGGAACCGGACCCCAGTTCGCCTAAACTCCTTGAATCACCGATGGATTCCAATCGCAAATCCTCCTCTTCCTCCGCTCCACCTGCCCCCCCCGCTTCCGCTCCCACTTCCTCCCGCCCTGCTGATTCAGGAGCGGAAAAGGCCGGTGACGGCGCGACAAACGGGGATGGCACCAATGGGGGAGGCGAATGGGGCAATGGTCGCAAGACCTCCGTTCCGGAAGGACTCTGGCTGCGCTGTCCGCAGTGCGGGGAGATGATTTTCAAGAAGAAACTCGAGGAGAACCTCTGGGTCTGCCCGCAGGGTAAGTGCGGCTTTTACCACCGCATCTCCGCGAGCACGCGCATCGAGCAGCTCTGCGATCCGGGTTCCTTCGAGCCCATTGATGACGATCTGGTGAGCCTCGACCCGCTTGGCTTCAAGGACCTCAAGGCCTATCCCGACCGCATCGCCGCCGAACGCACCAAGTCCGGCCGTCCCGAGGGCGTGCTCGCCGGCGCTGGATTCATCAAGGGCCGCCGCGTGGTTCTCGCGGTGCTCGACTTTGACTTCATGCTCGGCTCGATGGGCAGCGTGGTGGGTGAACGCATCACCCGCGCCATCGAGTACGCCACCGACACCGACCGGCCCCTCGTCATTGTCAGCCTCTCCGGCGGGGCGCGCATGCAGGAGTCCGGCCTCTCGCTCATGCAGATGGCCAAGACCTCCGCAGCCCTGGCCCGTTTCGATGATGCCGGCGGCCTCTTCATCTCCGTCCTCACCGATCCCACCACCGGCGGGGTCACCGCCTCCTTCGCGATGCTCGGGGATGTCATCCTCGCCGAGCCCGGCGCCCTCATCGGCTTTGCCGGCCCGCGCGTCATCAAGAACACCATCCGCCAGGACCTCCCCCCCGGCTTCCAGCGCGCTGAGTTCGTGCAGAAGTCCGGCTTCGTGGACCGCGTCGTCCCGCGCCACGAACTGCGCTCCGAGATCGCCCGCATCATCGACTACACGAGCAAGTGATCCCAGACTCTCGCCATGAACGCATCCGCCGCACCCAACAACAAAGCGATCTTCCTGGATCGCGACAACACCCTCATTCACAATGATGGCGATCTGGGCGATCCGCGCCAGGTCCGCCTTATCCGCGGTGCGGCCTACGCCATCGGCTCCCTCAAGCAGCTCGGGTTCCAGATCGTCGTCGTGAGCAATCAGGGCGGCGTGGCACGCGGCCATTTCTCCGAAGCCGATGTGCAGTCCGTCCACCAGCGCATCAACCGCCTCGTCTCGGAAGCCATCGGCTCCACCGGCATCGACCGTTTCTATTTCTGCCCCTTCCACCCCGAGGGCACCGTCCCCCAGTACGCCAAGGAACATCCCTGGCGCAAGCCCCAGCCCGGCATGCTCCTCCAGGCAGCCGATGACCTCTCCCTGAACCTGCGCGATTGCTGGATGATCGGCGATCAGGAACGCGACATCGAGGCCGGGCTGGCCGCCGAGTGCCAGACCATTCTCATCGCTCGCGATGAGGTGAAGACGCGGGCGCACTTCCGGGCCACCAACCTCGCCGAAGCCGCCTCCATCATCGCTCAGAATCGCGTGCGCGGCCGCGGCCTGCGCGAGGCGATCAGCGGCCCCATGGCGACCCAGCGCGCCCTGCTCGAAGTCGCCGCCAGCACCCCCCCGGTGACCCTTCCTGCCCCTGCGGTCTCCGCAACCCCCGCGCCCTCCCTCGCCGTCCCGGCCCCCTCCTCACCCCCCGCGCCCGCACCAACCGCCGCAGATGGACCCGTCGAAATCAAGTCGGTGCGCATCCAGGCGAATGAGCCTTCCAGCATTGTCTCCGCTCCCCGCGGCAAGCCCGTCTTCATTTACGGCGCGCCCCGCAGCGGCGAGACCCTGCCCGCATCCTCGACCGCCCCGCCGCCGGCTCCACCGCGCCCAGTCCCTCCAGCCCGGGAGCAGCCCGCACCCGCTGTCCCCCGTCCCGCAGATGTTCCTGCGTCCGTTGCTGCTCCCGCCTCAGCGCCCGCGCCGGTCGCCGCAGATGACCGCGTTCCCAAGCTGCTGACCGAGATGCTCGGCGAGTTACACGCGCTTCGTCAGCGCCCCCACGAATTCTCCGCCGGCGATATGACCGCGGTGCTCCTCCTCATTGCCGTCTTCTTCGCGGGCCTCGCCGCCGCCATCTACCTCGACCCCGCCGCTGCCCAGCGCTGGCTCATTGTCGCCCTCCTGGCCCAGATGACCATCGTCGGCCTCATCGCCCTCACCCGCAGGCGCTGAGCCTTCTCGTTGCGTGTGCCCCTCCCTTCTCCCGGCTTCTTCAGGTCCCGTCCCCATGGTGGACGACTCATCCGAAATCTCCATCATCACCCTTCGCGCGCTGGAGGGGACGCCCCTGATGCACGAACCCATCCGCAGGATGGTCATCGCCGCATCGCACGCCCTGGCCGAACGTGAAGGCGTGACCCTCGCCCACGTCGAGGCCGATGACTCTTCCGTCACCTTTCGGCTCGCGACCGACCGCCTCACCGCCCTCGCCTTTGTCGCCGAACTCCGCCGCCTCACCACGCTCTGGTATACCCGCAAGTTCGGCGTACCCACGCTTTGGGGAGAAGCATCCTGACGTCCCCGCACCGGGAAAGCGCGCCAATCTGCCCGCGCATCCATTGCGCACCCGGACCGGGTGGGTATGATCACGCCCTGTCCTTTTCATCCGGGCCACTCTACGAAGGGATTCGTCTTGGTCATCGACAGGCTTCTGGGATGGTTCAGCGTCGATATGGGCATCGACCTGGGCACCTGCAACACTCTCGTCTGCGTGCGCGGCGAAGGCATCGTCCTCAATGAGCCTTCCGTGGTCGCAGTTCGTCGTGGCACCAACCGCGTCATTCAGGGCGGCAACGCTGTCGGCTGGGCTGCCAAGGAAATGCTCGGCAAGACGCCCGGCGCCATCACCGCCATCCGCCCCTTGAAAGACGGCGTCATCTCGGACTTCGAGATCACCGAGGCGATGCTCTCCTACTTCATTCGCAAGGTGAACGGCAACCGTCACCTCATCGGTCCGCGCGTGGTCATCGCCATCCCCTCAGGCATCACCGCCGTCGAGAAACAGGCCGTCCTCAATTCCGCCATGCGCGCCGGCGCGCGCCGTGTCTACCTCGTTGAGGAACCCATGGCCGCAGGCTTGGGCGCCGGCCTGCCCATCGTCGAGCCCACCGCCTCCATGATCGTGGACATCGGCGGCGGAACCACCGAAGTGGCCATCATGTCCCTGGCCGATATCGCCGTCTGCGAGTCGCTCCGTGTCGCCGGTGATGACTTCGATGAAGCCATCATCAACCACATGAAAAAGACCTACAACCTGCTCATTGGCGAGCAGACCGCTGAACGCATCAAGATCGAAATCGGCTCTGCTGCCCCGCTCCAGCAGGAACTCACCATGGAAGTCCGCGGGCGCGACACCATCACCGGCATGCCGCGCAAAACGACCGTCACTTCTGAAGAGATCCGCGAGGCCCTCTCCGAACCCATCAGCGCCATCATCGAAGCCGTCAAGCGCACCCTCGAACGCGCTGAACCTGAACTGGCCGCCGACCTCGTCGAGAACGGCATCACCATGGCCGGCGGCGGCGCACTGCTGCGCGGCATCAACACCGTCATCAGCCAGGGTACCGGTCTGGATGTCCGCACTGCCGATGACCCCCTCACCTGCGTCGCGCGCGGCACTGCGTTCTACCTTGAGAATCTCGAGCAACTCAAGGGCAATCTCGAATCCGATCTGGACGAGGGATGAGGGCTCCGATTTGACGGCGGCCTACTGAATAGGCACATTCAGTTTGTTTGTCTGTTTCAAGTCTTGGATGGCTTGCACCCAAACTTGGTCATAAGGAAGGGTGGCAGGAATCGTCCCCTGAATGCTCGCAACGCCACTCTGCTGAGCGGTCCGCGTGCCAAGGTAATGCGGATTCTCGAGCAGGACTGTTCCGACGAACTCATTGATAAACGTTGGGAGGCCTGCCCCGCTTGTCGATGTGAAGAAATGGACCGGGTAGCCGGGCTTCATGCAACGTGTCCGTATTGTCGCTTGTTGACCTCGAACAAACGCACTGGTTTCGAGCAGTGATGTGCCCAAACCGAATGAAGCGACTCTCTCCGTGGCCTTGCCTTCAACCCAGCGTAAATCACCGCCGGCGAGCAGGGCCAACTGATTTCGAATGGATGCCCGCTCAATTGTTTCAACTGCATGCAAAATACCACCAGAATTGCCGATCGCTGTCCAGTCCAATCCATCCCATACGCTCACGCCGAAATAGTCATTGCTTCCATCTCTCAGCAGACTCTGACCTCCGGCAAATAGAACATTACGCCCTCCCCATGTGCCTTCTTTGAGATCCCACACTCCGCCGCAATCCGTGTCTTTGAATCCGCCGCCGACGCCACTCCACGCGCTGCCATCCCATTTGACGATTCCTCGGGAGCGGATCTCGGCTGCGCCTTCAAATTCCCCGCCCACAAAGAGCGCAGGCCCGGCCCCATCATCGAACACCGCGAGCGCATCACCATGATCCTGACAGCCGCCGCCCCAGTGGTAGTCCAGTCCGCCGCCGACATCCTGCCACTGGCTGCCGTCCCAGCGTGCAATGAGGTCGACAGTCAGATCGCCTGCACGACGGAAACTGCCTGTCACATAGAGCGACGGCCCCGTTCCGTCATCAAAAGTTGCCATTGCCCAAGCAACTGCCCCAATCCCCGCGCCCATCGCCTCCCAGCCGCTCTCCCCGAAGCGCGCGATGTGGTCGCAGGCTGCTCCCCCAGCGTTTTCAAAGTACCCCGCGGCATACAGTGCCGGCCCTAATGGCCCTGTGGGCACAAAACACATGGTGTTGACATCGTCATCCGTTCCCTGCCCGAGCGCATGCCATCGCGTTCCATCCCAGGCTGCGATGTGATTTGACGACACACCGCCCGCTTCGGTGAACTGCCCGCCCACAAAGAGCACGGGCCGGCCCGCCAGCATGCCGACTTCCATGCACAGGACCTTCCCATTCAGGCCGCCTCCTGCTTCCACCCATCCTGATCCATCCCATCGTGCAAAATGCCGTCCCGGTTCGCCGCCGATCAGATCAAAATCACCGCCAGCGTAAACCGCTGGACCGGCACCGTCATCAAACTGCTTGATGGACCAGACGTATCCATAATTGTCATCCGCATTGCGCATGCCGGGATTGCCAATGCGCACATCCCAAAGTGGTCCGCAATCGTCCGGTTGTGCGCGGGCGAAGCGCGCCGTCACCATCACTCCGATCGCCATTGCCGAAACGGATAATCGCCAGCCATTTCGATTCATGGTCCCGGCTCCTTGAGTTGTATTAAGAAGGCATTGCCTTCCAGCGATCATACGCCCCCCCGCCGCGTACCACATCCGCTGCCTCATTCTCTCACCCCCTCGGGTGAAACTTCTTGTGGACGCTGCGCAGCCGACTCGAATCAACGTGCGTGTAGATCTGCGTCGTCTGGATGTCCGCATGTCCGAGCATTTCCTGCACCGCCCTCAAATCCGCTCCGCCCGCAAGCAGATGCGTCGCAAACGAATGCCTCAGGAGGTGCGGATAAATGTCTCCTGCGAGCCCCGCTGCCGCCGCCTGCTTCCGCACAATCTGCCACACCGCCACACGCTCCAGCGGCCGGCCCGTCCACGAAAGCAGCAATTTCCCCTTGTCCTTCCCCTTCGCCGACAGCGCAGGTCGGCACTGGGCCAGGTACTCATCGATCGCGCGCAGACACGGCTTGCCCACCGGCACCAGCCTCTGTTTTCCACCCTTCCCGATCACATTCACCACCCCCAGAGTCGCGTGCACATCACTGACCTGAATGCCCACCACCTCTGATGCCCGTAACCCCGCCCCATACAGCAACTCGAGCAGCGCCCGGTCTCTGCGCCACAGATCTCCCTGCTCTTCATGTGGAGCAGCCAGCAGTTTGCGTGCCTGCTGCGGAGCGAGGTACCCCGGCAGGCGCTTCCACGGCGCAGGCCGATCGATGAACTCCATCGGGTTCTCGCGGATGCGCCCGTCTGCATGCAGAAACTTGAAGAACATCCGCAGCGTGGCAATGTGCCGGATGATCGACGCCGAATCCAGCGCGCCCGCCGCGGTGCCGCCGCGCCCCCTGCGCCCTGTACCGCTCTTGCTCAGTTTGCGCAGGTGAGCAATCACCCTCGGCCCGTCAATCCGCCCGACGTCCTCCCCTTTGACATCGGCAAGAAAGTCCTCCAGGTCCCTCCGGTACGCCGCCACCGTGTTCGCGCTCAGCCCGCATTCAACCCGGATGAAGAGCAGGAAATCGCGCTTCCCCCGTTCTGTCGCCTCCGCATACGCCGAAGGCGAATCCTCGGCGCCTGGCGCGGTGTGGGGGTCGTTGACTCTCTGCGTCGGCATGGGAAGTGGTCGATGCTACCCTCCTGTCGGGCAGCGGATGGAATCCGCGCCCCATGCGCCCCGGTAGCTCAGTTGGACAGAGCAGCCGCCTTCTAAGCGGCAGGTCGTGCGTTCGAATCGCGCCCGGGGTATTCGCACTTCGATCAACTTCGCTTCTCACAATCAATAGATCGCGTCACCGTTCGCACTATCCCCTGTTCAAGGGATGCGCCGTCTTTTTGCCGCGTCGCGCCAGATGTTCATTTGCGCCTGGACCGATACATCGTTCATGCAGTTGAAGAGGCGCGTATTCGATCAGATCACCTTGTTCATCGCCGAGACGATCGCCATTGTGGCGCTCGCTGAACTCGGGGTGATGTGCTTACTGCACTACGTCGTCGTCAGCGTCAACCCGATTGTCGAAGCCCTTGTTGATACCGGCCTGCTCACTTTGATCGTTTCTCCGCTGATCGTCTGGCGTGCGCGCGTCGCGTTCAGTCGAACCGCAGTGTCCGACAGCGAAGCGTGTGCCTCGGAGATCAGTACCCTTCGGATTCAGCGCCGACGGTCTGCAATTGTCGCAGGCGGAGCCGGGCTCGTGGGCCTGGTCGTCACGGGACTGGCGGTCTTGGCCGCACTTCATGAAGTGCATGACGAAGCGCGCGCGCGATTTGACCAGCTCAGTGAGCGCCTGGTGCACGAAGCGCAGCGCCGCGTCGAACAGGCACGCTTCGGCCTTCAGGGCGGGCGTGGCGTCTTTGCCGCGAGCAAATCCGTCGAACGCGATGAGTTCCGCCGCTACGTGGAGTCTCGCGACCTCCCCGGCGACTTCCCCGGAGTCCTCGGGTTTGGATTTATCGAGCGCGTCCAACGCGCCGATCTCGATGCCTTTGTCGCGCGCGAGCGCTTGGACGACGCCCCGGACTTCAGTGTGTGGTCATTGGCCGAGCAGGGATCGCCCATGGCTGACCTGCCCGATCTCTTTGTGATCAAGTATTGCTTCCCGGCAGACCGCAACGCCCGTGCTTGGGGACTTGATATCGGAAGCGAAAAGAACCGACGCGAAGCTGCGGAAGCTGCCATCGCAACGGGACTGCCGTCTATCACCGCCAAGATCGAACTGGTGCAGAATGATGCGAATGAGGTCAGCTTCTTGTACTTTGTCCCGGTCTTTCGCAACGGCACCCACCCAACCACTGCTGAGGAGCGACGTCAGAACCTGGTAGGTCTCTGCTACGCCCCAATCACCTTGAGTGATGCGCTTGACGACGTTGTTGAAACCGTTAATGGAGAACTCGACTTCGAGATCTTTGACGGGGACAATCCAGAGAAGAGTGCTCAGCTCTACGACTACGACCGCCACCTTGAACATGTGCGCGGCGATATTACCGCCGAACACTTCAAGGATCGCATGTTTGAATGCGCCACTCAGGTAACCTTTGGCGGGCGCACCTGGACATTTACCACCAGCACTACACCAGCCTTTGAGGCCTCCATCGATTATTCGACACCGATTGCCCTGGCGATCGGCGGGGTTCTGTTGAGCCTGGTTGCCAGTACTCTGGTCTATTCGCTGGCCACCAGCCGGGCCTCCGCTCTGGCGCTGGCTCAGTCCATGACTTCTGATCTCTCCCGCGCGAAGAGCCAGGCCGAGGATGCCCTGCGCGAGGTCGCCGCATTCCGGACCACTCTTGACCAGCACAGCATCATCTCAATCGCGGATCAATCCGGACGCATCATCGACGTCAACGAGCGCTTTTGCGAAATCAGCGGTTTCACCCGTGCGGAACTTCTGGGCCAGGACCACCGCATTCTCAATTCCGGCAATCACCCCAAAGCGTTTTGGGTCGATGTGTGGAGGACGATTACTGCGGGGAAGCCTTGGCGCGGAGAAGTGTGCAATCGCGGCAAGCGCGGTGAACTCTACTGGGTGGACAGCATCATCGCTCCGTTCATGGGTAAAAACGGCAAAGTCGAAAAGTATGTGTCCATCCGCACGGACATCACCACGAGAGTTCTGGCCCGCATGCAACTCGAGCGCCAACAGGCGCTGCTCAGGGAGATGGAGGCCGTAGCCAATGTCGGCGGTTGGCAGTATGACCGCGGGGCAGACTTCGTGCATTGGACGGACCAGACCTGCCGCATCCACGAAGTTCCCGACGGGTATTTGCCCTCACTCGAGGAGGCCGTGGCGTTCTATGCCCCCGAAGCGCGCGCCGCCATCGCCGAGGCGGTTCGCAATGGCATCGAGCAGGGTGAGCCTTGGGATCTCGAACTCCCGTTGATTACCGCCAAAGGCCGCAGGATCTGGGTGCGTGCCGCAGGCCGCGCTCAATCCGTCGACGGTAAGGTATCTCGTCTTTACGGCGCCTTCCAAGACATCACCGCTCAGGTCGCCGCCCGCGATGCTGCACGCGCCCAGGCCGAACTCATCGACCTGAATGTGCGCTGCGCCAATCTCGGCACCTGGAACTGGAACATCTCGGATGGCTTGGTCGAGTTCAACGACATAGCCCAGACCATGCTCGGATACGAACCTGGGGAGTGGGAGCCGCACGTCCGGGCGTGGGAGTCCCTCGTCCACCCGGATGACTTGGCCGACGTGACGCGCACCCTCTCAGACCATCTCGAGGGCCGCACTTCAGAGTACCGCTGCGAACACCGGCTGCGCCGCAAGGATGGCACCTGGGCATGGGTGCTTGATACCGGGCGCGTTACCGAGCGCGATCCTGATGGCAAAGCTCTGCGCGCCTTGGGCGTCCATGTTGACGTCGATGCCGCACGCCGGGCTGCCGAGGCGCTGAAATCCGCAGAGGCTCACGCGGTTGCTGCAAGTCAGGCCAAGAGCGAGTTCCTGGCCAACATGAGTCATGAGATTCGCACGCCGATGACCGCCATCTTGGGCTATGCCGATTTGCTCACTGACTCCTCTCTGACTCCGGATGACCGCACGAGCCATCTGGACACCATTCGCCGCAACGGTGAGCACCTGCTTGGCATCATCAATGACATCTTGGACATCTCCAAGATCGAGGCCGGCAAGATGACCGTCGAACGCATTCCGTTGGATCCGCGCCGAATTCTGCTGGATGTCGAGTCGCTGATGCGCGTCAAGGCCTCGGCCAAGGGAATCAGCCTGTCAATTGTTCAGGAGACCCCCCTTCCCTCCTCAATTCAGTCCGACCCCATTCGCCTTCGCCAGATACTCGTCAATCTCGTCGGCAATGCCATCAAGTTTACTGAGAACGGCGGCGTCACTCTTCGCGCCGCTCTTGACTCCGCCAACCCCGCACGTCCCTTGCTGAATCTGACCATCGAAGACACCGGTATTGGCCTGACCTCTGAGCAGATCTCGCGGCTCTTCGGCGCGTTCCAGCAGGCCGATACCTCGACCACGAGAAAATTTGGCGGCACCGGCCTGGGATTGCGAATCTGCAAAACCCTTGCCCATCTCCTTGACGGCGATGTGAGTGTGTCGAGCCAGTTTGGCAAAGGCAGTACGTTCAAGGTCTCGATCGCAACCGGCAGCCTCGATGGTGTCCGCCTGTTCGGACCTGCCGAACTTCGCCTCGACTTGACCGCCCCGCCCAAAGTGTCTTTTGAAACCGGCCCACTCCTCGCCGGCAAACGCATCTTCTATGCTGAGGATGGCCCCGACAATCAGCGCCTGATCTCCTTTCACCTTCGAAAAGCAGGCGCAATCGTCACGGTCTTCGAGAATGGTCGGCTCGCTCTCGATGCGCTTGTCGACCCGGCCACCAACCTCCCGCTCGATCCGCCCCCCTGCGACATGCTTCTCACCGATATGCAAATGCCGGAAATGGACGGCTATGCCCTCGCTCATACCCTCCGCTCGCTCGCGTGCCCCATCCCAATTGTCGCGCTCACGGCCCATGCGATGGGCGGCGACGCCATGAAGTGCATCGAGGCCGGATGCCACGCCTACGTCACGAAGCCCATTGACAAGGCCGCGCTGATTCGAACCTGCATTCAGGTTCTCCAGGTGTCCCCTTCTGTGGCCGCCTGACCCACGTCACACGCCGCCAGTTCCCTCATCAGCAACGCAAATCCGTGCGTCACCCTGCGTCACTGACCGTGGTCCTGCATTTGCCATTCCTTGATCGCCTCAACAGGCCTCACCAGCATGATCACGTTGAGTGTCAGGTTGTCGCGGATCATAATCGCCAGCGCAACCTCAGTAACAATGAACATCCCCGCTGCAAACACAATCCCCAGCCGCTGCGCTAGCACATACCCCAGTGCGCAACTCAGAATGTCTCCCACCGCATTCGCCACGCTGTCCCCCATGTAGTCCAGCGACATCGTCTCCTCACGATACCGGTTGATGATGAAGTCCGAATTCTCCAGCACCTCCCAGCCCGCGGCCAACCCCACCGCGATCATCATCACCCACGGCCCCCACGTCCGCCGTCTCTCCTTCGTCATGGCCGCGCCGCGCCAGCGCGTGATCGCCCAGAACACCGCATACGCGATCAACCCGTGTGAAACATGCGTGATGCTGTACGGATCAGTCAGGTGCTGCGAGCAGTGGCTCGTCCACACATCCGAAATCCACAACCGCCCCCTTCCGTCAGGCTCATCACACCACCACATCCGCCCCTCCAGCCAGTGCATGATGGCCGCCGCTCCCCCCGTCACCAGCAGCATGAGGACCCACGGCAGCCACGCCATGACGCGGCCTGAATTCTGCGCGGTGCGTTCTGTCATCGGCCGCTCACTTCATCCGCCACTTTGCGCACTTCCTCCGCGAATTGCCTCGCGGCCTTCGCCACTGCATCACCCCATCGCTCGCCTCCCCCCGTGCCCGCGCCTTGCCCCTTCGCAGCAAACGCATAGATCACGCTCCTGCTCGCTGTGATCAGCGCGCCCCTTCCATCGCGATTGAAGAACCCCTTCACATCTGCCGCCGTCGCCCCTTGCGCTCCATACCCCGGAACCAGGAACATCGTCCTCGGCATTAGCCTGCGATACGTTTCGATTTCCGCCGCCTTCGTTGCCCCGACCACCGCGCCCAGGTTGCTGTACCCCTGCTCTCCCACATGTGCTTCGCCCCATTGCGCCACCAGTCGCGCCAGATGTTCCCCCACCGTCGCCCCGTCCGCCATCACCGCCCGCTGCACCTCATCTCCGCCCGCATTGCTGGTTCGCACCAGCGCAAACGCGCCTCTGCCTGCGCCCGTAAGGAACGGCGCCACCGAATCCTTCCCCATGTACGCCGACACCGTGACCGCATCCGGAATCGCCGGACTTGCTGCTCCGAACACATCCGTGTCAAACACCGCCGGCTCAAAAAACCCCTGCGCGTAATGCTCGCTGGATACCCCAATGTCCCCGCGCTTCGCATCCAGGATCACGATCAGCCCCAGACGCTGCGCCTCGCCGATCAGATCCCACATCGCCTCCACTCCCGCATGCCGATACCGCTCGAAACACGCGGACTGAAACTTGACCGCCGGCACATGATCCGCCGCCGCATCCAGTACGACCGACACAAACTCGCAGATCGCCGCCAGCTCCGCTTCCGCCGCACTGCTCTCTCCGCCGCTCACTCGCCCCTTGGCGGTCGCAATCAGTTCCGATGGCAACTTTCCCGCAACCGGATCAATGCCGACGCACACAGGTGAACCCTTGCGCGCGATCGCATCCAGTAGCTGGTCTGCAAATCCCGCCCGCTTGCTTCCCGGGATCGCTCCTCCGCTCGCAGTGCTCGGCGACATCGGCAATGTGGGGTTCATGCCCCCACAATAGGAGCCTTCCGGTCCCGCACCGCCTGCTTCCGCTCACTCAACGTCCCAGGTTTCGCCCTCGTGCAGCAGCTTCTCCAGCGTTCCCTCACCTCGCTTGGCCACCGCCTTGTCCACCTGCTCGCAAACCATCTCCTCATAAACTGGTTTCTGCACTCGATAAATCACGCCCACCGGCTCGGGGAACTCAGGCTGCATCATGTGGGTCAGCAGGAACGCCACCACCGGATTCGTCTCGTCGTGGAACAGCAGGTCGTCCTCTTTCACATCCGCAAGGCTCACCACTTCCAACCGCGACCCGTTCAGCCGGATCCCCTTGTCACGCTTGGCTCCAAAGATCATCGGCTTGCCGTGCTGCACGTGGATGGTGTTCTCCTGCGCCGTTTCCTTCTCGGTGGCATAGAAAAACGCCTGGTGATTGAAGACGTTGCAGTCCTGGTAGATCTCCACGAACGCGCTTCCCTTGTGGGTCGCTGCCGCCCGCAGCACATCCGCGATGATGTTCATTCCGCCTCGGTTCACGTCCGTGCACCGCGCCAGGAACGTTGCCCCCGCGCCCAGCGCCATGGACAACGGCAGCAGCGGCAGGTCCACCGACCCATAGGGCGTCGACTTCGTCTTCTTGCCCAGTTCGCTCGTGGGTGAGTATTGCCCTTTCGTCAACCCGTAAATGCGGTTGTTGAACAGCAGAATTCGCACATCCACGTTGCGCCGCAGAATGTGCAGGAGGTGATTCCCGCCGATCGACAGTCCGTCCCCGTCGCCCGTCACCAGCCAGACTTTCAGATTCGGGTTCGCTGCCCGGATGCCCGTCGCGATGGCCGGTGCACGCCCGTGGATTCCGTGCAGTCCGTAGGTGTCCATGTAATACGGGAAGCGGCTCGAACAGCCGATGCCCGAGACGAACACGTAATCTTCCTTGCGGTGGCCCAGTTCGGGCATGATCTTCCGCACCACCGCCAGGATCGCATAGTCCCCGCATCCCGGGCACCACCGGATTTCCTGGTCCGAGGCGAAGTCTTTGGCGGTGTACTTGGGCAGTTCAATGGTCGACATGGGAGAAACTCGTATGAATGCGTGATCCGAACGATCACTGTTGTGGTGGAACGAATCAACCCTCTGACATCTCGATCTTCAGCGAACCCGACGTCGGCGAACCCTCGCTCGCACTGAGCAGGCCCGAATCGTCAGGCCGCTTGCCCGCCAGGATCATCTCAAACTGGTTCGCCAATTCCTCAACCAGGAACGGCTTGCCCTTCACCTTGTTGATGCCGATCGCATCGACGAGGAACTTGTCCCGGATGATCCGCCGCAACTGGCCGAGATTCAGCTCCGGAACCGCGACATACTTGAACCGCTTGATGATCGCTCCCAGGTCCTTGGGCAGCGGGTTCATGTGCCGGATATGCACCGCGCTCACCTTCCGGCCCTTGGCCCGCACGGCTTGCACCGACGAGTGGATCGACCCGTACGTTCCGCCCCAGCCGATCACCAGCAGGTCGCCCGACGCATCGCCGTCGATCATCGTCGGCGGCAGTTCATCCGCGACCTTGGCCACCTTCGTCGCGCGCAGCAGGCACATGCGATGGTGATTGTCCGGGTCATATGAAACATTGCCCGTGATGTCCTGCTTCTCCAGGCCACCGAGCCGGTGCTCCAGCTTGGCGGTCCCCGGAATCGCCCACGGCCGCGAGTACACGCTGTCCCGCAAATACGGCATGAACGCATTGGGTCCATCGCCCTCAGCGTCATTCCGGTGATAGTTGAACGCCGTCGGATGCTTGATCTCGATTGGCTTCAAATCCTTGATATCAGGCAGCCTCCACGGTTCGGCCCCATTCGCAATGTACCCGTCCGAAAGCACCATCACCGGCAGCATGTGCCGCGTCGCGATCCGCACCGCTTCGATCGCCGTGTTGAAACAGTCTGCCGGCCCGCTCGCCGCCAGCACCACCAGCGGCGCTTCGCTGTTGCGCCCGTAGATCGCCTGCAGCAGATCCGCCTGCTCGGTCTTCGTGGGCAATCCCGTCGACGGCCCTCCACGCTGCACATCCACGATGACCATCGGCAGTTCCATCATGATCGCCAGCCCGATGCCCTCACCCTTGAGCGCAACGCCCGGACCCGATGTGCCGGTCACCGAAACCGCCCCCGCATACGCCGCGCCGATTGCGGCGCAGACCGCGGCGATTTCATCTTCCATCTGCATCGTCTTGACGCGATAGTTCTTGTACACCGACAGCGTGTGCAGAATATCCGACGCCGGCGTGATCGGATACGTCGCGTATACCAGCTCCTTCTTCGCCAGTCGCGCCGCCGTGATCAGCCCCAGTGCCATCGCTTCATTGCCCGAAATCTTGCGGTATTTGCCCTTCGGCAGTTTCGCCTTGGGAACCCGGTACCGCACCGGGAACATCTCCGTCGTCTCCCCGAGGAAATACCCCGCCTTCAGCGCCTTGACGTTGAGATCCGCGATCTCGGGCTTGTTCTTCTGCGTCCCGAAATAGTCCGTCAGGTATTCGATCGTCGGCTCCAGCGGCCGCTCAAAAAGCCAGTACACCACCCCCAGCGTGAACATGTTCTTCGCTTGCGCGATCGCCTTGCTCCCCTGGCCCGTCGCCGCCAGCGATTCCTCGCACAGCCGCGAAATCGGAATCCGGTACAGTCGATACCGGTCCAGCGAGTGATCCTCAATGGGGTTCGTCTCGTATCCCGCCTTCTTCAGGTTCCCCGCGTTGAACGCATCCGTGTTGACGATCACAATTCCGCCCGGCTCGACGTCCTTGATGTTCGTCTTGAGCCCCGCCGGATTCATCGCCACCAGCACGTTCACCTTGTCCCCAGGCGTGAAAATATCCTCCGAAGCGAAGTTCACCTGGAAACCCGACACCCCCGGCAGCGTTCCCGCTGGGGCCCGGATTTCCGCCGGATAATCCGGAAACGTCGCGATGTCGTTGCCGAACAGCGCGGATGTGTCCGTGAACTGCGAGCCCGTCAGCTGCATGCCGTCGCCCGAGTCGCCGCAGAATCGAATCACGACCTGCGGCAGGTCTTCCACAGGCCGCGGTTTGGACGCCGTCATCGTTCCGCCAGTGGTCATTTCTGCAAACTCCTGTTCGTCTTGAACCTGCAGGACTTCCCCGGTTCCGGTTCACAAATGATCCCGCCAATCCATCCTCGCCCGAAGCGCGAATTCTATGGATATTCCCGTCGATTTTCTCGCGCTCCGCGCAATCCCGTCGCCCCTTTGCCCACAAATCTGTCAACCGCGTGCCCGCTCACTTGTACGACTCTTGGCGGCTACGCGTGCCCGCATCCGCTCCGATCCCCTCCTGCCCTTCTGGAGACGCTCGATGCCTTGGCTCCCCCACTGTCTTCCTACTGCCCTGGCCCTTTCAATCTCTGCGTTTTCGCCTCCATCCGCTCACGGCGATTCCGTCGCCGACTTCGTCCCCGATACCGCCGCCGCATACGTCTTCCTCCCCAATGCCGGCCAGGTGGTCGCCGATTTCCGTTCGACCCTCGAGTCCATGTCGTACCAGCAGAGCGACCTCTTCCGCCTGCTCATGCAACGCCCCGGCGTCATGCCCGCCCGCCTCGCCTTCCTTTCTATGGCCCAGGTCGCCGGAAAAGATGGTTGGGGTGCCGCCGAAGCCCTGGCCGGCAACCAGCTCATCGCCGCCCTCGGCCCGGGCGAAGACCCCGCCAAACCCGGCCTCCTCATCGTCACGCGCCTCGATGAGGCCGACGCGGTCGACTCCATGCTCACCGCCGTCCACTCCTTCGCCGGCATGGTCCAGCAGGACGGCACGCCCAATCCAGCCGCATCCGTCGAAATCGCTGGCTCCCTCTTCTTCAAGGATCCGAAGGGCAACCTCCACGGCCGGGTCGGGCCCACGCTCGTCTTCTGCAGCAGCCAGTCACTCCTCACCGCCGCGCTTTCCGCTCACGCGGCCGCCTCCCATCGGCTCAGCGACCTGCCCGAGTGGGCTCCGCTCGCGGCCGACCACACTGCCTCCACTCGCGCCCTCTTCCACCTCGATGCCCAGCGCTTCATTGCCGCAACCGCCCAGCCCGATGCATGGTCCAAGGCCGGCATCCTCCAGAACAACCCCGCCGGCGGCGTCATCGTCGCTGGCCTCGGACAGGCCCTCGCCCACATCTCGACCCTCTCAGGCTCATTGTCAACTCAGGGCCGCAGCCTGAAACTCTCCAGCACTGTATCACAGACCGCCGACCTCCCTGCGACCCACGCCGCATTCCTCGCACAGCCCGCCGGCTCGCCCGCCTTCGATGCCTCCCGCATCCCCGGATTCATCGGCGAATACAGCCTCTCGCGCAATTGGCCCGCCCTCTACGCTGACCGCGAGTCCTTCCTCGACCTCAATGCCGCTGGCCAGTTTGTCAATTTCGCCAACACCATGACCACGCTCATGGGTGGCCTCAACTACGCAGAGGACTACCTCCCCCGCATCACTGGCCCTGTCCGCTTCATCGCCGCCTACCGCTCGTTCGATGCCTCGCCCTATCGCCCCACACCCCAACTCCCTGCCTTCGCGTGGATCACCTCTCTCGAGTACTCCTCTGACCCCGCCTTTGCGCGCCGCCTCTTCGCGGGAACCCAGATGGCGGTCACTGTCGCCAGCCTCGACCGCACCCAGAAAGGCCAGCCGTCCTACATGCTCGAAACCGGCGAATATCGCGGCCAGAAGATCATGACCACCTTCTTCTCCGCCGCCCCCGAATCCTCAATGGGAGCGATGTCCCCCGCTGGCGCTATGCTCCCCGGTCCGCAGCCCGATCAACCCGCACCAGCCGAGTCCGCCCGCATCGACGTGCCCACCGACTACAACTTCGAGCCCGCCGCCGCCCTGGTGAATGGCCAATACATCATCACGACCTCGACTGACCTTCTGAATTCCATCATCGACGAGATCCTCGATCACTCGCCCGGTCCCGAAGCGGTTGGCGATGCGCTCGCCTTCTCCGATCGCCTTCGCGTCTCAGGGTCCGGCGCCCTTCAGGCCCTCCGCGCCAACTTCACCGAAATCGTCACCCGTCGCATGCTCAAGGCTGATCTCCCCAAAGCGCGCGTCGAAAAGGAAGTCTCAGCCGCCTTGCGCCTCGGAGACCTGTTCGACTCCTTCGACATGCGCACCCTGCAGCAGCCTCGCTCCTGGTCGCTGGATGTGACTCTCGCGCTCAAGACCGATGCCACGCTCGCTTCTGAATCTCAGCCCGCTCTTCAGGATTCCTCCAAGTGAGCGCGTTCAATCCCGCCAGTCTCGCGCCCGCCGATCCTGCCCTTCTCTCCGCAGATCCCGGGGCCCTGCCGCACTTGCTCCGCCGCGCCGGCTTCATGCCCTCTCTAGCCGAACTGACCTCGGCTCGCTCCGCTGACGTTTCCGCCCTCGTCGATTCCCTCCTCGCGCCTTCTGCCGAATCAGACCGCGCCTCTGAAATGGATCGCCTCGGCGAATCCATCGCCGCTCGGAACGACATTGCCGCCCTCCGCGCCTGGTGGTTCTCCCGCCTCCGCCATACCGCCCGCCCGCTTCACGCGCGACTTGCCCTCTTCTGGCACAACCACTTCGCCACCAGCAACACCAAGATCCAGAGCGCACCCCTGATGTTGCGCCAACTCCGTACCCTCGAATCCCTCGCCCTTGCCCCCTTCGCCGATCTCCTCCTCGCACTCAGCAAAGACCCCGCCATGCTTCTTTGGCTCGACGGCAACGCCAACGCCAAGGGCCGGCCCAATGAGAACTTCGCCCGCGAACTCTTCGAGCTCTTTACCCTCGGCCCCGGGAACTACACCGAAACCGACATTCGTGAGGCCGCGCGCGCCTACACCGGCTGGCACACCCGCGCAGGCCGCTTCCACTTCTCCCCGATGGATCACGACTCCGCCGGCAAAACCATCCTCGGCCAGTCCGGCAACTTCACCGGCGACGACGTCATCCGCATCGCGCTCGCCCAGCCGGCTTGCGCTCGCTACCTGGCTGCCAAACTCCTTCGCGAATTCCTCACCCCCTCTCCCTCTCAAGAACTGCTCGACGCTGCCGCCGACGCCCTCCGCAATTCAAACTACCACTTCTCTTCATTCCTCCGCACGCTCTTTCTCTCGCAGGCCTTCTTCGCTCCGCAGTACCGCGGATCACGCATTAAGTCCCCCGTCGAGTTCATCATCGGCCTTGCCCGCTCTCTCGAAGTCGCTGCCCCCGCCTCGACGCTCGCTGACGCGGCGTCCCAAATGGGACAGCGCCTCTTCGAGCCACCCTCGGTAAAAGGTTGGGACGGTCACCGCACCTGGCTCAATTCTGCGACGCTTCTCGTCCGCCTGAACGCCCTCGACACGGTGCTCTCCGCACAGCCCGACGGCGAGATCCGCTTCAATCCCGCCGGCCTGCTTGCGGCTGGCTCCGCTGCCGCGCTTTCGCCCTCCGCGCTTGCCCAGCGTCTCTCCGACACTGGGTGCCCTTCGCCCTCCGAGTTGTCCTCCTCTGAAGCAATCTCCGCGCCGTTGGATGCCTTCCTCTCCTCCCTGCGCGTCCGCCTCTTTGCCGCTGAGTATCAGATGTGCTGACCTCCTCCCACCGGAGAACCGCCATGCCTTCCTCTTGGTCCACCTTCTCCCGCCGCGCCTTCCTCCAGCGCACCGCATCCACCTTTTCCGGCGCCGCGCTGATCGCCTCAGGCAGTACGCTCCCCGGCTTCCTCATCCGTTCCGCCCACGCCGCTGCCCGCGATCCCTCCAAGTCGCCGTCCGATTCCACGATTCTCGTCATCGTTCAACTCACCGGCGGCAATGACGGACTCAACACCGTCATTCCCTTTGCAGATGACCGGTACCACAATGCCCGTCCCACGCTCCGCTCCGCCGCGGCCGGTTCCCATCACCTCTCCGATTCACTGGCCCTCCACCCCGATATGGTCGCCTTCAAACGCCTCCATGATGGAGGCCTTCTCAGCGTCATCACCAACGTGGGCTATCCCAACCCTGACCGCTCCCACTTCCGCGCCATGGATATCTGGCACACCGCATCCCTGGCGCCCGAGCAGGCCCGCGATGGCTGGCTCGGCCGCTCAGTCGACCGCCTCACCTCCTCGCTGGCTGATGATGCACCCTCTCCGGCCGCTCTTCACCTCGACGACTCCGCGCTCCCTTTGGCTCTGCAGTCCCAGACCAACGCCGTCCCCTCCATTTCCAGCCTCGACTCTCTGCGCCTCTCCGCCGGCGCCCGTGCGAGCGAATCCTCGTTGCGCGCTGCACTCTCCAACCCCGCGACCGACGACCTGCTCTTCGTGCGCAGGGTCGCGCTCTCCTCCTGCGCCAACGCCCGCCGCATCGAACAGGTCGCAGCCCGCAACGACTCCCGGGACAGTTACCCCTCCTACCCCTTGGCGAGCCGCCTGCGCCAGATCGCGCGCCTCATCGAATCCGACTTCGGCGCCCGCATCTACTACACCTCGCTCGCAGGTTTCGACACCCACTCCGGCCAATCCCTCGTCCACGGCTCCCTCCTCCGTGAACTCGCGGAATCTCTCGCCGCTTTCAATGCCGATGTGTCCCGCCTCGGCCTGGCCGACCGCGTCCTCTGCATGACCTTCAGTGAGTTTGGCCGCCGCCTCAATGAAAACGGGAGCCAGGGCACCGATCATGGCGCCGCGGCTCCCATGTTTCTCATCGGGCGAAACCTTCACTCCGGCATCATCGGCTCAGCCCCCAACCTCGCCGACCTCGATCAGGGCGATGTGCGCTTCCAGACCGACTTCCGCAGCGTGTACGCCGCTGTGCTCGAGCGCTGGCTGCATCTCGACTCCGCCGCCGTCCTCGGCGCGCCCGGCGCTCCGCTCGATCTCTTCACGCCCGCCTGACCTCGTGTGCGGTTCAGAAGAACGACCCTTCCAGGCCGATGTACTGGTTCCTCGTGTCTCGCGGGTAAAACTCGACCGTGCGAATGACGATCCCGGGCTGGTAGCCCACCTGGATTCGGTCGTTTCTCGCGTTGTACAGATACACATACCCGCCGTCAAAACGCGATCCCCATCCCCAGCCCAGCACGCCCGGAATCGTCGGGTGCGGCCTCATTTCCGGACCGTTCGTGATCACCACGCCGCTGTCGCCGTTGTCAATGACCGGCTCAAACGTGAACCCGCCGTCCGTGGACAGGTAAATGTGCCGTCCTTGCGATGGATGCCCCTGGTCCGACTGCGTGATGTCCAGCGCCGCCGCCCAGACGTACTCGCCGTTCGCGCCCGACACTTCCATGTTGAACAGATTCACCGGCCCGCCCGAGATCGAAAGCCCCGCGCACTCCGCCCAGTTCTGCCCTGCATCCACCGTCACGCGCCCGCCCTCTCCCAGGGCTCCCAGCATGACATGATCGAGATCGTTCGGATCAAATGCCATGCGGTACAGGAACAGGTTGCCCGGCGCCGCGCTGCTGATCGCCCGCCACGACACGCCCGCATCCGTTGAATCGTAAATCGTTCCGTCCGGCCCGCCGATCCGGACATGCCTCGGATCCTGGGCATCTACTCCCAGCCCCATGATGCTTCCCGTCGGGCTTCGCAGCGATGTCGCCGTGTAACTCCCGCCCGCGTTCGTGACCGAGTGCAGCGCTGAACCGTTCACCGCATACGCATAGGCATTCCCGCCCTTCGCCGGCGCAATCCAGAGCGGCCACGTGTCCACGCGCGTGATCACCTCCCACGTGCACCCCTCGTCCTTCGACACACCCAAATACCCACCCGACTCCATCATGATGCTTCCCGGCACATCCAGCGTCCGCATCCCCATCGTGACGAAGTAATCACGATACGGCCTGCCCTCGTATAGCGCGAAGCGGTCGCCGCCGTTGAGCGCGAATCCCATGAAAGGAATCGGCACCTGGGTACACGCCGGCGGAGCGGCAAACGCACGCTCAATTGAACCGGCCAGACCAGCCAAAACAGCCACAACAGCTATCGTCTTCAATGCATGTCTCCAGTAGGTAGTTGATGGGGAGGTGCCTTCGCGCGAAGTGAAGAAAGTACGTCCCGCTCTTCCTTTGGGATGCGTCCATCCCGATTTCGTGTCACGAATCGTCGCAGATCACCGCTCGCGGTTTCCGGACCAAACAAAAGTCCACACGTTTCCACGTGTGGACTCGGGAGATTCCAACGTTATTTCGACCGAAGTTACTTCTTCTTCGCCTTCATCCGTGCCTTCACCACCGCCTGCGCCGCTGCCAGGCGCGCGATCGGAACCCGGAACGGCGAGCAGGATACATAATCCAGCCCCACGTCATGGCAGAAGTGCACCGACTTCGGATCGCCGCCATGTTCACCGCAAATGCCCAGCTTGATGCCGGGCCGCGCTGACTGTCCCTTCCGACAGGCCATATCGACCAGGACCCCCACCCCCGATACATCCAGCGACTGGAACGGGTCAATCGGCAGGATTTCCTGCGTGAGGTAGTCCGGCAGGAACGAGTTCACGTCGTCCCGGCTGTATCCGAACGTCATCTGCGTCAGATCATTGGTTCCGAACGAGAAGAACTCAGCCTCTTCAGCAATCTGGTCCGCCACCAGCGCCGCCCGCGGAACCTCGATCATCGTCCCGATCAGGATGTCCAGCTTGCCCGTGACGCCGTGCTTCTTCTTCACGTCCTCAATGGTCTTCTCAGTCAGCTTCCGCAGCAGCACGATCTCCGCCTTCGTGCCCACCAGCGGATGCATGATCTCTGGAATCGCCTTGATCCCCTTCTTCCGGCAGTTGATCATCGCCTCTGTGATCGCCGTCACCTGCATCACGAGAATCTCGGGATACGTGACGCACAACCGGCACCCGCGATGACCCAGCATTGGGTTCGCCTCATGCAGTGTCGTGACGCGCCGCTTGATGAACCCCGGATCGAGCTTGAATTCCGCCGCCAACTCGCGCTGGCTCTTCTCATCGTTCGGCAGGAACTCATGCAGCGGCGGATCGATGAGCCGGATCGTCACCGGCAGCCCGTCCATCGCCTTGAAAATCCCTTCAAAATCCGCCCGCTGATACGGAAGCAACTTGCTCAGCGCGGCTTCGCGGTCTGCCTTGTTGTCCGCCAGGATCATCTGCCGCATCCACGCGATCCGATCCGCATGGAAGAACATGTGCTCCGTCCTGCACAGCCCGATGCCCTGGGCGCCAAACTCCCGCGCCCGCTGCGCATCTTCCGGCGTGTCTGCGTTCGTCCGTACCTTCAGCGTCCGCGTCTTGTCCGCCCACTTCATCACCGTCGTCAGGTCGCCCGATATCTTCGGCTCAACGCGCGGCAGCACGCCCGCGAATACTTCGCCCGTCGCCCCATCGATTGAGATGACGTCGTTCACGCCATACGCCTTGCCCGCGATCGTCATCTGCTTCGCGCTCGCGTCGATGTGGATCGCTCCTGCGCCCACCACGCAGCACTTGCCCCACCCGCGCGCCACCACCGCCGCGTGGCTCGTCATTCCGCCTGTGCTCGTCAGGATGCCCGCCGCCGCGTGCATGCCTTCCACGTCCTCCGGGCTCGTCTCCTTGCGCACCAGGATCACTGACTCCCCCTTGCCCGAGCGTTCCGTCGCCTCTTCGGCTGTGAACGCAGGCTTGCCCACTGCCGCCCCTGGTGACGCCGGCAGACCCTTCGCCAGCGCCTTCATCGCCTTCTTCGCGTTCGCGTCAAACGACGGCAGCAACAGCTGGATCAGATCTCCCGCTGGAATCTTGACGATGGCTTCATCCTGCGTGATCAGACCTTCCTTGGCCATGTCCACCGCGATCTTCACCGCCGCCGCGCCCGTCCGCTTGCCCGTGCGCGTCTGCAGCATGTACAGCACGTCCTTCTCCACCGTGAACTCGAAGTCCTGCATCTCCCGGTAGTGCTTCTCCAGCCTGCTCCGCACCGCCAGCAACTGCCGGTAAATCTCCGGCCGCCAAGCCTTCATCTCGCTCACCGGCTGCGGCGTTCGGATGCCCGCCACCACATCCTCTCCCTGCGCGTTGATCAGGAATTCCCCGTAGAACTCGTTGTCCCCCGTCGCCGGGTTGCGCGTGAATGCCACACCCGTTCCCGAATCCTCGCCCATGTTCCCGAACACCATCGACTGCACGTTCACCGCCGTGCCCTTGAGCCCCGAGATGTTCTCCTTCGCCCGGTAGGTCATCGCCGAAGGCTTGTTCCACGAACGGAACACCGCTTCCACCGCATCCGACAACTGCGCCAGCGGGTCCGCGGGAAACTCGCTTCCCACCCCCTGCCGGTAAACCGCCTTGTACGCCTCGCACAGTTCCTTGATGCCCTCCACCGGAACATCCGTATCCAGCTTCGCGCCGAACTTCGCCTTGATCTTGTCAAACGCCTCCTCAAAGTGGTGGTGATCCACCCCCTTGACCACGTCCCCGAACATGTTGATCAGCCGGCGATACGCGTCGTAGGCGAACCGCGCGTTGCCCGTCGCCTCCGCCAGACCCTCGACCGACTCATCGTTGAGCCCGAGGTTGAGAATCGTGTCCATCATCCCTGGCATCGACACCGCCGCGCCCGACCGCACCGAAACCAGCAGCGGATTGGCCGAATCGCCGAACTTCTTCCCCGTCTCCTTCTCAATGAACGCAATCCCCGCGTGCACCTGATCCATCAGCCCCTTGGGCAGCCGCGCGCCTGCCTCGTAATACCGCGCGCACGTCTCTGTCGTAATCGTCAGCCCGGGCGGCACCGGCAGTCCGATCGCCGTCATCTCCGCCAGGTTCGCGCCCTTGCCGCCCAGCAGCGGCTTCATCGTCGCGTTCCCCTCCGCTTTGCTCCGCCCGAAGACATACACCATCTTCCCCGCCTTCGGGGCTGCCGCCTTCGCGCTGCGCACCACGATGCGCGCCTTGCCGTTGTTCTTCTTCGATCCCTTCGCCTTCGCCGCTTTGCTCAGTGTCTTCATGGGTGCTGCTGCCGCTTTCCTGGTCTTCTTCGCCATGGTTCGTGTGCTCGATCTCTGGAGTGATTGCGCTGATGATGTTTCGCTCGGGCTCGCGCTCAGTCGGAGCGCTCCATGCTCCTCAAAATCCTTGCAAATCCTGATGCGCGCCCGGCAATACACCCCCTCCGCCCCTCAAGTTGCCGTACACCGGCAGGCGGATGGGGAATAAGCGGGAATCATATCCGCTACCCCTCAGGAAGTTGTTCCGCCCGCCCTCGCTTCGCCGGTCTCCTGCCCGCCGCCGGACCTCCGATACAGCACGTACGCCGCAATCACCCACCCCAGCGCCGCCAGCATCGCCCCCGCGTAAAAACACGCTCCCGGCCCGCCCGGCACCTTCGGCTCCGTCGCGATCGACCATGCAAACACGCTCGTCCCGATGATCGGCCCCAGGATCTGCGCAATGCTCTGCATCGCCGTCATCGTCCCCTGGATCGCTCCCTGCTCATCAGGCCGCACCGACTTCGTGATCAGGCTCTGCGCCGCCGGCATCGTGATGCCGCCCAGCGATCCCAACCCGATCACCGCGTAGATCATCCATCCCTCCGTCGCAGCCCCGTATCCAAGATACGACAGCGTCCCCAGTCCCAGCCCCAGCATCAGCGCCCGCCGCTCTCCCAGCGCAGGCACAATCTTCCTCGCGAGCCCCCCCTGCACAATCGCCGCCATTAGGCCCACGAACGCCAGCGAGAGCCCCACATCCACTGCCTCCCATTCATATCGATAGGCGGTGTACAGGACCCACGTCGTATGCAGCGAGAACTGCGCGAGGTTGAACAGAAAAAACGCCGAGGCCAGACCTGCCACGATCGGGTAATCCAGCAGATGCCCGAACGCGCCGAAGGGATTCGCCCGCGCAAAATTGAACCGTGCTGCCCGCTTCTCCGCGCTCAGCGACTCCGGCAGCACAAAGCACCCGTACATCCAATTGATGAGCGTCAGCGTCCCCGCCGCGTAGAACGGATAGTGAATGTTCCCCTTCCCCAGCAATCCCCACAGGATCTCCGTGTCTGGGTTTCCCAGGTACCCGCCCATCAGCGGCCCCAGGATGAACCCCACCCCGAATGCCGCCCCCACCATCCCGAACGCCGCCGCCCTTTTTTCAGGCGGAGTGATGTCCGCGATGTAGGCGTTGCACACCGTGATGCTTCCCCCCGACATTCCATTGATCGCCCGCGTCACATACAGGATCCACAGTGTGGGCGACAGCGCGAGCGCAAAATAATCCATGCCCGACCCGAACAATGAGATCAGCAGTACAGGCCTCCGCCCGAATCGATCCGACAGCGCTCCCAGGATCGGCGCGCAGAGAAACGACATGATCGCATACGTCGCCACCAGCCAGCCGTAATAGTGCGCTGCCTCCCCCACCAGCCCTCCCCCCAGCGCATGCATCCCGCTCGACTGCGACAGGTCGCTCGCCCCCTGCAGCGCCGCCCCCGCCGTGTCCGTTGCCTTCTCTCCCAATCCCCCCACCACCTCCCGCGCAGTGTCCTTGGCCAGCAGATTCTCAATCAGTTTCGGCGCCACCGGAATGAGCAGCCCGAACCCCAGCACATCCAGCATGAGCGTGAGCAAAATAAAGCCTAGCGCGGGCTTGTGCGTCCGGGATGTCTCTTTCGATTCGCTTGAAGTCACGGTGAGCAACCTCATCTGAGCCCGATGAAATGCAAGCCCTGAGCATAGATCGCTCACCCATCCCAAGCGGGCGCTGATCGCGCTGTGCGCGCATCAGCCTCTCCCCCCGCGCCGTCGCCCCGCTCGCCCTGCCACACCCTCCCACGCCAGCCGCAATGCCTCTTTCATGACGCCCTTCCCCACCGCCGCTTCTCCCGTCAGCATGACAAACGTCGCACCCTGCATCCCCCAGTACCCCGGCACCCGCTCAAATGTCCCCGCATGCTCCTCCTCGAAATCCGCCTGCTGCGCGCCCGTCAACTTCACCATCGCCTTTCCTTCCTTGGGCCACAATGTCGCGAAGATCTTCTTCCCGACACGAAACGACGGCCTCCCAAAGTGATCCTGCTCACTCGTCCCCGGCAGCGCGAGCGCAAGTTCCCTCACCATCTCCAGTTTCGCCTGCCACGGAATCCGCGCCGTCCTCACAACCGACCCTGCCGCCGACGTGGATTGAACAGTCCTCTTCTTCGCCATGCCGCTCACTCACCTGCTTCAGCCCCATACCCCCGCTTGACCGTCCCCGCATTCCGGACACATCCCCGATACCGATCCGCGCAGATCGTACCTGCACGCCACGCACACTCCCTTCCGATTCCGCAGAACCCGCCTCCACACCCGCACCCCTCGAAAGACCAACAGCCACATCGCACTGAACATCGCCACGTTCGCAAGCAATCCCGGCCACAGCGGATAGAACGGCAGAATCCTTCTTCCCGGCCCCGCCTGCGCGGGAAACAAAATCGGCAGCAGGTCTCCTCCGCCCGCGCTTGCTGTCGCCGCAGACATTGACCCCACCGGCCGCGACATGCCGTCATACTTCCAGCCCCAGATTGTCCGGCACGGCCATCCCCAGCACTCAATCACGAAGTAATGCGACTCCAAGGGAAACAATGTATATGGCGTTTCGTGGAACCATTTATCGGATACGTAGCTTTGCAAACGGCATTTCGTAATGTATTTGGCAGCGATCTGCTCAGGGCCCTCCTCCAGCGCCTCATGCGTTGAGAATTCATACCGCGCCCACCCCGGCGACTCGCCCACCGTCCAATGCCGATCATCCTCTGAACGCAGCCCCACCCCATTCGGAAACATGAACGCCGCCCCCACCGCAACCACCACATTCGTCACCACACCCAGCGCCAGCCCCCACACCACCATCCTCTTCCACGGCACACCCTGTGTGCGTTCATGCCGCTTACGTACTGGTCCTGATTCCGCCATCCATCCACTCTAGCCCCCCCACCTCTCACGGCTTCTTCAGGTGAACCTCGAGCGCCTCGCCCTCCCGCTTCACCTGCAGATCAAGCGTCTGGCCTCGAATCATCGTCGTGCGCTCCTCATCGGAAATGCTCCCGACATCCTTCCCGTTGATCTTGAGCAACACATCTCCCTCCTTGAGCCCCGACTTCTCCGCAATCGACCCGCTCTCCACTTTTCCGACCTTCAGCTCATCATCCACCGCCATCAAAGCAAACCCGAATCGCGGTCCCGCTGGCCCTGCGCCTCCCGCCAGGCCCCCCGTGTCCCCTGCCGAAAGGTCCGCAGCCAGCATCTCCCGCACCGCGCCCGCCACCTTCGTGCAGAAGTCATCCGACTCCCCCAGGTTCGTGGCCACGACGATCGCCGCATGCTGCTCCGGCCACGTTGCAAACGCCGCGTGATACATCCCATCCCCTCCGAATGTCAGCATTCCCCCCGCGCCCGCCGGCCCAGCATCCGCAGGCCGCAGCGTCCCCACACTTTGTGCCGTCTTCGCCGAGATTCCGCCCACCGCCCTGCCCGCTTCCAACTCCGCTTCTGCCCCCGCAAACTTCGCGAAATCCTCAATCGACAATGCGACTCCTCCCGCAGGCGCCATCACCGCCAGTCTCGGAAAAGGTCTGACCGCCTCCGCTCCATTCGGCGTTCGCTCATGTCCAATCACTCGATGCGCTTCGTCCGGGTCAAGCCCCACCACCGCCGTCGTCATCCCCAGCGGCGCGAATACCTCGTCGGCAACGAGTTTCTCCCACGCTGTCCCCGTCACAGCCTCCGCTGCCGTCGCCGCGATGCAGAACCCCGCGTTCGAGTACACGAACTTCGTCCCCGGCGCTGCTACTGGCTCCTTCCCCAGCACGAACTCCGCAAACCCGCGCCGCTGCTGCGTCGCGCTTCCTTCCTGCTTGAAGACCTCCGGCGTGATGCGCGGCCCGATCTCCGTGTACGGCGCGATGCCCCCCTGGTGCGCCATGATCTGCGCCAGCGTCACCCCCCGATACGCATCTTGCATCGGCATGTCTTTGAGCAACGTCCCCAGCGCATCCGTAAAGTGCAACACACCCCGCTCGGCCAGGTGCGCGATCGCAAACCGCGCCATGGGCTTGGAACACGACCCGATCGGAAATCGATCCATCAGCAGCGCGTCCTCATTCGTCTCCACCGACCTCACCCCGCACACTCCAATCCCCACGATCTTCCCATCCCGGATCAGCGCTGCCCCCAGCGCCGGCGCTCCCTCCGCCCGCCGCAGCGCATCCAGCATCCCGCTGATGTCCGCAGGCTCATCAGCCCACGCAAGTCGCGCCGCCCCCCAAACCATGAACGCTGCTATTCCTTCGATCCGCCGGCTCTTTGTTCGCATGATCTCATCCTTGGTTGGTTGCCCGCCCAGCAAGCAGGATGCACCCAACCTGCGCCTCCGTCATCATCCGATCCGCATAGCCAAATTGCCCTCTCTTTCAGGCGGACTCCCGCCCGCAATCCCCCCATAATCTCTCATGCTTTACCCCTGCCTATTCACTGCTGTGCTGCTCTCCATCACGCCCCCCGCCGATACGCCGCATATCGACGCGACAGTGCTGGGCACGATTCGCTCCTCCACACTCACCATCCCCGGCTCCCGCTTCGGCCTCCCCTCCCCTGGGTCTTCACTCTACGTCCTATCTGGTTCAACCCGCCTTCGCATTCCCTCCGATTCAGCGCTTGTGGAGTCTTGGACTGATTCGCAGATCATCCTCCGCGTTCCCGAATCCGCCCGCACCGGCCGCATTCTCGTTCGCACCTCCGCCGGCCCCAGCAACGCTGTGCCCGTCGATGTCTTCGCCTACGACTGGTTTGACATTCCCCCCACCGCCGGCACCAACGCCGCTCCCCTCTCCATCGCCGCCGACACCCAGGGCCAGGTCTGGGTGAACGAGGAGTTTCACCTCCACTTCCAACACTTGGACCTCTCCACCGGAATCGTTGAGGGCCTGCCCATCCCCAAACCACCGTACCCGGGCCCGTTCGCATCCATGATCTTCGGGGATCATCGCACTCAAACCAGCGAGTGCGGCGAAGACATCATCGTCGATCCTCACGGTCGCGTCTGGTTCTCTCAGGGCGGCGGATACCTCTACAGCGGTCGCTACTCCAATCACAGTCGCATTGTCTGCTACGACCCTGCTCGTGAAGGAGATCAGCCATACCGCGTCTACAACCTCCCCGGAGACTGGAATGAAGTCATCGGCCTCGCGTGGGATGAGTCGCGTGGTCGCCTCTGGGCAGCCCAAGGCGGTCTCGTCGCCGGCCCCAAGCTCATTTCCTTCGATCCCGAGCGCATTCCCTGGAACAACCACTTCGACTTCAGCACCTCGCTCATGGATCAGATCTGCCCGCCAGGCGGTCCTGACGCAGACTGCTATCACGTCTACGACCTTCCCGCATCCGCCTATCAACCTGCCCACATGGTCCTCGATGACGCCGGCCGCGTCTGGTACACCGCCTATTGGGGCAACGCCATCGGCGTACTCGACCCCGAATCCGGCGCCGTAACCCAATTTCCGCTCCCCAAGGCCATCGGCCTCAACGACGCTGTTCCATTTGTCGGCAGCGGGCCCTGGCAGATCGTCCGCGCCCCAGATGGCGACATCATCTTCTGCGAATTCTTCGACAGCACCATCAGCCGCTTCGCATTCGCACGCCTCGGCGATCCCGCCTGCCAGTCCCTTGACGCCTCGGGTCGCAATCCCTGCATCTCCGACTGGATCGTTCCCAACGTGGACCTGCGCGATGAACAGGTTCACTCCATCGCCTTCGACCTGCAGGGCCGCCTTTGGTACACCCAGCACGGCTCCGATGTCGTCGCGACCGATGCGTCACTCGGATACATCACCCCTGACTGGAGCGCCATCGTCCGCCTTCCCCCGCTCAAGGATTTCCCCGGCGTCGGCAACGCCGCCGCCGACGGCATCGCCGTTGATCCCAACACCGGCGACCTCTACTTCTGTGAGTTTTGGCGCAAACGCATCGGTCATCTCCGCCAGATTCGCTGAATTCACCTTCCCTCAAAAAACCCCCACACCGCCTCCGCCATCTCGAAGTCGTGGTTCTGATTGCCCACAACCAGTTCCCACAGCGCCGAATACCGCTCCCTCTCGCTCGGCTCCGTATGTCCGCCCCCCGTCACCGCATACATCACCACCCGCGTCCCCTGCCTTCCACCTTCAAACGTGTACCGCCTCACCGTCGATCCATCCCCGCGATCGGTGTCCGGCACATCCACCACCGTCGGCTCGCGCTGCGTCCCATCAAACTGAATCAGTCTCTCCACTGACTCCCGCGCTGACAGCACCGCCCCTCGTTCTCCGCCAAAGCGCCCGCCCACCGGCCCACCCTCCCAAGGCACCAATGGATCATCCGTCCCACTCATGAGCATCACAGAAACGGGAACCTCCGGCACCCCGCACTCCGGCCGCGCCGGGAGCGCCGCACACACCGCCGCCACCGACTTCACCCGCTCTCCCATCTCCGCTCCGATGCGCAGCGCCATGAATGCCCCGTTCGACATCCCTGCCGCGTGAATCCGCTCCGCATCAATCATGAACGTCGCTTCGAGTTGATCGAGAAGCGCATTCATGAACGCGATGTCATCCACCCTCGGGTTCGTCGTCGCATCGCCCCGGCAATCATTCCACCCGCGCTGCCCATCCGGCCCGATCGTCCCTTCAGGAAACACCACAATAAACGGATCGCGCTCCGCGATATCCATAAACATCCTGAATGGCGCGGTCGTCCCGCTCTCCCCGGTCATCGTGTCCGCATCACCCCCGTGCCCGTGCAGCAGCAGCGCCAGCGGCACGGCCTTCCCCGCGGGCAGTGTCGTCGGCACGTAATAGTCATACGTCCGCTCCACCCCATCCACGACAATCACATTGTCCTTGTGCAGCCCCGCCTCTGTCTGCCCGAAGACAGTGGGGCCCAGGCTCAGCACGATCCCCACAACTCCCATCCTCGCGCCCATTGCGTCTCTCATGGCTCACTCCTGCCGCCGCCTTCCCTCCCCCAAACAATAGAGGGCCGGCTCGCGCAGAGCCGACCCTCTCACTTCATCCGATTCCTTTGCTCCCCCTACTTCGGCTTGACCAGCACCGGCATTTTCACCGGCGTCAGCACCGCCGCGCCCTTCTTCGTGAAGGTCGCATCCATCACACCCGCGAGAATCTGTCTCCGGTTGTTGATGTCATTGGCCCCGCCCCACGTGACATACCACGTGCCGTACCTCGGATCAATCAGCGACCCGATCGGGAAATCCCCGATGCCCTCGAACTGCACCCGCGACGCTGTGTACTCGACGAACGTCAGCGTGTCGCCCAGGTCGTTGATCGCCGTCGCCGAGGTGTAATTCGCGCACCCGCCGATCGTCTCCCATCCCCGCTCCAGCGTGTACCGGTTCGGAAACATCATGCACGATGAACTCCAGTTCGCGATCCACCCGCACATCTCTCCGAAATTGTTCAGGTCCGCCGTCACATGCCCCGCCCAGTTCCCCGGCGGGCTTCCGATGATCGTCTTCTGCTGCGTGTCCAGGTTGTAATACTGCGTCCCCGAAAGCACATCGCGGTTGTCGTTCACATCCGTCGCCGACATGTAGTCCGCAATCGGCTCCGCCCCGCTCGCCGTGAACAGCACCCCGTGATTCCAGTACGACCCGTAACTCACATACCCCGTCCCGCCCACGATGTCCCCCAGGTTGTTCACCGCCACCGCCGCGCTGTACGGCTCGCCCGGCAGCCCGCCCAGCAACGTCACCTCCCACACTCCATTCACCTCCCGCCACAGCGCCGCCTGCGGTGAAAACGTCGGATGCGTGAACGTGCTCACCGCACCCACCACCCACCCCGCATCATTGAGGTCATACGCGCCCGACGATGTGTACCCCACCGGCAAAGGCAGAATCTCATACGCCTTCCCCGACTTGGCCACGATCGCCCGCGTGTTGCCCCCCGGCGGAATCACCCACCCCGCGCAGTCCCCCACCTCATTCAGCGCAAACGCCGCCGTGTTCTCCCCGATAAACGTCACCCGATACTTCGGCGGCTCCGCGCCCAGCGCCCCCGCCGCACCCAGCACACCCCACCCCGCAATCACTCCGACCATCCCCGCATGCATCCACTTCTTCATGATGATCTCCTCTTGATTGATCCATCCAGCCCGAACTCGCACGCCCGCCGCGCAAAGCCCGTGCATCCCATAAAAGGACTACTGAGTCAACATATGCAATCCCCGTGCCGCACCCGCACACCCCTTCCCTGCCCCACTTTCCCCCCG
>JBGASM010000034.1:0-12298 GCA_044229655.1 Phycisphaerales bacterium | reverse complement strand
GCCGAGGACCATGTACACGTACCTGGTGGTGCATCGGCACTCCCTGGCGATGGAGGAGGGCTTCCTCCCGCTGAGGGCCATCTTGCGGATCTTCGCCGTGTTCCGGGCCGAGTCGGCCTGGTTCCTACGGCGACGGGGGGTGGTCTTTCTCTTCGTCATGCTTTTACTCTAGAGAATCTCCTTCTGAAGTCAACCCACCGCGAGGTCGTACTTCAACGGGACCTTCCTCCCGTACTTCTCCTGCAACCATGCCCAATACTCTTCCTTCTCCACCCAGCCTACAGCCTGGCCGATCAGACCCTTCAACTCCTCGACCTCTCTCTCCCCAGCACAGTCGAACTTCAACGCATCGTACACGTTGAGAAACAGCTTTACCCTCGGGTTCTTCCACAACGCCCGGCTCATCCTGCTCTGGATCCTCAGCATCGTGTTCCCGGCCGTGGTCTGCACCGGAAAGTTCACGATCTCATTCACCTCGTACTTGTCCCCGCCCAGGAACGCCCGGCTCTGCCCCGTGAAGGGCAGCTCCACCTTCCCGGTCTCGTTCGCCTCCCGGATCCTCTCTTCCTGCCACTCCCAGAGGACCGGCCGGACCAGGGGCCTGCTCCTCGCAATCTCCTCAAAGAACGGGCGGGGGAACAGCTCCCCCACGTCGTCCAGCACCGTCTTCTGCATCGTGTCCGGTCCCGACCTGAAGAGGTCCGCGAAGTTCATCTGCTTCGCAACCCACCGCTCCTTCTTGTCGAAGGACCTGTGCTGCTTCCAGCGGTCGATGGGGAGGGGGACTAGCTCGGGGTATCTCTTCAGAATCTCCGCCCTGCTCCAGATGTTCTCCGCCCTTCTCCCGTGCAGGTCCCAGTCGTTCTGGTACGCATCGACCAGGCTGGGTTCCCCGCTCAGCAACGCCGCCACCCTCAGCTCGATCTGGCTGAGGTCCATGCTCACCAGCACCCCCCCGTCCCACCTGCTTCGGTAGCACGCTTGGATCTCCTCCGGGTCGGTCTGGTGCGCTCCCTTCTGGCAGGTGATCCTCCCCTGCAACGTGCCCCCACCCTCGCCCGCCCCGTCCTTCACGGGCCCGGGGGTGATAAACCACGTCAATTGGCTGGGCCACGTCTCCTTCCTCATCTTCATCCTCACCACCTCTTATGCACCCCGTCTGCATCCTGCCGGATCGGGCTTCCCGGCCTTGTGCTTCAACAGCGGCATGATGTATGTACTCAGGATCTTCTGGGCCTTCCCGTGCATCGACATCAGCCTGATCGCCCTTTTCTCCCGGGCCCCGTCGGGGAGCATCCCCCCCAGCAAGGTCTGGTTCCTCTCCCCCAGGCTCAGCTCCTTCTTCTTCTCGGTGAACTCCAGTAGCGGATGATTCAACGCGGCGGGGATCCTCTCGATCAGTCCCCTCATGAACCCCATCCGACTCTTCTGGCTCCCCTCCCCCGCGACCACCACTCCGTACTGGCTCTCGGCCAGCCTCTTCGCCCCCTCCATTCTCCGCCTCACCCTTCCCTCTAGTTCCTCCAGAGTGGGCCGGTCGAAGGGCACCCCCTCCTCGGTCATCCTCACACAGCTCCAGATCGTGTCACTGTAAAACTGCACGCACCAGGGGCTCAGTTTGTCGGTCTGCCCACTCCGGGCAATCATCCCGGCAAGGTGGGAAACGGCCACCATCGCGTTCACGGTGTCCTGATTGCAGTAGCCCTCCAGCTCCGGACCGTCCGGCAGCTTCTCCACCAAGTCCCCCTCGTCGTAGAGGTACTTGCCCAGGACCGGGCCGATGGTCTTGAGACTTCTCTCCGACCTCCCCTCGCACTGGAGGTAGTTCACCACCCCGAGATCGACGATGGTCTGTCTCCCGTCCAGGGCATCACGAAGAAGGGGATGTCTTGCCCTCAGCATCCCTAGGTCGTACTGAAGGTTCATCCCGACCAGGGTGTCCAGCCATCGGAGCCACCGGACCAGCATGTGGAGTTCCTGGCGACGGTCCGGCCGGAACAGGAGGGTTTTCCCCGGCGTGAGCTTCGAGAGCAGCTTCGCGTTCCACTCGGATGCAGTATGGACAGCCCCACCAACTCGCTGGGAATATTGTAAAGCACCTAGAGCATCGTTGTTCCCCCGGTCCGGGAAGCATCTCGGATCCTCCTTCGGCAACGTCAAACTCACGACCACCACGAGCTGCTCCCGGGTGGCTCCGTCAACTTCCATACACCTCCGGGGGGTGAAGCAGGTCTGCGAAGGCATCCCCTCCACCTTCCCGTAGGACTCCACGTCGATTGATCCGACCTTCGGATCCACTCGCTACTCCTTCGTGGCATTGGGTACGGATGGCGGCCAGGGAGGCGGGGTCGCTCCTGACTTGAGCGACTCCTAGATCTCGGAGGCGCGGGCCTGGTCGAATCGAGAGATGAGAAGGCAGTAGTTGTCGAACGCGAACCTGGCCCATCCGTGGGCCTTCCTGGCCCGTCGCCACTCCCATATGGCGAGGATAAAGATGGCCAGGCTCAGGACATTGAGGGTTGGGCTAATCCAGTCGGCGATCATCACGGGTGAAACTCCTTAACGCTGATCCCCCAATCGACCGCGTGGTCCGCGAGCACGACCGGCGAGTACCCGAGCGCCCAGAGCCGTCGGCCCTCCGCGACGATCTTCTCGCGCGTGGGGTCGGGCAGGTCGAGCACGACGAGCATCTCCGCGCGACGCTTGGCGACGGGGAGCCAGTTGGGGTTGTTCTGTTGCAGGAGCGACCACCAGATGATCGAGGGGTGGGCGTGCTGTTCGGGGATGTTGATGTCGGGGAGGGGCTCGACGCCGACGTTGATGTCACCGTGGTACGTCACGATGGCGTTCCACTTGGCGGAGTTTCTGTTGCAGAGCCCGACGGACTGGTCGTAGAACGTCAGGAGGAATCCCGGTGAGTACTCGCGGAGCCACTCGATTGGAAGGGTTCCGGCTGGAGGGTGCATGTACGGGATGAACGGAACTCCGAGTGTAGATGCGACCAAGAACTGCCAAATCTCATGCCTCGACATCGTGTCATCTGGCCGCGCGTTCCCGAGCTTCGTCGCCGGGAACCGCACAATGCAGTCGGTGTACCCGAGCGACTTGGCGGGCACCGAACACGCCTGGGCGATGCCGTCCCATCGCCAGCGCGCGTACACCTCGGCGTGTACGTTGGATCGCGAGATCATGACCAGGATCCGCGCGTGCTGAGCGGGCGGCTTGGGCGGGAGCGGGTGGGGGGTGAGGGTCATCGGTGTGTCTCCTTAATCCCCCGCGTCCGGCTTTCACCGGCGCGGGGAGCCGGTCCCTGACGTGTCCGGCGTGGAGGGCACGCTCGCTTACCGGCCCTCACGCTCACCCTCAGCCAAGCGCGGACGCCTGTGGACGGGGTGAAGTGTCCACGGTCACTTGATCCACTTGCTCGCGGTCTCGACGAGGTACACACGCGGGGCGACTTTGATCTTGACGAAGGTTCTGGCGTTGCCAATGACCCCAAAGAAGAACGCGGCCAGGCACAGGGACAGCGCGAACCATTGAAGAACATCCGCGGCCCTGTGAGATTCGCCGCTCCCCCGGGGCCGTTCTCCGAGTGCTTCGCGGGCGGCACGATCCTTTGCCCTTTCTCGTTTGTCATCGAATTGTGACTGGGCAAGATCAAGGGCCTTGCCATCTTTCGCGTGCCTGCTGGCGACGATGAAGCCGCAACCAAGACCGGAGGCGACGACCGCGAAGATAGCCGCAAGCATCGCTGACTCTACCAGTCCCCACGCGATCAGTTCCCGGGCGAGTTCGGGCACCTGTTCGCGGGTCCCGGCCTCGATCTCCTTCCCGACCGTGCCGATCCAGTCGATGAGGTTCAGAAGGCGTGCGTTCAGTTCAGCGTTCGTGTCCATAGTTACTTCCTTTCGGGTTGATACGGGTGGCCGACGGCGGTCATGTGCTGCTCCTGCTGCGGGCGGTCACTGGGAGTCCGGCTGCTTCACCTTCCCGCCAGCCTGGGGCGAGAGGGCGTCGCGGGCGGCGTCGGTGGCGTCGGCGTCGGCGGCGGCGGCGGCGTAGGCGGCGGCGTTGGCGGCGGCGGCGTAGGCGGCGGCGTAGGTGGCGTAGGTGGCGGCGTAGGCGGCGTAGGCGGATGCGTTGGCGGCATTGGCGTAGGCGGCGTTGGCGGCGGCGTCGGCGGCGGAGCTGGTGGCGTAGGCTGCATCCCTCACAAGCTCTAGTGTCACTCCCGGCCTTCGGCGTGCCCACGCCTCGGCGGTCTTGATGGCCTCCAGTGGCCGATTTTCCCCTTTGGGGATGTACCTGAGTACGGTGCGGGCACAGGCGCATGCCGCAAGAACAACGCGGCGATGGGTTGGGCTGCCACGCTTGCACGTTCGACCAGCCAGCCAGAGCATCCAGTCCCCGCGATCGCACGCCTTCCATGCGACGGCGAGGGAGGGCTGGGTCCGGGCCCACTCCACGCCGTCCTTGCAGGCGCCCATCCGCTCCAGCGATACTGACCAGTGTTTTTTCATCTTTTCTCCTTCACCAGCCCGAGTTCGCGCAGCGCTCGGTTCACCTGTGAGTTTGGGTTCTTGCTGATGCGGCGGCGGAGGGCAAGGACTCGCGCCGGGTCCACGATGAACACCCAACGAACTGGCTTGCCGTTGCGGTACTCGGCGACAGCGCGTCTGGTTGGTTTCACGGCTTGCTCCTCTCCGCGTCGGTGGCGTACATGGCGTCGATGATGCGCTGTCTTGGTTCGCTGCGATGCCGCCCCGACATCTGCGGCTGATCCCACACTTTGGCAAAGTGATCGTGGGGGCAGTCTCTCCACGCATCCACTTCCGCCTCCAACACCCCGCACCGCTCGTAGAGGCGGTAGTAGACTTTCGCCGCGTCCTCAATTGCTTTCTGCCGTCCGTGTTCGCTCTCGTAGTGGCCTCCATCACCGTGAAGGACGGCGAGCAAACTGGACACACCATCGTTCTCGGCGCGGAGGCTCTCGATCGCGCTGGCGGCTTCCCGCAGCGCGTCTTCGTGTTCACGGACAGACGATGATTCCCATTTCCTCAGCCTCGTCACGATGTCGGCATACTCGTTCACGGCAGTCCCTTCGGAAAGTGTGTGTCGGTGGCGGCACGCGCGGCTTCAAGCCTCTTCTTCGTGACGTACATCTCGATGCAGCGACCTAGCACCATGAGAACGTGCCACGTCGGCATCCACCCAGCCTCGTGCTTGAGGCCGTACGGACCCGTCTCGCTGTACTCGATATCCTTCGGATCGTCCGAGAGCGGATCGCCGTCGGGCTTGGACGCGATGTAAAACCGCCAACCGTCGTGGCGTGCGCGGAAGTAGAAGGGGAGGTTGCCGATCTTGCCTTCGGCCTGAACTGGGCAGTTGCCGCTGATCGAAAGTTCTACGGCTGGGTCGAATAGGAACTCCACGCTCACCCTCCCTTCCCGCCGAGGTCCACGCCGGAGGCGCGGGCGGCTTCGGTGACGGCTTCGGAGCGTCGCTCGATGATGGCGAGGTGCTGGCCGGGTAACAGCACTACACGCGGGCACTTCGATTCGATCGGCAGGGCCGTCACGGGCGCGGTTGCTTTCGAGTCGAGCGGGTAGGCCGATCGTGCCGACAGCGGTTGCGGATGCGAGTCAATCATCCGCACCACCCTCACGCTCGCGGCCTCCAACGCCCCGCACCGCTCGCGGAGGCGGGCGATCTCCGCGTCCTTGGCGGCGGTGTAGTCCGTCGCCTCCGTGATTGCCGCCTTCCACTTCTCGGCCCACTGCTCCGATTCTTTGCGGTGGGCAAGGCACTCGGCGCGGTAGCCGACGACGCGCGACACAAGGCAGTTCACGACTCCGCGCAGGGCGTCATCCTTGCTCATGCCGCCGCCTGAAATCAGGTCGGTCGCCGTGCTGAACAGTTGGGCGATGTCGGTGCCGATAGGTTCCGGCGCGTCCTGCAACGCCCATCGGAACATTTCGAGTTCGATCTTCTCGTGCGGTTCAAGAGGCTTCGCCGCCTCTCCCGCCTTGCTCGTGCCGTCGGGGGTGGTCATGGTGTTCCCTTCTGAAAAGCGACCGCGAACGCGTCCGCGTCATCGCCGTTCACCCACCCATTACAATCGAAGTCGGCCGCGGGAACACCCCACTTGGAACGCAGGGCGTACAGGTCCGCGTCGTCACCGTTGATCCACCCGTTGGCGTCCTGGTCGAGCTCGGCGGGCGACCACACCAGCGCGGTCGTCGGGTTGGGCTGGGCGGTGGTGGGAGGTGATGCCAGCACGACGATGCCGCAGGCGGCGGGCTCGACAATGGAGCCGACCTGGGTGCCGGTTGAGTCCACGACGCGCCAGGTGCGGCCCTGGGCGACGTGGGGGGTGTACTCGTAGCCGGGGGAGTTGGCGAGGACGGCGAAGCCCTGGATCAGGGGGAGGATGTTCATGGTGCACGCTCCGATCTTGCCTCGATGATGGCCCGCGCGATCACTTCGATGCATTGCGGGACTTGAGCGTTTCCTGTAGCCGCAACGCCGCACTTGTTGTGCATCATCAGTCGTTCGGCAAAACTCTGACCAAGGGCCAACGCACATTCCCACCGGGCCGCTTCGTCAGGAGCGGATCTCCATAGAGCTTCTGTCTCTGAAAGTGCTTTGGACACAGGCCACCGATCCGCGAGTCCAGCCCGCACCCGATCACACCGCACGGCCGCTTCCCTCTGCCACGCTTCCCGTGCCGCCAGTGCCATGTTGTGTGGCAGCTCGCGCACATAGTCTTGCGGTTGTCCGGCTGGTTGTTCGCAGGGTTGCCGTCCATGTGATGAACCTGCAACCAATCTCGACTTCCGCACTCTTCGCACGCCGATTTCCGCCCCATCGCCAGGTTTGCTCGGCGTCTGATCTGTTGTACGCCCACCGTGTCCTTCATCCTCGCCTTGGAAGCGCACACAAGATCGCAGTACATGCGCCGGGCGAATACCCCGCGGTCCTCCAGCCGGTCCCCGATACGCTTGCGCTCCAGAGTTCGACCACAGTGTTTGCACGCCTTGGGCCGGCACGGTATTGCTTTGCGTCCCATATCCCATCATCATATGGGATTCTTCTTTCCTGTCCACCCCGGCACGTCGATCCATCCACTCGGAAAGCCAAGCAGCGACTCTCTCCACGCTGCGCATATCTGCCCGCCTTGGTAAGAGGCGCGGGTATTCCCACTCGTACTGCGGGGTCGGGATGGGGTTGTTGTCGGCATCGACCCAGAGGACGTGGGGCCAGCGGCGTGGGCTTGCGTACCGAGGTTCGGGCTCTTGCGGTTGCCCTGAGTTGTGGCCGTGTCCTTCCAGTCGCGTTCCTGCGGCGTCGCCCTGGGCGACGCCGCACGGGCTTGGCTCGTCTGTGATGGTCCCCGCGCCGCTGATCCCGACTGCTCCATGTCCTCGCGAACGCAGGTCTGCCAGTTGCTCGCCTTCACCTGGCCCAGCAGGAGAGGCTGTCGCTTGTCGTCGCCGACCTGCTTCCGGGAGTGGAACTCCTGAACAGTTGGGGTCTGCCAGTTGGCTGCTCGCACTTGACCCGGCAATAGCATCTCGCCGCTGCGTTCGCCGCTGCGTTCGCCGCTGCGTTCGCCGCTGCGTTCGCCGCTGCGTGAAGCATGGCCTCCCGTCGCGTCGGCCACCGTCGGCGTGCACCAGTTCGCGCGGTTGTTTGCCTCCCGCTGGTTGATCCCGCCCGCCCCGCGCTTCTGCTTCGTCGCCTTGCACTCGGCGCCCCTGTTCGCGTCCTGCTCCGCGCAGGTCGGCCACAATCCACCACCGCTCCCGCACCTGGGGGCTGCCGACGGCCCAAGCGCCCAAGCGGAGAGCGTGGACCTCGTATCCCAGCGGCTCCAGCGCACCGACCACCCGATCGAGCCCGCGAGCTGAGAGAGCACCGACATTTTCAACAATGAGGCTCGCCGCTCGCTTGATGCCCGCGATGCGGACGAACTCGAAGAACAAGCCGCTGCGTTCGCCATCGAGTCCAGCTCCCTTCCCCGCGCTGCTGATGTCCTGGCACGGGAACCCGCCCGTGATGATCGGCCAGTCGTCCGGCCACCCGGCCCAGCGCAGGCCGAGCGGTGACGCGCCGATGCCGGCAAACAGGTGAATCTGCGTGAACGGCTCCAACTCCTCGGCGGTCAGCGTGCGCACGTCCCGCTCCCAGACCTCGCCGGGCAAGAGGCCACCATCGGCAACGCGAGCGGCCAGCACTTCGCAGCAGAAGGGGTCGATGTCCGTGTACAACCTCACGCCCCTGCCCTCGCGTTCTGCCTGTGCTGGATGGCGGAGGTCACGCCTGCTCCTTCCGCTCGGCGGCGGGCTTGCTCGCGGCGAGGGCGGCTTCTGGAGTGGAATAACACTCATTACTATTCCACGTCCGTTCGGCACCTATATACGTCACGGGGAAACCGATCCTCTTTCCCACCGGGGAACCACCCTCTGACCAAGCAGCCATACTGCAAATCCCATCTAGATCACCTTCTGGCGGTGTGTAAAAAGTTCCGTTGATTGTGGCAACACACCCGTCCGCCGTCATCGGAAGCGTGCCCAGAACCTTCACCTCTCGTCCGTCCGGCAGCCTGACGTGCCCCTCGGGCACCGCGCGGGCGGCGTCGAGGGCGAGGGCCAGATCGCGCACGCCGCCGTCGTACATCCACTTCCCTGCGAATGCGTCGCTGATCAGTTTGTTGGCGTGCGCCTTGGCCCACTCGCTCGGCTCACGTTCCATTGGCGGCTCCGGGGTTGGGGGTGAGGGCGGCATCGGCTTCGAGTCTGGTTTCGCAAGGGAACCGTCCGCCGCGCGCTCCGCACTCGTTGCAAAAATGACCGGCGGGCTCCTTGGAATGGAAAGACGCGATGGTGTTCAGCGCCTCCAGCATCCTCGCGTTCGCGGCGCGGAGGGTGTCGAGCTGGTTCTGCGTCTTGCACCACCAGCAGTCACAATCGGGCTCGTCGTGCCACTGGATTGACGCTACTCCGTCGTCGCCGTCTGGAGCGTCTAGAGAATCATCAACCGACACATTGCCTGGGCATCCGCAGTCTGTGCAGCGTGCCAAGTCTCCATCGAAAGCCTTTTCACCTTCGAGTGTTGTCAGCACCTCGGCCGCGCCGCCACAGGCGTGGCACTCTCCCCAACCAACCGACATCCATTGGGCTTCTCTCATCATCGTCCTCCCTTCCGCGTGCGATTCGACCGCCGCTGGCGTTTCGCTCATGCCCTCTCTTGCTGCACGTGCTCGACGAACGCCGCTCTCCGCTCGGGCGGCACGTACTTGAGCCCGCACTTCTCGAACGCCGCCTCCTCGTGCGGGACCGGCACGACCTGACCCTGCGCGTCCACCAGGTGCCCGTCCTTGCTGCCGACGTGCCGAGCATCGCCGCGGGGAATGGCCCATCGGTCCTTCCAGCGCCCCAGGAACCACTCGCCAAAGTCGCCGGGTCCCGTGCGCATGAGCATGATCCAGCCCTTGTTTTCGGGCGTGTAGCGGTAGATCTGCACGGGCAGGTATGAGCCGTCGCGCCGGCGGAGCTCGAGCGACGCCGCCTTGAACCCCGCCTTGAGGCCCTTGACCGCGCGGCCGATCGCCTTCTCGGGTTCACGTGCGTCGAGCAGCGTGGCCGGCACGTACCCCTCCATGGTGCGGGCGATAGCGTCGTGCTCGGGCGTGATGCGGGGGCCGGTGCTCATCTCGCTTCCCCGACCAGGCACGCCGCATCCGCCAGTGCACGCGCCTCTTTCTCGTTCCCACTCCAGCGAAACAGGTATGCCCACCGTCCACACCGATCGAGCTTGGCCCCGATGCTGATGTCGATCGACCCGATACCCGTCCCGTGGACGCCGTACCCGACCATTTCCTCAAGCACCAGCCGCACCGCGCGGGCGTGCGCCTTGTCACGTAGGAACTCGTGCGAGAACCCGTGCGGGTCGCGCTTCCGCTCAGCCTCGATGATCCACGAGAGCACGTCGCCTGTTCCGAACACCGGCTCGTCATGCTCGCGCCAGCCCTTGTAGATCCCCCGCGGCGTGATGATGTCCGAGCAGTCCACGTACTCGGGAAATGAGGGCTCGTCGTCGTACCGCTCGTCCTCCATGCACTGGTTGCGGAGTATGCAGCCCGCGTAGTCCTCGGGCTTGTGCTCCTTGCCCGGCCAGGTCGTGCGGCAGCGTGCCATCTCGACCACGCGCATGCACGGGCGCTTCTCGCCGTACATGCCCAGGCCGGAGATGTGGACGCCCAGGCAGCGCCGGTACACCGGCGCGCCGAGGATGTCGGTCGCGGCATTGTCGTCGATTTTGTCAAATCGCATGTCGGCCTTCGCGCCCGCAACCCACTGGTTCGGGTACTCGCCGAGCGTGTCGCCGGGCTTGACGATGTGGCGGGTGAACACGCGGCGGGATGGGGAGGTCAGCATGGTGCTCATGTCAATGGTCATCGCTCCTCCAATCTAAGCCGCTGCGCAACGTGCCCGACGTGATCCATCCAGGCCGTGGCGAGCGTCTTGTTGTTGAAAGCCGCGACCTCGCGGCCCGTCTCCATCGACACCACCACGTAGTGGAGCCGCGAGAGACGGTCTTTGGCGCGGCGGGCCTCGTCGGCTTCTTGCTGATACGCATCGGCCTCTGCTTCGAGTTGGCGATCGTCGCTTGCGTTCATATCACTTCCCCTCCCCCTGCGTCCGCCAGTGCTCACTTCGCGTCTCCCATGCTCGGGCCGTTGACGATCAGGACGCTCATGCTGCACCCCAAAGCGGAACCGCGTCCGAAATTCGACGTCTTGCGATCTTGACGTAGTTGTCGTCAATCTCGATGCCAATGAACTTCCGGCCGCTCAGCCGTGCGGCCACGCCCGTCGTTCCAGAGCCGCAGAACGGATCTAAGATCGTCGATCCTTCCGGCGTGACGCCCATCAAGCACGTCAGGAGATCAACCGGCTTCTCCGCGATGTGCTCTTTGTCTTCCGATCCGGTCGGCTGGAACTGCAGGACATTCTGCGGCGACTTCTCGCCTTCGTTCGGAACACCACGAGATCCGTACACGACATACTCGGCCGACGCACTGAAACGACCCCGCTGCATGCGCACGCCTGGCTTCCACCACGTCACAAGGTTGCGCCACACCCAGCCGCCACACTGGATCGCGTCGGTCATCGTCGGAAGTTGTCTCCAATCGGTAAAGCAGAGAATAACGCCGCCGGGCTTGGTGATCCTCAGGCACTCAGACATCCAGAGATTGCACCAGGTCAAGAACGCCCGCTGGTCCCGGTTGTCGCCCGCGAAATCGGCGCGGCACGTGTTGAACGAGTCGGAGTTGACGTACTTCGACGCTACGGACTGATTGCGGTCGCCTCGGAACTGTCCCCCGCTCGAATATGGCGGATCAGTGATCACGGCGTCCACGCTCGCGTCCGGCAGCGTGGCCAACAGCTTGAGGCAGTCGCCGTGCATGATGATGGGGTCGGTCTGCGTCATCCCTGGATCTCCCCTCGCATGTCCGCCGCCATCTGCTCGGCCGCGCTCCAGCCGTCGCGGTGGTCGTGCGGCTTCGTGGCGGCAACCGTCTCCCTCACCCGCATCACCAGACGCGGGTTCGCGCTGTCGTGCTCAAGCGACACCGGCTCGTGCGTCAGGCCGCGATCGTCGCGAACTATCCCAGCGTCACGCAGCGCGTCAAATGCGGCCTTGGCGCTACTGAGCCTGTTGTCCGTATCGCTCAACAGGCCGCGGCGCGTCTTCACGTAGAACGTGAGGCCGACGGTTGCACGCTCCCACATCGGGCGCGAGTTCGTCCACGGCGCTTCCTGCGCGGCCTTGATCGCCAGCGCCGCGACGGTCTTCCGATAGCTCCTTATCGCCCTGGCCTTCGCCATGTAGTGATACCTACCGTTTGGCGAACATTCGCGCGGCGGGATCGGAACGGTGATCGTGAGCGTGACGGCTTGCATGTCTGTCATCCGAGCCACGCGCCAGAATCGACGCTGGCTGTTTTTTCCCTAGCAATTATCCAGCCCGGACGAGTTCCGACGTTCCTGGTGGGCCCGGAGCCGTCCGGACAACGCCTCCCGCTGGGCGTCCGTAATTTGACGTGGCTTCCGAAAGGGGTTCTTCCCGAGCCGGAACGGGTGCAGGGCGCACTTGACCACCCGGCACCGATCGACCTCGCGGGCGACGCCACCGCAGCAGTCGAGGCACTTGGCGCGGATGGCCTTGCCGGGGCTGACGATGGTCGTGAGTCTGACGGTCATGGCTTGGGCTCCTTCGGTCGCTTGCCCTTC
>JBGASM010000016.1:0-90633 GCA_044229655.1 Phycisphaerales bacterium | reverse complement strand
CCTCGTCCTCCTCCCCCGTGGGCGCTGGCTTCCAGTCATCTCCCGGCAAGACCGCGCTGCCCAACGCCCGCCAGTACCCGCGCTTCGCCGGCATCTCCACCTTCGCCCGTTTTCCACTACTGTCCGCTGTTGACCAAGCCCCCGACTGGGCCATCTACGGCATTCCTTTTGACGGCGGCGTCACCTATCGCCCGGGGGCCCGTTTCGGTCCGCGCGCCATCCGTGATCAATCCGCCTACATCAAGCCCTATCACCTCGAGCACAATCTCACCCTCACCGACAGACTCTCCCTGGCCGATGCGGGCGATGCGCCGGTGCGTCCCTACTCGGCCCTCGAAACCATCGAGGCCGCCAGCCAGTTCGCCCTCACGCTGGGCGATGACCACACCCACCTCTTCTCCATCGGCGGTGATCACTCCACCTGTCTGGCCAACCTGCGCATGCCCACTGCGCGTCATTCCCCCCCCTCCCCGAAACATCCATTGGCGCTGATTCATTTCGACTCTCATCTCGACACGGTCGATTCCGTCTGGGGCGAGAAGTACGGTCATGCCTCGGTCTTCATCCGCGCCGTTGAAGAGAAACTCATTGATCCTGCCCGCATGCTCTCGATCGGCATCAAGGGGCCTCTGAATACTCCTGCTGACCTGGACTTCGCGCGTGAGCACGGCGTCGAGATCGTGACCTACGCGGATGTGCGCCATCGCGATGGCCTGCAGCGCATCCGCACGTTCATTTCCTCGCTGGGGGATACCGCCGCGTACCTCACGTTTGACATCGACGTCATCGACCCCGCCTACGCGCCCGGCACGGGAACACCCTCCGCGGGCGGCTTTACTTCCGCGCAGGCTCTGGATCTCATCCGCGAGTGTGCGGGAATCAATCTCGTGGGTGCTGACCTTGTGGAAGTCCTCCCCGCGCTGGACCCCACCGGGGCGACCTCCTTCCTCGCAGCTCATCTTCGAGATTCTCTGCCTGGCCGCGCTTGCGGCGGACCCGCAGTCTGACACCGGGGGAGGGTGGGGGAGTGGGGGGAGCGGTGGTGGGGGTGGTGGGGGGTGGTGGGGGAGGGGAGGGGGGGAGGCCTGCAGACGGTCGTATGCTGCTGCCCATGGCTGCTGTGCAGATCAGCGCTGGAGTGCTGAGGAACATCACAGGAAGCGCGCTGCGGCTGCGCAGTGCAGTGAAGATCAGCGCGGGAGTTGTGAGGATCAGCGCGGTGCTGTTGAGGAGCGCCGCCCTCCTTGCGCTGCTGCCGCGCAGCGCAGTGAAGATCAGCGCGGGGCCTGCGAAGATCAGCGCAGGAGCAGCCATGTGCAGCGCAGGAGTCGCGATGAACGGTTATGTGCCGTTGGGACTCATCTGCAACGCGGAGGGTTGATGAGGTGTTCGAGGCGCAACGCCATGCGGAACAGTGGGTTGTCCGCGCGCCCAGCGCGGGGGGGAGGGGGGAGAGCGTTGAAATCAGGGAATCTGAACCACGTTGCTCATCTTGCACCAGGTGAGGTCGAGGGCCTGCACGTAGAGACCGCAGGCGCGGGGGGAGGTGTTGGGGGACTGGAAAGTCACAGCGCCGGTGCTGTCCGCGCGTTTCGTGGCCACCAGCGCGGCGGTGTTATTGAGGCCCAGAGCCAGTCCCGCGCAGGGGTTGCCGTTGGGAATGACCGCTCCTCCGGTATTGCGTGCGTAGATGAGGGCGACATTCTGATTGGCGGTGGCATGGGAGACGGAGACGGTGAGCGCGCCGGGGCAGACTCCGGTAAGAGAAAGCGAAATCGGATCGCGGAAGGCGTAGAGATACTGATCGCTGCAGACGATGTAGAGCGTCCCATCGGGCGCGAGCATGGGGGAGGAATTGCTGGCGTCCGGCATCTCTGCGATCCACAACACCTCCCCACTTGGACTTACCGCCAGTACTTTTCCAAGCAACGGGCAGCATGAATTCGCGGCAACGTAGATGGTTCCATCGCCATCGATGATGGGTGGGTCGAGCACGGAAGCATTTGCGAAATAGTCGTACAGGTTGAGATGCCAAATCTCCTGCCCGTCTTCTGGATCAAGAGCATAGAGACGTGCAAAGCCGCCATCAGAGCAGGTATAAACGGTGCCGTCATGGCCGATAGCGGTTGCTCCCTCGCTGACCCCGTTGAGCGTAAAGCGCCATTTCTCTTCGCCCGTCATCTTGTCCACACAATAGATGTTGCGGTCGAGCGATGCGATGTACAGGTTCTCACCGTCAATCGGGTTAAAGCCGAAAAGATTGCGCTCGGTGCCGAACTCCCACAGAAGGTCTCCGGTGTCAGGCGTCAGGCCCGCAAGTGCGGTGATCATCTCTCCACTGGTCACGACACTCGGCCAGTCGAGTGTCGGGTAGCAATAGGTCTCGTAACGCAGAGGAACTGTCCAAAGCGGCTCGCCATCGGAAAGGCGCACCGCGTACAGATTGGCGCTCCGGTCGTTGATATACACGAATCCATCCGGGCTGATGACGGGTGAGGTGCCGCACCCATTGGGGACCGGGAAACTCCAAAGAATCTCACCATTGGAAGCCCGAGCGCAATAGACACGCGAGTTGGAAGGCGTTGACCCCCACACGACGCGATTGGCGGCAGTTGCAGGCGTGTATACAGCGTTCTGATCAAGGATCGACCAAAGAATCGTGCGTGTCAGAGCGTCCACCGCGGCAATGCCGTAAACTCTCCCAATAAAGACTCTCCCCTGGCTATCCTGAACAGCGCTGGAATTGGTGTTGGGCACGCCGCTCCCACCGTCAGGCACGCGGATCGACCAGTCGATGGTCGGCGTCTTGGGGCCGATGGTCATCGTGTTTCCGAGACGAGTCGCCGTGCGGCTGTGGAAAGGCCAGGGGTCTTCGGTGGTCTGAGCAAGGGTGTATCCCGTTAGTCCGGTCGCGCAAGCGACCAACGCAGACAGGATGCGCCATCCCAATACGCGCGGGCGTTCCGATTCGGGCGCGGAATGCATGGATGCATCTCCCTTTCCAGTGGGAGTATACGGCAGGTCTATGATCCCTTCGATGCGGTTTTCTCCGCCCATCGTGACGCACGGCTCGGCCCTACGGGGGGCCGGGAGTCACGCTCTGTGTCGGCTCTTGGCGGTACTTCTGCTCTCAGCGTCTGTCGTGGCTCTTCTTGGCGGCGCACCGCCCATGGGCATCCTGCGGACCACCATCGTCGATCCCTCCGGCAGCGCCGACTTCACCTGCATTCAGGCGGCCATTCACAATGTTCCATCGGACTGGCCCTGGCGCTGGCGCATCGTGGTGCGGCCGGGCATCTACCGCGAGTCGATCGAGTTGGCAGATTTGAGTGAGAATATCGAGATCGCCGGAACGGACCGGGAGGGGGTCATCATCGCGCCGCCGCGCGGAGAGACCGGCATTCTCATCGAAGGGGATGGCGCACGGGGCAATTTCATTAACAACCTGACGATCCGCGTGGATCAGGGATGCGGCATTCGCGTTCGTGGCTTCCGAACGGCGCCGTCGGACATCACTATTGACTCTGTGACGCTGGAAGCGGGCGCGTCCGTGCAGCCGCTCATCGAGGTCGAGGCCCCCTGTGATCGCCTGATCATTTCGGATTGCACATTCACCTGCGCCGCGGGTGCCAACCCCGGCATCAGGTTCACTGTGGGCCAGGTGGCCGGAGCAGCGCCGGTGGGGTGCGCCCTGATTGCACGCACGCGGTTCGGCTGCGCCCATGGGCACACTGCGCTGGTTTTCGGAACCTGCCCCGAAGAAGTCGTCGTGGTCTCCGATGCACAATCAGTGAGGACCGAGGCGGGGAACGTGGTGGTGGGGTCAACGCAGATGCGACGATGAATCAGGGTGATGGTCGAGATGAGTGGGTGATCCAGACGGGACGGTAGGAAGATGGGGCGTGGCGGCGCTCTACCTGCAAAGGCCCGTCATTCTGCGTCCCGTGCAGTTATCTTCTGATCCGCTCAAGCACGGCATGAGGTTCCTCCGAAGAGAATGAACCGGTGAACGGGACAGTTCCCGTTCCGCTTCGTACTCTGCAAGGAACATCAACATGAGCGTGATCCCATCGACTCGTCTCGGCCAGATTGAATTCTTCGAGGCCCATCTGCCCGTGTGGGCGGCATCGCCGGCGTCCATAGGCCTTAATGCCGCGCAGGTCACGAGCCTCAATTCACTCACGGCCGCAGCGCGCACCGCCTTCAATTCCGCCGAGGCCAGCCGTCAGGCTTCCAAGGCCTCCACCGAGAACTTCTATAACAAGACCGGCAGCATGCTCGCGCTGGGCACTGACCTGGTGAAGATCATCAAGGCGTTCGCCGCCGCGCAGAACGATCCCAACGTCTATGTTCTGGCGCAGATTCCCGCACCCAAGTCTCCCTCTCCCATGCCTCCGCCCGGCATGTGCACCGATTTCCAATTCGACCTGATGCCCGGCGGTCTGGTGACCTTCGGCTGGAAGTGTGAGAACCCCAGCGGTGCGCATGGCACGGTGTATGAGGTCGCCCGGCGCATCGGCTCAGCCCCCGAAAGCGGCAGCGGCTTTGTCGTCATCGGAGTCACCGGCAGCAAGTCGTTTTCCGATTCCAGCCTCCCGCCCGGCGATTGCGGCGGCACGGCGGGAGTCACCTATCAGGTGACGGCCATCCGCTCGACCAGTCGCGGCCCTGCGAATCAGTTCACCGTCAACTTCGGGGCGGGAATGAGCAACGAGAGCGAAAGCCAGGGCGGCGAAGAGAATCAGATGAAGATGGCTGCGTAGCGAATCTGATTCACCAAGAGAATGCATCGAACCTGCAGAGGAAAGGGGAGTGCCCCTTTCCTCTGCAACTCCATTCCCCCCCCCCGGATAAGAAGAAGAAAAGAGACTCCAGTCCGGACGGGATTGGAGTCTCATTGTTGTTGGGGTTGTCTCTTGAGCAGGTGGAGTTGCAGAGGAGGCTGCCATCCTCCTGTGCGCTGCAGTCCGCACGGACCGCAGGTGTTCCCCCGCCGCAGGTGGTCAGTTCTCCGGTTTGGCCACATGCTGATCGATGAGGATGGGATTGCCATCGGGGTCGACGATGATGAGGCTGGCTGGGCCGGTGGTGGATTCATCGGCGGCCTGCACGGGGGTGATGCCCTGATCGCGGAGCATGCGCTGGATGTCGCGGACATCCGTGAAGGTCGGCAGCGTGGCGCAGGTGCGGTCCCAGCCGGGGTTGTAGGTGAGGATGTTCTTTTCGAACATTCCCTGGAAGAGGCCGATGGTGCTGTCCGCGTTCTGCATGATCGAGAAGTTCTTCCCGTTACCTCCCACGACCCGGAACCCGAGTTTCTCGTAGAACGCGCGTGATGCGGCGAGATCCTTGACGGCCAGGCTCACCGAGAAGTTGCCCAGTTGCATGCCTTGGTCTCCAGTGGGGGTCATCGTTGCGGTTGTCGCTGCGGGCTCGGCGGGGGGGGCGGGTTCGTGGGCACAGCAGCCGTTGGGGGGGCAGTCGTGGGTGCAGGTCTTCGTGCCGGAAGAGGCGCAGCCGGTGGCCAGCAGTGCGAGGCCGGCTGCAGCGCAGATCCGCGCGGTCATGGTGAGGTGTGTCACGCCGAACTCCTTGCAGGCTGGGAGTGAAGGTCAGTGGGCGTGCGCTGCGCCGGGGCCGGCGGCATGCACACCATTGGGGAGGAGGGTAGGGTTTGTCCGGATGGCGTCGATGAGGGCGTCGAGAGCGCCGGGTTTCAGGCAGTCGTGGCGGTCCTCATTGACCAGCGCGCAGGGGGCGGCTTCGCACGCTCCGAGGCACTCGAGTGTCCGCAGCGTGAAGAGGCCGTCTGGCGTGGTTTCGCCCGGCTCGATGCCGAGTTTGCGTGACAGATGGGCGACGATGGGTTCGTGTCCGCAGGCTTCGCAGGCGATGGAGCGGCAGACGCTGATGGTGTACTTGCCCACCGGCTGGAGGTTGTATTCCTCGTAGAAGGTGGCGGTGTCCAGCACGCTGGCGGCGGGGAGGCCCAGGTACTCGGCGGTCTCCATCAGGGCCTGGGGCGGAATCCAGCCGTAAGTGTGCTGAATGTCGTGGAGGATGGGCATGAGCGCGCCCTGGGCTGTTTCATAGCGCGGCCTGATCTCCGCCGTGAAGCGCGACTTCATCGCTTCGGTGAGGAAAGGCTCCGCGCGCCGCTCGATCTTCGCCCCCGCTGAGTTTTTGACGATCCACGCCATAGACCGCATTCTATGGGGCTGCATGCGTCATTGGCGAGGGGAGACAGTCAGCGACTGGACTTGTCTTCAATGTCAAGGTATCGCTCTCGTCAGCATGAATTGCTGATAAGGCCCATGAATGACATGAGGATCCCCGTCAGCGCCGCCGGCACGACAAGAACCGGCCACGCTTGCCGTTTCTCTTTTCGCACAAACATCAGTAAGAGCCGCAGCGCCAGCAACTGGATCAGGAAGGGACCTGCCCAGAACCAGCAAAGGATTGAGGCATCTTGAGAACTCAGGCCGAAAAGCGAGTGTCCGCCGCTCAAGGCTTGAAACGCAACAACCTGCGGTCCCAGCGCAATCACGATGCCGACCAAAACCAACCCATGATTCATCCAGACGCGGAAATCGTGGCTGGATGATGCAGACTGGGCCACCGGTTTCCGCTCTTCATGTCCGCACTCTGGACAGAGACCGGACGGCGATCCACGGAGGTCATATCCGCATACCGCACAACATCCCGGCATGCCCTTCTGCCTGCCCATACCTCGAAAGATGACCAACGCGAGAGGCAACGCCACCACCCATTGACCGAAGAAGATAAGCATGAACATCGTCGCTTCTCCGCTGGATCATACCCCCAGCCTTTTGCTGATGTCCCCTGCATTCAGGCCGCGCACTTCCACCACCTTTTGCGCGTTGGCCAGGCCTGCGACGATCTTCACCGCATTCACCTTCACTCCAAGCGCAGTTGCAATCACCTCCGCCACTGCCCGGTTGGCCTTGCCATCCTCGGGCGGCGCGCTGATGCGCACCTTCAGCCTCTGCCCGTACGCTCCGACAATCTCCGTCTGACTGGCCCCCGGCACCACCTTCACGCCAAACCGCACCGCCCCATCACCCGTGACTTCGAAGCCCACGCCCATCACATCCGCTCCAGGGTGCGGATGCCCAGCAAACCCAGGCCATCTGCCAGCACCCGGGCGGTGAGGTTGCACAGCCGCAGCCGACCGTCGCGGACCGCCGGCGTGTTCTCCGAACTGAGCACCGGGCAGTTGGTGTAGAAGACGCTGTAGGCTCCGGCCAGTTCGTAGAGGTATTGGCACATCCGGTGCGGCTCCAGCGCATCGCCCACGCTGCGCACCGTGCCGGGGTACTTGAGCAGCGCCAGGGCGAGACTCTTTTCCTCGGGCGTGCCGAGGGAAAACGGAGCATCCTTCTGCGCTTCGGGAGGAGCCTTGCGGGCGATCGACCTGATCCGGACGTACTGGTTTTGCAGGTAGGCTCCCGTGTTGCCCTCAAACGTGAGCATGCGCTCCCAGGAGAAGATGTAGTCCTTCACGAGGTGGGTGGAGAGATCCGCGTATTTCACCGCCCCGATCCCAACCGCCCGGGCGACTTCCTCCTGCTCATCCAGAGGGAGGTCCGGGTTCTTTTCCTTGACCACTTCGCCTGCGCGTTTCATCGACTCCAGGAGCAGTTCCTTGAGTTTCACGTTTTCGCCGGAGCGGGTCTTGAGCGGTTTGCCATCGCTGCCGCACACGCTGCCGAAGCCCGTGTGCACGAGCTCGGCGCACTTCCCGTCCGGGAGTCGATCCCACCCGATCATGTGCGCCGCCGCGAACACCTTTTTGAAGTGGTCGCGCTGCCGGGCATCGACGACGTACACCACACGCTGCCCGCAGAGTTTCTGCACGCGGTAGCGGATCGCGGCCAGGTCCGTCGTCGCATACAGGAACGCGCCATCGGATTTGCGGATGATGAGCGGGGTTTCATCATCGGGAATCCGCACCACCACCGCTCCCTGGGACTGCTCCGCGACGCCCTTCCTGAGGAACTCCTCCACCACGCCTGCCAGTTCATCCCGGTAGTACGACTCGCCCCGGTTGTTGTCGCTGCTCACGAGCAGGTCGAGCAGGCCATAGATTTCGTAGCAGGCCCGCATGGTGATCTCGATGAGTTTTTCCCAGTCGGCAACGATCTGCGTGTCGCCCTGCTGCAGCGCGAGCAGTGTCCGCTTGGCCTGGGCCTCGGCTTCTTCAGCGCCGGCCACCTGCTCTTCCCACTCCGCGATCCGATGTGCGCCCGCGCCGATCCTCCGGGCTGTGGCCAGGGCGCGCTTATCGGCGTTCATCTTGGCGTTTCCAGCCCGGTACGCCGACTCCAGTTCATCCAGTGTAAGTTTCGCCAGGTCAATGCGCTGAGCCCGCAACTCGCTGAGCACCATCGCGATCTGGAGGCCCCAGTCCCCGAGGTGATTCTGCGGAATCACCTTCGCGCCGAGCCGGCGCAGGATGCGCACGAAGCAGTCGCCGATGATGGAGGAACGCAGGTGGCCCACGTGCATCTGCTTGGCCACGTTGACGCCCACCAGGTCCACCACCATGGTGTGGCCGGCCAGCGTCCGCGCCACGCCCAGGTCGGCATCGTCATCCATTCCCGACAGCGCGCTGCCGAGCGCATCGGCCTTCAACCGCAGATTTACGAATCCGGGGCCGGCGATCTCCGGATTCTCGCACACATCCGTCAGGTCGATCTGCTCCAGTACAGCCGCCGCGACCTCGCGCGGGCTCTTGCCGACGCGCTTGCCCAGGGCCATCGCGAAATTCGCCTGAAAATCGCCGAACTTCGGGTTCTGGGCCGGCTTGATGATCGGATCTGTCCCCGCGTATTCTGCCCCAAGCGTCGCCACGATGGCACGCTCAAACCGGGTCGTCAGCGTCTCCACCGGATCAATGACTGCTTTCTCGCTCATGGAATCCCGATGGTATCGGCCGCGCCCGCCTTGGCCCCGGATCGTCGTCGCACAATGATTCGCGTGCATGTGGCGCTGCAAGGCTGTAGATCACCGTGGTCAAGACGTCATTCTCAAGTGGCGCTACGTGCTCGCGCAACGGAACGCCATCGACAGCAGCCCGCTGCTTCGGGTGCTCCTGCTCGTGGCGATCGTCGCATTTTTCGTGTGGCTCCGTCTGGCGCGCCGTGAACTCGAAATCGGATTCATCATCTACTTTGTGATTCTGACTCTGTTCTACACGATCTCCGCGCTGCTGCAGGTCAGGGATGAACTCCGTCGGCATCTCCGCCTGCATCCTCTGCCGCTTCCGACTTGCCCTGCGTGCGGTTACGAACTCACCGGCCTCCCAATCTCCGCCATGGATCGCTGCGCCAGGTGTCCGGAGTGCTCTGCGTCCTGGCGACTCAAGACCGCTGATTCCTCCCACCCTGTCGATACGAGTCTGCCACCAAAACCTGACGCTTCCGTGTAATACCCTCAGTGTTTCGACGTCTGTAGGATGGCATGTGCCGCACGCATTGAACCAGAGAGGCGCCACGGGCCGTCTCACCAATGAAAAAGGAGTTTTCCATGAATGTCGGGTGGAATCGCAACGCCGTATCCGTGTCTTTTGCATTGCTGGCCTCGCTGCCGATTTCCTTCGCGTCCCGTGCGGAGGATCACGGTGCGTCACTCACCATCTACTCCAGCGCTGACCCCGCAGGGTTCGATCCGCAGCAGTTCATCGCGCAAAACCGTAACGGCTACGACTTCTCGTGGATCTGGGGAGTGCCGGGTTTCGGCGTCGTGAAAGAACTCCGCAGCATTGACCTTGAGAGCGGCGTCAACAACTTCGCCTTCACCGATGTCGCGCAGTTCATCGACCCGACCACCGTGTCGTTCACCGATCTCACCGATCCTGATTCCACTTCGGTACTGGAACAGAACTTTCAGTTCGATCTGGTGAGCCCGCAGAAGATCATGGAACGCTACATTGATCAGGAGATCGGTTTCGAGGTCAAGGAGGGCGACACGACGAAGCAAATGAAGGGCAGGCTCCTCTCGGTCAATCAGGGGCAGGCAGTGGTGCAGACTTCTGATGGGCTGCGGTTCCTGAATGTCTACGACCCCGGCATTCGCCTGCCGGCCCTTCCCAGCGGGCTGATCACCAAGCCAACCCTTCTCTGGAAGGTTGATTCCCAGGTTGCCGGCAAACACCTTGTCCGCACCACCTATCAGACCGCAGGTCTTACCTGGCGTTCGGACTACAACCTGATCCTCAATGCTGAAGAGAGTGCGGCAGATCTGGGCGCGTGGGTGACGCTGCTCAACGTCTCCGGGGCCTCATGGAAGGATGCCCAATTGAAACTCATCGCCGGTGATGTGCAGCGCATTCAGCCGCAGAACTACTACGGCGCGCCAACTCGCAGCATGGTGTACGACCTTGCGATGGAGAAGTCCGCCGGCTTTGTCGAGAAAGCCTTTTTCGAGTATCACCTGTACACCCTGCCGCGGCCGACCGACATCCTCGCGAACACCACGCAGCAGATCACCCTTTTTCCGACCGCGCACGATGTGCCGGTGGAGAAAGTGCTCGTCTACTACGGCTTGCCGGACGCCGCCCAGTGGTCTTACCAGCCCACGGCCTACATGGACCGCGACTTCGGCAACCAGTCCAACAAAAAGGTTGATGTTTACATCCGCTTCCGAAACGATGAAGCGAGCAACCTCGGCATCCCGCTGCCCAAGGGCAAAGTGCGCGTGTACAAAGTTGATGATGATGGAACAGCAGGCGCAGGATCCGGCTCAGGCAACGTCGAGTTCATCGGCGAGGACCTCATCGACCATACTCCAAAAGATGAAAAGGTGCTCGTCAAGGTCGGCCAGTCGTTCGATGTGGTGGGCGAGCGCACCCAGACCGACTTCGCCGTCGACGTGAACGGGCACTGGATTCGCGAGTCATTTGAGATCCGCATCCGGAATCACAAGGCGGCGGCGCAGAAAGTCCTCATCAAGGAAAATCTGTACCGCTGGTCGAACTGGGAAATCATTGAACCGAGCCTGCCGTTCTCCAAGATCGACAGCCGCACCGTCCACTTTGAGACCTTGGTGCCAGCGGATGGAGAGACCGTCCTTACGTACACCGTGAAATACACCTGGTGAGCGACTACCGGCGGTCGGTTGGCGCTTCAAGGACCTCCAAGATGACGCTGGCAGAGTCTTTGCCGAGCGACGCTTCCACCGTGTATTTGCCCGGAGGCACAAAAGTCGGGAGGCCGTCGGGATTCGGCAATCGCTCCTTGGCTTCGCCCTGGAGGTCCCACATGACGCGATTCAGGCCCGGTCGCACGCCTCCGTCCAGGTGACGCACTTCGCGACCCTTTTCGTCCTTGATTGAGATGCTCACGGACTTGTCGGACCAACTCTTGACCCAGTACGTGATTGCCGCCCCCAATTCGGGGTTCTGAGCGATGAACATCTGGTCGCACCAGAGGCCGTCATACCCCATGCGGTACCTGGGCCGAGCGGACAAGGGCTGGAACAAGTGGAATTGTGACTGGACGACTTCTTCGGTCATCTGAGACAGGGGAGAGATGTCATCCATGATCCAGATCGATCGCCCGTGCGTTCCCGCAACCAGGTCACGTTCGCGCGGGTGAATCACAAGATCGTCTACGGCCACCGTGGGCAACGACTCGCCATTGAGCCGGATCCAGTGTTGCCCCTGATCGTACGAGAAGAAGGCGGCACGCTCAGTTCCGCAGAAGAGAACACGCGGATTCGAGAGATCCTCGCGGATGACTTTGACCGGGCCGCCCAGGATGCCTTCCTTGGATTCTCCGCTGCGCACATCAGTGGAGGGAAGCGATCCGGAGGGCAAATCGCTCGCGATCGATGACCAGGTCACGCCCAAGTCTGAGGTCATCAGCAGGATCGGATCGAAGAAGTCGCTGCGGTGGCCATCCACCGACAGGTATGCCGTTTTTGAGTCGAAATGAGAGGGCTCAATCTTGGAAATGTAAAACCCCTTGACAGCCGCCGGCGTGACATTGGTCCACGTTGCGCCGTCGTCACAGGTCACCTGAACCTGCCCATCATCGGTTCCTGCCCAGAGTACTCCTTTGGCTATCGGCGACTCGGCCAACGAGACCACAGTGCCGTGCGTTTCCGCACTTGAACCCACAGTCAGAATCTTGTCAGGATTTTCAGTGGAGAGGTCGGGACTGATGATCGCGTATTTGTCTCCGCGTTCGAGAAACCGGAAGACGCGGTTTCCGCCCAAGTAGAGCACGGTCGGATCGTGGGGAGAGATGAAGAAGGGCGAATTCCAGTTGAAGCGATAGCCAGGCTGCCCTTCGCGTGCCACCGGGATCAGCATCCGCGCGATCCCTGTGGCCAAGTCGATGCGACCAAGGTACCCGCCTTGTGACTCAGCGTATACCACCTTCTCGTTTGTCGGGTCAAATGCGATGTGAAAGCCATCGCCCCCCCACACACTTCGCCAGTCGGCGTTGGTGATGCCTCCCCCGCGGCCCATGCCCCCCTCTTCGCTCGATCCGGAGTTCATGAGCGTTTCGCTGGGGCCAATCCACGTCCCGTTGTCCTGGAGGCCTCCGCCGACCATGTAGGGATCGCCCATACTCACGCCGACGTTGTAGAACTGGCCGACCGCCATGTCGTTGTGGAACTGCCAGGTGTCGCAACGGTCCCGAGTCTCATAGAGCCCGCCGTCCGTGCCGATGAAGACGTGATCGGCATCCGTCGGATCAAACGCGAGCGAGTGAAAGTCAACGTGGGGCGTCTTGGCTGCGCCAGCGCGGAAGGTCTTGCCGCCGTCATCGGAGATGTACAACTCCCACCCCAACAGGTACACGCGCTCCGCACTGACCGGATCGAAGCGAATCTTGGAGAAGTAGAATGCGCGGGGATTGAAGTCACTCGTACGGGCCCAAGTGGCACCGGCGTCGTCCGTGCGAAACACTCCCCCGGCGCGCGACACATCCGCAAACGCATCGCCAACCACGCCACCCTCGTCTGACTGAACGACAGCGATCAGGGTCTCCGGATTGTCTCGCTGTATGTCAAGACCGATCCGCCCCGTTGTCGCCGGCAGACCGTTGGACAGTTTTGTCCAGGTCGCGCCGGCATCGGCGGACTTGTAGATGCCGCCCTCTGGGCCTCCTGACTGGAACGAGTATGCCGTTCGCCGGCGTGCGTACATCGCGGCATAGATCACATCCGGATTCGACGGATTGATCACCACATCGATGCACCCGGTATCCGCATTGAGGAACAGCACCTTGTTCCAGGTCTTTCCTCCGTCCCCTGTCTTGTAGAGGCCGCGATCCTCGTTGGGTCCCCACAAGTGTCCCATTGCGGCGGCATAGCACACATCGGGATTGCGCGGGTCTGCAGCCATGGCCGGGATGTCATGGGTCTGTGCCAAGCCACAGGACGTGAATGTGCTGCCGCCATCAGTCGAGCGATACACGCCGCTGCCCCACGATGAACTGTTGCGCCCGTTCCCTTCGCCTGTTCCGACCCAGACGATTTTGGACTTTCCTTGCTTGGCGCGATCCTCTGTCTTTTGCTCAGGGCTCTTGGAGTCCTCCTCCGCTGAGGCGACACCCTTCGAGTTCTCCTTCGCCTTTGCGTCCTCTTCCGCCCAGCCCGCCCATTCCGCCGGCGCATCGCAGATCACGATGCTTCCGATCGAACTCGTCGCTTCCTGATCGAATGCGGGGCTAAAGGTCGTACCGCCATTGGTCGACTTCCACACGCCACCGGTTCCGAATCCGAGGAAGATCACCTTGGGTTCGCTCGGCGCGACTGCAATCGCGGCCAGCCTTCCGCCCATGTTTGCCGGCCCAATATTCCGCCAACTCAGACCCTTAAGGTCACTGGGAGTCAGCACGCGTGTCGGTTCCTCGCCCCCGAGGTTCTGGAGTGCGTAAGCCTTGACGCAGCATTCCGGGCTCACCGCCGCTCCGAACAGGACCAGACTGCACATTGTCAGTACACGCATCATCATGTCACTTCCTTGGAATGGACTGTTCGACTCTTCGAGCGTCGTCGACGGCTACAGGCATGCCGCGTACGTCGCCACGGATTCAGCAAAACCTCGGGGATTCAGCCCCAGGTGTTCGCGCACTTTGGAGATGTCGCAGGTCGACTCCTCCTGGCTCATGATGACCTGCGCCTCGTTGAAGGGCAGAAGCGTCTGCATGCCAAAGAAGGCGAAGGCGCGCGCGAGCGATCCGGCGTACCACGCGGGGATCGGCAGAGGTTTGCGCCACTTGGGCGCATTGGGCATGGCATCCCGGAAGGTGGTCAGCAGCTGGGGCCAGGTCACGCTGTCGGGGCCGCCGAGCGGATAGACCTCGCGTACGGCCAAAGGTTGATGAAGCGCTGATTCGAATGCAGCAGCAACGTCTTCCACAAACACGGGCTGGAGGTGATACCGATATCCGGTGCCTGCCGGACCGGACCCGAAATAGGGCATGAACAGAAAGGGCGGCGCCTGGCCGCGCACCCATGCAGCGACCATTTCTGTGAACTCTCCGGCGGGTCCGTGGATGATGGAGGGGCGGAAGATGGACCAGGGGAGGCGGCTGCCGCGCACAATCTCTTCAGCAGCAAACTTAGTGCGATGGTACTCTGTCCTTGCGTCCATCCTGCTTCCCAACGCGCTCATATGCGCGTAGCGCAGGACGCCTGCTGCCTGTGCCGCAGCGACAATGTTTCGGGTCGCCTCGACGTGCATGCGTTCGAATGTGACGCCTTTGCCTGGGTTTTCCATGATGATGCCGACAAGGTGAATCACGGCATCGGCCTTGTCGCAGAGGCGATCCAGCGCTGGGCGATTGAAGATGTCTCCGGCCACTTGCTCGACGCTTTGGGGGAGACCGCCGGCGCGCTCCTGGCTGCGGGTCAAGGCGCGGACCGCATGGCCCTGATCCGCAAGGTACTTGCACAAGTGCCGTCCGACGAAACCGGTCGCACCGGTGACCGCTATCCGCATCTTCCGCCTGGCGCTGCTTGCATCGGCCATTGTCTGCTGCACTCCGCGAGTCTGGCAAAGGGATGATTTGTCAAGCAGCGCATGTCACGTGCGCTGCTCTCCTTCCTCCGCCGTCGGGCCATGATAGATTCCAGACCCGACCGGTGCAGCGGGCGAAAGCGCTCCAAATGGTTCGGTTGATTTGAAGCCCGCGTCCAATTCAGCCGTCCGGGTCGCGCGCCTGCTCCGCCTGCGTTTCGTGGCGCACTGCTTCCGCAATCTGGGTCAGGCTGACGCGGCTGAGGATCTCCTTGATGTCCGGGCTGTCGAACAACGCAATGACGAGGGGATTGGATTGGAGTCTGAGCAAGGCGGTGATGTCTCCGCCTCCCAAGGCCTCGACATCCCCAACCGTCTGCTCATCACGCAGGACGGCCTGCATTGCGGGAGTTTCCGACAATTTATCCAATCCCATGTCCTTGGCGACGCGCTCGCGTGCCGCATCGCTTGCGGTCGCGATGTCCTTGAGACTCATGAGCGCGCTACTGCCTGCCCCCAAGCCCGGAATCCATTGCACGACGCCAGCGTTGAGCATGCGCGCAACGTCTTCGCTGCTTCCGGCGGCGCGATGTTCAGATGCGGCCTTGATTGCGAAGTAGACCGACCCGACCCACACCAAGACGACTGCCATGATTGCGCCGACAACGCTACCGGCAATGTGATCCCACGTCGGTACGGGCTTGTCTTTCAAGGCACGTCTGACTGCAAACTGCACGGTGTATCCCACGACGAGGCCGATGGCCAGCAGGATCAGACCGGGCCAAAGCAGGCCGGCATGACTGCGGACGGACCAGCCGTATACCACGCCTCCCAAGAGCCACACGAGCAGGGAGGCCAGCAGCAGGGGGAGGAGGCCCAGACCCATGCGGACCCCGCCGCGCCACCACCCTAGAGCGCCCATCGCGACAATCGCCAAAAACAGTGCGAGATATGCCATAAGTACCGGATCATAGTGTTCCGCCGCTGCCCCCCCGTTTCCGTGTTTCGGCAGTGGCCGGGCGCCTGCAGCGCATCGGCCGCGCCTGCGCGACCCACCATCCGCCCGGCCTCACGGCCTGAACTGAACTGCCCGTCTCGTGGTCGCAGTCGATAAACTTGCAAGGTTACCATTCCTCACATGCCATCCGTAGCCGGCGACATTGATTACGACCCCATTGCAGCCTGTTATGCGACTCAACGACGGGCCGACCCGCGCTTGGCTGCCCGAATCCATGCCGCCCTCGGCTCGGCACGCACCGTGCTCAACGTCGGCGCGGGTACGGGGTCGTACGAACCAGTTGATCGTCATGTCATCGCCATCGAGCCCGCAGAGTCCATGCGCGGAAGGCGACCAAGTCATCTAGCGCCTGCGCTCAGGGCGCGTGCGGAATCCATTCCACTGGATGATGCGTCTGTCGATGCGAGCATGGCCGTCATCACCGTGCATCAGTGGCAGGACCTGGCGGGCGGGCTTGGCGAACTTCGACGCGTGACACGGGGGCCTATCGTGGTGGTGGCCTTTGACAATGCGGCCGCACATCACTTTTGGCTGACCGACTATGTCCCTGAACTTCTCACAGTGATGAATCGCCGCGATCCGGCCATCGATCTTCTTGTCGAGCACCTCTCGACTGTTCAACAGCGCGCGTGTGTCGACGTGCTGCATGTGCCTATTGACTGTGTTGATGGTTTCATCGAGGCTTACTACGCCCGACCGGAAATGTTCCTGAATCCCGCCGTCATGCAGACGCAATCCGTTTGGTCATTCATACCGCAGTCGGTGCGAGAGCGATTCCTCGGGGACCTTGCGGCGGATCTTCGCAGTGGACGCTGGGATGAACTGTATGGGCATTGGCGCACGCAGCCGGAGTTCGCAGGTTCATTGCGTCTCATTGTGGGCGGCCAACGGTGACGCCAAGGCAGGCCGCTTCGCACTTTCTCCTCCAGACGTTCCATATCGCCAGCGTCATGAGGCCGAACAATCGGTGCGTGTGGTCGCACTTGGCTTCCATGTGTTCGCGGACCAGCCAGGCGACGTGCGCCGGCCGAATCTCAAGCGGGGCGAACGCGTCTTCTTGAGCAAACATCAATTCGAGCAGCCCTTTGAGTCCTCCATAGTCTTCTCGGAGCCAACGCCCGATGGGCAGTGCGAAGCCCATTTTCGGCCGATTCACGAGCGTCGCCGGAAGGTATCGCAGAGCCACCTGTTTAAGCAGACCTTTCGTTTGACCGCCCCTCATTATCTCCCCCGGCGCCGTCGACAGGGCAGCCTCCATCAGCGCCGTGTCCAGGAACGGACATCGCACTTCGAGCGCGATTGCCATAGAGGCCGTGTCTACTTTGCGCAGTAGATCGCCAGGCAAGTAATTCCGGAAATCGTGATCCAAAGCGAGGTCCACCTGCCGATAGCGGCTCAGCTTCTGTCCCGCTTCCGCTCCGAACACACGAACCACTTCAGGCGTCCGGAATACGCGGACCAAATCGGGATACCCACCAAACCGGGCGGCAAGTACGAGCCGCGAAGCCTTCGCCCGCAGGCTCTTTTCCTCGGGTCCCGGCGGGATTGCCCACGTTGGGATCAGACTCAGCAGCCACCCCCAGCGTTGCAGACTTGAGAGCGCTTTGTATCGCTCGTATCCGAGGAACAGTTCATCTCCTCCATCGCCTGCCAGTGCCACCTTTACATGTTTGCGGGCCTCACGGCTCACCCAGTGCGTCGGGAGGATCGAGGCATCACCAAAAGGTGTGCCCAATTGTTCGATCAAATTGACCAGGTCCTTCGCCGGATCCAGCGCGCAGTCAAGGGTCGTATGAAGCGTGCCGAGGTGACTGGCGGCGGTCTCGGCAAACTGAGATTCGTCGTAGTCCGTCTCTGGCATCCGGAGTGTGAATGTCTTCAACGTCTCGCCACGCTCTGCAAGCGCTTCCTGGGCGTAGTGCGCGATGAGCGATGAATCGACGCCCCCCGAAAGGAAACAACCAAGCGGGACGTCGGCTTCGAGTCGGGCCCGCACCGCCGCCCGCAACAATTCGTCGGCGCGGTCGACAGACATCGGCAGCAGGCGCGCCCGCGTGCCCCCCTGGGTCCCCATCCAGTACTTCCGCCGAGTGACGGCCTCAGGTTCTGATTTTGAGAAGTCGATCCGTACAAATCCAGCGCGCGGAACCTCAAACACACTTGCCCACGGCGAATTCACGGCTTGGTAGCCGTAGATGAGTCCGCTGCGCAGCTGTTCAGCATCAACCTGCAGGTCGGCCGCTTCCCCCATCGAGCGAAGGCCCGCGAGCAGTGCTGGCACTGTGCTGGCAAACATCACCGTCTGACCGCCGGCACCTGCCTCTCCCCGCCACCAGTAAAGTGGTTTCTCCCCGCAACGATCGCGTGCCAGCGTCAGCGTGCGCGCACTGCTGTCCCACAACGCATATGCAAACATGCCCTCGAGTCTTGCCGGGAGGTCGTCACCCCAGTACCGATGTCCCTCCAGAAGCACTTCCGTGTCGCTGTGATCCGTGCGAAAGGTTGCGCCCAAGCCCGCCAGCTCCGCACGTAAGGCACGGTGATTGTAAATGCAGCCGTTGAAGACGACAGTGAGGGTCGCGTCGTCGCGCAGGCCCTGCCGGTGCGACGCCAGGTTCATGCCCATGTCTGCTTCGGATCGGGGGCCCAGCTGTCTCCGCGCCGTACTCACCATTGGCTGGGCGCCGCCGGCAATGTCGAGGATGGCCATACGGACGTGTGCCATCGCGACATGTACCGCTTGTCCGTCAACTGCCGAGTCCTCACGCCAGGCCCCTTGCCCGTCCGGACCGCGGTGGGCCTGAGCGGCGAGCATTGCGTGCGCGCACGCCTGCGGGATTTCTCCGCCGCCGATTCGGATAATGCCAGCGATGCCGCACATGGGAGTAATCATTCCCTACCTGCGCCTCGCTCGCTTGCCACTCCGCATAGAATCGAGGTCCATGCTGCGCAAGGTACTCCACTCCAAGATCCATCGCGCCGCCATCACCGGCGCAAAGCCCGACTACGTCGGCTCCATTACCATTGACGTCGCCCTGCTCGAAGCCTGCGGGATGCGTGTCAACGACGCCGTCACGGTGGCGAATTGTCGTACCGGAGGCCGCTTCGAGACGTACATTTTTCGGGGCGAGCGCGGTTCGGGTGTGATTGAGGTGAACGGAGCGGCCGCTCGCCTCGTCGAACCAGGCGATCCGGTCATCATCATGCACTGGGCGCTCATGACCGACGCTGAGTACAAGGACCATCATCCCAAGGTCCTGATCATGCGACCCGACAACACCATCGAGCAAGTCACCCATTACGAGCCGAGTTGAGCCGTAACGCAGTATCGCACGAATTGAAAAGGCCCGCATCCATGTGGACGCGGGCCCTTTTTTTAAGAGCGATCAGATAATCGGGATCAGAATATCGGCGGCTCGTCCTCTTCATTCCCTCCGCCATCATTCTCGCCGCCTTGCGTCTGCTTGGCGATGTCCCAGCCGGCCTTGATAAGAGCGGCCGGCATCACCATCGTGCCTGACACCGTTCCCTCCTTGACCGTCACACCCGCGGCGATGGGGGGAAGGGTCGTGAGGGCGTTGAAATCCACTCCAGGCATCATGGCCGCAGCAAAGACAGCCAGTTGGCTGCCAATGGTTCCCACGCCAATGTACGTCCGCAGTGAAGCATCCGCGGGCAACAGGTCATCCACCGACTTGACGCCCGCATCGGCGTTCAGGCCAGCGCCAGAATTTGCGATCTGTAGCAGAGAGGTCGCCAGCGACTTGCTCTGGCTCATCGTCGTGTACACGCCTTCTTTGGTCGAAACCACGTATCCCTTCATGCCCGCTGGTCCGTACATCATGCTCATGGCCTGCTGTGCCTGGAACTGCTCGGGCGGAAACTTCATCGCCATGGAGTATGTGTCAACCGCGGTCCCCTCAATCTGTTCGGCCGCCTCGGTGTAGGTCGTCGTAAACGTGATTCCGTTGTTCACCTGCCCATTCATGCCTGTCATTGCGGCTTTCCAGCCAGCCTTGAGCGCCGCCGCGTCACCGGCTTGAAAGAGCACAGCCTGGTTGAACAGGCCAGCCATGATTCCCGCAGGCGATGGATAGATCGCCATTGCCATTCCCTTGGTATTGGACCAGCTGGTCAAACCCATGCCGCCGGCACCCATGTCCTTGGCAAATTCCTCCATTGTGAAACCGGCGTCAGTTACGAGTTTCTCCATGATGCCATTCAGATTGCAGCCGGACAATTCCCCACTCATGGCGAACATGAACGGTTTGGAGGGCAGTTTCGAAAGGTAGTTCTTGGGTGAGGCAGCCCCGGGCAGCATCTGTGCCATCCAGCCGTCGGGCTTGAACGACATGGCGAAGGAAGTCATTACTCCCTTTTCGCTCCCGCGCATTCCCACCGTCAGGCACTTGCCCTGGTTGAGAATTGCCTTGACGGCTGCTTCGCCAAGTTTGGCATTGCGCTCCATCTGCTTCTGCGCGTCCGCGCCGCCCGCCGCCCCCATCATCGCCACCATCTGCTGCCACTGAGCCATGCCCTCCTGTATCTTCGGGCCAAGGACGGTTTCCATGCCATCAAAATCGACGATGGCGAAGAGGTCGTTGCTCTCCACTACGCCGGCACCTTTTGTGCCAATGAGCTTTTTCAAGTTCTCGGCGGTCGTGGCGCCGGCCACATACGAGTTGACGGTCGCTGGATCGACGCCGAGGATCGCATACTTCCCTGAGGAGCGAGCGAACATGGATGCGCCGCTCTCGGCGAAGGTCACTTTGGTGACATTGCCCAATCCTTCGACAGGTTCAGGCGTGTGCGCAGCCAACCATTGTTCGTAGTTGGTCACGGGCAGGAAGATGACCATCGGGGGTGATGCCGCCTCCCACTGGCCCTTGAGGACGGCCATGGCCATCGAACCGTTTGTGTCCAGTCCGGTGGTGTCCCAGCCGCCTTGGCTGACCATGTCGAGCAGACTCGAGGGGGCAATGCCCTTGAGGGACACCGCGCCTAGGAATTGGTCCCAGTTCAGGTCCATGGTGGCGATCCTGCCGGTACCAACAACCATTTGGACGTTGTCGGGGAGCAGGCCCATGACTTCGGGCAAATCGCCAAAACTCAACCCCGTAGGGACCAGAACCGCCGTCAAGAGTCCGGATGCCACTGCGTTCAACTTCAACTTGGGTCCGGCGGACGTTGAGCACAACACGCCACAGTTCATGAAATAGCTCCTGGTGGAATCGTCAGAATGGTCAGCAACTGCGCCGCTCCGATGCGCGCATTCCGCAATTATACCGAATCTCGAATTCGCCGTTTCAGATGAGGGGCGCGCAGGGCCGCGCAACCCGGCCCAAACCCTTACCCTGCCGCCGCGCGGAACTGGTGAGGCCCGTCCCCGTGATGTCGCCCTGATCTGGGAACTGTCGCCCGGATGGCGGATTTGCCCCGAACACGCCGACGTCCCCGCACGGACTCGGAATGGCCGTTGGCCGTCAGGGTCACAATTTCGCCCTTTTCGATGGCTGCCTGCGCGCTCAGTTTGGCGATCGCGGTCAATTCGATCTGCCGTACACGTTCACGGGTCAGACCGATGCGCCTGCCGATCTCCTTGAGGGTCAGGGGTGGGTCGCCATCGAGTCCGTAGCGCATTCGCAGGACAATGGCCTCTCGGTCGTCAATGGCTTCGAGCAGCCTGCGAATGAGGGTCAATTCATCTTCGCGCAATGTCATTGTGTCCGGCCGGTGCGTCCGTTCATCCGGAAACATCTCAGAAAGGTTGTGCGCTTCGCCGTCGCGTCCGCCGGTCTGGCCGTGGCTCACGCACTGCATGGCGCGGATTGCATTGCGCACCATCATCACCTTTTTCAAAGGCAGTTGCATCAGGTCGGCGATTTCCTGCAGGGTGGGTCGGCGCCCGTGGGCGACTTCAAACTCGTGCGACTTCTGTTTCCACGCCGCGATGTGCTCCAGCATGTATCCGGGGACGTTGATCGCCTGACCGCCGTTAAGCAGCGCGCGTTTTATGGCTTGCTTGATCCACCATGATGCGTAGGTTGAGAACCGAGTACCCTGGGCGGGGTCATATCCCTCAACCGCGCGGATGAGGCCAACGTTTCCTTCCTCAATGAGGTCGGTGAAGGGCAGCCCGCGATTGTTGTACTTTTTGGCCAGCGCGACCACGAGGCGCAAATTGGACTGCACCAGTCGCTCACGGGCCTCCATGTCGTTGTCGTTGATCACACGCCAAGCCAGTTCACGTTCCTGGGCGGCGGTGAGGAGGGTGACATTCTGCAGGTGCCGCAGGTACATCTGCAACTCCGTCTGCAGTTTGCCGCCCAAACCGGATTTTCCCCTGGAACTGCCCAAGCGTGTGCATCCCACCATTTCGGCTTCAGACTCGGCGCCGACCGCGCCGTCCATCCGTTCCACGTTGTGTTAGCATGGTTTCGTCAGGTGACTGCTGTGCGGAAAATGCTACACGCCTCCCCCGCATTCGCCAATTATCCTTTTCCCGGCAGGACATTCGGGCAACCATCCCTTGGTGTTCTGCGAATCGCCTGTCGCGAGCAGCTGGCGCGCGTGCTCCGGCGATCTTCCCGAGTCATTTTCGGCAATTGCAGACCCCCGCTTGAGCCCGATTGAATCACCTGCCCTTTTCCACCAAGTCGCACAACTGGTGAACCGATAACGTATATCAAGTCACCCATGGCCGACCCGGACCTCACCAATCTTCTCCGCGACTGGCCGTACGAACCTGGGCAGGTCAAGGCACGCCTCATCGAGGCCGACGACGGCCGGACCCTTGTGCAGATGCGCCTGGACCTGGGCATCATGCAGATGGAGTCGGCCGGGCGACCCGACGGCCAGAAGTGCCTTGGGGCTGAGTCCTGGCTGGCCTACTACGAAGAGCGCCGGCAGCAGCACACGGCGACACAATCGGACGAAGCCTTCGTGCTTTCACCGGAGGATTGCAACCGAATTCGTGAGGAAATTGTCCAGCATCACCACCGCTATGTCGCCCTGTTCGTACTTGACGAATACGACGGCGTGCTGCGCGATGCGGAACACAACCTACGGCTCATCGAACTGTGCCGCCAGTTCGGCGCCAGCGAAGAAGAGCAGACATTTCTGATGCCGCTTCTGCCTCACACCATCATGATGCGCTGTCGAGCGCAGGTGGCCAAGGACGTAGAGGGAAATGACACCAAGGCCGCCCTGGCCCATATCGACCTTGCGCTTTCGGAAATCCGCGCTTTGGTGGTTGATGACGAGAGCGACGAAGAGGAAGTGTCCTCGTTCGACGAATCAGGCGAGGTGCAACTGCTCCGGTCGCTGCGCGAGTCGCTTGTCCCCAAACTTCCCGTCAGTCAACGCACGGAGCTCAATGAGCGTCTGAAGCAGGCGCTGGCGGAGGAAAACTACAAGCTAGCGGCAATTCTTCGGGACGAACTCAAATCGCTCAAGGAGTAGCGCGGGGCACGGGGTTGACCACTACGCGCGGGTACCGGCATCGCCAGTGAACAAAACCAGGAGCTTCCTGTTGCGGAAGCTCCTGATGTGGTTGAAGAGGGTGTGGCGCCCACCAAGCGTTTCGCACACTCAATGACGAGCCTTACGGGAAGTTGACGTAGACGGGCGCGACCTCGGAGACAAGACCGGTCTGCGCCGCCTGGAAGTAAAGCGTGCTTCCGGAGTCCGCCAGCGGAACAGTCCAGGAGAAGTTCGCCGTACCGGATGCATCGGTGGCGCCACTGGCGATGACGACGGGAACATCGATCGCAAGCGTAGCGCCGAGCGGACCCACCGGAGTGGGCATGTAGGGGCCGCCTGAGACGAACACATACGCCATTTTCGAGGGTTTGCCGAGCGTAACCTGGAGCAAGCCCACATCACCGCCGGTCAGTGCGCTCACCTGCAAGTTCATTCCGCCGAAAAGGGCGACCTGAGCGATGTATTGTGAGATCGCCGCCGTGTCTTCGAAGGCGACGACCGCACCCATCGGATCCAATCCATCAATGGCGTCAGTGTCCGGATCCAGTCCGAGGTCTTCTGCGTGTGCGAGGATGTCCGCAGGGCTCAGGGGCCCGGCATCTTCAAAGTGCCTGATGAACACGTCAGCCGGAGAAGCGCCTGCTGAGGCAAGCGACACGGACCCCGGTCTGAGCGTGAAGATCACATAATCCTCTTCCTCCCACGACCCGGTCTCCAAGGCCGTATCGACTGAATCGCCAACGATCAGTCCATCAATGTCATCGGTCGCCTGAAGTCCAAGCGCCGCAGCGGTCGCGAAGGTCTTCAGGGCGCTGGCCACGGCATCGTACTGCAGGACATCTGCGCCGCTGGGCGTGGAACCCGGCACGGTTGGAAGCGTGGGACTGCCAGTCGCCAGTGACATGTAGTAGGATTTGGTAGTTCCGATGAGCCCTTGGGTCCCGTAGCGGCCTGAGCAGCAATCCGTCATTGCATCGAGGTTATCCGCCGAAGTGCCAAGGGGGACGGACTTGCGGGGATCGCGCGCGGGCACCAGGTTGCAGTTCTGCCCGGACATGACCGCCTGATTGAGGCAAAGGGTGTTGTTGAAAAGCCCCATCCCACCCACGCGCGAGTCGCCCACGATGCTAAAGATCTCAGTCCCGAGGAAGACATCGCCGCCTACTTGGCGACGGGTGGCCTGATCCTGCACGTTGAAAGGGAGAACGAACCCGAGCGGAGCCATGGTTCCAATCGCAGCTACGCGGCCCACAGAGGTTCGACTCACACTAAAGAACAGGAAGAAGTTCGGAGCGCTTATCTTGTTGGTGGAGAGTCCGTCAAGTTCATCACCCGCCTGAAGGCCGATGTCGCTGCCCTTGGCAAGAATGCCCGGTCGCGGTGGGGGCCCGACCGGATCAAATGGATAGAGAACATGCTGCGGAGCAAGTTTGCCAGTTCCGCTACCCGAGGTCTTTCCCGAACTGGGCGAAGTGCCATCTATGCTGAAGTCAAGGTCTGCCGCTTCCTGAGCCCACGATTGGGAGGGGGCCAAAAGGAGCCCCACCGCCAGCGTAAGCCGGCTTGAGAATTGAACTTGTTTCACCAGAGGTGTCCGCATGGAAGTACCCTTTCTGAATTCTTGAGCCACCGGTTTACTTGGCACACTGCACGCGAACCAACGCGCGCCGTCCGTATCAGCCACGGAATTGGGGCAGGTCGAGGGCAAGAAATGTCGACCAAACGGTCATTCTCGCTATTTTCGCTGGAATCACGGCGGCAGGCTTGGCCAGTCCCTAACTCGACGAAGTGCCATGTGTCGGACAGAATAGCCTATGGGGTCCATGCCAGAACCCGTCGATATCACCCAGCGAACGATTGATGCCGCGCAGGGGGGACCAGCTGAAGCTGAGAAGCTCGCGGAGGCACTCTACGAGGATCTCAGGAGGCTGGCACACGCATACATGAGGCGGCATGCAGGCGGCAATGAGACGTTGCAGCCCACCGCCGTCGTCAACGAGGCGTTTCTACGCCTTCTGGATCGAACGCGGCTCAATTTTGCGGACGAAAGTCACTTCTTTGCGACTGCTGCGCAGGTCATGCGGCATGTCCTTGTGGATCATGCGCGGGCGCGTAAGTCGGCAAAGCGCGGCGGTGATGCAACTCGGGTCGGACTCGACCTGGTTGTCGGCGATCGTGATGAGCCGGGGCAGTCTTCGGATGGGTGGCCCGACGTCGACGCGCTGGATGAGGCGCTGAAGGACCTGCGCACATTGAGTCCCCGGTCCGCGTCGGTCGTGGAATTGCGCGTGTTTGCGGGGCTGGGAGTGCAGCAGGTCGCGGCCCACCTGGGCGTCTCGGAGCGGACCGTGAAGGGCGACTGGCGGAGCGCGTGCGCCTGGCTCCGGGCCAGGCTGGGCACGTCGGGTGCAACCAATCGACAATTGCATCGCGAGGAATAGCAGGCATGACGCCGGAACAGTTCGAAGTTGTGCAGCGGATATTTCTTGAGGTTGTCGATCTGCCGGCGAAGCAGCAGGCGTTGCGCATCGCCGAACTGGCTGCCGACGACGACGTGGTTACCCGCGAAGTGCGCGCCATGATCATTGCGGATCAGAGTGGTTCCTCTGAGTCCATGACGCTGGTTGATGAGGCTATTCGCCAACTCGAGGCGGAAATGTCCGATGCCGCTCCGGATCCCCGGCGGAGGTGTCCGAACGAGCTCTCGATGGCGGGCAAGCAGATCGGGCCGTTTGTCATTGAACGTGAATTGGGGCGGGGGGGAATGGGTGTGGTATACCTTGCCCGGCAGCAGCGGCCCGCGCGTCAGGTGGCCCTCAAAGTTGCACGCTCACTCACCCTGAACCCGGAAATGCTTCGCCGGTTTGGGGCGGAGGCCGAGATTCTTGGAATGCTGAAGCATCCCGGGATCGCCGCGGTGTACGGGGCCGACACGGTGGACACGGCGCAGGGACAACTCGCCTATTTCGCGCTGGAGTATGTGGAGGGTGTGGCGCTTGACGAGTACATTCGCAAGTTCAAGCCGGATATGCGCAGTTTGGTCGGTCTGCTGACTCGAATCTGCGCCGCGGTCGGACATGCTCACCAGCGCGGCATCGTCCACCGGGACCTGAAGCCGGGCAACATTCTTGTTGGATCGGACGGAGAACCCAAGGTCCTCGACTTCGGCATCGCCCGCGTGCTTGAGGACTCTGACGCATCGGTTGGACGGCCGACGGCAGTCACCATGGAGGGGCAGATATTCGGCACCCTGCCGTACATGAGTCCGGAGCAGGTGGCGGGGCGGATCGCAGAGATTGACTCGCGTACCGATGTCTACGCCTTGGGAGTCATCGCGTATGAATGCATTACAGGCGCGCTGCCCTATCGCGCTGATCGATCCTCTCTGCAAGCGATGTCGCGTGCGATCTGCGAGGTGGATCCCCAGCTTCTGGGCACGCTACAGCGAAGCGCGCGCGGCGATCTTGAGACGATTGTCGCCAAGGCGATGTCCAAGGAGATCGCCCAGCGATATCGCAACGCGTCCGAGTTAGCGGATGAGATGCTGCGTTACTTGAAAGAAGAGCCGATTCTTGGTCGCCCTTCGACCGCCACGTACCAGATGGTCAAGTTCGTTCGGCGCAATCGCGGGTTGTCGGCGGCGCTGGCGGCCGCGGTCGGGGTCACATTGCTTGGCGCCACCTCGACCGCACTGCTGGCGATTCGGGCGACGGATGCCCGCAATGATGCGATCGCCAAGGAGCAAGACGCCTCGCTCGAACTGGCGAAATATCAGGCGGCGTACGACTTTGTCGCCAGCATCATTAAGGCTCCTGATCCCTGGGCGATCGACCGCGGCGAGGGGACCGCACGAGAAACGAAGGTGCTTGACATCTTGGACGCTGGGGCGGCCGAGCTTGCTGATAAGTTTGCCCAGCAGCCGAAAGTGGAGATTCAGCTCTGTTTCCTCTTCTGCGAGACCTACGGCAATCTTGGCGAGAACTCTAAGGCCCTAGTTCAGGCGCAGCGGGCGTTTGAGCTGTGCGAAGGGGAGTTTGGCCCTGATGATCCGAACACAATTCACGCCAGGCACATGATTGGCTCGGCTCTGCTTGACCTGGGACGCTACCGAGAGGCTGAACCCCACCTCAAGGCCGCTCTGGAGTGGCGCGAACGTGTTCGGGGCCCGCTTCATGACGCCACCCTGACAACCTTGAACAACTACGGGCACCTACTTGCGCTGGCTGGGCGCGACGAGGACGCCCTGCCCCTGCAACGTGAGTCCGTCCGCCGGCGCACCAGTGTTTACGGTGCGGATGATCCGCGCACGCTGGTTGCCGAGAACAACCTCGCGACGCTGCTGGATTCCATGGGCCGGTTGGAGGAGTCTCTCAACCTGCAGCAGGATGTCGTCGAGCGCCGCATCCGGGCGCTGTCGCCTGACCACCCCTCGGTCGCCACCTCGCTCAACAACCTCGGGTTGCTGTTGCAGAAACTTATGCGTTATGAGGAGGCCGAGGGGATCTTGAGAGCGGTAATGGAACTGCGCCTCAAGCACCTGGGGCCGGATCACGAGAAGACGCATATTGCGACAGTCAACCTCGCTCTTGTTTTAATCGCCACCGAGCGCCACGCTGAGGCGGCGGGCTTGGTTGAGCAAGTATTCGACTCAATGCGAGCAGAAGAAATTGACAACTCGGTCATGGGCGTCACGGTTCGAAATGTGCTCGGTACCTGCTATGCAGGATGCGGACGTGAATCGGATGCTGAAGAAGTTTGGCGCGAGGCGATCGCGATTGCTGGCGGCGAATTGCCGCCCGGGCACGTGCGCACACTCAGTACAATGACCTCGCTTGGGAAATTTCTCGCCGCACATGGTCGCATGGACGAAGGTCTCTCATTGATTCGGGCGGTCTTGGCAACCCGCATGAATGCGCGATCCGGCGAGCCGGCATGGGGCGAGGTCGCCAACTGCTACCTCAATATTGCCACCTGCTACGCCATGCAAGGTGAGTGGCCGGTCGCGGAACAGACTTTCCTACACGCATGCGTCGCCGCTCGCACAGCGTATGGGCCAAGGGATTGGCGCTATGCGCGCATGGTTTCCAAATACGCAACCAGCCTTCTTGATGCCGGTGAGTGCCGCAGAGCCCGCCCGCTGCTCGAACAAGCACTTGCCCTCTCTACTGACGTCCGTGGCGAGGACGACCGTATGACGCAGGAAATCGCTGAAACGCTTGACCGGCTCAATCAATCAGACTGAGCGCGTGAACAGTGGATACAGCCGCGGTCGTGCAGGCCGGTACACGGCGGCAAGCAGTGGCGCGCGGCTCTGGTGATGGCCTGAGGACCGTGGAGTTGGAAAGCGAGCGGGAGTTTCTTGGAAACATTCGGCGAGCAAGCATGTCCGCGTGATTGCAGGAGATTGGTACGGAGAGGCGTGGGAGGACTGCAGGTTCAAGTTGCCCGCCGAGCACAACATTGTGAGGACTCGAGGGCCTGTTCCAGTTGCTCACGCGTATTGATTTGCTGTAGCAGGTGAGTTCCCGAGGGAAGCTGAACCTCGGTCGTACAGTGCAGATCGAGAAGTCGGCTCAGTGAGGAAAGTGTGGCTGGTGAAGAGGAGTCGATGACCTCCAATAGCCTGCGGTGGTATAGGGCGAACAACGGCTCCCAGCAGCCGGCATCATTCCTGAACGCGACAGCAGACGAGTCCCTGCGCCGGGTTCGCATGAGTTCACTCACCATATCGACTCGGACATCCAAGAGATCGCACGAGCAGAGGAGAAGCCAATCCTGCGATTCGCGCAACGCCGCAGGGTGGCCGCACCAGTGAGCCAAGGCTGCATGAAGGCCGCGCATGGGGCCGGCATAACCGCCTTGATCCGCAATCGTGTGCAAACCAAGGTCGGCGTATTTGTCCTGGCGATCAGCTACCACGACCACACTGCAGCCTGCCGGTTCCAGCGCCTTGGCAATGCGCACGATGAGCGGCTTCCCCCCGATCAGCGCCCGCGCTTTGTCCGATCCGAATCGCGATGAGCGACCCCCTGCCAGGATGTAGATGGGAACCCGCTCCATGCGCCGGCCTCCCTTCATCCGTCAGCGCCCGCCCGAGTCGTCACGCTCAATCTGCTGCCATGCCCATTGCCACGCGGCCACCGTGCGCGGAAACCCGCAGGTGTTCATCGCCAGCAGAACCGCCTGCTCAACCTCTTCGATCGTCGCTCCGTGCTCCAGTGCCCGCCGCACATGGCTGCGCGTCGCCGACTCCAGGCCCGCGCCCACGGAAATGCCGATCTTGATCAGCGCACAGGTCTTGCGGTCCAGCGGCCCTGCACGCTCCACCGCCCGCGCCACCGCTTCGTGTGCCTGCCCCAGCGCTGGAAACTTGCCCACAAACGTGCGATACGTCTGCGGGGGTTTCCCTGCCCCGCCCGCTGCAGCCCGTCGCCCTTTTGTTGCCATCGATTTCGCCTTCGCCATGATGCTTAGCCTCCTATCGAGATCATTGTCGCCACGCCCTGCGCTGGATGCTCGCGGGCTCGCCTGCTGTATCCAAGCCCCAGTCTGCGATCAATCTCTTCGGCGCAAAACACCGGCCGAATCGCATCCCGCAGCGTCCCCGCCGGTCGATCCATCAGGCATGGAAAGAAAGTTCCGTCCGATGCGATCCGCAGCCGGTCGCATGCAGCGCAGAACGGGCATGACATGGCCGTAATGAAGCCCACACGCACGCTCCCTCCCCCCTGCAGGTGCGCCACATACCGGCGCGCGGCATCTGCCTCCTGCGCCAACTCCGTCCACTGCGCCACCATCGTGCTCAGACGCCACCGCATCTCCGACGCCGGGACAAATCGCCGCCCCCACTCCTCCGCCAACGGTCCCATCGGCATGAGCTCAATGAAACGAATCTCCAGTCCCCGCACCGCCGCAAATGCCAGCAGCCGCGCCAGTTGATCGTCATTCTCGCCGCGGACCACCACCGTGTTGATCTTCACCGGCGTCAGACCCGCAGACAACGCAGCGTCAATGCCGTCCAGTACATGGTGCAACCCGTCGCATCCCGTGATCCGCTCGAACCCCTCCGGGTCCAGCGAATCAAGACTCACATTCACTCTCTGCAGACCCGCATCGTGATACGCCTGGGCGCGCGCCCGCAATGTCAATCCGTTGGTCGTCAACGCCAGGCTCTGCAACCCAGCCAGCCCATGCAGGTCCGCGAGAATGCCCTCGATGTCAGGCCGCACACATGGCTCGCCTCCCGTCAGCCTCACCTTCCGCAATCCGTGCGCCTGCACGAGATGCCTCACCAACTGCCCGATCTCCGCACGCGTCAGGTCGCCCTCATCCACCGACTTTCCCGCGCTCATCTGTCCCGCAGGTCTGCAGTACAGGCAGCGCATCGAACACGCTTGCGTCACCGACAGACGCAGATACGCCACCGAGCGCCCGAATGAGTCGGCAATCATCTCGTCACTTCCTGCCGGAGATTCAGCCTCCAGCCGGCTGCATCTCAATCACGTTTCCACGTCGTCCATTTGACGATAATCATGTCCATTTTACAGCGCCCGCCCTCCCGCTTCCAGCCCCATCCCCTCCCGCGACGCATCGGACAGTTCGTGCCGCGCGCAGAATATTCGCGTAACAATCTGTCAATAATAGTCTTAGAAAAACATTGCAAGGAAAGGAAGTTTTTCGCGGAAAATGTAGATATCTAGATCGATTTATAGTAGAATCACCCGGCTCCGAAAAATTCGCTCCCAGGAAAGGTGCGCCGTCCCGTGAAGAAAATCGCCATCATCTACGACAGCCGCACCGGAACCACCCGCGCCGCAGGCGCTCAAATGGCCCAGGCCGCACGCGCCGCCGGATGGGAGTGCGAACTTGCCTCCATCGAAAGCGCCGACCCCAAGAAGGTCAGCGCCGCCGATGCGATCTGCATCGGATCATGGACCCAGGGTCTCTTCTTCATCCTCCAGCGGCCCACTCGCAAAACCCTCCAATTCATCGATCAACTCGATCTCCTGGCTGACAAGCCCGCCGCTGTCTTCTGTACCTACAAGACCTCCCCAGGCCCCACGCTTACCACCATGTCCCGGCGCCTCGCCCGTCGCGGCGCCCGCGTCACCGGGACCTTCCGCTCCCGCGGCCCCGTCGCCGATCCCGCCTTCGCGGCGTGGCTGCGCAATGTCTCACCAACCTGATGTGGCGGGCAATGCCCGCAACGCCCTCCCCTCGACTCAATCAAGTCCAAAGGCAGGAGCACACACGTGATCACCCAACGCTCGCTTCGCGGTTCGATCCAGATCCTGATGGCAGGCGGAGTCGTCTGTGTCGCCGGAGCCATCGCCTGGCAGGGAATCTCTGCGCGTCACATCCAACCGCCCGTCGCCGCGCAGATCGTCCCCATCTCCCTGAGTCTTGCCCATGCTGCGCCCGCTCCCGCCCTCACCGACCCTGCCGTCGCCCGCCTCTTCGCGACCCACTGCGCTTCCTGCCACGGTCCCGCAGGAAAAGGTGACGGCCCCGCTGCCTCGGCCCTCTACCCGAAACCGCGCGACTTCACCACCGGCGTCTTTCGCTTCAAGTCGACTCCCGATGCGCAGTACCCCACCGCCGCCGACTTCGCCCGCATCATCTCCAGCGGCATCCCCCGCACCGCCATGCCCGGATTCACAGGCGTGCTCACCCCCACGGAAGTGACCGATCTGGGCACGTTCGTCATGACCCTGGCGCCCGCCCGCGCACCCGCGGAAGACATTCGCCAGCCGCTTCCCATCCCCGCGCAACCCGAATTCACCCCCCATCTGGTCGCGCAGGGACGCAAGGTCTACGTGGCCATGGGCTGCGGTCTCTGCCATGGCGATTCAGGCAAAGGTGATGGTGGCGCCTCGTGGTCCCTGAAAGATGACTCCGGCTGGCCCCTGCCGCCTGCCGATTTCACCCTCGGAATCTACAAGGCCGGTTCACAGCCGCAAGACCTCTATCGCACCATCATGATCGGCGTCCCCGGCACACCCATGCCCAACTTTCGCGGCGCCATCGCCTCCGGCATGAAAGTGGATGGACTCGATCCCGGCGTCGACATGGTGTGGGCGTTGACCGCCTACCTCAAGAGCCTGAACACCGGCGCACCTGCGCCCGGCCTCGCCGCCGGAGCCGAGATCCCCGTGGAACCCTCCGCGGATTCGGCCATGTTCACGGATCCGCTCCACTCCGCGTGGCAGACGATCGCCCCCCAGCGCATCGCCCTCTCTCCCCTCTGGCAGCGCAGGGGTTTTGCCCCCGTGGTCGAAGTGCGGGCCGCCGCCAGCGCCGACCGAGTCGCCATCGCAATGTCCTGGCCCGACTCAACTGCGAACTTCGCACAGGGAAGTGTCGACCAGTTCGCCGACGCCGGCGGCCTGATGTTCTCGCTCACTTCCGAGGTTCCTCCGCTCGCGATGGGCGCTCTCAGTGCCGCCCTCCATCAGGGCAACGCACCCTTCCTCGTCAACCTCTGGCAGTGGAAAGCCGATCGCCAGTTGAACGCGGACGCCGGGTGGCTCCATGATGGTCCCCAGGCCGGCCGCACCCTGCCCGACATGTACCCCTACAAGACCGGGCACCTCTCCAGCGGACCTCTCACCGAACACGATCCCGTCTTCATTTCCGCCTGGCAGGCCGGCAATCCCAAGAGCGATCCGACCATGCTCGGGCGCACTGTCCTCGAGGCCAACGCCCAGGGCATCGGCACCCTGACATGGCAGCCGGTTGCCGATCAGAGCGTCGCCGGCGTGGGCCGCCACATCGACGGATCCTGGCACGTCGTCTTCGTGCGCTCTCTCACCGAGGCGTCCCCGCTCGACGTCTCCTTCGCCTCCCTCTCACGCATCCCCGTCGCCTTCGCGGTCTGGGATGGCGCCGCCGCCGACCGCAACGGAACCAAACTCATCTCCGGCTGGCATTTCCTCACCTTGCCCGACTCTGGGAAAAAGTAACCGCCTCCCCGAAACGCTCGACACACAAGGAGTGATCCATGGTCTCCCCCAACTCCTCGTCCGACTTCTCCCGCCGTCGCTTCATCCTGCTGCTCAGCGGCTCAGCCTTCGCCGCGACCGCGCTGCCCGTTCTGGGCTCCCTTGTCCCTCTCGAGGGCATCGAGAATCCGCTGAAGTTCTATCCGGCCCGTGACTGGGAACGCGTCTACCGCGATCAGTACCGCTACGACCGCGCCTTCACCTGGGTGTGCGCCCCCAACGACACCCACAACTGCCGCCTCACCGCCTTCGTCCGCAACGGCGTCGTGATCCGCAGCGAACAGTCCTACGAGGGCGGCAAGGTCGGCGACCTCTACGGCAACAAAGACACCATGGCCTGGAATCCCCGCGGCTGCGCCAAGGGCTTCACCATGCAGCGCCGCATGTACGGGCCCTACCGCCTCCGCTTCCCGCTCATGCGCAAGGGATGGAAACAGTGGGTCGATGACGGGTGCCCCTCCCTCTCCGACACGCCCTCCCTCCGCGACACCTACAAGTTCAATTCGCGCGGAACTGACACGCTGATTCGCGTTTCGTGGGACGATGCGCTGAAGTACCACGCCAAAGCCGCCGTGGCCATCGCCAGAACCTACTCCGGGCCCGATGGCCAGCGCCGCCTCAAAGCCGATGGATACGAGCCCGAAATGATCGAGGCCACCCACGGCGCTGGCACACGCTGCATGAAGCTCCGCGGCGGCATGGGGTTGCTCGGCGTCATCGGCAAGTACGGCCTCTACCGCTGGGCCAACATGCTCGCCCTGCTCGACCAGAATATCCGCGGTGTCGATCCCGAACATGCCTTGGGCGGTCGCCTCTGGTCCAACTACACCTGGCACGGCGATCAGGCCCCCGGGCATCCCTTCGTCCACGGCCTCCAGGCGTCCGACTGCGATTTCAACGAACTCCGCCACGCCAAACTCCACATCCAGTGCGGCAAGAACCTCGTTGAAAACAAGATGCCCGAATCCCACTTCTTTATCGAGATCATGGAACGCGGCGGCAAGATCGTCGTCATCACCCCCGAATACTCCGCCGTCTCGACCAAGGCCAATTACTGGATTCAGGTCCGCCCCGGCTGCACCGACACCGCGCTCTTCCTCGGCGTCACCAAAACCATGATCGACAACCGCTGGTACGACGAGTCATTCGTCCGCGCCTTCACGGACCTGCCCTTCCTCATCCGCACCGACACCCTCAAGCGCCTCCGCGCCGCCGACGTCTTCGCCAACTACCAGCCCAAACTCGCCAAGGACGGCCCTTCCTACACCTGGCAGCACCTCACCGACGAACAGTACGGCAAGATCGGCGACTTTGTCGTCATGGACGAGAGCGGCACGCCCAAGGCCGTCTGCCGCGATGACCTCGGCGCGCGCATGGAAGCCCAGGGAATCAAGCCGAAACTGTCCTACCAGGGGAAGGTCAAACTCACCGACGGCAGCGAAGTCGAAGTCGTCACCACCTGGGACGCGTATCTCGAACATCTCAAGGACTACACCCCCGACACCGTCAAGGAAATCACCGGCTCCGATCCCACGCTCATCGAACGACTCGCACGCGACATCTGGGAAACCACCCAGGCCGGCCACTCCGTCGCCATCCATGTCGGCGAGGGCATCAACCACTGGTTCCACGCCACTCTGGCCAATCGTGCCCAGTACCTCCCCCTCCTCCTCACCGGACAGATCGGCCGGCCCGGCGCCGGCTGCTACACCTGGGCCGGCAATTACAAGGCCGCCCTCTTCCAGGGCGCAGAAGGCGTCGGCCCCGGCTTCCTCGGCTGGATCGCTGAAGACCCCTTCAACATGAATCTCGACCCCGCCGCTGACGGCAAATCCATCAAGGTCAGCAAGAAGAGCAAGGACGAGGAGCCCGCCTATTGGAACCACGGTGACCGCCCCCTCATCGTCGACACCCCCAAGTACGGCCGCAGGTGTTTCACCGGCCAGACCCACATGCCCACCCCCACCAAGTTCCTCTGGTTCACCAATGTCAACCTCTTCAACAACGCCAAGCACGCCTACGACATGCTCTTCAACGTCAACCCGAAAATCGATTGCATCGTCGCGGCTGACATTGAAATGACCTCCACCTGCGAATACTCCGACATCGTCTTCCCCGCCAACTCCTGGATGGAGTTCAACACCTATGAGGTCACTGCGTCCTGCTCCAATCCCTACCTGCACGTCTGGAAGGGCGGCATCCCCAGCCCCTACGACACCCGCGACGATGTCCACGTCCTCGCCCAGACCGCCGAGGCGCTCGCCCATGAAACCGGAGACCGGCGCTTCCGCGACTACTTCAGATTCATCCTCGATGACCCCGCCGACGGCGTCAAGGTCTACCTCCAGCGCCTCTTCGACGGCTCAACCACCACGCGCGGGTACAAGGTCGATGACATCCTCAACGGAACCTACGGCGAGAAGGGCGTCGTCCTCATGCTCTTCCGCACCTACCCCCGCATCCCCTTCTGGGAAAACACCCACGACAACATGCCCTTCTGGACCGACACCGGTCGCCTCAACTCCTATTGCGACATCCCCGAAGCCATCACCGCCGGCGAGAACTTCATCGTCCATCGCGAAGGCGCCGAAGCCACACCCTACCTCCCCAATGTCATCGTCTCTTCCAACGCCCTGATCCGCCCCGATGACTTCGGCATTCCCCTCGACGCCCTGCACTGGGATGAACGCACCGTCCGCAATGTCAAAATGCCCTGGAGCCAGGTCCGCAAAACCGTCAATCCCCTCTGGGCCCAGGGCTACCGCTACTACTGCCTCACCCCCAAAACCAGGCACCGCGTCCACTCCCAGTGGTCCAGCGTCGACTGGCACATGATCTGGGACTCCAGTTTCGGCGACCCCTATCGCAGGGACAAACGCAAACCCGGTTTCGGTGAGCACCAGGTCCACCTCAATCCCGACGATGCGCGCGAACTGGGCATCAATGACGGTGACTATGTCTACGTCGATGCCAATCCCGCCGACCGCCCCTTCCGCGGCTGGCAGAAAGATCAGCGCCTCGCCAAGGTCGCACGCTGCCTCCTCCGCGCCACCTACAACAACGCCTACCCGCGCGGCGTCATCATGATGAAGCACGCGCCCTTCATCGCAACTGAAAAATCCGTCCTCGCCCACGAAACCAGGCCCGACGGCCTCGCACGCTCCGAGGACACCGGCTACCAGGCCAACCTCCGCTACGGCTGCCAGCAATCCCTGACCCGCAACTGGCTCATGCCCATGCATCAGACCGACACCCTCTTCCACAAGGCAAAAGTCAAAATGGCCCTGATGTTCGGCGGCGAAGCCGACAATCACGCCGTCAACACCGTCCCCAAGGAAACTCTCGTCCGTGTCATCAAGGCCGAAGACGGCGGCATCGGCGGGAAAGGTCTCTGGGATGGCGCACTCACCGGGTTCGCCCCCGGCGATGAATCTCCCCAGAACCTCGCCTACCTCACCGGGCAACTCACCACGGCCTCCTCGGAGTCATCCGATGCCTATTGAGCCCACACACCTTTCCGACGCTCCCGACGCCCAGGGTCCCTCCGACCCGCGCTTCCGGCCCGCCGAGCCCGAGCATCCCATGATGCTCGACGGATGCATGGCCCCCGGGGATGTCATGCTCATGGTCCGCTGCATGACCGAGGATCTCCTCATGGCCGGAATCGATGCCCACAGCCTCCGCGCCATGACCCGCGACCCCGAATACCAGGCCCTCTTCGCCGCACGCGCAGCGCTCGGCGACCAAGCCATGGACCGTCTCCTCGATGAAACGTCCGCACGCATCGGCGTCCGCCGCATCCGCACCGTTGAGTCGGTCTCCACCATCGCCCCCGCCACCCTCACCATCAGCGCACGCACTCCGCGACCCATCTGCTGAGGAGCATCACCATGCCACAGGTTTACAACTGGCAACTCGGCCGCGACATGTCCTACCCCTACGAAGCGCACTTCCCCAAAACCCAGTTCGCCTTCGTGTTCAACACCAACCGCTGCATCGCCTGCCAGACCTGCACCATGGCCTGCAAGAGCACCTGGACCTTCTCGCGCGGCCAGGAATACATGTGGTGGAACAACGTTGAAACCAAGCCCTTCGGCGGATACCCGCGCCATTGGGATGCGAAGATCCTCAACATTCTGGAAAACCAGAACCCCGGCGGCCAGCGCTGGAACACCGGCGTTGAACGCACCGACGCAGCGCCGTACGGCACCTTCGAGGGGAAGACCATCTTCGAAGCCGCCGAACGTCATTACGACGAGTTGGGTCCCAAACGCGCCCTGGGGTACCTTCCCACCGACGAAGAGTGGGCCGCGCCCAACATCCATGAAGACAATGCGCGCGGCGCGCCCTGGGGCCCCAGCGGTACTTTCAACGGCTCCGTGCAGCTTCCCGAGCACAAGGTCTGGTTCTTCTACCTCCAGCGCCTCTGCAACCACTGCACCTTCCCCGGATGCCTCGCCGCCTGCCCACGCCAGGCCATCTACAAGCGCCCCGAGGATGGCATCGTCCTCATCGATCAGGAACGCTGCAACGGCTATCGCAAGTGCGTCGAAGCCTGTCCGTACAAGAAGGCCATGTATCGCACCACCACCGGCACCAGCGAGAAGTGTGTCGGCTGCTATCCGCGCATCGAGGGCAAGGACCCGGTCTTGAGCCCCAACGGCGAACCCCTCGAAACTCGGTGCATGTCCGTCTGCGTCGGCAAGATCCGCCTCCAGGGGCTCGTCGCCTTGAACGACGACGGTTCCTGGATCCAGGACCGCTGGAGCCCGCTCTATTACCTCATCCGCGAACGCAAGGTCGCTCTCCCCCTCTATCCCCAGTTCGGCACCGAACCCAACGGCTACTACATCCCCCCGCGCTGGGTCCCGCGCAGTTACCTCACCCAGATGTTCGGGCCCGGCGTGGCTGACGCCATCAACCAGTATTCCTGCCCCGACCGCGACCTGCTCGCCGTCCTCCAACTCTTCCGCGCCAGCCAGCAGATTATCTTCCGCTACGCCGTCGAGAAAGGTCCCAAGGTCGCCGAAGTTCCCGTCACCATGCCCGACGGCTCCACACGAGTCCAGGAACTCTTCAACGACACCGTCATCGGGTACAACAAGTTCGGCGTCGAGTGCGTCCGCGTCACCATCGAGGAACCCGTCTTCGAACGCTCCGCAGCCCACGCCAACAGCATCTGACTCCGCCCCGTGACCACCTGAGTGCACAAGGAGCCATCCCATGAACAGCCAGGCCCTCATGCCCGCAGAGACCCAGGAACAGGAAGTGCTCCTCGCCCGGCAGCTGCTCGCCTCCCTGCTGGCCGATGCCTTCCGCGATCCGCGCAATCAGGACGCCGCCGCGCTCCGCCCCGATCCTGATCTCGTTTCGTCCGCCTGGGCCCTGCTCGCCGAATCCTTCCCGCACGTCGCCCACGGCGACCTCAGCCTCGGCGAACTGACGCCCCAACGCGTCGATCCATCCGCGCTCGCCCTCTGGCTGGCCCAGGACCCCGACACTGCCGAGCGCATCTATCGCACCATCTTCGGCTTCGTCGTCGCGCGCGACTGCCCGCCGTATGAAACCGAGTTCTGCCACTGGAACGATCCCACCTTCCGCGCCAATCAGATGGCCGATGTCGCGGGCTTCTTTCGCGCCTTCGGCCTTCAGCCCGATGAACGACGGCCCGAACGCGTCGATCACCTCTCTCTGCAGATCGACTTCGTCGCCGACCTCCTCCGCCGTCTTGCATACCTCCGCAGTCAGGCCGGGTCCGACCGGTCCACTGAGCAGCAGGCCGTCTGCCTCGATGCGCTGCGCGCCTTTCTCAAGGACCACCTGTGCTGGTGGACACCGACCTTCGCAGGCTGCTTCGAACGCCGGGTCGATGAACTCATGCGCCAAGGTGTCCTTCCCCGCGATCTGCCCGCGTGGCGCGCGTTCCGTGAGTGTGCCCGCATCCTCCGCGCCTGGATCGCCTGTGAGCGCCTCAGCGCCGGCCTCGACCCCGTCCGCCAGATCATCTCGCCCCAGGTGGCGCCGCTTCCTGCTCATGATGAGGAGGCGTCCTGCGGCCTGTGTGACTCCGAGGAGTGTGCCTCGTCCCTCACCCCACCCGCCCCGGGCGCCCGGCGCGCCCAGCCAGGAGAACAGCCATGAACATCCTTTCCCCCGAACGTACCGTCGGCCAGATCGTCGTTGACAATCCCCTCAGCGCCCGTGTCCTTGAACGCTTCGGCATTGACTACTGCTGCGGCGGCAAGACCCCGCTTTCCGAAGCCTGTCGGCGCAGGGGTCTTGATATGACCGAGGTTGTGCGCGTGCTGGGCGAGGAGGAGGCCCGCGCTGCCGCTGACCCCGCCGGAATTGACTGGCGCACCCGATCCATGACCCAACTGGCCGACCACATCGAATCCACTCATCACGCCTATCTGCGCCGCGAACTGCCGCGCCTCGCTGTGCTCATCGAGAAGGTCGTCCGCGCCCACGGGCAGCGCCGGCCCGAGTTCCTCAGCCTCAGACACATGTTTGAGGGTTTCTGTGCCGAGATCAACCAGCACATGATGAAGGAGGAGCGCATCCTCTTCCCGATGATCCGTATGCTCGAAATGCCCGGCTGCACCCGGCTGGCCACTGCCCATTGCGGTGGCATCGACAACCCCATTCGCATGATGGAGCATGAACATGACAGCGCGGGCCGCGCCCTGGCGGACATGCGCCGCCTGTGCTGCGACTACGTTCCGCCTCCCGAAGCCTGCAACACCTGGCGCGCCCTCTACGCCGGCCTGGCCGATCTCGAGAGCGACATGCATCAGCACGTTCATAAGGAGAACAACATTCTCTTTCCCGCGGCCCACGCGGCCGAGCAGAGCGCAGCGCCCCAGGCCCTGTGTCCATGATCGACGACCCTCCGAGCCTGCTGGCCCTGGCCGCCCGCACCGATCCGCGCGAACTTCTGGGTGCGTGGCTCGATGACGCCCGTCTGCGCTCGCGCATGGAGAATTGGAACGTGCTGCACCTGGCCACCGCCGACGCTCAGGGCGTTCCCTCCCTGCGGCCCGTGCTCATGAAGCACTACGACCCTCGGACGGGCCATCTGCGCTTCTTCACCAACACCCAGAGCCGCAAGGGGCGCGACATCGCCCGGCGGCCGCGCGTCGCCGCTCTCTTCCACTGGGATGCGCTGCAGCGTCAGGTGCGCCTGGAGGGCGACGCCGCGCCCTGCGCGCCCGAAGTGTCCGACGCCTACTTCGCCACGCGCGATCGCGAGAGCCAGCTGGGCGCTTGGGCCAGCCGCCAGTCCGAGCCGCTGGCCGATCCTGCGGATCTGCTCGCCCGCGTGGTCGAGCGCGGATTCGAGTTTGCCGGCCGCGCTGTGCCGCGCCCGCCCTTCTGGGGCGGATTCGACATCGACCTGCAGGTTCTGGAGTTCTGGCAAGGTCAACCGGCCCGGCTGCACGATCGCGTGCACTTTACCCGCACGGCTGGCAACAATGCGTGGAGTTGGACCATGCTCAATCCCTAGCTGCTATGCCCACCGACGCTGCCCCCTCGAATTATTCTTGCGGGCGCGCACCCTCTTTTGCGTTGGCGAAGTAGGGGGGAGGGCTTCATTGGAAAAAGGAACGAGAGGTGGCGTTGAATCTCGGAAACTCGAACGGCTCACTGACCCCCGCAAGTCTCGCACTTACACAGAGAAACCTCGTTGGAATTCTTGCAAAGTGAGGCTGCTATCCAGTCTAGTCGGGGTAACTGCACTAAGTTCGAACGCGGGTCAACGCCTGCCTGGGAGGTGGTTCGTGCGTTTGTGGACAATGGGCTTATCTAAGTTCATGCTTCATAGAGAGATACGTCGGAAGCCGATTCCCGGCAGACGATGCATCGCGCCCCTCGTCCTGCCGACATGCCTTCTGATACAGCCATTCTGCGGGGTGACTCTTCATGAGGCTGCGACTTGAGCGCCTGATTCGCCACGTTGTGCTGGGCACGAAACATCTGGACTACATCAACCGAGAGTTCCTCGACTACTACAACCGACAGCGGCCGCATTCGGGGTTGGAAGAGAGCAAGCGGCCGGAGACCCCAGAACCTCCGGCACAGTGGTCATCGTCGAGTGCCGGGAAAGTCACGTGCCAAAACGGCTCGGAGGAGTGATCAAGTATTTCGAAGCGGCATAAGTGCAGACATGTTTTTGGACGACACGTCCTGAGCGCATACGTCCGCTCATCACCGATGTGAATGCACCTGCGTACCGAGCGGCAATTGTTGTTGATGCAATTATCGGCGTGACCGGTCACAAGACTCGGTCTGACGGATGGACTGTAGGGTGCCTTTTTGGAGGTTACGCGATGCGAGTGAGGCGGCCTTGAGGTTGCGTCTCGGGGGACTGCATCATCACAGCGCGTTAAGAAGCAAAGGGTGTACAGGGGGAGATGCTCAAGGGTCTCTCTCTTGGGCAGGGACGCGGCGCATGGGGTCCATACTCCACCTGGTGACTGACGGAAAGGACCTTGTCCTAGACGCCACCGTCACGTGCGGCAGACGCACAAAGCGATCCAGCTCCAGCAGGTGATGCATGCAGTGCCGCGGCCGCGCCACCCGCTTCTACAATCTTGCCCTCAACGTCCCCGCCTTCCTCACTCCCGCCCGCATTACCCCTACCTCCGCCTCCTCGATGCGTCACACAGAACCTAGTTGCCGTGCCGCAATCACCGGCATTGAATGTCGCCGATTCACGATATCGGCGCGAATCACGCCGTGAAAAACAGCACGGTCGATTCGTGCACCTCCGATGACGTCACGTCTGCCGAGAGGTACAGGCGGAAGTCTCCATCAACGTCGTTGGATTCAGCGGACAAATCCCGTGAGCAGACTCGACTCAGAAATTCTCTTCGCGGTCGGTTGTGGGCTCGCGGCGAGTGTCGTGCTGGGCGGGCTGATCATCATCGGCTCACGCAACCTCGATCACTTCGATGCCGCGCTGGTCGCGTACACATCGGCAACGCTTTTCGCCGTGTTCGCCATTGCCTATCGCTATGCCATGTGGCTGCAGCGCCCGCCGACGGCGCTGTATTGGCGGCGCGGCTGGCAGGTTTTCATCAGGCGCGATCGGATTTCAGGCAACATTGCGGAACTGTTCCGGCGATTCTGCAGCGGGTTTTTGGCCAACGCCTTCATCTGGCGGCGTGACCGGCTGCGCTGGGCGGGGCACTGGCTCATCATGTGGGGCTGGATCATTGCGTCGGCGATCACCTTTCCCATGGTTTTCGGCTGGATTCATTTCGCCAATCCGCCGGGGGATTTCACGCACTACCGGGTATTTGTCTTTGGCTTCGGACTGTTCACGTTTCCCATTGAATCGGCCGTCGGTTTCTTCATCTTCCACGGCCTGGTGTGGTCGGCCATTCTCGTGATTGCCGGCGTGATGATCGCCCTCCGCCGACGCATGCGCGAACACGGAGCCGCTGCCCTGCAGACGTTCGGCGATGACTTTCTTCCGCTCATTCTGCTTTTTCTTGTCAGCGTCACCGGCCTCATGATGACGGCGTCGTATTCTTGGATGCACGGATACGCGTACGACTTTCTCGCCATTCTGCACGCATTGGCCGTCATCTTCACCCTGCTTTACCTGCCTTTCGGGAAGTTTTTTCACATCTTTCAGCGCCCGGCGCAACTCGGCGTCGCGTTCTACAAGGATGCAGGCCGCGAGGATCAGGCACGCTGCGTCAGGTGCGGCGATGCGTACGCCTCGCGTATCCACATTGCAGACCTCATTCAGGTCGAGCAAGCCCTGGGTTACGACTATCGCCTGACAAGTGCTTCCCCCGCCGAACACTACCAGCAGGTTTGCCCCCGCTGCCGGCGCTCACTTGTCGCTCTGGCCCAAGGCGCCCTGTGGGCAGAGATGAGTCCCCACGCTCCACCGGTCCAGTCGGCAGCCACCCGCGCTCCGGCGCTTTCACCTTCGAACTCTGCGACCCCGCGATGATGATGTGACGCTGATGGCCACCACACCCGTTCCCCAACTCCGCATCGCCGAGCAGTTCGGCCCTCACCTCGCCTGGATGTCAGGCGACCGGCTTGATCCCGGCATCAAACCCGACCGCCTGGTCAAGACGCATTGTTGCTTCTGCGGGCAGCAATGCGGCATTCAACTCAAGGTGAAGGGCAACGAAGTCATCGGCTTCGAGCCTTGGATGGAGTTTCCTTTCAACAGAGGCATGCTGTGCCCTAAAGGTGTCAAGCGATACCTGCAAGGGTCTCATCCTGATCGCCTCACCCGCGCGCTGGCGCGAGACTCAGGCGCAGCGGGTGGATTTGCGCCGCTTGCGTATGCGGACGCTATCCGGCACGCCGCCGATGCCATTGATCACATTCAGCGTGAACACGGCGCTGGAGCCTTTGGCGTGTTGAGCGGCGCAAGTCTGACGACCGAAAAAACCTATCTCATGGGCAAGTTCGCCCGTATGTGCCTGCGCACTCCGTACATCGATTACAACGGGCGGTTGTGCATGGTGAGCGCCGGCGCCGCCAACAGGAAGGCTTTCGGCATCGATCGCGCTGCAAATGCCTGGTCCGACATGCTGACCTCCGAAGTCATCTGGATCAGCGGGGCCAACGTCGCTGAGTGCGCGCCGGTCACGACCAATTACATCTGGCAGGCGCGCGAACACGGCGCCAAGGTCATCGTCGTCGATCCGCGCATCACTCCCATCGCGCGGACCTGCGATCTGTTTCTTCCGGTCAAGCCGGGACGCGATGTCGCTCTCTTCAACGGCATCCTGAATCTCATGATTGAGAACGGTCAGGTCGATCGTGAGTTCATCGACCGATGGACGGTCGGATTCGACTTAGTGCAGGAACATGTCAGGCAGTGGACGCCAGCACAGACCGCCGAGGTGACGGGTATTGCGGAAAAGGCGATCCGCCAGGCGGCACGATGGTGGGGAGAGGCCAAGTCGAGTTTTCTGCTTCACGCTCGGGGAATCGAGCATCACAGTCATGGCGTCCACAACGTTTTGAGTGCAATCAACATCGTACTGGCATCCGGTCGCATCGGAAGGCCCGGCTGCGGATATGCCACCATCACCGGCCAGGCGAATGGTCAGGGAGGGCGCGAACACGGGCAGAAGTGTGATCAATTGCCCGGCTGGCGTGACATCGCCAATCCCGAGCATCGCAAGCACATCGCGGGCATCTGGGGCATGGACGAAAAGGATTTGCCCGGCCCGGGAGTGGACGCCTACGAACTCATCCGCAAAATCGATCGCGGTGAAATTCGCGGCTTGCTGAGCATCTGCTTCAATCCCGTCATCTCTCTTCCCGACAACGCCTTTGTCGAGCGCGCTCTGGACAAACTTGATTTTTATGTCGCCATCGATTTTTTCCTCAGTGAATCCGCTGCGCATGCTGACATCGTCCTTCCCGGTTCACTGCAGGAGGAGGATGAGGGAGTCGTGACGCAGATCGAAGGACGCGTGATCAAGATCAATCAGGCCGTTGAGCCGCCGGGCGATGCGCGCCAGGACTGGCGCATCATTCAGGATCTTGCGGCCGCCCTGAAACGCGAACGCGGCTTCACCTTCAGATCCCCGCGTGAGATGTTTGACGAATTACGCCGTGCCAGCCGAGGTGGAATCGCCGATTATTCCGGTGTCACGTACGAGAAGATCGAGCGCCAGGGCGGCGTGTTCTGGCCCTGCCCGTCCGAAGATCATCCGGGGACGCCGCGACTCTTTGAACCCGGTTCGCAAAACCCCGTCGCCAAAGGCGCCGGCCCTTTCTACTTCCCCGACGGCAAGGCGCGGTTCAATGTCGCTGAGTACCGCCCGCCCACGGAAGAGGTCGATACTGATTTTCCCGTCATTCTGACCACCGGGCGCGTCGTCAGCCAGTACCTGTCGGGGACTCAGACCCGCCGTATCGGGCCACTCGTGGAGCAGTATCCCGAGCCGCGTATCGAAATGCACCCGCGCCTGGCACAGCAGTACGGCATTGCCGATGGCGACTGGGTCACTGCCGAAAGCCGTCGGGGACGCTGCACGCTCCGGGCCCAGGTGGTGACGACCATCCGCCCTGACACCATCTTCATTCCCTATCACTGGCCGGGGCGGCAGGCCGCCAATCAACTGACGATCGCCGCCCAGGATCCGATCTCAAAGATCCCCGAATACAAAGTGTGCGCGGTGCGCATTGTCAAAAGCGCCGCCCCATAGCATGCACTGAGAGGTCTGTTCATGGCCGTCCCGGAACATCTCGAGTTCTTCATCGACCCGAATCGATGCATCGGATGTCAGTCGTGCGTCCAGGCATGCGCGGAGTGCGATACCCATCGCGGCCGGCCGATGATCCATCTCGAATATGTCGACCGCTCCCGTTCTGTCCAGACCGCTCCGGTCATCTGCATGCACTGTGATTCACCCACGTGCGCGGAGGTTTGTCCTGCAGACGCCATCAAGCGGACCGAGGATGGCGTGGTCCAGAGCGCACGCAAACCTCGATGTATCGCCTGCAACAACTGCGTCCTCGCGTGCCCGTTCGGAGTGCCCAAGATGATGACCGATCTGGACTTGATGATGAAGTGTGACATGTGTTACGACCGAACCAGCGCGGGACTCAAACCCATGTGCGCCAGCGTTTGCCCCAGCCAAGCGCTTTTCTTCGGCACGCGCGAAGAAGTGGAGGCTCTGCGTCCCCGCTCCAGACCCCTGAATGAGTTCAGGTTCGGCGCCCAAACGGTCACGACCAGGGTGAATCTGATGGTGCCGCGCGACGTGGGTACCCAGTACGTGGACGTCGCGGAGGCGATGAACGAAAACGCCATCGGGAAGGACATCATGCTGAATGTTTTCTGACGATCTCCGCACCTCACCTCGACCAACTGCTATGACCAAACCCGATATCAATCTCAATGTAGCCACCTCTGACGGGCGTTCCAGTCTGGATCAGCCGCATTGGCGCCGGGACTTTCCTGTCAATGTCGTGGATGAGCAATACGTCGAGCGTCGCGACTTTACAAAATTCCTCGTGCTCACAAGCGTCGCCTTCGTTGCGGGCCAGATCTCCATAGGCGTGCGGAACTGGTTCCGACGCCGGGCCGCGGCACCTCCGATTCAGTCAATTTTCTTGGTGGATCAACTTGGGATCGGCGCTTCAATTGCGTTCAACTATCCCACCGAAAAAGATCCATGTATTGTCACTCGCACCGGCGAAAACACCTATCGGGCGTACAGCCAGGCATGCACGCACCTCTCCTGCAGCGTGATCCCCGACGGCAAGGCTGGGATCATTCGTTGCCCCTGCCACGACGGCGTCTTCGACCTCGAGTCCGGTCGTCCGCTGGCTGGTCCTCCCCGCCGACCGCTCCCTCTGATTCGTTTGGAAATCCGCGCTGGAGTCATTTATGCTACAGACGTGGAGGTGAGAACCACATGAGTTCTTTCCCGCCGCCTGAGAAACAGATTCCGCACTTCACCACACCCGGCGGTACCGCACGTCGTGCCTCGATGTCAGGCCAACAGCGTTTAGCCATCGTCTACGGCATTCTCTGCATCGTCCTCATTCTGCTGGTGCTGCAGTTATGGCTGCTAACCGCGACAATGAATGCCTATCTCGGCGGTGACGCGGCAGTCATCTGGCCGGCCGCCGGGGCAAGTTTCCTGTGCCTGATGCTAAACCTTGGTCTGCTGCGCTATCTCTATGCCCTGGATCGTGACTGATGACGCTGATGGGGAGGATGGGATCACCCGCATGACTTCTTCAAGATCCGGCATGATCTCGCCTCCACATGAGTCGGACTCTCCGCTGCGCCGCATCGACAAACATGTCACCAGTCTGCACCCAGCCGCCTTCGCTTTCGTCATGGCCACCGGCATTGTGTCCATTGCTGCTTCACTGACAGGCCTGGGGGTGATATCTCCGACGCTTATTTGGCTCAATGTTTCGGCCTATGTTGCTCTTTGGGTGGCCCTGATTGCGCGCGTCATCCTCCATCGGGATCGATTCATCAGCGATCTGTCAGACCATTCCCGCAGCGTGGGGTTCTTCACCGTGGTGGCCGCCACGTGCGTCTTGGGAAGCCAGTTCGCGGTCTTGCGCAAGGATCTGTCCACAGGAATGTGGTTGTGGCTCTTGGGCTTGATTCTCTGGGTGACGCTCACTTACACGATCTTTACCATCCTCACCGTTAAGCGCGTCAAACCGGCTCTCAACGAGGGCATCAACGGCGGCTGGCTGGTGGCCGTCGTCGCTACCCAGTCGATTTCCGTTCTCGCGTCACAGATCGCGCCGGCTTTTGATTCCGGCCGTCCGGCCATGTTGTTTGTTTCCCTTGCATTCTGGCTCGGTGGAGGCATGCTGTATGTCTGGATCATTTCTCTGATTTTTTATCGTTACACTTTTTTCGTGATGGAGCCCGGCCATCTCGCTCCGCCCTATTGGATCAATATGGGGGCGATGGCCATTTCCACATTGGCCGGAACTTTTCTTCTCGCGCGAGCGCCGGACAATCCGTTGCTTGAGTCGCTCGTTCCGTTCGTCAAGGGTGTGACTCTGCTCTTCTGGGCTACCGCTACCGGGTGGATCCCCATGCTCTTCATTCTCGGCGTATGGCGTCATGTCTACCGGCGCTTTCCCATCGTCTATGACCCGCTTTACTGGGGAGCCGTCTTCCCGTTGGGAATGTACACCGCGTGCACATTTCGCCTGTCAGAAGCCATCCAGTTTCCCGATCTGATGATCATTCCGCAAGTCTTTATCTGGATTGCATTGATGGCCTGGGGACTTGCTTTTCTGGGAATGGTGCGAATGGTCTTCCGCCTGATCATTTGAAAATGACCGGATCTCTCCGGACGTGCGATCATCGCATCCTGTGTCACGCATGATGCGCCCATCACGCTCGCGACGCATCCGCATCACATTCTTCAGCGGCAGCACGGTAAAGGTCAGCGACTAACTCGGCAAGAAAATGCCTGCCGCGCTCCCGGGCATGGGCATACCAGGGATTCATCAGCACCGAACGCAGAAGGGAAACGCCATGCTGTTCGAAATCAGCCTCACTGATCTGCATCCGCCCCAGGAAAGGCCGAATCGTGGTGAGTGAGCAGCGTGCCGCGCTGAGCATGGTTCGACTGACGAAAAAAGACTGGTCATAGATTCGGCCCGCATCGTCGAGTGTAAAGCGGTCGTAGACTCTGCGATTGAGAGCATTGAGTCGGTTCAGCGGCAGAACACGATGCGCGGAGCGGAACGCGTAACACACGATGTTGGATCCCGGCGTGCACAGCGTCACCGCCCGGACCGTGAGACTCCTCCCACTCAATTCTGCATAGTTTTCAAGCAGCGCATGGAGTTCACAGGCATTACGGATGGTTTCGCGCACCAGTATCCCGTGGCCTGTATTGTCCAGGGGAATGAGAGAGTGGCTGAGCCAAGCAGCCGCGGCTGCGGCTCCGGGTTTGGAACCCTCGATGATGTAAACCCCAATCGAGGGCGAATGGCGCTCGGAATCCACGCCGCTCGGCGCGTCCGCAAGATAAGGCGCATCCTGACGTGCCAGGGGCTTCACGAGATCGGAGCGAAAACAGATGCACCCGGCGGGATAAGGAATATACCCGAGTTTGTGAGGGTCAATCGTGATGGAGTCGCTCTGGCCGAGTTGTTCGAGGGCGGCGCAGGTGGTACGGATCGGCAGGGGGAGGGTGAGTGTGCGCGGCCGCCCATCGATCCTTACGTTGGTTTCCGGTACGCCCAGCCCGAGGCGCGTCGGAGTGACGACCGTACGCAGGTATCCCCCATAGGCGGCATCGGCATGCAGCCAGAACGTGGATTTGTTTTCGACTTCGCGTTTGGTGCGCAAGGCGACGATGGCATCGACTGGATCGACAGCCCCTTCTTCGGTGGAGCCGATGACGGCAATGACGGCAAGAGGATGACGGCCCTGATCCTCAACCCGCGCCAAGGCCAGGTCCAGTTCGTCCGGAATCATCCGGAACTCGCCGTCGACGGGAATCGCCATCAGGGCGTTCCGACCCAGCCCCAGCACGTCCGTGATCTTCTCAAAGCAGTAGTGATGCGTTTCCGGCAGAAGCAGGACAGGATCGGAGTCGAGGCGCGCCAGGACCCGAGCGGCGCCATGTATGGCGATATTGTGGGGAGAATCAAGATAGGCGCTGATCACACGATCCGTCGCGTCCGGACCGGCATCGGCAAAAGTCAGCGCGAGGGCCCGCAGCGCGCTGGATGGAGGAATACGCGTGATGAGATGGAATGAATCATGCGGCCACGCCAGCGGAGCAAGATCGAGCGCGGCGCGCACATCGTCGATGACCAGCGGAAGATAGCGAACGCTGCGCGCCATCCACAGGGCTTCGAGATTTGCAATGGTGCCCCCGCTGGTCAGGTGGCCCCATGAGTCTTCGCCATACCCGAGCATGCGGGAGATGAGATGGGCAACCTCATGTTCGAGACGTACCGTCACCGGCGCCGCATCGGTCGAGACGTTGTTGGGGTTGTAGAGCATGGCCGCGAAATATCCGGCGATGCTGGGAAGCGTCTGTTCAGCGATCATGTGCGCGGCGTACCGCGGGCTGTAAAACGGGAAGTCGGCCTTGAGGCGCGCCAGGAGTTCAAGAAGACGGTCTTCGAACGCATCGCGGAATGATTCCCCCGTGCGCCGGGCCGCTGAGTCGACAACCACTCCATCCTCGGGGAAATAGTTACGCCGCCATGCGTAATAATCTCTGCAGATGCGTGAGATCACGTCCTCAAACCAATCCGCATTCTCGGCTTTGGGACCGGCGAACCACGCGGACAGGCTGCCAAGAGAATCTGTGTGATGCTCGAACTGTCGGTGCTGCGAGGTCATGCCTGCATCTGCCCTGCAACGGAAGTGACGCGAAACGGCGAGCAACGCGTATGCAATGATCCCCAGGCTTCATCACCCCACCTCAAGCGTCCGGCGCGGCGCACCAGGAACTCGACAGTGCGGGAACGGGACATGTCGCTGCGGCGGAACACATGAAAGGGAAACCCGCGCGCCTTGACGCGCTCCACCAGCCTCTCGTATCCCTCGTGAGGAAACGCGAGTTGCGAGGCGTGTCGAGCGCCATACCCGAACGGAATGAAGCGATAGAGATGCCAGGCGTGCACATTGTTCCATCGGGTGTGATACTCGAGGATCCAGTCCGCCAGAGATTCAACGTCATCAATATTGATCGCGGTGATGACAGTGGAGAGCGTGACGCTGCGCCCGGCGCGGCCAAGGGTCTCAAGCCGATCGAGAATCACTTGATGATGGCCTCTGACAGTGAGGCGCATGCGGTCATGTGATAAGGACAAGGCGGACTCGACCGGAATCACCCAGCGGTCAAAGCAGGTTAACTTCTCCCACTCATCCGGCAGATGGAGGGCGTTGGTGCCGACCTGAACCATGAGTCCCCGCTCTTGGGCGGCACGTGCCAGTTGAATCACGTGGTGCGGCCAGGTGAACGGTTCGCCGCCGCCGAGCACCACCGTTTTCGCGTGCCAGCGGCATGCGAGTTCAAGACCTTCCAGGCCGTCGCTCCATGTCATGCACTCCATTTCGACGTCGTTAATGCAAAACGTGCAATGCATATTGCAATCGCCGTGCAGCATCATGACGACGACAGCCCGGGGATGTTCGGAGGGCAGAGGTTCGAGGACGCGCGGATTCAGTTGGAACGAAGCGGCCATGCTGCACTCATGAGGCTAGGGGTTGAGTGTCGCCCAATTCCACCCATCGCCCTTCACGTGGCGCGTAAAACGCACCCGATCATGCAGCCGGGCGGGCTGCCCTTCCCAGAACTCGATCATGTGCAGTTGAACGTCGAATCCGCCCCAGAAGGGTGGACGCGGAACTTCGCGCTGCGCGAATTCGAACCCGCGCTGTATGACGCGCTCAAGCAACTCGGCAGGATCGGACAGCGGCTCAGATTGCCTGCTGGCCCAGGCGCCTAACTGGCTCTCGCGGTCACGCGTTGCAAAGTAGGCGTCGGATACCTCGGCGGGGCACTGTGCGGCTACGCCTTCGATCCGAACCTGGCGCTGGAGCGCATCCCAGTGAAACAGGCCGGCGACCAGCGCACGCTGCGCGATCTCACGACCTTTCTGGCTCTCGTAGTTGGTGAAGAAACGCAGGAAGCCTGTCTGCGAATCGAACTTCTTCATAAGGACCGGTCGCAGAGAGGGGATTCCCGCAGCGTCGGCGGTCGCCAGGTGCAAAACGTTCCAGTTCTCCATCCCTGAGCGCTGCTGCGCTTCATCGAGCCACGTGCGCAGAAGTTCAAGCGGATTTGTGCTGCGCGCGGCTTCCAGCAGGCTCGGCATGTTCTCATTCATGCGCGCGCCGCCCGGGTTGTCAGCGACTGCTCTGCGGCGTGAGCCTCGGGAAAGAGAATATTGTTCTCCTTGTGCACATGCTGATGCATGTCGGCTTCCAGTTCCGCCAAGCCGGCATAGAGCGCACGCCATGTGTTGCAGGCGTCAGCCGGCGGAACGTAATCATCGCAAAGACGGCGCATTTCCGCGAGGCCGTTGCCCGCGGAGTCATGTTCATGCTCCATCACGCGAATGGGATTGTCGATCCCCCCGCAATGGGCCGTGGCCAGCCGGGAAGTGCCGGGCTGCTCCAGCATTCTGATCATCGGGAAGAGAATGCGCTCTTCCTTCATCATGTGCTGGCCGATCTCCGCACAGAACTCTTCGAAGACTCGCTTGAGACTGAGAAATTCCGGCCGGCGCTGGCCGTGCGCGCGGACGACCTTTTCGATGAGCATGGCCAGACGCGGCAGTTCGCGCCGTAAGTAATCATGGTGGGTCGATTCGATGTGGTCCGCCAGTTGGGTCATGGAGCGCGCACTCCAGTCGATATCAGAGGGTTGTCCGGTCGTGCGGGTTTCCTCCTCATTGAGGGTGTGGAGGACTTCGTTCATGTCCAGACCCTTGCGGCGGCACGCCTCAGAAAGCGGCGTCTTCCCGCCGCAGCAATAATCAATGCCCAAGCGTTCGAAGACGCGGGCATTGAGGGGGTTCAGGACGACAATCTGGCCGACGGTGGCTTCCGTGGACATCGTGGTCATCGTATGACTCCTTGTTGAGCGCTCGGGGCGCTGGTCGTCGTGTGGGCCTGAGATGAAGCACAGTCTTCGGTATCGCACATCCCGCAGGTTGATTCCTCATCGTGAGCCGGAAGCGGCGCGACCTGTGGAGAAATGATCTGCCGCACCGGATCGATTCCGGCCTGTACGCGTTCGTATGCGATCCAGGCGCGCAGGATGCGGGCGATCTCACGGCACGCCCGCCACGCGGCTAGGTCGCCGGGGATGACTCCTTGCCGCATTAGTTCATCGATGCGCCGTTCCAGGCAACCCGCAAACGTTGGCGCCCACCAGCACAGGTGGTCCTTGAGGAACGCGGACAACGCGTCGGAGCAGACGCTAAGGTGCTCCGACGTACCCTCAGCATCCTGATGACTCTTGAGATAAACGATCCGACGAAGGAGTTCCGCGACGAAATCCAGTTGCAGCGAAACGTGATCCACGCGTTCAGGCCGCGCATCATCGGGACGTAGTCCGAATGCCTGGTAAAACCCCGCGATGTCCGCCATCTGATTCGCCCGAAAAGTGGGGTCGTTCCAATGGCAGAACTCCGTTTCATAGGGTGGGCAGTCCCGGGCCACGACAAACCCAAAGATCGTGCGATAGATGCGCTCGGTGGTGTCAGCATCCTGCTCCAGCCAGATCCCCAGTGCTGCCGGCTCGATGCGCTCAGGCGGCAATTCTCCGAGGCCGAGGTCGCCTTGCGCCAGGCTGGGAAAGGACTCTTCAAGCAAGGTCCATGCGGACGAGGTGAGTTCCGCGTCTGAACAGGGGCTGTCAGGGCGCCGGTTGCGCGGATCGCGGAAGGCGTCGGCAAGTAGAGAGGCGATCAGTTGCCGCGCCAGCAGAATCTCTTCTTCCGCCGGCCCGATCTGGATCGTCGTGAGGTCGTTCATGGTCGAACTCCATATGCATCAGTGAAAACCCGGGGCATCAGATGCTGTTGAGGTGTTGCGCTGGACGTTCGAAAACCGGCTCCTGGATGGTGACCCGCACGCACTCCACGCCGAACTTGTTGTATCCGATCACGGTGTCATTGAAGAGCTCCTGCACCTTCGTCGATCCGTCCGGCATCGTCACCGGCGTCTCCGCGACCTTGGGACCCTTCTCGACTGCGTAGCGGAAGATGATCTGCTGATTGGCCCGGAACAGTTGCAGCACCGCGAGCAGTTCGCGATCCGGGCAGGAGTACTGGTTGATCGCGTCCGTGACCCCGGGGCCAAACATCTGCGTGAGGTATCCCCGGGGCACCCAGCGCGGGGGGATGTAGTAGCCGTTGGGTTCCGTCCCGAACTGCGGGTAGAGCGGCAGGGCCACCTTGCGCTCGCGAATCAGGTAGTACAGCGGGCTCCAGCGGTCCTCGACCCAGGTGCCGTCCTCGTTGAGCGCGACCAGGCCCTGCAGGCGGATCTTCCCGGGGCACACCGCCATGCAACGCGTTTCCACCGGCTCGCCGTTGGGGCTCAACTCCGGGTCGCGACCCTCGATGCGCGGATAACAGCCGACGCACTTCTCGCTCGTGCCCGTCGTGGTGCGGTACATGGCCTTCTTGTACGGGCACGCTTCCACGCACTTGCGATAGCCGTTGCACCGCTCCTGGTCGATGAGGACGATGCCGTCCTCGGGGCGCTTGTAGATGGCCTGGCGCGGGCAAGCCGCCAGGCACGCGGCGTAGGTGCAATGGTTGCACAGCCGTTGCAGGTAGAAGAACCACACCTTGTGCTCCGGCAGGCTCGTCGACTGCCCGTATCCGGCCTCGCGCCACTGGTCGTTGACCGCGGCTTCCTCGTGCACGTTGGGCGAAGCCCACTCCTCGTCGGTCGGGAGGTATCCCAGGGCCCGCTTCGGCCCCAGCTCGTCATAGTGCCGTTCCGCCGCCTCGAAGACGGTCTTGCCCTCAAACTTCCCGTACGGCGCGTCGTGCGTGAGCTCCACCCCCGTATTCCACCGCTGGCCGCCCGGGTTCTCTCCTTCGAGCATGGTCAGAATCTTCGCGTCCCAGTGGCGCGGATACCCGCCGAACGGCTTGGTCTCCACGTTGTTCCACCACATGTACTCCTGGCCGCGCGAGAATGTCCACGTGCTCTTGCAGGCCATGGTGCACGTCTGGCACGCGATGCAGCGGTTGATGTTGAACACGAAGGCGAACTGCGTTCGTGGGAAGTGCGCCTCGTACGGAAACGACATTTCGCGACCGATTTGCCAGTTGTACACGGATGGCATGCGAGCAGCCTTTCAGGTCCCGGGCCGGCGCGCCGCGCTGATCGTCAGCGAGGCGGGCTGGACGGACGAGGTGGACTCGACGGTGTGGTAGGCGCGGCGACCGATGCGCAGCGACGTCTGGTCGATGATCTGGTCCATCGCCGCGTCGCCCAGCGCGGTGCGGGCCCCGAACAACGCTCGATACTCCGCGTTCCTGCTCATGGTCCTCAGATCATCGGCCGCCAAGCCGCTGATCAGCAGGTCCTCCACCATGCACTGAGCCATGAACCGCACGTCACCCGGCGCCGTCATCCCCTCCAGCACCATCGGGTGGTCGGGCTCCAGCGGACGATCGTGCACGCCGCCCGCCCCCGGGTCGGGCGCCCCTGCGGCCGGATTGGTCGGATCAGTACCCATTGGGGTTCTCCGATGATGCGGTGGTGAGGGCTCCGGTGAGATACGCCAGGCTCTGGGGATTCTCCTGCGCCGGCCCGAAGCCCGTGGCGGCACCGCTCCAGGCACCCACGCCGTTCAGCCCTCCGTCCTCGGCTTTCACGACGCGGATGAGCGTTTCCTTCGGAACGGTGTTGACGGCGTGATTGTCGACGTCTGCCCCGAACGTGAACCCCATGGAGCCGGTGCGCTTATGGAACAGCGTATCCGTCTGATGCATGGGCGGCAGCCAGCCGCGCGTGATCGACTGGTGCGATCCGTACCGGTACGACGCTTGGTAACCCGTGTCGGCGGCCAGCGCCAAGTGGTCCGCCCGCGACTCGTGGGCGCGGACGGTGCGTTCCGTGGCGATCCACCCCGTGTGCTTCATGATCGTGAAGTGATAGGGCAGGCCGGGATTGTATTTGACCCGCACCATGCACCGGAACGCGCGGGCTTGGAAGTCCCCCTCCTTGTGGCCGCGGAACGGCCGGTCATCCGGATTCGCGTCCACGTACACGTAGTCGCCGTCCTTGATCCCCTGGTCCGCCGCCGCCTGCGGGTTCATCTGGATCTGTCGATCCGAGATTCCCGGCGCGCGCTGGTCACGCCGGTACGGGTCCGCGTGGTTGCTGGCCCACAGCCAGTTCCAGTCAACCGTCGACCACGAGGAGTGCGTCGAGTGCCGGCTCTTGGGGGTCGAGCAGAAATACCGGAAGCCCTGCGCCCACAGTGGATTCACCGTGTCCTTCGCTTCCCGCCAAGCCATCTTGACGTTGCGCACCTGGCGCAGGTCCGGGTCCATCGCGTCGGCCGGAATCCCGTAGTCACGCGGACGGATGAACGGGCTCGTCGAGACAATCACGTTGGGCAGGTACGGCGTCGCTTCCACGCCTTCGCGATGAACGATGAGGTTTTCCCCGTACTCGATGGCCTCCGGCAGATCCACGTAGGAGGCCAGCCGGCCGCTGTCAGTGTAGAACGGCACGCTGTCGTGGACCTGCTCGTAAAACGGAACACGCGGGTAGGTCCGGAACAGGAACAGGGCCGAGCCCCGTTCGCCGTACGTTCCATCGACGATGCCGTCGACCTGGTACGGTCCCTGTTCGCCGCGCGTCGTGATGCAGGAATTAAGCACCCGCTGGATGTACACCCGGCTCTGGCGCTCGAGAACGAACTTCCAGTAGTCGCTGAAGCGCCGGTCGCCGGTCTCCTGCGCCAGCGCCTGCCCGACCAGCCCGAACACCATGGCGTCGTCGACGCTGTCATGCACCGGACCGAGTCCCTGCTTCCCCCATACCTGGATGAATGGATTCGAGCACGATCCCCCGATCTCCAGGTCCTGGAACTCGACCCAGGAATTCACCGGCAGCACCACGTCGGCGTATTCGGCCGAGCCCGTCCACTCGATCTGCTGGTCGATAATCATGTCCACGCGCGGCAGGCCGTTCCGGACGATGTCGTAAATCCACTTCGCCTGGTTCAGAAAGTTCGCGTTGTTGTACCAGATCGCCTTCGTCGGCGTCGGCAGGTGGGTGTGCCCGGTGAACGTGCGCTCCCCCTCGGGCGTCTGGACCTTCAGAATGCGCTCGCCGTAGGCCCAGTACGACGGCTCTTCATTCGACGCGCAATGGCGGATGTTTTCGTGCGTGATGTCCGCGTGCTCGTCCAGCACCGGGTTGAACGGGTCCTCCGCCGTGTAGGCCGCCACGCCCGGTCCGGCCCAGGGCGCCGCCTGGAACAGCGCGCCCTTGTAATTACCCGCCCAGGTGTGACAGCCGGCCCCGTGCTCGCCGATGTTGCCCGTCAGCGCCGCCAGCATGAAGCATGCCCGATTGTGCAGCGTCGCGTGGAAGTAATGGTTCACGCCCTCGCCGATGTGGATGGTCGCCGGCTTCACCGTCGCCAGGTCCCGCGCCAGGCGCTCGACGAGCCCCCGGTCCGCACCGCTGATTTCGCACACCGTGTCAAGGTCGTAGTCCTTCAGGTGCCGCCGGTACATCTCCAGCACCGTCATCACCTCGACATCCTCTCCGCCCACCGTCTTCACCGTTCGCACCCCGTCCAGCGCGGGTGTGAACGTCATGGCCTTGCCGACCTCGTCCCGCGACACCGCCTTCACTTCACCGCTCGCGGCGTCCAGCATGCAGAAGTCGCCGATGCGCTGACGCTGCTCCTCGGTCAGGCCGTGCAGCTTCACCGACGGCCCCCCGCTGATGTCCTTGTTGACGTACCCAGGCATCACGTCCTGCGGGCGCAACCGCCGCAGCGTGTCCGTGCGCACCAGCAGCGGGAAATCCGTGAACGCCCGCATGAAGTCGGCGTCGTACCACTGGTTGTCGATGATGAGCCGCGCCACCCCCAGCAGCACCGCAAGATCGCTCAGCCCGGGCCGCACGCCGATCCAGTAGTCGCTCTTGGCGCTCGGCGCCGAGTAGTCCGGCGAGATGGTCACGATCCGGCCGCCGCGCTCCATCGTCTCGATGAACCAGTGGGTGTCGGCCATCTTGTTTTCGACCAGGTTCTTGCCGACCATCACGATGAGACGCGAATGACGCGTGTCGTTCAAGTCGCATTCGGAGGTCTGGAGCCCCGTGGCGAAAGGACCGCCCGGAGCTTGGTCGCCGCGCCACGTGTACTCATTCCAGTCGCGGCATCCGACCGCGGATTCCGGCGGCACCTTACGCACGTGGTGATCGATCAGCCCCGTCAGGTTCGCCATCCGGTACAGCCCGTACTTGCCGATCAACCCGTGGATCGGCAGGTTGCTGCCCATCTTGATGGTCGTCGTGCCCGCCTCGTTCCACTTCGTCAGCAGGTCTTGGTCATATCCGTCCGCCAGCAGCCGGCGCCGCCCCTCCGCACCCGAGTACGTGCGCGCGACCGCGAGCATACCCAGCGCCACGTATCGTGTGGCCTCCGACCACGTCACGCGGACGAACTGGTCCGATCCGCGATCGTCAAAGCGGTATTTGGTGCGCAGCGCCGGCGTGTCCGAAAGGCTCGGAAACCCGTCATCCGCCCACTCCTTCCAGCCCTTGCGCACGACGGGCCCCTGGAGCCGGTGCGGCCCGTACAGGCGGCGCTGGAACGTGAATCCCTTCGGGCAGCCGCGCGGATTCCAGTGCGGTGAATCCTTGTTCCCGTAAAGGTCGCCGACCCGCCCCCCCGAGTACGTCTGCTCCGAACGGATCAGCACCCCGTTGCGGACGAACCCGCGGAGCCGGCACATGTGCGTGTCATTGGGCGCGCACACCCAGGTAAACGTGCTGTCGTAGCGGTACTGGTCGCGGTAAACTCGCTCCCAGTCTCGGTTCGGGTAGTACTCCAGCGGGTTCTCTACCCCAGTCAGTGGGACAAATGACCCCAGCACCGGTAGCGCAGTCGCCGCAAAGGCTGAACCGCTGAGCAGTTGAATAAAGCGCCTTCGGGAGAAATCTGAGGGGAAATTTGGAGAGATCATGCCATGCTCCTCAGCATTCGCTGAAACGTCGAACCTCATCGCGTGGATTGCTTTCCGTCCTTGGCACTCACAGACAGAAAATGCCAGCCGGAAATCAGTTTGGTTCCATTGCGGTCCCCTGCGGCGCCGTCCCACACCGCAAACGCCACCGGAATACGCGTCAGTGACACAATGTCCACATCCAATGAGGAAGCGGGCTGGAGCGAACGCACAAACACGACATGCCACCAGCCGTCGATGTATCTCCCGACGCCCTTCACGTTCTGATCCTGACTCTCTTGCCATGTCAGCGTGCCGATGCCCTGGGCGTTGGCTTCCAGCACCGGGTGCACAAGCATCGCCGGATCGCTCTTGGGGTTGCCCGCCTGCCACGCGGAGATGAATGCCGGATCATGCTCCGTCAGCGGTCCTTTGGAAAGGTCGCCCGTCTTATACGGGTACAGGTCCGGGAGGGTGCGCCCCGCATCGGGCCCGTCGTGAATTCGGCCTTCATCCGCATTGATCTGCCGGTCCGCCTTCCATTGCCAGAGATTGACCAGGAACGCAGCTTGGTCCCCGTTGGCAACGGCGTTCAAGGCCCCCATCGCCAGCGGTGGGATCTCAGCCGTCAGCGAGAACATCATCCCTCCCGCATCCGCAAACTGATCCACGCCGCCCGACGCGAAATTGGCGGTCGCATCGGGCCAGGACATCTTGATCGCCAGCATGCCCTCTGCGGCGGCGGCACGCACCTCAACCGCACTGGCAAATCCCTTGCGCTGCCAAAGTGGAGAAACAGCCAGACGTTGCGGAACAATCGCCTTCCAGCCCGAATGCGTCGGATCGGTCAGCATGGCCGCATCTTCAAGATGCTCTACGGGAATCTCCACCCCTGCCGCCGAGCCAGGCTCAGGTTTGCCCGCGCACAGACTCTTGAGATAGGCAGTCAGAGCCCACACCATGTCCACATCCGGATCAAGTCCGTCAACCTTCACGCCTGAAGCGATCGCCCCTCGGAAATTAGGCATTGGCGTCCCAGGCACGCCGATCATGATGGTGCGGTAGAGATCTTCCGGTCTCGCGCCGGCCTTGTAAATCCCCAGGGTGAAATCGGCGGGCGGTAGTGGCCAGCCCGAATCATCCTTGAGAGACCACGAAGCGCCTCCGTCCCCTTTGCCGGTCTCGCCGTGACACAGTGCACACCCCATCGCCGCATAGACCTTTCGGCCCTGCTCAGTCAGGTGCGGTGTGAACTCCGGCTGCTTCGGGATGACGATGGGTTGCCGGACATCATCGGCCCCGTTTCGCGCCGGTGCCAGCGTCATGACATACGTCCCGAGATCGCCGATCTGCTGATCCGTCAGCACTCCCTGAAACCCCGGCATGGCCGTGCGCGGAATGCCGTTGGAGATGATGCGCGTCAGGTCATCCATCGTGGGGTACTGCGCATCCGGCGTGGATTTGAATCGAAAGATTCCGCTTGTAAAGTCTCGCGGCTTGGGATAGAGCACCCATGCTGCCGGGCCGTCGCCTTTTCCGGCCGTGCCATGACACGAGACGCAGTTCCTCGCAAAGAGGTCCGCGCCCGGTGCCGTGGTGACGCTGGCTGCGCCGCCGGACTGTTCCCGGTTCACGCTGATGACGACAATCTGCGCGCCGCTTGCGCTCTCATTGCGCGCTGGCCCAATCCCATGCCACGCCAGACCGCCTGCGACAACCATGGCTCCGCCGGCCATCAGCACCTGAATCGAACTGCATATTGCTCGTTGTGTGGTCACATGTCTTCTCCTGCACGGAGGTTCGACCTGTCACTTTCTCTCCTGCGCGAGCGGCTCCCTGGCCGCGGGCAATCCGCCAAGCCATGCCGCAAAACGCGGGTCCGCGGTGGGACCGCGCGAACGCAACTCGCCTGTGACGCAGGCGCCTCGGCTGCTGAGGCGCTGGGCCATCGTCGAGAGCATCCCGCCCGGTGACGTCTTGTAGGTGCAGAAGACCGCCGCTGGTCTACCCGCAAGACCTTCGAGCCGGTCGATGAACTGCAGCGTCTTTCGCGTGGGATGCTGCAGGATGAAGAAGAGACCTTGGGTCCACGAGCCGATGCAGATCGCGTCAGCCGTGCTCACTTTTTTCGGGTCAGCGTGGTCCACCGATGCGATGTCGCACTCCCAACCTGCGCTTCGGGCTGCCTGCGCCATCTGTTCGCTCGCGGCTTTGGTCGTCCCCGTTCGGCTGTCGTAGATGATCGCGACTTTTCTCATGGTTTGTGCCGTCTTTCCTTCAGCCATTCCATATCGCCATCCATTATACCATAAAACGATCTGTTTATCTATAAACTTCGCCGAAAAGTTTCTCTTTCCATTGCAATTCTTGTAACGTATTGCAAGTCAATCTTTTACGATCACATTTGTCTTCCGGAGACAGTATGTCACTACGCTGGCTGTAACCCAAATGATGCGAATGCACGGAAAACTGGATATGATTGTCCTCAATACGTTCGCGAACTGGAAATGTGACCCGTTGCCCATCGTCGCCTGAACTCTCCGCAGGATGCGCCGCCATGATTTCCGATTCCTTCGGCCGCCGGGTTTCCTACCTCCGCCTGTCAGTCACGCAAGCCTGCTCCATGCGCTGCCTGTACTGCAGGCCCGCATCCCATAAGCCCGCTGCGCGTGCCGCCTCTTCCCCGGATCTGACACGATCGGAGATCAAACGCCTGGTCGCTCACCTCGTCAGGACGCATGGCCTGCGCAAGGTCAGGTTGACTGGCGGCGAGCCCTGTGCTCGCCCTGACATCGAAGACATACTCGCCGACCTCCACGCCTTGCCGGCGCTGCAAACCCTCGTCATGACCACCAATGGTTTGACGCTGCGTTCCCGCGCCCAGGCCTACCACGACGCCGGGCTCCAGCGTGTCAACGTGAGTCTCGACTCCCTGGATCCCGAACGATTCGATCGCATCACCGGTTGCGATGGCCTGCCCTTGGTTCTGGACGGTATTGATGCGGCGCTCGCTGCCGGCCTTGCGCCGCTCAAGATCAATACGGTTGTGGTGCGCGGTGAGAATGATGACCAACTGCACGATCTCCTCACCTTCGCCGCGGTTCGCGGCATCGAAATCCGCTTCATTGAACTGATGCCCATGGGACCCCTGGCTGATCAGTGGACACGTCGTTTCGTACCCGCCTCCGAAATGCGCTGGCGCCTTCGCGACACCGTGGCTCACTGGTCGGATCTTCCCCAGACTTCAGATGCCGCGCGCCGTTGCGTGGCGCATCTGCATTCCGGCCGCACCGCTGCCGTCGGCTTCATCACCGCGATGTCCTGTCCCTTCTGTGCTTCCTGTGATCGCCTGCGCATCGCTTCCGATGGAGGCTTCTACCCATGCCTCATGGATCGCCCCGCCGGCTCCCTGCTTGATGCCATTCGCCCCGTCTTTAATCCCCGTGAGATCGACCGCAGGCTCGACCTTGGCTACGTTCAGCGCGCCCGTGAGCATCCCGCACGAGGCGTCGCCACGATGGTCTCCATTGGAGGTTAACACCATGGCCAAAACCACATCATCTTCCAAATCTTCGCCCAAGTCCGCATCCCGTATCGCCGCCGCACCTCCTAAGACCTACCGCACCTTCGTCGGCAGGTTTCCCGCCTTGGGTCTCGCTCATGAAAACGTCGCCCGTGCCGCCGAAGCCGCTGGACCGCTGGACCGCAAGACCTGCGCCCTGATCAAGATCGGTATCTCGGTCGGCGCGGGTCTGGAGTCGGCCACCCGCAGCCATGTGCGCCGCGCTCTCGAGAATGGCGCGACGATTCCGGAGGTTGAGCAGGCGATTCTCCTCGCCATGAACACCTGCGGCTTCCCGCGCACCGTCACCGCCTGGCAGTGGGCGTGGGAGCAGATCGAACGCAAGGACTGATCACGCCCAGCGCGCTTGGCGGCTGACCATGGAGCGACTCCCCCTCTACATCCTTGCCGGCGGACGTTCCTCGCGCTTTGGTTCCGACAAGGCCCGCGCCCTTCTCGACGGCACCTCGCTCATCGTACGCATTGCCGACGCTCTGCAGCCCGTCGCCAGCCGCGTGGTGGTGGTCGCTGATCACTCTGCGAAATACTCCGATCTCGGTTTGCACACCATCGCGGATCAGAGCGAGTTTGTCGGTCCTATGCGCGGCCTCCATACCGCGTTGACTCACAATCGCGATCAAGCCGTAATCCTCCGCGATTCACAGGATTGGCTCCTCCTCTGCTCCTGCGATCTTGTTGATGTCCATCCCGACTTCGTGCATCAACTTATGGAAGCACGCAACCGGGAATCAACCGCAGTCGCTTTCAGGAATGATGCTGGCTGCTGGGAGCCCTTGTTCGCTCTCTACCACCGCAGTCTGCTCGATGTCATCAATTCATCTGCGGCAGCGGCCCTTCCCTCACTGAGCCAGCTTCTGGATTTGCAATTCGCGACTTCGGTCCATCTTCCCGCCGGTTTTCCCCTGCTGCGGCAGATCAATACGCGTGACCAACTGGAGCAGACACTCAGACGCAAGCACGGTCGGGCTCGCTGTCCAAGGTGAAATAATGATCCCATCAAAATGTCCCACACCGGGATCCTGCCAATATCCGGAAGCACTTGCTAGGGTCTTGGCCCACATACTCCCAACCCCACACGAGACTGTCCCCCTGCTTGAAACACGCGGACGGGTTCTCGCGGAGGATTTGTATGCGGACCGAGACTGGCCGCCCTTCAATCGTGCAGCCATGGACGGATTCGCCGTTCGTTCGTCTGATGTTTCCAGCGGACGTCGTTTTACTCTTCTCGGTCGCGCAGAGCCCGGATTGCCATCAGAGCTTCACGGCGTGCCCGGATGCTGCATCCAGATCACGACCGGTTGCTGTCTACCGGCGGGCACCGACGCGGTCATTGCAGCAGAACATGCTTGCGTCACGGACCGGGTTGTCTTTGATGTCCCATCCGTCATTCCTGGGGCCAATGTTCATCGACAGGCATCCGACGCAAGGGTGGGTGATGTGCTCGTCAGCGGAGGAAGTGTCATTTTCGACCCCGTGATTGGTGTCGCCGCGGCCCTGGGGCTGTCGCGGCTCAGGGTGTTTGCCCGACCGCGCATCGTCATTCTCACCACCGGCAACGAGATTGTTCCCCCTTCAGTCACGCCGAGCGCGTACCGCATACGTAACTCCAATGGCCCAATGTTGGCAACGCTCATGAAAAGGCTTGGTGCAGCCTTGCTTGCCTCGAATCACCTTGCAGATGACATCCAGCAGGTTGAAAACGCCATTGACACCGCGATGCAAACAGCCGATCTGGTACTAACGATCGGTGGCGCTGCCGGGAGCGATCGAGACCATATCCCACGCGTTCTTGATCGGCGGAGCGATCGATGGATTCTTAGAGGTGTTCGCGCGCAACCCGGACGGCACATGAGTGTGGCATGCTGTGAGAATAATGATCATTTGACTCACTTTGTCTTGCTGCCTGGAAATCCCGTCGCGGCCATGATCTGCGCGTGTCTGTTCGTCTGGCCGATGATTCGTCGGATGACCGGCGATCTGCGCCCTCTTTCCTGGACACCCTCTCGACTCATCACCCCATTGAGATCTCATCCTGTCAACGACCTCTTTCGACCAGTGAAATGTCGTGAACCTGCTTGCCCTCAGCCGCTCCCTTACTCAGGCAGCGGAGATCTATGCCATCTGGCCCAGTCCGACGGTTTCTTGTGGATACCACCGGAGCCGCGATCTTCGATGGTTCACGAAGCTCATTGGCTCCGATGGCCGGATGCGTGAGTCGGGGATCAATCGACGAGATTTCTTGGAAACCAGCCGACCTGGCCGGGTCGACTCGGGACGACTTTCGGGCTCAAGGTGTTCGATTGAAGCAAGAATCTTGCGCAAAGGTGGCGGCGTTCAAACTGGACGCAAAAAGGCGAGATCCTCAATTCCGTATATTTGAACCGCGCACTGACCCCCGTAAGCCTCGCGTTCACGCGGAGAAAGCTCTTCGAAATTCTCGCAAAAGAGGTTGTTGTCCAGTCAAGTCGGGGTAACTGTACCAAGTTCGGACGGAGAGCGGCACCCTGTTCGGTACTCGTTAAGACGTTCCTGTCGATCGATGCCATCCAACTGCCTGCTGCATAGATCCTCGCGACGTCCGCTGGAGATTCCCGAGTCGCTCTGCCATCCCTCAACGCACTCTCGGAGCGGCTCATTCAGACCCTCAGGCGCGAATGCCTGGCTCGCTTCGTGGTCATGGGCACGCAGCACCTGGACTACCTCAACTCCGAGTTCGGCGACTACTACAACCGCCAAAGGCTGCATTCAGGGTTGGAAAGGACCAAGCCGCCGGATGGCCCGGCGTCTCCACCAGGTCCGTCGCGGCCAAACGTTGGAAAAGCCGCCTGCCAAAGGCGGCTTGGAGGTGTCATTAAGCACTATCGAACGGCGGCGTAGGGTCGGACGAGGTTATAGGACCTCACAACCGCAGTGTTTAGGCAGAAATGCCGAAAAAACTAGATTCCATGGAACTTGTCGATGTGTTTATCCGCATATCCACCAATCAAGTAGCCGCACATTGCTCGGACGCTCTATTAATTGGCTGCGGACTGGTCTCGTATGTGTTGGGCGGGATGGATTTGACGACGATTCCAAAGGAGAGAAGATGATGAAGTTCGTACCAGTGACTATCGTTGGGCTGGCGATGGGGCTCTGTGGTCTTAATGTAACCGCTCGAGGCGGAATAGTCGGAGTTTCCGGCGACATTCTGCTCATTGACGCCCCGCTGTCGGCATCGGATGGCGTCCTTGCAGATGACCTTCACGCTTTTGCGTGGAACGAGCAGCAGGGTACCGTTCTCCAAGCCGACTTGAACGTTGATATCACTGCCGCCGGTCTGTACGACAGTGAGGATGACCTCACGCCGGGGCATCTTTCGGCTGGCACATTGGTCCGCAGCCACGTGATCCACTTTGACACTTCCTCTGCCAATGTGCATCGAGATTACTCAGGATCAGTTGAATTTGACGCGCCAATTATCGCCGTCATCGTCACATGGCAGAACCTCGACGCCTCAGATACAGCAGTAGGCAGTGTAACGACAACCTACTACAAGGGCCAAGGACGCGGTCTCGAGGACTTCGCTCAACAGTCCGCTGATGAGTGGGTCCGCTGGGAGGGATCAAACCTAATCATGAGTGCAAGCGGTGGTGTACGGCCGGTCATGGATGAAATCCGAGTCATCACTGAGGTTCCAGCCCCTGCTGCAGGCTTGGGGCTGGCCCTATCCGCTGCGGGTTGGCTTCTGACACCGCGCAGACGTCGTAACCATCTCACTCAGCACTCGAAGACGTAGTACACGATATGCGAACTTTCCCTCGCATCGTGTCATCTCACGAACCTAGGCACCATCGTTACCCGTCGATGTTGACAGTGACGTAGCATAGGATGTCCGGTTGTGCCCACATCTCGGCATTGCCGGACATGGAAGTCGTACACACAACCTTCTGTGGCCAACGCAGCACCGAGTCATGCTCGCGAAGCCGTTGTGTACTATTAACTATTAAGCCTGGCAGCAAGCCGCGCAAGGTGTGGCCAGATATGCGAAAAAAACTTCTTGTACCCGGGACAGAGGTAGTTCTGCGGGAACGCACTCGCGGTGACCTTCACGAATCGATGTTTGGGGCATCCACCCCAGCAGGCGCGGAGATACGCACATGAGTGGCAGTTCGAAGGGAGGGCATCAAACTTGAGATTTCCGAAATCAATCTGTCGCCCGCAAAGCAGCATTTCATCGAGCGACTGACGGTGGATGTTGCCCAAGAGGAATTCTGGATAGACAAAGTGATCGCACGCATAGACATCACCATTATGCTCCAGCGCCACACATTGTCCGCACGTCCGCTGATGAATACATGTGACATCTGACAATCCAAGATACCCGGCCAACGCCCACTCGAAGTTGAGAACAAATAAACGCCCAACGTCCCTTGCAAGCCAGGAATCGAACACCGCACACAGAAAGTCACCATACTCCCTTGGAATGACAGATGCCTCTGACATGGTCGTCGCGCTTTGGTCGCATCCCTCTGCAAGGGGCTTGATAGCCGGCGCACGACTCAGCATGGTGTCGATATGCGAGCATGGGGTGCCCGTAACGCGCTCGACAATTGCGAGAAATTGCACATGAGTAGCATCTATCTCACGAAAATACTCATAGACACTTTGCGGATGGGCCGTTGCAAAGCGCGTCACACATGACAATACGTTCACATCGACTCCGTGTTCTTTCAGCAACTTGAACCCATTGAGCACCTGCTGGTGAGTGCCATCGCCAGCCTTGTCGACTCTGTAGTGATCATGAATGAATGCGGGCCCATCCATAGACAGGCCAACGAGGAAGTGTTCCTTTCTGAGAAATGTACACCACGCCTCATCCAGTAACGTACCATTTGTCTGGAGCGTGTTCTCGATCCGACGTCCACCAGCAAAGCGCCGCTGGAGTGCGCATGCGCGCTCGAAGAATTCGATTCCGAGGAGGGTTGGCTCACCACCTTGCCACGTGAAGGTGACCGTCTGACCCTTTGGATGCGATTGGACGTGCACACGCGTGTATGCTTCAAGTGTCCTATCTGACATCCTCAGGCGCACGAGTGGATAAAGCGTGGACTTCTCGAGGTAATAGCAATACTCGCACTGGAGATTACAGGCCGCCCCAGCGGGCTTGGCCATGATGTGGTATGGCAAATGTATCGTTGAGCTGGTCATATTATGCCCCGAGTCACATTGGTTGTTTACCACGCATCGACGAGTGAGGTTCGCCCATGCAACTGCGGACCACTCGGATCAATCCAATTCACACTACAGGCCATTACACAGTGCCTCCTAGTCAGTTCGCTCTCTCGAGCACGAGCGCGATGCCCTGGCCCACTCCAATACACATCGTGCAGAGCGCTCGGAGCCCAGGGCTCGTTTCGAGCTGGTAAGTGGCGGTACCGACAAGTCTTGCTCCACTCATGCCAAGAGGGTGTCCCAGTGCGATTGCACCCCCCAGAGGGTTGATGCGAGGGTCCGTTGACTCCAGCTGCATCTCTTGTAGGCACGCCAAGACCTGGACAGCAAACGCTTCGTTGATTTCGAGAATGTCAAACTGTCGCAGATCACTCCCAAGTCGATGAAGTAGCCTCCGGGTAGCGTAAACTGGTCCCAACCCCATGGTGCGGGGTTCAACTCCGACCACGGTGCTGCCGACAATGCGAGCACGTGGGGAAAGTCGGTGGACGCGGATGGCAGACTCGGATGCAAGCAGAAGGCCGGCAGCACCATCATTGATCCCTGTGGAGTTGCCAGCCGTCACCGTCCCATCGGAGTGAGTGATAGGAGCCAATCGGGCGAGCCGGTTGGCTGAAGTGTTGCGTGGATGCTCGTCCCTTGCGATCACGGCTTGTTCCCCCTGAATGCCTGTCGTCTTGACCGGTAGGATTTCGCGCGTCAGGAGCCCACGGTCTACTGCCGCAGCAGCTTTGTTCTGACTCCAGAGCGCAAACGCATCCTGAGCTTCACGCGAGATATGAAACATTTCGGAAAGGACTTCTGCGGTAATCGCAAGAGAGTCAACACCGTGAGTCTGCTGCATGCGGGGGTTGATGAGCCTCCACCCCAGCGTGGTGTCGTGAATCTCTGTCTGACGCGCGAATGGTTGAGATGCCTTGGGTAGCACGAATGGTGCCCGGGACATGCTCTCAACCCCACCAGCGATCACGAGATCGGCATCACCGACGGCGATCGCGCGCGCAGCAATGGAGACGGCTTCGAGCCCCGACCCGCAAAGGCGGTTAATTGTCACGCCTGGAACAAGGACCGGCAGGCCGGCGAGCAGGAGAGCCATACGGGCGACATTTCGATTGTCTTCTCCGGCCTGATTCGCGCACCCCAAGACGACATCATCCAAGCGATCCCATTCCACAGCTGGATTGCGATCCAGCAAGGCTCGGATTGGCAGTGCCGCCAAGTCGTCGGTTCGGATATTTGCGAGGGCTCCGCCGTACCGGCCAATCGGAGTCCGTATCGCATCACAGATGAATGCTGGGCGCATGGGCGTTCTCAAAAATCAGTTCGAAGCAGGTCGGTCCAACATCGGTTGGACAGCCCGGAGGCCTACGGCTACAGCCTCTGTCAACTGATCGATTTCACGAACTGACATCGCCGTGGAGAGGGCACCACAGCATGTGTTAATCAGGATGAATCCATGGTCAAAGAGGTGATTCAATAGGGCGTCGCGTGCGGCAACCTCGGCAGGTGTGGGAAATGCAGCGCGGTAGTTCGGAGGGGGCTGGGCCTTGAAATGGATCCGAAACAGAGAGCCGGCACCGGTCACGCATGCTTGGATTCCGAGTTCACGAATCACGTTGGAGAGTCGCCTACGGGCGTGTTGACCGAGAGCATTGAGCCTCGCGACGGCCTCGCCATCGAAAAGAGACATGGCTGTCAAACCTGCGGTCATGGTCACGGGATTGGCGGAGAAAGTTCCCGAATGCGGGAAAGGAACTGTCGGGAGAAGGGGGTTAAGCACCTCCATCACGTCCGCTCTTCCAGCGATAGCGCCGACCGGGAAGCCGCCGCCGATGATCTTGCCCAGCGCCGTCAGGTCCGGTGACAGGCCGAACCACTGCTGCGCCCCTCTAAACTCAGAGCGGAAGGTGATCACCTCATCAAATACGAGGAGCGCTCCGCGTCTCCGCGTCCAGTCGTGGAGTGCGGAGACAAAGACCGGGGAGGCTGGCACCAGACCCACACGATGGGGCATTGGATCAATAAGAACGCACGCAATGTCAGAGGCGCGGGAATCAAGAATCGCGCGTGCACGGTCGGAGTCGTTGAAAGGAATGACAACCACCTCAGCGACAGCGGAGGCGGGCGTGCCGCGGCAGACTGGCACGCCCGCGGGTCGGCATGGGTCCCCCCAGGTGTTCGGATTCACGTTCTGACTGACTTCCGCGTAGTCATAGATTCCGTGATACGCCCCCTCGACCTTGGCAATCATGGGCCGACCGGTGTAAGCGCGCGCAGCTTTGATGCAGCAGATGACCGCCTCGCTGCCAGAGTTGACAAATCGAATCCTATGAAAACCCTCGCAGCGTGCGGCGAGCGCTTCGGCGTACTCAACTTCGACTTCGGTGGCGAGCGAGAAACCTGTTCCGCGTCGGATCTGAGCGTTCACCGCCTCGATGATCTTGGGGTGCGCATGGCCGTGAATGAGCGATGTCATGTTGTTGGAAAAGTCGATGCGCTCAGCACCGTCCACATCCGTCACACGACACCCCGCGGCATGAGCGACGTAACACGGATGGGGTTTGTTCAGGACGGCATTGCGACTGACCCCGCCTGGAAGCACCTTGAGGGCGCGTTCGTACAGAGATTGCATATGCGGAGAAGTAGTCATGCGGTCCTCTCCGTGGCCACGTTGCCGTCGAGCAAAGGCGCTGACATGAGGCGTCGGACGGAGTCGAGGGAAACACCTGGTGCCACTTGGCGGGCTACGAACCCTTGAGGTGTGACATCGATAACGGCTAGGTTGGAATACACGCGCTGGACCACACCGACGCCGGTGAGGGGATAGTCACAGTGAGCGACCAGTTTTGGCTGCCCGGTCCGGGTCACATGCTCAGTCATCACCACCACACGCTTGACGCCTGCAACGAGATCCATGGCACCGCCCACAGCCGGAATCGAGCCCGGCTCGCCCGTCCACCAGTTGGCCAGATCGCCGCGGCAGGAGACCTGCATTGCGCCGAGCACGCAGAGGTCGATGTGTCCACCACGAATCATGGCGAAACTGTCGGCCTGATGAAAGTACGCCGCGCCGCGAATGGCGGTAATGGGCTTTTTGCCAGCGTTGATGAGGTTCAGGTCAATCTCTCCTGGCGGCGGAGGTGGTCCGACGCCAAGTAACCCGTTCTCGGTGTGAAAAATCACCTCACGAAGTGATGGGACATGCTTCGCGACGAGCTCGGGAATGCCAATCCCAAGGTTCACATAAGCACCATTGGGGATGTCCTGTGCGACCACTGCGGCCATTTCCTCCCGAGACCATCCCAGTTCGGTACTGCAGGTTGCGGGGCGACTCACGAAGACCTCCCATTCGGGTTCGGACTTGGACGAAGGGATGCCACGGATGCCTGGACCACGCGATGAACAAAAATGCCTGGAGTCACCACGCACTCGGGTTCGATTTCGCCGACATTGACGATGAGTTCGACTTGGGCAATCGTGATGCGCGCCGCCATGCACATGATCGGCCCAAAATTGCGAGCAGTCTTGAGGTAGGTGAGGTTTCCGTAGCGATCAGCGCGCGCAGCGCTCACCAGCGCGAAGTCGGCACTTAGGCCGTACTCAAGCACACAACTGCACTGACCGAAGCGTCGTGTCTCCTTTCCCTCGGCCAAGAGCGTGCCGTAAGATGACGGTGTGTAGAATGCAGGAATGCCAGCGCCGCCAGCCCGAATACGCTCGGCTAGCGTACCCTGAGGGACGAGTTCAAGCTTGATCTCCCCCGTTGCATAGCAGTTCTGAAACGCCTCGGAGTCTGCAGTACGTGGGAATGAGCAGATGATCTTATCGACCTGCCGACGCTGGATCAGGCGCGCTAGCCCGGTGGCACCGTTTCCGGCATTATTGCTAATCACAGTCAGGCGCCGCACGCCGCGCTCGATTAGCCCATCGAGGAGGTTCGTGGGACTTCCTGCGTCTCCGAATCCGCCGACCATGATGGTCGACCCGTCAACGACTCCATCGAGCGCATCCGCCACAGAGCGGCATCGTTTATCAATCATGGCACGACCTTTGAATTGTCCTGCCCTCCAGCGTCGCCTGCAACATGTGCTCGATTTTGGACAGTTCATCTTCGAAGAAGAACTTCCCGCCGTCAAAGGGAACTAGCCGGTCGACGCACGTTTCGGATTCGTCATAAATGGCAAGGAAGACCTTGTCCATCCAGGTCATATCCCGGGCTTCATTGAATTTGAGCGCCAGAGCCCTTCTCCCGCTAATGTACGTCTCTCCGAGCAATGAGACCTTTCCTGCAGAAGTGGTCATGGTGATGTAGCGTGAGGGGCGGCTTAGAGAGCTGAGTGAACGAAAGACGAGGTTGGATATCTTTTCGATATCCGCCAGCGGCGCAGTGAAGTAGTGGTGTTCACCGGTTTGGCGGGCACAGTACATCGAGTGGAAACGCACGAGTAATGTCGCCAGAACATTGGCTAAATCTATCCAGTTTTGAGCTGAACGTGCGATGTCTGTTTTGCCCTCAGCATCCTTAAACAAGCTGATGTGGTTCATGATGGGGCTTTGACTGCGAACCACGACTCCGTGGTTCTGCAGCCTGCGAATTGCAGCGATGGTGCTGGGGTTGAGGAGCTCCCTTGGCGTAGAGAAGTGCCCCATCCATGACAGCTGGACCCCATTCCTGTGCATGAGATCAAACACAGAGAGCGTCTGGTCGTACTTCGGAGACAGGAGTAACTCCGGTTCGTACGTAAGTGCGCGAGAAGCAATCCGGATGGTTCGGATGTGGAGCAATGATGGATCCTCGAGGATCGGCAGCACATACTCTCTCAGCCGGTCCGCGGGTAAATACCCAGCATCGCCGCCGGTGATCAGCAGATCGGTCACTTCCCGGTGCCCCCGAAGGTACTCGTGAACCTGAGGTATGCTGTCCTGAAGGAACATGTCGTCATCGCATCGGAGTTGTGCGTGACGGAAGCAGTAGGTGCAAAAAGCGAAGCAATTCTGAGTGGTGCGATCAAGAATGAGTTGGCACTGAGGGTATTTGTGTTGGCTGCCCTCCAGAACGTCAATGCCGCCATCATCGCGATCGATCCAGGGACGATTGAGCAGCTGATGGCCGTCGTGCGGATTGGTCTTTAACTTGTAGTCGTTGGCAATTCGGGTGCGCTCTGCGGGGGTCGCCGCCGCTTCGTACAGCGCGACAATGTCGGGCTTCATCATGCCCGGCTGCGGAAAAATCAGGTGGTACATGGAATCGCACTGGAAATTGCGCCAGTCAATCGCGTTGAGCGCGTGGCTTGAGGCCTTGAATCGGTAGACCTCGATGAAGAGCTCTCGCTCAGCGACGCGGTCAAGGTGAATACCGCGAGCCGTCAGCAGATCCAGGATTGTTCGGAACCCACCGAGACCGTCGTAGTGGCTACGACGGGGAAAGATAAAGGAATCGCCCTCACCGAGCCCGCTGTGTTGCGGGTAGATTCTGTGTAGGCGGGTCAGGAGACCGGCGGGCAGAAGCTGTTCCTGATCGACAATGGCGCGCACTTCAGGCGAATAACCGTAACGAGCCAACAGATGGTCCAAATCGACTTTGGCGCCAGCCTGAATTCCGCTTGAAACAGCGTCGCCAACCAAATTGTCTTGTCGTTTGGCGTGCATTCCGGCCCTCCGATCACCGCGCCTTGAAAAGACGTTGTTTCGATCCTTTTATCGACTATAGTCTCCTAGGCTGTAATGACAACGCCACGCACGAATGTGGCCGCGACAATTCGATCAGATCAGGCAACGTCCTATAACTATCGCGTGGCGGCTTCCAGTGACTGCGTTCCGGAGAACCACCTTAAGCGACGCTGTCACCCAGGAACCCCGACAGGAGGACCGCAGCAGGGTAGATGTTTCGGTCTGGCTCATGTACAGGGCGATGGGATTCGCAAAGCCGCCATAGGTGCCCGGGAGCCTTTGTGATGTGCAGATAAGATGATCGTCATAGGGTTTGATTCAAGCGACTCAGCAGAGCGAAATGGAGGCTGCGGTGGACAAGAGATCATGGGCGGAACCCTTCAAGATCAAGGTGGTGGAGCCGTTACGAATGGTCTCTCAGAGAGATCGTGAAGTCGCAATTGCCAAGGCAGGATTCAATACTTTCCTGCTAAGAAGTGACGACGTCTACATCGATCTGCTGACGGACTCGGGCACGAGCGCCATGAGTGATCGGCAATGGGCTGGGATGATGCTCGGGGATGAGGCATATGCAGGTAGCGCAAATTTCTATCATCTGGAAGAGGCGGTGCGGAAGTACTACGGGTATAGACACGTAGTCCCGACGCATCAGGGCCGGGGGGCTGAGAACATCCTGAGCCGGATTCTCATCAAGCCCGGAGATGTGGTGCCTGGAAACATGTACTTCACGACGACACGTGCCCACCAGGAGTTGGCCGGCGCCCGCTTTGTCGATGTCATTTGCGATGAGGCACATGATCCGCGCGATCGGAGTCCCTTCAAGGGGAATGTTGATCTCGACAAACTCCGCATGCTCATTCAGACAGTGGGTGCGAGCAGAATCCCCTATTTCTGCCTACAGGCGTGTGTCAACATGGCCGGTGGGCAGCCGGTGAGCCTCGAAAACGTCGCTGCGCTGAGCGAACTATGCCGCAGAAATGGACTGCGCATCATGCTGGATGCCACACGCGCGGTCGAGAACGCATATTTCATCAAGCAGCGCGAAAACGGCCAGATGCACCGCAGCATTGAGGAGATCTTGCGCGAGTTCTGCTCCTACACAGATGGATGCACAAATTCCGCAAAGAAAGACAGCTTGGTCAACATCGGGGGGTTCCTCTGTCTCAATGATGATGTTCTTGCGGATCAGGCGCGAAATCTCGTAGTCCTGTTTGAGGGCTTGCATACCTATGGTGGTCTTGCCGGTCGAGATATGGAAGCCATGGCGATCGGTATTGCGGAATCGGTGCAATTTGACCACATTCGAGCCCGTGTTGGGCAGGTAGAGTACCTTGGGGATATCCTTGAGAAGGCTGGCGTCCCCATCACCGTGCCGATAGGGGGCCACGGCGTCTTTGTCGACGCTGCACGATTTCTGCCCCACATACCACGGCAGGAATTTCCCGCCCAATCGCTCGCGGCAGCACTTTATGTCGAGTCCGGTGTTCGCGCCATGGAGCGCGGTGCCGTCTCTTGCGGACGTGATCCTGATACACGCGAGAACATTTACCCTGAGCTTGAACTCCTCCGGTTGACAATCCCGCGCCGGGTGTACACCCAAGCTCACATGGACGTGGTCGCCGAGTCGATCGCCGCTCTACATGGTGACTACGAAAGAGTCGTCGGCCTGCGCTTCACCTACGAGCCGGCCTGCCTGCGTTTCTTCCAAGCACGATTCGAACCCGTGGAAGGCGATTCAATTCTTCATACGGGTGTTTCGACCACGGCGGAGGCTCACCGATGACTTCCGAAGTCAGATCTACACACGTTGCGACGATTCCCAGCCTCATTCAGGGCGGTATGGGCGCAGGCGTCTCCGGGTGGAGACTCGCCCGTGAAGTTTCCATTCGAGGCGGCTTGGGGGTTGTCTCCGGCACGGCCTTGGACACGATACTTGTGCGAAGGCTGTGCATCGCGGATGAGTGCAAACACATTCGTCGTGCACTTGAGGCATTTCCGGTTCCAACCATTGCGCAATGGGTTCTCAGGAAATACGCGCAGCAGGACGACGGCACGGGGAATGGTGGAGTGGGTGGGTGTGCAGCGGGGTCGAATGGGGCGCTTCAGACACGATTTCCTGTGATCCCTTTGCCGTCATTCCCTCTGTCCCGGTGGAGTGAGTGGCTGCTTGTGCTTGCGAACTTCGTGGAGGTGTACCTTGCCAAGGAGGGGCACGCTGGCAAGGTTGGCATCAATTACCTGCACAAGATACAGATGCCACTCTTGCCGAGTATTTACGGTGCGATGCTCGCTGGAGTCGACGTCGTGCTGATGGGAGCTGGGATTCCTGCCGAGATTCCAGACGCACTCAGTGCGCTGTGCGCTCATTCTCCTGCGCATGTGCCGCTTGAAGTGTCGGGAATGAACACGCCGCGTTTGGAAGTCCGGTTCGATCCTTCTACCATCTGGTGCGATGGTGCCTTATCACCACTCCCCAAGATCAAGAAACCGCTCTTCCTGGCCATCGTCTCATCAGCTGTGCTGATGAAAGCGCTCCTCAAGCGAGCGCCCGGTGGAATCGATGGGTTCGTGATCGAGTACCCCATCGCTGGCGGCCACAACGCTCCACCGCGCGGTAGACCCGAGCTCAACGCGCGCGGTGAGCCGGTTTATGGGCCGAGGGACCAGATTGACCTATGTGAAGTACGGTCGCTCGGGGTCCCGTTCTGGCTTGCGGGCGGCTATGGTTCCCGAGAGAAATACCTCACTGCGATCGGCCTAGGTGCAGCGGGCGTTCAAGTGGGAACGGTGTTTGCATTTTGTGAAGAATCTGGTCTCTCTGCTAGTCTGAAGCACCGATTCCTCGTGGGGGTCGCCCGCGGGACCATGCGTACTCTTACCGACCCGCTGGCCTCACCGACGGGATTCCCATTCAAGGTCGCGGAAATGGCTGGGACACTATCCGAACCGACGTTGTACGAGAGCCGGCCTCGACGATGCGATTTAGGGTATTTGCGCCGAGCGTACCTGAGAGCAGACGGTACCGTTGGTTTCCGTTGCCCCGGCGAGTGTGTTGACGAGTTTATTCGTAAGGGCGGATCCCTTGCGGACACGGTAGGCAGAAAGTGTCTCTGCAATGCACTAATGGCCAACATTGGTTTCGCGCAGCAACAGCCAGATGGATATGAGGAGCTACCGCTACTGACTTCTGGAGATGATCTGGAGTGCATTCGCCCGTTCATCTTAGATAGTAATAATCCGACGTATCGTGCGGCAAGTGTCGTCAATACTATGTTAGGAGTAACGAGCGCATGAAGATCATGGGAGGCTAGAGTGGAATTGAGAGCCTGAGGAATCTTGGAGGCTGCGCATGGTGCCCGCGGCTTTGTCGAGACTTAAGCCACTGGCCGGTGGCGCCTTATCATTCACCGTACGTTCTGTTCGCAGTTGACTCTCCCAACCTCCGCCGGCCGCCCGCTCGCGGCCATTGTCTCCAAACGTGATCGTACTCTGCAACTATTGACTTGGAGGATAGGATGCATGCAGCGTGTCCTCTACCGGTACCTTGAATGCGACCACTTACGATTGAATGATCTCTTCCTGCGCGCATTCGCTAACCCCAAGGCCATTGACCTTGTTTCATACGCTGAGTTTCGCGTGGGACTCTTGAGGCACATTGGAGTCGAAGAAAAGATCGTGCTGCCGGCAATCGCGCGCCGAAAAGGCGGTCGGCGGTCCGAAATCACAGAGCGCATCCACCTAGATCATGCCGCCATAGTTGCTCTCCTTGTTCCTCCACCGTCTCCGGGCGTGACAGATACGCTCCGACACATTCTTCGACTTCATAACGCCATTGAAGAGCAAGAGGGAGGGCTTTACGAAACTCTCGAGAGCATCGCCAGCCCGGACGCTCAGGACTTATTTCGTCAATTGAGTCTGTCGCCCAAAGTGCCGGTGCTCGGACACAATAGGAACCCAGTGATTCTCGACGCGGTCCGGCGAGCCGTTGCCCGAGCCGGTTACGAATGGCAGAACAAACAAGCCTGATGAGGAAGTTGGATGGATGGAGTCAAGAGGCCTTCTTCTTGATCTTCATCCACATCAAGAGTAGACGGGTCATCGTGACCGAGAGCACCCTCCACCCTGACGCGGCATGGGTGGCGAAGCAGGCGGAGCGGTTGGTCGAGAGGACGAAGAACGATCCCAATCCTCCGAGGCTGCTGTTGAGAGATCGGGATTCGAAGTTCTCAGGAACCAAGGATTTGGGAGATGGGAAGTCGTTTGATTCGGTGCTGAAACAAGCCCGAATCCGACCCATGATGCTGCCCTTCCGCGCGCCCAATCTGAACGCCTTCGCAGAACGGTTCATTCAGACCTTGAGGCGTGAATGCCTTGATCGCTTCGTGGTGCTCGGTACCGAACACCTGGACTACCTCAACTCCGAATTCGTCGACTACTACAACCGGCAGCGGCCGCACTCGAGTCTCGAGAAGTACAAGCCTCCCGATGCGGCAATACCGAGTGCAGGCAGATCACCGCCGAACGCCGGGAAAGTCACCTGCCAAAGGCGACTCGGCGGAGTGATCAAGCACTACTCGCGGGCGGCGTAGCGAAGGACAAGGTTTTTGGACCCCACGCTTCAAGCACTACCGGCGGGCGGCATGAGCACGGACTTCATTTTTGGATCGCACGCCCTAAGGAAAACGGTCAGGTGCGCCGCGTACTCGCTGCGACCTCGGTACCACATTCTGGACAGCGGTCGCTGCTCAGGTTTGCGATAGAGTAGCCACAGTAGTCGCAAGTCGGCGCAAACGCTTTTGGCATCGGCATGATCAGTCGGCATACCACATTCGCCGCAATAAATGCTGCCGGTGGCCCGGCAATCGATAGAGGAAGTGCCCCAATCAACCCGATCAGATACGACGCAACCAAAGTTGTCAACGATATGCATAGAATAGTGACGTACCCGCGCTTGATTGTTGTGGCCAACAGCCCAGTCATTGCCGCTCCGATCATGGCACCAATAACAAGAGATGCTGGATGCACAAGCAACATTAGCCTGAGCGAAGACAAATACGCAGCCAGCACGCCGAGTAACGTTGAGGTCATAAGCGCACACGAATATCTAAGAACATATTCCTTTCGGACGGGACTCATATCTGCGACTCACAGCGTCATTATTTAGTAAACTGACAATATATCCAGCCGCGCCTCAAACACTTTCGGAGGCTGAATGCTACACACGTTTTCGCATCATGTCTTGTCTTTGCAATTGGCGCAAATCCCCGCCAACGGACCGGGCTGCCATGGATGGCTCGGAAGGGCAGGCATATCGATAGGTGGATTAAACATTCCACACTTCTCATAACATGCGAGCAATGCCGACCAAGGACGCCCTCCTGGAAAGTTCATCAGATCAGCCTGGGCATAACAATAAGTGTGTGCTTTGCCAGGAGGCGTACCCTTGGCATACTCGCATCGGAGACATGCACGTACAAACTGCGACCAAGCGCTGTCCCCTGCACATTGACAAAAGCACGTTGCATTTGCGAAGAAGTAGGTGTCGTCTGGGTCGTAATCCAGACAACAAGGTGAGTCTGATGCCATTGGGTTCCAAGCTGCATAGAAAGCGCAATTTGTGCCTGGAGGCGTATTCTGAGAATTAGGACAAGTTGTATTGGAGGTGCCCTTTGGGTCGACATGTGTAATTGACTTGGACCCCACATACTCATACAAGTTGCCTCCATCCACATATCCTAAGGGGTCTCTCCTCAGCCATTTGCCGAGATCGGGCTTATATGGTCTGACGCGCACATGATACATCCCCGTCTGACTCTCCCACTCATAGCCCGCATATCCTTTCCTATTCCCAATCGCAGACAAGTTGTTCCAACCCAGCGTCGTGCCGACGTAGTTGTTGGTGACGGTGGTCTTGTCGGAGGCGTTGACGACGCCATTGAGGTTGATGTCTCCGCGCACGTCATACGCCGATCCGTTGATCCACGTCTGGATCTGCGTCGTGTCCGTCGCATCCGTGCCGCCGCTGCTGTTGGCGTCGCCGCCGGGCAATCCGAATGGGCTTCCATAGGACGAGTACTTCACCCACTCCACCATGAGGCCGCCCGAGGTGAGCACCGCGCTGACATCCGCGCGCCAGTTCTGGCAGTAGTAGCGCCGTTCCTCCAGCACGCCGTCGGAGGCGGAGGTCCACGCCGTGTTGGCATCTTTCTCGCGCGTGATCACGGTATCAATATACGAGCCTCCCCCTGATCCATCAAGACCCGCCTGGTGGTTCACGAACTGCTCCTTGGGTGAGGAGTCGCTCTCCCGGAAGGTCGCCACCTGACGCCAGCCCTCATCCCATGCGACATGGAACTTGGTGTCGCTTCCATCCGCGGCCCCGCTGTTGTTCGTATCCAGGAGGACCGTGATGCGGTAGCCGAGTTGCGCCGTACGGGCTTGGTCCAAGGCCATGTCAACGGCCTTCGTCACGCCTACGAACTCACCGCCGGAGTTCGGGTGCAGCAGCAGGATGGGCATCTCTCCATCCAGTTCGTAACGGCCAACGGCGACACATGCGTCATTCAGCTGCAATGTCTGGCGATGCGGGCGATGGTCTTCCTGTCCATGCTGCTCATGACGGGGCAGGATGGAAACGTGTTGTTCTAAACCGCTCAATCGGTTCATTGCTTGTGTGAGACGGATGAGCGATGTCGAATCCGACCTCACCTATATCACTGCCCTCGCCAATCGCGCCAGATTCGAGAATGCCGTGGCGACAACGTGGCAAGAGGCACTGACGCAGGAGTAGGCGGCAATTCACTCAAATCGAACGCGAAGTCTTCTTGTTCGCTTCTCGCAAATTGCTCCCATTGACGGCAAGAGACATTTGTAAGTGAAATCTGACGCCGCTTGCTCGACTCATGGGTCATGGAACACACGCCATGAGTTGGGTCGCCACGATCACCGCAATGCGTCGATAATTGCGGATTGAACTACGCCACCGACAGTCTTTGTCAGTCATTCGACTGAACCGGCTTCCTGCGGGCTCCGGCAGCAATGCCACAGGAGATGCGGAAGATCGTCAACCAGACCCAGCGGCCCAACAAGCCGCAGCAAGAATCTGGCGGGGCTCAGACCTAACTGCGCGGTCTTGGGCATGTCAGGGGAACCCGCCCTGCCTATGAAATCACGGGTAAAGTCCGAGTTCACATGCACTATGGGTACTTCTTCTTCCAGTTTGGGACTGCCATGGGGGTTTGTGCCCCATCTAGTTACGGAATCTGACGCTGTAGCAGCCCCAAATTACTGGTCTGTGGGTGGTTAGTGCAGTAAAATGTCGCAGTCAGCTGGCCACCCTGATCAGTGCTTTCGGGCTGACGAATGCTCTTCCTGTAGAGGCACTTTATGAGGCCGCATTGTCTCCTAATCGGCGTCGACAAATACAAAGATAAGCATCATATTGGTCCGTTGCAATCTGTAGAGGCAGATGCGCGTATAGCTTATCTGGTGCGTCTCTCCGCTCCGCCCGCGCGACATCGCTTGCTTAGCCATTATTGCCCAAATAGCGCCCATTACATCTACGCCACCCGGTAGTCGGCGGCGGTCTATCTTCCAATCAGTAGTCTGATCTATATCACACCGCATTACCATTGTCGGAATCTGCGCATGGCCGAACCACTACCACTAACTCCTGACGAGCTCATGCGAGCATATGTCGCTGCTCTGACTTATGGTATCGACATGGATACCGACGACGATATGTCAACCGTAAGTCAACACCTCAATCTCAATGAGCACAGTTTTTACTTATCTCTCTATATAACCAGGCCGTTTCTAGAGGACCCGATATTTGCTGCCCTTAGTATCGGCGACCGTCCGATAGTTATCAGAGGCAAAGCCGCAATTGGCAAGACATCTCTCATTCGGCATCTATTGAGGCGTCTTAGGACAACGTACAACACCAGTTCTGTTCACATTGACTGCAAATACCTCGCGTTTGCTCTAAACTCGACACGTGGTCACTCCCTCGACAACACTCCCGCGGCGCGCCTTCACGAGGACATCACAGAATATGTCCGGGGGCAGGCGAAAACCATAGCAAACGCATGTAATCCTCCGGATACATATGCTCTCGCAGGTCGCCTTCTGGATGCGATTGAGTCCGGTCGATTAGCACAGGGTGGCGCATCTCACCGTGTATCTCCGTCGATATTGCCTGCAACGGCCGTAATACTAGATCAGGTTGCTGCGGCTAATCGACTTGTCAATAACACACAATGCACTCCTTCACAGTGGATAAGATCTGAACTAGGACGAGGCAATACCCGCGTTGCCTACATGATTTCTAAATTTGTAATGCGGTTACCACTGCGTGAGCTATTTCTCCTGACCCGTCTGCCCAACATTAAAACTGGCAAGACAGTCCTTGTATTAGACAACGTAGATGCAATACAGCATTATGCGCATCGACACGCATTCTGGGAGTGGGTTAAAGACGTGGCGCGCGATCTAAGCGATACTGCTGTTGTAGTATATGTAACGCGTAATGAATCTATTGTGCAATCGCACGAAACGAATGCTGGCGATCTGCGCATTAAGACGTTTTCATTAGATACTATGATTCGTGAACTAACGGTTGCGCAAATGCTGTCGCTTGCTGAAAGCGATCGCAGCTCCGAACTAAGTGGTCGCAATGAACTCACCTTTGAACAGAAGCTTGTGGATGCGCGTCTGGCGTTCATAAAACGTCAACTTGCGCATAATAGAACTAGCGATCAAAGTAAAGTTGCGAGTATCGCTCATATTTATGCCGCCACAAGGAATTTACCTCGGGTGCGCGAAACCGTTGACGCCTTGGCGAATTGGAATGGCCGCGCTTTATGCGTGAATGTGTGTAACTTCGCAAGGACAGTTGCAGATTTACTTCCTCATAGCTGGGCGACGCAAGAGCGCATCACGGCAGAGGAGGAATTAAAGCTGGAGACATTATATTACTGTTGGCTAACGGGGTCGCTGCTTCACGACCCGATGCCTGCCTATTGTGAACTTGCAAATCCTGCTGAATGGTATTTCGGCGGCCAGATATCTGGAAGTTCAGTAAATCAAGGGAGTATTTATAACTTTCGGAGATACCTCGTAATGGCCGCCGCAAATGTTCTGACGAAGCGCTCCAGTGGTACCGGTGAGGTATCCGTCGAAACAATAATGGAATGGGTTAGCGAAATCGGCTTGTCGCGTGACGACATACGTGTGGTCATACATGAGTTGATCGTTGAACTGGGGCTGCCGCGCGGCAATTATTTGTCGCCATGCAATAACTATGTCGGTCTATATAGTGCAATTAGCGTAACGGAGCTGCCGCAGGCTGTGTTTGTGACAGACCGCGGGCTTCAACTGTCGCGGCATACGTGCCTGCGATTTCATTATATCTTGGGAATGTTGCGGCATTCGGGGGTAATCAATTGTAACATGCACGGCATTGCTCGGGATGGGCGCGGGCTTGCGGTGAATACTGAATTATTAAATATTGCACGACGTGCATTTCGCGACGTGTCCAGGCGTTGTGTTGAGCATCTGCGTGAAGTTAGAAAGCTTCTGTGGTCTCGGTATCGCGAAGCGTGGCTGGATCGCTACTGTACGCATTTCGGCGTGATCGATACTGAGCGTTCGCATAACGGGCGGCGACGACAATATACGCATTGTGAGGAGGCGCTGCGATCAGCATCAATGTACGTGTCGAGCCTGCAGGCTACCGGAGCTTTAGGTGGAGTATCGGAGATTGCGGAAGACTTCCGACGACTTCATGCAGAGCTGTCTAATTACCTAGATGATCGGATGCGTTGCGAATATGAGGAGAGTCCGTTGCAATGGCCAGAGTGGTTAAGGCCTCGATCTCATTAGGCGATACAATGTTGAGAGTGCGGATCGCTCGCGTCGGTTACTGGGTTTGTGGATACCAGACGTACCAATCGCGGATTCGCAGATGCTCCGCCCACTGGTCGATGATCTCTCGATCTCCGAGGTGGCCAGGCTTTGTACAGCCGTCGACCATATCGAGGAGAGTGCCATCAAGGTGTTCGCGTCGATAGGTCTCGAAGTTCAATGCGGCCGGCGATCCTGACAGGTGCATGCACTCCTGGAGATACGTGCCATTGATCTGGCGCAGCATATCCAGACTGCGGTGGGGACTTGTCGCATTCCTTTGAGGGTTGTAGATGAAGTCGAGGCGATTGATTCGTGAGCGGAGGTACGCCTGCTGGAGCGTGCGGTGCTCAGGCCAGGCGAGGGCGATCTCCCGTTCCACGCGGATTTCGACAGGGAGCTCTGTGAGATCAAAAACAAGCCAGAGTGCCAGGTCTTCATCACTGGCGTCGGTGTTCGTTTGGAAGTGTTTGTGGGGTCCCGTCAGTGGCGTCTCCACGTCCCGGGAAAGTAGGTGATATAGGTTTGGAAAGGCAAACGACGTGTCGCTCGACGGTGGCGAGTTGAGGTGAAGTATCTTGTGCAGGGCGTTGAGGACCAGGTGTGCATTGTGCGCGCGGTCGGATGGATGGATGCGGAGAATATGACAAGGATTCGAGGTCGATCCGTACTGAATAGGCGCCACATAGTGGCAAGTGTGGTCAATGCACTGCTCCAGAGGGTACTTCGTTGTGCGAACTGACCCAAAGTTCATGCCCTCCCGAGAACCCTGAACCAAAAGTTCAACGCCCGGACCAGGCGGACAGCCGCTGGCTCAGCGTTCTCCAATGGGCCGACAGCGAGTGGTTCACTTCAATGGGTGGACCCCACCCGCAAGTGACGCACATCGTTCAAAGCGCAAGGTGAAGAGATGGGCAAGTATTTATAGTTTTTGGTCAAGCGGCCCAGCCAATACTAACTCTCCGGTCGGGCGCCAATTCGCACCCCGTGACATCGCACACGGGTGATCATGGTCAACAACGGGGCCGCATGCCGCAATGGCTGTGCGGGCTGCAAAGCTCGCAAACCAATCTCATTACGTATTTTGCGGGGCGCAACGTGAAGTGTGCACATTGGCTGACGACATGGTGACTTTGGAATTGATTGGTGCACTGCCATCTTCAATGATTGACCGACTGCGGCAGTACAATGGATTCCAGGGCGTACGTTATGAATTTGCAGTAGCCGCATGTTTTGCGCGTCTTGGCTTTCGAGTCGAGTGGCTTACCAGTCCGCCGACATCGGCCTCCCCAAGGTAGCTGCATACGAGGCGTTTCTCCAGCGCATCAATCCCGATGTCAAGGTCACCACGCTTCGCAGGGATGTGAACTCACTGAGCGATCGCCTCCTCAGAAAGACCTTTGCCAAAAGCAATCTCGTCCTGGCCGCGACCGATTCGTTTCCCGCTCAGGCCCGCCTCAACCAGATCAGCCAGGATTTCGCTGTGCCACTGCTGGCCATCGGCATCTACCCCCAAGGCATCGGAGGGGAGGTGGCCTATTCATGGCCCGGAGTCAGCGCAGCCTGCGCACGCTGCATCTGGAGCAGTCGTTACGCCGCGTTCTTCTCCAATCCGCAGTCCACACAGGCCGCCAGCGATGGCGGCACCATCCTCGACCTGCGTCTTCCCGATGCGGTGGCCGGCCAGCTGGCGGTGGGCATTCTCACGAGGGGCGCTGACAACCGATACGGCAGGCTCATCGAAAGCCTTGGTGACCGCAACTTCTTCATCATCCGCAACTCGCCTGAGTTCCACCTCGGGGAGCCCGACCTCTTTGCCCGCTACCTGGGCCAGCACTCGACCAACTTCGCATTCTCGACGCTGGCACTGGCGATCGATCCCGTTCCCAGCTGTCCGGATTGTGCAAAGAGCAGGCTCCAGCACCCGCACCAGCCCTCCCGGTTGCTTCACGAGGAGAAGGTTGCATGACGCACCTCTCCAAGGAGAACATCCTCACCGATCCGCGCGGAAGGATCATCAGCCGGACTGTGGAGCAGGTCATCGACGGCGGCAATGGCTCGATGCAGGTCCGACGCTTCACCGCCATGGGCCGCTGTGCCGCCTGCCGCCGACTCATTGCTTCCGCCGACCAGGTGGCGGGTCACTGCATGTGCTGCGGATATGGCCCAACCTCCGCAGCGAGGTTATCAAGGGACTCGATGAAAAGGCCCGACAAGGTTGGGCGATCGGGACCGCTCCCTTCGGCTACTTCAACGCCAAGGACAAGAACGAGCCGATCCAGCCCGATCCCGAGCACGCTCCCACGCTCCGGCGTCTCTTCGAGTTGTACGCCACCGATGGATACACCCTCGACTCCCTTGCGGAGAAATTGCAGAAAGAGGGGCACCGCTATAGCCTCGGCAACCCGCGGTTCTCCAGAACCTGCCTGGCGTACATCCTGAACAACCGCTTCTACGTCGGGGAGGTGCGACGCAACGGGAAGGTGTTCGAGGGCAAGCACCGCCTTCTCATCTCCAGGTCGACATTTGATAAGTGCCAGGCCATCCTGCATGGCAAGAACCGCCGCCTGACGAAGGCGAATCTGCCCTTGAGCGGCGGGATGCTGCGTTGCGGACATTGCGGCCAGTCCATGACGCCTGAACTCATTCGCCGTCGACAACTGAGCGGCCGGGTGAATGAGCATCTCTACTACAAGTGCGCCAACAACCATCCCGATCCAGATCATCCCCGGATCCGCTGGACGGGGATGCAGGTCGAGGAAGCCATCATCGCGGACCTGGATTCATTGCGGATCCGAGATGCCGAAGTTGCCGCCTGGTTCCGCAAGGGGATCGAGGATGCCCTTCGGGACATGGGAGCCTGTCATAGCGAGCAACGGACGCTGCTGCGCAAGCGCCAGAGTGAACTGACGGCGATGCAGGACCGTCTGCTCACCGCGTTTCTCGCCGGCACCATCGATGAGTCGGTCTTTCAGTCGAAGTCAGCAGCCTTGAAGTCGGAGCTCCACGGGGTCCAGGAATCACTGGACGAGGTGGGAAAGACCGACCCGGCCCGCCCCGAAATGGTCCTCAAAGTCTTCGATTGGAGCCAGAATCTTGCGAAAAGGTGGCGGCGTTCGAACTGGACGCAAAAAGGCGCGATCCTCAATTCCGTATATTCGAACCGCGCACTGACCCCTGTAAGTCTCGCGTTCACACGGAGAAACCTCTTCCAAATCCTCGCAAAAGAGGTTGCTGTCCAGTCAAGTCGGGGTGACAGGATTCGAACCTGCGACCTTCTGACCCCCAGTCAGACGCGCTAAACCAAGCTGCGCTACACCCCGGTGGTGAAGTCATATCGTAGGCGCTCGACTCGATATCTCCTTCGTCGTGGACTGGCGGCGAATGTGCGTCACGGACCAATTGTGCGAGTGACCACGTTGGAGCGATTGCCTAATTGGGCAGCCTGGAATAGCACATCACCGGCCACAAGTGCAGTAGGAAGGCGCACAAACGACGACGCATCGCCCTGCGCAGAAGCTGCCATGACCGCAAGAAGCTCGGGTTGATTGAGTTCGAGCGATACTTCGAGATCGGGGATGTACGTGTCGCCAAGGCCGGCTTGAGTGTAGAACACTGACACTTCGCTCAATGGCGACGCGGACCGCACGCGAACCATGACCGGCCTGCCGGGCTGCAGCGAGGAGGCGGCAGGGGCGACCGTCAAGGCCAGGCTGCGGCCAAGATCAATTCGGCTGACCCATGTTTTCCACTTTGCCTCGGATGCGGAGTAGTACTCAGCGTGACCCCAAAACAATCCTGGGACGGCAGGGTCCTCCTCAAGAGACGTGTAGTCTCCAAACTCGGCGTCCTCCTCGTCGACGCGGAGTTTGGGGCCATCGCTGGTTTGCTGGAGGATCCAGGCGCGCATCAGGCCAGCAGGATCCTGCGCGCTATGGATCGCACGCCGAATGTCGACAAATGTGCCGGTTGACGAGCTGTTGAAGAGCACCACCGCGTTCCCCGCCCCATCGACGTGCACGTCCGGGAAGTAGGTGTGTGTCGCTGTGTTGCCAGTGCCTGAGCTCAGTTCTCCGGACTGGGCCAGTGTCGGAGTTTCGCCGGTCACGGGCCAACCATTGAGTTGAATCTGGTACCAGCGAACCCGGCCGGGACTTGTGCGATCTGGCGCCACGAGGTGTGCGGTCCACAGGGAGTCGTCGCGCTCAATGATGTTGCGAGTCGTGACCCCCAGCGGTGTGCCGCCGCTCTCGATCAGGTCGGACGTGCCCTTCTGCGGCGCGCCCGGCGCAAATGTAAACGGTGGTACTTCCAGGTCAAAGTATGAGAGTTGCGGGTTAGTGAGCGGATTCCGGATTGCGAAAATGCGGAGTGCGTTGTCCGTGTCAGACCGGGTGCGGATGAAATATCCGCCCGGACTTTGCGTGTACCGTTTGCACCCGCCGACCCCGGTCTCCGAGTTACCAGGGTTGAGAAAGACCGGCTGTGCCGGCGCGTTGCCATTGGCAAGGGAGACCTTGTCGAAGATATAGATTCGACGATTAGTGCGCCCGATATGGACCGGCACGTAGAGAGCCTGTGAGTCAACGCCGAGAGTTGGGAAGTCGTAGGGCTGCGGAACAACGAGCGGAATTCGATATTTGTGCCATGCGCCTTCAGCGGTGGAGTCATCGGACACCGCCAGGAGGAGAAAATTCTGCGAGAGCTCAAGTCCGACTTCACACGCAGCGGCAAAGAAACGGCCAATCCCCGGGTCGTAGAAGCATACGGGGTCAAAAACCTTGTACTGCGCGCCTACTGGCACCCAGAAGTTGCGCAGAGTGGAGGAGTACCGCTCCTGCCCGTTTTTCCGGTAGACGGCCACCTCGCTATTGGTCATCAGAAAGAGGTCTGACGGTCCGGCCCCTATTTCCGGGTTCGCCGGGTCATTCTGCAGTCCGCCACGCTGGCTGATGGCGGTAAATCCGAAATCGGGCCCGGATTCCTGTGCCCGGGAGCTCAAGGTAAACGCAACCGTTGAGGTCACCGCGGGAAGCAGAACCCAATGGCATTTGGCGATTGAGTGCATCTCATTCTCCCGGATAATTGATGTCATGCTGAGCGCAAAAGCCCACAAATCGTGGAGGAAATTCGAGCCTTTTTCCAATATGATGGCGCTCCGGAATCCACTTCACGCTCCGATAAGTCATGGCTTTTGCAATCCGCCGCATCGAGAAGACGCCGAATCCTAACGCCATCAAGTGCGTATTGGATCGCAGAATTACCGCGCGAACGCAGTCCTACTCAGCCGCGTCGCCCCTTCAGTCGAACGATCCGCTTGCGCGTGCGCTGTTGGCAATTCCCGGTGTGGCGGGAGTCATGTTCTGCGACGACTTTGTGACGATCAGCAAGCGCCCGGAGGCTCGCTGGGATGGGATCGAGGCCCAGGCGCGACTAGCGCTATCTGCGGCCGTAGCGGGCCCTGGCGGAGAAGGTTTCTGAGCACGGGCTTGACGACATGGCGACCGGGTATCCTTGGCAGCGTTCTCAGTACCCGATTGAATTGAAGGGCATCATGCAGATTCCATCATTGGCTGATCCGAGAACTGTCGCGACCGAGACCGCGCTGATCGACGTTATGAATGGCGCAGCGCGGCAGGAGCACCGCATGCACGACCATGGGTTCATCGCATTGGTGGACTGCATGCCGCGGCTAGCCCCGGCTGGCCAGACAGCGGACAGCGCAATCGTGCAGGCCGCACGGGTTTCCTACGGCCAAGGCACAAAAAAGGTCAGCGAGGACCGAGGGCTGATCCGTTACCTCATGCGTCACCACCATACGACGCCTTTTGAGATGGTGGAATTCAAGTTCCACATCGCAATGCCTGTGTTTATCGCGCGGCAATGGATCCGCCACCGGACGGCGAATGTGAATGAGTACTCTGGCCGTTACTCGGTGATGCCCGACAGGTTCTATCGTCCCTCTATCGACAATGTGCGTAAGCAATCGCTGGCCAACCGGCAGGGAGGCGAGGAGCAGATCGATGCCTCCACTGCCGAGCGCTTTCTGCTTTACCTCGCACGGGCCGAGGCAATGTACACCGAGTATGAAGCGCTGACCGCGGCAGGTGTGTCGCGTGAACTTGCTCGATGCGGGCTCCCGCTTTCCGTCTATACCGAGTGGTATTGGAAGTGCGATCTGCACAACATTCTGCACTTCCTGGCGCTTCGGATGGACGCTCACGCGCAGCAGGAAATACGTGACTACGCGTTCGCGATGTACCGGCTCATCGAGCCGATTGTCCCCATCACCATGGAGGCGTTCCGGGATTACCGGCTCAACGCGGTGACTCTCTCCGGCTTGGAGGTCGAGGCGCTGCGAACAGGGCAGGCGCTGGCGACTGAAAACAAGCGGGAGGCGGCTGAGTGGGAGGCGAAGCGGGCGTGCCTGCGCGGCGAATGACCGGGCAATAAATCTGACATCGCTCAGCCGAGGTCGGCACTCTCCGGAACTGTCGGCGCAAAAACAAACCCCGCCGATCTTTCGATCGGCGGGGCGTTGCTTCATCGAACTTGCTTTCTCGCAGTCCGACGTCCTTTAGATCATCAACCTATCAGTTGATGACCTTCTGGGAGCGACCGGAGGAGCAGGGATTCGGGCAGGTGCTGCGAGCAGCGGCCTGGAAGTAGATCGTGCGGCCAACGGGGGCGTTGGACGGGATCGGGATGGTCTTCACGAAGGAGCCATCGGCGTCGTTGACCTGCCAAGCGAGCTGCGTGGTGGGGTCAGCGGGGAGGTCGATCGTGAGGTTCGCGCAGTAGCCGCTCTGGCCCGTGAAGGTCTCGGAGCCGGTGCGGAAGGAGTACGCGCAGGAGTACTGACGGTTGCCGCTGGGGCCGCCGGTGACCGTGAAGGTCGCGGGCTGACCAGCGACGATGTTGGACACCGTCATGGAGAAGCAGTCGGTCGTCACGTTGCCGTAGGAGGCGTAGGACGCGCCGAGGGGATCAGGGCACACGCCGAAGGAGTACGTGTAGCACTCCGTGGGGGCGCCGTGAGAGCCGTCGGTCAGGTTGTCATCGTCCCACTGCACCGGGCCCTGCTCGCCAGCCAGAGGAGCGCCAGCGTTGTTACCCCACAGCATGACCTGGGAGTTGGAGGCCAGGAAGAAGGTGCTGCCGACCAGAGCGCCGAGCAGGTGGATGTTCGCGCCCTTGCCGTCCGTCGGGTTGGACATGTTCAGCCCGTAGGGGGTCAGGTCGATGGGGTTGTAGTAGTAGTAACCACCAGCGGAGACCACGCCGAAGGAGTAGACGACGCCGGAGAACGTGCCGCCGGAGTCCGGACCCGTGCAGGTGTCATCGAAATCTTCCGCGTGGAAGACGGCGATGTTGCACGTTCCGCCACCCCACCACCACGCGTGCTGCGTGCCGTTGTTGGTGCTGGCAGAGCCGGCTTCGAGGGTCATGTCATTGGTGACGAAGGGGTTGGTGTAGGTGGAGCCGAAGTACCAACGGAGCGAGCCGTAGGCGCAGGAGCTCTCATCTTCCGGGAAACCGCTGCTGTTTCCGTCGAAGCAGTCGTACTGGCCGGTAAAGCCGGTCGGGGTGGTGG
>JBGASM010000033.1:0-13854 GCA_044229655.1 Phycisphaerales bacterium | reverse complement strand
GAATCCCCAGGCGACGAGTTCCAACGGCTTTGCCATTGATGAGTTTGGTAATGTAGTCGGCAACATCAAGATCGACGGTTCGTTGGATGGATGCCTGTGGACCGCAGGCGGTGAGGAGATCAAGTTCCAGGATGTCCTGCCGCCAAAGAACAAATGGAATATTAATTACGCATGGGATATCAATGACTTGGGCATGATTGTCGGAGAAGGCAAATATCCACCCTTCACCGGCTTTGGGAAGGCGCGCGGCTTTGTCATGGTGCCGGTGACGCCCCGATTCAGTCTGGCGCAGCCGGTGCCGGGACTGGCGGGACGGAGGAACACGCTGACGGCGAGCGGGGTGACGCCTGGGAAGAAGGTGTATTTTGTGTACGGGCTGCAGGGTGGGGGCAGCGTGATTCCGGGCTGCGATCTGGCGGAGACTCTGGCGGCGATTCAGATCGAGAAGGCGAAGGTGATCGGCAGCGTCACGGCCAATGCGCAAGGAGTGGCGACGTTGGATGTGAATGTCCCGTCCGCCGCGCGGAATGCGGGGGATGTGCTGATCCAAGCCGTGATTCCCACCGATTGCATCATTTCGAATTATGTGGTGGAGAGGTTTGAGTGAGGACCGAGTCGGCCCCCGCTACGAGCGATGGCACCCGGTGGTGCGGACCGCGGACGGCAGGAAGGAGCAGCATGCGAACCTTCACTCAAAGCCTTCGATATACGCTTGGCGCGCTCTCGGCAGCCGCCTTCTGTGAAGTGGCGATTGCGGATATCACCGGCCGAAATGATCTGGCACGTGATGATGGAGCGGCGGCAGGGCGAGGAACCGCCTTGGATGCAGTCCGATTCTCCTTCGACCTGGTGGGTACGAGGGCAGACGACCGGCCGCCGGTTCATGCCAATCTCTCGCGAAGCGCGCGGGACGACAGCTTGGAGATCGCCGCACAGGATTACTGGGATGTGGCAGGTGACGTACGCGTCGGAGTACTCACTTCGCATGCTGCGTCGCTTGCCGACGGTGCCAAGGATTGGCGCTGGGACAACGGCGCACCGGTGAACTTCATCACGATGGGTCTTGGCCACGAGGCGTTTATTTCGGAGTCGATGGCGCGCCGTGTCTCAAGCCGTGGCCTGAGTTTTCTCACGGAACACCTTGAGTTGGGCGGTGATGAGGACGCCGTACACGAGGTCGTGCCTGCTCCGGCCAGTGCGGTCGGGTTGTCCCTCGCCGGGTTCTTTCTAATGGGCAGGCGATCTTCGCGGAAGCAGGGTTCCCAGAGGAGGCAGATGGGCAATCGCATTCACTGCGTGAATCCGAGTACCTAAGTTACGATTCTGCACAGTCTCCCTCCCGTGCAAAGGGGACACTGTGGGTAAGTGCGCCGCACCGCCGTTCACATTCTCGTGAAAACGACCTGCCGCCACCCCCTCTATCGTCGCCCCAAGGGGGTGCGGAGTGGAGAAGCGTGTTCAGCCTGATCGCCTGATCTGCATCGTGCTGCCCGTCTCCACCGGCCACGTGGACAAGTGCCTGTTTCGCAAGTGGATCAAGATCGACCTCACGGAGGCCCAGGCCGAAGCGTTCCAGCGTGTCTGCTGCGGCCTGCAGCAGGCCCAGGCCCAGACGCGCGACGGCAGGTACTGCAACAGTCCGGAATTGGCATTGCAATGGCTGCTGGAGCGGATCGAGGAGCAGGTGGGGGTGCAGATGCGCGCCGCGAGCGAGGCACAGGAAGGGAACGGGACCGTGAATGCGATTACTTCTTGACCGCATACACCCCGCGTCCCACGCGCTTGAACCGTTTTCTATTCTGGGCCAGATTGACACCGACCACCTTGTGAAAGTCCGCACTCCTCGACTGGTAGCCGGTCAAGGGAATCCCGGCGACGATTTCGGCCACGGACTTCCGGCCGCTCCCGATCACCATGGTCATTGCATCGGCAAGGGTCATTGTGTTGCCCGCACGGGGACCACTGCGCCGACGCGGGCGAGGGGACTTCGGTGTGGGCAGACTGGCGGTGCGGCGTGATGCGTCTGCAGCGCGGACAATCATGGGGGCAGAACCGCCCCCCAGCAGTGCATCCAACTGGGCCAGTTCCGCCGCCAGGGCGTCCCGGCGAGACCTGAGTTCGCTGGCGATGGCGGAGATGGGGACGGACGAGAGGGAACGCTTCGTCATGGGGGCCTTTCAGGGTGACTGACGGAATCGGGCAGTATATGCGATGTGCGTTGTGCGCAGATGGAGAGGGTCGTCCCCTTTGCTAGGAAATGGGTTGGGCAAATTGGTACTCAGAGTGGCGCAGCCTACCGTTCTAGTGTTCACAAGACGAGGTGGAATCAGTGAATCGCGAGCAGAAGAAGAAGTGGTTGGAACGGCGCGCGATTGAGTCCTTTCTGAACTCCCTTGGAATTTCCGCCGGACCCGCGCTTACTGATGGCGAGAAGCCCGATTTCGTCCTTCACCTGAACGGACGCTCAATCGGGATAGAGCACACACGGGTGCACCGTCAGTCTTGCGGGGTCGATGGTGATGACAAGTTGCCCAATGAGCGTGAACAAGAGGCACTTCAGGATGCCGTTGTACGACAAGCACAAGAGCGATTTGAAGCGGATGGAGGTCCCCCTCTACTCACTTCCATCCACTTCAATGGTCCGATTCCGATGGCACGGGTCCGTCCATTGTCAGAAGCCATTGCGGAGCGAATCAAGAGGGCACTGCCAACAAACAACGAATTGAAGACCTTGCGCCGCGACCGCGATGTTGAGTGGCAAACGTTCCCAAAAGAAGTGGGCTACATACACCTTTACTCCTTCCCAGAAATCGATGAGTCTCGCTGGACGCCATCGGTGGCAACCTGGGTACCGCGTATTCCTCCATCAGCGCTTGGTGGTTTGATCAATACCAAGGAATACCGGCTGCCGAGTTTCGATCCGGCATGTGACGAGTTCTGGTTGGTTCTTGTGGCAGAAGGAAATCGCGCGTCGTCCTTGATGCATCTCGTCGATGATTGCACGCCTGGAGCAGGTTCAAGATTTGATCGGGTCTACTACCACGACCTTGGGAGGCAGGTCACTCGAAGGCTCGCGTGATCTAGAACCAGCATACCTTTGAACTGCCGTATGGCCTCATAATGCACAGTCGCGCTTTCACCGGGGAGGGACACTGTGGAGGGCAAGTGGTGTGACTTCGTCAAAGGCAGTCATTCATCATCTGCATCATTCTCAGCAGAGGCATATTCTCGCTGATTGCTGAGTTCATGAATGACCTCTTTGAGATACCGTCGCGCACCTCCCTCAGAAACTCCGACAGGAGGACGATGCGGCCGCCACCAATCGTCAAGTGGTTTTTCCGGCTCCCAATAACGAAAATGGCGATCTGCTCGATCTCGTTCGGAATGACCTGCCCTTTGAACAGATCGGGAATGTACTTCCGTCCTGCCATGAATTTCTTAGTGAAACGCTGCTCACGCACCTCCCAGGTATGTGAATCGCCTGACGGCTCAATCTGAACAAGGCGTTGCAGCGTCGGATGGAACGCGACCACATCGAGTTCGCACTCGTATCCGCCTTTCGCACGCTTGCCGACAAGGACGTTGCGGCGCACGAAGTATCCCTGGAACTCATACCACTCGGCGACGATTTGTTCGAGGTGGTTCGCGGGCATGTCTCAAGCATTCTCTGTCGTAGCTCAGTCTTTCGTCGATTTCCCTACTTTGTTCCATGCGGGTTGAAAGAGGGAAATCAAGGGGTCTTCAAGACCGGCTGCGAGATTGATCGTGATACCCCGAAATGTGATCGGGAGTTCGTTTACAAATACGTACACCTTGACCATTTGCCCAGCGTCAAGCGACGTACGAATGCTGGCGTGATTCCTCAGACTCGTTCGCTGTGTCGAACCTGGGTTCTGATAGTGGGCCATCCGATGGGCAAGGGATTTGATCGATTTACCTACGTAGACAACTCGCCCATTCTCCACCAACGCGTAGAGTGCGGGTCGGACGTCGCCATGCTGAGTGAACTCGATTTGAGGTTTGCCTTCTATGAGTTCCCACGATCCGGCTTCAACAAATCCCAATTCCTTAAGTCGGTCTTCATCGCTGGGCGTGTGCTGTCTCGTCGCCATGACCGCACATTCTACCGAGAGCCACTTTGCCGCAAGCGCCTGCGGTCTACATGGTCGCAGACCCGGTATGACGGAGATATGGCGGACAGCCCCACCCGTCGTCAGGCCGGGGGTACACTTTCCGACTGAAATCGCACGTGCGTTTCCTGTGTGTGCCTAAGCGAAACGTAGCGTGTGCGGGCGACACGCCGGGAGCAGAATTATGGCAAAACGGACGGTGGGGGGGAAGGGCACAAAACCGGCGCGGGGCGCGAAGAAGCCCATCGAGCAGTATGACCACAAGGGCAAGACGCGCGCGAACATCCCGCCCGTGGGCCTTGTGACGCCCGAGACTGACCCGCCCGCCCCAGCAGCGCGCAAGACCTACCAGTACGACCCGCACCTGGACCCGCAACTCGTCTGGGCTGGTAAGGCCGAGAGAACCTCCTTCGAAGTTCCCACCGTCTCCCTCCACGTCCATGAGCGCATCGACCCGCGCACCATCATCGAAGCCGTGCGCGCCCGGAACGGCAACGTGCATCATGCCCAGATGCCCCTCTTCGCCCGCCCGGAGGAGAACCCGCCGCTGCGCGACGCCGTCAACTTCTACGACCACAGGAAGCCTCTCGGCTGGAAGAACCGCCTGATCGCGGGCGATTCGCTTCTGGTCATGAACTCGCTGCTGGAAAAGGAAGGCCTCGGCGGACAGGTGCAGATGGCCTACATCGACCCGCCCTACGGCATCCGCTACGGCTCCAACTTCCAGCCGTTCACCAACAAGCGCGACGTGAAGGACGGCGCGGATGACGACCTGACGCTGGAGCCGGAAACCCTCAAGGCCTTCCGCGACACGTGGGAACTGGGCATCCACTCCTATCTCACCTACCTCCGCGACCGCCTGCTTCTGGCGAAGGAACTTCTGCATGAGAGTGGGTCGTGCTTCGTGCAGATCAGTCAGGAGAACATCCATCACGTGCGCGAGGTAATGGATGAGGTGTTCGGTGTCGGCAACTTCATCTCCACTATTTATTTCGCGACCACCGGAGGATTTTCAACCGACGCCCTCAGTCGTATCGGTGATTACATCATCTGGTATTCAAAGGACCGGCCGCACTTGAAGTACCGACAGCTTTACGACGAGAAAGGTTTGCGGGAAGGTGGAGGGTGGGCACACACGCGCGCTGAGTTTGAAGACGGATCACGAAAGAACATTGGAGTGGACGAAGTACGGCGCAGGCTCACTGGCGGGGAGAAACTTCGCCCGTATTCGATGGATGGCATTGCGTCGCAAGGAACGACGACGACTGGCAGCGGACCGTTCGAGTTCGAAGGAAAAGTCTTCAACTTGCCTCCGAACTCGCATTGGAAAACGAACACAGAAGGCATGAAGCGACTCGCTTGGGCGCATCGCATCGAAGCTTCAACAAACAGCATTCGCTTCGTGCGGTTCCTAGACGACTTTCCCGTACAGCCGCTCACCAACGTCTGGGATGACACGAATCGGCCGGGCTACATTGACGAGAAGAAGTTTGTCGTTCAGACGTCCACAAAGGTTCTTGAACGTTGTCTCCTCATGACCACCGACCCCGGCGATCTGGTGCTGGATCCGACATGCGGGTCGGGGACGACGGCGTACGTGGCGGAGCAGTGGGGCAGACGCTGGATCACCACCGACACTTCGCGCGTGGCCATCACCCTCGCCAAGCAGCGGCTCATGACCGCGACGTTTGACTATTACACGCTGGCGCATCCCGAACAGGGCGTCGGCAGCGGGTTTATTTACAAAACCGTCCCGCACGTCACGCTCAAGAGCATCGCCAACAACCCGGAGATCAGGGAAGGTATGTCGCGCGAGCAGATCGACCGAGCCATCGCCAAATACGCCGACACTGAGACGCTCTACGACCAGCCGGAAATCGACAACAAGAAAGCACGGGTGACCGGGCCGTTCACGGTGGAAGCGGTGCCGGCGGCGGTGTTCGGCGCGCCCGAGGTCAAACCAATCGACTGGGAGAGCCAGCAACGCTTGCAGAGCATGGAGGATTCGACCCGCCTGCAACCCGATGCGTCAATCGGCCGCCAGGGGCAAACGCTGCGGCAATCGGAGTGGCGAGCGGAATTGCTCAAGACCGGAATCCGTGGAAAGGGGGGTGCGAAGATTGAGTTTGTGCGGGTCGAAGCGCTGCCCGGGGCGCGCTGGCTCAGCGCCGATGCCGAGACGAGGGAGGACAAACCCCGCCGCGCGGTGGTGAGTTTCGGCCCGGAGCATGCGCCGCTGGAGCAGCGGCAGGTCGAGATGGCCATCGAGGAGGCCCGCACACTCGTGCCCAGGCCCGCGCTGGTGATCTTTGCAGCACTTCAGTTTGATCCTGAGGCGGCCAAGGACATCGATGAAACGAAATGGCCGGGCGTCACATTACTCAAGGCGCAGATGAACGGCGACCTGGTGACGGAGGACCTCAAGAAGAAACGCAGCAGCAATGAGAGTTTCTGGCTCGTTGGACAGCCGGACATCACGTTGCGTGCAGTGCACCGCGGCGCAGACACGGGTTCTTGGCAGGTTGAAGTCCACGGCTTCGACTACTACAACCCCAAAAGCGGGAAAGTCGAGTCGGGTGGACAGTCAAACATCGCGGTGTGGATGCTCGACCCGGACTACGACGGTCGCAGCGTGTATCCGCGTCAGGTGTTCTTTCCGATGGCTGGGCCGAAGGATGGGTGGGCGCGGCTGGCGAAGAACCTGAAGGCCGAGATCGACGAGGAATTGATTGGGGCGTATCAAGGGACCGTCTCGCTGCCCTTTGAGCCGGGCAAGCATCGGCGGGTCGCGGTGAAAATCGTCGATGACCGGGGCATTGAGAGCCTGCGAGTTGTGGCGATCGGGTGAGAAGCCATGCAGAAGCCCAAACACCTGATCATCAATAACCCGTACGCAGCGCCAACGCGCTACTGGAAGTATGACCGCCAGCGCGATGCATTCGAAATGGTCGAAGGGGAGCGTCGCCCGGCGGGCTACACGATGGCCACGCCCGGCAGCGCGCACCCCAACGACCCCGGCGTCTTCGTGCCCATCGAACTGGTCAACCTGATCCGACCTCGGGTTGATGCGTGGCGTGAGGCGGGGTATGCAGGCATCACCGCAACGACGCGCACACTTCTGGAGCATTGGCACGACCGTGAACAGCGGGACAAAAGCAAACGCTTCTTTTACTGCCAATTGGAGGCCATCGAGACGCTGATCTGGCTCACCGAGGCCCCCGCCGCTGAGCGTGTGGGTATTCATGTGCCGGGGGATGGCGGGCCATTCACGAGATGGTGCAGCAAAATGGCCACGGGGTCGGGCAAGACCATAGTGATGGGCATGCTGATCGCCTGGCAGGTGCTTAACAAGGCGGCGAGCAGCCAGGACGCCCGCTACTCGAAAAACGTGCTAATCGTCGCGCCCGGGCTGACGGTACGCAAGCGGCTAGAGGTGCTGAAACCGGAGGGACCGGACAATTACTACGACCTGTTCAAAATCGTTCCCGACAGCCTGATGGGGCCGTTGCGGGCACATGGCCGCGTGCGCATCATCAACTGGCACAAGCTCGCTTGGGAAAGCGAAGAGCGGATTGCGAAAAAGAAGGGCGTGGACAAGCGCGGGGCGAGGAGTGATGAGGCGTGGCTGCGCGACGTCTTGGAAGACATGAGCAAGGCGCGCAGTCTCGTGGTGATCAACGACGAAGCGCACCACGCATGGCGAATTCCTGCGGGCGCGGCGCTTGCCGGAATCGACAAGGAGGAGAAGGAGACGGCGACCCAGTGGGTCGGCGGGCTGGATCGCATCCACAAGGCTCGCGGCATTCTCAAGTGCTTCGACCTCTCGGCCACCCCGTTTGTTCCTGGGGGCAGGCGCGCATCTGAGGATGCGCTGTTTGACTGGATTGTCAGCGACTTCGGACTCAACGACGCCATCGAGTCGGGGCTGGTCAAGACGCCGCGGGTGGTGGTGCGCGATGATGCTCTTCCCGATGCGGCGACATACAGGTCAAAACTGTACCATATCTATGCGGCGACGGATGAGAATGGAAATCGCATCAGAGATGACCTGAATCGGGACGCGGAATCGCATGACCCGCTGCCGCAATTAGTCAGTAACGCGTATGTGCTGCTGGCCAAGGACTGGGCTGAGACAAAGAGGGCGTGGGAGGAGCGCGGTCATCCGGTCCCGCCCGTGATGATCTCGGTGGTGAACCGGATTGAGACGGCCGCAAGGGTGAAGCACGCGATCGACCACAACGACTTTCCGGGCATGGAGGCGTTCTGTGATTCATCGCGCACACTGCAGATCGACTCCGACGCTTTGGGGAAGGCTGAAGCGCAGGAGGAGGCGATCTCGTTGGGCGGAGGCACTGATAACGACGATGAAGGTGACGAGGGTGGCGAAGGTCCGAAGAAAAAGCTGACCAAGGCCCAGCAGGCCGAATTGCTGCGGCGGATGGTGGACACGGTCGGCAAACAGGGAGAACCCGGAGCGCCGATTCAACACGTGATCTCAGTGGCGATGCTCTCGGAGGGTTGGGATGCCAAGACGGTCACGCACATCATGGGGTTGCGGGCGTTCACGAGTCAGCTCCTGTGCGAGCAAGTCGTTGGGCGCGGACTGCGCCGGACGAGTTACGACATTGATCAGACGCCGATCGGAGAAGAGGACGAGCCGACCAGCAGCAAGGACAAGGGGGCAGGCACGCGGGCGCTGCCCTTCATGTTCAAACCGGAGTATGTCAACGTCTTCGGTGTGCCGTTCACATTCATGCCGCACGAGGAGACGGGTGAGCCGCCACCGCCCCCTCCCCCGACAATCCGCATCGAGACACTGCCGGAACGTGCCGAGCGATACCAGATCAGTTGGCCGCAGGTGATTCGAATCGAGCACGTTCTGACACCCACGCTGTCGGTTGATTGGGCCACGGTGCCGCCGCTGGCCATAGACGCGGCTCACATTCCGCTGAGTGCGGAAATCGCCCCGACAGTCGATGGGAAGGCGGACCTCACCAAATTGACTCAGATTCGACTTCACGAGCTGGCAGAGCAATTCCGCTACCAGAAGACCATCTTTGAAGCCGCCCGCAAGGTATTCGAAGGAGAGGCGCAGTCGTGGCGGGGATCGCCTGACTTCCTGCTGGGCCAACTAATTCAGCTGGTCGAGACCTTCGTGCGGTCCGAGCGAATCTCGATTACGCCCCATCTCTTCGCGCAAAGTGAGTTTCATCGCCGCGTGCTGCTGGCCTTGAGCATGCCTCGCATTGTCCAGCACGTGAAGTCGGCCGTCCGCGCTGGCAATACCGAGTCCCGTGCACTCGTGCTTGACGAACACTGGCCGATCCGATCGACCGGTGACATGCGGCCCTGGTTTACCTCCCGTCCATCTGAGCCGACGACGCGTTCGCACATCAACCTCTGCGTCTACGACAGCACATGGGAGGCATGCGAAGCCCACTGGCTGGATCACAATGACACCAAGGACCTGGTGGCCGCCTGGGCGCGCAATGATCACCTCGGTTTCGAAGTGCGCTATCTGCACGCAGGCGGCGTTTCCAAGTTCCGGCCGGACTTCCTCGTACGTTTAGCGAACGGGGTAACGCTCGTGCTTGAGGTCAAAGGGAAGGACACGGCGCGGGACCGGGCCAAGCGCGAGGCGATGGCCGAATGGGTAGCCGCAGTAAACGATGACGGTCGCTTCGGACGCTGGGCCTTTGATTGCTCCCTTTCGCCTGCGGATGTGCTAGACGTTCTCCATCGGTGGATGTCGTCGGGCTCCGAAGACTGAGGAGTCTGATTGGCAAGCGACTGTCACAGCACAACACCCCGTTTGGTCTTTACGCTAAACACATGGGGCGACGAATCAGGCATAGGTTCGCCGGATGTTGCTTCCCCCGGAACGCCAGCGATTCACTTTGCACCCGCTGATGCCTGCGCAATACCTGGAAGCACGGCCTCTCAGAAGCCGGAGTGGTCGTTTCCCCCGGCATGTTAATGCACGCAGTCGTATAATTTGGTACTCAATGGACTCCCCCTACCACGGAGAGTAATCCGCCATGCCAACCCCGGTCTACCCCGCAGTTTATGATCTGTTTCAGGCCCTGATCTCGGTCGAAATCGACACCGGCATGGTCATCGACTCTTTGGAACGGGCCATCACCTGGCACGCCATCGACCAGCTTCCGAGGGGCTTCACGTACGACACCGACCAGCACGATGATCCGAATTCACCAGCGTTGCCTGAGTACATCGATCCGCTGGGTCGGTTGGACTCCATCGTCCGCATCTACAGCGGCATGTGCAAGCACTTCATCGAGTCGCGTGAGAAAATGGAGAAGTCCATCGAGACGGCCAAGGTTGCAGTACAGGCCGCACAGGCACTCATCGACAATATACAACTGCCCATCCAAGACCGTCCATCGGCCCAGATCATCTATGCGCTGGGCCAGCTGAACGCCGTTCTCGCATCGCGACTCTCACATGGAGATGACCCCCGAGAGAACACCATATCGACGGTGGAGATACTCAAGAAGCAGTGTTGGCCGATTACAGAGTGGATCGAGCGACTGCGTGGAACAGCCAAACTGACACGTCCGCCGCGAATCATCGAAGTGAGTGCGATCAACGTCAAAGACCGTACCACGCCGATCAAGATGGTCGCCACAGCCGCGCTGCATGAGTTCGGAGTTGCACTTGAGTTTCTGGCCGATGCGGAGCGGGACGGAACGGCGAAGGGGGTCAACTGGAAGGCGGAGATGCAGCACTTGCATGACGTTCTGGCCCCCCATCGCGAACGGGCCTTCGAGGAACTGCAGGTGATTGGGAGGAAAGGAAAGGAATTGGCCCGTACCGCAGATCATCTCTGGACAGCGGTGCATGAACCCTGCCTGCCATCCTTAAGTCCAGATCTTCACAAGGGCCTGCTGGCGAAGCGCGACGCATGGATACGGATGATGGATTTCATCCTCGAGCCCAATGTGCCTGCGACGACTCCCCAAGTGACGAACAACAGGGAACAGCCCAATGGTCGCACGACCGGCCATCGCCCCGCGGCACGTGAAACAGTCGTCTTATGGGAGAGCGCCGAACAATCCGAACGAAACATCCGCATAGCAAGGACTCGAACCGCGTACTTGGAGTGTCATGGCAACGTGGCGGATGCCCGAACTGCATTGGCGAAGGAAGGCCACCCAATCGCACAATCCACGTTCTATGACCATCTGAATGTACTTGATCAACAAGACCCCGACTGGCGAGATCGAATGGAATTCCACCGGAAGCGGAATTCGAAAAAAAATCAACGGTGATGTAACAAATTATCAATAATGGCCTTATGCATTCCTACGGCGGCGATATGTGCGCCGGAATTAGGAATTCGCGCCAGTCTTACGCGGCGAAGCAATAACGCGAACAGCCGCGCAGGACACTGCGATGGCGCGCAACAAAAAGCAGGAAACGACTCGAACCGATTCAGTCAGGCCATTGATTCCAGACAGTCTGCTCCGCCCCAGAGACGCTGCGACCTACTTGGCGGTTTCAGTACGAACGCTTTGGTCTCTGACCGCGTGCGGGCAGATCGAGTGCATTCGGATTGGCCGTGCCGTCCGTTATCACCGGGCTGACCTCGATACCTTTGTCGCCCGGCAGCGGCAGGGAGGGCGGTCGTGAATCCCTCCAATCGCCCAGCTTTCCCCCGCGGATCGCTGCCAGAACTGTTTGATCGACTTCCTCCCGCTGATCCCGAGGCTGAGAAACGGGTATTGGGCGGTCTCATGCTCGACACCACCGGCGAGGTGACTCGCGATGTGCGCGAGTTGCTCCGCCCCGGTGACTTCACAGTACATGTCCATGCACGGCTGTTCAACACCATTCTCGAACTTGCGGAACGCGGACCCGTCGATCTGACCGATCTGCGTTCCCAGCTGATCCTCACGGGTCAATTCGACACGCTTGAAGGTGAAGCCATGCTGGCGGATGTGGCGGCTGCAGCCATCACGTCCGGCCAGGCACGGTCTGCTGCCAACATCGTGTGGACGGTCTCCGCCCGCCGGAAGGCCATTGAGCATGCCCACAACCTCCTGCAGGGGGCCTATGGGACGGCGGATGCCGTGGCCCTTCAGGAGATGGCCGAAAGTCATGTCGCGCACCTTAAGAGAGAGAGCGTGCGCGACACGACATCTTACTTGAATCTGGAGCCGATCACCCTTCTAAGAGAGGAGGAACCGATCAAATGGCTGATCCCGGGGATACTGGCTCGGGGTCACAGCACCCTGCTCACCGCCCATCCCAAGGCGGGGAAGACGACGCTCCTGTCCCATCTGCTGCGCGGCGAAGGGATTGGGGGGACCTTGCCACGACTCGCATGTCCAACCATGATTATTACAGAGGAGTCGCGTGCCATTTGGCGAGCGCGGCGGGAGGCACTCCAAATCCAACGCAAAGACGTGGTATTGAGCGTGCGCCCATTCAAGGGCAGGCCGAGCATGGAGGAATGGTGTGCGGCGATACGGGAGGTTGGGAAACACGTTGTGCTGCACGGATTTGAGTGCGTCATCTTCGACACCATCTGCAAACTGCTGCCGGTCGAGGATGAGAACCATGCCACACAGATGGACTCAGCCCTCCTGCCACTGAACAGCCTTCTGGAGGCAAACGTAGGGCTGTACCTGCTCCATCACGAGCGGAAGAGCGGCGGCGAAGATGGTGTGGCCATCCGCGGCAGCAGCGCGTTGGCGGGGTTTGCGGACATTCTGGTGAGCCTGCGCAGGGGTGAGGGCGGCTCAGCGAATCGACGCATCCTCCAAGGGGTTGGCCGTCCGGATGGCGTGCTGGCCGAGCAGGTCATCGAACTAGAGGATGGCGTCTACAACGTCGTTGGGACGGTGGCTGATTCAGATCGGGAGTCACGGATTGAGGTCGTTCGCGACATCCTTCCTGATCAGGGTGAGGGATGGACGATTGATCAAATCATTGAAAACTGGCCCCATCATGGCATCCCGAAGCCCTCCCAGAGAACTCTCCAGAAAGACCTGAGACCCACCATCACGGGCATTGAACGGCTGGGAAGGGGAGTCAGTGGTGATTCGTTCCGGTTCAGGGTCCTGTCGCGCACACCCCCTCTCTTAAGGGCGCGACACGACATGACCCCGTCAGACAGCCCGGTGGCACCCCCCCCTCCCGCTTCTGTATCTTTGCCGCATGCACAGCCCGATCCGAAGGAGAATGCCACATGGACGGGCTGAGGTGGCTGATTGAGGCCCTGGCCAGCGGGCTGGATGTGCGGCTAGATGGCTCTGATCTCCTGATCACGGGTCCAGATCGACTTGCGCCACTCACTCACCGAGTCACGCAGTCCAAAGGCGTCATCCTGCCGCTCCTGGGCTCGGAAGATGTATGGCGGCGCACTGCACTCCGAGCCATCATGACGGTTGGGGCCCGGACCGCGCGCGATGCGCTCAGTGCATATTTCGACGCTCGCGTGCATGACGGTGTAGTGGAGGCGGGCCTCACACCTTGGGAGGCCGAGCGTCAGGCCTGCACTGCCGTACTTCGGCTCATCCATCGGTGCGGTGAAGAAGATATCGCCGCCTTGCAACCTCCGCCCATGCCCGCTAAGGACTCACGGGACCAACAAGGAGTCCCCTGATGGCCAAACAACGCAGCAAGAACACCGGCAGCCTGTTCAAACGCATCCCCACCGGCCCGTGGGTCGCCGCGTGGTACGACCACACGGGTAAACGGC
>JBGASM010000015.1:17900-103710 GCA_044229655.1 Phycisphaerales bacterium | reverse complement strand
TGGCCGAGGCCTGCGCTTCGACGATGATCTGTTGCATGGCATCCGCCAGCGTGTCCGTGGACGCCGCCAGGGCCCCGATCTCGTCCCGCCGCGCCCGGCCGCAACGGCGGCGTCAGGGTCACCTCCCAGCGGCCAAGCGGCAGCTCCACGCAATGCGACGGGGGACCGAGCACTACGCCTGGTCCAGAAGACAAACATGACCAGCACCAGTTCCAGCGCACAGGCGATCCCGATCGCAAACGCGTCGACTCTGGCTGAGAGAGTTGAACTGTGAGCCACCGCCTCGGTCGTGCACGCTTCGATCTGATCGCTGACGGCAGCCATCAACGTCTCAAGCGATGCGAACGCAGCATTGAACTTACCCATGTCCGCGCTCAGGTTCCGCCGCCTCCGATGTGCACGCCAGCTCAGCGGCGGCTTCGTAGCGTGTGATCGCGTCCGCCACGGCAGGCAACTGTGTGCGAATCTCTTCAGCGAGGTTGAGTCCCATGTTCGCCTCAAGAGAGGCGCGAGTGCTGGCGTGTTCTCTGAGCGACTGGATCGCAGCCGCCCGATCCTCTCCCGACCTCGCGGCGCTGGCAGCCAGTACGTCGCTGCGCCTGGCGTCGTGCATCATGTCCGCCTCGAGATGATTGCGGATCGCCGGAATCATCTGGCCGACAGTCCGCGTGGCCTCGTTCAGTTCGTGATTGGCCACATAAATGCCCCCCGCTGCCAATGCAACGAGGGCCCCGGCGATCAAAGTACAACCGATCACTCCACTTTTGATGGTCATTGAACAACAAGCCTTGATGAGGATCCAGATAAGCCGGCGCAGTCTGCCCGACGCGAAGCCAACTGACGCATCCCCTACAAAGGGGGTATGCCCTTTCCCAATATCGGTTCGCGCGCGCGACCAATTGAAGGAGAAAACCGTCCACCTTTTGCTCGGGGACTTGATTCGGCCTTATTCAAAAATGGTTATGCAGACCTGGCCGTCCCGTTCGCCGACGTAAGTGTTCAGAATGACACTTCAATGCGCAGGCCAGCCACCAGCGCATCATCCACGTTCGCTCCGCCGGGGTTCACCACATATTGCAGGTCAGGCTTCAGCTGCAGCCAGGGCGAGATTTCGATGACGTAGAAGGCTTCGAACGTGGCCTCATCTTCGGGATACCCCGCTCCCGGATCGTCCGCCAGGTCGACCCACCTGATGCCGAGTCCGCATGCGTCGGCGTCGCGCCCGGCAAACGTTCCCGTCAGCGCCAGCCCGCCTGCGAGATGAAAATGCGCGGGATTGACATCCTCATCACCCCACCCGATCGCGGCAAAAGCGCACAGCCCGCGCTCATCCTCCGCGTCGGCCAGATCTTCCGGCTGCCACAGGCATTGCTCGAAAGCGGCGTAGAAGCCTTGAGTGCTGTCCTCAGTGCCCCCGGCAAAGGCCGCGAAGTCGCCATCGTGATGCCAGGCCCCGACGTCAAAACGCCCAGCCGGCAACGAACCGAGGGTCTCCCATGTGCACCCGAACTCCGCGATATAGAAGTAGTCGTCGGAGAGCTCATCTGAGAAGAACGTGTTCGGGCCGCGCGCCCCCGTGCGGACGCCGTCGTTGGCTGCTCCGTCATACCAGCCCAATCCGACATAGCAACGCTCGGTGGGATACCAGAAAAGATTGACCGACATTGCCGGATCGGGATACGTCGGCAGAGTCAGAGTTGCAGGCGTAAGTGCGAAGGCGCTGTTGACAAAACCGCCCGCCGCATTCACGAAGCCAAACTCGCTGTTGCCATCCACTTTTCCGACCTTGAGCCGCAGCAAGCGCTCACACATCCACTGTTCATACCACAGTTCTGCCAGTTGATCGATGTCGTTGCCCGCCTCGATGTTTGAAACGCCCTGGAAGTCGCCCACAAGCCCTGATACCGACCCGTTCGAGATGATGTAATAGTCGGCAAAGAGCGTGGCCCCGGGTATTCCCGCGATCTTCTCCAGATCCGCGGTGAGATTGAAATCAAACAGGCGCACCGTCTCCGCCTCGCCTGAGAGCCCGCCCGACCAGGCCGCCATCCAGTCCTGCGTGAATGATCCGGCAAAGGAAAACCCCGCGTCTTCCAGCGATGGGCGCCGGCCCCACCAGTCGCCCGTCATGGTCTCCCAGTGCAGCCAGTCGGTCGGTTCCTCTCCCTCCGCCGCTGCCGTCGGTTCGGGCTCTGGCTCATTGCTCCGCTCTCCTTTGGCTCGACCCGGCAGATCCTGCGGACCACCTCCGGCGTCAGCCAGTGCCTCGGATTCATCCGCAGCGACGACTTCCTGAGCGCGGGCGCACTGCGGCTGACAGGGGAAGTTTCCTTCGATCATGAACGGAAGCGGTAGATACATGCTTCCCAGCGCTGCAATGGTGGGCACGGGTCGCGTGGAGCGGAGCGAGTGATTGGTCATGGACACCCTCGATTCGTCGACGAGCAGAGTTGGTGAAGCGGTCAGGCACGGACGTGCGCAGTTTGGAATGACCCATCGGCCGGTTCACGACGCGACTTGACCAGCGCGAAGTGGCCATTGGTCCGGAAAACGGCGGGTTCCTTCAAAGGGAGCGTCTATTCCGTTTTGAACCGTTTGACGAGGAGGAGGAGTTGTTCTGACTTGCTGGAGAGTTGCGTGCATGCGGAGGCGGACTGGCTGGCGGCGGCGTCGGCTTCCTTGGTGGCGGCGGAGATGGAGTCGACCAGGTCGGCCACGGACTGGGCGCTGGCGACGATCTGCTGGAGACTCTGGCCTGCGGCGGTGGCGCGTTCGACGCCCTTGGTGACCTGTTGTGTTCCCAGGGTCATGCGGTGGACGGCCTCGACGGTCTCGGTGCGGATGGCTTCAATGGCCTCACGCACCTGCTCGGTGGCCTTGGTGGTGCGGTCGGCGAGTTTGCGTACTTCATCGGCGACGACGGCAAAGCCGCGTCCCTGTTCCCCGGCCCGCGCCGCTTCGATGGCGGCGTTGAGGGCGAGCAGATTGGTCTGATCGGCGATGTCGTTGATCATGTCGATGACTTCGCCGATCTGCTGGCCGCGTTTGCCCAGTTCATTGACGCTCTGTGAACCGGCCTGCACGGCCTGGGCGATCTGGTGCATCTCGGTGACGGTCTGCGCGACCGTCTGTCCGCCCTGGGCCGCCACGGAACCCGCCGTGCCCGCCTGGGTGGTGGCGTCCTGAGCCTTGGCGCTGACCTGCACCATGGAGGCGGCCATCTCCTCGCTCGATGCGGCGATCTCGGTGGCTGCGGAGGCCACTTCGGTGGCCGAGGCCTGCACTTCGACGATGATCTGTTGCATGGCATCCGCCAGCGTGTCCGTGGACGCCGCCAGGGCCCCGATCTCGTCCCGCCGCGCCAGCCGCAACCGCGGCGTCAGGTCACCCCCTGCCAGCGACCCAAGCACCTCCACGCAATGCGACAGCCCCGAGGAAATCGACCGTACCGTCACGAGCGATCCGATCAGGAGCGATACAAACACCGTGACGCACGCGGCCCCCAATACCGTGGTCGTCAGCCGCAACGTCGCGGCGGCGTCGTCCTGGCATTCGGTCGAAGCCGCTTCAACCGCGTCGCTCACTGCTGACATGCGCCCTTCAAGATCCGTGAACACCTCCAGGAAGTCCGGAAGGCGCTCCTTGGCGCCGGCGCGGTCCCGTGCCGCCAGCGCCACCATGCTGCGCGCCGAATCGATGTAGTCATGCAGCGGTGTACGCACCTCGTCAAGTGCGGCGCGCACCTCAGCGGGCAGATCGAGCGAACTGTTGGCGTCGATGGCGCTCTCAAAGTGCTCAGAGTGCTCAGCCAAGTCCGCGCTGACCGCGCTGCGCTCCTGCGCCGACTCCGCCAGCAGGGCCGCCAGCACATCTGCACGCAACGCATCGTGCATCATGTCCGCCTCAAGGTGGTTGCGCAGGGCGCTCGAGCGAGTCTTAATGGTCTCGGCGGCCGAATAGACATCATTCACGCCCCACACGCCAAGCGATGCGCTCACCAGCGCTGCGCCGATGGAAAATGCACAAAGCAGGAGCAAACGGGTCCGGATGGTCATGATCTCGACTTTCTATGTGATGCAGTCCGCCTTGGACCTCTGTGCTCCCCGCGCAAAGTCGCACCGACTTCTTTCACGGGGCAAGCGCCATCGGTCGGAGACATCCATCGGCAGTCGGTTTTGCCGGATGAACCCGCCAGATGCAGTCCCGCTTCGGACTCGCAGAATGTCAATCGAGTGAAGCCAGCCTGCTCCCCGCATCAGGGGACAATGGGCTCGGTGGGGGGTTGTGCGGGTTGAGATGCCAGGAGGCGGCGGGACGCGAGAACACGACCGGCGGAGGAGGGACTCAGCGTCCTACACGCCTACCGGACTGTTCGCGCTGGCGCGACAGGCCTCAATCGCCCAATGACGCGCGGACTCAGCGGATAAAGCGACACAAGCGCATGCAGATCTTCCATCCGCACTGCTTCGATCCGCGCTAACTCATCCTCGAGCGTTAGGTAATCGGCGTGGTAGCAGAAGTGCCTCCCCAGCCGGCGCATTCGCCCCGCCGGGCGTTCACCGGCCAAGGTGACCGCCGTTGCGATCTTGCTGCGCACGCGCGCCAGGTCGTCAGGCGTGACGCGCTGCAGGCCGGTATGCAGGATGTCGCGGAGGATGGATTCAACTCTGCCCGCGTTCTCCGTTGTGCACGCTGCAAACGCGTAATACTCGCCCAGTCCGTCGCGCGCGTCGTACCCGACCTGCGCGGATTCGGCCAGCCCCGTGTCGATAAGCGCCCAGTACAGCAGCGATCCTTCCGAATCACCCACGAGATGCGCCAGCATCTCCGCCGCATAGCGCATCCGGTCCTGGCTCGAGGGCGCCGGCGCGACCGACAGGAAGTAGTGCTGATTGGCCTTTTCGTCGTCGAGCATGAAGTCGTCGGCGACCTCCGGCCGGGGGCGGTGCTGCCGTACTGGCCGCGTGGTCTGCCAACCGCCGCACAGTCGCGAGGCCTCGTCCACCGCCCTGGCGAAGTCGACATTCCCCGTAATTGACAGAATCGTGTTGTCCGCAGAATACCTGCTTTCGAAATAGGTGCGCATCTGGTCGCGCGTCAAACTCCCCACCGACGCCTTGGTTCCCAGAACCTGGTGCGCCAACGGATGCGTCATGTAGTACCGCTCCATCACCCGGTCGTACAGACGCCAGAAGGGAACATCCTCGTACATCGCGATTTCTTCAAGGATGACGTTCTTTTCCGAATCGAAATCCTCCTGCCGCAGCGCGGGCCGCAGGATGTGGGCCAGCAATTCGAGCCCCTGCCCGAAGTACTCGGGGAGCACATGCGCGTGGAACGCCGTGAGTTCATGCGTGGTGAACGCGTTGTAGTTCGCCCCCATCTGATCAAACCGGCGGTTCACGTCGTCGGCCGACAGCGACTCCGTGCCCTTGAACATCATGTGCTCGAGAAAGTGGCTCACCCCCATGAGGGCCGATTCCTCGTCGCGCGCGCCTGTCCGCACAAAGAAACCGCACGCGCTCGTGTGCGCTTCCGGATCAGTCTCTGCAACCAGCCGCAGACCGTTGGAAAGTGTCGCCGTCTGAAAGGAAACGCTCATGGTGGTTAGTGTTCCGGGTGAATGAGGGAAAGAGTTCTGACGCAGTCACATTCAATCCACGTACGCGGGCGCCGCCGCCTTCGCGGGCGCAGCTGTGCGCTTGACGCCCTCAGGCTTGGACAGGCCCCCTGAACCCGTCAGGCTCAGCATGCGGTCCAGGGCCGCCAGCGCCCACTTCCGCGCATCCGGATGTACCTTGATCTCGTTCACCACGCGCCCCTCCGCCAGGTTGTCCAGCGCCCAGAGAAGATGCGGCGCATCAATCCGGAACATCGTCGTGCACAGGCACTGGCATCCCGACAGCATCTCCACATGCACTCCGCGCTTCGCCGCTTCGACCGCCACCCGGTGCACCAGATGCGTCTCCGTCGCCAGCGCCCACTTCGTGCCTGCCTTGGCTTTGCGCACCGTGTCGATGATGAATTCCGTGGAGCCCGCCAGGTCCGCAAGGTCAACGACCTCTTGACATACTTCCGGATGCACCAGCACCGTGATCTCCGGCTCACGCTGGCGGATCGCCTCGACGTGCTCGGGCCGGTACAGCATGTGCACTGAACAATGCCCCTTCCACAGCAGCACCTTCGCATCGCGGATCTGCTGCGCCGTGAGCCCGCCCGACTCCTGGTGCGGGTCCCACAGGGCCGTCTGCGGCACCTGCCCGCTCCGCCGCGCATCCACCTCCGTCACCAGGCCGCGCTGATGACTCGTGTTGCGCCCCAGATGCTGATCGGGCAGAAAAAGCAGCTTGACTTCCTCCCCCGCACGCAGCGGCTCATCGCCGCCCGCAAAGGCCCAGTCAAACACGCGCGGCGCATTTGAGGATGTGCACACCGCCCCGCCATGCTGCCCCACGAACGCCTTGATCGCGGCCGACGAGTTCATGTAGGTGATCGGAATGATGCGCGTCCGGGGGCCCGCGGTTTCGCCCAGTGCCGTCCGGATTTCCTCCCACGCCTGCGTCGTCTGGTCGTAATCGGCCATGTCCGCCATCGAGCACCCCGCCGACAGGTCCGGCAGAATGACCGCCACATCTTCAGGCGTGAGGATGTCCGCCGACTCCGCCATGAAGTGCACGCCGCAGAACACGACGTACTTCGCCCCTACCTCTTTCACCTTCTGGGCCGCCAGTTGCGAAAGTTTGAACGAGTCGCCGGTGAAGTCCGCATGCGCGATGACGTCATCCTGCTGGTAGTGGTGGCCCAGGATCACCAGGCGTTCACCCAACTGCTTGCGCCGCGCCGTGATGGCTGCTGCAAGTTCCCGGTCTGAAAGCGTCTGGTAGCGCGGAGGAAGTGGAGGCTGCCACAGCATGACCAATCATAGTGGAGATGTTTCACCGGCCGGGTTTCTATCCTTTCAGCCCCCCATGACCAGCGATCTCCCCCAACCCGCCCTCGACCTCCCTGCCCGCTGGGCCTCTGCGGCGCGGCTTCTGCAGGCTGTCGGATCAGTCCAGGCGGCAGCCTGTCTCGTCGTCCTTCTCCTGCGCCATCGTGCGGTCGAGCAGACCCCGGGGCCGGGTGGCGAGGCGATCAGCCTGACCGCGGGCGCCGCGCTTTGGTGGCTGCAGGCTTCTCTCGCCGCCGGAATCACCGCCTGCATCTGCGGGCTCGTGATGAGTGTGATCGGCTCCCGGTCCGGCATCATCGCGCTATGGACCGCGCTCATCCTCGCCGTCATCCAATCCCTGTTCTTTGCGTCGCTCGCGATCTTGATCGCCGGTGCCGCCGGGCGCACCAACGACCCCAAGATGATGTCCCTGGGCATCCTGCTCTTTGGCACCATCGCCTGCGGACACATCTTCGTGGCCAGGCGTTTGTGGGAAGTGCGCCTGCACCCCGCCGAGCCCACGTCGAAACGCATCGGCAGGGAGCGCCCATGACGCAACCTCCTCCCTCCTCCGCCCATCCCCACGCCATCTCCGCTCCCGAAGCCCCTGCGCCGCGTGCCTTCGCCCAAGGGGTTGGCCTGCTCACCCAGGCCGTCGGCGCAATCGTCCTCTTTGTCACCTGCTGCCTCTGCTGCGGCGTCGCATTTGTGGAAGGCGAGGTTTGGCAGAATCGCTCCCCCGCTGAAGCCATCCAGGCCCGCCCGCACGATCCCTCCTCCCTCTCGCCCTCGTCCGCCACAGTCGGTCACGCTGTCCTCCTGGCTGCCTCCGCCGTCGGCGGACTCTGCCTCGTGGGATTTGGCGTCGGACTCCAGGCCGACCGTGGCCGGCTGCCAGCGATTGGCAGCGCCGCCTCCACACTCGCCATGCTCGCCGCCTACGCGTTCGCCATACTCCGCCTTGTGCAAGGCAACGCTGGCCTCGGCTTCATCATCCTCGCCACCGCGCTTGCGTTGGCCGCCGCAGGTCTGTGCGCGCTCACCATCCCCGCCTGCGCCCAGGTCGTCCGCCATCCGCCCGAAAACGCCGCGCCGCCCGTGACTGATGAGGCTCCCGACGATCCCTGGGCACGGAAGCGCGATGAGGAGGGAAACCTCATCCTGACGCCCGAGCAGGCCCAGCGGCGCGAGAAGGAACTCCTTGCGGAACTCCAGCGGCTCCGCGCCCGTTCCGGCGCATCCCCACCAACGCGCGACTAATGTCTCCTCACCGGTTCTTTCCCACGTTCATCCACACACCGCCACACACAGACTCTGGAGCTTTCCCCGTGTTCAGCACCCCCCTCACTCGCGCTGCTGCCCTCTCCTCCGGCTTTCTGCTCACGCTCGCCTGCCTCACTTCTCCCGCACTCGCACAGGCTCAGCCCGATGCCCAGCACCAGGACCTCGCGCGCGCGACATTGGACAAGGCCGTCACCTTTCTCAAGAGCAAGCAGGACCCCGCCACCGGCGCCTGGGCGCTCCAGACCGATGGCAAACCCCAACTGCCTGCCATCAGCGCTCTGGTCGTCAAGGGTCTCATCCTCGACCCCACCGTGGGGCCCCATGACCCCGCCGTCACCCGCGCTGTGCAGTGGATCATGACCTATCGCCAGAAGGACGGCGGCATCTACGACCAGGACACACTGCCCAACTACAACACCGCCATCGCCATCTCCGCCCTCGCCCGACTCGACGACCCTGAAATCAAGCAGGCCGTCGCCGACGCCCAGAAGTTCCTCCGCACCATCCAATGGGACGGCCAGACCGATCCCGCGGGCGTGGTCATCGACAAAGCCCATCCCTTCTTCGGCGGAGCGGGATATGGCGGTCATCAGCGACCCGACAATTCCAATCTCGCCATGCTCCTCGAAGGCATGCACGAAAGTGGACTCAAGGGTGACGACCCGGTCTTTCAGAAAGCCCTGGTCTTCCTCCAGCGCACCCAGATGCTCGACAGCGTCAACGACATGCCCTATGCCGACGGTTCCCGGCAGGGCGGCTTCATCTACTCCATCGGCCCCAACGCCGCCAGCGCGGGGCAGGGCCAGAGTTACGCCGCTCAGCCCATGATCGACGAAACCCTTGACGACGGCAGCACGATCTCCCGCCTCGCCTGTTACGGCTCCATGACCTACGCCGGCTTCAAGAGTTACCTTTACGCTGACCTGGCCCACGATGACCCGCGCGTGCAGGCCGCGTATCGCTGGATCCGGGCCAACTACACCTTGGACGAAAACCCCGCCGTGGGAATGCAGGGGTACTACTACTACCTCCACACCATGAGCCGGGCCCTCTCCGCCTGGGGCGCGCCCACCCTCACCACCCTGGTGCCCGATGAGGCAGGCAAAGACCTCACCGAAGGCGCACAGCGCAACTGGGCCAACGATCTCATCGCCAAGTTGTCAGCCCTTCAGAAGGAGGATGGCAGTTTCGTGAACTCCGCCGACCGCTGGATGGAGGGCGATCCCGTGCTCGTCACCGCCTACGCGGTCCTCGCTCTGCAATACGCCACCGCTCACGAATAGTGCGCGCAATCGGCGGTCGACCGCGATTCCCAATCGAGCCTGCGACTTAAAATGCGAAAACCGCGACCACCACTTGGTTGTGATGATCGCGGTTGCGCGTGATCAGGTGAACTTGACGGAGATTACTTCGAGTTCGCCAGCGTGCTGCGGAACTCGAAGGCCCCGAGGTCGATGATCGGGAAGGGGCCCACGCCTGTGTCGCGGGTCTTGGCGTCATTGACAAAGCGCGGCATGCCGTCCGCGTCCAACGCGAAACCCTCAGGCACCGCCGGGTTGGAGCCCGCGTCGATCGCCGGCGAAAGGGCTCTCAGGCGGTAGTCACCCGCGGCCGCATCCACGAATCGCGGATCGACCGAACGGATGTGCGAACCGGCAAATCCGCCCTGCACGATGCTGTAGGAAAGGACAGGTGTGCCGGTGAGTTGGGCAGCGCCCGTATTGCCCCAGATGATCGAGTTGGCGATGGTGGTCACGTTGCTCCACGTGTAGATGCCCGCAGAGTCAAATGCCGCGTGGTTGTCGGCGATGGTGCAGTTGATCAGGTTGCCCTCATAGAAATACCCGCCCCCGCCCGACCAGGTCGCCGTGTTGCCCGTGATCTGACACGAGACGAACTCCACATCCCCGCCGAAGACGCACAGCCCGCCGCCGGTGTTCGCAATGTTGTCGGTGACGATGCAGTTCTCCACGCGCCCGCCGCTGTCGATCGTGAAGATGCCGCCGCCTTCTGCCGCCGATGTATTGCCGGTGATGAGACAATTGCGCAGCGTGGGCGAGGTCTGTGAGTTGAAGTAGACGGCTGCGCCCCAGCAGTCGCAGGTGTTGGCCGTGAGGATGCAGTTCTGGATCGTGGGGCTGCCGCTTTCCACATAGATACCGCCGCCGTTGAACGAGTGCCCGTTCATGATGGTAAAGCCGTCGATGACTGTCTCAGGCGACTCGTTGTTCGTGAAGACAAATCCGGAGTGGTACCAGTTGACGGAATCCGATGCGTCGATGACGCACGTCGCCGCACCGCCCGCGCTGCGCACCGTGATGGCCTTGCCCAGCGTGTCGATGTCATGATTGCCCTCGCCCGACCACACGCCCCGCCCGACCAGCACGGTATCCCCGTCGCTCGACGCATTGATGGCGGCTTGGATCGTCGCGTACTGCTGCGGAACGCGCCTCGTTTCCGCGTTCGCGGCGGCCGTCGACATCAGGACAAGGCCAGCCGCGTACACGGGAAGGGGCAGAGTGATAGAACGGGAACGCATCATCATTGCAGTCTCCTTCAAACAGGGGTTCAAATTCGTAAGGACTCTTGTGTGGTCGGCTCTCGCACCGCCCCGCGCATCCTGCGCCTCAGGCTCTGCTGCGTGCCGCCGCCCACAGATGTCCGGCCCGCGAACCCGGCTGGCAGAATATTTGGCCAATTTGCCAAGAATTCAGCCGCCCATCATCTCGTGCGGCCCCGAAATCGTCGCCCTTCTTGAAATGGTCACACGCGGCGATCTCGACTCTTCTGCCTGATGTCGCAGCCACAACTCCAGGATCAGCATCGGCCACAAGCGGTAAATCGAGAAGTGACGCGGATCCTGCTGCGAATCCAGCCACCGCCGCAGCGGAGCCTCGTTGAGATGGCTCGTGAGGCGCGTGGACGGTGCGGCCAGCAGGTCGTAGGCGAATTCCCGCAGCGCTGGCCCGTTCCAGAACGCCGCCGGCAGCCCGAACCCCACCTTCCTGCGGTCCACCCAGGCGCGCGGCACATCGCGCGCCAGCAGATCCTTGAGCATCCGCTTGCCGCTGATGGTCGAAGTGCCCGGAACCAGGCAGTCGGATTCGCCGATGCCTGCCGCAAAGTTCGCGAGGTCCACATCCAGCAGCGGGCAGCGCACCTCAAGCGCGAACTGCATCGACATCCGGTCCACCTTCGCCAGCACCGCGCCCGGCATATAGGTATTGGCATCCAGCGTCCGCATCCGATGCATCACCGGCGTGCGCGCATCCTCGAGTTGCGCCTTCCATTGCCTCAGCAGTTCCCCCGTTCGCTCGGGCATCCGTCCCAGCAGCTCTGTGATCTGACCGGGTTGGAAGATCGTCCAGCGCGGCCCGAGATACACCGACGAGGCTGACCAGTTCATCGGCGGACTCATGCTCTCGCGGATCGTGTCGAAGTACCGCCCGTATCCCCCGAACATCTCATCGCCGCCATCTCCCGAGAGCGCAACCGTCACATGCCGCCGCGTGAACTCTGAAAGCAGATACGTCGGCAGGCACGATGAATCCCCGTTGGGCTCATCCAGGCTCCGCGCAATCAGCGGCGCCAGCTCAATCGCGTCCGGCTTGATGATGATCTCATGATGATCACATCCCAGGTGCTCAGCAATCTCCCGCGCTGCGACATGCTCTGAGTCCGGCGAGTCGGCAAACCCGACCGAGTACGTCTTGGGGGTGATCCCCAGTCGCCGCATCGTCGCGGTCACCAGCGCGGAGTCCACGCCCCCCGACAGGAACGCTCCCAGCGGGACGTCAGAAAGCAGCCGGCGCGCCACCGCCTTGTTCAGCAGATCATCCAGCAGCCGCAGCCGATCTTCATAGGTGTCCGGCAGCGGCGGCCCCTCCGCATGCCCCGCAGTCCACGAGAAGTACCTGCCCGTCGTGACCGACCCTCGCCCGTCGATGCGCAGCCAGCATCCGGGCGGCAACTTGCGCACCCCGCGATAAATCGTGCCCGGCGCATGAACATACTGCAGCAGCAGGTAATCGCCCAGACCGTCCGCATCAATTGATCGGTCCAGATCCTCAAGGTCCGCAAGCGCGGTCAGTTCGGATGCAAATGCGAAGCGGTCCGCTCTGTGCGCGTAGTACAGGGGCTTCTTGCCCAGTGGATCGCGCGCCAGGAACAGCGAATCCTGCTCCGCGTCGTAATACCCGAAAGCAAACATGCCCCGCAGCGATGGCAGGCACCCGACCGGATCGTTTCGCGCCAGGTGCAGCACCACTTCCGTGTCGGTATGGCTGCGAAACGCAGCGCCGCGCGCCTCCAGGTCTCGCCGCAGATCTGGAAAGTTGTACACCTCGCCGTTGTAGGTGATCGCGCTGCGGCCTTCAGGCCCCACCATGGGCTGATGGCCCGCTTCCGAAAGGTCGACAATCGCCAGCCGCCGCTGCGCCAGCATGCATCGCCCCCGCCCATCCACCCACACGCCCGCATCATCCGGCCCGCGGTGCGCGATGCTGCTGTTCATCGCCTCGCCCAGTGCGCGCAGCCCAGCATGCCCCTTGCTTCCCGCCAGATCGAAATAGCCTGCAATTCCGCACATGGATGTCCCTGCCCGCCCGCTTCGCTTACGCCGGGCGCCGACCCCGCACCGCCGTGTCCCACGGAAGCGTGCGGATGTCCGTCAGGCCCGCTTCTTCGAACCACTCGATCACCTCGGGCGGGTTGTGAATCCCGTGGAACCACGGCGAATACCCGTCAAAGGTGTCCAGCACGTCATTCTCCACCCCCAGCCCCTGGTTGCTGAAGGGAAACGCCTTGCCGATGAACTGCACCAGCGGGTTGTCCAGGTGCGCAAGCGCCCAGGGCACAAACACCCTGCACCAGCCGTAAAACCAGCGGGCGGGGATTCGCCGCGTGAGGGGAATCCACGCTGCCCGCTTGATGTAGTCGCCTTGCGCCGGATACACCCAGATGCAGATCTCCCCACCGGGCTTGAGCAGCGGCACTAGTTTCCGGAAATACGCGCGTGTGTCCGGTGTGTGATGCAGCACGCCGATCGAGAAGATGTAATCAAAAGTCCCCGGCGCAAAAGGCAGGCGCCCGATGTCCGCCTGCGCCACCATCACGTTGGGCAGATGCTTGAAGTTCTCGTGCGCCGCTTCCACCGCGTACGAAAGATCGATGCTCACCACGTTCGCGCCCCAGCGCGATACGACGTCGGTGAACCGCCCCGCCCCCACTCCCGCATCCAGGACCAGTTTCCCCTCGACCTGTTCGCGCGTCAGCCCCGTCTTGACCTTGAACATCTCCTCCGACGAGGTCGATCCCGATTTGGAATCAAGTTGCGTCGTCTTGTGCGTGTTCCACTCGAACGAAAACGACCCCACGTACTGGTCGCTCTCCACGAAACGCGGCACGCCCCGCACGATGGGCCAGCGCTTCCCGTTCTGGGCAACCAGCTCCTCCCCGTGCAACACAAGCCCCGCTCCCGTCTCCGGGTCGCGGAATATCGAATAATCCGGGCGGCCTCCCGGGACCTCCCGCGCCCCCGCGGTTGCGGACCCACGAACCTTGGGCTCCACCGGCCCGGTCGTCGCGGCGTCGCTCGTCACCGAGTGATTCGTCAGCGAGGTCGTCACCCGCGGTCACTCCGAAAATGTGTAGGTTCTGCCGTTCGTGCGCGGATCAGAGTTGTCCGACGCCGAAAAATAAAGGTTGGTGCGCCAATGCGAGAATCGCCCGCCCCCGCTCCCACGGATCTCTTCGTGATTCGCGTGCCCCGGCCCGAGTTCCTTCCCGTCCTCGAACAGTCTGATTCGCGACCTGCCCTCAGCGTCCGAAATCGGCCCGATGGGCATCGCCGCAACGTAACAACTCCCTCGCTCCGCTTTGATCCCTGCCAGAGTCCCCGATGTCCGCTTGCGAAATGCGGCCGCTACGACTTTCCGGAACGTAACCCCCGGGTCCAGCCTGCCCGTCACCAGCAGCGCCAGCATCGCCGCCGTCAGATACGCGCCCACCGCCGCGAAGTACACGTAATCGACCGCGCGGGCTTTCGAGGTTGTGGGTGTCGAAACGCTGGACATGACTGGCCACAATGTGCCTTCTGCGCGCTCAAGTGCTCGCGTTCCCCCTCCAAACCCACAAGAACACGAAGCCTCCGGCTCTCCGGTCGTGTTCCCTGTGCGGCAGGCCAGTATAGGAAAGGCCCCCCAAAAGACCACGTTGGCCCGGGGCTCAGCCCGCCTACAACGCGCTCCCGAAATAGGGCTTGAGCCGCCTAAACACCCCGTATCCGCCCAGCAGAACCGCCGCCGAAATCACCGGGAGCAGCCCCCACGCCGCCGGCTGCGTGATCGCGCCCGTATACATGATGTCCCGGAACGGCGTGACGTAGTACGTCAGCGGATTCGCCGTCAGCAACCACTTCAGCCCCCCCGGAAATCGGGCAATGGTCTCCGCCGTGAACAAAATCGGCGTCAGGTAAAACAGCATCGACCCCAACACCCCCGCAATCTCAGCCGTGTCCCTCAGGTACACCCCCAGGGCCGCCAGGAAAAACGCGATCCCCAGCAGAAACCCGATCTCGCACACGAGCAGGACAGGCCACAGCAGCCATGTCACCGGCAGCGTCTGGAATCGCACCAGCGTATAGCCCAGCAGAAAAACCGTGCCCACCAGCTGCGGAACCAGCGCCCCCAGCACGCTCTTGATCGGCAGCGCCTCCAGCGGAAACACCACCTGCGTGACCAGGTTCGCCCGCCCCGTGATGTATCGCCCCGATGCGTGCAGCACCTGCGCGAAAACCATCCACGGCAAATACGCGCTGATCATGAACACCGTGTAGTCAAACGCGGGCCCCGTCCCCCCGCCCGCCGGCGCCCTATGCGGAAACACATACGTGAACACCGCCACATAGATCCCCATCAGCGCCAGCGGATTCAGGACCGACCACAGCACCCCCAGCGTCGAGCCCGCAAATCGGTCCAGCACGTCGCGCTTGGTCAGTTCCCAGATGAGCCGCCGGTGCCGAGTGCAGATGCGCACGAATTCACCGATGTCCGACATCGGCCACCGCGCGGCAAATGTCGCCCGGGTTGTGGCGATCCCGCGCTCCGGCGTCATCGAGGCTGGCTCCTGTGCAGGCGTCATGGGTGAAAAGTGCTGGCTTGGGACGGAACAATTCAGGACGACATGATAAATCGAGTAAACCGCACCTGCCGCCCTGCAATCTCACCCTCCACGAGGTCAAGCCGGTTGGACAGGTCAGCGTAGCCCGTGAATCTCCCTTTGCGCACCACCACATCCAGCGTGCCCGTCGATTGGTTGGATGTGAAGTCCGCGATCACTCGCCCGCGCCGCATCGACCGGATCCTCGCCTTCCATTGGTAACGCTTGCCGTCGATCAGGAACAGGAATTCGCCCGCCGCCTCTCGTCTCGAAATGATCGCGCCCTCGTGGATCTGAAATGCCTGATGCCTGGGCGTCCGCAGCCCGTCGCCCGCTCTGGCTTCTGGTTCCATCCCCTCGCCCCACCCCGTCGCCGGCGACAGCAGCATGCACCCCAGCAGCGGCGCAGGCCTCGTCGCCGCCGGCTCATCCGGCTCGTCCGCCATCGCTTCGACGCCGCTGAACTCATCCGCCGGTGCTCCCTCCGGCATCGGCGGCAGCATCGACTTCATCGCCCGAAGCGCGTGCGCTCGCTCTATCCCCAGCGCGCACAATTGCTGCACCCCGAAATGCCGCACGCCGCGCAGCGCGGTCATGCGCACCGCATCCGATACCTCGTACTCCGGTTGCGCATCCTCACCCAGCCCTCTCCCCGCCTTCTCGTACTCGTTTCGCGCGAGCCATCGCACCAGCGTCCGCCACCAGGATGGCACTCTGTTCTCCGGAGTCGACTTCACCGGCGCCCCCGCCAGCGCCCGGCGCATCCCCGCGCGCGAAAGCCCGGACAGGTCCAGAAAATGACTCAAGTCATCCGTGATCCGCTTCGGATCGCGACGGAGGTCCTCAAAGTGCAGGTGCGTCCACACGCCTTCCCGCAGATTTGGTGCACAGACCCGCCTCCACACCCAGTGCGTCACCAGCCACGCCGCCGTCGTCATCGTCAGAAACTCCACCGACTTCTGATCCGGAGCTTCCGGCATGCTCCTGCCCTCCAGCCGCAACATCGACTCGATGCAGGCAGCAGGCCGCCGCGAAAGAAAGATCACCCGCCCTCGCGGAAAAAGCGCTGAGAAAAGCGGCGCGGAGATCACCGACTCCCAGCCCGGAGACTTGTCCACCCACCGCCCCGGCGCATCCGCGCTCGTCGCATACGCACGCTCCAAGTGCTCCGCCAGATCCTCCAGCACCAGCGACTCCAATCCTCCCGACGCAAACATGCCCGTGGGGTACCCCCCCAGCCGCAGTCCCCCCGGCTGCGTCGAGATGCTCCGCGGCGCCAGCCCTCCAAAGGGCGTCAACGCACGCTCCAGCGCAGGCCCTTGCAGAATCTCCCTCAGGTAATACCCCTCCAGCAGCGTCGCCGGCGTGTCCGTCAGCGTGATGGGCGCCTTGAACGGCGTGGCGTGATGCAGCGCCCACAAGAGCGCGGTGCTCCCGCAGCGCTGCGGACCCAGGATGCACACCGGCCCGGCACCGCCCCGCGTCCCCCCCTCAGGCCCCGACTCATCTCGCCGGACCTCAATGACCGTCGCTCGTTCTACCGTCCGCGGATCCTCGTTCTCCGGCAGCGCAAAATACACCGCCTCCTCGCTGCAGCAGCACGCTCCGCCCGCGCTCCGCTCCACCTCCTGCACACTTCCGACGTCGCGCCCGATCACTTGCCCCTCGCGCCAGATCCGCGCACGCAGCCGGATTGCACGCACCTCCCGCCCGCCGAACCACCGACGCCACCACGACTGCTCCTCCCGCCCCCCATCCTTCCCCTCAAGCAACCGTCGCACCGCCGGGTGCCGCAACGCAATGCGATAGCACCGGCCCGGGCCGGCGGACACAAACTCGGGCTTGACGACAAATCGCAGGATCACACATGACTCGCACGAATTGATGGAGCGACATCGTAGGAATCACGCCCACCGCCGCGCTTCCAGTCCCGCCAGCGCATTCCCCCTGCCTCGCCACTGTCCGCCCCCGCGCTGCCTCTGCCTACGCTTCGCCTTCATGCCCGTCTCACTCTCTTCTTCCGATGCTCCTGCCCCATCGCGCGTCGCGCAGCTGCGCACCTTCCTGACGCGCTTCGGCCCCCTCGTCGCCTTCCTCGCGCTCTTCATCTTCAACGCGCTCTCCGCCGATCCCCGCGTCCAGAACACCCTCAACAGCGCCTGGACCGGCATGTTTGACCACCCCCTCTTCGAATCCGTCAACGAAACCAACACCTTCCTCAAGCCCGAAAACCTCCGCAACATCCTCCGTCAGAACGCCACCGTCGGCATCGTCGCCCTCGGCATGACCCTCGTCATCATCGCCGGCGGCATCGACCTCTCCGTGGGCAGCATGGTCGCCCTCATCGGCGGCAGCACGATTCTCATCATCAACAAGGCGGTTGCCTCTGGGAGTTCAGAGATGTCCGCCCTCGCATACGGCCTGGGTGGGGGATTGCTCCTTGGCCCGCTGCTGGGACTCATTAATGGACTGCTCATCACCAAGGGCCGCATCGCGCCCTTCATCGTCACCCTCGGCTCCATGGTCGCCTTCCGCTCCCTCATCCTGACCCTTGCCAACAGCGGTCAGATTTCCGTCCAAGGGGCCCCTTCCTTCTCCAGCCTCGCCTCGTGGTCGGTCCCCCTCGTCGGCATCAAAGGCTCCGGCGACGACTGGCTCCCCATTCCCAGCCCCATCCTCGTATTCTTCCTGCTTGCCGCCCTCACCCACGTCCTCCTTTTCCACACCCGCTACGGCCGCTACGTCATCGCCGTCGGCTGCAACGAAAAGGCCGCGCTCTACTCCGCCATCAACGTCGATCGCGTGAAGTGGCTCACCTATGCCTTCGTCGGCTTCGTGTCCGCCGTCGCCGCCATCCTCCTGGCCAGTCGCCAGAACTCCGTCTCCTCCGGCGCCACCGGCGCCATGCTCGAACTCGACGCCATTGCCGCCGTCGTCATCGGCGGCACCCGCATGTCCGGCGGCTCAGGCTCCATTGTCGGCACCCTCCTCGGCGTCCTCATCCTCGGCATCATCAGCAACATGCTCAATCAGTTCGGCGTCCCCTCCGAACTCCAGGGCCTCGTCAAGGGTCTGGTCATCATCGCCGCCGTCCTGATCCAGCGCAAGCCCGCCGATGGCTGAACTCCCATGTGCACCACTTCGCCTCCGCCGGGGACCTACATCCACGGTTCGCAGCCCGATGAGCAGGCCCGTCTCTCCGCGCTCAACGATGTCATCAATCAGCGCTGCCTCCGCGCCCTCAGCCTCACCGGCCCCCTCCGCATTCTCGACGTCGGCTCGGGCCTGGGGCAGTTCTCCTGCCTCATGGCCTCCGCGTCACGCTCCCACGTCCTCGGGATCGAGCGCGATGCCGCTCAGCGTTCGCGCGCCCAGGAACTTACCCTCCAGGCCAGCGACGCCGAGAACGTCGAGTTCCGCGCCGGCGATGCTCTGAATCTGCCGCTGACGCCCGAAGAGCGGGGTTCCTTTGACCTTGCGCACACCCGCTTTCTGCTTGAGCACGTACCTGACCCGCAAGCCGTCGTGAACCAGATGGTGCAGGCCCTCCGCCCGGGCGGTCGCCTCATCCTCGCCGATGACGACCACGCCGTCCTCCGTCTTTGGCCCGAGCCTGCTGGAGTGATGGACGTATGGAGCGCGTACCTCCAAACCTACACCTGCATAGGGTGCGATCCCTTCATAGGCCGCCGCTTGGTTGAACTCATTGCAAATGCAGGTGCCCAGCCGGTTCGCAACGACTGGATCTTCTTCGGCGCCTGCGCCGGCGATCCCGCGTTCCCAGTGCTGGCCGAGAACATGGCTCGCATACTGCACGGGGCCAAGGCCCACATGGCGGCCCTCAACCTCCTCGCACCCGCGCGAGTTGACGATGCCTGCGCGGCCCTTCGACAATGGGCGAACCGGCCCGATGCGGCCCTTTGGTATTCCATCTGCTTCGGCGAGGGACGCCGAGTCTGAACTGTCCAAAAAAATCGACAGGCCCAGCAAATTGCCGAGCCTGTCGGGGAGGGGAGAGGAGGGAAAACCGCCGACCGGTTTTTCTCCGATCGGCGGCCATTGGTCAATTCAGATTTTCACATGGGGAGTCCCAGCAGACTCAATCCATCCCCACTAAATATCGGACGAATCTTTGCACAGTCACCCCTGAAGGCAAGATGTCCTTTACAGATTTCTTGCCTTCCAGGTCCTTCACATACTTCTGATTCAGCAGTGTTATTTCCTGCAGGTACTTGCGAACCTTGCCTTCCACCATTTTTTGGGCGATTTCACGAGGCTTGCCCGATTCCATGGCCTCTTTGACCGCGTTCTCCCGCACTTTCTCCACTTCCGCAGCCGGGATATCCGCCTCCGTGATGCCCACCGGCGGCGGCACGTGCGCGGTGATGTGCTGGCAGATGCCCTTGGCCGTCTCCTCGTCCAACTTGCCCGAGCACAGCAGCAGCACGCCCTTTTTCGTGTCGTGATGCAGGTACGACCCGACGAATCCACCCGCCAGCTTTACGCCGCGCCGGAACTTCACGTTCTCGCCCGTCGTGATGCGCAGGTTGTCGATGAGGTCCGTGATTTCCTTCGTCGCAGCCACATCGCCGGCAGCCCCTGCCGCCGCCATCGCCGCGATCTTCTCCGCCGTCTCCCGAGTCTTGTCGTTGCGCGCAGTGAAGTCCGTCTCCGTCGACACCTCCACCATCACCGCCGAAGTCCCGTCCGCGCTCACCTTGATCGCAATCAGACCGTCGCTCGCCGGCCGGTCCGCCCGCAGGTCCATCTTGCCCTTGAGTTTCGCACGCAGGGCCTCGATCGCTTTATCGAAGTTCCCGCCCGAATCCGCCAGCGCCTGCTTGCAATCCATCATTCCCAGCCCGGTCTTCTCACGCAGGGCCATTACGTCTTTCGCATTAATCGTCGGTGCGGACATGCTCTCGTCCTTTTCTGGTTCCCGTTCCTGAAGAATTCAACCCGCTCTGGTTTCCGTGCTGCTCAAACGAGCCCGGCCGCCCTGCGCCCGGTTCGCAACGTCGTCATCTCGCCGCGCGCTGCAACCTCCCGAATCGCTCAGCCCTCTTTGCCTGCGGCCACCGCTTCGGCTCCCTTGGCCCCCTCTTCGCCGCCGCCTGCAGCCCCGGCGTCATCCGCCTTGAACTGCGCACGCCGGCTCCGCCGCGGTCCTCCGGCCGTCGCAGCCCCGGACTTGTCGTCCGCGCTCGCGCCGGCTTTCTCCTCGGCCACCGCAGTCATGCGCTGGTTCCGTCCCTCCACCACCGCCGCGCACAACTCGCGGATGATCAGGTCGATCGACCGCATCGAATCGTCATTGCCCGGAATCGGAATGTCCGCCAAGTCCGGATCGCCGTCCGTGTCAATCAGGCAGATCGTCGGAATGCCCAGCTTCTTCGCCTCCATGATCGCGTTGATCTCACGCTTCACGTCCACGATCACCAGCGCCCCGGGCAGCTTCGCCATGTTGCGCACGCCTTCGAGGTTGCGCGTGATCTTCTTCCGCTCGCGCCGGATCTGCGATTCCATCTTCTTCGAGTAGTTCGCCAGTTCCCCGGTCTCTTCCAGCCGCTCCAGCTCCTCGAGCCGACGCAGCCGCGAACGAATCGTCCGGAAGTTCGTCAGCGTTCCGCCCAGCCACCGCTCAATGACCCAGTGCATCTTCACGTCGCCCACGCGCTTCTGGAGCACATCCCGCGCCTGCCGCTTCGTGCCCACAAAACACACGTCCTGCCCGTTGGCCACGATCTTCGTGATGTACTTCTTCGCCAGCAGCAGGCCCTTGATCGTCTCGCGAATGTCGATGATGTGGATCTGGTTCCGCTTGCCGTAAATGTACGGCCCCATCTTCGGGTTCCAGTTGCTCGACCGCTGCCCGAAGTGAATGCCCGCTTCGACCAGTTCCTTCACCAACGACGACTGCTGTGTTTCTGCCATGTGATTCATGCCCCTTTCCGGAGCATCAGCGACACCGCGTGCGGAAAAACCGGCCGCCGGCGACGCTTGTCCAACGCAACACGCGCCGACAACGCCTCACCGAGGTCTCCGCCCGCATACAGGGCGCTTCTGGTTTCGAAACGAGCCCACCGAACGACTTGTGCCGGCACGGACGACGTTTCTTCGTGTTCAAACACCAGCCCAATCCCACTTCGGGTCTGGCTCGCCCGCCGGTTGCAGGCGAAAGGCAAGTATAGCCTTCGCCTTGCCTAGATTCTCATCTGCAGGCCAAGTGCCAATCCCCCCGCGCACAGTGCCCTCGCACTTGCACATAAGCCCATTCTAAATATATATTTACGGGTGCTTTGACGCCGCGCTAATGCGGATTGATCTGGGCCACAGTAACGCTCGACTTCGCACCCTGCGCCGCCGCCTGCAGCCACACCAGCCGGGTTCCCCATCCCTCCGGCAGCACCGCTTCCAGCAGCCCGTCGCCTGCCCGATCCGTCACCGTTGACCCCGCCAACGCCGGTCGAGCCAGATCCAGCACGATGTTGAGTGGCGGAACCGGCGTCGATCCCTCGCCCGCCAGGCTGTACGCCACGTACACGCGCTGCTCGCGCGGTCCGCATCGGATCGAAATTCGTGCTGTCTCTCCCCAGGTCAGCGTCCCGGCACTCACCGCAAACCCCGCGCAGAACCCGGAGTACTGGTAAACGACTTCCCCTCCCAACGATGTGGCCACATAGTCATCCAGGCCGTCAGCGTTCAAGTCTCCCACGCCCGCGACGTCGTTACCAAAGAAATCCGCCGTCGTCTCCTGCTGATCGGAACACAATTCCAACCCGGTTGCACCTGAATACAGGTGAATGAACCCGGGAACCGTCGGGAATGACCCCTCCGCGCCGATCAGGATGTCATGCACACCGTCATGGTCCGCATCTCCGGCATCATCCACCGCGATGCCGAAGATCTCCCCCGGCGCCCGTCCCGCAAAACGAAACAGCCGCGCGCCGGTGCGTCCCGAGAAAACGGATGCCGATCCTGAGTTCGTGTCGTAGGAACTGTCCAGCGGCGCGCCCACGACAATCTCGCTCACGCTGTCCCCGTCAATATCCGCCAGCCGCGCCACTGTCGTCCCGAACGCTTCCCCATACGACGATGCCGTGAGGTGCAGAATCTCCCGCCCCGTTCCGCCGCGGAATACCTGCACCGTGCCCGCATTCCCCAACCCCATGACAAATCCGCTCGCTGCCCCGACTGCCGCTTCCGCCCGCCCGTCCCCGTCCACATCGCCCGCCCACGCCACGGACGACCCGAACTCCTGGCCCACTGCGACGCCATACCACGTGCCCAGCACCGCTCCCGTCCTCCCCGAATAAACCCACGCCTGCCCCACCGCCGGACCCAGCGGCCTGCTTTGCCGCGGCGCGCCGATCAGAACATCATCAAAACCATCTCCATCGTAATCGCCGTCGATCGCCACACTCGCACCCAGTTCGCTGAACTCATTGGTCCCCTCGATCCGCTGCAGCAGGCTGCCGTCAGCCCCTGAATAAATGAACGCCTGACCGGTCATCATCCCGTCGCTGATCGCCTGCGTCGCCCCCACGGCGATGTCCGGCACTCCGTCCCCATTCACATCGCCGTTCCCTGCCACCGCAAGCCCGAACAGGCTTGAATCTCCCGGTCCGTACCACGAGTACAGCCGCTCATTCGTGCGACCTGAATAGAGATACGCCGCTCCGACCGGCGACCCGAACGGATAATTTGTCGACCAGGATCCCACGATGAAGTCGTCGTGCCCGTCCCCGTCGACATCCCCCGCCCGCGCCGCTCGGGAAAACGCCAGATCATTCGCTTCTCCGCGCACCCGCCCCGACGGATCGCACGAATCCTGCGCTCGCGCAGCCGCCGACATGATCCCGGCGGCGCAAAACAACACGGCTTGACCCGAGATAAACAGACGCTTCATGATCCGGCTCCTCGAAGTTGATCGCAATACTGATCCTGGTTTCCGCATCGCTCACTTGAATGTCACGGGCAGCGCGCCCGACGCCGAGCATGCCGTTCGATCCACGGCCTGCACGTACAGCGGAGTTCCGCGCAGCGTCTCCGGCACGTTGATCGTGATGGATGCGTCTCCCGCCTCATCCGCGCGCGCCGATCCGATCACGCGCGCCGCCGCGATGCCCACTGCCGTGCCCGGACAGCCAGGCAATTGACTCAGCCCGGCGCTCGTGCCCGCCAGAAACGTGACGCTGCCGCCCGGCTTGGCTCGGTGCGCTGTGATCGTGTTCGCCTCACCTGCCAGTCCCGGACTTGGAGCAGCCACCCCGAGGCACGGCAGGTCTGGCACGAACAGAATGTCCTGCCCGCCCTGCGGCACATATCCGGTAAACCCCACCAGAAAACCGCGCAGCCCGATCGTGTCGCGCGGATCGATCTTGACCACCACCCCCGCCGCCGATGCGAGGTACACCAGCCCCGCCGGCCCCGCGCCCATTCCCCCGGGCCCCACCACGTAGAAAAAGTCCGCATATCCCACCGGCGCGCCCGTCTGCGCATCGTACCGATACAGCAGTTCCGAAGGCGTCGAAGACACCAGCAGCGTCTCACCAAGAGACATGATGTCGCGCGGCCAGGTCAGCCCGCTCGCACCTTCCGCGACGAACTGGCCCTTCGCCGCGCCGCTCACACCGTCATATCGATTCACGCTGTCCGTCCAGTGGCTCGCCACATACAGATCCCCTTCCGCTCCAAACTCAATCCCGATGTCAGGCCCGTTCAGGCCTCCCTCGCTGTCGCCCACAAACACATCCACGAATGCGCCCGTCCGCCCGTCATATCTCAGAATCGAGTCGTTGTCGAATGAACACACATAGAGGTCCCCGTCGGGCCCGAAAGTCAGCCCCGTCGGCCCCCTCAGCCCGCCTGTTTCATCTCCCTCGGTCGCCGGATCATCCTGCACGAACGGTCGCAGCGGCTGCCCCGTCGCCAGACTAAATCGCCTGATCTCGTTGGCCGTCTCGCACGCGACATACAGAATCCCGCGCTCATCCACCGCCATTCCCCCCGCTCCCGGCGCCGGCGCCAGCGCGCCGATGAATTCTCCCGTCTCTGCCTCGTAGCGCAGCACATCCCCCTGCAGCCAGTTCGAGATCAGCACCTCCCCCGCCCGCACGCCGCCCACCGGCCACAACCCGCAGACCAACGCCATCCCCGCCCGGCCACGTGAAAAATGCGCGCGGAACATGAGTACCTCGGTCCTTTCAGAAGACTTGGATGTCAGTTCAATCGACCTCGTCCAGCGTCTGGGGAGCGCGATCGGGCCTCAGTCCTTCTTAACTGAGCCTCGCTGGCTCGCGCTGGCGCAACTCCCTGGCAGGATCGCGCTCAGCCGGACCTAGGCGATGATGCCCGCGCCTGCCGGCATGGTCAGAAAACCGCGCGATTTTCCCAACTCTCCGCACTTTCTCGTTTCACACGCACCGAGACCGCTCCCGCCGTGACCTGCAAACGGACCTCGCCTCACCCAATCCCCATAGCACCGCACTCAGTGCGGACCACCCATCTTGACAACCCCGTTCACAATGACCGCCTCCGCCCTCCCACGCACTGTCCACCCCTCAAACGGCGTGTTGCGCGACTTGCTCTTGAACTCCGCCGCGCGAATCGTCCACTCCGCATCCGGATCAATCACTGTCACATCCGCACGCCCCCCCACCGCCAGCCTTCCCAGGCCCCACGGTTCCCGGTCCAGCCCGCACAGTTTCGCCGGCTCGACCGTCAGCAGCGCAATCAGCCTCGGCCAGTCGATGATCTTCGGCTCCACCAGCGCCTTCACATACAGCGCCAGCGCCGTTTCGATTCCCACAATCCCGAACGGTGCTGCATCAAACTCCAGGTCCTTCGCTTCCCGCGTGTGCGGCGCATGATCCGTCGCCAACACCGTGATCGTTCCATCCGCAACGCCTTCCAGCAGCGCCTCGACATCCCGCATCGCGCGCAGCGGCGGATTCATCTTCGCGTTCGTGTTGTACCCCAGGCACGCCTCATCCGTCAGCAGCAGGTGGTGCGGCGACGCCTCCGCCGTCACAGGCTGTCCCTCCGCCCGCGCCCGCCTCACAATCTCCACCGACCCTGCACAACTCATGTGCTGCACGTGGTATCGGCATCCGATGTCGCGATTCAGCCGCACATCCCGCTCAATCACCATCTCCTCCGCCACCGCCGGCCAACCCGTCAGCCCCATCCGCATCGCCGTCGGTCCCGCATTCATGACCCCGCCCTGCGTGAGCGACCGGTCCTGACAATGCTGCATCATGACCGATCCCGCCTGCTTGATGAACTGGAACGCGCGCCGCTGCACCGCCGGCGATTCCACGCAGTCCCCATCATCTGAAAACCCCACCGCACCCGCCGCCGCCATCAGCCCGATCTCCGCCAGTTCCGTCCCCTTCCTCCCTTTCGTCACCGCCGCCACCGGAAACACCCGCGCTTGCCCTGCCAGGTCCGCCCTGCGATACACCGAGTCGATCATCGCGGGATGATCCAGCGCGGGCGTGGTGTTGGGCATGCAGCACACCGTCGTGAATCCCCCGCTGACCGCCGCCGCCGCGCCCGATGCGATTGTCTCCGCCTCTTCCTTGCCCGGCTCGCGCAGATGCACATGCGGGTCAATAAGCCCGGGCGTCACGATCCGCTCCCGCGCATCGATGACCGTCGCTCCCTTGGCAGGCTTGGCTTTCCCTCCGACCTGAACCACCCTGCCGTCATTGATGACGAGATCGCCAGTCTCATCCAGGCCGGACGCTGGGTCGATGAGTCGACCGTTGGTGATGAAGAGTGCGGGCATTGGGGGCGATGATATGGTGATCGCCCCTTCCGCATCAGCGCGGAATTCCCCCGCTCCCGGCTTACGCGCCCTGCCCGACTGCCTTCCGCCCCTTGGTCCGCTTGGACCCTGCATTCCCCTTGCCCTTCGCGCTGCCGCCCCGCTTCGTCCCTCGGTTCGGGTGCGCCAGCAGCGTCAGACCCACCGTCGCGCCCGGCTCGGCTTGCAGCGCCGCCATCACCGGCTTGGGAAGCAGGATGTCCCCGCTTCCGCCCGAAAGCGCAAGCTCCGTCCGCAGCGCGCGGAATCCGCTTTCGCTCTCAAATGAAACCAGCGCCTCTCCGCCCGCCTGCCCCTTGCCGCACGCACCCTTCAGCGTGACCCGGCGGGTGTCCCGGATCACCGTGACATCTCCCGTCCGCGCGTGCAGGTGCGGCCCGCCGTCAAACGGATCGATGTGATTGCGGTACTCAAAACCCATCTTCTCAAGCATCGCTTTCGCAGGTTCAGTGTCCTTGCCTACCTGCCCGATGATGATCCGCGCTTCGGGCGGCAGCAGGGAAACGTAGATTTCCTCCCTCGGCATCAGGTCCAGGATGAACGCCTTGGACTTGGTCGAGAGCCGATCCGCTTCGTCATAGGTCAGGTTGATGAACCGACGACCCAGGTACTCCCACAGCGCGTTGGTTCCCTCATGCGTCAGCGGGGCCATCATTTCCGCAATCAGTTCATCCGCGAATCGCTCCCGATGCAGGCCGATGTAATGAAACCGGATGAGCGACAGGGATTTGCCCAGTCGCGACGGATGCCCGCGGAATGAAGGCTGCAGGATGAGCCCGCCCACTTCGCTTCCCCCGTCCCGTTCCGCGCCCAGTTTGAGCGTCGTGTGCCGACACCCCTGTCGCAGGTCATCCGCGTAAAACTCACGCGTGCCCACCTCGAAATATGTGTTAGGCGATTCAGGCGTGCCCATCTTCGCGATGATCTGCGACGTTCCCAGCAGATTGCCCGTCTCGTCATCCTCAATGGCGAACATGTACAGGCCCTGCGTGGGGTTCCCGATCTTCCCGCCGAAGGACTGTTCCGAGCGTTCGATCTTGCCTGTGATGATGTCCTTGTCCGCCGGCAGGTTGATGAAGTGCACCATCCGCGCCAGTTTGAGGAGGATGGGCAGGTCATCGATGCGCGTCTGACGGATCACAAACATGGAGCACCCGGGATCTGTGTGTCAGTGAGGAATAGAAGTCGGAACGACTGTGATTCGCAGGCGATCGTCAGTTCGCGATCTTGGCCATGGAACGTTCCAGCAGGTCAAACGCGACGTCCCACGTGGCCAGGTCCATTACGCCCAGCGGCGGCAGGAAGCGCACGTGATACGGGCCGTGGCCCGCGTAGAAGCCGATGATGCCTTCCTTGAACATCACCTGCAGCAGGTCGGTGACCTTTTGCTTGTCCCCGCCGAAAGGCGTGAAGCGCATCATTCCCCCCACGCCTCCCGCGATCGGCGTGTTGGTGAACGTGTGTCCGTGATAGGACACCGGCGGGAACCAGGTGGGGTGCTTCGCCTTCAGCGCGTTGACCCCCTCGACAAACCGGCGGTGGTGCTTCTCAATCAACCCGTTCGCGCCGTACAGGCCGCTTCCCAGCAGCCGCTTGAGATACAGCGTGCCCACTTCGATTTCCTGCGCCGATGCGATGAACGTCGCCGACAGCAGCCCCGCCTTGGGGTTGTAATCCTTGGTGTACAACGCGGCGCACACCTGGCTCATCTTCCCGATCGTGCATACATCCACATACTGACCGAGGTTGAACTTCTCAAAGGCGAAAAACTCCCCGGTCCGGCCGAACGTCTGCACTTCGTCATCCCACACTGCGATGCCGTTGGCTTTGCAGATGTCCATGAGCGCTGTGAAGTACTCGCGCGGCGCGCTGTTGAAGCCGCCCTCACCCTGGATGAGTTCGAAGATGAAGCATGCATGCTGCTTCGGATACCGGGCGACGTACTCCTCGAGGCGCTTGACGCAGTAATCAATCGACTTCGTCCCCATCTCCGGGTCGTAGAACGGCATGTAATCCACCAGCGTCGACAGCGGAATGCCCACGCGGTTGGCTGCGTTGTCGCCGATCTGGCACATTGTCACGCTCCGCCCCATGAAGCAATGCTCGAAAGCGATCACGCGGTTCGCCGGCGCGTTCTTCTGGTAGCAGATCTTGATGGCGTTCTCATTGGCCATGCACCCGCCGTTGATGAGATACGCATGCGCGAGTCTGCTGCTCCTGGCCGCCTGGTTCAGCAGCACCTGCGCAAACTCCGTGACGTTGTGATTGGCCTGCAGGTTGCCCGCCATCACCGTGTCCGCCAGCGCGGCCCGCAGACCCGTCGCCGCAGCCTGGGAATCCGAATGCCCGAAGAAATGCACGCCGATGCCGCAGATCAGATCGAGTTTGACCGACCCGTCCGCCATTTCAACATATGGCCCGTTGCCGATCCCCGAGCCGATGTAGTCGTAATACAGCCGGTCCCGCCCGCGCACCGTGCATGCCTGCTTGAGCATGTCCACCAGCCGCGCCTCATGCGCTGCGTCCAGCGCGGGGCGCACGCCCGTGATTCGCGCCTTCTGCTTGTCCATCTCGCCCACGATCTTCTCGATGGCTTGGTCAATGACCGGGTTCGTATGCATGCTGTGCGCAATCGTTCCCGTCACACCGCAGGAACAGGAATTGGTGGCGCAGGAGGAGGAAGAAGAAACGGTGGATGAAGCGGGGGCGGCGGAAGTCGCGGTGGGGGTCATGGCAGACTCACATTCAGTTTGCGGCTGGAGAATCAACTGGCGGTGATGTAAGGGGATCGGTTGGTAAGGAGGCCAAACATTGCGGAATGTCGGCGACGTCTTTATTAGGTTTCTGAACGGGTCGTCAGGAATGCGCAAGTCTCAGAATGACAATGGCGAGCAACTGTGCACGCTCGACCAGACTTGGCAGATCAATCCATTCCTGCGGTGTGTGCGTCCCGCCGCCGCGGACGCCCAGCGTGTCAATCGTAGGCAATCCGGCATCTTGAAGGATGTTTCCATCGCACACTCCCCCGGTCGAGGTCGGTGTTATGCGCTGCCCCAGATCAGCCCCCGTCCGTTGGATGACATCGACAATCCCCTGCACCGCGGGCGTGAGCGGCTTGGCCGGCCGCGACCACACCCGGCGCAGGGAAACGGCAGGAAGTGCGTCCGGCCCGGATGTGGCCAGTTCCTCCAGCGTCGCAACGGCGCGCTGCGCATCGGCCGGAGTCTCGAAGCGTACGTTGCCCCAGCACGCCGCCGAGTCAGGCACGATGTTCACCGCGCTGCCGCCCTTGAGCGGCCCCACGTTGACAATGAGGCCGTGATCCGGATCGCTCGCGCTGCTCACGCGCGTGATGATCCGCGCCAGTTCCGCCACCGCCGACACGCCGCTCTTGAAGTCGCGGCCCACGTGCGCCGATTTTCCGCGCACATCGAATCGGAAGTGGCCGCTGCCCATGCGCGCCACCGCCAGCGCGCTCTCCAAGTTTGCTTTCCCCGGCAGGGCCGGCTCCATGGCCAGGCCGATGTCGTGCTGTTTCGCCTGCGCCCGCAGCGCTTCGGCGGAGTGATAAGACCCCGTCTCCTCATCCGCGTTGAGAAGAAACGTCCAGTCGATTTTCACGTTTTCCGCCGCCAGCGCCTCCAGCGCGTGCAGCGCAATTAAATTGCCGCCCTTCATGTCGGCGCAGCCGGGGCCGACGGCGCGCGCGCCGTCGGCGGAGATCTGCAGAGTTTGAAAAGGGCCGAAGGGATCGTGCACGGTGTCGACGTGCCCGGCGAGGAGAATGCGCTTGCCCGCGCCGCCGCGGCAGGCGCAGGTGACGGTGTCGGGGATGTCCGCGGCGGGAGCGCGCGGAGTCGGGTCAAGCCAGTCGGGGCGGGGCTGGCCGGGGTGGCGGTCGACGCGGGCGCCGAGGCGCATCAGCCTGTCGATGAGGAGGTTGCGGTAGGCTTTAATGCCGGGGGCGTGGCCGGTGCCGGTGGGGATGGCGACGTGGGCTGCGAGGTCGGCGACCATGGCATCGTGGCGGGCGGCGAGGTGAGCGCAGATTCTCTGTTCGAGGGTGGTCACAGGATGCGAGGGTAGGGAGGGACGGGAGAAGGGGGAGGGAGAGGGGGAGGGAGGGGGGGCGAACGCGGTGATGTAAGTCGTTATGAGGGGGTGGGAGTGTGCGCATGGGGGAGGACCACAAGAGCGCGTTGGTGCGCACGGAGGAGAGCGCTGAGAGCAAGGAAAAGAAGTTTTGTCAGCACTCTTGCGGGAATGGGAGTGAAACGGGGGGGAGATCGGGGGGAGGGGGGTTTCCGGCAGCAGGGTTTAGACGGGTTTGCCTGAGTTTTGCTGAGTTTTCGCGAGTTTTGGCAGGTTTTCGCGCGCTTGTGGGTCCGCGATAACAAGGGGTGTATCAGGCTGGTGCGCGCGCCGGGAAATCCGGGATTTTGGATTTGCTTTTGGCTGCGCCACAGTTCTGCGCGCGGTCGTCCGGCGGGGAAGAGGAGGCGGGAGGAGGCAGCGCGGCGATGAACTTCGAGGGGAAGCGGAGCGGCGCGCAGCGCGGTGGGGCGCGATGAGGAAGCGCCATCGGACGGCAGGCGATGGGCGGAGGTTGGGTGGGAGGAGAGAGCGGAGAGTTTATTGAATCTGCACGACGTTGGAGGTTTGGCAGGAGGTGATGTCGAGGAGCTGGAGGTAGGTATTACATATTGAGGCGGGAACGCGGGACTTGAGGGAGGTTGCGCCGAAGGTGCCTGCGGGGCCGGTGTAGGCGATCTGGAGGTGGTTGTTGGCCAGGCCCAGGGACGTGCCGGCGCAGGCGTAGGAGGGGGGGATGACCTGGGAGCCGAGGGCGCGGGGGGAGCGGAGGGCTGTTTAAGTGAATGAGTGAGCGCGACCGCGTCAACGGGGAGGAGAATATGGCCAGCAGTGAATTAATCGCCGAGGACCGGGGACCCGAAGAGATCTCCTGTGCCGACCACCCCATCCATGCCGGCGCCGCTCCTATCGAAGAATCGGCTCCGAGTCGGATCAAGTCCGAGCGTTGTGCCATACAGCACATGCATGCCGCCAGCAGCGCGATACGCAGGCGGGGAGTTGTCATGAATGGCGCCAATGAGGAGGTCGCTGTATTCATCGTCATTGAAAGAGCGTCGTGATGTGGAAAGGGAGTATCCGAACCACTCATAAGGGCCTGGTTGGCCGCCCATCCCAGGGGAACCCTGATAGAGAAGTAGATTGCGAGAAGAAAGTCCGGTGGGACTACCCATGACCACGGCGACAGCACCGCATTGATTTGAGTTGCCGAAGTAATTCTGGGAGCGACCTGAATAATGTACATCATCCTTCGACGAAGGGAAACTTTCCTGGGGAACCCCAATAGCGACATCAGAGAATCCGTCGGCGTCGTAATCACCGATTGACACTGCCCATCCAAAATAATCGTCCTTCTCGACGGAGTCGACTGCGTCGGGATTGTCCTGCGTCCAGAATTGATTTCCGGCCACAGCAAGACCGGTCGCAGCACCGAAGAGGACGGCCACCGCCCCGGAGTTGCCGACGCCATCCACGGTTTCCTCAAATGGGATGCCGATGATCAGGTCGGCAAAAGCATCACCGTTGATTGAGGTCTCGTACTGATTGGACGCGCACAGGAACTGACCAAAGAGGTCGTCCTGCTCGGCCTTGTCAAGTATCTGCGTTGAATCCTGTGTGAAGAATTGTCCTCGTGCTGCAAGGCCGGACGAGCTTCCAAACACCACATTAATTGCGCCACAGTTCCGATTCTGGCCTATGTCCTCGCAAGGGACTCCAACGACCAGATCGGTAAACCCATCAGCATCAAAATCGGCTGCCGTGAGCGATAGTCCAAAACAATCGTCACCTTCGCAGAGATCCGGCACACCGGGGGAGTCTTGAGTGACATCCTGCATGCCAGCGGATGTCAGACCAAATGTTTGCGAACCAAAGAGTACGTGGATGAGTCCTGCATTTGTGGCAGAACCCACATCTTTGTACGGTACGGACATGGCGAGATCATCGATCTCATCACCATTAAAATCGCCAGCCGCAAGGGCCCATCCGAGTTGATCGCCAGGAAGAGGTACGCCTCCAAGACTGTTAGGCCCGTAATGCCAATTCTGTGAGCGGTCGGACCGCAGTCCGAGTGGCGATCCGTAAAACACATGTACCGCACCGGCATGAACGACACTATCAAGATCCTCCGCGAAATCACCCACAGCGAGATCATCAAAGCCATCGCCATCAAAATCGCCACACGCCAAAGTCTGTCCGTACCAGTCGCCTTGCTCAGACTGGTCCGGCGCGCCATTAGCGCCTTGACGAATGGTGGTTGTGGAGATCTCATCACAGCGAACGACGCTAAGCCCAATTCGCGATCCATAGATGATCTGGACAGCACCAGACTGGGGCGCCAAGAGGGAATCGCCGGAGACGCCGAGAGCGGCATCGTCATACCCATCGCCGTTGAAGTCGCCGGCAGATGCCATGCGGACGGCGAGAGTCGGGCACAAGACTGCCGTAGAGACATTTGCGAATAAAAGAGCCAACTGGTATCTGGACGATTGCATGTCTTTCTCTCCTCAACTACACCGTGGGCTGACTCGCGATTTCACGCACTATATTGCTTGTGTATATCGCCCAAGCGAATTCGTTCCGCCACACTCCGTCTTTCTTCTCTTTCCGCGTCACTTCAACTCGACGGACCAGTAGGCGTTGTCGAGGAAGGTCTGCCAGCAGGCGTAACGGTCCTGGCCGAGGCGGAGGGTGATGAGGGGATTGCGTTTGGGAGCGACGGGCCTGCTGATGAGTTTGAGGCCGGCCTGTTCGGGGGTGCGGCCGCCTTTGCGGGCGTTGCAGCGGGTGCAGGCGCAGACGAGGTTGTCCCAGGTGTCGCCGCCGCCCTGAGTGCGGGGCTTGACGTGATCGAGGGAGAGTTCGCTGGTGGCGAAATGATGGCCGCAGTACTGACAGCGGTTGCGATCGCGCGCGAAGATGTTGCGGCGGTTGAGTTTTACGCCCTGCTGAGGGAGGCGGTCGTAGCCGAAGAGTCGGATGATGCGCGGGACGGCAAGGTGCATGCGCACGGTGCGGACCCACTCATGCTGATCGGGTTCGAACTCGCGGCGGAGGAGGGAGAGTTCGGTCCAGGAGTCGAAGTCGTAGTTGACGTACTGGCCGTCCTCGACGGAGATGACCTCGGCGAGTTCCTTAGCCAAGAGGCAGAAGGCGCGGCGAACGGAGATGACGCGGACGGCGAGGTAGAGTCGGTTGAGGACGAGGACCTTGGCGTCGAGAGCGGTTTCGAGTGATGGAGACAGCGCAAGGGCCGACGCCGGGCCCGCTTCCGACACCTGATGATGGGTCGAACGCGGCATGGTCAAGTCTAGAGGAAACCCGACGCAGCGGCAATGGGCGGAATGGTGAGGAGATGATGAGGGCGATGGCGCCGGGGGGAAGGAGGGCGGTTACTCGGCGGTCGGGACCTGGCGTGCGGCCCGGTTGGCCTTGCGTCGTTCCTTGAAGAAGTCGCGGAGGAGCGTGCGGCACTGGGGAGCGAGGACGTTGCCGATGATCTCGACGCGGTGGTTGAGGCGTTCATCGGAGCAGAGGCGGAAGAGGGTTTCGACGGCGCCGGCCTTGGGATCGGTGGGGCCGAAAAGGACGCGGTCGATGCGTGCGTTGACGATGGCGCCGGCGCACATGGGGCAGGGCTCGAGGGTGACGGCGAGAGAGCAGCCTGAGAGGCGCCACTCGCCGATTTTGTCGGCGGCGCGGCGCATGGCGATGATCTCGGCGTGGGCGGTGGGATCGCAGCGGCCCTCGCGGAGGTTGTAACCTTCGCCGAGGATTTCTGCGCCCCGATAGACGACGGCGCCGACGGGAACTTCGCCCTCGGCGGCGGCGCGTTGGGCGAGTTCGATGGCGCGGCGCATCATCGCGAGGTCAGATGCGTCGAGGCGAGCGGCGCCCTGGGCGCGCGCAGCGGGATGTCCCCCAGTTATCAGCGTCATCCTGACGTAACCCCTCCGTCCGTGCCGGGCGAGAAGATGCCGAGGATGGGGAGCCATCACCCGGTCCACTTTCCCGACCGACATCGTGAGGGATGTATCGGCCGCGGGGGGAGGGGTGTTGGGGTGAGGATGAAAAGGAGGGCAGGGATAACTTTTCGGACTCCGGATAAACCGACCAGAGCGCACGAGCGGACGCGGGGAGGTCAATGTTCGTCGGATGAGCCGGCGACCCGGCGCGCGGGGAGGAGGATGAGGAGCCAGATGGAGAGTTCGTAGAGGAAGGCGAGGGGCAGAGCGAGAAGGGCGAGGGAAACAGCGTCGGGGGGCGTGAGGACGGCGCCGACGATGGTGATGCCGAAGATGGCGTACTTGCGGTTTTTGCGGAGGAAGGCGGGGGAGACGACGCCGATCCAGCCCAGGAGGAGGAGGACGAGGGGCATCTGGAAGGCCAATGCGAAGGCGCCCATGAGGAGGGCGACGAAGCCGAGGTAGGTGCGGAGCTGGAACTCCTGCGAGATGAGGGAGTGGCGCTGGAGGGGGACGGTGAGGATTTCGGATTCGTTTTTGCGGAAGCGAAGTTCGTTGAAGCGCTGATTGAAGTAGGCCTGGCCGGGCTCCCAATTGGGCGGGTCATCATCGAGCATGGGGAACTGCGGGAGAATCTCGCCGGGGGCGGGCTCGACGAGCGGCGTGTCCTTGGCCTTGTTCCAGTTCCCGAGGATGTCGGAGTCGCCGACCTTGAGGCCAAAGCCGATGAAGAAGTGGAGAGCGGCGGGGAGGGCTGCGTAGTAGACGAAGAGGGAGCCTGCAACGGCGAGGAATGCGCTGCCGGGGACGAGGAGATAGACGAAGCGTTTCTCGCGCGAGTAGAGGCCGGGCTCGATGAACTTCCAGAGTTGATAGACGATGGCGGGGCCGGCGACGATGACCGCGGCGACGAGCGCGGTCTTGAAATAGGTCATGAAGACTTCGGCGGGCGAGAGGACCTGCAGGGACGGGTGGATGTCGGCGCTTTCAAGAGCCTGGATGAGGGGCTTGAGGAGCCAGATGAGGATGCGGTCGCCGAAGATGAATGCGGGGATGGCAACGAGGACGGGAGCGATGAGGGCGCGGAGGACGCGGCGGCGAAGTTCGTCGAGGTGGGCACCGAAACTCATCCTGTAGTGATCGGGGTCTGGCGAGGGCATGAAGGGGGATGGTACGCGGGGCGAGTTTTGGCTGGGGGGGGAGAGGCGGGGGGGAGGGATGGAGGGGCCGGGGGCAATTCCGAACAGAGGCCGAATGGATGGGCAGGGAGCGCGGAAAGTGCGCGGGAAATGGGAGTGGGAAGGATGGAAAGGTGACGGAACCGGATGGGGGGTGCATCAGTAAGGAATGTCAATGATGCCCCGCTCGGACATGGGGACGGACGAGGACCTTGTGCGAAAGGCGATCGAAGGAGATCGGGTCGCGCAGAGCGGGCTGTGGCGCGCGCATCGTCAGTGGCTGGCGGCGGTGCTGCTGGCGTATAAGCCGAGGTGGACGGACCTGGAAGATCTGATGCAGGATGTCGCGGTCAAATTCGCTTCGAAGATTCACACGCTGCGGGACCCGGGCGCGTTTCGGCCGTGGATCCGGCGGATGGCGATCAACGCAGCGAGAGAGTGTGCGCGGCGCGGGAGTGCGACGGACGAGTCGGGGCGGTCGATGCCGAGGGTGACGTATTCGGACTCATTCGGCGAGAACCTGGCGGATGACGACGGCGCGCGGCCGGACGGGGACACGGCGACGACGATGGATGAGGCGCACGGGCTGCTGGCGCATGCGCTGACGCTGCCGCCGGAGTTCCGGGAGCCGCTCATCATGCGGTGCGTGCACGGGATGGGATGCGAGCAGATTGCGGCGATTCTGGAATTGCCGTTGACAACAGTGGAGACGCGGCTGAGCCGAGCGCGGCGCATGCTGCGGGAAGAGTGGACGGCGATACAAGAGCAACGAGCATGCGCGGGCGTCGGAGGCGGCGCCAGCGGCGAGCAGATATCCGTTCAATCCCGTTCGGTGAAAACGGAGCCCGTCGTGGGGTCGGCAGCACACCTGTCCTCACGAGGGGCGGTCACGAATTCTGAGTAGGCCGAGTGATCAGTTGGGGTCATCGGCGGATGTGCAGTGTAATTTTACAGGAACATGGTGGTGACCATGGAGATGCAACCTCATTCATCAATTACGCCTGAGCCGATCACGCCGAGCGAGCGTCTGGACCGTCTGACGGCGGTGCTGGTGGACGGCGCGGCGACGGAGCGGGACTGGACGGAGTTTCGGGCGTTTGCCGGCGAGCGGTACGAGGCTTGGCGGAGACTGGCGGAGGATTTCGGAGCGGCGGCGCGGCTGTCGAATTCGTTCTTCATGGCGGCGCAGCGCGCGACGAATGTGGAGATTGATTTCGCGAGCGTGGCAACGGCGGCGGCGGCGGAAGGATCAAACGCCGCAACGGCGGGAAACGATGAGCCCAAGCGCGGCGGGGGCGGGATCACGCGGTGGGCGCAGCATTACGGCGGCTGGGCGATTGCGGCGACACTGCTGCTGGGCTGGGGTCTGACATCCTGGCAGGCGGGAGTGATCGGCGGCAGCGAGAGGGATCGCACGCAGCTGGCGGGCAACGAAGGGGCGGGGCAGGGGAGCATCTTCGGCGATGAGCAAGCCATTCCGGCGGAGTATGCGGGGCTGCGCGACAAGTTGCAGCCGTTTATCGTGGACATGAAGCCGGCGGCGAGCGGGGGGTATGAACTGGTGTATGTGCGTCCTACGTTGGAGCGGACAACCGTGGATCGTTTTTATCGGCTCGGGCAGGATGAAGCGGGGCGTCCGCTGCTGCTGCCGGAGAACGAACCGAAGGCGATCCAGGCGACGTATTGAGAAACTGTCAACCCAAGTGTGAGGCGCGGGCAGCGTGCCTTGAACCATGTGGAGGGTCATGACCATGAAACAGACTATGAAATCAATGACGATGTGTGCGGCGGCGGTGGCGATGACGCTGGGAGGGCTGCAGGTTGCGTATGGCGGCGTCGACGATGGGGGAGACGGAGGGGGGAAGCCGGCGATGCAGATGGTTCGGACGGAGGGGCGGCGTGTGGAGTTGCAGGAACGCGCGGACGGCACCGTGCTGGTGGTGACCAATCGGTGTGAGCCGACGGTTTCAGAAGGCGGCGCGGACAACGCGCCGACGCCCAAGCGACGGGTGATGATCGCGGTCGAGCCAGGAGTCCAGGAGCGGTCGAGCGGGCAAAGCAGCAGTCCGCAGACTCGGTACCAGACTGCGCCGCCTGCGACGGGCGGCTCGGGCGGAACGGCGCGGCAGGCAGCGCCATTGCAGCCGCAGGGCACCTGGCCGTCGACCACGGTGCGGGCGGACCCGAAGATCATGGTCGGAGTGCGGTTTGAGCCGGTGAAGGATGCGCTGGCGAGCCAACTGAAACTTGAGACGGGGAAGTCGATCCTGGTGACGGCGGTGCTGCCGGGCCTGCCGGCGGACGGCGCGGGGGTGCAACTGTGGGACATCCTGCTGTCGTGCAACGAGGTGTCGCCGCTGACGGACACAGCGTTTGAGGGAGTGTTGGCGGGGAGCAATCCGGGCGACACGCTCAACCTGAAAGTGCTGCGCGGCGGTGAGAAGATTGACTTGAGTATCAAGGTGGAGCGATATGACCCGGTGAGGTTCAGCCGGGCGAGCATGCGGATGGCGCCAGGCGCGGCGGTGGTGACGGAGAATGCGGATCTGGCGCACATGCTGGACAATCTGCCTGCGAATATGCGCGAGGACCTGATCGTGGCCAGCGCGGGCACCAATCCGAATTCGCTTTTCCATGTTCTGTCACCTGCGCCGGTGACCGGAGGCGACGGAGCTTTTGAGAAGTCGGAGCAGGCTCTGCAGGAGCGGTTGGACCAGATCAGTGATCGACTGGACCGGCTTGAGCGGCTGCTGGAACAACTGGCGGAGCAAGGCAGCGCTGACGATCAGTCGGATGACGGGGACGGTGACGGGGGGCGGTAGGTTGGAAGGAGAGCGCGGCAGGGGGAGTGGGCGAGGAAATTTGACGGAGTCAGGGGAGGGCGCGCATCAGTATGGCTCACGTGGGCTGAGTCGCAGCGCGGCGGATCGCAGACAAGGACCGCAGATCAACAACCAACGACTGAAGTGATGAAAGGACGAGTCATGACACGGCATTCTTCGCGTGGACGGATGGGATGGAACATGGGGTTGAAGGCTGCGCTGGCGCTGGGGCCTGCGGCGGCGCTGAGCCTGGCGTCATGCGCGACGGCGCAGGACAAACAGGAGGCGCCAAAGGCCGAGCAGGAGTTGGCGGCAAAGGAGAAGAGCGAGAAGTCTTCTTCCGTAAAGATCATCAGCAAGAGCGAGAATGGGGAAGAATCGGTGGAGTTGTGGATTGACGGGGAGAAGACGGATGCGAAGACGCAAGAGGATGTGGAGCGAATTCTCAAAGAGCGGGGCATCGACAATGTGTACATCAATCTCAGCGACGACGGACGCGAGATGAAGGAGATGCGCCACAAGATGATGATTGAACTGCCGGAGATGGAAGGTCTTGCACGGCTGCACGAGATGCCTGAGTGGAAGGAACTCGAAGGTCTGGGCAATATGCGGATCGAGATTCCCCGAGAGGGCCAGGCGTGGGCATTTGCGGCGCCGGAGGACATGACGCCGCCGAAGTCGATGCTGGGTGTGCGGCTGAATCCGGCGTCGGAAGAACTGCGTGCCTACCTGGGTCTTGGGCCTGAGGAGGGCGTGCTGGTGGCGGGGATCGTGGACGGATCGCCGGCGGCGTCGATTGATCTGAAGCCCAACGACCTGATCGTGGGGGTGATCGTGAACGGCGGCGAGCGGCAGAAGGTGAACGAGGCTTCGTTGCGGAAGTTGATCGCTGAATCGGAGCCGGGGACGAAAGTTGAGATTCACTACCTGCGCGCGGGACGGCCGATGTCGGCGAACGCGACACTGGAAGCGTTCAAATCGGACGCATTCGGAATGGCCGCGCCAGGGGCGCCAGGTGAAGTGAGGATTGTGCGGCCGGGGCAGGGCGGTGACCTGTTTGTGCCGAGGCTGAGGGGGACGATGGATGACCGCACGCGGGAGGAGATGATGCGATCGATTGAGAAGCAACTCGAAGAGACGAAGGCGATGTTGGAGCAGTTGCAGAAGGAACAGGAGAAGGAGTCCAACGACCGGTAAGAGAACGAACGACGCAGTCTTCTTCTCGTTTCCGCGAGCCTCCGGTCCGACGACCAGCCGGAGGCTCGCCTTTTTTTTGCGGGGCGGTGAGAGGAGGAAGGCCGTACCATCGCGCCGCATGGTGCATGGCGAGAGCAATAGCGAAGGGGCGCGGGGCTTGGAATTGAACGAAGCGCAGCGGGAGGCGGTGGAGCACTCGGGAGGGCCGCTCATCATCCTTGCGGGTCCGGGGACGGGGAAGACCGCAGTGATGTCGCAGCGGATTGCGCACCTGATCGAGGAGCGCCACGCGCAGGGGGAGTCGATTCTCGCGTTGACTTTCACGAACCGGGCAGCGGAGCAGTTGCGGGAGCGGGCGGCAAGCGCGGTGTCCGAGGAATCGGCAGCGCAGCGGGTGCAGGCGTCGACGTTTCACTCATTCGGGCTGAGGCTGCTGCGGCGGTATGCAGATCTGGTGGGGTGGCGGACGGAACCGAAGATCGTGGACGGGGCGCGGGCGCGGAGGCTGATGCGGGAGATCGTGGGGAGAACGGGGATCGGGCTGCGCAAGACGCCGTATGACCCGTTTGCGATCGTGGATGCGGCGCTGGCGTTCGTGGGGCGGGCGGCGAATGCGGGGAGAAGCCCCGAGGAGTGTCGGGCGTGCGCGGGGGCGCAGCGGGTGCGGCTGGAAGCGATGGACGGGGGGAGCGAAGAGGGGCGGGCGCTTCGGGTGCGCATCGCACGGCTGGAGGAACTCACCGCGCTGTACGGGGCGTTTGACGAGGAGTGCATGCAGCGCGGATGGGCGACGTATGACGACCTGCAGACGCGGCCGATGCGGATGCTGCAGGCGGATGAGCGGGTGCGGACGCTGGTGCGGAGCGAGATCAAGCATGTGCTGGTGGATGAATTTCAGGATGTGAACCGGGCGCAGATCGAGCTGCTCAAGTTGATTGCGCCCAGGGACGGGGACGTGGCGGTGGTGGGCGATGATGATCAATCGATCTACGGGTTCCGGGGCGCGTACCAGGGGGCATTTGCAACGTTTGCGGAACACTGGCCGGGCGCGAAGGTCGTGAAGCTCACGCAGAACTACCGGTCGAGCCCGGTGGTGCTGGCGGCGGCGCAGGGGGTCATCGAGAAGTGCGGCGACCGGTTTGATCCGACGAAGCGGATTGAGGCGGCAGGGCCGATGCGTGCGGTGCGGGACGTGATCGAGATGGTGGAGTATGCGGGGAAGGACGGGCATGCGCGGGAGATTGCAGCGCGGATTGCGCGGGCGATGGGGGGGGGTGAGGTAGCGGCGGAGGAATGTGCGGTGCTGGCGCGGACGAACGGCGATCTGCCGGCGATCCAGAGGGCGCTGACGGCGCGCGGGATCGCGGCGGAAATAGCCCAGGGAACTCGTGTCGAGGAGTCAGACCTGCTGAAGGATTTCAAGTCGTGGCTACGGATCATTGCGAATGAAGGGGCGACGCAGCACTTGGTGCGCGTGCTGGCGCAGGGGCCGATCGGGATTCCGCTGGCGGAGTTGAGTGCGCTGCATGGGCAGTGGCGAGAGAAGACGGGATGGAAGCCGGAGGAAGAAGAGGAGGGCGAAGGGGAGCGCAGCGGGAAGCGCGTGCGGGGGCCGGGGTTTTTGAGTTGGCTCAGGGCGCGGGAGCGGAAGCCGGAAGGACTGGTGAGATTCCTGAGGATGCATGACCGGCTCAAGGTGTGCAGCCTGACGGAGGCGGCGGACGTGGTGGTGGAGAGGTGCCTGAAAGAGACGATGGCGCTGGAACTGGATTTGACGGAGGGTGCGGAGCGCGAGGCGCGGGCGGAGGAGATGCTGCGATTTGTGGGAGATGTGCGCAGGGTCGTGGGTGACCTGGACGGGGGAAAGAGCCTTGCGGACCTGCTGACGCGACTTGACGATCTGGAAGCGGCGCGAATTGCGGCGGGAGATTCGGCGGAGGACCGGGTGGCGGACGCGGAGACGAAGTTCACGCGCCGGGATGCGGTGCGGCTGCTCACGGCGCACCAAGCGAAGGGTCTGGAGTTTGATCATGTGTACCTGCCGAGGTTCAACCAGCACGGGTACACGTTGAAGCCGGTGAAGCGCAGTCGGGCGGATGATGAGGACCGGCTGGACCTGGCGGAACTGGTGGACGGTCTGTTTCCGGGCGAGAGGTCAAATGCTGCGGACGAAGAGCGGCGGGTGGTGTTTGTCGCGCTGACGAGAGCGAGGAAGCGGCTGTGCCTGCTTGCGCAGGTGAAGGACGGCGGCGGGCGGAAGGTGAGTCCCTCGGAGTTGTGGGAGGAGATTGAGGGGATGGCCGAGGAGGAGGTGCCGAAGAAGTACGTTGCGTATTCGGGCGGAGCGGAGGCGGAGAAAGGGGAGGTCGACCTGGCGATTGCGGGCGGTGAGGCGGATGCGCGCGCGGGGGTGGAGATGCGGCTGCGGTTGCGGCTGCGCATTGAGGCGCAGGCAGCGATGCACCGGGCGGCGATGGCGGAGCGGGCGGAGGAGGTGGATGCGGCGGCGAGGTTGATGGCGGAGGGCGCGTGGAAGCAGGCGGCGCTGAGCGCTGCGCGGAAGGGGCAAAGCGCGTTGAACCTGATCTTCAAAGGGGCCGGGGGGAGCACCAGCGTCTCAGCGGATGCGGTCAGGACGTATGGCGCGGAGGCGCTGGCAGCGCTGGATGCCGCGGGGCGTGCGAGGGGTGTCGCGGGGCCGCTGCGTCTGACGTTTTCAATGATCGAGGATTATGTGCGGTGCCCGGCGTGCTACCGGATCAAGCATGTCCTGAACCTGCCGGAGCGGGATGAGCGGGGATCGCGATACGGGTCGATCATTCACAACGCGCTGGAGCGGTTCTATCGGCAGCAGATGAAGCACGAAGAGTTGGACGGGGCGATCGGGCTGCCAGGGCTGGGAGACCTTCTGGCGAAGGGGCAGGCGGCGATGCAGGAGATCGCGGGTGCGGAGGAGATGACGGAAATGCTGATGGCGCAGGTGGTGGCGGGGTTGCGGAGGTATTACGAGGCGATGCATCGGGAGGAGATCAATCCGGTGAAGGTGGAAGAGGGGATTGAGTTCGCGTTTCCGCTGGATGGGCAGGCGCACAGGATTCGGGTGCGATTTGACCGTCTGGACATGGATGACCGAGGACATCACATCATCGATTACAAGACGGGCAAGTCGAAGAAGGAATACACGGAGGTCAAGAAAACGGATCTGCAGATGGGTGTGTACGCGATGGCGATGGAGGCGGCGGGGTATGACCTCGTGGGGACTGCGGAGTACTGGCTCGTGTCCACCGGACAGAAGGGGATCGCCAGGTTAGAAGACTTGAATCTCAAGAGAGTAAAGGAGAACGTGGCGAGTGCGATCCGCGGGATCCTGGCTGGACAGTGGGAGCGCGACAAGGACTGCAAAAACGGGGTATGCCACCTTCTGGAGCCGGTGGTGGATCGGGAGGCGTGATACGCGCTTCGAGGGGTGAGCGGGGCTGGTCAGCCCGGAGGCAGAAGGTAGCGGTCGAGCCAACCGACGATTTCGAGATTGGCTTCCTGCACTGAGTCGGGGTTGCGCGGTGAGCGGAGGAAGTCGTGTCCCTCGTTTTGCCAGACTTGTCCGGTGAAGCGGCCGCCGGTGCGCTGCATGGCTTCCTGAAAGGCGACAATGCTGGTCATGGGGATCAGGGCGTCGGAGCCGCCGTAAATGCCGAGAATGGGCTCAGCGAGATCGAGAAGGGCTTCCTCGCGTGGGATGAGGTCGCCATAGCAGACGACGGCGGCGTCGAGCTTCAGATAGCGAGCAGCGGTGAGGGCGTAGGTTCCGCCGGGGCCAAAGCCCATGACTCCGGTCTTGGGCGCGGGGCCAGACCTGGTGAGGGTGAGCGCGGCAGCGGTGGCGGCGGAAATCTGCGCGACCACGTCCTTGTCCCAGGAGCGATCGGTGATGCTGGAGAAGTCGGGGGTGACGACGGTGTACCCCATGCGCGCGTACTTTTCGGATTCCCTGCGGAACCAGGGGTCGAGGCCGCGCTCATCGGGGAAAAGCAAGAGGTAGGGGCGGTTGATGGAGTTTGACCAGTAGTTGATGAGTCCGCGGCGGGGTTTGCCGTCAACTTCATATTTGAGTTCGGCGGACTGGAGGACAGCAGGGGGCTCGGGCGGTTTCTCGGGAATCTGACCTTCATCCTTGGCTTTGCCGTTGGCGCAGCCTGGAGAGATGGCCAAGACCCCAGCGATCAACAGGGCGGCGACGAAAGAGGAATAGAGGGCATCGACCCGCAAGCGGTTCATAGGAGTGAGCATACGCAGGCGGGCAATGGGCGCGAGTCAGCGCTGGGAGACGGGGCGGAGGTTCATATGGCAGATCGGGCAGGTGCCGGGGGTGTCGGACATAACGGTCGGATGCATGGGGCAGGTGTAGGGGCCGGCAGCGGGCGCGGACCCGGGGACCGGAGAAGCGACTGTGCCTTCGGGGTGCTGGTACCAGCCGGGGTCCTCGAAAGACGTGAGGCCGGCGCGGACCTTCACGAGGGTGAACATGCCTGACATTTCAACACGGCCGAAGGGGCCGTCGCCGCCGCCCATGCCGGCGTAGTTCGAGATGCCGCCGGAGTGGGACATGCCACCCATACCGGTCTGGCCCATGGAGACGTAGCCGGGGATCAGGCGCTGCAGGCGCTCATCAGCGGCGGCGGTGTCTGCGCCGGTCATGATGGGCAGGCCGTGGACCATGCCGATCATGGCGTGATGGATTTTGTGGCAGTGCATGGGCCAGTCGCCTTCGAGGTCGGCGACGAAATCCATGGCGCGGGAGCCGCCGGGGGGAACGTCGACGGTATTGCCGATCCAGCGAGCGGAAGGCTGAATGACGCCGCCCTCAGTATGGACGACGTGCCACGAGAATCCATGGAGGTGTATGGGATGAGAGTCCATGGAGATGTTGGCGAGGCGGATGCGGATGCGCTGGCCGAGACTGGCGACGAGGGAGTCGGAGGCGGGCCAGGCCTTGCCATTGAAGGTGAAGTAGTTGAAGTCGAGCATCTCAATGGGGTCGGGAGTGGCGGTGCCGGGATGGAGGGCCCACTCGTGGAGGAAGATGCAGAAGTCGCGATCGGGGGGATTTTCTTCGGGCGTCTTGGGATGGATGATGAAGAAGCCCATCATGCCCATGGCATACTGGACCATTTCGTCGTAGTGGGGGTGGTAGAAGTAGGTGCCGTGCTGGCGAAGGGTAAATTCGTATTTGAAGGTTTCGCCGGGCAGGATGAAGCGCTGGGTGAGGCCGGAGACGCCGTCCATGCCGTTGGGAAGGAAGAGGCCGTGCCAGTGGACGCTGGTGGGTTCGGGGAGGTTGTTGGTGACGAGGATGCGTACGCGATCGCCTTCGACGGCCTCGATGGTGGGCCCGGGGGTGGAGCCGTTGTATCCCCACCCGTTAATGACGACGCCTGGGAGGAACTCCTGGCGGATGGGTTCGGCGACCAAGCGAAAGACCTTGACGCCGTTGTCGAGTTCGTAGGGGAGCGTGGAGCCGTTGGGCGTGATGACGGGTGTGTAGTTGGAGGCCGCGGGAGGAGCAGCGGGAGTGTGAGAGGTATGAGGAGGGTCCTGTGGGGAGGCGAGCGAGGGAACGAAGAGACCTGCGCTTGCGCGACGAGCGAGGAGCGCGGGAAGGGCGAGCGCAGGGGAGGCAAGCAGGAGGCGGCGGCGGGAGAGCGAAGATGGGTGGAGGGGAGAGTTCATGGCGTGATTGGGTCTTAGTGGTGGTGTTGATGTTCGTGCGGCGCATCGGGCGCGGGGGAGGTGGAGGTGATCTCGGACTGGAGGAGGTTGAGGCGCTGCACGAGGGCGGCTGCGGCGGGGTCCTGGGCGAAGAGTTCGGAGTCGGAGAGCCAGCGTCCCTCGGTCGGAGGCGGGAAGGCACCGCCGAGTGCGGAGGCGAGATCGGCGCGCGCGAGGAGGTAGTCGCGTCGGGTTTCGGCGAGGCGCTGGCGGGCTTCGATTTCGGCGTGTTTTGCCTCGATCAGGTCGAAGGCGCCGGCGGCCATGGCATTGACGCGTGCGAGTTGCATGTCGAGATTCGCGGAAGAGGCCAATGACATGTGCAGGATTTCAGCGCGGAGGGAGGCGCGGGCGGCGAGGAGGTGGGCATGAGCGAGGTCGACCTCGGTGAGCACGTCGGCGGCGAGGGCGTCGGTAGTACGGGTGCGCTGGCGAAAGAGGGCCGCAAGTTGGGCGCGCCGGGCCTGCTGAGATCCGAAGATGGGAAGCGGGATCTCGATGTTGGGGCCGGTGAGCCAGGTCCCGTCGGTGTCGCGCTCGGTGTCGACGCCAACGGCAAAGTCGTCAAGCGGCTGATTTTCAGCGAGACCGAGGCGGGACTGATCGGCGGCGAGGAGCGCGCGAGCGGCGGCGAGTTCAGGGTGGCGCTGAAGCGCGAAGGCATGGGCTGATTCGAGGGAAAGTTCGCGGTCGGGCAGAGCATCTGCGGAATCGGGAGTGAGAGACCAGTCGGGAGGTAGATCGGGGCGGCCCAAGAGGCGAGCGAGAGAAGTGCGGGCCTCGTGGAGGGCGAGGTTGGCAGCGCGGGCCTCGGCCAGGGCGTGGGCTTCCTCGGCGGTGTGGAGGCCCAGGTCGAAGGCGCTGAGGTTGCCTGCGGCATGAAGGGCCTGAGCGAGGTCGGCGGATGCGGAGGCGAGTTCGGCGTGTTCAGCGGCGAGAGAGCGTTGGGCGTCGGCAGCGCGATAGAGAATGCAGGCGCGGCGGACGGAGGAAGCGAGGTTGATGAGAGAGGACTCGACGTCGAGTTTGGCCGCATCGAAGTCGGCGGCGGCGATGCGGCGTCGTGAGGCAAGGGAGAAGAGGTCCATGAAGGACTGGACTATGCCGGCCTCGAAGTTGGTGCCGCCTCCGCCATCGGGGAAGCGGACGCTGAGGTCGAGGATGGGATTGGAGAGAAGGCCTGCGGCGACGAGATCGGACTGGGAGACGCTGAGCTGCTCGTACTGGGCGAGAGCGTCGGGATTGCGGAGCAGCGCGATGCGGACGGCATCGTCATCGGAGAGGCCGTCGGAGGCGAGGGCGGCGACGCGGTCGGCGACCGCGGAGTCTGCGGGAAGACCCTGATCCCATGCCAGGGGAGCGCCAAGACGGGAAGAGATCTCGGCCGAGACCTCAGCGCGGGCGGAGTCAATGGACTGAGGGGATGGACCGCAGGCGGAGAGGGCAAACAGGGAGGCAAAAACGAAGAGGAGCAAGAGCGGGCGGGTGCGGCAGATCATGGACGCGAACTCCGGAAGGGAGGGGAAGCGGCGTGAAAGCGGTCAGGCCTTCACGCCGGGAGAGGGAATATCTGCACGAGGAAAATCAGCCGCCGCCTTGTTTCTTCTCAGCGGGTGCGGCTTTGAGCATCTCATCGAGTTTGGCGAAGTACTTGACGGGGTCGGCCTTGAATTCGGCGACACAGTCCTGGCAGCAGAACTTGACCATGCGGTTGCCGAAGACCGCGACGATCGGCTTGCCGTCGTGACTGACGGCATGGCCTGAGACAGGGCAATCGGAGAGCGTGTAGGCGGCGGACTGCCTCTCGATGACGGCCTTATCGAGTTTGGCAATACCGGCGGCGGGGTCCTTGGCGAACTCCTTGGCGCAGGAATTGCAGCAGAAGCGGACGAGGCGATTGCCGTAGACCTTGTTCACGGGTTCGCCCATGGATCCGAGTTTTTCGCCGGAGCTGACGCACGTCTCGAGGGGGTAATACTGGAGTTGCTGGGCAACGATCTTCTTGTCGAGCGCTTCAGTGTACTTGGCGGGTTCGCCCTCGAAAGTCTTGACGCAATCGTTGCAGCAGAACTTGATTTCGCGGCCGGACTCGATTTTGACGACGGGCTTATCGCCGAGTTTTTCGCCTGTGACGGCGCAGGTGTCCAAGGGGTAGGGATCGGTGGTCCAGGCAGCGGCGTGGTCGGCATGGTCCTGGCCGTGCTCGTCGTGTTTTTCGGCCTGTTTGCCGTGATCCTGATGGGATTCATGCTGGGCAAGGGCTGAGGCGCCCGTGGCCCAAAGGCAGAGGGCGGAGGCGATGAGGCAGAGATGGTGAGGTGCACGATACATGAGACGAGACTCCTTGTGATGAATGAGATGAGAAAGACAGAGGAAGGGAATCGAAGGAAGGGGGAAAGAGGTGCGCTGGGGGCGCAACGGGCCAAGACCGGGTGCGCAGCGCAACGCGGAGTGTGAGTGATGTGAAGAGGGGCTGACTAGATCAGCCAGAGGACGGACTGGGCGCGCAGTGTCCCTGTCCATGAGGGGGTCATTCCCGACCCGTGCTGAGCCCAAGGGCTGAGGCGCGACTTGAGGGTGGCGATATCGGCGGAGTGCATCAATACCGCAGCATGGGCCAAAGGCGGGGCGGACGCAAGAAGTGATCGCTCAAGGTGGAGCGGCTGCACTTCGGCAGCGGGGTGCAGGGCGGGTGTTGTGTTCTGTGCGCGGTCATGCCCGCCGCATGGGCAGTCTGACTCAGAAGAGTGATCATCCTGGCTGACGGGGAGAGTTGGCTGGGAGGATTGTACTGGATCGGGTCGGCAACAGGCGTGGGGATCGTCGGTGTCGGGGGAGGTTGCAGAGGCCGGCGCGGGGGGGGCATGCCGTGCGGCACAGCAGCACCAAGCCGGGCTGGCGCACAGCAAGAGCACGGCCAAGGCGAGGGCGATGCGAGATTGGAGCAGCGGAGAGAACATCGAATCGTGCGATGCGGCCAGCAGGTCAATCCGGCCGATGACTATACTCGCGCGAGAGCAGCGGAAAGCGGGAAATGGCATCGGGAACCGATGCTTAGACAAATACGAGTGCAGCCAGCGACAGGTTCATTCCACCATGACCAACATACCAAACGCGTCCCAACCCAGCCTTGCGACTGGAACCGTCACTGCGACCGATCCGGTGCAGGCGGTGAAACAGGTCCGCGAGGCGTATGCAGCGCTGAAACAGCAGATTCACAACGTCATCGTGGGCCAGGACGACGTTATTGACCAGATGCTCATCTCGGTGTTCTGCCGGGGGCACTGCCTGGTGGAGGGTGTGCCGGGGCTGGCCAAGACGCTGCTAATTTCGACGATCGCGCGGACGCTGAACCTGCAATTTTCGCGAATCCAGTTCACGCCGGACCTGATGCCTTCGGATATCACGGGGACAGAGGTCATTGAGGAGGACAAGACGAGCGGCCAGCGGCGGCTGCGGTTCGTGCAGGGGCCGGTGTTCGCCAACATCATCCTGGCGGATGAAATCAACCGTACGCCGCCGAAGACTCAGTCGGCGCTGCTGGAGGCGATGCAGGAACATCAGGTGACAGCGGGAGGCAGGCAGCATCGACTGCCGCAGCCGTTTTTTGTGCTGGCGACGCAGAACCCGATTGAGCAGGAAGGGACTTACCCGCTGCCGGAGGCGCAACTGGATCGATTCATGCTGATGATCCGGATCAATTACCCGACCATGGAGCAGGAGATGGAAGTGGTGCGGCGGACGACCACGCTGCATGAGCCGGAGGTGAAGCCTGTGCTTACGGGCGCGGACGTGCTGCGCATTCAGCAGCTGCTGCGGGACGTGCCGGTGGCGGACCACATCCTGCAGTACGCGCTGGCGCTGGTGCGTGCGACGCGAGTGAAGGATGAGACGGTGAAGAAGCCCAAGGTTGTGACAGATTACCTGTCGTGGGGCGCGGGGCCGAGGGCGGGGCAGTTTCTTGTGCTGGCGGCAAAGGCGCGGGCGATCCTGTCGGGGGCGACGCATGTGGCGGCGGATCACATCCGTTCGGTGGCGCACCCGGTCCTGCGGCACCGGATCGTGACGAACTTCAACGCGGAAGCGGATGGAGTTACGACGGACAACGTGATTGATCAGTTGCTCAAGGAGATTCCGCTGCACTCAACGGACCCGGACACGGCGCGGAAGATGGAGACAGTGATGCGATAAGGGCGGGCGAGAGGTGCGGGGAGGGCACGGGGAGAGAGCGCAGGAGTCGAGCACGTGAGTACGGTCAACGCAGACGCATATCTTGATCCGGCGGCGTTGGCGCGGCTGGGAGCGTTTGAGCTGCGGGCGCGGATGGTGGTGGAGGGAATCCGCTCAGGTCTGCACAAGTCCCCCTATTTCGGTTTTTCGGTGGAATTTGCGCAGCACCGCCAGTATGTGCAAGGGGATGACCTGCGGCACCTGGACTGGAAGGTGTTCGGGCGGTCGGACAAACTGCACATCAAGCAATTCGAGCAAGAGACGAACCTCGACGTGCTGCTGCTGGTGGACGCGTCGGGGTCGATGGGGTATGGGTCGCTGGCAGCCAAGAACACGGAGACGGGGCGAAGCGTCTGGACGAAGTTCGACTACGCGATCACGTTGGCGGCGGCACTGTCGTACCTGGCGTTGCATCAGCAGGACAGAGTCGGGCTTTCCATATTTTCTGAGAATGTGTCGGGCGCGGTCACGCGTTCAAGCGCCATGACGCACTGGCGGCAGATCGTGGCCACGCTGGCGGCGCAGAGGCCGTCGGATAAACCGACGCGGATCGGCAAGGGGATTGACGGGCTGCTCACGCGACTGCACAACCGGGCGGTGGTGGTGCTCATCTCGGATCTGTTTGACGACATCGAGTCGATCCGCGCGGGATTTGCACGGTTGCGGCACCGAGGGCATGACCTGCTGGTGCTGCAGGTGCTGGACCGGGAAGAACTGCGGTTTGATTTCCGGACGCCGGCGCCGTTTGAGGGGTTTGAGAGTGAGGGGATGTTGCGGCTGGATCCACGTGCGCTGCGAAAGGCGTATCTGGAGGCGATCGAGGGACACTGCCGGAAGATCCAGCACCTGGCGCGCGGATTCGGATTTGATTACGCGCGGTTCGACTCGCACGAGTCGCTGGGGCCCGCACTGTCGTATTTTCTGGCGCGGCGGAATGCGAGCGGGCGGACGAAGGGGAGGCTGGGATGACGTTCCTGCACGGGGCACTGGCGATCGCGGGCGGGGCGATGATCGGGATTCCGATCCTGATTCACATCCTGTTCCGGCAGCGCCGGAAGCCGGTGAAGTGGGGAGCGATGCGGTTCCTGCTGGAGGCGTATCAGAAAGCACGGAGCAGGATGAGGCTGGAGCAGTGGCTGCTGCTGGCACTGCGATGCCTGATCGTGGGATTGCTCGGGCTGGCGGCGGCGCGGCCGCTGATGACTGCGGGTCCGTTCCAGGACTTTGCGGGCGCGCGGCGGGTTTACATTCTCATCGATAACGGGCTGGTGTCGGGACTGCAGGATGGGAGCGGGAGGCCTGAGACCGCACTGGACCGGCACAAGGCGGCGGCCCGCGAGATCATCGATGCGCTGAGTCCGGCGGACCGGGTGGGGCTGATTGCGCTTGCGGAGCCGGTGGAAGGGCCGGTGGCGACGGCGTCGATAGATCACGCGGCGGTGGTGAGAGCGCTGGACGGGGTTGGCGTGTCCGATGCCCCGACCAATGTCGCGGAAGGACTGGCGCGGACGGCAGAGGGGCTGCGGGCGGCAGAGAGCGCAGTTGGCGGGGCGATCGTGTACCTCTTGAGTGATTTCAGGCTTGGATCACTTCCAACCGAGCAGGCGCTCACCGTCGTGTTGGAAAACGGCGGGCCGGCGCCGGTGCTGCTGGCGACAAGTCCCGCTCAGGAGCAAGCGGCGAATGTGCAGATCGTGAGTGTGACGCCGCTGCGCGCGGTTACGGTGTCGGGGGGCGAGGGTGGGACGGACGATGTGTCGGGGCGTGTGAATGTGACGCTGCGGCGGACAGGGGATGTGTCGAAGCCGGGGGTGACGACGTTGCGACTCAGCGCGGAACCGGGGGCGATCAGTACGGCCACGGGGACAATCGCCTGGGCGGCAGGGCAGACAGAAGCGCGGTCATCACTGACGCTGGATGTCGGCGAGGCGACGGCGCGCGGAGTGATTCTGACGGCGAGAATCGATGAGGACGGGCTGGCGAGCGACAATGCGCGGCGGGCGCTCATCGAAACGCGAACGGAGATTCGGGTGGGGATCATCGACCGGCGCGAATTCGGAGGCGCGGGCGCAGCGGATGCATACAGCGGGGGCGCGTGGCTACGGCGGGCGCTGAATCCAGGCGGAGAAGCGGGGGAGTCCAGCGGAGGGATCGCAGTTGAGGACATTGATCCGGCGGGGGTCGAGGACGGCGTGCTGCGTGGGATGGATGTATTGGCGCTGGTGCGGCCTGACCTGGTTTCGGACGCGGGGTGGGCGAGTTTGCGACGGCACCTGGAGCGGGGGGGACTGCTGTGGATCATGCCGCCGGCGCAGGAGAGCGTCGCGCTATGGGCGGACAAGGCGAGCGAAATCCTGCGGCTGGCGTGGCGATGGGAGCGGGAGGTCAGGTCGATCGGGGGCGCTGAGGGGGGAGGGATGGGGCTGGCGGCGAGGCAGGATGAGTCGGACTTACTGCGCGTGATCGGGGCGGAGATTCCCGAGTTGACGAGGCCGGTGCGGATCGCGAAAGTATTGCCGATCGCGCGAGGCGCGGAGCGGGGCAGCACAGCGCTGGCGCTGGAGGATGGGACAGGATTGCTGGCGGTGACGGGGGCTGAGGGAGCGCCGGGGGCGGTGGTGTACCTTGCAACCGCGCTGAACCTGGAGTGGACGACGCTGCCGGCCAAGCCGATGATGGTGGCGCTGGCGCAGGAGGTCGTCCGGCAGGGCGCGGGGCTGGCGCGGCAAAGCGTGGAAATGCGGCCGGGGGAGCGGCCCGCATTGTCGCTGCCGACAGGGACGACGCAGATCAAAGGCACAGACGGGGTGGTGATTGCGCTGCGGCAGGAGGGGAATCTCATGCGGCCGGCGCGAGCGGTGGAGAAAGCGGGCGTGCTGGCGGCGGTGGACAGCGTGGGGCAGACAACGGCGCTTCTGACGAGCAATGTCGATCCGCAAGCGGGAAGAACGGACGTGCAATCGCCTGCGGTGGTGGAGCAGTGGCTGCGTGCGGCAGGCGCGTGGGAGTGGATCAAGGATGAGGTCAAGCCGGCGATGGTGCTGGCGAGCACAGACACGGCGGATGATGTGGGGTGGTTGCTGCTGCTGGTGGCGGCGGGGTGCGCGCTGCTGGAGACGGCGCTGGCGAGGTGGTTCAGCCATGCGAAGCGGTCGGACCTGGATCCGGCGGCGACGGATCACGGTTTGCTGACGATCCTGACGCCGAGGGCAGAGGCCGCGGACCGGGGCGGACGGCGGAGCGGGCGCGACGTTGTGCGGGAGCCGCAGGAGGCAGCGCCATGAGCGAAATGTGGCGATGGCTGCTGGATCTGGAGCGGATTCCTGCGAGCGCGGACACGATCCGACTGGGCTGGGAGCGTGCGCCGGCGCCGTGGATCATCTTGGCGATATTTTTCTTCACCGCGCTGCTGGCGCTGTGGTCGTACTCAGGACTCGTGGGAAGCAGGATCGGCCGCGGCGCGGCGGCGACGGCGCGGGCGGCGATTCTGTTCGGGCTGGCGCTCCTGGCATGCGGGCCGCAATTGGTAGTGCCGCAGGAGACGGTGGAGCCTGACCACGTGCTGTATCTGCTGGATCGCTCGGCGTCGATGATGGTGGCGGATGCGAGCGATGGAGCCGGGACGGGCCGGCGCGTAGCACGCGATGTGCAGATGCGGGATGCGATCGCGGGAGCGGCAGAGGCATTCGCAAAGGTGCGCACCCAGCATCAGACGGTGTGGTTGGGTTTTGATGCGGGGGATTTTGACCTGACGACAGACGACATGGGGATGCCGACGATTCCCGAGGCGACGGGGACGGCGACGGCGATCGGGCCGGCGATTGAACAAGCGCTGGCGCGGGTGTCAGGCAAGCCGGTGAGCGGGGTTGTGATCTTCACCGATGGGCGGACGACGGAGGCGCCGGACCGAGCGCTGCTGCGGAGGCTGGGTGCGGATGCGATCCAGGTGTTTGCGGTTCCGCTGGGCTCGGAGCAGGCGATTGCGGATCTGGCAGTGGCGCAGGTGGATGCGCCGGCGCGGGCGTTTCTGAATGACAAGGTTCCTGTGGTGGTGCGGCTGGAGCGCAGCGGCGGGGCGGAGGGCGCGTGGCCGGGAGGTGACGTGGTTCTGCGCGACGCGGACACGGGGAAGGAACTGGCGCGGTCGGCCATTGAGGCTGGGGCTGCGAGCGAGAGCGCTGCGCTGGTGACGCTGGTGGCGACGCCGGCGGCGGCGGGAGCGGCGCACTGGACGGTGGAAGTTGAGCCAAGCGGGGCCGACCTGGTGGAGACGAACAACAGCGCGGCGTTGACCGTTGACCTGGTGGAGCGTCCGCTCAAGGTCCTGTACATCGACGGGTATCCGCGCTGGGAGTATCGGTACCTGAAGAATCTGCTGGTGCGTGAGGCGTCTATCGACTCGAGTGTGTTTCTGCTGTCTGCGGACCGGGACTTTGCGCAGGAGGGGAACATGCCGATCACGCGGCTGCCTGCGACCGCGGAGGAGATGGAGCCGTACGACGTGGTGATCCTGGGGGATGTGGCGGCGGGGTATTTCGGGCCGGGGCAACTGGAGATCATCGCCAATCACGTGGCGCAGCGCGGGGCGGGGCTCATGTGGATTGCAGGAGAACGGGACAATCCAGCGTCGTTTGCGACCTCGGCGCTGGCGCCGCTGATCCCGCTGACGGGCGCGCTTACTTTTGCGCCGCTGGGAGAGGCGGCGGTCATGACGCCGACGGCGCTGGCGAAGCAAATGGGGGTGCTGCAGATCACCAAGGACGGAGCAGATGCGTGGCCGCTGCTGTCGGACCCGGGGCAGGGATGGACGGCGCTGCGGTGGGCGCTGAGGATTGAGACGACGGACCTCAAGCCGACAGCGGAGGTGCTGGCGCACACGCTGCCGAGCGCGGGTGGAGAGGGCGCGCACCCGCTGGTGGCAGGGATGCGTTTCGGCGCGGGGCAGTCAATTTTCGTGGCGACCGACGAGATCTGGCGCTGGCGCTTCGGGCAGGGCGAGTTGTATCCGGAGCAGTTCTACCTGCAACTGATCCGCATGCTGGGGCGGGATCGGCTGGCGGTTTCGGGCCGGCCGGCGGTGCTGTCGGTGGATCCGAGGCGCAGCGCGCCAGAGCAGCCGGTGGTGGTGGACCTGCGAATCCTGGATTCGATCATGCTGCAGTCGGCGCCGCAGCGGATCGTCGCGCAGATCAGCGGTCGGGACCGCGCATCGGGTGAGGAGCGCGGCGTGGTGCAGGAGATCGAACTGAGGCCGTCGGCCGAATCACCGGGGCGTTACACGGCGGCATTTATTCCGCACGAGGCGGGCGAGTACGTGGTGCAGGTGCGCGACCCGCTGTTGTCGGCATTAGACCTGTCTGCGCCATTTGCGGTCGAGCGGCCGGATGATGAACTGCGATTCGCGGCGGCGGATCATGCGCTGCTGGCGGAACTGGCGGAGGCGACGGGAGGGGCGGTGGTGCCTGTGGGCCAGATTGACCGTTTGCCGGAACTGCTGCCGAACCGAACTCTGCGAACGCCGACGGACATCACCGAGTCGATCTGGGACACACCGCTGACGCTGATCGTGCTGGGCGCGCTGCTCACGCTGGAGTGGGTGGGCCGGAAACTGCTGAGCCTGGTCTAGGGCGCCGGTCTACAGGGCGAGACAGCGCGAGAACCACCGGGTGATCGCAGTCGCGGACTGGGTGCGCCAGGGTTCCTCGTGAAAGTCGTGGGTGGAGCCGGGGAGGTCGGGCATATCGCAATGCCGGCCGGCAGCGCGGAAAGCCTGGCAAAGGCGCTGCGCGTGGGAGAGAGAAACCGTTTCATCTTCCTGGGTGTGAAGGATGAGGGCGGGAGAGCGGCCGGTGCGCACGAGATCGGGCATGCTGAGTGCGGCGATGTTCTCGAAGTAGGTCGGGCCCAGGCGAAGGCCGCGGAAGGGGACAAAGCCGAAGTTGCGCAGGGCGGCGGCGACATCCTGACCGGCGGTCTTGCCGCGTACGAGTTCGCCCAGGTCGAAGACGGGGGCGAGCAGAGCCAGGCCACGGGACCCAAACCGGGCGTCGACGGCGAGGGCGCCAAATGAGCCCATGCTCGCGCCGATGAGTGTGAGGCGCGAAGTATCGAAGCGCGGGTCGCGGGCAAGGAAGTCGTACACGGCGAGGCTGTCGCGCTCAATGGTGCGGAGGCTGACAGCGGTGTGGTCGCCGGTGGACTCGCCGCAGCCTGACTGATCGAAGCGGAGGCACGCGACGCCAAGGCGTGCGAGCGCACGGCCCAAGTCGACGAAGTAGTAAGACCGGCCGATGCGATTGGCGGTAAAGCCGTGGACCAAGAGAGCGACGGGCCAGGGAGGCGGAAGGGCGGGAAGGTCGAGGGAGGCGGCCAGGAACTCAGGGCCTGAGGGAATCCAGAAGGACTCCATGCCGACAGGTCGGCTGGCGAGATCACCGGGCGGAAGAGAGGCAGTGGTCGCGTGGTTCACGTGTGTTCAGAGAGGAAATACGTTATACGGTCCTCCGAGTTCAAACATCGGCAGGTCGAGGCCAGGGCTTCAGCATAAATAGATGCCTGGGTGAGAGAAGCGAGCGCGCGGCCGCATACTCTCCGGAAGTCGTCGCAATGAGGCTTTTTCAGGGAGCAGGATCATGCAGGGCTTGGGAATGAGCGCGGTGTTGGCGGGCGGACTGGCGTGTGTGCTGGCGGGGCAGGCAGACGCGGGGACGCCGGTGCTCAAGGTGATGCCGCTTGGGGATTCGATTACTCAAGGCACGGCGGGCGGGTATCGCACTGCGCTCTACAACCTGCTGGGACAACGGGGGTACACGGTGGATTTTGTGGGGTCTTCGACGTTTGCGGGCGACTGGCCGGAACTGCCGGATTCGAATCACGAGGGTCATGGCGGTTGGCGGGTCAACAACATTGACAACAACATTGTCGGCTGGATGCAGACCTACCAACCGGACGTGATTTTTCTGCACATCGGGACGAACGACATCTCTAACAACGAGTCGGCGGGGCATGTGGCGTGGGACCTTGGGAACCTGCTGCAGACGATTTTCACGACGGACCCGGAGGTGACGGTGTATACAGCGTCGATCATCCTGCGCACGGACAGCACCCAGCGCGCGCGGGTGACGGATCAGTACGCTGCGCTTACCCCCGGGGTTGTGCAGCACTGGGCGGACCTCGGGTTTGATTGCCGATTCGTGGACATGCATGCAGCGCTGGGGGCAAGCGACCTGGCGGACGGCATCCACCCGAATCAGACGGGCTATGACAAGATGGGCGTGGTCTGGGCGGATGCGTTTGCGGGGAATCCGTCGGACCTGCCGCTGGCGATGACGTTGCCGCGAGCGGGGCAGGACTGCACGGTTTCGGTGACGGGAGCGGATGCGGGCGCGGAAGTGCGGTTCTACGGGACGCTCACAGGGTTCGGGGCGACGGAGATTGCGGACCTGGGCGTGACGCTGGATCTGGCGGCGCCGGCGATGCTGGGGGCCACCACAGCGAACGGCGCGGGCGAGGCGTCGATCACCAAGACGATCAGCACGGCGATGGGCGGAAAGCGCGTGACACTTCAGGCGGCGCAGGCAGGACGGACATCGCAGGCCCTGGTGCGGGTGGTCAGGAATTAGGCGTGGGGAGGGAGGCAAGGGCGGCTGCGTAGACGAGTTCGAGCTGGCGCACCATTTCAGAGGCGGAGAAGCGGACGCGGCAGAGGTCGCGGCCAGTGCGGCCCATGCGGGCGCGCTCGGCGGTGTGGGAAGCCATCCACTCGACAGCGGCCCGGAGTGACGCGAGGTCGCCGGCGGGGACGAGCAGGCCGGTTTGTTCGTGCAGGCAGACTTCGGGCGCACCGTCGAGGTCGTAGGCGATGACGGGACAGGCACCCAGAAGGGCTTGGGGAAGGGTGCGGGGGAGACCTTCGCGGTAACTGGGGTGGACGAGCAGGTCCATGGCGGCGATGCAGCGGCCCACGTGTTCGGGCGGGACGAGGCCGGTGAGGACCACCTGACTTTCAATGCCGGCGTCTTTGAGGCGCGCGGTGAGACGATCGCGCCACCAGCCATCGCCGACCCAGAGAAGTTTCCAGTGGGGGTTGGCGCGCAGGGAGTGGGAGAGCGCATCAATGAGATCGTCGTGGCCCTTGAGTTCGGCGAGGCGGGCGACAGTGCCGATCACGAAGTCGGAATCGGAAAAGCCGAGCGAGAGGCGGATGTCGGCACGGGAGATGCCGGGGTTGATGAAGGAGTCGATCTCCATGCCGCTATAGACGGTGGTGAAGAGGGGCGGTGAGCCGACGCCGGCGGCAAGGGCCTGACGGGTCATGGCATCGCAGACAGAAACGATGCGGTGGCAGCGATGGGCGGCGAAGCGTTCGGAGAGGATGTAGAGGGCGTTGGCGGTCCTGCCCTGATAGGGATGGAAAGGAAGACCGTGAATGGTGTGAATGACCGCGGGTCTGCCGTGTTTCCCGGCGAGGCTCCAGGCTGCGAGGCGGCCGAGGATGCCGGCCTTGGAGGAGTGGGTGTGGACGACATCGGGCTGGAGTTTCTCGATCAAGGCGCGACACTGGCGGTAGGCGCGGAGGTCTTTGAGGGGCGAAAGTTCGCGCACCATGTCAGGGAGGACGTGGGTGGTGATGGGCTTGCCATCCGGAGTGCGGAAGTTTTCAACGCGCTGGAGGAGGGAGCCTTCGGGGCCGTAGATGGGGCCGAACGCGAGGTGGAGTTCGTGGCCGAGGGATGCCTGTCCTTCGCAGGAGAGGACGGTGTTTTCCTGCGAGCCGCCGAGGATGAGCCGGGTTGAAATGTGGAGGATGCGCATGCGCGGAGAGGGGAGAGACTACATTTTCCCGGTGCGGACGAGGGCCTTAGCGCCTTCGCGGTGCGAGAGGCCGGAGAGACGGGACTGATTGGTTTTGAGGAAGCGTTTGACGCCGGCGGGGTTGGAGTAGGAGTATTGGCGAAGGGACCAGCCGATGGCTTTGCGGATGAAGAACTCTTTTTCGTGGGCGCGGCGCAGGCAATAGCGATAGAGGCGGTCTTTATCGGTGTGTTTTTTGTGGGAGAGTTGACCGATGATGGCGCTGCGTCGGACCCAGAGGTGCGAGTCGTCGATCCACTCATCCATGACGGGCTCAACTTCCGCACGATGAGAAAGCCAGAGGCGGCCGACGAGTCGGGGGGCGATGTCATCGACGAGATCCCACCATGCACCTTCTTCGATCATGCGCTTGAGAAATGGGAGGTCGCGGGGGGAGAGGAGGTCGGAAAAGTGCACGGCGTAGTGGATGGCGGCGTACTTGTCTTCGCGGCGGGGGAGTTCCCAAAGGGCGCGAACATTGGCACGCCAGGTGCGGATGTCTGCGGGAGGGAAGCGCTTCGCCATGTCGCGGTACACGGGAACGCGGAGCGGCTTGGGAATGCCGTAGAACGGCATGTCGGTCTTCATGTAGGCGGCCATGGGGACTGCCTTCACAGGGTCGGCCAAGGCGGAAAACTCAGCGACGATGAACTGAGCGATGGGTGCGGAGGAAGCGGTGGTGCGGCGGGAGGGCATGGGGCACAAGGATACGAAGGCGACCTAAAATGGCGGCTCACCATGCGACTCATACTTTTTGACATCGACGGGACGTTGTATCACGGGGACGGTTCGGGAATGGCGGCGTTTCAGGATGCGGGAGTGGAACTCTTCGGGCCGACGTTCACGAATGATTCGGTGTCGTACGCGGGGAGGCTGGATTCGCTGATTTTTCAGTCGCTCATGGAGCGGAACGGAATCGAGATCACGCCGGAGCGTGAGAAGGCGTTCCGCACGCGGGCGCATCATTATTTGAGGGCGCGGATCGAATCGGGGAAGCACCGGGTGCGGAGGCTGCCGGCGGTGAACGAGCTCATCGCTGCGCTCAAGCCACACGAGGGGGCGCGGGAGGGCGGAGTGACGCTGGGATTGCTGACGGGAAACTGGGCGGCCAACGGGCGGCTGAAGCTGGCGTCGGTGGGGGTGAATCCGGATGATTTTGACGTGTGCGTGTGGGCGGAGGATGGGCCGAGCCGGGATGCGCTGCCGCCGGTGGGGAAGAGGCGGTTTGCGGAACTGCATGGGACGGAGATCGAGTTTGAGAGGATCGCGATCGTGGGGGACACGATCCACGATGTGAACTGCGCGAAGGCGCACGGATGCAAGTGCCTGGGCGTTACGACGGGGCACGGGTCGGCAGAGCAACTGGCGAGCGCGGGAGCGGACTTTGTGGTGCAGGATTTCACGGATGTGGCTGCGGTCGTGAGGTGGCTGACGGAGTTTTGAGAGGACGCCATCGATTGACGAAGCGATTCTCCAAATCGGATCTTGCATTCATCGGTGGGGGTGTCGTTGGTTTAGGGGTGTACTTTGGGCTCTGTTCTGTCTTCACGGTGAGCTCCAGTACTCTGATCGACTTCGCCGTTATTGCGTCATGCGTCTCGTGTTTGCGGTGGGTAATCGCCAGACAGCAAGACTCAGAAACGCGTTTGCCGAAACGGAGTGACACAGGAACTGCCAGCGCTCCAACCGGCACGATTGGCTTGGCAACGGAATCTCGCGGCCGCCTGATGCTGACTTACCTGCTGCCGACAGCCTATTGGAGTCTGTATGGCGCGTGTATGTGGGCGATTCAGTACACGCTCCAGAGTTCTCCGAATTTGGCACTTGTTTGTGGGTTAATGTTTCTGCCCGTGGTGTTCGGAGGCGTCATCGGCATTGACCTTTACATGCGATTTGTCAGTCGGAAGAGTCGGTGGCGGCGGATGCGGGACGGAGGGATGAATGTGTGCACTCAATGCGGGTATGACCTGAAGGGGCTGGAGGCGCAGGCGACACACTGTCCGGAGTGCGGATTTGAACTGGGAGAACTGAGTGAATTAGGGCCGGCGCTGCACAAGGCGTGAACGCAGCCCGCCAAAGCGCAACAATCGGGCATGAGCATTACGCACATCGGATTCATCGGGACGGGAGTGATGGGGTCATCGATGGCGGGGCGGCTGCTGGCGGCGGGGTATCGGGTCACGGTTCACAACCGCACGAAAGCAAAAGCGCAGGGGCTTGTGGACAAGGGGGCGGCGTGGGCGGATTCGCCGTGTGCGGTGGCGGATGCGGGAGCGGACTTCATCATCACGATGGTGGGGTATCCACGCGATGTGGAGAGCACGTACTTTGAGGGGCAGCGGGGGATCTTCGCCTCGAAGTCGGTTCCAAAGGTGATGATGGACATGACGACGTCATCGCCTGAACTGGCGCGGAGGATTGCGGAGACGGCGCGGGCCATGGGGAAAGCAGCGCTGGATGGTCCGGTGTCGGGAGGGGATGTGGGGGCGCGGAACGGGACGCTTTCGATCATGGTGGGCGGGGAAGCGGGGGCGCTGGAGGAGGTAAGGCCGGTGCTGGCGCACCTGGGGCAGAAGATCACGCACCAGGGAGGCGCGGGCAGCGGGCAGCACACGAAGATGGTGAATCAGATGCTCATCGCCACGAACATGATCGGCGTATGCGAGGGGCTGCTCTACGCGCAGAAAGCGGGGCTGGACCCGATGAAGGTGCTGGAGGCGGTGTCGTCGGGTGCGGCGGGGTCATGGGCGGTGAGCAACCTGGCGCCGAGGATCGTGAAGGGAGATTTCGAGCCCGGGTTTTACGTGGAGCATTTCCTCAAGGACATGGGGATCGCGTTGGAGGAAGCGCGGCGGATGGACCTGACCGTGCCGGGGCTGGCGCTGGCGGAGCAGTTGTATCGGGCGGTGGCGGCGCAGGGGTGGTCGCGCAAGGGGACGCAGGCCCTGTATTTGGCGCTGACGGCGATGAACGGGCAGAAGCCGTGAGGATCAGAGTCGTTCGACGCACATGGCGACCGCGTTGCCGCCGCCGAGACAGAGGGATGCGACGCCATACTTGCCGCCGGTGCGGATGAGTTGATTGATGAGGGTGACGGTGACACGGGCGCCGGAAGCGCCGATGGGGTGACCGACGGCGATGCCGCCGCCGGCGATGTTCACCTTGCTCTCGGGAATCTCGAGCACCTTGATGTCGGCGAGCATCTGGGCGGCGAAGGCCTCGTTGATCTCGAAGAGGTCGATCTGGTCGAGTCGGAGGCCGGCTTTGGCGACGCACCTGCGGATCGCTTCCACGGGGGCGATGAAGAGTTCCTTGGGGTCGACGCCGTGGGTGTGGTAGGAGAGGATGCGGGCCAGAGGCCTGATGCCGAGGGACTTGGCCTTGCTCTCAGACATGACGACGACGGCGGCGGCGCCGTCGGAAATCTGGCTGGCGTTGCCGGCGGTGACGGTGCCTTCCTTGTCGAAGGCGGGGCGGAGTTTGGAGAGGCCGTCGGCGGTGGAGTCGGCGCGAATGCCTTCATCCTGCGCGACATCGGTTTTCTGGCCCGCTTCGGCGGCGGTGATGGGGACGATGGTGGGCTTGGGCCAGGCGTTCGCCCAGGCGGCGGCGGCGCGCTGGTGGCTCTGGGCGGAGAAGCGATCCTGATCGGCGCGGGAGATGCCGTAGGTTTTGGCGATGTACTCGGCGGCGTTGCCCATGCCCCAGTCGCAGAAGGGGCAGTGCAGACCGTCGGCGCGCATGTGGTCGGTGAAGTTGGTGTCGCCGTACTTGACGCCCGCGCGGAGGTAGGCCATGTGGGGGGCGAGGGACATGTTCTCCATGCCGCCGGCGATGTAGACGTGGCCGTCGCCGGCCTTGATGGCCTGGGCGGAGAGCATGATGGCCTTGAGGGAAGAGCCGCAGACTTTGTTGACGGTAAAGGCGTTGAGGGAGTTGGTCAGGCCACCCTTGATGCCGGCCTGACGGGCGGGATTCTGGCCCAGCCCGGCCTGGAGGACCACGCCGAAGATGCACTCATCGATTTCAGACCTGACGGCGGGGAGATCGGCGAGGATGGAGCGGACGACAAGGGCGCCGAGCTGAGGGGCGGGAATCCTTGAGAGGCCGCCCATAAAGCGGCCGATGGGAGTGCGTTTGATGGAGACGATGACGGGGGATTCGGCGGCGGGCATGTGAGTTTCCAAGAGCTTGATGTGGGGTGTTCGCGAGTGTGTGCGGCTGCGAAAAACAGGGGTGAGTCGGGCTACACTTGCGGACTGCGAGTATAGGCGGCGGCGAAGATTCCACAGCCGGCCGAGGGCGCTTGCGGGCGAGTTTCACTTCTCAGACGTTGTAAGGCGTGCGTCGTTTCGGGCGGCGGCTTGCGGCATTGACACACAGCGAGGATGGCCATGAAGATTGACACGACGAACCAGGTGCATCTGCCGGCGGATTCCAACCAGGCTCTGGGCCTGGCGAAGTTTGCGATTGACTTCATGGGCGGGCGGGTCGGCCGGCCCGATGGGGCGGCGCTGAAACGGGTGTCGCTGTTTCATACGGACTCGGTGATCTGCGGGGTGTCGGCGATCGCGCTGCGCACGTCCGCACCGACCGTTCTGCGTGCGGAGGCCGCAGAGTATCCGAACATCAACGGAGCGCCGGTATTCGGCTCGACGCACCGGGTGCACGTGGAGAAAGCGATCGTCGCGAACAGCGCGGCGGTGCGGGAGTGGGACTCGAACGGGACGAACTTCGGGTACAACCCGACACTGGGGCATGTGGCTGGGGAATTCGGGCACAATGACTTTTACCCGGTGGTGATCGCGGCGTGCCAGTTGAAGGGTCTGGACGGGGATGCAGCGCTGCGGGGGATGCTGCTGCTGGATGAGATTCGCGGGCGGCTGGCGGAAGTGTTCAGTTTGAAGTCGTACAAGATCGACCACGTGGTGCATGGGGCGATTGCATCGGCGGTGGTGTTCGGGGCGATGATGGGGGCGACGGCGGAGCAGATCGAGTCGGCGGTGGGAATGACGGTGGCGCATTACATTCCGTTCCGGGCGATCCGGGCGGGCAAGCAGCTCTCGGATTCGAAAGGCGCGAGCGCGGCGATCAGCACGGAGGCGGCGATCCTGTCGGTGCTGCGGTCGATGCGCGGGTTCCTGGGGCCCCGGGACATCTTCAGGAATCCGGAGGCGGTGTTCCGGCACTTCCAGAAGACGACGGGGGATCGGAGCCCGTTTGAACTGGTGCTCACGCATTCGGGGAGCGATTTTGCGGTGATGGGGATGCACTTCAAACTGGGGCTCTACGAGCACCAGTCCGCAGGGGCGATCCAGGGGGTGATTGACATCCTGAGCAAGCATCCGGACCTGCTGGCGCAGGCGGAAGGCGGAAAGATCAAGTCGATTCTCATCAAGGCGTATGAGCCGGCGTTCGGGATCATCGGCGATCCGGCAAAGCGCGACCCGAAGACGAGGCAGTCTGCGGATCACTCGATGGTGTACATCATCGCGACGATGCTGGCCAAGGCGCTCAATCTCGCGAAGCAGCGTGGGACGACGAAACTGGGAAGCACGAACGACGAGTGGTGGAAGACGCTGATCTTGACGCCTTATGACTATGACCGAGTGGCTCTGCACAACCCGGTGACGCGGGGCTTGATTGCGAAGATGTCTTTTGAGCACGGCGGGCCGGAGTACGACAAGAACTACCCGGATGGGATTCCGACATCGCTGGTGCTCACGGACAGCGAGGGGAAGGCGCATGACTCGGGATTCGTGATGTATCCGGCGGGGCACGCGCGAAACCGGACGGCGGACTTGTATGGCATCCTGGAGAACAAGTTCCGGGTGCTGGGATCGCTGGGGGTGGAGGACCCTTCCGGATTGATTGCGCGGTTTGACCTGGCGGGCAAGAGCGCGGGGCATGTGGCGGGGCTGTACGAGTTTGAGATTGAGAGCAAGAGGTTTGAGGAGTGAGTGGACGCGGGCCTTCAGGATTAAGTCCTTTTGAGCGCTGAGGCGAGTTTTGCTTCATCCCACACCTCGATGGCGAGTTCGCGGGCCTTGTCGAGTTTGGAGCCGGCGTCGGAGCCAGCAATGACGAGGTGGGTTTTTTTGGATACGGAGCCGGTGACCTTGGCACCGAGGTTTTCGAGGATTTCGGTGAGTTGTTTGCGTTCGTACTTTTCGAGGGTGCCGGTGAGGACGATGGTCTTGCCGGCGAAGGGGGAGTCGGAGGCGGGGGCAGCGGCGGAGGGTTCGCGGTAATCGTCGCTGGTGAGGCGGACTCCGGTTTGGCGCAGGCCGTCGATGGCGTGTTTGCCCTGTGGGGAGTGCAGCCAGTCGTGGAGATAGCGAGCGGTGACCTGCCCGAAGTCAGGGAGGGCGTCGATCTCGTCGACGGTGGCTTTCTGAAGGTCGTCGATGGAGCGGAAGTGGCGGGCGAGTTCCTTGGCGGCGCCGGCGCCGATCTGGGGGATACCCAGACCTGCGAGGACGCGGCGGAGGCCGCGATGGGTCTTGGCATCCGCGATGGAGTCGAGGATTTTCTGCGCGTTCTTCTCGCCGAGGCGGGCCTGAACGGACTCTTTGCCGCGCTTGGTTTGTTTCACTTCGTGGGTGAGATCGGCGAGGGTGGAGAGATCGAGCGTGAAGATGTCGGAGAAGTGGCGCAGGCGACCCTGCGCGAAGAGTTGGTCGATGACTTTCTCGCCCATGCCTTCGATGTCCATCTGATCGCGGCCGACGAACCACTTGAGCTTTTCGGCGATCTGGGCGGGGCATTCCGGATTGATGCAGAAGACTTTGGGGCCCTCGCGCTCGGTGGGACTTTTGCATTCGGGGCAATGGGCGGGCGGTTCGATGGGTTTGGCGCTGTGGGGGCGTTTTTCGGGGACGACTTTGACGACCTGGGGGATGATCTCGCCGGCTTTCTCGATGAAGACGGTGTCGCCGACGCGGATGTCTTTCTTGTGGACTTCCTCGATGTTGTGAAGGGTGGCGTGCTGGACGGTGGTGCCGGCGAGGAAGACGGGCTCGAGGGTGGCGCGGGGAGTGAGAGTGCCGGCTTTGCCGACCTGCCAATCGACCTTGAGGAGTTTGGTAGTGGCCTGTTCAGCGGGGTATTTGAAGGCGATGGCCCAGCGGGGTGAGCGGCTGGTGGAGCCGATGGACTGCTGGAGGGCAAAGTCGTCCACGCGGACAACGACGCCGTCGGTGGGGTAATCCAGGGTGCGGCGCTTGGATTCGAAGGTGTGGATGTAGGCGAGGATGTCCTCAGCGGAATGGCAGAGTGAAGTGTTCTCGGTGGGGATGCCGAGGTCGCGGAGGAGTTGCATGAACTGGGTGTAGGAGGCGGGTGCAGGCGCGCCGGACGCGGGAATGAACTCGCCGCGCCCGTGGGCGGAGAAGCGGAGGCGGCGGGAGGCGGCGACTTTGGGGTCGAGGGATTTGAGCGAGCCGGCGGTCATGTTGCGCGGGTTGGCGAAGAGTTCCGCGCCTTTCTCGGCTTGGATGCGATTGAGGTCGGCGAAGACGGAGAGGGACATGTAGACCTCGCCACGGACTTCGAGGATGGCGGGGACGTGGGGGCCGCGGAGGTGGAGGGGGACGGCGCGGATGGTGCGAACGTTGCTGAGGACGTCATCGCCTTTGGCGCCATCGCCGCGGGTCACGGCTTCGGTGAGGAGGCCTGATTCGTAACGGAGGGAGATGGCGACGCCGTCGATCTTGGGATTGGCGGAGAAGGCGAGGGTGGGGGATGCGGAGGAATCGAAGAGAGCGGGCGCAGACTTGCCGGCGGCTTTCTCCATGTCGGCGACCCACTTGCGGACATCGGTTTCGCTATAGGAGTTGTCGATGGACTGCATGGGGACGCGGTGGGCGACGGCGCGGAAGGCATCGACGGGCGCACCGCTGACGCGCTGGGTGGGGCTGTCGGGGGTCAGGAGGTGGGGGTGGGCGGCTTCGAGGTCGGCGAGTTCGCGGAGCAGAGCGTCGTACTCGACATCGGCGATGGTGGGCTGGGCGAGGATGTAGTAGGCGTGGTCGGCGTCTGCGAGGCAGCGACGAAGGGATTCGACGCGGTTGCGAATGGGATCAGAAGCCTTGCTCATGCGAGGACATTTGTAGGCGGTTCACCAGCGTGAAGATTTGATCAGCGGGGGCAGGGCGGTTGCACCGGCAAGAGTGCACCCATACTCTCCGGGTCTGCGCGAGGGGAGTTCATCCAGCACAGGAGAACCACCATGGGAAGATTTACCGGCAAGGTCGCGATCATTACGGGAGCCACTTCAGGGATCGGTAAGGCGACGGCGCTGGCGTTCGCGCGGGAAGGGGCTGCGGTGGTGGCCGCGGGTCGGCGTGCGAACGAGGGGCAAGCGCTGGTTGAGAGCATCAGAAGCGCGGGCGGGAAAGCTGAGTTCGTGGAGACCGACGTCGCGCGAGAGGCGGACGTCAAGAGGCTGGTTGAGGAGACGATGTCGACCTTCGGGCGGCTGGATTGCGCATTCAACAATGCGGGGATCGAGTCGGCTGGTCCGCTCCCGGAAGCGAGCGTGGAGGAGTATCGAAGGGTGTTCGACATCAACGTGATGGGGGTGCTTCTCTCGATGAAGTATGAGATTCCGGCGATGATGCGAACCGGAGGGGGGGCGATTGTGAACACATCGTCAGTGGCGGGATCCGTGGGGATGCCGGGGGTGTCCATCTATGTCGCATCGAAACATGCCGTCATCGGGTTGACGAGAGCAGCGGCACTCGAGACAGCGCGGCAGAACATTCGGGTGAATTCGGTGTCGCCGGCGGCGATCGAGACGCCGATGTTTGATCGTTTTGCGGGCGGCGTAGGCACGGAGCGGCACGCACAACTGGCCGCGATGCACCCGGTCGGCAGGACGGGCAAGGCCGAGGAAATCGCCGGTCCGGTACTGTTTCTCTGCTCGGCCGAGGCATCATTTGTGACGGGACATGATCTTCTGGTCGACGGCGGTTTCACGGCGCAGTGAGCAGGTTCAGTCATTGGAACACCACCATTTTCAATCCACCAAGAAAGGGAATTCATGTCCGGGACCATGACGTCTGATGCGCTCATTCAACAGTTGAACTGGCGCTATGCGGTGAAGAAGTTTGATGCGTCCCGGAGGATTCCTGCGGACCAATGGAGCGCGCTGGAGCAGGCGCTGGTGCTCGCGCCGTCGTCGTTCGGGCTGCAGCCATGGAGATTCGTGGTGGTGACGGACCGGGCGGTGCGGGAGAAACTCGTGGCGCACTCGTGGAGTCAGCGGCAGGTGGCGGACGCTTCGCACCTGGTGGTCTTTGCGGTGCGCAAGGGAATCGGGCCGGCGGATGCAGATCGGCTAGTGGCGCGGATGGCGGAGGTGCGTCAGGTGACGAAGGAGTCGCTGGAGCCGTACCGGCAAATGATGCTGGGGACGCTGAGCAATCCGCCGAAGGATTTCGGGCTTGATGAGTGGAGCGGGCGGCAGGTGTATATCGCATTGGGGCAGTACATGGCGGCGGCGGCGATGCTGGGCATCGACACGTGCCCGATGGAGGGGATTGAGCCAGCGGCATATGACGAAGCGCTAGGGCTGAAGGGCACGGGGTACGGAACATTGTGTGCGTGCCCGGCAGGGTATCGCGCGGCGGATGACAAGTACGCGCTGGCGCCAAAGGTGCGGTATCGGGCGGAAGACGTGATCAAGCGCGTGTAGCGCAGGCAGCCGTTGGATCTGAGGCAGTCGGCAAAAAAAAATAGGAGGCCCACACAAGAACTGTGCGAGCCTCCTGAAGCGTGCATCGGACTTGCAGTCGGGGGGCGACTGCGCATCATCCGGCTTAGAACGCGAACACTTCGCCGGTGAAGGCGTCCACCTTGACGCTGACAATCGTGTTCACGCCCTCCAGGATGCGAACGTTATAGGTGACATCAGAGCCTGAACCGGTCACCCAAACTGCGTAGGAATGTCCCTGGCCGACCGCATCGTGGGCGAGATCAACCGCATCCGACATGGAGAGCGGCAGACCCACAAAGACCGCCGCGGCAGCCGGATCCTTCGTCTTGTTGCCGGCGCTTCCTTCGAGCGCTTCGACGCTTACGACGTCACCACGGATCGGATTGATGACGACCTTGAACTGCTGTCCGCTGGCTTCATCCTCCGTCCACACGGCCCAGTACACGCGAGCGTGAAGGGTGACGAAGTTCGCTGCAAGCGTCGTGGTGGTGGGCAGCGTGGCGCTTGCAATGTCGAGCGCATCGGTCAGCGTGACGTTTGCGATGTGGAGTTCCGCTCTGCGTCCGCCCTCAAGGACATTGCCCTGAAGGACCTCGCCCGTATTGGGGTCGATGTCGTAGGCGACGAGCAGGTAATCAGCGGTGAGGACGCGGGCTTCCCACACGAGGGAGGTGATACCGTTGCCGTCTTCGTACTCATCGAACTTCACTTCATACACGCGGTCGCCTTCCTGCTGCTGCTGGGCGATATTGATCGCGTCAAGAACCGTGATGGGCTGAGCGACGGCTTGGGCCCAGAGTTGCTCGCGGTTGGAGAGGTTATTGCGAACCGTAGTTTTGTTGTACGTAAGCGAACCGTCGACGATCGAGAAGCGATTCTCGTTGATCGTGTTGGTGGCGACGTCGAGCTGGAAGACCGGCCAATCGGTCACCGTCTGGTGGATGCCCAAGGTCGCTTCGGCGACAGGCAGATCGGACATGGCCATCGCCTGAATGACGGCATCCTCGAGAGGGACGGTGGCTGCATCAATGGTCTGTTCCAGACGACCGTTGACATCAGCCAATGCCGCGCCGGCGCTGACGCCGAACGCAGCCAGTGAGAGAAGGAAAGCGGGCTTTGAGTAAGAAATACGACTGCGCATGACCTGTGCTCCTTGAAATTGGTCAGTGCGATTCCAGCCATCCTGAAAGTCTGGAGTTCGCTTGGTCTCTTCCAGCGGCAAAGTGCGGGAAGCGGCAACGCGCCGCGTTTGGGCCGCTGTGTATCTGTGCAGGAGCGGAATACGGAGGTGCGAGTTGAGTTGGTTCGGGTTAAATAGGCGCAACATGCTGCAACAGTCTTTGAATGCGGCGGTTGAGTGTCACCATGAATCGGCGTTCATTCAGCGCAGCTTGCGAACAGAATGCAGACGTGATCACCGGACCAAAAAAAACGCCGAGTCGCTTCGACTCGGCGTTGGAGTACGGGGAGAGGTTGTCAGGGCAATCAGTCGACAGAATACATGAACTCTTCGCGAACGATCTTGCCGTCCTTGACGGTGTACACGCCGACCTCAGTCATGGTTCCGCGTTTGCCGTTGGACTTGTCCTCAACATCCATAGTGAAGTGAACGGCGAAGCCGGAGGCGCCGACAAAGGGACCTTTCGCGGCAGCGCTGTGAATGGTGTGGTTCTCCATCCACCAGTTGTTTTTTCCTTCCACCGCTTTGCGGCCGTTCCAGGCCATCTCCATGCCCATGCCCTCGACGGAGACAACGGCCGGGGACCAGAACATGTCCTCAATCTCCTTAAGTCTCCCATCGTTGAACATCCTGACGAGGGAGGCGCCGATTTCGGCGGGGGCCGGACCTCGGCCGGTTTTCACCGGGACAGGTTCCGTGGAACTGCGTTTCTTCGGGGCGGCTTTTCGCGTCGTGGGCTTGCGCGCAGGTTTGCCAGCCTTACGTACGACTTTCTTCTTCTTCGCGGCCATGAGATTTCTCCTGTGTGTTTTGTCAGTGGGTGGAAGTACCAATCGGGCCGATCACGACGTCGTCGAGGGGAGTCTAGTCGCGGGTGAACTGAGGAGCCGCAGCGAGGGATCGCCCTCCGGAGGCCGGCGGTCTGCCGAGCGTGCGGGACAGAACGAGAATCGCTTCCAGCGCAACCATCGCCGCCAGCCCCAGCAGCAGGAGAGCGACCCAGGGGACGGGATCGGCCGGCCAGCGGAACCCGGCGTCGGGGTCGCGAAATCCCTTTCGAATGAAGATGGTGAGCGCCCACGCGCTCATGACGTACATGAAGAGCGTGGGGATGCCGGTGACCAGCCAGACCCACCAGGCCCGGGTGGTTCGCCACAGCCAGACTGTCACACCGATGAGCGCAAGAGCAGCGAGGAGTTGATTGCTTGCGCCAAAGAGACTCCAGAAGACTCTCCAAAGAGGAATGGGCTTGCCGTCAGGACCGAGCATCGTGCGGGTGACGAAGAAGAGAGGGATGAGCGCGGTGACAGCCGTTGCGAACCACTTGCCGAATGTGCCCTGCCAGCCGGTGAGTTCCTGAACGATGTAGCGGCCGAGGCGAGTGCAGACGTCAAGCGTGTCATAGACAAAGGTGGTGAATGCAAGCATGCCGAACGAAATGGCGAAGGTAGGCGGGATACCGATGGACTCAAGGAAGGTTCCGAGGCCGCGCGCATAGACATAGTTGGGTTTGGCGACCAGGCTCCCCGCGTCGGACGCGGAAAGGAGCATGACGCAGGCGACGGACATGGCGGCGACCATGGCCTCGGCGAGCATGGCGCCGTATCCAACTGGCTTGGCGTCCGTCTCGCAGGCGAGTTGCTTGGAGGTCGTGCCCGAGGCGATCAGACAGTGGAAACCGGAGCAGGCCCCGCACGCGATGGTGATGAAGAGCATGGGGGCGAGTGTGGAGCCGTCGGCGGCGGTCCAGCCAGTGAAGGCCGGGTAGGCGATGGCGTACGAACCACGGAAGGCGCCGATGAACAGGCCGAGCATTCCGCCAATGAGGGAGGCGTAAAGGAAATACCCGCCGAGGTGTCCGCGTGGTTGAAGCAGAAGCCAGACCGGCACGAGAGAGGCGACGAAGCAGTAGCCCAGGAGAATGACGACCCACCACGTGCGCGCCTGCTGGTCGCTTACCTGGAGGAGGGAGGCAAGATCAAGAGGAACCCGGGGGCCAATCCAGATGGAAAGGGCGACCAGCGGCAGAAAGACGGCAGTGGCCCACGACAGCGACAGGACGCGGAAACGAAGGAGCGCGCCCATGAGCACGGGCAAGGCAAGATAGAGCAGCGAGGAGGTCGCGGTCGCCCCGCCGGCAATGACCGTGCCGTTCTCGAGAGTCTGGGAGCCGATGAATGAGCCGGCCACGACGTCGGTGAAGGCGACGACAATGTAGACAAGCGCGATCCAGACGAAGAGCAGGAAGAGCATGTAACTGCGGCGACTCATGTATTCGCGCAGAACTTCGGCGATGGAGCGGGCCTTGTGGCGCACGCTGGCAACCAGCGCGGTCATGTCGTGCACCCCGCCGATGAAGATGGACCCGAGAATGATCCAGAGGAGGGCGGGCAGCCATCCGAAAGTGAGGCCGGCGACAATCGGGCCGACGATGGGGCCGGCGGCGGCGATTGCGGAGAAGTGCTGGCCGAGGAGGTATGAGGGTTTGCTGGGCGAGTAGTCCTGGTCGTCGCGCTGAGTGTGCGCGGGGGTGGGGACCCGGGCGTCGAGTCGAAGCAGACGTGTCAGGAGGTCGCCATAGAGGTTGTAGGCGGCCAGGAGGAGGAGCGCCGTACCGACCATGATGAGGAGGAGAGGCATGCGCGAGTCCTGTCAGGCCGAAGGAAGGGCGCATGATAGCGAGCGAGGCATCTGATCAGGTGGGCAGTTCGAAGGAGGCGATAGTGGCGTCGTCAGCCAAATCCTCAGCGCCGGCATGATGCAGGAGGGCAGCGAACAGGTCCGCAGCATCCTGGGCAGCGCTGTTGGAAGGCGCGAGTGCGGCGACGACTCCATGCATGCCGAGCGGGGAGTCAGAGCGGTTGCGCTGCTCGACGACACCATCGCTCATGAGCAGCAGACGATCGCCGGGGCGGAGTTGAATGCGCTCGGCGGTGTATCGGGCATGCTCGTCCACGCCGACAAGCAGGCCGCCTTCACATGCCGGTGTGCTGAGGGGCCGGCCCGAAGACCGGAGGAGCCAGAGCCCGTGGCCGGCGTCCACGAAGTCCAACACGCCGGTGCGCGCATCAAGAACGCCAACCCAGAGCGAGGCGAAGCGGCTGGGTCCGATGCGGTGCCACATAAAGTGATTGAGGCCGGTGACCGCGGCCGCGGGATCGCCGGTCTGGCGCAGGAGGGCGGCGAGATAGGTTTGCGCGCCGGCCATGACGATGCCTGCCGAAGCGCCCTTGCCGGTGACGTCGCCGAGAAAGAAGGCGAGGCGGCCATCGTCGAGGGCGAGACAGTCCAAGAGGTCGCCGGCAACGTATCGGCCCGGACGCGTGAGGTAGGCATAGCGGGCGCCGGCCATGGACCCGGTGGCGGGAGGCATGAGAAGGAGTTGCATCTGGCGTGCAGCCTCCAAGTCACGGGCCAAGGCCTGGTGTTCAGATTCGAGGGCCTTGCGGCGCAGATCGGCAACGGCCATGCCGCCGACACGGGCGAGCGCAGCGCAGAACTCAGCAGCCTCAGTTTCCAGGCCCGGGTGGGCTGCGCTGCGTCGACCGCGTGAGTCCGCATACAGAAAGAGACCGGAGGCGCCGGTTGACTCGATGCGCACACAAAGGGCGCTGTGGATGGCCAGATCGATCACGCTGTGCCCGAATGAAGAGTCGGAAACGCCGTCGGGCGCTGATGCGAGCAGGGCAGCGCCGTCGGAAGCGGCGGCACGCAATAGCGAGCGGCTGATGCGCCACGAAGAGTCGACGGCCGAAGCAGGGGCGGAAGCGACGCAGACGATCTCCGGAGCGGATGCATCGCTGGTCGTCCGGACAATGACCGCGTGACTGCAGGCGAGCGCCTCGCGCGCGGCTTCGGCGATGCGGCGGCACACATCCAGTTCGCTGCGCGCCGCGGCCATGGCAGTGGCGAAGTGGACCAGCAGATCGAGCCTGCGCTGAGCAAGGCCATCGCGCCCGGAGAGGCGGCGAATGGTGCTGGGGCCGCGGCGGTCCTGATCCGCATCGATGTCATCGAGCCACTGCGCAATGGTCATCGGATTGGCAGAAGCGCGAACGGGTTCGGACGCACACTGGGCGATAAAGGTGAGCGGACCGATACGGACGGAGTCCCCGTCGTGCAGCGGAGCCCACTGCCCGGCCTTGAGCGGCTGGTTATTGACTGCAGTTCCGTGCTTTGAGGCGGTGTCGCTGATCCACCATCGGCCCGCGCGGCGTTCGATCAACCCATGCCGACGCGAGACTCCTTCGTGGCTGATGACTGCATCGCTGTCGGATGCGCGGCCTATGACCTGAGTTTTCTCAGAAGCGAAGCGCAGCGGGGGTCCTCCCCAGCCGGTGCCGGATTCGATGAGCATCAAATGTTGTGGGTTTTCAGTGGTCATGGCATCGGGTCGGAGGGAGTGGGGGCGGGAGCGCTGTGACAGCGCGGCTCTGCGGGGAGCAGGGTGAGCAGACGTCGGGCGGCGTCCTGCCATTGCCAAGTCTTGCCCTCGTTCCACGCTGCGTCACAGACTGCGGGGCTGGCGCAGCGGGCGCGCAGATCGCGCTGGTGGGTTTCGTAGCGTGGCCGGTCAACGGGAAGCACGGGGAGATTCAGCTCCGTGCGCATGCGATCTGCAAGGGCCATCAGCGAGAGTGCGAAGGGGGCGTCGTCGACCATGCCAGGATATGCCATGGCCTCAAAGGACTCGGCGATTCCCAGGAGGTCGGAGAGTTCAATGCGCATTTGCAGAGCACCCAGGAGGCTGCGCAGGGCAAAGTCAGTTTCCCCGCGGCGCGCCGCGACAATGCCCAGGTTGTTCATGGTCGCCGCGTGCAGGCGCTTGTCGCCCATGCGGCGCGCCAGCGGTTCGGCCTTGCGCAGAGCATCGTGAGCGGCGTCAAGATCTTCATCGGCGAGCGCCGCGTAGGCGATGTTGTTGAGGTTGATCGCCATGCCCATCGTGAGGCCAAGGCGGCGATTGAGCGAGAAGGCCTCCTCGTACAGCGCGCGCGACTCGGCGTGGCGCCCTTCGTCCATGCACAGATTGGCGAGGTTGTTGAGGCTGCCGGCCAAGGCGGGAAGGTCAGATGCGCTGCGGCGCAGAGCCGCGGCCTGCTCATGCATCCTGCGGGCTTCCGGAAAGCGGCCGCGTCCCATGTATACATTGGCCAGATTATTGAGAGCGTAGGCCACATTCAAATTGTCGCCGCAGCGGCCGGCCCATGCGCGGGCTTCCTCAAATGAGGCGACGGCGCGCCCGTGCTGGCCGGAGATCACGTCGAGCCCGCCGAGGTGATTCAGAGCGGTTGCCGCCAGCGGTCCAGCCCAGGATTCGGAGTTCTTGTCGGCGGCGCGGGCAGAATCCAGTGCGAGGGTGAGGTCGCGTCGTGCGGCGTCGTAGTCGCCGAGGCTGCGCTCGATGACTCCGACCCCCAGGCGCGCGGTGGTCTGCCACATGCGCTGAGGCACAGAGTCTTCCGGGAGCGCGGCCACACCTTCAAGCGCCGCATGCAAGCGGCGGAGGGCCTCAGACCACCATCCGCGCAGCCACCACGGCTCCCAGAGGTGCGCCCAGAGGGCCAGCCGGGTCCAAGGGGCTGTCGCACGCTCCCACAACGCCTCGAAATTGCCATGTTCGGCGTCGGCCGAGTCGAGCCAGATTTTGACCTCCGGGCCGTGGATACCGTGCGCCACATTTCGAGCCAGCGATAGAAAGCAGACGGTGTGATGATCCACCAAGGCGCGCCAGCGCTGATGGTTGCTATCAGACGCGTGGAGCCGATGCAGCACGTCATTGCGGATCGACTCGAGCATCCCGTAGCGAACCTCGGTCGTTCCCGCCGCGCTGGTGTGGTGCGTGTCAACAACGCGAACGAGCGAGAAGTCCACGAGGTGGGCCAGGCCCTCGAGCACCGCAAACTCATCGCCGACCTCATGTCCGACCACGCGAGCCGCCGTATCCAGGGTCCATCCCCCGGAGAAGACTGCAAGACTTTCGAGCAGGCGGCGGTCCGGTTCATCCAACCGGCCGATGCTCCAGGCGATGGCCTCTTCCAGCGTGCGCCGCCGACCGCCCTCGCCGGTAAGCGCGGAGGGGGCCGATCCGAGAACGCGATGCCGGTCGTCGAGGCGGTGAAGAATCTGGTCAACGGTGAGGAGGCGCGTGCGCGCCGCAGCCAGTTCTATGGCAAGTGGAATGCCGTCCAGACGCGCGCACAGGCGTTCGACCTGATCCCGATTGATCGGGGAGGCGTGAGTGTGCGGGGTGGCGCTGCGAGCGCGCTCGATGAACAGCAGGGCGGCTTCACTCAGACCATCTGCATCATCAGCGCGGGCCGTCAGCGAGAGAGCCCCAACGCCGACGCACCATTCGCCGGCGACATCCAGGGCATCGCGGCTTGTCGCCAGCAACGCGCACCCGGCAACGGAATCGGCGGGAATGCGTTCGAGAATGGCGCGGACGACCTCAGCGCAGGCGGGGGCGACATGCTCGCAATTGTCAAGCAGAAGGAGGCAACGCTTACGCGCGAGCGTATCGGCCACGCTCTCCAGTGGGGATTGCCCGGGCGAGGATTTGATGCCGATGGCCTTGGAGATCGCGTTCGCGACGGCATCAGAGGGGGCGCCGGCGGGCAAAGGAAGGAGACCGACGGCCCAGACACCGTCCTCGAACGCCGACAGCGCCTTTTGGGCGATCATGTATGCCAGTCGGGTCTTGCCGCTGCCGCCCAGCCCGACGAGGGTCACGAGCCGGCCCGGGGCGAGCAGGCGGGAGGCGTTGTCTATCTCGTCGCGCCGTCCGACGAACGAAGTGGCGATGCGGGGGAGGTTGTGCGGAGTTTGCCGGGCGCGCAGCGCACGGGTGGAAGGCCTGTCCAAGGCGCCGGAAGCCTGTGACGGGTCCTGACGAATGACCTCCTCGAGCGCGGCGACGACATGACCCATGTCGCGCGGCCGCGCCTCCTTCTCACGAGCGAGCATTTCGCGCAGCAGGCGAGCGACCTCGGGCGGGGTGTCGGCCGGCAGGCGCGCCCAGGCAGGTTCCCCGCGCAGCGTTTCGGCGATGGCGTCAGAGATTGTTGCACCGCCGAAAGCGCGGACGCCGGTGAGAATCTCAAACGTGAGCGCTCCGAGGCTCCAGATGTCGGTGCGGACGTCGACGGTCTGGCCGCGTGCCTGCTCAGGACTCATATAGCCCGGCGTTCCTGATACCTGGGCGCCGACCTCGAGATCGGCGAGGATGTTGATGCCGGTGGCCGTGGGTGCGTCGCCCGGGTCGGCGGCGCCGGCATCCACGGGTTGTCCGCGGGTTGGTTCGAGGTGCACGCCCGCCAGACCAAAGTCGAGCACTTTGACGACACTGTCCGCGGTGAACTTGACATTGGCGGGCTTGAGATCACGATGGATGATTCCCTTGCGGTGCGCTGCCCACAGCCCTTGGGCGGTCGCATGGGCGATGCGAAGCGCCTCGCGTACCGGAAGCGGTCCGCTGTTCAGCCGCTGGGCCAGAGTCGGGCCTTCGACATATTCAAGAACGAGGCAAAAAGGCGCGGGGCGGGAGGGCCGCGCAGGCATCGCTTCCAGGGAGTAGATCTGAGCCACGTTCGGGTGATTGACGGAGGCGAGGAGGCGTGCCTCTCGAGCCAGCCGCTCCGCCGCGCGCGGGTCATCCGCGCGCAAACTCAGGAGTGATTTGACGGCCACCAGCCGACCAAGTCGCTCGTCGCGAGCCAGGTAGACCACTCCCATACCGCCGCGACCAAGTTCGCGTTCGATGACATAGGGGCCGACGTTGGTGAGCGAATCGGGCACGGACATTGAAGTGAAGCGGCCGAGGTGCGAATGTCCACCCGGGAGCGTTTACTTCGCGGCGTCCTGAATGGCCTCGCCGGCGCTTTCCAGGTCTTTGCCAGCCCCTTCCACCGTATTGCAACCCGGACTGCACAACAGAAGTACTCCGCATGCCGCGAGGGCCACGAGCATTGCACTGACTTGTGTGACCTTGACGTTTTTCATGGATGACGCTCCGTGAACGATGGGCAACCGGCTCGAGAATCGCACCGGCGGTCGTGGCGGTTTTCCACCGCGCGCCTGACTGCCGATGAGACTGATCAGGAGGAGAACAATAGAAACCAAGGCGAAAAGGCAAGAGCCAGGCGGAGGCCGCCGATCTGATCGACGCGGCGGGTGATGCGCCTGAGTGCGGTCAAGACGGGTGCTTTCGAGTCGCTCGACGCGTGCGGTCAAATTTGCCCCGGGAAGCACGTCCGCCGGGACGGGGGAAGCGCCAATCAGCCGCACCTCAATGATGGGCCCACTCGATCTTGCTGATGTCGATGCCTTCCTTATGCATGTCGTAGAGCGGGCTCATGGCACGCAGGTGCCTGACGGCCTGCACCACCTTGTCGGCGGTGTACTCGACTTCTTCGGGCGTCGTCCAGCGTCCCATGCTGAAGCGGATCGAGGAGTGCGCCAGTTCGTCGCCCACTCCGATGCCCTTGAGGACGTAGGAGGGCTCCAGGCTCGCGCTGGTGCAGGCGGAACCGGAACTCACCGCGATCTCCTTGATCCCCATCATCAGGCTCTCGCCCTCGACAAAGCCGAAGGAAATGTTGGAGGTGTGCGGCAGCCGGCGGGTGGCATGCCCGTTGACGGTAACGACGTCGAGTTGGCTGGTGATCCGCTGTTCCAGACGCTGGCGCAGTGCCAGGAGGCGATCGCGCTCGCTTTCCATGATCTGGGCGCAGACTTCGCAGGCTTTGCCGAATCCGACAATACCCGGCGTGTTGAGCGTGCCGGAACGGAAGCCGCGCTCATGGCCCCCGCCGTCAATCAGCGGGACCAGGCGGACGCGCGGCTTGTGACGGCGAACGTAAAGCGCGCCGACTCCCTTGGGGCCGTAGATCTTGTGTCCGGACCAGGACATGAGGTCGATGTTGTCACGGGAAACATCGGTGGGCATCTTGCCGACCCATTGGGTGGCGTCAGTGTGAAAGATGATGCCCTTCTCGTGGCACAGGGCGCCGATCTCGGGGATTTCGTTCACCGTCCCCATTTCGTTATTGGCCCACATGATGGTGACGAGAATCGTGTCGGGGCGGAGCGCGGCTTCGACGTGTTCGCGCCTGACAATGCCGTCGGCCGGCGGTTCGATGAACGTCGCATCAAAGCCCTCGCGCATCAGGCGCTTGACCGGATCGAGCACTGCCTTGTGTTCAATGTTGGCGGTGATGATGTGACCCCGGCCCTTGGAGCCTGCGGGGGCCTTTTCGTACATCTGGGCCGCGCCCTTGATGGCGAGGTTGTTGGACTCGGTGGATCCGCTGGTCCAGATGATCTCTTTGGGGGAGGCCCCAATTAGGGCGGCGGCCTGCTCCCGGGCCAGGTCAACGCCCTCCTCCGCTTCCCATCCGAACTGGTGATTCCGGCTGGCGGCGTTTCCGAACCTCTGGGTGAAATAAGGAAGCATGGCTTCGAGCACCCGTGGATCGACGGGTGTCGTCGCGTTGTGATCCATATATATGGGGAACTTCAGTGACATGGCGATTGACTCCATCACTCCGACACGTCGGTCACGGAGGCGTATTTGTTGAGAGTGATTCTCAACCGGAAGTATATGAGGGCTGGCGTGAAACTCCGCTTTGACTGGCGGCTTATCTCATGGTGTCGACGATGGGAGGAGGCTGCGGAATCGGGTTTTCCAGACCCCTGACAGTGCGGAAGGGCAGATCACGCCGACTGAATCGGGCGTGGCCGGGCTGGTCCTGCCAGCGGCCCTGCATGCGAGTCGGGTGGAAGAGATGAAAAACAGGAATGGCTGTGATCGCGACGGCTGCGTGCGCTCCGGCCTGGTAGCAGCGCCGGCCGAAGTCGTCGTCATCCATTCCATACCCCTCGTACTCCTCGTCAAAGCCGTTGATGCGCTGAACAAGGTCCACACTCACCGAGAAGTGCGCCCCGATGATCTTGGGCTTGTGTGACTTCGTGAACCGAAGCGGGCCAAGCGAGGCCCGGCGCAGAGCCAGATGCCATTCGGCATTGCGCTGCTCGCGATCGAGCGTGGCCAATTCAGGTGCGGTGGGAAGCGGAGGGCGGGAATCCGGGCGATCCACTGCGGCGGTGAGTTCTGCGGTGCGAGCCTCGTCGGTGAGTATGCGCGAGGTGACGACCAGCCCGAGGTTGGCGAACTGCGCGTGCTTCGCGATGGTGTCAGGCGACGTGAGTATGTCCCCGTCGAGAATCAGAAAGCGGCCGGAAGAGGCGCCTGCAGCCAGAGCGGTCCGAATGCCGTTGTTGCGGACCTGGTCGAGCCGCGCAACGCCCTGATGCGGCCGGCGCACCCAGTGCACGATGGTGGAGGGGGCGAACTGAAAGTCGCTCACGGCGGCGCGGACTACCGCACCGATCTCCGGCAGATCGTTGTCGCACGACACGGTAAGGGTCGCGGCGGGGCGAGTCTGCCGGGCCAATCCCCAGAGCGTGGCGCGCAGATGGCGCGTCGTATGGGTGGAGATGATGACGTGGACGGCAGCAGTCACGAGGCGGGGAGTGTAGAAACCTGCGCGCGTTTCCGGGCCCTAGTCCAGAAAGCGCTCCTCAGTCCAGGGATCGCCGTGCATGTGATAGCCGTTGACCTCCCAGAAGCCGGGCCCGTCCGTGGCGCGAAGTTCGATGCCGTTGATCCACTTGGCGCCTTTCCAGAAGTAGAGGCGCGGAACGACCGCACGCACGGGTCCGCCGTGTTCCGCCGAAAGGGGAAGTCCGTCGTGATGCGTCGCTAGAATGCAATCCTCATCCACGAACTCTCGGAGCGGAAGATTGGTGCTCCAGCGATCTCCGGGAGCGCTCTGGCCGTACTGCATGACAAACTGGGCGGTGGGAAAAGGCTTGGCCATCTCGACCAGCAGTTTGGTTGCCACACCGATGAAGAGATTATCGAGGCGCGACCAGTGCGTGACGCAGTGGATGTCGCATTTCAGATCGACTTTGGGCAGCGCGTTGAACTGCTCCCACGTGAGTTCATAGGGACTCTCACACAAGCCCCAGACGCGCAACTTCCAGGTCAGCGGGTCAATGCGCGGCACATCGCCGTAGTGAAGCACGGGCCACTTCTTGGTGAGCGTCTGGCCGGGGGGAGTTCGGGCTGCGCGATCTCCAGCCCCACGCAGCATGTCCGGGGAGATGATGACTGGCCGTGTCGTAGGCATACGGGAGGTTCAGTCCTCAGATGGAGCAAACGCGGCTCCGGGTTCGGCGGCAAAGGTCACCAGTGAGCCGACGGGGAAGGCCTGGGAAGTTTGCGGAGGCCTGACCCGCACCCGCATCGGGACCCTGGCGTGGATGATGAGTACATTGGATGCCGGATCATGGGCCACGACACGGCCGACGATGTTCCGCGGCGGTCCCATCAGGGGGTCTATGGCGTTGCCCCCGGTGGTGCACAGGTCGATTCGGCGGGCGTTGAGCGTGATGGTGCCCGAGACCCGCCGGCCAACTGGAATGGAAATCGGTCCGGTCGGCGTGAGGTGAAGTTGGTACTCCGTGCCGGGAATGCCCAGCACGAGGCGACCGGGGACGGACTCAATCAGCACTCCGCGGGCCAGAGTTTCAGGAGCGGTTGCATGCGACGAGGGGTGGGAGACCATTGGAGCAAGGATATTCGCGCGGGACCGGGCACAGGTTTCTACACTGGTGAAATGCCAACCGCGAGGGATATGGGCGGTACAAGTGAACTCTGGCCGATTCCGGCCGGGAGTTGGTCCCAATCATTGTCTAGTGGAGTTAATGGAACATGAAGCGCTGGACGAACAAGACCCTGCTCATCAACTTTGCATGCGTGGCAACACTGGCCGCTGGCGCTGCCGCGATGGCGGATACGAGCGCGCAGATCGGGTGGATCACTTTTGACGGGCCGATTGTCGAGAAAGAAGGCCCGTTGGACTGGCTGACGGGCGCCAATGCCAACTCGCTGACCGGGTTCATTTCCCGGTTTGATGAAGCCGCGGCCCGCAGCGACATGCCGGCCGTCGTGCTTTTTCTGCGCGACTTTGCGGCCAATTCGTCGCAGATCGACATCCTGCGCAACGAGATCAAGGATCTGCAGGCAGCCGGCAAGAAAGTGCACGTCTTCGCCGAGGACTACGGCCCCGCAGAGATGATGCTCGCCAGTGGCGCAGACGAAATCATCCTGCAGCCGGGCGGGTATGTGAGCCTTCCGGGGATGTACGTTGAGGAGATGTTCCTGGCGGACACCCTGGGACTGGTTGGTGTGCAGATGCAAATGGTGCAGGTGGGGGCGTACAAGGGCGCTTCGGAGATGATGGGGCGCAACGCCCCCAGCCCGGAGTGGAGCCAGAACTTCAATGCCCTCATCGACGACCTCTGGGCCTACCAGTGCGAAACGATTGCCGGCGGTCGAAACATGAAGGCCGACCGGTATCAGGAGGTCCTCAAAGACGCCATCGCAGCCAATGCCGAGGAAGCCAAGGCGCTGGGGCTGATTGACTCCGTGATCTCATCGCTGGACCTTCCGGATGTGGTGAAGGGGGCGTACGGCGGGGCCAAGATCACCACCCGCCTCGGGGACGAAGAGGAAGAGTTCAAATTCGATGCGGCGAATCCGTTTGCTGTCCTGGCGATGCTGAGCAGAACGCCGGACCACACGCCCAAACGCGAAACTCTGGCCGTGATTCATATCGACGGGCAGATCATTGACGGGGAGTCGACTGACGGCGGACTGCTCGGCGGGGGTGCGTCGATCGGCGACCGCACCGTCCGCAAGGCCTTGAAGGAGATCGAGGATGAGGAACTGATCAAGGGTGTCATCCTGCGGATCGATTCGCCCGGCGGCAGCGCGGAGGCTTCCGAGAAGATGTGGCAGGCCATCCGTCGGGTCGCTGAACGGAAGCCTGTGTATGTGTCCGTGGGAACCATGGCGGCGTCGGGCGGGTACTACCTTTCGGTCGCCGGCGATCGCATCTTCGTCGATCCCATGTCAATCGTCGGCTCCATCGGCGTCGTAGGCGGCAAACCCGTGCTGGGCGGGCTGTATGACAAGTTGAAGGTCGGAATCGCCACGCATGCGCGCGGTCCGAGGGCTGAATTAATGGGCACCCGTGACGCGTGGACACCGGAGCAGGAGGCGCTGATTCGCGGCCAGATGGAGGACATCTACGCGCTCTTCACCAAGCGCGTCGACCAGGGACGCAAGGGCAAGGTTGACCTGGCCCGGTGCGCCGAGGGTCGCTTGTTCACTGGCCGGCAGGCAGTGACCAACGGCATGGCGGACGTGCTCGGCGATTTCGACGACACAGTCGCTGCGCTGGCCTCCAGCGTCGGACTCGCGCAAGGGTCCTATGACCTGATGACGTATCCCGGCCCGATGAGCCTCGAAGAAATGATGAGCCAGATGGCCAAGGGCATGGGTGTTCAGGCGCCGGGCGTGGCAGCGTCTGCGGAAGCCCTGCCGCAGCTGGCGGCCCTGCGAGCGCTGATCGGCGAGAAGGCCTATAGCCAGGTGCGCACATCAGTCAGTGCAGCCCTGCAGTTGCGTGATCGTCGTATTCTGCTGATTTCGCCGGTCGCCCTTGTGATTCACTAGGCGGCTGCTGAATCGCATGCTGTATGGAGCCAGCCGGCGCACGCTGGCGGGCTCTATGTCTTTTTCGCAGGAATCAAATGTGAGCGCCGTGCAAGGATGACGTGCAGGCTGCGTGTGCACGCGATGCGAATCGTGTGAGAAGTGTTCAGATTGCGCTGATTCACTTCCTCGGCGTTGACGTTTTTCCCGCGTCCAGCGATGATCGCCGCCATTGGTGACCGGCTCGCGTGTGAGTCGGGTGGATTTCTCATTGCAGCGGGCGCGCACGAGCGCATCCGCCCAACCCAATTTGACAGGAGTAGGCATGATTCGCATGTACACAGTTGGAGCGGCGGCCGGCGTCACATGCTCAACGCTGGCGGGAGCGGTTCTGGCGGAGATGGAGCCTGGTGATTCGGCGGATGCACGCCTCGTGGCTCTGGCACAGCAAATGGAGGACATCCGTAACGAGAACAGAAATTCCTGGCTCTCCGGATCGCATGATGAAGAGGTGCGAGCGCTGCTTGACGAAGTTCGCAGCGACAGCGCGACGCGCTCGAGCCTGCTGGCCGACGATGCCACGGCCGGGTATGTCGCCGGCAAGGGGTTCCTGCTCGGAAATGCCGGCGGGACCTTCACGATGCGCATCATGACGCAGAACCAGTTCCGCTACGTGTGGAACAACCGCGACGGCGATAACAACTCGGCCACGGACGAGAACTTGGCCGGTTTCGAGTTGCGCCGCAGCAAGATCGGCTTCGAGGGCACGCTCTTCGACAAGCAGTTGAACTACAAGATTCTTGGTGCGTTTGTGCGCAGCACCGGCAACTTCGAACTCGAGGAAGCCACGTTTGACTGGGTGTGGGATGACGGCTGGGCGTTTCGCTTCGGTCAGTTCAAGCCGATGTTCAATCGCGAAGAGAACAACTCCTCCCAGCGGCAGCAGGCGGTCGAGCGTTCCTACGTCAACGAGATCATCAACGTCGGCAAGACCCAGGGTGTCGAGTTCCGCTACGTCCAGGACACTTGGCGGCTCTTCTTCGGCTTCAACGACGGCATGCGCGTCAATCTTCTCGGGCCCGCGGGCGAGAACTTCAATACCGCATTCAACGGGGCGACGGCCCAGGGACAGGGCGGCGAGTGGGCGGCCACAGCCCGCGTGGATTTCCTCGGCGCCGGAAATTACAAGCAGTTCGATGACTTCACGTCCTGGAGCGATGATGAGTTCGGGTGGATGTTTGGCGCCGGCGCTCACTGGCAGATGGATGAAGTGGGCAGCAATGCCAACAACAACGAACTGAACGTGCTCGAGTGGACCCTCGATCTCGCGATGGAGTGGGGCGGCCCCAACCTCTTTGCGTACGTCGTCGGTCGGCACACCGATCCCGCCGTCGACAACGGCCTGACCGCGGCGACCTCCTCCCTGGATCAGCTCGGGTTCGTGGTCCAGGGCGGGTACAACATCGACGACAAGTGGGAACCCTTCGCTCGCTATGAGTGGTATGACTTCGATTTCAACACACCCACCGGTGATGATCAGTTCAGCGCGCTGACCGTTGGCTTCAACTACTTCTGGTCGGCGAACTTCAAGCACAATTGGAAGTGGACCAACGACGTGGTCTACTGCTTCGACGGCGTCCCTGCCGACTCAACCGGCTTGGGCATGCTTGCAGATGCCGCCAGTCAGGATGGACAACTCGTTGTCCGATCTCAGATTCAGGTTGCGTTCTGAAACTGATCTTCCTGCCCTGATGCATTGACACAAGGCCGACAAGGGTCGGTCTTCAAAATCGCAAGATTTCGCGAGCCGACCTTCAAAGTGGTCGGCTCGCGTACTTTTTGGACCCCCTGCGACTCAGCCGGAGTGGCTAGGCTGAAAGAAAAGGCGGCTCGGCGAATCCGCCTCCTGTTGGCGTACTCATCCCGGTCGATATCCGTAAATTGCTTTTTTGCAGACTGTTGCGTCGATCAAGTAACGCCGGATTTGGGCGATGCCTCGTCCCATGATCGCGGTTGGTCACATGAGCGTCCGAGGAGATCATCTATGCGTTCCCGAATTGCGATGCACAACAGGAGCCAATTTATGTTGTGATTTCGTTAGGAACACAACAGAAATGTTTGAACGTGACGCTTGACGGACGCAATGGAGGCCGGAGAATAGCCAGCCGGAGGTCTCTTCCGGAAGGATGGCACATTTCTCCATTGGGGGAAGTGTGTGCGACAATTGGGTGAATTGGTGTCGCAAAATGGGTGGTGCACTTCCGCTTTCAATAAGAAAAGTGCAGGCGAAGCACCCGAAAGGCCGACGGATGGTCTTTTATCGCGACCTCGGAGTTATCAGCCGGTAGCAAATCGGCTGTGAAACTTCATCCGTGGTGCGGTTTGACGAGTTAAAAAACCGGGGTCGGCGTAGACCTCGGGGTGTGGATCGTGAAGTTTGGAATGAAATAGAACGCTGGGATCGGTCAAGTCCGAATCACATCGGGCCTGAACGGGTGGATGACAAGGCGGCCTGCCCCAGCCGGTGCCGCGAAATCCATGAAGGAGCAATTCATGAGTCTGAGCAAGAAGGTTGGCGTGTTTGCTGGCGCCGCGACGGCAGCGTTTGCCGGCGTGTCGCTGGGCGAGTACAGCCCGACGGACACCGAGTCGCGCATTGCGTCGCTGGAGCAGCAGATCTCCGATCTGAAGGCCCAGGCGCAGTCCAACTCCTGGCTGAACAACCAGGAAGAAATCCGCGCTCTCATCAACGAGGCGCAGGCGGACAGCGCGACGCGCACGAGCCTGCTGCAGGACGGCGCGATGGCTGGTTACATGGGCGCCGGCAAGGGCTTCATGCTCTCCAGCGGCGACGGCGGCTTCAGCATGAACATCTACGGGTACAACCAGACCCGCTGGATTTGGAACAACCGTGACAGCGGTGGCGCCGCGAACTTCGACGAGAACAACGTCGGCTTCGAGGCTTCCCGCACGGTCCTCGGCTTCCGGGGCAACCTGTTCGACAAGGACCTGGCGTACAACGTCAGCCTGCTCGCTGATGACAG
>JBGASM010000015.1:0-17881 GCA_044229655.1 Phycisphaerales bacterium | reverse complement strand
GGCGCTGTACGACGCGTACTTCGACTGGGCGCTGGACAACGGCTGGTTCATCCGTTGGGGTCAGTACAAGGACACCTTCCAGAGGGAAGACCTTGTCGGTGACACGATGCAGCTCGCGGTCGATCGCTCCTTTGTGAGCCAGATCGCGTCCCTGGGCCGCACGCAGGGCTTCTCGCTGAACTATGCCGGCGATCAGGTCAAGTTCTCCGTCGGTTACAACGACGGTTACACTCCGTCCTACTCCAGCCTGGGCGGCCAGAATGCCAACACCGGTTTTGCCGCTGACGGCACCGAGTTCGGCGTAACGGCTCGCATCGATTGGCTGGCGGCTGGCTCTTGGGCCCAGTTCAACGACTTCACCTCCTGGTCGACCGATGACGATTTCGGCTTCCTCCTCGGCGGTGCAGTGGCTTGGCAGAACGGCGAATACGGCACGCTGGCCTCGGAAGTCGAGAACTTCCAGTTCACGGTCGACGCCTCCGCTGAGTGGGCTGGCCCGAATCTGTTCGCGTCCTTCACCGGCCGCAGCAACGACACGAACGGCGGCACTGATGTGGATCAGTTCGGCTTCGTGGTCCAGGGCGGCTGGAACATCGATGACCAGTGGGAGCCCTTCGCCCGCTACGAGTGGTTCGATTGGGACGGCGCTGTGGCCAGCGATGCCAACATCCTGACCGTCGGCGTGAACTACTTCTTCAACAACCACGATTGGAAATGGACCACCGACGTCGTGTTCGGGTTCGATCCGATCACCGGCAGCTATGCGGGCCTGCTGCCCGACACGAGCACCGAGGACGGCCAGTGGGCCATCCGCAGCCAGATGCAGGTTGCATTCTGAGTTGCCTGACGATGATGCTCGACGATTTCGATCGTCGATCTCTGAGATCAACCGATCAGCCGAATCCGCAAGGGTTCGGCTGATTTGTTTTTTGCTTCAGGCCTTGGCGAGGGAAGAATGCATCGGTCGGTATGCCATCACGCTGGCGTCTGCGTGCGCCTCCATGTGGGGGCGCATGCTTCAGCGCAACAAGAAAGGGTGGATGCAAGACATGAACGGACGAATTTGGAATCGCGGCGTAATTGTCGGTGCGGCCGTTGCCGGATCAGCAGGGTTCCTCCGTGCAGCCTGTGCTTCTGCCGGAGAAGCTCCCGGCAGCGGTGATCGCGCAGAGCAGATCCAGCGGATCGCGGATCTGGAGCGTCAGTTGAACGAGATCAAATCGCTGCGAGCCCAAACGTCCTGGCTGAATCCTGCTCGTCGCGAGGAAGTTTCCGCGCTGGCGCGTGAGGCAGCCGCAGACAGCGCACGGCGCACCAGCCTCCTGGAGGACGGCGCAACCGGCGGATACATGGGCGCCGGCAAGGGATTCATGCTCCAAAGCGCCGATGGCGGATTCTCCATGCGCATCGGAGTCAATACCCAGTTCCGCTGGATTTGGGATAATCGTGACAGCGGCGGCGCCGCAAATTTTGACGAGAACTCGGCCGGTTTCGAATTTCGTCGGGCCAAACTGAATCTCAAGGGCGCGATCTTTGACAAGCGCTTGAAGTACTTCATTCTGCTTCCCTTCAGCCGGTCCAGCGGCGCGTTGAGCGTGGATGACGCTTACTTCGACTGGGCGGCCGATGATCACTGGACAATCCGCTGGGGGCAGTTCAAGCCCACGTTCAACCATGAAGAGCTGGTTTCCGACACCCAACAACTGGCGATTGAGCGCTCCTTTGTCAACGCCATTGTCTCACTCGACCGCAGCCAGGGCGTGGCCCTCGCGTACGCCAATGAAGGATTCAAGTTCACCGCCGGGTTCAATGACGGCTACGCCGCGGCGGCGAATGCCCTCGCGGTGCGCAACGCCAATACACCCTTCACCGCCGACGGAACCGAATGGGCCTTCACCGCACGGGCGGAAGGAGCGCTTGCGGGCAAAATCGACCAGTTCAATGACTACACCACGTGGTCCGATGACGAAGAATTCGGCATGCTGCTGGGCGGTGCGATCCACTGGCAAAATGGCGAGTACGGGACGCTGGCGTCCGAGGCCGAGACCTTTCAGTGGACGGTTGATCTCGCAGCAGAATGGGCGGGGGGCCTGAATGCGGCCGGTTCAGTATTCGGCCGGACCATTGACATCAATGGCGGCAGTTCGTTCGATCAGATCGGCTTTGTTGCGCAGGCAGGCTGGAACATCGAGGACAAGTGGGAGCCTTTTGTTCGATATGAGTGGTGGGACTGGGACGGCGCTTTCACGGATGAGTTGTCGATCCTGACTGCCGGCCTCAACTTTTACTGCGGCGGCCACAAACACGACATGAAGTTCAGCGCGGATGTCGTCTACGGATTGAATGCCATCCCGCTTTCGTATGCCGGCGGCGGATTGCAGGCCGATAGCGCCGGCGAGGACGGCCAAGTTGCGCTGAGAACGCAGGTTCAAGTGCTCTTCTGACGTTCGCATCCTAACCCATTGATATTTCGGTACATAGTGATCTCCTGGGTGCCAGCCGACCAGGGGATTTTCATTTTTCGTCCTTTTTCTGGTGCGCTGGGGTGCCTTTCGCTGCCCGATTGTCGCATGACTGGTGCCGGGCGTGATGAACGCCTGCGAGCGAAGGCACAAGCGAATCTCTGCCGACCCGACCATTGAGGTAGGGCGGCCATCCGGTTCCTGCACTTCGGCACTCAATACCCACCATTCATTGGCTGAGGCGACTCGCGCTTCGGCGACACTTTTGTACGCACCGAAATCGGTGCAGGAGAGCGTGCCATGTTGACTCAGAACGGAAAGAAGATGTGGACGATGACGGTGGCCGGTGTGTTCGCAGGCTTGAGCGCAACAGGCGCTTGGGCAGGCGCACGGTCGTGTGACTTCAACAACGACGGTCGGGACGACCTTCTCATCGGCGTCATGGATGAGGCCGTGGGTTCCGTCACCTACGCCGGGTGCGTGAACATGATTCGCGGCTCGGCCTCCGGCCTGACCGCCACGAGCGACCAGCTGTTCCACCAGGACTCCTCGGGCATTCTGGATGCCAGCGAGACATGGGACCACTTCGGCTCAGCCCTGGCGGTCGGCGATGTGAACGGCGATGGATTTGATGATGCCATCATCGGCATCTATGGCGAGAGCGTCGGCGCTGCCTCCAGCTGCGGCGGCCTTGCGGTGCTCTTTGGCGGCGCGGCCGGCCTCACCACGAGCGACCAGTTCATCACCGAGAACACGACCAATGTCGAGGACACGTCGGAGACCTCCGACTTCTTCGGGTTTCGCGTGTGCGTCGGCAACTTCAATGGCGATGCATACGACGATGTCGCCGTGTCGTCTCCTTACGAAGACGTCGGCGCGATTTCCTCTGCGGGGCAGGTCCATGTCTTCTACGGGTCGGCTTCGGGTCTCTCCGCCTCCAATGACCAGATCTGGAATCAGGACTCGGCGGGCATTGCCGACTTCGCCGAGGCCGGCGATACCTTCGGGTATGCCATCTCTTCGGGTGACTACAACGGCGACGGTCGCGACGATCTGGCCATCGGCGTCATTGGTGAGAACTTCGCCTCCACGGATGACGGCCTTGTGCATGTGATCTACGGGGCGGCTTCAGGGCTCAACTCCGCGGGCAGCGAATTCTGGTATCAGGACTCCTTCGGCATGCTGGGCACACCGGGTGCGAGCGATCAGTTTGGAACCGCCCTGGCCAGCGGCGACTTCAACGGCGATGGTCGCGATGATCTGGCGATCGGCGCTCCCAACGATGAGGACAATGCGATCGGCGCTGACAACTCTGGCCAGGTGAACGTGCTCTACGGCGTCGCCAGCGGCCTCGACACCTTCTCGCCCGGCGGAAACGCACTGGCGATCCTGCTGACTCAGGAAACGCTGGGCACAGCGGCCAATGAGGCTGGCGATAACTTCGGCAGCGCCCTGACGGTCGGCGACTTCAACAACGACGGCCGTGACGATCTCGCAATCGCCCACGGTCGCGAAGACGTCGGCGCACTGCTTGAAGCGGGCAGCGTCTCCATTTCCTACGGCGCTGCGGGCGGACTGACCAATGTCGGAGCCCAGCTGTTCAATCAGGACACCTCCGGCATGCTTGATGCATGCGAGTCCAATGACCACTTCGGCTGGTCCATGACCACCGGCGACTTCAACGGTGACGGTCGCGAAGACCTCGCGATCGGCGTGCCCGAGGAGAGCATTGGCGCCACGACCCTGGCCGGTGCGGTGCAGGTGGTCTACGGCTCAGCGTCGGGCCTCACCACAGCGGGCAACCAGTTCTGGAGCCAGAACACCACGAACATCGAGGGTGCTGCAGAGAACCCCGATGACTTCGGCGGAGCGCTTCCCAGCCGGTAATCTGAAAGTTCTCGGGACGGAGGGGAAAGATCAGGCGTCGGATCCGCGCGGATCCGACGATCAGGCGTCGGATCCGCGCGGATCCGACGTCCTGTTTTTTGAGAGAATTCCTACACAAAGGACTGACCGCAGGCATCGGGCGTCGCGTTCGGAGGGCTAGAGTGGACAGTGGTTTCAGCCCTCATCCCAAGGAGAGACATCATGGCGGCCAGTAGTTCTCTGCAGAAAGCAAAATGGTGCCTGGTTCTGTCGTTGACATGCGTGGCAGGGTCCGCCCGGAGCGATGTGCGTACGTGTGACTTCGACGGTGACGGCGTCGATGACCTGCTCATCGGAGTCTATGAGGAAAACGCGGTCAGTGTGGGCGATGCGGGGTGCGTGCATGCCATCTATGGAGCGGTGGGCTCGGGCCTGACATCGGGTGGAAATCAGATGATCAATCAGGATTCCGCGGGTATTCTGGATGCGTGCGAGGCGAGTGATCTGTTCAGCGGTGCGTTGGCAGTGGGTGATGTGAACGGGGACGGACGCGATGATGCAATCATTGGCATCCCCAGGGAAGAGATCGGGTCTCCCTTCAATGTCGGGGCCTTGTCCGTCATCCTAGGTGCGGAAGGGACCGGCCTGTCATCCTTGGACCAGTTTTTCACGGAAGATTCCACAGGTGTCGAAGACTCCGCCGAGGACAGTGATCAGTTCGGTACAGTGGTTTGCGTTGGGAATTTCAACGGCGACCCGTTCGACGACGTTGCTGTGGGTGTACCCTACGAAGACGTCGGCAGCATCACCAATGCGGGACAGGTGCACGTGTTCTATGGCTCGGCCAGCGCCCTGCGCACCAGCAATGATCAGTTGTGGAATCAGGACACATCCGGGATCTACGGTGGCTGCGAATTCGAGGATCGGTTCGGCTGGGCGGTTTCATCAGGTGACTACAACGGCGATGGATATGACGATCTGGCCATTTCGGCCATCGACGAGGACTATGTAGGGCTCAACGACGGAGTTGTGCACGTCATCTACGGTTCATCGTCCGGTCTGTCATCCGCGGGCAATCAACTTTGGTCCCAGGACGGTGCGGGAGTCCTTGGTACGGCGTCTGACTACGACGAATTCGGCCATGCCCTCTGCAGTGCGGACTTCAACAGGGATGGGCGGGACGATCTGGCGATCGGTTCGGGCTGGGACGATGACGCCGGTGACCGTCTCTTGAACTCCGGCACCGTGAACATCTTGTACGGCTCATTCGGCAGCGGATTGACTTCCGCTCCTCCCACCGGTGACCCGACCGCGATCTATCTGTCCCAGCAGCTGTTGGGAACTGAGACGGACGAGCAAAACGACAACTTCGGTGATTGTCTTTCCGCCGGTGACTTCAATGGGGACGGGTTTGACGATCTGGCCATCGGCCACCCTGGCGAAAGCGTCGGGTCTCTCGTGGGGGCTGGCGCTGTTTCAATCTCGTACGGCTCGGCGAGCGGCCTGACAAAGACTGGCGCAAAACTTCTTCATCAGGACATCGCGGGCATGTCGGGTGCCTGCAACGCGGGTGATGGGTTTGGTCATGCACTGACCACCGGAGACTTCAATGCCGACGGGTTCTCTGAACTGGTCGTTGGTGTTCCCTTCGAAACGGTGAGTGCCCTCGTTGCGGCGGGCGCCGTCCAGGTGATCCCGGGATCCGGCACGGGACTGATCACGACTGGCAACAGGATCTGGACGCAGAACACGGTCAACATCCTCGAAAACGCGGAAACGAACGATCTGTTTGGCTGGAGCCTGCCGTCGCGTTGAATCTGGGGGCGCGCGAATCCTCGCAACGCGCATACACTGTGCAATTCCTAGCCGAATCGAATACGCAGGAGTGCGCGCTTGGCAAGCAGTAAGGATCGAACAGGACTCGGGCCCTGCCCGGACAAGGTGCGGGCGCTCGTCGTCGGGGGCGGTGGGCGCGAACACGCGCTCGCGTGGCGGCTCAGCAAGTCGCCGCGCCTGGAGAAGATGTGGACGACAAATGCCGAGAATCCGGGCCTCGCAGGCCTGGCTGAAGCCTGCCCGGTCGCCCTCGACTACAAAGAAATGTGGCGCCTGTTGAAGTGGCTCGATCAGGCGAAGGTGAACCTGGTGGTCATCGGCCCGGACGCTCACATCGCCGCCGGCCTGGCGGATGAGTTGCGCGCCTCTGGTCGCGCGACCTTCGGCGTCGGCAAGGAGGCGGCCAAACTCGAGGCGGACAAGGCATGGGCCAAAGGCCTAATGCGCAGCGCCGCAATTCCCACCGCCGAAGGTCGCGCGTTCTCCACGTACGATCAGGCTCTGCAGTACCTTGAATCGCGCGATGAAGTGCCCGTGATCAAGGCCGCGGGGCTGGCCGCCGGCAAAGGCGCTTATGTGCCCGCGACCATGGATGAGGCCAGGACCGCGCTCAAGGAAATCATGCGCGACCGTATCTTCGGCGACGCCGGGAACACGGTCGTCATCGAGGAACGCCTGGCCGGTCCGGAGTTAAGCGTCACCGCGCTGGTGGACGGCAAGAGCATCTATGTTCTGGAGACTGCCCAGGATCACAAGCGCGCATTCGAGGGCGACAGGGGCCCCAACACCGGCGGCATGGGCACTTACAGCCCGGTGGCCTTCGCCGATGAGAAACTCATGTCGCGCATTGAGCACGAAGTCCTCGTGCCCACGCTCGACGCCCTGCGCCGCGAGGAAATTGACTATCGCGGCGTGCTCTACGCGGGCCTGATGATCACGCCCGGGGGACCGAAAGTGCTTGAGTTCAACGCACGTTTCGGAGACCCGGAGACCCAGTCGCTCATGCTCCGTTTCCGCGGTGATCTGGCCGAAGTCATGTGGGCCACGGCCGCAGGCCGCCTTGATGAGGTGCAGATCGATTGGGATCCCCGTCCGGCTTGCTGCATCATCATGGCCGCTGAGGGATACCCCGGGAAGAGCGCGGGCGGCAAGGTCATTACCGGCCTCGACTCTCTGGATATGGGCGACGACCTTCAAGTCTTCATGGCCGGCGCGCGCCGTGAGGAGTCCACCGGCGGGCTCGTGACCGCTGGCGGCCGGGTGCTGGGTGTCACCGCCCTGGGCGAAACGGTCGCGCGGGCGCGCGAGCATGCGCTGCAGGCCTGCCGCCTTGTCAAATTCGACGGCGCATTCTGGCGCAAGGACATCGGTTGGCAGAGCGTCGACGCGCCCGTCGCGTCGCGCAAAGTCTGACAATTCCACTTACGGGAATCGGGCCACAACGAATTCGGTCACGCGGCAGGTCTCTGGCGTCACCACTTGGAATGTGAGCGACGAACCGCTCAATCGCCCTGGGATCGTCCCGCTGATCGTTGCCGTTCCGTCGGCCGCCGCCGGCACCGAAGCCGCCAGGATCGGGTTCAGAATGTCCAGCAAGATGTTGGGGCAACCAGGGACCGGCGTGAAGCTCATGCCGCGCCCGTAGTAGAAGTCGACCATTTCACCGGGCTTGCAACCCTCGGCCGTAATCGAGTTCCGCTGGCCCGCGAGGCCCGGCACGAGGTTGTTCAGCCGCAGCGAGCGGTCGATGTCGTCACACAGCGTTTGCCGCGCCGCCACGAAGTCCGGCGCGTCGATCCGTGTGCCGTAGTTCTGACAACCGGTTGAGCAGTGGGTCACGATCCCGATGATTTCGCCGTTGCGGATCAGCGACGATCCGGAATTCCCGAACGTGATGTCGATGTTGAAGGAGTAATTCGTCTCGCCCGCGCCCAGGATCGGCCCGCCGTTGGAATCCTGCTGTGTCTGGGTCCGCGTGCATTCATCGTCGATCGCATAGCCCCACACATTGGCCGTGTCGTCTCGCTTCGCCGGTTCGTACGCGATGGGAATCGTCACGCCATACCGGTCGTAAATCTTCTGGCCGACATTGTTGGGGCCGGTCGTCAGGACGGACCAGTCGTTGCCCACTCCCGCATTTTCATACAGGAAGTTGGTGATGGGGAACTGATCTTCCACCGGCGGATTCCGCAGCGAGCAATCGGAGTTTGACGAGGGCACATTGAACTGAATGACCAGCCCTGAACTCACACAGTGGCCGGCGGAGACAATGCACGAATTCGGGTCGTAGATCGTGCCCGTGCATCCCACCGGCATCATCCGGCCCGCCCAGGGCTGGTTCGACGGGAAGCGATCATCCGGACCGCAGATCCCGCAGAACTGCTCTGGACTCTGCGCATTGCCGCGCTCGCGGAGCACCTGCGCGATCGAGAAGTGATTGGCCGCTGGGTCCGCCCCCGCTGCCAGAAAAAGTTCCACCGCCAGCGTATCGCCGTTGAAGAACGCCGAGGTGTTCTCCCACAGAGCCAGCGCCTCCGCATCAAGATCCTGCGATTCGCCGTCCAATGCAGAGGTAATGCGGATGAACGAACCCGGCGACAGTTGCACCCCGTCGAAGTACACCCGCAGCCACGCTGACTCGGGCACCACGAGTTGTTCGCCAAACACCGGCTCGCCCGGCTTCATCGTGGCGCTGTTCAGCCCGATCGGTGTTGCCAGTGCCACCGGGATCATCTCCCCGCGCGGGTAATCCATCGTCGTTTGAGCCGACGATGACGCAGCGAGACTAGTCAGAGAAAACACGACCGCAGCGGCAGGAATAACTCGATGCACGGGCCTCTCCTTCACTCGGAATTCTGAATCTCGTATGAACACCAGGCGCGAGCGGCCTGTGGCGAACTCAGAAATGTAACCGCGCCGCAGGGCTGAAGCGCGTTTCGCCAAACGTGCCGCACGCAAATCCTCCGAAAAACCCCGCTCCAAAGCCCGATATTCCAAAGATTTGGGATGATCCGCTACTTTGTCCCTTTCAGCTGCTTCTCGAACACCGCTTGGCGCTTCGCCTCTGAATACCCGCGCCTGAGGTAGAACTCATGAGCCCGGCTGCGGATGACATTTGATCGCACAAGCATTTTCGTCACTCCCTCGCGCATCGCCCATCGTTCCGCCTCCGCGAGCAGCGCCGCCCCGACTCCCTTCGACCTGCTGTCGTCCGCAACCACGAGTCCCGTGATTTCGGCGTCATCGCAATCATGCAAAATACCAGTCTTGCGCTCAACTTCGATCCACCCGACGACCTTGCCCACCCGCTCGGCAACCAGCAGCGCTCTCGCACCGCAGCCTTCGGGTCGCATGGTCGCCAAGGCGCGCGCGATCGAAAGCACGCTTCTCTCATAACCCAGTTGTCCGCACAGCACGCTGAGCGCTTGCGCATCGTCCCGTTCCGCGCAGCGCACGGTGACGTCGTGTTCATTCATCGGGATGTCAGAACCCGCCGCCTGGCTCACTCAAAAGTGGCCCGGACAAGATTGCTCTTGAGACATCCGTTCGGCTGGACGGCCTGCAGGAGAACTGTCCGACCTGCAGCCGCGCCGGGAACGAACACGTTCAGGATCGCAGTGCCGCTTCCGTCAGCACGGGCTGAGCCCGCCACTTCCGGATGGGAAATATCGACAACAAGGCCCGGGCAATTCGGCACATTCGCCGTTCCGTCGTTCAGGCCGTACACGAAGTACACCGTCTTGCCCGCATCCGCGCCCGTTGCGGTCAAGTCGTTGCGCGTTCCAGCCACTCCCGGATCGGGCGGCAAGAGACTCAGGTCGGAGCCGCTGCCGGAAATGGTGACCGAGTCGACCAATCCAAACATGCAGCCTTGGTTCGCCGCTCCGCTGGCGTAGATTCGCAGGCTGTTGAAAGTCACGCCCGTAATCGTGAGTTCATGCGTCTCCAGCCCTCCGCCAACTGTCGTGAATGCATCGGAGGCCACGAGCACACCGTTGTCGTACGCTTCGAGGGCGACCTTGTTGCCGTTGTCGGCAAAGAACTCGTATACCCACAGCGACGCATTCGAGCGATCCGTGCCGTCCCAGGTAATGTCAAAAGACCCGCACCGCCCGAACGCTGCTCCCGGCCCAGGGCTATAGCCGCCAAAGCCGAGGCAGTTGTTGGGCGTGAAGCCGCTCTGCCCGCTGAGTGTCCCTTCCGCTCGCTCGATGGCCAGTGAGCCCGGCGGTGGATCAAGCCGGTTGTCCAAATTCGAAAACGTAATCCCATTGTCGGTAATCGAGCGGGCATTGAACCCCTCGGTGAACGAATCGAAGTTTGCCGTCTGCGCGGAGGTGCACACAGTCGCCGCACACGAAACCATACCCGCAACTAAAGCATGAAAACGCATGGTCAGTTTCTCCTCCTCAAAGACCTGGGAAAAAATTGGGCAAACCTACTCGTGCCCAATTGGGACGCCATTCAAGACTAGGGCACATCCAGGATGATTCCGATGCTCGTATGCTCCCAGAAATCGTGAAATGATTCACAAACATCCTCTTCGCTTCCTTCGAGAGAAGAATCGCAATACCCAATCGGAATCCAAACAAACTCCGTTTCCCCGTTGGATTCGCCCCGATTAGGGCTTTCTCCTATGCTTGCGGCCCTGTTTGAGGCCCAACGTCCACTCACGACTTATTTCTGTCTGGGCTGGGTTCTTGGCGCAAACCTCGAAATCGGGGCTCAGGCTTATCTCTCGCCCTTCAGCGGGGATCTGATCCGTCTTTTTACCTTTGGTCTTGTGGAGTTGAAGCGATGCAATCGGGTATTCCTACCGGCAGCGGTGTGCGAGGTCTGGCAGCCTTCTTGGGAGGGAAAGCGAGGGTCTTTGCACTGTCCCTTCTTGCTGCTATCGCGTTGACGACGGCATTGCCCACGGTCACCCTGGCCCAGGAAGCTGCGGCGCCGCAGCACAAAGCAGGCGGTGAGGTCAACATCGTCCTGCCCGATCTCACCAACAACACCGTGAAAGCGGAGTTCCTTGGCGGTCGCAGCGGTCATGACCTCCTCCTCCTCGGGTTGGTCGTCTCGGCCCTCGGGCTCGCCTTCGGGTTTGCCATCTTCGTGCAACTCAAGAACATGCCCGTTCACAAGAGCATGCTCGAAATCAGCGAGCTGATTTACGCCACCTGCAAGGCCTACCTGTTCCGGCAAGGCAAGTTCCTCATGGTCCTTTGGGCGTTTGTCGCCGCGGCGATGATCGCCTACTTCAAGTTCTTGGTCCATGTCTCCTGGGGCGACATGGCCATGATCATCCTGTTCTCCCTCATCGGCATTGCTGGGTCCTACTCGGTCGCGTGGTTCGGCATTCGCGTGAACACATTCGCCAACTCCCGCGCCGCCTTCGCTTCCCTCAAGGGCAAGCCTTGGCCCACCTATGACATCCCCCTCAAGGCCGGCATGAGCATCGGCATGGCGCTCATCAGCGTCGAACTGCTCATCATGCTCATCATTCTTCTTTTCCTGCCCAGCGAGCTGGCTGGCAAGTGCTTCATCGGCTTCGCCATCGGCGAATCCCTGGGTGCTGCCGCCCTCCGTATCGCCGGCGGCATCTTCACCAAGATCGCCGACATCGGTTCCGACCTCATGAAAATTGTCTTCAAGATCAAGGAGGACGATGCCCGCAATCCCGGCGTCATCGCCGACTGCGTGGGCGACAACGCGGGCGACTCGGTGGGCCCCTCCGCCGACGGCTTCGAAACCTACGGTGTCACCGGCGTCGCGCTCATCTCGTTCATCATGCTCGCGATTCTTCCGGGCAAGTTCATCGCCGCCGGGGCTGATCCCGCCGCCGCCGCCGCGACGGCCGGCACCATCCAAGTCCAGCTGCTCGTCTGGATCTTCATGATGCGCATCATCATGGTCGTCGCTTCCGCTGCCGCGTACTTCTTCAACCACATGCTCGCAAAGGGGTCGTACGGCAATGCCTCGAAGATGAACTTCGAGAAGCCCCTCACCAATCTCGTCTTCATCACCTCGGGCCTCTCCATCATCCTCACTTACGTCGCCTCCAAACTCCTTATCCCGGACATCAATGGCGACACGACCCTGTGGTGGAAACTCTCAACCATCATCACCTGCGGCACTCTCGCAGGCGCGATCATCCCCGAACTGGTCAAGGTCTTCACCTCCGTTCACTCCCGCCACGTCAAGGAGGTTGTGACCGCATCCGAGCAGGGCGGCGCTTCGCTCAACATTCTGTCCGGCTTCATCGCCGGCAACTTCTCCGCCTACTGGCTCGGCTTGGCGATCATGGGCCTTATGGGCGTCGCGTACTACATCACCGGCATCGCCGATCCCAGCGGAAAACTGCTCGGCGACCTCATGGTTGCTCCCGCGGTCTTCGCCTTCGGCCTGGTCGCCTTCGGCTTCCTTGGCATGGGCCCGGTCACCATCGCCGTCGACTCCTACGGCCCTGTCACCGACAACGCCCAGTCCGTCTTCGAACTCTCCACCATCGAAACCATTCCCGGCGTCAAGGGCGAGATCAAGCAGCAGTTCGGATTCGATCCCGACTTTGAAAGAGCCAAGGAGTTCCTCGAGGAGAATGACGGCGCAGGCAACACCTTCAAGGCCACCGCCAAGCCCGTGCTCATCGGCACGGCTGTCGTCGGTGCGACGACCATGATCTTCGCGCTCATCGTTGGCCTGACCCACGGCCTCACCGATCAGGCGGCCATCGCCAAGATGTCCCTCCTTCACCCGCCCTTCCTGCTGGGACTGATGGCCGGCGGTTCGGTGATTTACTGGTTCACCGGCGCTGCAACCCAGGCTGTCTCCACCGGCGCTTACCGCGCTGTCGAGTTCATCAAGCAGAACATCCGCCTCGAAGGCGCCACCAAGGCGTCGGTCGAGGACTCCAAGCGCGTCGTCGACATCTGCACCGTCTACGCGCAGAAGGGCATGTTCAACATCTTCCTGGGCGTCTTCTTCGCCACCCTCGCATTCGCCTTCTATGACTCCTTCTTCTTCATCGGCTTCCTCGTCTCCACCGCCCTCTTCGGCCTTTTCCAGGCCATCTTCATGGCCAACGCCGGCGGCGCATGGGACAACGCCAAGAAGATCGTCGAGACCGACCCCGTCTACAAGAACAGCGGTCGCGGCAAGGGCAGCGAACTCCACGCCGCCACCGTCGTGGGCGACACCGTCGGCGATCCCTTCAAGGACACCTCGTCGGTCGCCATGAACCCCGTGATCAAGTTCACCACGCTCTTCGGCCTGCTCGCCGTCGAACTGGCCATCACGCTGGCGGCCAAAGAGGGCACCGGCCTCACGCATTCGCTCGCCGCCGTCTTCTTCGTCGTCTCCGCCTTCTTCGTCTACCGCTCCTTCTACGGGATGCGCATCGGCGACTCGAAGCACTAAGCCCCGGATCGCCGACATTCAACCCAAAAACACAGAAGCCCACGGCGTCAAACCGTGGGCTTCTTTCTTCTTGGAAATTCGCGGCGCTACTCACGCCAGTTCCGGGAACATCGTCGTCACGACCTTCACCAGGTCCTTCACGTGACTGATGGACTCTCCCATCAACTTGCTCTCCTCGCCATTGAGTTTCAGGTCAATCACCCGCTCCACCCCGTTCTTGCCCAGCACGCACGGCACGCCCACGAAATACCCACCCACGCTGTACTCGTTCTTGCAGTATGCTGCGCACGGCAGGATTCGCTTCTTGTCGCGGATGATCGCCTCCGCCATCTGGATCGTCCCCGAAGCCGGTGCGTAATACGCGCTCGTGCCCATGAGTTGCACGATCTCGCCCCCGCCCACCTTCGCCCGCTGCACGCACGCCGCGATCTTCTCTGCCGGCAACAACTGATCAACCGGAATTCCGTGCACGCTCGTGAATCGCGGCAGCGGCACCATGTCATCGCCATGCCCGCCCAGCAGCAGCGCGGCCACATCCTCCACCGAGCATCCGATTTCCATGGCCAGGAACGTCTTGTACCGTGCCACGTCCAGGCAGCCCGCCTGCCCGACAATCCGGTTGGTCGGGAATCCTGTCGCCTTCCACGCCGTGTACACCATCGCATCGAGCGGGTTACTCACCACGATCACCACTGCGTTGGGACTCGCCTTGGCGACCTGCTCGGCCACGCTCCGCACGATCTTCACGTTGGTCCCGATGAGATCGTCCCGGCTCATGCCCGGCTTGCGCGGCAGCCCGGCGGTGATGATGACCACGTCCGAACCTTCCGTGTCCTTGTAATCCGCCGTGCCGATGATGTTGGAGTCAAACCCCTCAATCGGCTCGCAGCACGAGAGGTCCAGCGCCTTGCCTTTGGCGACTCCTACCGCCTCCGCGCGGTCCACCAGCACGATGTCACCCAGTTCTTTCGCCGCTGCCCAGTGGGCGCACGTCGCCCCCACGTTGCCCGCTCCGATGATCGAAATCTTTGCCCGACGCATGGTCACACCCTTTCGCAATGAATCTTTGTTTTGTCCTTTGGAATCGCCGCCGCCGAGCGGCGCAACCCGCACTTCCGGCCGCCTCCGAAGAAACGCTCATCATAGGCCCGCACCACTTTTCCAAGCGCCTTTCACGCTCGGCTCCGCCCCCCTCATCCCGTCACCTGCGTCAAATGCCCCTAACCTCGTGGACACAGCTGCGCCTGGTCGCGCGGGCTGCCTAAGGAGTCGCCCCATGACCTCCCGAACCTATGTTTCTGTCCTCGTTCTTACACTCGCCTCGTTGCCCCTTCTGGGTCGCTTGGCCCTCGCCCAGCAATACCTCGACTTCGATGATGACGGTTTCGCGGATCTCGCCCTCGGCGCTCCCTCCGAGTCCGTTGACGCTGGCGGCAAGGCATCGGCCGGCGCGCTCATCGAACTTCCCGGAACGGCCTCAGGCCTGTCGACCACTGGGAGCGCGCTCTGGTCGCAGAACTCCTCCGGCGTTCTGGATTCCTGCGAAGCCCAGGACCTCTTCGCCTCCGCCCTCGCGTCCGGCGACTTCAATGGCGATGGCCGCGCTGACCTCGCCGTTGGCATCCCCGGCGAATCCCTCGGCAGCGGCAAAACCGGCGTCGGCACTGTGCACGTCTTTTACGGCTCCTCCTCTGGCCTCTCGGCCACCAATGACCAGTTCATTTCCGAGGACACCTCCGCCATCGAAGACACCGCCCGAGCCGGCGATGCTTTAGCGACCGCGCTGGCAGTGGGGGACTTCGATAACGATGGCTTCGATGACCTGGCCATCGGCATCCCCGGCAAGGATGTCGACAGCGCCGCCGACGCCGGCAGCGTCCACGTGATCTACGGCTCCTCCTCAGGACTCACCACCTCCGGCGACCAGGTGGTCACTCAGAATACGCCCGGCGTGCTCGATACCTCCGAAGCCGCGGATCGATTTGGATTCGCGCTGGCCGCAGGAGATTTCAACAACGATGGTTTTGTCGACCTCGCGGTTGGAATTCCCGGTGAAGATGACGGCGGCATCGCAGACGCCGGCGCGCTCGCGATCTTCCCCGGATCTTCCTCAGGGCTCACCGTCGTCGGCGATCTCTTCTACACCCAGGACACGACGAGCATCAACGACACGAGCGAGACCGGCGATCAATACGCGTTTTCCTTGTCCGCCGGCGACTTCAACGGCGATGGAAAATTCGATCTCGCAGTCGGTGTCCCCTACGAGGACCTTGGCTCGCTGGCGGATGCAGGGGCCGTCAACATTCTTCTCGGCTCCTCATCCGGTCTGTCGACCGCCAATGACCAGACCTGGACTCAGGATGTTTCCAGCGTCGACGGCACGGCCGGCGCCGGCGACAACTTCGGGTACGCTCTGGCGCGCGGGAACTTCAACGGCGATGCGTCGGATGATCTGGCCATCGGCGTTCCCAATGAGGACCTCGGCTCCGCAGGTGACGCCGGTGGTGTCAATGTCCTCTATGGATCAACCGCCAGCGGCCTCACCGCCACCAATGACCAGTTCTGGTCCCAAAGCGGCAGCGGCATCGCCGATGACCCCGAAAGCGCTGATCACTTCGGCTTCGCGCTTTGCTCAGCGGACTTCGATGGTGATGGTTTCGAGGATCTCGCCTGTGGAGTTCCTGACGAGGATGTCGGCAGCACCGCCGATGCCGGCGCCGTCAATGTCCTGTACGGCTCATCCGGCGGGTTGGTCGACTCAGGCGATGACTTCTGGACTCAGGATGTCGGCAGCATTCCCGGGTCCTCCGGCGCAGGTGATCGCTTCGGCGCTGCCCTGCCCAGGCGCTGAGAGGGCCCCAGCCTCGCTGCTCGTTCTTCGTCGGCCGGGCCCATTGGATCAACACGCAGATGCCGGCTTATGATGTCCGCGTTCCTATGGGTGTGACCGCTCAACTGTGCATTGGATCGCTCATCTCTGTCGCCGCGCTCACCGGCTGCGTCGATCGCACGCTCTCGGTCACGTCGGAACCCTCCGGCGCCCTGCTGTACCTCAATGATGAGGAAATCGGCCGCACCCCCTGCACCGTCGCGTTCACCTTCCACGGCACGTATGACGTTCGCCTGGTGAAGGACGGTCATGAAACCCTGATCACTCAGGCCGACACTCGCGCTCCCATCTATGACATCCCGCCCCTCGATCTCGTTGCCGAGATCACTCCCGCCCGCCTGCCCTCCCGCACGCAGTGGCACTTCCGGCTCATGCCCGTAAGCACCGACACCGCTGCGATTCTCGGCCGGGCTCTCCAGATGCGCGCCAAAGTCGATCAGGAAATGCCTGCAGTAGCGCCCGCCGAGCCTGCGTCCTCCTCGCCCCGCTGAATAACCATTCCCAGTTACTTCTCGCCGCTCTGCGCCGCGTTGCGCGCAGCCACGTCCGCCTCGCCGGTCCCGTCTCCCTGTGCGGTCGCGCCGCCCCCCGCAATCCAGTCCTTCAATCCCTCGCGGTAGGTGCGCACGTCCTCATACCGCAGGCGCAGCATTTTCTTTGACAGCGCGATGGCCAGCGGATCGGTATATCCCTCCGCATACACAATCACCGTCCGAACTCCCGCCAATCTGGAGTCCCTCGCCTCCGCCTCCGTCAGCGGCAGATTGATCGCGCCGGCGATGTGGCCTTCCACGAACTTCGATGGGCTCCGCGCATCCACCAACATGGCCGGCCGTTTCTCGCTCTCCATCAGCTTGTTCACTTCTTCACGCGTGACAAACACCAAAGTGCTGTCATCGACGCGCGGTTCGCTCTCGCAGCCCGCCAGGCCGGCCAGTCCAAGAAAGAGTGCAAGCAGTCCGCACACCAGCCGATTTCCGCTCGTATCCGACATGCTCATCCAACCAATCCTCACTGCCAGAAGTGTCTGACCGGCCGTATCATACCACGCCGCGCCAGGCCTTGGGTTGACTGGTAACGCACATCGAGCCCTGCTGGCTCCCCATCATGTTCCCTGTGAATTTCGAATTCTTGCGATCAAGTGCTCTGATGCAACAGCTGGCTCTGGCCGTATCCGCCCTTTTTGTTCTCGCGAGTGCGGCTCCTGTGCAGGCCCAGGTTCCGGATGGCTCCACACTGGTCGACGTTGAGTTGATCCCCAGCGCCACCGCATTCACTCCCGGTACCCCTCTGACTGTGGGTGTCCTCCTCAAGATCAAGCCCCAATGGCACATTTATTGGCAGAACCCGGGCGATTCCGGGGCCCCACCCTCGATTGCCATCCGCAACGCCCCGCCCGGATTCACAATTTCCCCCCCTC
>JBGASM010000014.1:0-103549 GCA_044229655.1 Phycisphaerales bacterium | reverse complement strand
CCACTCCCCCCCCCGCCTCCTCCCCCGCGTACTCTCCCCCCTCCTCCCCCGCGCCCGCTCCGTCCTCCCCTGCCGGGCGCAAGCAGCGGCTCCGTTAAAAGCAGCAGCAGGAACTGGCGGGCATCGAGCCGGCCATTGAACAGACCGAGGACTTGCTGCGGTCGCTGGAAACTCGCATGCTCGAACCTTCTGTTGTCGCCGACCATCGCACCCTGGCCCAGACAGCCCGCGACCTGGCCGCTGCGCAGGAGCGACTCACCGCCCTCTACGCCCGCTGGCAGGAACTGGAGAACGCAGGCGGGTGAAGAGGGGGGGGTTGATACAGGAGGTGGATCGAGGGAGATCGAGGGGGGGGCCGAGGGGGGAATCTAGGGGGGGGTGGATCGATCTGATGGAGGAGTGAAGGGTTCCACAACGACCGCAGCGAGGCGCACAGGAACATTGAACAGGCGCACAAGAGCATTGAAGAGGCGCACGGTCGTTGTGCGCAGGCGCACAACGATGTTGAAGGGCGGTTATGTGCCCTCAGCAGACAGCGCAGGAGATGCGCAGCGCTGCGGAAGCGATGAATCTTCAAGATGTTGTACATCGCAACTGCGGAATCAGGTGCGGATAGGCCTCCGCACGGCCGCTAGGATCGCGTGGAGGTGAGAAGGCATGCAGCGCAGAGGGCAGACAGGTCCGTGTCATCGGTCGATGCGACCGGCTCTGCGCCGCACCGCGAGCATGCTGGCAGCATCAACGGTCTCGTTGTGGGTCGGCGCGGTTTCTGCGCGCGCTGCTGACCCGGACTATCGCTATGCGATGTTCAAGATTGAAAGTCCCGCGGACAACGCGCAGGCGTTCGGAATCAACCAGGCAGGCGTCGTGTGCGGACAGGCGGAGTTCACGTTCATCCATGCCTTTACCTGGCAGCCGCCCAGCGGTCCGATCGAGGAATTGCCATCGTACGGCTCCAACAGCCGGACGAGTTGGGGCATGGAGATCAACGATCTCGGATGGGTCGCGGGTTATTCGTACACCTTTGCGCCGAACACCGCCGCGATCCTCTGGAAACCGGATGGGTCCGTCATAGATCTGGGAAGTCTGGGAAATTCAGGGGATGCGGAAGCCGATGACATCAATAACTCTGGGACAGTTGTGGGAGTCTCGGAAGATCGAAGTTTAGGAGAACCTCAAGCATTCGTATGGAAAAATGGAGTGATGAGTCGGCTTCCGGGCTTCAATTTCATTTCGCATGCATATTCAATTAATGAACTCGCTGCGATCGTGGGCTATTGCGACGGGAGCGAAGTCGAGCGCTGGCCCGCACTCTGGACGGATGAAGATGGCGACTCCGTCTATGAATTGCGTCCACTGGCAACCGCGTTTGATGGAATTGCCTATGGGATAAACGAATTCAATGAAGTGGTAGGCCACTATCAGTTCGTGTTTGCGCAGGGCAGGCACGCGTTCATTTGGGACGAGAACACAGGTATGCGGGATATTCACCGCTCCAGTCTCGGGTACTCCAGTGGCGCCTCATCCATCAATAATCTCGGCGAGGTCGTCGGATCACTGCTAACCGACGACTCACCGACTGCATTTCAGATCGCCTTCTATTGGAATGAAACCACCGGAATGACCGATCTCAAGGAACTAATTCCGCCCCAGACCGGCAGATGGATGTATTGGGCCAATGACATCAACGATGCTGGCCAAATTGTCGTCAAGTCGGATGTGCCGGGTGTGTACTTGCCGCGTGAGAGCCACCTCCTCTCCCCCGTCTACCCCTCCATGACCCTCAGAGCCATCGGGCACGGCGGGGCCTTAGTGGCGGGTGCGAATAACGCATTGCGGGTCAACGGCGCGACGCCCGGCGCGCGGATCACATTCCTCTGGTCTTCCAATGGAGGCGGGGAGGCGATTCCCGGCTGCGATCTGCAGGAGAACGCCCTGCAACTGGATTCACCCACCCTCATCGGCACCGTCATCGCCAACGCCCAAGGCGTGGCGACTCTGCAACGCTTCGTCCCCAGCGCTGCGCAGGGCAAGACCATACTGCTTCAAGCAGTCGCCCCCTCAGGCTGCGCGATCAGTCAACTCATGCTCACGACGGTGGAGTAGGCCAACAGGTCTGCACTCAGGCCTACGACACCGACACCTGCGAAATCAGCCACAGTGTGGAGTGGACGTTCTAAGACTCCGCCTCTGCGCTCTGCTCATGCCAGCAATTGCAGGAAGAGATTTTCCAGGCCGGGGTCCTCAGCAAACATCGATCCCTTGTCAAAGCGGTAGTCATCGCTGCCGGTCGCGAAGCGCACGTCGTCAATCGCGCCCGCCGCGATCGTGCTCGCGCTGCCCGACAGGTCAAGGTCGCCAAGGTCCAGCGTCCCCGCCGTGGGTGTGTAGAGCGTGATCCGCGCTGCGCTGTCCTTTACCGTCATCTTGCCCAGGCGCGCTTCCGTGTTGTCAAACTCCGACAGGCTCAGGGGCTGTGCCGTCGCGCTGCGCAGGCCCAGCCGCACCGCCACATCGCTCATGGATTGGGCCAGCAGCGTCTCGATGTCCCCCAGCGCGGTGATCGAGGCATCCGCCGCCGCGCCCTTGATGTTTACCTTTCCGAATCCCGCGCTCGTCGCATGCAGTGTGCCGGTGAAATCTCCATCGATGGTGATGCTCTGCGCGCTGCCCACGGTGAGCACGCCCGCCAGCGATCCGAAGCGCGCCGTCTTGAGTGCGCCCGCGACATTCACGCTCGCCCCCTCCGCCGCCGATCCATCGATGCGGATCTCCTGCGCATCGCCGGTGACGATGAAGAGGCCCGCCAGGAAATCGCCCTTGAGGCGCATCTTCTCCAGCCCGCTAATCTCGAGCGCTGCATCCGTCTCGATACGCTCGAGGGTGAGGTTCTCCACCTCTCCATCCACATCCGCCGAGCCGGAAAGCGCGCCAAAGGTCGCCTTGCTCACCTGCGTGAGCCATGCGCCGCCGCCGTTGAAATCGATGCTCTGGAAATTGATGGTCTGCGCGCTGACCGCCCCATCCAGTCCGCCCGCCAGGCTGCGCAGCGAACCGATCGTCAGCCGTCCATCGCCCGCAGCCGACTTCTTCACCGTCGCCGACAGCGTGCCTTTGCCCGCCTGGTCGTTGACGACATACAGCGTCGCCAGCGTTCCATCCGGATTGGTGGTGTACCAGATGTCCCCGGTGGTGCCGGTGAGCTTAAAGGTCGCCACATCCCCATCCGCATCGGTGAAAGTCACCGCATCCGACTTCGTGCTGTGCTTCGCGCCCTCGTAGGAGGAGAGCACCATCGTCGCGGCGCCCGCATCGTCCCGGAATACCGCGAAGAAACGCTCATTCTTCACACCCCACGAATCGTCCAGTTCCGCGCTGAAATCCCAGCCGTCGGAGAAATCATCATCCGAGGTGAGCAGGTCGTCCGAGTCATCCCACTGGCCGTCATCGTTCGAGTCCCGGTAGAACTCAATGTGATTCCCGTGGTCATCGCCGGGGCCGTCATCATCGTTGTCCCCGCCCTGGTCATCCGTGCCGTCATCGCCCCCGCCATCGTTGCCCGAGTCGTTTCCGTGATCGTCCCCGGGTTCATCATCATCATTTCCGCCGCCCTGGTCATCCGTGCCGTCATCGCCCCCGCCATCGTTGCCCGAATCATCATCGGAGGAGTCATCATCATTTCCTCCGCCCTGGTCATCGGTGCCGTCATCGCCTCCACCGTCGTTGCCCGAGTCATCATCGGAGGAGTCATCATCGTTCCCTCCGCCCTGGTCATCTGAGCCGTCATCGCCTCCACCGTCGTTGCCCGAGTCATCGCCTGAGGAGTCATCATCATTTCCCCCGCCTTGGTCGTTCGTGCCGTCGTCGTTGCCGCCTTCAGCAGGATCAAATGCCCCATCGTCACCGGCGTTGAGCGAACCCATCAGCGCGCCGGCCAGTTGTTCTTCGAGGCCCATCGGCGTCACCGTCCGCAGCCTGCGTCCCTCGAGCGGCTCAAAGTCCGGCCGCTTGAGCGCGCCGCCCTGCTGGTGCGCCCGCGCGCGAACGAAGGGGTGGGAAGAGGTCGAGCGGCTGGGCTTGTTGGAAGGAACGTGCGTCATGGAAGGCTCCCTTTCCAGGGGGTACGGAAGATGGAAAACAGGTCCGAGTGCACCCGTTCCATGCAAGGTCCGTGCCACTCTGCGCGGCGCGCGAAAACCGGGGAAAACCCGGGAAAATCGCGGAAAAGGCCGAAAAACTCGCGCTAGGTTTTGACCACTATTGGCCAAAATGCGCACAAGGTGGGCACCCCCGGCCAGGCTGTTTACCGGCTGCAAAAGTGAACAACGCCCGCCGAAACTCGGCAGGCGTTGTGCGTTTCTCAGGAAACCTGGCAAAGCGAGATCAAAGTTCGGTCAGCGTCAGCCCGGGAAGGTTGGGATCGCTGGTAAACAAACTGCCCGAATTGAACGTGTACTTCGTCGCGCCCACCGTGAATTTCGCCGTGCTCACCAGTGAAGAAATGATGGTTGTGGGCGTGATTCCATCCACCGTGAGCGTTTTCAGGTCAAAAGACCCGATGGTCGGGGCAAAGAGATCCAGAAGCGTCGTCGTCTGCTTCACGGTGATCTTGGTGATCGTCGCCGCCTGGTTTTCAAAGTCTCCCAGCGCGGTGGGGGCCGGATCGCTCGCCTCATCGAACCCCGCTGAAATCAGGAGGTTGGAGATGGAGCCGAAGGTCATGTTGCCAAAGCCGCCCAGGGCGACGAGGCTGCCGCTCGCGCTGTTCTTGACGCTGACGGTGTTCACAAGTCCCGACGCTTCAAGGGTTCCGTTGAAGATGTCGTCGACCTTGAAGGAGTTGGAGGACCCGACGATGGCGGAGCCGGTGAAGTCGCCGGCGCGCAGCGAAGTCACCGCGCCGGTGGAGAGCACCGACGCTCCCACGGAGAAGTCGCCGTCGATGCGGAGCTCGGCGACGTTGGCGGCGCCGAGGATGAGCACGCCGTTGTCGAAGTCGCCGCGGACGCGGATCTTGCCGGAGGTGGTGCCGGTGAGGATGACGGAGATGTCATCCATGCCGGCGCGGGCTTCCATCTTGGTGGGGTCGAGCAGAGTCCAAGTGCCCTTCATGAGGCCGTAGACGCTGACATCGGGCGTGTTGAGCGTGAAGGTGGCGGTGTCGGCCGCTACGCCGTCGATGCGGAACTTGCCGGTGTCGCCGGCGACAGTGAGGTCACCATCGAAGTCGCCGCGCACACGGAAGTTGGGGGCATCGGCGGCGATGCTCGAACCGCTGATGAAGATCGCATCGCCGAACAGATCGAACTTGTCGATCTGGTTCACGTCGAAATCGAGGACGGAGAGGCCCACCCCCTTGATCTGGACGTTCTTGAGGTCCATGGGGTTGGGGCCTACGCCGGTGAGTTCGAGACTGGCATTGCCGCCGATCTTGACGCTGTTCACGAGGACAGCGCCGACCGCGCTCCATGCGCCGGCGGCGTTGCCGGCGATGTCGATCTTGGAGACGGTATGGGTGCCGGCGTTGGTGCCCAGGACGAGGTCGACGACGGCATCGCCATTGACATCGAGGGTGCGGAGATCATCGGCGGTGATGGTGGCCAGGGCGATGCTTGCAGCGTCGAACCGATCGGTGGTATTGGCGAGGCTGAAACCGCCGGAGGTGTTCACGTCGCGAACGACGATTTTGGAAACGGAGCCGGTCACGCCGGAGGAGCCGGTAAAGTCGCCGAAGGTCGCACTGCTCACGCTGTCAAGGAAGGCGCCGGCGCCATTGAAATCGAGCAGGCCGGCGTTGATCTTGGAGACGATCACATCGACGTCATTGCCGGCATCGTCACGGTACAACTGGCCGACCGCAACGCGCCCATCGCCGGGTGCGCCGGAAGCGATCGAAACTGTGAACGTGCCCTTGGACGGGTCAGTCGTGTTCACGTACAAGGTATCGATTGACCCATCGATGTTGGTGGTCCAGGCGATGGAGCCGGCCGCGCCATCGAGTTTGAAGGTGACCTCATCACCGTCGACATCAGTAAAGAGGGCGGTGATGGTGTCGGCGGGGTCGAGCACCCCATCGCCATCCGAATCCGTGCGCGACCATGTCGTCAGGTTTCCGACGGTGACGACCTGCATTCCCTGGGGGATGACGGGGTGGGCCGAATCGAAAAGTTTGCGGCCTTCAAGCGGCTGGATCACGGGCCTGCCAGGAGCGCGGAGCGTGGCTTGGGTACGAAGCGACTTAAAGCGCGAAGAACTGCCAAACATGGTGGACTCCCTGTGTGTCAATGGCCGGCTCTTGTGTGCGGCGAGCGGCGAGTGGGTGGCGCTTCGCCCCCAGCGAGCGAAACACAAAGCAAGAAGATAGGCAGCAAAGCGGCCAATTCCGCATGTTAGGAGCGGAAAGCACCGCAACGAAAAAGGCCTGCGGTTGCGCAACCGCAGGCCTTTCAGAGTCTTGCAAACAAAACGACCTCATGCTTCCGTCAGCACTTCTTTCATGAGGCTGTCGGGCATTCTGCGATAGGTCAGGGGCTCCATGGTCGCGCTGGCGCGACCCTGTGAAAGACCGCGGAGGCTGGTGACGTAGCCGAAGAGTTCAGAGAGGGGAACTTCCGCGGTGAGGATGCGGGTGTTGGCGCGCTGTTCCATGTTCACAATGTGCCCGCGGCGGCTGGAGAGGTCACCGGTCACAGAGCCAAGGTAGTCCTCGGGGGTCGTGACGGTGAGTTTCATGATGGGCTCAAGGAGGCAGAGGCCGGCCTTGGTGCAGGCTTCGCGCATGGCCAGGGCGCCTGCCTGTTCGAAGGCGACCTGCGACGAGTCGACCGGGTGGTACGAGCCGTCGTTGAGCGTGACCTTGACATTGATGAGCTGGTACCCGCCGAGCACACCCGTGAGGGCGGCCTGGCGTGCGCCGTACTCGACGGAGGGAATGTACTCGCGGGGGATGCGCCCCTGTGAGATCTGGTTGTCGAAGCACACGCCATTCTCGAAATCGAGCTCGAGGGCTTCGGCCTGCTCCTTGGTGCAGGGCTCGACGCTGATGGTGCAGTCGCCGAACTGACCACGACCGCCGGTCTGCTTGACGAACTTGCCGCGCACATTCTCGGCAGCGCCGCTGATGGTCTCGCGATAGGTGACGCGGGGCTTGCCGACCTCGACGTTGACCTTCATATCGCGGACGAGTTTGTTCTTGATGATTTCAAGGTGGAGTTCGCCCATGCCTTCGATGATGGTCTGGCCGGTCTCCTCATCGAAGTGCGAACGGAAGGAGGGGTCCTCGCGACGGATGGTGACCAAGGCCTCGGACAGCTTGCGCTTGTCATCCGTAGTCTTGGGCTCGATGGAGAGCGAAATCACGGGCTCGGGGAAGTCCATGCGCTCGAGGAGGATGGGATTGTCGACGTCGCAGAGGGTTTCGCCGGTGATGGAGTCCTTGATGCCCACGACCGCGACGATGTTGCCGGCGGAGGTGGAGTCGAGGGGAATGCGGTCCTTGGCGTGCATTTCGAAGATGCGCGCGACGTTCTCCTTCTTGCCGTTGCCGGGGTTGAGCACGCGGGTGCCGCGCTCGAGGGTGCCCGAGTAGACGCGCATGTAGGTGAGGTCGCCGTGGGTATCGGCGACGACCTTGAACACCAGGGCGGAGAAGGGAGCCTTGGGATCGGCAGGGCGAGTCATCGCCGAGTTCTTGTCGCGCGGGTCGGTGCCCTGGACCTCGCCGACTTCGAGGGGGCTGGGCAGGAACATGGTGACGCCGTCGAGGAGGCGCTGAATGCCGACGTACTTGAGGGCGGACCCCAGGAACACCGGATAGCACTTGCGTTCGACGGTGCCCTTGCGGAGGGCAGCGCGAATTTCGGCCACGCTGGGGGCTTCATCGTTGAGGAACTTCTCGGTGAGGTGGTCATCGAGCTCGCAGGCCTTTTCGATCATCGTCTGGCGCCAGAGGTCGGCGGTTTCCTTGAGTTCGGCGGGGACTTCGCGCTCTTCCCAGACAGCGCCGAGTTCGGAGGAGTCGAAGAAGTAGGCCTTCATGGTGATGAGGTCGATGATGCCCTTGAAGGTGTTGGACTGGCCGATGGGGTACTGGACGGCGATGGCGTTGGCGCCGAGGCGTTCCTTGATGGAATTGAAGGAGAACTCGAAGTCAGCGCCGAGCTTGTCCATCTTGTTGATGAAGCAGAGGCGCGGAACGCGGTAGCGGTCAGCCTGACGCCAAACGGTTTCGGACTGAGCCTCGACGCCTTCCTTTCCATCGAAGACGGCGACAGCGCCGTCGAGAACACGGAGGGAGCGTTCCACCTCGATGGTGAAGTCCACGTGGCCGGGGGTGTCGATCAGATTGATCTTGTATTCGTGACCCTCGAACTCCCAGGGGCAGGTGGTAGCGGCGGATTGAATGGTGATGCCGCGTTCCTGTTCCTCGACGAGGAAGTCCATGGTGGCGGTGCCTTCATGGACCTCACCCATTTTGTAGGTTTTGCCGGTGTAGTAGAGGACGCGTTCGGTGACGGTGGTTTTGCCTGCGTCGATATGGGCGCAGATTCCGATGTTGCGAACGAACTTGAGGTCGGTATTGGCTACGGCGGTAGTCATGGCGTCACGCGTTAAGTCAGCAGGGTCATCTGATTGGATCGGCCAATCGTCCGGAGCGCCCGATCTTGGGCGGTCTTGGTGCGTCCCGAAAGGGGCGTCTTGTCAATTACACTTCCCACAACCTGCGAGAGGATCGACACACGATCCACCGCAGCGGGGAACAAACACAAACATGAAGGCGGGAGAAGAACTCGGAACCCGAAGGGTCACGAGATTTCACAAGCCGCCCCGGCTCACGCCGGGACGCTCGCGAGCCATAAGAGCAGGCGGGGCGATCTGGGGGTGAGCCGCTTCCAGTCTTCGTCATCGGGCACTGCAAGACTCCTCAGCGGGTCCAAGTCGAACCTGATATGTCATGAGCCGGGCATGAATCACCAACAGCAGTGAACAGACCTTCGGCTACAACCAAAATGCTAACTTTATTGCGGAAAAAGTCAACTCGAAGGGGGACACCCAGGGAGGACTCGAAAGTCTTCCATTGAGTGAGTTGCGCAACCTTGCTGAGTCGCACCTGCCATGACCGGCACGGCTCATCCCGGAAAGGCGCAGGCGGTAGAAGGTATGATGCAACGCGTTTTCCCGGCTGCTGTGGCTGAGGAAAGCACGCGGGCCTGTGAATCCGGGCAATCTGCATAAGCGAGAGAACAGCGTGTCAGAATCTGCAATTACGATTGAAAACGTGACAAAAACTTTCGGTTCGTTGACGGCGGTTGATGGGTTGAATCTGGACATTCCGACGGGAGGAGTGTGCGGATTCCTCGGGCCCAACGGGGCGGGGAAGTCGACGACGATCCGCATGATCATGTCGATCTACTTTCCGGACTCGGGAAACATCCGGGTGCTGGGCAAGGCATCGGCGCTGGAGAGCAAGGACCAGATCGGGTACTTGCCGGAAGAGCGCGGCGTGTATCGCAAGATGCGGGTGAACGAATTTCTGGAGTTCATGGCGCGGCTGAAGGGGGTGGACTCGGCGGCGGCGCGAAAACTGGCAGAGAACTGGCTGGAGCGGATCGAGTTGCCCGGGGTGGGCAAGAAGAAATGCGAAGAACTGTCGAAAGGCATGCAGCAGAAGGTGCAGGTGATCGCGGCGATCATTCACAATCCGGACCTCATCATCCTGGATGAGCCATTCTCGGGGCTGGATCCGGTGAATGCGAAGGTGATGCGTCAGGTGATTGACGACCTGCACAAGGAGGGCAAGACGATCATCTTTTCGACGCACGTGCTGTTCCAGGCGGAGCAGTTATGCGACCGGATCTTCATGATTCACAAAGGTGTGAAGGTGCTGGACGACTCGCTGGAGGGAATCAGGCGTAAGTTTGACCCGAGGACGATCGTGGTGAAGGCAGGCGAGAACAACGGCTTTGACCCGCGGACTTTTCCAGGGGTCAGCAGGGTCGAGAAGCGGCGGGACGAGTATGAAGTGCATCTCAAGAATGATGCGGACCCGCACACGCTCATGCGGCAGATGCTCGACGCATCGGCCTTGCGGAAAGTGGAATTGAAACAGCCGAGCCTGGATGATGTGTTTGTGCGACTGGTGGAAGGCGTGCGGATCAGTGATACGGGAGCGGTGGAGGTGATGTCATGAAAAACAAGACACTGTTGGTAGCGGGGCGGGAGTATCGGTCGACCGTACTGACCAAAGCGTTCATCTTCAGCGCGGTGATATTCCCACTCATCATTTGGGGCCTGGCGATCGCGATCCCGATGCTGTTCAAGGACGAGACGCCGCAACTGAAAGGGCAGATCGCGGTGATCGACGAGACGCCGGGAGCGATCCTGCCCGATGCGCTGCGGATGCAGTTTGACCCCGCGACGCTTCAGAAGCAGATGGACCAGTTCAAGGAGTACCAGAAGAAGGCGGAGGAGAAGAAGAAGTCAGGAGGGGAGCAAGACTCGGCACCGCCCCAGAGCAAAGAAGACATCGCGATGGCCCTGGGGGCGCGCTTTCTGGATGATTTCATCAAGCAGCCGATCCCGGAAGTGAGCATTGTGGCCAAGACGTATCCCGCGGAGGCGACGACGAAAGAACAGCGGGAGGCGTTCCTGAGCGACCTGAAGTCGCAGGTGCGCAATGGGGAGTTGACGGCGCTGGTCACGCTCAGCCCGACAGCGCTGCAGAGCGGGACGCGGGATCAGATCGTGCTGTTCACGCCGGACCAGATGCACGCGAACAACAAGGACCGGATTCAGGTTGCGCTCTCAGAGTCGGTCGTGAATGCGCGGCTGGAGTCGCTGAGCCTGGATCCGAGTCTCACACGACTGAACACGCTGCCACCGTCCATCTCGACCCGAAATGTGACAGAAACGGGCGAGCAGGCGTCGAACGAGCTGGCGGACATGTTCGTGCCGTTCGGATTCATGATCCTGCTGTGGATCAGCACCTTCACGGGCGGGCAGTACCTGCTCACGACGACGATCGAGGAAAAGTCCAGCAAGATCATCGAGGTGCTGCTGAGCGCGACATCGCCGATGCAACTCATGACAGGCAAGATTCTGGGCCAGGGGGCGGTGGCGCTGACGATGCTGGCGATTTACGCGGTGCTGGCGGTGACGGGGCTGCAAAAGACGGGTTTCGGTGATCTCATTGTGCCGTCGAAGTTCATCATCGTGATTCCGTATTTCCTGATGGCGTTCTTCTTCGTGGCCTGCATGATGGCGTCGGTGGGCTCGGCCGTGAACGACATGCGCGAGGCGCAGTCACTCATGGGACCGGTGATGATGGTGGTGATGCTGCCGATGCTGGCGTGGCTGCCGATCGTGCGTAACCCGAACAGCATGATCTCGACGGTGGCGTCATTCATTCCTCCGATTACGCCGTTCGTCATGGCCCTGCGGATCGGCGGTAATGCGCAGATTCCGCCCTGGCAGATCGCGGGGACGATGATCATCGGCTTCCTGGCTGTGCTCGTGTTCCTGTGGGCAACGGCCAAGATCTTCCGCATCGGCATCATGATGTACGGCAAGCCGCCGACCTTCGGCACCCTGCTCAGGTGGATTGCCAAGGCGTAAAAGGCGCCCCCACGAATTGATTGAGGCGACAATGACGAGCCCTGCGCTTCACGGCGCGGGGCTTTTTCATTCGACATGCACTCGCCGATACCATCGCCGCCATGGCGAAGATGATCCTCTGTCCGGCTGGTTCATACGGGGATGTGCATCCGTTTGTGGGGCTCGGGCTCGTGCTGAAGAGGCGCGGGCATGATGTGTCCATTCACACGAATGGGTACTTTCGGCCGCTGGTCGAGCGGGCGGGGCTGCGGTTTGTGGAGGTGGGGACGAAGGAGGAGTACGAATCGGCGGTGGCGAACCCCGACCTGTGGCACAAGACGAAGGCGGGGAAGGTTGTGGCGGACATGTGTGCTCTGCTCATCGAGCGCGGGTACGCCGCGCTGGAGCGGGAGGTGGTACCCGGAAAGACCATGGTTGCGGCAGGGAGTCTGGCGTTCAGCGCGCGGATCGCGCACGAAACGATGGGCGTGCCGATGGCGACGATTCATCTGCAGCCCTCGCTGATCCGCAGCGTGCACGAGACGCCGCTGCTGGGCCACCTCAACATCAACTGGATGCCGGCGTTTCTGAAACGCGCGACCTTCTGGCTGGCGGATGCGCTGATTCTCGACCGCATATTCGCGGGGCCGGTCAATCGTTTTCGGGCGCGCTTCGGCCTGACGCCGATGCGACACATGATCGAGGATTGGTGGCACAGTCCGTTGCTGACGGTGGGGATGTTTCCGGAGTGGTTTGCAGCGCCGCAGCCGGACTGGCCGACACAGATCCGGCTCACCGATTTTCCCTTGTGGGATGAGCAGGGTGTGACGCCCATCGAGCCGGCGCTTGAGGAGTTCCTGGCGGCGGGTGAGAAACCGATTGTCTTCACGCCCGGCAGCGCGATGATCCACGGGCATGACTGGCTGCGCGCCGGCGCGGAAGCGTGCGCAGCGCTGGGGCGGCGCGGATTGCTGCTGACGCGGTATCCCGAGCAGTTACCGGCAGACCTTCCCGAGTCGGTGCGGCATTTCGCGTATGCGCCATTTTCGCAGTTGCTGCCCAGGTGCGCTGCGCTGGTGCATCATGGCGGAATCGGCACAATGTCGCAGGCGCTGGCAGCGGGCATTCCGCAGCTCATCAAACCGATGGCGCATGATCAGTTTGACAATGCGGACAGGATCGAACGACTCGGGGTGGGGCTGGGGATGGTCAAGCGGACGACGAACGGCAGGGCGACCGCGCAGCGACTGGATGAGATGTTCCACATTTCCGGGCTGAATGAGCGATGTGCCGCCCTGGCCGAAATGGTCGGTTCGCGGCAGGGCCTTGAAGAAACGGCGGTGCTGCTCGAACAGGTCTCGGGGTTGGCTCCGTAGGATCGTGCATGAGCACTGTCTCGGCAACTGAGGATCGGGGGCAGGAACCGGGCGGATCAAAAGCGGGAACCGACCTCCTGGAGTTGTCCGTCTCGGGCATGCACTGTGCTGCGTGTGTGGGGCGGGTGGAGTCCGCGCTGCGGACCGTGCCGGGAGTGGAGCGGGCCGAGGTCAATCTGACGACGGGATCAGCCCGGGTGAAGGGGCAGAATCTTGACGTTCCTGCGCTGGTGACGGCGGTGGAGGAGCGGGGATTTTCAGCGGCGCAGGTGACCAAACGTCGGAGCGTCGCAGAGCAGCGCAGTGAACTGGAGGCACGGCAACTTCATGAAACGGCGGCGTGGAAACGCCGGACGATGATCGGCTTGGCGTGCTGGCTGCCGCTGGCGATTCTGCACATGCCGATGGATCTGGGACTGATTGAGTATCCGCATGCGGTGCATGAAGGGATCATGTGGCTGTCGGCGGCGCTGGCGACGGCGGCGCAGGCGCTGGTGGGCGCGGGGTTCTACCGATCCGCTTGGAAAGCGGCGCGCGGCGGGGGAACCAACATGGACACGCTCATCGCGCTGGGCTCCACGGTCGCGTGGGTGTACTCGGCCGTCGTGTTCACAGCCGACAAACTGGGGTACGACGCGCCGGCGGTGGTGTACTGGGAGGCGGCAGCGGGCCTGCTTGCGCTCATCAGCCTGGGGCACTGGCTGGAAGCGCGAACGATGTCAGCGGCGAGTTCGGCGCTGCGCGATCTGCTCGCGCTGCAGCCTGATGAAGTCACCTTGCTGGCATCTGCGGCGGACAACACGGGTACACAGATTGCCTCGGCAGACGCGCGGCCGGGCGATCTGCTGCTGGTGCGGCCGGGGGATCGAATCGCGGTGGAGGGCGAGGTCGTCGCCGGCGCAAGCGCGCTGGATGAGTCAATCGTGACGGGCGAACCGCTGCCAGTGGAGCGCGGCGTGGGGGCGAGCGTCACAGCGGGAGCGCTCAACACGACGGGGCGGCTGGTGATTCGCGCAACCTCGGACGGGCGCAATACGACCATCGCCCGCATCGCGGACATGGTGCGGAGCGCGCAATCCACGAAGGCGGAAATTGCGCGCCTGGCGGACCGGGTGTGCGCCGTGTTTGTGCCGGCGGTGATCGGAATCGCGGTACTGACGCTGGCAGGATGGCTCGCGTATGGGATGGTCGCAGGGTCGGGCAACACCTGGGAAACGTGGGCGACCGCGCTCATCAATGCGACGACGGTGCTGGTGATCTCGTGCCCGTGTGCGCTGGGATTGGCGACACCGACGGCGATCATGGTCGGCTCGGGAGCGGCGAGCCGGCGCGGAATCCTCATCAAGTCGGCGGCAGCGCTGGAGCGGGCGGCAAAGGTGAAGGCGATCGCGCTGGACAAGACGGGCACACTCACGCTGGGCCGGCCCACCGTCACCGGGGTCCGCGCGCTGGCTGACATCGACGAGCCAGAGGCCCTGCGGCTGGCGGCCGGACTGGCGAGCGCATCGAAGCATCCGCTCTCGCAGGCGGTCGTTTCGAGGGCCGCCGAACGGGCGGTCCCCGCGGCAACTGCCGTGAACGTGGTTGAGGAAGCGGGGCGAGGTGTGCGCGGCGAGATTGACGGGGTGCGTTACGGGCTCATCGCGCTGGCGGCGGCGGAGCGGGACGGTGTTTCGGTTCCGGCGGATGCGCAGGCAGCGGCGGCGACCGCGAGCGTGCTGCTGCGTGAGGATGGGCAGCGCGGCGTGGCGATCGGCCTGATCACTTTCGAGGATGAACTGCGTCCGGAGGCGGCGGAAGTTGTGGCGCACCTGCAGCGCGACGGCGTGCGCGTGCTGCTGCTGACGGGCGATCGGGAAGGGCCCGCGCAGCGCATCGCCCAGCAGGTGGGGATCGACGTCCGTGATGTGCGGGCGGAGGTGACGCCCGCGAACAAGCGCGACCAAGTGCGGGCGCTGGCCGGCGAGGGACTCATTCCCGCCATGGTGGGAGACGGGATAAACGATGCGGCAGCGCTGGCTGAGGCGGGCGCGCAGGGCGGATTGGGCATTGCGATCGGAACGGGCGCGAATATCGCCATTGAATCGGCGGACATCGTGATCCCCGCCCAGCGGCTGAGCGCGATTCCGGAGAGCATCGAGTTGTCGCGCGCCACGCTGCGGACGATCAAGCAGAACCTGACCATGTCGTTCATGTACAACGTGGCGGCGATTCCGGCGGCTGCGCTGGGGCTTCTGGGAAACTACGGACCGATGATCGCGGCGGCGGCCATGGCGCTCTCGGACGTCTCTGTGATCGGAAACTCGCTGCGGCTCAAGCGGAACCTGGAGCGCGGGCGGTTCTGAATGTTCGATGTCCGTCGAACGGCGACTGGCCGCGTCCCTTAAGGGAGGTGCGCGGCCGACCCCGGTCAACGATCCGCAGACTGAGGCGCCGCCGACACGGAGCGTACGGGGACCTGAACCTCGGCCCACTTCAGGTTCTCGGGCATTTCCGGGCCGTTGTAGTAAAGCGCCCGGACATCGCCATCGATTTCCCAATCAGGCTGGGTCGCCAGGAAGGTCGTGAGCCGACTGACGGCGGCGCGGACCGTCTCCATGCGGTACGGGCCGATCACTCCCAGCGAGATCACAGTCGTGGGCGCGGCGTCGACAATGGTCACGGCGCCCTCCGAGCCGACGGGATGGAGGTCGGGGGTGCGATAGAGGAATGACATCGTCCACTGTTCGGGCGCAGAGGCCGCGCCTTCGTCCTGATTTTGAATCGTGTAGCCGTGGTAGTTGAGTTCCACGGGAGATGTCATGTCGATTTCATTGCGTTCGATGTGGCGGAACAGCGGCCAGAAGCCCAGGTACATTCCGATGTCAGGGCTGCTGCCGCCAGTCACTTGGGCACGGCGAACCGTGGGATAGCGCTTGATCTCAATGACGCCGGGCGGAGTGGGCGCCGGATATCCAGCGGGCAGCGCGGTCGTGATTGCGCACGGGAGCCCCGCGACGGTCCAAGTGTCACCGGACTGTTCTGCGACCAACGACATGTCGCCGCCGACTCGCTTCACGGTCCATACGGAGTCGAGGGCTGGCGGCGCATCTGCGGACTCAGGTTGAGCATCCTCGGCTACGGGTGCGGGTGCGGCGGCCTGTTCATCGGTGGAGGCGCAACTGTTCAACCCCATCACAAGGGGAAGCAGGGAGAACAGCCCAACCGTATTCCGAACGGAACTTGCGCGCAGCGACATGAAGTGCCTCCATTCGGACTCGATTTCGTCCAATTCGTCCAAATCGATTCACCAACTCCGACATTTCGGGGTTCAGGGGCTGACGAGATGACCGGGCCTCGTGCTCGGATCGCATCCAACCTAGACCGATCCGACTGCGATGGCATCGCGTTCGGAGAGGAAGTGGCCGCCGGCCCGCTGTTTGACGGTGGTGTCGCGCCGCCAGGAGCGTTCGCAGCGCGGCTGATCACGCAGGTCGCGCACGCAGCCTTCGCCGGTGGGCTGGAACGTGACCCTGCTGACGCCGAGCAGATCGCCAAAGTCGTGGGACAAGTCTTCGCCGGTCGCGGAGCGGTGGCGCGCCGAGAAATCGCGCAGAAGGCCTTCGCCGTCGGGAACGCAGACTTCGGCGTCGAGAGGATTGTCCAGCGTGCCGGCGGCGCGGGCTTTCTCAAGAATCTGCAGGGCCGCATCGCGCTGGCGCATGACGGCGGGCCAGTGCGAATCGGCCTGCACGCCGGAGCCCGGGGCGAACGTGAGCAGGTGGACGCTGCCGGTCGTGGCCTTGTCGGGGTCGGCGGACTCCCAGAGTGCGCGCCAGCATTCATCGGCGGTGTGGGGGAGCATCGGGGCGAGCAGGCGGCACAGGCCGTCGCAAATATGCCACATGGCGGACTGGGTGCGCCGGCGCCGCGGGCTGTCGGGCTTGTCGCAGTAGAGGCGGTCCTTCACTGCGGCGCAGTAGACGGCGCTGAGCGTTTCATTGCAGAAGTCGTAGAGCGCGCCGTGCGCGGTCTTGAAGTCGTAGGCTTCAAAGGCAGAACGGACGCGCTGCGACAGAGCGTCGAACTCGGAAAGAGCCCAGGCGTCGAGGCTGGTGGGAGCGAACTTTTCCAACGCGATGCCGTCGCGCGCGGGCGCGAAGTCGAACAGGTTGGAGAGGAGGAAGCGCAGGGTGTTGCGCACCTTGCGGTAACTCTCGCCGGCGACGTCGAAGTAACTCTTGTCGGCCTTGATGTCGTTCTCGTAGTTGAGGCTGGCGATCCACCAGCGGCAGACATCGGCGCCGTACTCTTTGAGCAGGTCCTCGACTTCGAGCGTGTTGCCCAGGGACTTGCTCATTTTCTTGCCGTCCTTGTCCACCATGAAGCCGTGGGTGAGGAGGGCTTCGAAGGGAGACTTCCCAAGCGCGCCGAGGGAGACGAGAAGCGACGCCTGGAACCAGCCGCGGTGCTGGTCGGAGCCCTCGAGGTACAACTGGGCGGGGTAGCCCTGTTTGCGGCCGCGCAGGACGGCGTTCCATGTGGAGCCTGACTCGAACCAGACGTCGAAGATGTCAGACATCTTCTTCCAGCCGGCGAAGTCCTTCGACTGCTTCGCAGCGGCGGGCGCGGCGGGATCGCTGGAGACATCGTAATCTCTGAGGATGTCCGCGACTGAGCTGGTAAACCAGATATCAGAGCCCTTGTCGTGAACGACAGCGGCCACCGCGTGCACCAGCGCCTCGGTGAGCAGGACGGAGCCGTCGGGAAGTTGGAAGGCGGGGATGGGCAGACCCCAGGCGCGCTGGCGGGAGATGCACCAGTCGGGCCTGCTTTCGAGCATGCCGCGCATGCGGTTGCGGCCCCACTCGGGAACGAATTTCACCTGGCGGCTTGCCGCATCGAGAGAAAGTGCGCGCAGACTCTTCCCATCGCGTTTCGTCGCTTTGTCGACGCTGATGAACCACTGTTCTGTCGCGCGGAAGATGGTGGGCGTTTTGCCGCGCCAGTCGTGCGGATAGGAGTGGGTGAACCTGTGGTTGTGAAAGAGATGGCCGCTCTTGCTCAGATGCGCGATGATCTCGCCGTTGGCCTTCCAGATTGACAGGCCAGCCAGCCAGTCGGGGACGGTTTGGTCATAGGTGCCGTCCGCCTTCACCGGGCAGTAGATTTCGAGTTTCTCGCGGATGCCGGTGTGATAGTCCTCTGCTCCGTGGCCGGGGGCGGTGTGAACGAGACCGGTGCCATCCTCGAGGGTGACGTACTCCGCGGCGACGACGGGACTGACGCGTGCGCAGAAGGGGTGCTGGTACTTCAGACCCAGCAGCGCCCGCCCATCGCACACGCCGAGCACGCCGGAGCCGAACTGCCCCGCGGCCTTGTCCTCCAGACCCTTGACCTTTTCATACAACCCTTCGGCAAGGACGGTGGGGCGGCCCTTCACCATCGCCAGGACGTAGCGGTATTTCTCGTTCACCGCCACCGCGAGATTCGCGGGCAGCGTCCAGGGCGTCGTGGTCCAGATCATGAACGCTGGCTTGAGGTCGGCAAACTCGCGCGGGTTCTTGCCCTGCAGGCCGAAGGCGTCGATGAGGCGGGCCATCGACTCTGCGGCCACCTCGAACCAGACGTAGACGCTTTCATCTTCGCGGTCGTAATACTCGAGTTCGGCTTCGGCGAGGGCGGTCTGGTTTTCGATGGACCAGTGGACCGGCTTGAGCGCGCGGTAGACCAATCCCTGCCCCACGAGGAAGGCGAAGGCTTCCAGCGAGCCCGCCTCGCATTCGGGAGACATGGTGATGTACGGGTGGGCGTAATCGGCCAGAGTCAGCAATCGTTGGAACTGACCGCTCTGGAGCTTGATGAACTTCTCGGCGGAGGCCTGGCACTCCCGGCGCACGATCATGCGGCGCTGATCTTCGGGCTGGGCGTTGAGTTTGGCGAGTTTGTCGCCCTTGAAGAGTTCGGTCATCACCTTGTGCTCGATGGGCAGGCCGTGGCAGTCCCAGCCGGGGATGTAGGCGGTGTCGAATCCCATCATCGTGCGGGTGCGGACCACGAGGTCCTTGAGCACCTTGTTGAGCAGGTGGCCGGTGTGGATGGACCCGTTGGCGTAGGGAGGTCCATCGTGAAAGGTCCAGACGGGGCGGTTCTGCGCCTGCGCGGCGGCGCGCACCTTCTCGTACAACCCCATCTCACTCCAGCGCTTGAGGCTGGCGGGCTCGTTCTGCACGAGGTTGGCCTTCATGGGGAAGTTCGTTTTGGGCAGATTGAGCGTGTCCTTGAAGGGGTTTTTCTCGCTCTTGCCGGCCTCACCCTTGCCGGCGTTATTCGAAGTCGTCGCTTGGTTCATGATGGTTGGGGCTTTCTGAGTCAGAGCCGGCCCTTTCTCAAGAGCAGATCCGGCAGGCTGGTGGTTCATTGTTGCATGGATCGCGCGGTCGCGGAAACGAAACCGGCCCCACCTTCAGAGGCGGGGCCGGAACAGGTTCTTTGCGGGAACGCGATGCCGACAGCGCCTCAGCGGTAGGGCGAGGTAATTCGAGCAATCGCAATGATGGGCAGAGAGCGGACCATTGAGCTGATTCTAGAGATCGGTTGGGCGGGATCAATCCCTGAAGGGCGTGCGGAGGTTATTGATCATCATCAGGGGAAAGACCGATGGGTTCGTCAGAGTCAGCGGCGCGCTCGGGTGTCGGTTTTTCGTCGGTGGGCTGGCCGAACCGGAGTTGATGGCCGTCGGGATCGACGAGGGTGAACTCTTTCATGCCGTAGGCGGTGTTGCGCAAGGGCGAGGGACGGAACCCACGAGCTTTCAAGGAGGCGTGCAGTTCGTGGACATCATCAGGGTAGAAGTAGAAGGCGGACTTGGCCCGGCAGCGCCGATCTTCGACGGGGCGCGGGTCGCGGTCGAGCGTCAGAAAGAGCTCGGTGTCATCGGCGGCGAGACTGCACCAGGTGACTTTACCGCCCACGATGAAGTCGCCTGTCACGCGCAGCCCGAGCGCATCCTTATAGAAGTCGCGCGCCAGTTCGACGTCGCTGACAGCCAGCATGGGGACAATCTGTCCGGCGCGGGGGATCTTCATGGCGAACTGAGCATACTCGCGCGGGCGATCACTTTTTCGCGGCAGCAGCCGGTTCAGTTCCGGGGACCGCAGGAGGCTTTGGCGCCTGGAACGCGAGCACCTCATCGACGATGCCGTAGGCCTTGGCCTCATCAGCGGTGAAGAACTTGTCGCGCTCCGAGTCCGCGAGCACCTGCTTCTCAGTGCGCCCGGTGTGCGCTGCCAGAACCTGCGCCAGCGAGTTCTTGGCCTTGATGATCTGTTCAGCCTGGATGCGGATGTCTTCGGCCTGCCCGCCGACGCCGCCCAGAGGCTGATGGATCATGACCTTGGCGTGCGGGAGGATGTAGCGCTTGCCGGGCGTGCCGGCGGCGAGAATGACCGAAGCGCCGGAGTAGGCGCGCCCGATGCAATAGGTGGCGATTTCGGAAGAGAGGAAGCGCATCGTGTCGTAGATGGCCAAGGTGTCGTCGAGGACGCCGCCATGGCTGTTGATGTACAGGGCGATTTCCTGTCCCTTCTTCTGGTTCTCAAGGTAGAGCATCTGCATCATGACGCGGGCGGCGGAGGAGTAGTTGATCTCGCCGATGAGAAAGACGACGCGGTTTTCGAGCAGCAGTTCGTCAATGGTCATCTCGCGCGTGCGCTGATAGGAGACGGAGTCGAGAATCGGGCCGGGCCCCGTCGAACCGGATGCGGTGCGCAGCCCCGCAGCGGCGATGGCGTGGGGATGGAGAGGAGAGGCAGCAGGGGCTGAGTTGTGCATATTCATTCACCCTTGGAAAACCTTGAACTAATCGGACCTATACCCCGAGTCTAGTGGACCATCGTTATGTCGGCTAACCGGTGGGCCCAAAGTGCGAAATCGACGGGGTGCAAACTGATTTTTTGCGGGCGCGAGAGGGAAACGCAAGAACCCTCAACCGAACCGCGAGACCACGGGTCATCCGGAGAAAATGCCGCTCATCTTGAGGGCGGAAGCGAGCACAAAGGCCGCAAAGATGAGGCGGATCCAAAATGCACGAATGCGCTGGGTGAGGCTCGCCCCGAGATACCCGCCGACGAGTGCGCCGGGGGTCAGGCAGGCCGCCAGACCCAGGGCATGACGAAGCGCTTCCGGCCCGCCGGCGGACACACCTTCGGCAGCAAGCGCCTGGGCAAACTTACCGGGCACGCCGTCGCCCAGAAGGCCCGGATGGAGGGAGATGCACTTGGCGAGAGCGCCTACCAGGCCGGTGCCGAGGATTGCGGTGGTCGAGGTAGCAATGCTCTCCTTGAGGGTGAGACCGCAGACCTGCTGCTGCAGGGGGACCGCGACCGCGCCGCCGCCGACGCCGAGGAGACCGGAGAAGAAGCCCATGATGGCGCCGACAAATGTACTGGCGGTGAGAGGAACCTTACGACGCGAGCGCCGCTCCTCCTCCGATTCATCGTGAATCGCCGCGCGGAGATTGGCCGCGAGGCCGACCTTCTTGCGGCCCCGGCCTCGATAGGCGCGGACAATGCGCCGCAGTTCGATGACGAGAACATAGAGCAGGAACACGGCAAAGAGGCGCGTCAAAACCCTGGCTTCGAGGTGATTGGAGAGCCAGACGCCAATGAGGATCGTGGCCAGTGACGAGGGGACCAGGCCCAGCAGGCAGTCGGTGCGGATATTGCCGCTACGGATGTTGCGCACGGTGGCGGAAGCGGAGACCACGATGTAGGCGATCATGAGCGCGGCCTGGTATTCGTGCTGCCCCTGGTCGCCGAACACGATGGACAAGGCTGGAATGACAATGAGCCCGCCGCCGATCCCGAGCATGCCGCCGAGCACTCCGCCGGTGAGGCCGATGATCCCATAAGCGATGTAGGTGGCGAGTGGGGAAAGATCCATGTGGCAAGGCGTGCTGCGGAAAGGCGTCGGGCCGCTATGGTAACGCGCTGTTCGAGATGAGACGCTGTGACACCTTCGTGCTGACTCTTGAGGTGATTCATGAGACGAAATCGTGGATTCGCGTGCGCCCTGGCCTGCGTGGGAGCGCTGACTGTGGCTGGTAGCGCCTTCGCACAGCCGGAAGCCCCGACGCGCCTGCGGGTGGAATACCTGGTGAGGCCGCTGGGCATTGCTGCGGCCGCCCCGCGTTTTTCCTGGGAGGTGAGCGACGGCCGGTACGGGGCCCGGCAAAGCGCGTACGAAATCGAGATCGGGACAAAGGAAGAGGCAGTCAACGGCGGCCATGCCGACGTATGGGACAGCGGCCAGCGCGCTTCCGACATGACGAACCAGGTCGAATACGAAGGCGCTGCGCTGCAGCCCGCCTCCCGGTACTGGTGGCGTGTGCGGACGTGGGATGGCGAAGGAAAAGCAGGCGCGTGGAGCAAGGCCCAGGAGTTCGGCACTGGTCTGCGCACCTGGCAAGCGCAGTGGGTCCAGGACGCATCCGTCGTCGAGGAGGCCCAGCCGGGGCGCAACGGTTACCACTCTGAGTTGAGTCCGGATGCGGCGAAGGAAAAGTGGGTGCTGCTTGATCTCGGCGCACCGCAGGCCATTAACCAGGTGCGGCTGTGGCCGGCGCGCCCGTACGACTGGGAGCGCGATGAGCCGGGATTCATGTTTCCGCTGCGTTATTGCATCGAGGCGGGGCTGAAAGCGGACCTGAGCGACCTGGCGGTAGTTGCTGATCGCCGCGCAAGCGACCAGGCGAACCCCGGCACGGAACCCGTGGATGTGCGGCTGACCGGGACGATGCAGGCGCGATTCATCAGGCTCAGGGTCACCGGGTTCCGCACGCGGCACGCCGGCGAGTATGGCGTCGCCCTGGCGGAAGTGCAGGCGCTGAGCGCGGGCGGGGCGGTGGGCGGGCCCATCAAGGTGACCGCTTCAGACTCCCTCGAAATGCCGCAATGGTCCGCACAGTTCCTGGTGGATGGAGACACCGCGTCGCATGGCGTGAAGGGCGTGGAGGCTTTGCCGGCGGTACAGATGCGGCGCGACTTCACGGTGGGAAAGGAGATCAAGCGGGCGACAGCCTACGTCAGCGCGCTGGGGGTGTACGAGTTCCGCCTGAACGGGCAGCGCGTCGGGGACCACAGCCTTGCGCCGGAGTGGACAGACTACAACGCGCGCGTGCAGTACCAGGCGTATGACGTCACCGCCATGCTGAGCACGGGCGCGAACACAGCGGCGGCGCTCGTGGGGGACGGGTGGTACGCCGGACGTCTGGGCATGGCGCAGGCCTTGTCGCTCAGGAAACTGCCGCGCGCGGTGTACGGCCGGAGTCCGCAGTTCATTGTGCAAGTGGAGATCGAGAACGCGGATGGGACACGTGAGCGACTGTGCACGGATGACCAGTGGGTATCGACACGATCAGGACCAATCCGCAGCGCCGACCTGCTGGACGGGGTCGTGCTCGATGAACGGCTGGCGATGCCGGGCTGGGACAAGCCGGGATTTGATGATTCCGCGTGGACCAGCGTGATGCCGGTCAAGCAGAACACAACGACCCTGACGGCGCAGACCAATGAACCGATCCGGATGACGCGGGAGATTGCGGCGGTTGCGCTGACCGAGCCGACGCCGGGGACGTATGTGTTCGATATGGGGCAGAACATGCCGGGAGTCGTGCGGTTCGTGACGAGCGGTGACGCAGGCCGGCAGGTGATGCTGCGGCACGCAGAAATGCTCAACGACGACGGCACGGTGTATGTGACGAATCTGCGCGGGGCTCCGCAGATCGATCGGTTCATCCTGCGCGGGGGTGCAGGTGGTGAGGTTCTCGAAGCGCCGTTTACGTATCACGGGTTCAGGTATGTCGAGGTGACGGGCCTGGCCCGCAAGCCGGCGCTGACGGACATGACCGGACTGGTGATTCACTCGGACAGCCCGGAAACCGGCTCATTCGAGTGCTCCAATCCGATGCTCAATCGCCTGTGGCAGAACATCCTGTGGACGCAGCGGGCCAATCTGATGAGCGTGCCGACGGACTGCCCGCAACGCGATGAACGCCTCGGCTGGATGGGCGATATCTGCGCGTTTGGGCCGACGGCGTGCTTCAACATGGACCTGGCGGGGTTCATCACCAAATGGGCGGTGGACGTGCGCGATGCGCAGGCGACGGACGGGCGGTATCCCGACTTCGCACCGCATCCCTACGGCAAGGATGAGAAGTTCACGGGCGTGCCGGCATGGGGTGATGCAGGGGTGTTCGTGCCGTGGTGCGCCTACGAGTACTACGGCGACCGGCGCCTCATCGAGGAGCACTATCCAAGCGCGAAGCGCTGGATCGACTGGATTCACAGTCGGAACGCCGACCTCATCTGGCGCAACGACCGGCACAACGACTACAACGACTGGCTTAACGGCGACACGCTCGTGCAGAAGGACTGGCCCACGAAAGGCGGGTCGGTTCCTAATGACCTGTTTGCCACCGCGTTTTTTGCGCGCTCGACAGAAATGCTCGCGAGTATGGCGGAAGTCATCGGGAATGCGAGCGATGCGGCGCAGTACAGCCAGTTGCACGGGCAGATCAGGGAGGCATTTCAGCGTGAGTTCCTCAAACCCGACGGATCGCTCACGGGCGACACGCAGGCGGGGTACGCGCTGGCGCTGAGTTTCGGACTGATTCCGCAGGAAAGAGAGACCGAGGCCGCAGCGCGGATGCTTGAGGCTGTCAAGAAATACGACGGGCGCATGTCCACCGGCTTCCACACGTCGCATCGTCTGATGCTGGAGTTGACGCGTTTCGGCTACGACGCGGAGGCGTACGGCCTGGCGGTGAGCACGCGCTTCCCGTCATGGGGATATACCGTGGAGAACGGCGCGACGACGATATGGGAGCGTTGGGATGGCTACGTAAAGGGACGCGGGTTCCAGGACCCGGGCATGAACTCCTTCAATCACTGGGCGATCGGATCGGTTGGAGAGTGGATGTACCGGGTCATCCTCGGAATCAATCAGGAAGAAGGCGGTGCGGGCTGGCGGAAGATCGTGATCAGCCCGCGCATCGGCGGGGGGCTCACCTGGGCCAAGGGCTCATACCGCTGCATCAACGGGGAAATAGAAAGCCAGTGGAAGGTGGATGAAACTGGGCATCTGGAAATGCAGATCGTCGTGCCCGCGAACTGCACGGCGACAATCGTCGTGCCCGCGGCAGGTGACATCCACGTGAGTATGGGAAGCGAGTTTGCTCGGAAAACTCGGGTGGAATCGGACCGGACCGTGTTTGAAGCGCCCGCCGGCCGATACGTTTTTCATGCGGCAATGAAGTGAAACGAGGCTGAAAGCAGGGGCGCGCCCGCGTATGCTGGGGGCCGGTTTTTCAATCCGTTTCTGCTGCGGCAGGCGCCGCAAGTGAGTTTTGCATGAGCATTCTGATCAACGGCGAAACCAAGGTCATCTGTCAGGGAATCACCGGCACGGCCGGGGCGTTTCACACCAAGGGGTGCCTTGCCTATGGAACCAAGATGGCGGGCGGAACGACGCCAGGCAAGGGCGGCACCAAGGACGCCAACGGGCTGCCGATCTTTGACACCGTGAAGCAGGCGGTGGAGGCCACGGGCGCGAACGCGACCATGATCTTCGTCCCGCCTCCTTTTGCGGGCGACGCGATTCTCGAAGCGGCCGAAGCTGGCATTGAGGTCATCTGCGCCATCACCGAGGGCATCCCAGTGGCGGACATGGTGAAGACGAAAAAAGCGCTGGCTGAGTACCCCAAGAGCAAACTCATCGGTCCCAACTGTCCCGGCGTCATGACGCCCGGGAGGAAGGTCAGCGGAGAAGGGGCGGATGCGAAGTTTTCCGGCGGGTGCAAGATCGGCATCATGCCGGGGTACATTCACACCGCCAAGGCGGACTCGCGCACCGGCAAGGGTGTGGGAATCATCTCGCGATCCGGCACTCTCACGTACGAGGCGGTCTGGCAATGCTCCTCGCGCGGGATCGGGCAGACGACATGCATCGGGATCGGCGGCGACCCGGTGAAAGGGCTGAACTTCATCGAACTGCTCGACCTCTTCAACCGCGACCCGGAAACGGACGGCGTGCTGATGATCGGCGAGATCGGCGGCAGCGATGAGACGGAAGCGGGCCGGTGGGTGAAGGCGAACATGAAGAAGCCGGTCGCGGCGTTCATTGCCGGACGCGCTGCACCGAAAGGAAAGCGCATGGGGCACGCGGGCGCCATCATCGGAGGGGCCGATGACACCGCCGACGCCAAGATCGCGGTGCTCAGCGCATGCGGCATCCAGGTCGCGGAAAGCCCTGCCGACATGGGCGCGGCGATGGCCAAGGCGATGGGATTGAACTAAGGGAACGATCGCGGCAACGGGTCGCCGCCGGGAGACACGATGCCTTCCCTGACGCTTGACGCACTCACCGCTTCCCCCAACGCGCTGGCGGCGCATTACTCCCGCTTCCGAGTCGGCCAGAGATTGCTGCTGACTGGACATTCGCACCAGGCCTGGCCCGATTGTTCGGAGCACGGGGTGGTGCAGGCTTTTGCTGATGCTGCGGAACTCGTGGACGAGAAATGGGGCCGGGCCATTGCGCGTGCTGATCGGGTGCGCGCCGGCTACGCGGACCTCCTCACCGACACCTCCGGCTGGATCGCGCTGGGGTCCAACACCCACGAACTCATTGTGCGCTTCCTGTCCGCTCTGCCCTGGGCCCAGCGGCCACGGCTGATATCAACGGACGGCGAGTTCCACACGCTGCGCCGGCAACTGGATCGCCTCAGCGAGGAAAAGTTCCTCCAGGTCATCCGCGTCCCAGCGTATCCGGCGGCGACGCTGGCCCAGCGCCTGCGGGCCGAACTGGACCGCGACGGATCACGCACTGCTGCGGTCATGCTCTCCAGCGTGCTGTTCGGCAGCGCTCACATCGTGCCGGGCCTGGCTGAGCTGGCCTCCGCCTGCACGCGCCACGGAGCGGAGCTGCTCGTGGATGCCTATCACCATCTGAACGTCGTGCCCTTCGCGGTGCGCGACCTGGGATTGGAACAGGCATTCATCACCGGCGGCGGGTACAAGTACTGCCAACTGGGAGAAGGCAACTGCTTTCTGCGTTTCCCGCGCTCCTGTACTCTGCGGCCGATCATCACCGGCTGGTATTCGGAGTTCAGCCTGCTGGAGCGGACCCAGCAGCCGGGCAAACTGGGTTACGGTGAGGGGCCCGATCGATTCGCCGGTGCGACCTACGACCCAACGAGCCACTACCGGGCTGCGGAGGTCTTCGAGTTCTTTGCGAGAATGGGCCTCACCCCTGAGTTCCTGCGGACCGTCAGCCAGCACCAGGTCGGGCTGCTCATGCGCCGCTTTGATGATGCTGACCTGGACCCGCGCCTGATCAGACGCGATCGCTCCGTCCCGCTCTCGGGAATCGCCGGGTTTCTTGCGCTCCACTCGCCCCAGGCTGAGGCGTTGCACCATGCGCTGCGAACACGCGGGGTGCTCACAGACTTCCGCGGCGATGTCCTGCGCCTCGGGCCTGCACCCTACCTCTCGGATGATCAACTGAACGCTGCGATGGATGCGCTGCTCGACGCGGCGGGCCAACTATCCCAAAGCCACTGAGCCTAACGGACCTGCAGACCTTCCTGCCGAGCAAACAACCGGTACAGGTCATCCGCAGTCGTTGCGGCATACAGCGATTCGCGGAATGGCTCGCTGGTCAGCAGGCGCGAGATGTGGGCCAGCGCCTGGATGTGCTCATTGGTCCGGTCCGGAGCCGAGGCGACCAGAATGATCAGTCGCACCGGCTTGCGGTCGATGCTGGCAAACTCGATGGGCTGGGCCGGCTTGCCCAGCGCCAGCAGCAGCCCGGGAACGGATTCCGACTTGCCGTGGGGAATCGCCAATCCATGGCCGATGCCGGTGGTGCGCGTCTGCTCGCGCTTCCAGACGGCCTCCTTCAAAGGTGTGGCATCAGCAATATCGTGCGTGGCCGCCAGGAGGTCCACCAATTCATCAAGGGCGGCGCGCTTCTCCGTCGCGTTGAGCGGAACCCTGATGCAGTCCGGTTTGAGAATATCGAGCAGATTCATGTCCTGAACGCGATCCAATGGCAGTCGTGTGTTGAAAACCGGTCAGCGCGCCATCCACACTCCGACTTGCTGATTTGCGCTGCGCGCTTTTCGTCGATTCCCCTCGGTCCCGTATCGGCCGATGGTAGGCCCGCCGGATGCGCGATTTCCGCTTCTTCACCCAATGAGCGCATAGAAACCGCCGTCGGAATACTCCGCGGCATCGCCCCCCGACCCCATCGGCCCGCCGCGCGGCTGGCTGAGGTTCTGGGCCTGCACAGTCAGGCGGTGCCACGTGCGAACCCACTGCGTCTGCTCCTGGTTCTCCGCCGGCTCGAGCGAGCAGGTGCTGTAGAGGATCCGGCCGGCCGGGGCGCGCAGCCGCAGCGAGTCCGCAATGATCTGGCGCTGCAGATTCACCAGCGACTTAAGGTGGTTCTGGTCAATGCGGTAGCGGGCCTCGACGCGACGCGGCAGCACGCCGGAATTTGAGCAGGGAACGTCCAGAAACAGCAGATCGGCGCGCCCGGAGTATTCCAGCAGGTCGCTCATCTCCAGCACGCGAACCCGCGCGTGCCCTTCGAACCGGCGGCGCAGGATCGCCAGACGCCGGCCGTCCACGTCGGTCGCGATAATCTGTGCCTGCGGATGCAGTTCCGCCAGCCCCATGGTCTTGGTGCCTTGCCCGGCGCAGAAGTCGACGATGAGCCCTGACCCGATGGGCAGCCCGCTGGTCGCCGCGACCGCGCTCCACGCCGCCGGGTCCTGCACCACCACCTGCGGATGGGCTGCCAGAAAGTCGAGCAGTTCCGCATGACCGCCGGTGAACACGGAAAATCCCGGGACGCGATGCGGACGCAAGAGGGTGGACTGCCGTGCCGCCTGCTCAGTCACGCCGCGCATGAGCACCGGAGGATGCATCAGGTTGTGCAGGAGCAGGCGTTCGAGGTCTGCCGCTGAATATCGCTGGGCCCAGCGCTGGACGAGGGCACGCGGGTGGCCGGTGGCGCTGGCCAGGCGCGCCAGGCGCTCCGCAGGCAGCACGCGGTCGCGCAGCAGACGCTGCCGCCCGTCGGAAAGCGGAATGGCCTCGTGCGCGCCGCTGGCCGCAGTGGCCGCGTCCACAACCTCACCGGCCAGATCCGCCACGCGGCGCAGGACCGCATTGACCAATCCTGCGGCGCCGGCACGTATGTTGCGTTTGGCCCAGCCTGCGGACTCATCCACGGCCGCATGGGGCGGCACATGCTCCAGGAGCAGAATCTGGGCGGCTCCGGCAAGCAGCACCGCCTGAGCCTTGGCCTCCAGTTCGCGCACCGGCTGATTGAGACGCTGATCAAGCAGGTATTCGAGCGTGAGCCAGCGCCGGATGACCTCCGCATACAGCGCCGAGGCAAACCGCGCATCCCGCGCATCCAGGCCGCGAGTGTCCAGCGGCGCAAGTTCCAGGTCGGGAAACACGCGTGCCTGCGCGGCCAGGCGCCGGATCACAACGTCGCGCGCTTCGCGCGGGCGGTCCTCTCCGGAAGTCGGCGTGCCCGGGTCAATCATGGCGCAACGCGACGATTGGGTCCTGCCGGGCGGCAACCAGGGCAGGATACAGGCCGAAGATCACGCCGACAGCGCAGGCCACCATGAAGGACACGATGATGGACCAGCCGGTCACCTGCGTCGGGAACTGCTCCTTGAGGTACGTGCCGGCCAGGACCGCCGCCCCGATGCCCAGGCCGATGCCCACGAGACCGCCAAGCGTGGAAAGCACGCCCGTTTCCACCAGGAACTGCGAGATGATGTGCCTGCGGGTTGCGCCCAGGGCTCGGCGGATGCCGATCTCGCGCGTGCGCTCCGTCACCGATGCGAGCATGATGTTCATGATCCCGATGCCGCCCACAAGCAGCGAGATGGCGGCGATGGCCACCATCATGCGCGTATACGTCTGGGCGGTGCGCTTGGCCTGCTCAATGAGTTCGTGCGGGACGATGACCGTCGCATCCTTCATCTCAGGATGGTTCACTTCGACCGAACGCTTGATAAGTTGTGAAGCGAGGTCGACCTGCTCGATGGTTGGAATCGCAAGGTAGACTTCAGACAGTTCGACCTGGTTGTTCTCAAACTTCCCTGCCGACCTGCGGATCACCAGGTCGCCGAACGACAGCTCCGCCGTCGTCAGCGGAATGTGAATGTCGGAGTTCAGGTCGCGTCCCACCAGCGCCGAGCCGGCAGCGCCGGCCAGCCCGATGGGGTCGAGCACGCCGATGATGACGAAGGGGCTGTCATCGATGCGCAGCGTTTCGCCGATGGGGTCCTTCAGGCGGAAAAGTTGCTCAGCGATACGATGGCCGATGACGCACACTGCCGCTTTCTGCTCGAGGTCTGCCTCGGAGAGATACCGCCCCGAAGACACGCGGAAGGAAGCGCACTTGGGCAGGTCAGGCGTGGTGCCGAAGGCCTGGCTCTGCAGACGATTGGATCCATACGTGACATTGGCGCCCACCGCCTTGAGGGGGACGATGTACTCGGTCTTGTCGGCAAAGGACTCCTGCAGGACGCGCAAGTCCTTGCGGGTAAGCCCGTATCGGGTGATCCACGACATCTGCTGCCCCTGACCCGAGGCCATGTTCTGCTCCTCAGGCGGGCGCGAAGAGCGCAGGATGACGTTGCGCGCGCCCAGGATCTCATAGCGCTTCAGCGCATCGCGCTCCGACCCTTTGGTGATCGCGATCATCAGGATGACCGCCGCAATACCGAAGATGATGCCCAGCGCGGTGAGGACCGAGCGCAGGAGGTGCAGGCGCAGATTGGACAGGCCGAGTCGGATCGTTTCGAGTACGAAAGTCATGGTGATTGCAGAAGACGGTTCCGAGGCCTGTCGCGGTCAGAAAACCCTGGCTTGGAAGTCAGTTCAGAAGCCGCCGGTACGCATCGTATCGATGCCCTCGGGGAAGGGGTAGGCCGCAAAGACGCCTGTGGGGGCAAGTTCCCACATTCCCAGCGATGGGAAAACATCGCCGCGATACCCGGAATCAAACATCGTCTTCAGGACGGTCTCAAATGATGGTTCGCGGCCGTCAGGCCCGATGAGGCGGTTGGATTTCGCTCCCAGGAACGACACCGACGCACACGGCAGGCGGTCGCGCCGGCCTTCGTGCATCTGGGCCACGATCCGAAAACCCCGGGCCAGGTCATCGAGCCGGAAGTGGTCCCGCCCCGGCGGACGCAGCAGCGCGAGCACTTCCACCGCGTCCAGATCGTACTTGAGGACAAGAACCTCATCGCCGCTGATGGAGCGGGCGAACATCTGCGCGTGCGCGGTGATGGACTTGTTGTTCCATTGGCTCGTGGGCAGCAGTTCGGCCAGTTGCGCGATGATGCCCTTGGTGTTGTCCACGGGATTCACGCCGCACACCAGCGTGCGATAACGCCGGGCCAGCAGGTCGGCCAGCAGATGCTGTCCCCACTCGATGCGGATGCGGTCGCGCGGCACGGCGGCGTCGCGCGGGTGCCCGGAGGGCAGGAGCACGATGCGATGCGCCGCATGGGCATCGACTTCCATGAGCAGGTTGGCTTCGCCTTCGTACAGGCGCGGGAGGTGTTCGCGGTGAGGGGCGGGGGCCTGTGTCATCGTCCGTCTCCTTTGAGCGTGAGCAGTCGCATTGGGAGGAATGATACGGGCCCGGCCACAAGCGGACAGATTGGTCCGGAAGAGTATCGGTGGCGTCGCGCTCATTGGAATCGAGAGCCGACTATTCTCTGTGCGTGCGTATCGCCCTCGTTCTGCTCCTGTCTGGTTTGTTGAGTCCGTGTGTCCCTACGGCTCTGCCGAGCGAACCGCCGGCCGAATCCGCGCCGCAAACTCCGCTCCCCATCGACCCGGCCATTCTGGAAGGCTGGCGTGCTGTCGGCGGTAAGGTCACCTTCGCGGAGGCCTACGCGCCGCCCGATGTGCCGGATGAGGAAAACGCCGCAATTCTGTATGAGGAGGCGTACGCCAAGATCAACCAACTGCCGAACGACTACGACGACTACTCCGGCACGCCCGAAATCATTGATCTACTCATACGAGCGGCCCAGAAACCTGGGTGCCGATGGTCGCTGGATCCAGGACTGTCTGCAGTCGACGTGAATCTCTGGTGGTTCAATTCGAAGTTCCTGACGGCTGCTCGCAAAGCAATTAAGATTCTGGGACATTACGCCGATGAGTCCCTATCCCGAGGGGATAACCAAATCGCTATCCGCGCCTTCGATGCTTCTTTGGCACTCGGGCATCGATTGCAATCGGCGCCATTGGTCTTGCCCATGTTCACGGGCATTGCCATCGAAGATGGAGCGCTTCAAAAGGTTGAAGAGTTCTATTCCAATTCTCCCGGAGCGGACGCCAGCTTCATCCGTATACGACTCGCCAGTGGAGAAGGAACTCTGCGAATTGATGAGATCATGTTGTGCGAGACCGCCCTGTGCCTGAACATTCTGTATGGAGGCCTGCCATACCCGCCCGAAAATGAGTTCAAGCCTTTTGATCCTGATCTGGTTCTCATGAAGATGACCGGCGCCGTCACGGACTGCCGGCAACCATTCCATATGACTGATTGGTCCAAGTACCCGGTAGATAGACGAAATCCGAAGTACGGGAGTTCCATGGCTGGATGGATTTCAGATCTATCCCTAATTGCCGCCATGCGCGAAGCCCAACTCCGCATCGCGCGCGCCGCCTTTGACCTGCGCGACATCAAGACCCGAACAGGTTCGTACCCCGATGCGGCCACTTGGACGCCACCCATCAATCCCTTTACCGGCTCTCCCATGACATTCACCCTCGAAGGCGAGGGATTCACCCTGACTGCGCAGCCGCCGGAAAACCTCCGTATTGCCAAGTCCCGGGTACCCACGTGGCACTGGGATCAATGAGCGGTTGTCTCCCGTCACTTGGCCGTTGAACCCGTTCCAAACAGAAAAATCAGCGCATCATCAAAACGGTCCGCCCACGCGGCCTCTTGATGCGCTGCGCCCTCGACCACCAGGTAGTGGTAATCACGCCGGTACACCAGCCCCGCCCGTTCCAGCACACCCGCGAAGTCATACAGCCCCTGCACATAGGTTTGCGAGTCGCTCGTGCCCGCGCCTTTTTCCGCCGACCCCGCATCCAGCCAGTAGCGCACCAGTCGCGCCGGCGCCGGATCGTACTCATACTCAGTCCGGATCGCGCCCCCATCCCACCAGAACGACGTTGACATCGCCATGCACAAGCCGAACACATCGGGGTAGTCATGACAGATCGAAAGCGAAATCAGCCCGCCCAGTGAAGACCCCCCCACCCCCGTGCGCGCCGCCGTCGGGTCCGTGCGGTACGTCGCATCGATGAACGGTTTGAGTTCCTCCACAACAAATCGCGCGTAGTCCAGCCCCAGCCCGCCGCGCAAGTCCTCCGACCCCGGCAGCGCCGCCTGCGTGGGGGTGTATTCATCGATTCGGCCCGATCCCATATTGGGAATCCCGACGATGATCAGAGGCTCAATCCGCCCCGCGTTGATAAGCAGCGTCGCGGTCTCATCCGCGCGCCACTCGCCGCTGAACGATGTGGCCGCATCAAAAACATTCTGCCCATCGTGCATGTAGAGCACGGGATAGCGGCGATCCGCGTTCTCCGGCAGGTCATATCCCGGCGGCAGCCAGACGAGAATGTCGCGCTGGTTCTTCAGAATCTTCGACTCAAAGTCTGAATGAGAGCGCAGATCGCCGGTGATGGTGTGCGCTGGCGGCCCAATCGCACCGCCAGGCGCCCGCGCAGAATCCGCCCACCCCGCGACGATGCAGTTCACCTCCATTGACGTCAGCGTCGAATCGTCGGGAATCTCCAGCACGCGGTTTCCCAGTTCGCTTCCATCCGCCGCTTTCTCCACCGTTTCCCACGACCCGCGCGTGAACTTGTGCTCAATGCGCTCCCCGGCCCTTGCCTTGAAGTCCCCAACGAATCGCCCGGGCTGCCCCGCTACTGCGATCAACACAAGCCCGTCGGGCCGCCACATCCCCAGTGCATCTGAACCGCCCGCCGCGTAGACCACCCCTTGACCGCCTGGAACCTGCGGCACATCCACTATGAGCCGAACCGCCACCTCGCCCGCCTGCGCCGCCAGGCTCAACGCGAGCGCGAGCATGAATACGGGCAGCCCGCGCCATACGCTGATCACTGCTCTCCACCCTTTCGCACGAGCGCTTTGATCAACTGAATCTGACCCGCGTGATACACATCGTGCATCGAAATCCCGCGAATCAGCGCGGATCGGCTCGCCTTCCCGCCCTCAGGAATCCGCTTCATCTCCGCCTCATTCAATCCCGCGACGACCGCCCGCAGTCGTGCATGCTCCGCTTGCAGCAGCGCGACGTACTCCTTCCACGCCTTGGCCGTCACCGGCCGCGGCAGGTCAAACCAGTTTGAGCCCTCACGCGCAAAGGAGCCGCGCTTCGCCCCGGTTAGCCGGCGCCACACCGCATACTTCCAATACGCGCAGTGCACCACGTTGTCGGCGATGGTCTTGCCTCCGGGTCGGGGCAGGTACCCCGCCTCTTCGGGAGTGACACGTCGAATCGAGAACATCAGGTTCGGCCCGTGCCATGCCCGCGCTGAGAACCCCTGGTCAAGCAAGGCCAGCGCCTCACGCACCGCTCCGCCAGATGCCATTCATCCGCTCCTTTCCGCCCCGGCTCAGGCCAGCACCACGTCGCCCTTGCCCTTGACGATCTCGCCGATGATCACCGGCTGCTCCTTCAGACGCCTGAGGTGCGCCACCACGCTGCGCGCGAACTTGGGGCGCACGATGAGCACATAGCCGATGCCCATGTTAAAGACGTTGAACATCTCCGCCCGCTCCACCCGGCCATGCTTCTGCAGGAACTCGAACACCGGCTGCACCTTCCAAGTCGACGCATCCAGGCGCGCATTGACCTTCCTGTGCAGCGCCCGGCAGACATTGCCCGGCAGCCCGCCCCCGGTGATGTTGGCCATCCCGCTGACGACCTTCTTCACCGTGTACTTCTGCAGCAGTTTCACGATCGGGCGCACGTAGATGCGCGTGGGAGTGAGCAACACCTGCCCCAACGTCTGCTTGCGGTCCAGTTCGGGGTACACGCGATTCAGATCAAGGTTCGCATCCTTGACGATCCGCCGGACCAATGAGTATCCGTTGGAGTGAATGCCGCTGGAGGGCAGCCCGATGATCACATCCCCCACTTCCACCCGACTCGAGTCAATCGCGCGGTCCAGTTCCAGCACCCCGACTGCAAACCCCGCCAGGTCAAAGTCACCTGCGTCGTAAATATCGGGCATCTCCGACGTCTCTCCGCCCAGCAGCGCACAATTCGACTCGCGGCACCCCGCCGCCACGCCCTTGACAATCGCCGCCGCAGTCGCCGGATCGAGTTTGTTGATCCCGATGTAGTCCAGGAAAAACAGCGGCTCCGCCCCTTCGACGATCATGTCGTTGACGTTCATCGCGACGCAGTCGATGCCCACCGTGTCGTACACACCCATCTGGCAGGCCAGTTTCACCTTCGAGCCCACGCCGTCGGTGCACGCGACCAGCACCGGGTCCTTGTAGTTCCTGCGGAAGAGCGATTCGTTGTAATCCAGCCGAAACAACCCCGCAAAACCCCACGGCCGGTTCAGCACGCGCGGCGTGTGCGTGCGCTTCATCATGGACTGGATCATGTCCACCATCTTGTCGCCCGCTTCGATATCCACGCCCGACGCCGCATAGGTCAGCGGAGCGGGCGGGACGGAAAGCGGGCCTGCGGGGAGGGGGACTGACTGGGCTGACGAGAGAGGCTTGACGCGTGCCATGGGCGGGAACAATAGCGTTATCCTTTCGCGTCCGTCGCTTGTCCAGGAGTCCGCTTCCCCATGCACTTTGACCTCATCGATGCTGTGACCGAACGATCCGACACCCGCATTGTCGCCTTTAAGCAGGTGAGCATCGCCGAGGAGTACCTGCAGGATCACTTCCCTGACTTCCCCGTGCTGCCCGGCGTGTTCATGATTGAAACGATGGTGCAGGCCGCGCGCCGTCTCGTGACCCAGCGCCCGGAAGGTCCGGGCCTGCCCCGCATGGTCATGGGCGAGGTCAAGGCCCTGAGATTCGGCTCTTTCGTCAAACCCGGCGAATCCCTGCGCGTCGAGGTCGAATTGCTCGGCTCGGGTCCGGACTCATCGGGAACCTACAAGTTCAAGGGCGCCGGAACTGTCATCCGCCCCAGCCAGCCGCACGCATCCGACGAGTCCGCCGTCACCGGCCGTTTCACCCTCCGGCCTGTTCGGGTGGGGCACGGGACCTGAGCACCCCGCGCGGGAATATCATCCCCGCGCTTTTCGCGGCCCGCGAGCCGCTTAAACTTCCCCCCTTACTTTCCCCTCACATAGGCCCCTTCAATCGGTGGATGGGTCCGTGGTGCACCAAATCACCCGGAGAACGCGGTTATGCAACGGCTGGAAATCGAAACCAAAATCAAGAGAGTTCTCGTGGATGCATTGGGCGTCGATGATGACGAGGTCACCCCGGAAGCTTCCCTGACCGCTGACCTCGGCGCTGAGTCCATCGACTTTCTTGACATTGTCTTTCGCCTCGAGAAGTCATTTGGCATCAAGATCGGCCAGGGCGAACTCTTTCCCGAAAACGTCGCGCAAAACCCCGAGTACGTCCAGGGCGGGAAGGTGACGGCCAAGGGCATCGCCGAACTCAAGGCCAAACTGCCCCACGTCGACTTCTCCGATTTCGAGGCCAATCCCGATGTGAATCACCTCGGCGAGGTTTTCACCGTCGACGCCCTGATTAACTTCATTGACGGCAAACTCAAGACCGCGGTCTGATTCCGCACGCCCCGCGGCGGTCCGCACCCTGCATTGAGAACGCGACATGCGCTGGCACTGGATCGATCAGATCACCGAACTCAAATCCGGCCGGCGCATGGTGGCCGTCAAGAATGTCACCCTCTCCGAGGATGCGATCAACGAGCACTTCGCCGCGCGCATCGGCCCCGACGGGACGCGCGAGGAGGCGATTCCCGTCATGCCCGGCTCGCTCATGATCGAAGGCATGGCCCAGACCGCCGGCCTGCTCGTGGGCGAAATGAGCAAGTTTCAGGAGAAGGTGGTCCTCGCCAAGGTGAACCGCGCGGTCATCGAGCGCGACGTCATCGCGGGCCAGACCATTAAGTACGAGGCTGAGATTGAGCATGTCGATCCCATCGGCGTCGCCACACGCGGCAAGATCTCCGCGCTCGATCATGTGACCGGCGCCTGGTTCCATGTGGGGGAGGTGGAACTCATCTTCTCGCACCTAGATCAGAACCGCGCCGGTGAGCACTTCGGCGAAGACAACTTCGTCTTCAGCGACAATTTCAAGTACATCATGTCGACCGTGCCCAAGCCTTCAGCCGCACATACAAGTCTCGATACTGCTGCGCGATGAGCCCGGCCTCTGCCTGCTGCGCAACAGCCGTGCGCGCCTGCCGGCCCAACTGCTGACGCAGCGCTGAATCCTCCAGCGCCCGCCGCCATTGCCGGACCAGCGCGGAAATGTCTCCCGGGGGGTAGAGCAGCGCTTCGCGCTCATCGCGAAACCACTCCCTCACTCCCGGAATCGCGGTGGCCACGCAGGCCAGCCCGGCCGCCGCCGCCTCCAGCAGCGCATTGGGACAACCCTCGCGCTCGGAAGGAAAGAGAAACAGATCGGCGCCGGCCAGCACGCTCGCCGCGCTCTGCGCTCCGCTCAGGATCTCAACGCCGTCCATGCCGCGCGCCCTGCGGGCCAACGCCTCGACCCCATCGCCTTGCGTCAGCACCGTCAGCGTGGCATGGCTGATGCCCGCCTGCACCTCAGGCAGCGCCGCCAGCAGGTCGCCCAGCCTCTTTCTTGATTCCGCGCGCGCAATACAGACTGCATGAGCGCCGCCATTCCGAAACTGAACCGCCGCGTCGGGAACCTCCACCGCATTCGGCAGGAGCGTGATGCGCCGGGCCTCAACGCCGGCGGATTCAAGTTCGGTCACAATCGCGCGATTCAGAGCGATGAATATCGCCGCGTGTCGGAACCGCTCCCACGACATCCGAAAGGTCTTCGCCTTGTACCTTCCCCAGGTCGCCGCCGCGATGTGCCGGGCCGGCCGGCCCCATTGCCGTACCCGCTCCGAGAGCACGTTGTTCCGGTTCGGATTGGAGAAATTCGCCACGTCCCCTTGCGTCGCGACTTTCACGACAAACGGAATGCCCTTGTGCGCCGCTGCATCCGCAAACCACGAGGACCACGCATCCATGGCGTGCAGGTGCAGCACATCCATTCCCTCAATCGCTTCGGCGATCTCACTCGGTTCGGCGATCCCGCAGGCCTCGATCGAGGGCGGCCAGCGCGCAGGTGGGATCTGATCCGGCTGCGTGAGCAGCACCGGCATGATGGGTCCGTCAGCCAATCGCGCTTGCGCCAGGGCCAGAGTCCGGGCCTGACGCTCGTACCCCCCCACTCTGCCTGCCTGTGGAACCACGTGTCCGATGCGCACGCCGCGATCATAAGCCCGCGCGCTCAGGCTTCATCGGCCGGGCCCAGCACCCGCACATTCACACGCCCTGCCTCCGTCGTCGTTTCCCGCACCGAGAAATCAATCTCCTCCGGTTGGCCCCCGCCCACCAGCGTGCGCAGCGAATTGGCCGCTGCGTTGATGAGCGCCAAGCTGCCGAACACCACCAGCGCGGCCAGGATCGCGAGCAGCAGGAGCGCGACCGCCGGAATCAGGATGATCAGCGAAAAGACAATCAGCGCGGCCCGACTGATCCAGGAGGGCTGCTTCAGGACGTAGCCGATGGCCCTCCCGCCCGGCGCGGCGTACCGATAGACGACGTTGCGGTAGAAAACGCTCATGCTCAACCTAATTGTACGGATTCTCGGGCGGGCTCGTTCACTCGGCCTCCTCACCCGCACCCAACCTTGAGCCCGCTGTCCCAGCCGCAACCGCCCTCAGGGCATCCGCCACTCGGTCCACCTCCGCCAGGGTGTTGAACGGGCCGAAGGAGACCCGCAACACGCCCCCGCCCGCCTCGGACCCAAGCAATCTCTGCGCCCGCGGCGCGCACAGCATCCCGGCCCGCACCAGGATGCCGTATTGATCCTCCAGCAATGCGGCCGCCTCCTGCGGGTCCAGATTCTCACACGCAAATGAAAACACCGCCACCCTGCTCCCGCTCTCACGTGGCCCCAGCAGCCGCAGGCCTGGAAAGTCAGCCCCATCTCCATACGAACTCAGAAACCGCTCCACGATCTGCCTCTCGTGCCGCCGGATACTCTCGACCCCATGCCCCAGCGCCCAGCCCACCCCATCGCTCAGACCCACAATCCCGATCGCATTGCTCGTTCCCGCTTCGTACCGCATCGGCATGTCGATGGGCTGATACTCCCCCTCCGCGGCCCCGCCCGTACCGCCCTGCCGCACGGGTTCGATCCGCTCCTCCATCCCCAGCGCCAAGTACAGCACACCCGTCCCGCTCGGCCCCAGCAGTCCCTTGTGCCCGGGAAACGTCACGATCTCCGCCCCCAGCGCCCGCACGTCAATCGGCAGATGCCCCGCCGTCTGCGCCGCATCCACCAGCGTCGGCACCCCCGCCGCTTTGCACACGCTCACAATCTCCTCCACAGGCTGAACCACTCCCGTCACATTTGACGCATGCTGCACCGCCACCAGTCTCGTGTCCCCGCGCAGCGCCCGCGCCACCGCCGCCGGATCCACGTGTCCCGTCCGCGGATCGCACGCCACGTACGTCACCTCCACCAACCCCCCCCAATCCCGCCGCAGAGTATTAAACGGCCGCAGGATCGAGTTGTGCTCCATCTCCGTCGCCACCAAATGGACCCTCTGCCCCTGCCGCAGCATCGGCTGAATCAGCCCGTGCACCGCCGTGCAAATCGAGTCCGTGCAGTTCAGCGTAAAGACAAACCGCTCCGGCCCTGCCCCGTTGAACAGGCGCGCCAGCCGTTCCCGGCACGTCTGCACCAGTTTCCCCGCCACCATCGCTTCCGCATATCCGCCCCGCCCCGGCGAGGCCCCCAGCGCCGTGGCGTAGTGCACCATCGCTTCCATGACCCCCGGCGCCTTAGGAAAAGACGTCGCCGCATGGTCTGCATACAGCCGCGCCCCACCTCGTTCCGCCCCTGATTGTCCCGGAATGTCCGTCACGCCCGATGATAGTTCACAGCGCCACCACCCCTTTTCGCACCCCCCTCCACCCGTTACTATCCCGACCCCTATGAGCAGCACCGCCTCCATCGCCCATTCCCACGACGCCCACCACGATTCCCACTCCGCCCACGGCGACACGCAGCCCTCGCCCGTCGGCCTGGGAAACATCAAACTCGCGATGTGGATCTTCCTCGTCAGCGAAGTGATGTTCTTCGCCGGCCTCATCGGCTCATACATCGTCCTCCGCTTCGGCACCGCTGGCTGGCCCAACCCCTATGACGTCCTGGCCGTCCGCGTCACCGCATTCAACACCTTCCTTCTCATCTGCTCCTCCGTCACGATGGTCAAAGCCTTCCAGTGGTCGGACATGGGCAACCGCCAGCGCACCATCGCATACCTCATCGCCACCATCATCGGCGGCGCGGGTTTCGTCGGCATCCAGGTCTACGAGTACCGCCACCTGCTCATGCAGCCCTCCGCCGGCCTGCTCCACCATGTTGAAGAGCTCATGGCCGAACGCGGCTTGTCCGCTGAGCACGGCTCTATGGGTTCCGCCACCCCCGATCCCCGCGTCATCCTTGCTTCCGACGAAGGCAATACCGCCGCCTCCGAAGCCCAGAACGCCGCTCTCGTCAAGGCCCACGAAGTCCTCAAGGAGGGCCGCCCCCGGATCACCGGCTCCGGCGAGTCTCGACTGGAAAGCGCCGATGCAGCCGCCGCGTGGGATAAGAAGGCCATGGACGAGGCCATCCTCCCCCTCGTGGCTGCATTCGTAAAGAAAGAGGGCGATAAGACGGTGATCTCCGACAGTCACATCGCCCACTACGCCCGCGTACACAACCAATACCCCGAGGGCTTCGTTCCCTCCGCCGACGTGTTCACCTCCACGTTTTACATCATGACAGGCTTTCACGGCGCCCACGTCACCGGCGGCGTCCTCATGCTCATCGCCCTCCTCTACTACTACCTGCGCGGCAAGGCCGGCACCCTGGGCATTGAGATCATCGGCCTGTACTGGCACTTCGTCGACCTGGTCTGGATCATCCTCTTCACCATCGTCTATCTCATGTGACGAGCGGCTCTGTGCAATCCGCCCCGCTTGTCTCTTCGCTGTCCCACCCGACTTCCCTAATTCCAGAACTCATCATGGCCACCGCAGCAATCGCCTCTCATCACGGCTCCGCGCACGACGGCGGAAAACACCACCCCAATTACGTCGCCATTTTCATCTGGCTGGTGATCCTGACCTTCATCGAAGTCTCGATTCCCGAGGTCATCCATATCAAGACCAAGGGTCCCAACTCAGCGCTTCCCACCGTCATCACCGCCTCCGACACCGCGTCCTATTCGCCTGAACTCAAAGGCGCAGCCGACCTCATCGCCCCTCACGAGACCTTCGAAGCGGTCCCCTGGAGCGTCAAGATCGGCGTCTTGGCCATTCTCGCCGTCATCAAGGCCGCCCTCGTCGGGGCGTTCTTCATGCACATGAAATTCGACGGCTGGAAACTCAATTTCATCATGGCCGTTCCCACCATCCTCTTCCTCGTCATCATTGTCCTGCTGTTTCCTGACGTGGGAATTCACTGGCCGCAGGCCTACCCCTGACGGCAGGGCTCGCCTCTGGCCTCATGGTTCTCTGAAACCCGCGTCCCACAACGCGGGTTTTTCTTTGGCGCAAGTGCCCGCCCCTTCCTCCGAATACCCTAGATGGATCACGTATTCTTCTTATCTGAGTCACTGACTTCTGCGTTCGGCGCCTTGTGAATTACCTCGCTCTGACCATCATCGCTGCCGTCGGCTTTCTCGGCCTCGCGCTGGCTTGGCTTGGCCTGCCCGGCACCTGGATCTCCATCGGCGTCGCCGCCGGCATCAACTACTGGTGGATCGAGGATCTGTACTCCTGGTGGACGCTGGGCGGCTGTGTCGCGCTTGGCGTCTTTGGGGAAATCCTCGAGTTCGCCGCCAGCAGTTTCGGCTCGCGCACCGGCGGCGGCGGCCGGCGCGGCGCGGTCGGTGCAGTCATCGGCGCCGTCGCGGGGGCCATCCTCGGCGCTGGCTTCCCGCCCGTTATCGGGGCCGTGCTCTGGAGCGTCTTTGGTGCCGGCGTCGGCGCGGTCATCGGCGAAATCTCCAGCGGGATGCGCACCTGGCGTGAAGTCATACCCATCGGGCAGTCCGCCGCGAAGGGACGATTTCTCGGAGTACTCGCGAAAGGTCTCGTCGGGCTGGCTGTGTATGTCATTCTCGTTGGCGGCGCGATCATCGCCTGATCAATCCGCGTGCTCCTTTCTCCGTACTCAGCAGCGTGCTGCCCCCTCTCACCGGCGATTCGCGGGAATACACATTGCTTCTCATGTGTTCTCCTCGCTGCCGGGGAGCGCGCCCTATTTTCTCGGACGCAGCAACCCGCTCCGGGTTCCTCTACCATCCTGTTCTGCCGCACGTTCTTCCATTCCTCGTGCACGCGCCCAGATGCGCGTCGGCTCGGACTTTCCGGTTCGGAGAAATGACCATGCAAACCCGCTCGACCGCTTCGCTCGCCACCTTTGTCCTGATCGCGATCCTCAGCGCGTACGCATCTGCGCGCACCGCCATGGCGTATCCCGCCTTCGGCGTAAACGCGCTGGCCGACTGCTCCTCCTGCCACACCACGATCGTCGACAATCGCGCTCAGTTGCTCAATTTCAAAGGGCTCATCGACCCCGCTGAAATTCTCGGCAAGCCCGACTACGGCGCGCTCCCCTACTACTCCGTGCCGCGCGGCGGCTCGGTGAATCTCACCATCCGGGCCTCCAACGGTTCGGAAGACTACGCCTTTCAGTTCAAAGGCACCGATGATGCGGGCGTCTCCAATGATGCGCCGCTTGTCTACATGGTCGATCCCACTTGGACTGAATACGCCGATCCCGATGCGCCGCTCTACTCCTGCAAGAGCGACGGAGACTTCAACGGCTACGACTGGAACACCACCGATCCCACCACCGTTTCCTATCTCATCAGCGTCGATCCTGACACGACCCCCGGCTACTACCTGCTCACCCTCGCCGTCGCAGGCCGTGACCCTGCTCGTGATGGCTGGTACCAGGAATACAAGTTCTATCTCGAAGTGACCGAGCCGACCGATGGACTGGCGCTGCAGGCCACTCCGCTCATTCGCGGGCAGCAGGCCAATCTCCGGGCCATCTATGCGAACCCGGGCGAGACGGTGTATTTCGTGTATTCAGCCCTTGGCTTCGGAAGCACCAACGTCCCCCAACTCAACGTCGTGCTTGACCTGAGGAATCCGACCTTGCTCGGACAGTCGCGCGCCAACAACGCAGGCGAAGCCGTCTACGGACAGGTCATTCCTGCTGGCGCACCAGCCCGCGATGTCTTCATCCAGGCTGCTGCCTTCGGCCGGAAATCCAACGCCATGCAGATTGCGATCCAGTGAACCGACAGTCGCGGACTCGAACCGAGATTCGCACTCAACCGTGAGCATGGCATTCCGTTACCGTGAGTTTCGTGATTCACGGCATCCATGCTTGAATTCATGAGGTACTCTCTCGCGCACATCATGCGCCTTGGAGAGATTTCATGAAGAAGCAGAGACTCGGCTCCGCAGCGCTGGTCGTCAGGTGGGCGGCCACGCTCATCGTGCTGGCTGTGACGCCCTATGCACGCGCTTTTCCCGCGTTCGGGAGCATCGCCTTCGGCAACTGCTACGAGTGCCACCAGACTGTGGTCGACAATCGAGCCCAACTGCTCGGCTTCGTGGGTTTCGTGGACCCCACTGAACGTCCCGGAGAACCGGACGGCGGCTTGCTTCCCTATTTCCTGGCTGAGTTGGGGTCGGAAGTGCGCCCGACGATTCGCGCACTGGATGGGTCCGTCGATTACGCCTTTCAGTTCAAGGGAACTGATCGACTCGAGGTGACGGGGGGATCGCAATTGAAATTTGATGCCGATACCCAGTGGTTGCGGTACGGCGACCTGCAGTCGCCCTACTACTACTGCCGCTCAGACGGCGAGTACGACGGTTTTGACTGGGAGGCCGACGACCCTCGCGAGGTTTCCTTCCGCATCGGGGTTCCGGCAGATGCGGTCGAGGGCTATTACCTGCTCACTCTCGCGTTGGTCGGGCGCGACGCCGCCCGCGACGGCTGGTATCAGGAATTCAATTTCTACCTCAAGCTCGAATCGCCGGGGAGGCGCATGCGGCTGAGTTCCACCGGGCTGGAGCGCGGCCAGCCCGCACGAGTCACTGCCTCCGGAGCGGTTCCCGGAAATCTCGTGTATTTCGCATCGACTTTCTCAGGGCTCGGGTCCACCCCGGTTGCGCCCCTCAACGTGATTCTGGACCTCGACCGTCCTTCTTTGCTCGGTTCGGCGCGCGCAGATAGCCAGGGTGACGCATGGCTCAACGGGGTTGTTCCCCGCCGGACGCCAGCAGCATTGGTGTATTTGCAGGCTGCCGAGCGCGGTCGGGTCTCCAATGTGCTTGTGGAGGAGATTCGCTGACGCGGCCTACATTTGGAACATGAATCAAAAGGATGACGGCGGCAACACCGAAGGATGGCGGCAGGTCGCGTCTCTGGATTCTCTGGCGATCAGCGCTCCTCGATACGCTGAGTTGGCGGGCCGCTCCCTCTGCGTGGTCAGAACCGGCGCGCACGAGGCGTGTGTGACTGCGGACACCTGTCCGCATGCCGGTGCTTCACTGTCCGCCGGCCGGGTTGTCAACGGCTGCATTGAATGCCCCTGGCATGCATGGGAATTCAATCTTGATACCGGGCGATGCACCGACAACTCATCCATCGGAATCGCGGTTATTCGATCACGGGTGCATGCGGGTATGGTTGAAGTCGCGGTAGACCCGGCAAGCGGGCAACCCCTCAACGCACAGCCGCCCAGACCGTCAGCGGTCTGAGAGAATCAACTGAATCCTTTGGAACTGAGTCCCGCCGCTCAGATCGTGGCGTTCGTGTAGGGCAGCAGGGCCATGAAGCGGGCTCGCTTGATCGCTTGGGCAATCAGACGCTGCTCCCTCGCGTTCGCACCGATGCGCTTGCGCGACAGGATCTTGCCGTTGGGGCTCATGAGGCGGCGCAGGTCATCCACGTCCTTGTAGTCCACATACACGCTGCCGTCGGAAGACTTCTTGGCCACCTTTGCCCGACGTGAAGGGGCGTCGCCCGGTGCGCTGCCCGGAGCGCCGGCGGGGGCTGATGAGGGGCCGGAGTAGTTGTTCTGCATGGGAAAATCGTCCACTTCAAGCCAAGAGTCATGGATGGCTTCGGGCGCTTCCTGGCTGAAAACACGCACCCGCGGCCAGCATCCGTTCACGAACGGACGCGACATGTCGGACAGACCCCAAGTCTAGCAAACCGCCCCGATTCGGCAACTGCCTGGTTACCCGTCCTTGCCTCGACCCGGGACCGGCTGGGCGCTGGGGGCCGGGCCGCCCTTCGGACTTGGCGTCGCAGCCGGTGTTGCCGAAGGCGCTGACGAGGGGTCCGCCGGTGAAGCCGCCGGGTCAGGTTGGGCCTGACCGCGCCGCGTAGGCAGATATTCATCGCGGTACCACCGGTACCACCGGTCCTTGTCAAAACCATGCTCCACGTCCTGGCCGGTGTCTGCCTTGATGAGATTCACGAGGTTCGTGTGCACGTCATAGCGATAGGAAATCGCGTATGCATCCCGGATTTCAACGACCGTTCCCTCGGTGAGGGGTGTGATGGTCGGGTCAAACCCGGCAGATCCCTCTCCGACCACTGGCGTGAGATCGCTGACGAAGTACCGCTGAGTGCCCACGGCGATCCACGCCACGTCCCCTTCTGATCCCGTGTTGACGGTCTGTGACTGGGCCTGGATCATCGCGGGGATCGCCTCCACCATGCGTAACTGGAATGCGATGCCAGAGCCCCCGCCCGCCACCGCCGGGTCCGCCGAGGCCAGCGACTGCTCCACGACCCAGCGGGTGCGCTCAGATGCCGCGCCGGAGATGTGCGCCCGCGCCAGCGACCGGAATTTCGCATCCGGGTCATAGATCGAGAGATACGCCAGCGTCGCCTGCGCGACACTCTGATCCCCACGCTGCGAAATGTGGTCAATGAGCCACTTCTGGACCTCCGGCCCCTCCTCCCGCAGGCACGACATGAGCGCGGCGATCTCCGACGGAGCGGTGTACTTCTCCAGTTTTTTGAAGCCTTCCGCCTGGAGATCGGGATTGTTCCTGCGGATGTATTCGAAACGCACCCGCTTGATCTCGCGCTCCGCCGCCTTCTGGTTCTGGACAAACGCGCGCGACGCAGAGTCTCGGTACATGCCCTGCGAGGTCGGCGCGGGGGTGTTGTTCAACTTGAAGGAGAGCGACTGCGCCAGGGCCGGGCCGGCAGCGGTCAAATACAGGGTTCCTGCGGCCAAAAGAGCCGCTGCACCGCCAAAAGCGTTCCGATTCCGGGTCTTCATGGGTTGTCTTCTCCGTTTCGGTGGGTCATGGGAGCATAGGTGACCGCCTGTGCGCGGGGCCGGACACCAGCAACCTCCCAGTCACCCGGATTATGTTCGCGGGGCAAATCCGGCATGATCCGGGCAAAACTTGGTTTTTTTGCCCGTTTGGTCACGTCATGGGCCTTTGCTACGATGAGCCGCACCGGGTCGCAGCGGGCCCTTTTGGCGACTTTTCGGGAGTTTTAGTCCCTTTTTCCCCTGGCGGAGATTTCACGCTCATGGTCAATGAGTTGTCACAGTTCCTGGCCGACCTCACCGGCCTGCCCTTCTGGATCGGCGTCATCGTGATCAAGTCGATCATCATGTCGGCCGTGTTTCTGCCGGCGGTGAGCGTGTTCGTGATGCTGGCGATCTGGGCGGAGCGGAAGGTGGCCGGGCACATCCAGGCGCGGCTGGGGCCCAAGCACGTCGGGCCGTTCGGACTGCTGCAGTCGCTGGCGGACGGGATCAAACTGCTGACCAAGGAGGACCTGGTTCCGGAGGGGGCGGATCAGTTTCTGTACCGCCTGGCTCCGTATCTGGCGTTTGCGCCGGTTTTCGCCGCCTTTGTCGCGATTCCGTTCGGTCCGCAGTTCGTTTTCGAGAACTCACTCAACGTCGGCGTGCTCTACCTGCTGGCGGTTCTGGGCATCGAAATCATGGGCGTGATCATGGCAGGGTGGGGAAGCAACTCGAAGTGGGCGGTGTACGGGGCGATGCGCGAGGCGTGCCAGATGGTTTCCTACGAGGTTCCTCTGGGGCTCTCGCTCATCTGCGGAATCATGGTGGCGGGGACGCTGAATCTCTCAACGCTTTCATTCCTGCAGGGCGGGGGCATCCAGACGTGGTTCTTCTACCACAATCCGTTCACTTTCCTGGCGTTCTTCATCTATTTCATCGCGAGCCTGGCGTCGGCCAAGCGTGCGCCTTTTGACCTGCCGGAATCGGAATCGGAACTGGTGGCAGGTTTCCACACCGAATATTCAGGGTTGCGCTGGTCGTTCTTCTTCTTCGCTGAATATGCGGCGATGTTCGTGATCGGGTGCATCCAGGCAATCCTGTTCCTGGGCGGCTGGAACAGTCCGCTGGGCGGATGGGACCCGGTGTACCAGATGATCGGCTACGACCCGGTCGCGGTGGGTCAACAGGTGCTGACGGGCCAGATCGTGTTGGGCGGAGCGTGGGATGAAGTCGGGCGCGCGATGAACGTGTCGTTCCTCGGATCGCCGGTGGCCGGACTGGCAGTGCTCAATCTGTATGGTGCGGGCATGATCGTCGGGAAGGCGATCCTGACGGTGTTCGTGCACATGTGGCTGCGCTGGACCCTGCCGCGAATCCGCATTGACCAAGTGATGCACGGCTGCGTGAAGGCGATGCTGCCCATTGCGCTGGCTGCGGTGTGCGGGTGTGCCGCGTGGATCGCGTTGATTCAGCCCAGCGCTGGAGCGTCGCAGGGGCTGAATGCCAACCTGCCGAACCTAACGGGCGAGGTGCCGACGGTCCAGATCGTGACGCAGTGGATCCTGACCGGGCTGGGCGTGGGCCTTTTCGGGTTCTACGGACTGGTCGTGGTCGGTGCGGTCGTGACGCGGAAGATGGCGCCGAAGAAAGGCATGTTTGAGGATGTGATGCCTGTGGGCCGAGAGGTCGCGTTCACGCGCGGGCCGGATTACCAAAGCGCGGAAGAGCGCTCGCTCAAGGAAGGGTGATCGGGCAGGACTTAGGTCCAGGGCGGGCCAGTACGCGGCGAGGGCGAGGATTCGTCGATGCGCTCCAGCGCCTGTTTCTGCTCATTGGACAGCGACATGGGCGGGACGATCTGGATGCAGGCGTAGAAGTCGCCTTTCTCACCCTTGGCGTTTTCAATACCCCGACCCGGGACGCGGAGTTTGCGGCCGCTGGCGGTCGCGGGGGGAATCTTGATCTTCACTTCACCCTGGAGCGTGGGCACCGCGACGGAGCAGCCGAGGGCAGCTTCGGCGAAGGTGAGCGGGACGTCAATGAGCAGATCGAGGCCGTCGCGGCGGTACCAGGGGTGAGGCAGGACATTGAGGGTGAGGATGAGATCGCCGAAGGAGCCATCGGGATTCATTGATCCCTGATTGCGAAGGCGCAGACGCGCACCGGAGGGAACAGCGCGGGGGATGGTGACGCTGATGGATTCGCGTTTGCCGCCCCGGGAAATTTCAATGGACTCCTTGCCGCCTGTCACGGCGGTCAGGAAGGGGACATCAATTTTGTGCTCAACGTCAGCGACGGGTGGTGGCTGGGGCGACGGGCCACGGGCACGGGCCTTACGGCCACGGCCCGCTGAGGATGGGCGGCTGCGGGCCCCGAACAACTCCTCGAACATGCCGCCGAGATCACCCTGGGGCTGGTTGCCGAAAATCTCCTCAATAGATGGACCGTCGGCACCGGATGACCAGGAGTAGGTGTAGCCGCCGGGGCCTGAGGCAGCGGTCGGACCTGAGGACGCAGCGCCGACGCCGACGTGGCCAAAGCGGTCATACGCTTTACGTTTCTGGTCGTCGGAGAGGACGTCATAGGCTTCCTGAGCCTCGGAGAACTTCTTGGCGGCGTCGGGGGCTTTGTTCACATCGGGATGGAGTTGGCGCGCGAGTTTGCGAAAGGCCTTGCGGATTTCGTCCGCAGAAGCGGTGCGCGGGAGGCCGAGAATCTCGTAGTAGTCGCGGCGATCAGACATGGGAGCGATGCAAGGTGACGTAGGTGGAGGGATCAGGAGGCTGGAGACTGGAGGATACCCGTGCTCTCCCATTCATCGCGGCAGGAGACGGCGATGCGGCGCGGCTGGGGAAGGGCACGGAGGTCGAGGGTGACGGGCCGTGCGAAACCGCGCGAGAGAAGGGCGACCTGATATTCGAGGATGTCGAGTTTGCCGGACCCTGGGGTAACGCGGCCAGCACCGCCGACGCGATCGGCATCACTGAAGCGCGCGGCGGCCAAGAGAGGGGCGCGAGCGGCCTCAAGTGCGGGATCGAGGCCGGCGAGGATGGACTCAGCGGGATCAATGCCGCGCGGAAGTTCGGGAAAGGCAGGGCCGTGCTGGGCGAGGGGCACCGAGCAGGTTTCTGCGCGTTGAGCGAGATGTGCGACATGGCGAGGTTCGGTCTTTTCCGGAAGGCGAATACTCAGGGGAATACGGCCCAAATCTGCGGCGAGTTCGACAGCGTCGACCATGGCAGCGACGGCGCGGTCCATCTGGGCGGCGTCGAGCAGGTGCTCTTCGGGAATCCAAAGATCCAGGCCGGCAGGCGTGAGTTCGATGCGGCGGAGTCGGGCCAGCAGGTCGCGGCGCGCGGAACGATCGAGTTCGCGTGGGCGCATGGCGGGCACGGCGGCAGAAAGCTGGACGTAGCGAAAGCCGGCGCGGGCGACGAAGTCGAGGGCCTCGCGCGGATCGCCGGCGATCAAGGGAGCCAGAGTGGGAGCAAGCGGGAGAGCAAGATCACTCATGGGGAAAGATTTGATACGAAGGGTGTGAAGAATCTGAACCGGCGCGGGCACGAACGCGTCTAGAGTAAGCGGACGCCATGCCTGACTTCTTTATCGGGATCATTCTGGCTGCAATTCTGCTGGGGCTGTACCTCTTTTTTCGGGGATGGTACCACAGGGAGCGTGACGGGGGACTGTATTGCCGGGCGTGCCAGTACCGCGTTGACCAATCGCAGGCGGACCGATGCCCGGAGTGCGGTATTGAACTGCGGGAACACCAGCCGAGGCCGGGCAGACCGGCGCGACGGGGGAGGATGGTGGCGGTGGGGCTGACGATGGCGGGGATCGGCGCGGGGTTTCTGGGTGTCCATCTTTCGGGGCTGCTGAGCAGGATTGACATCTATATGTACGTCCCAACGTGGTACCTGTTTCGTTCGGACGTCAGCGCCAACAACGGGTTTGCACTGCGGGAGACGGACGAGTTGCGGCGGCGCGCGCTCAACGGGGACCTGGATGCGGACGAGCTGACGACGCTGGCGCGCTACATGGCGACGCGTGCGACCAACATGTGGAACGATGTGACGATGCCTGCAAACCTGACATTCTCGGGGCTGACCCTGAAGATGCTGCGGGATGAGGACATCGCGGAGGAAACCCTGACTGGGCTGCTCCAAGCAGTGATTGAGCATCAGATGCGTTCGGGGTATCTGCACCGCGTGCTGCTTGGGCCTGTTGGAGTGGGCGAGTTACACGCGCTGGTTTTTAATGAATCCCAGGCCCCGTTTGACGATCCGAATCTCGACCTCACGATGGAAGCAAGATTCTGCAGCGTGGAGGTAACGCAGGGAGAGAGACAGATCACGGTTGATCCATGGCTGGCGGGACAGGGACTCACCGGGCGCGGAATCATCAATTGGGCAGAGGCGTTCACGCTCACGGCGCGGATCGAGTTTCGAATCGGCAATTCGTTTTATCCACAGGTGCTCGCGCCGACGGAGAGTCAGACGTTCGGGCGGTCTCTGCCGTCCGCGGGGCAGAATCTGTTTCAGACGAATGCGCAGTGGAACGTGACCGCGGTGCTGCATCCGATGGATCAGATTTCGGCTGCGTGGCAGACCAGGACGCTCACCATCAAAGTCCCGGCGGCAGGCGAGACGAATCTGGGGCCGCTGGTGGAAGCGCAGCTTCAGGAGTTGTGGGAAGCAGGTCTGACGGAGCGGGCGAAAATGGAGGAGGCGATGAAGTCGTGGGAGGAGGCTGGAGCGGGGGACCAAGACGACGATGCAATCGACGACGGGGCGGCAGATGACACGAGCGTCATTGAAGAGGACGGGGACGGGGGCGGATAGAGAAGGCACGTGAGGCGCGGATTTCGACACGACGTACGGCGGCTGCGCGTGGAGCGCGGAAAGTGCGCGGTGAAGCGGGCACGGCGATTGCTTCACCATGTGCATGAATTTCACGCGCTTTGAGCAGGATGCGAACAAGCGTGGCCTTGCTGACAGCCAGGATGGCGAGTCGGCGGGCCAGGACCGTCAATTGCCACAGATCGCGCTCAGGAAGGGCGGGGCTGGGGCAGATGAATTGAGTGCGGATTCCGCGGTAGTTGCGATGGGAACCCGCGTGCTGAATCAGGCGCGCGTTGCGGCAGCGCTGCACATGGCGCGGCGAGCGCAGAAGTGGACCCTGGCGGCAGAAGTTGCGCTGTCGTCGTGGCGAGACGGGGGGGCCGAAGGTCATGAATAACGGACTGTGGGTCGCAGCGTCGGGCATGTTTGCAAACATGTACCGGCAGGACGTGGCCGCGAACAACATGGCCAACCTGAACACGGCGGGATTCAAGCCAGAAGTCGTGTCGATGCAGTGGCGTGATCCGGAGCGAATCGAAGACCACGTGCCGACGGACCCGAATCTGCTGCTGGAGGGGTTGGGGGGCGGGCTGCTGGTTGCGCCGGTGAAGACGAGTTGGCACCGGCAGGGGAACATCGTGAAGACCGGGAATGAGTTGGATGTTGCGCTGACGGGCAAGGGGTACCTGGCATTTGAGGGCGCGGGGGCGACAGGGCAGGAGCGGATGCGTCTGAGCCGGGATGGGCGGCTGACGCTGGATCGCGAGGGCTACCTGGTGCACACGGGGACGGGACTGAAAGTGATGGACGAGAGCGGGGAGGCGATTCAACTGGGAAACGGAACGGTGACGATCCGGGACGACGGATCGATTGAGCAGAACGGGGCGACGGTGGGGCGGCTGCGGATTGTGACGGCGCCGGAATCGGGGCTGAGAAAGACGGGCGGGAACATGATGCGGCTGGAAGGGGAGGTGAGGCTAGAGCCTGGGGAGGCGGAGGTTCACCAGGGGGCAGTGGAGGGGAGCGCGGCGGACCCCATTCAGTCGCTGATGGAGATGACGAACGCGACATCGGCGGTGTCGGCCAATGCGCGGATGGTCCGGATATTTGACGAGACGATGGATGCGGCGATCAACCGATTCGGCAGGGTGGCATGAGTTGTGCTTGGTGAGTGTGAGACGCGTTGCGGCGGAGTCGCAGCGCAGGAATGAAAGGAACAGACATGGCGACAATTGCGCTACATTCGGCGGGTACGGGCTTATCGGCACTGGGAACGCAGCTGGACGTGATCGCGAACAATCTCGCGAACGTCAACACGGTGGGATTCAAGCGCAGCCGGGTGAACTTCCAGGACTTGATGTATATTGAGCGGAAGCAGCCGGGCGTGCAGAACACGAACGGGGATGAGCGGCCGACGGGACTTTTTGTAGGACTAGGCACGCAGGTTTCGGGGACGCAGAGGTCGTTTGAGGCGGGGCCGGCAGAGGTGACGGGCGAGCCGCTGGATGTGTCGATCAACGGGTCGGGGTTCTTCCAGGTCGCGGTGGGCGCGGACGAAGCGCCGGGCGGGATCGGGTACACGCGGGCGGGAAACCTTGCGCTCAACAGCGAGGGGCAGCTGGTGATGGCGAGCGACTCGGGGCGCGTGCTACAGCCGCCGGTGACGATTCCGGAGGGATTCCAGGACATCACGATCATGTCGAACGGGGAGGTGTTTGTCACGCTCTCGGGAGACAGTGAGCCGCAGTCAGTGGGACAGATCGAGCTGGCATCGTTTGCGAATCCCGCGGGCCTCAAGGACATGGGGGAGAACCTGTATTCGGAGACGAAGGCGTCGGGGCCGCCGACGACGGGCATTCCTTCTGAGGGCGGCCTGGGATCGCTGACGGCGGGGGTGCTGGAGGGGTCGAACGTGGACCCGGTCATTGAGCTGGTGAATCTGATCAAGACGCAGCGGGCCTTTGAACTCAACAGCCAGACGATCAAGGCGGCTGACGAGACGCTGCAGCAGGTGAGCAACCTGAGGCGGTAAGGGAATGAGGCGGGCTGAAGGAGTCGGCCCGTGAACGAGGACAAAGGAGTGTCATCATGAAGTCAGGAGTGGAACGCCTGCGAGCGAAGGGGCGTATCTGGGCGGCGGTCGCTGTTGCGGCGCTGGCGGCCGGGGCGAGGGCGGACAGCATCCGCCTGAAGTCGGCGGTGCGTTTGAGTCCGGGGATCGTATCGATCCGCCTGGCAGACATCGCGGAACTGGAAGGGCCGCAAGCGAACCGCTGGGCAGAGACGATCGTGGCCCAGCGCACGGCTCCACAGATAGTGAAGGAGATCAACGCAGCGGAGGTTCGCGCAGCGCTGAGCAGCGCGGGCGTGGACTGGGGGCTGGTGAGTTTGGCGGGCGAGGAGTGCATTATTCGGCCGGTGAGCACGACGGCAGGTGTTGCGGCGAATGAGGGGGCAGCACGCGAGGGGACTGGACCACGCGGGACGACATTCATGGCGAGCGAGGCGATGGGTGAGGGGACGGTCCGCGCGGTTGTTGCGCGGTGCGTGGCGCACGATCTGCTGAACGCGGCGCCAGAAGACGTTGAGATATCCGTGGATGACAGCGATGTGGCCTTCTTGAAGCAGACCACTGCCGGGCTCGAGGTGGAGGCGCTGCCACAGGGCACCATGAGGTCGGCTCGACTGCCAATTGTTATCAAGACGTATCGCGATGGGTCGTTTGTGGATCAGTGTCGAATCACCGTTCGCGTGCTGGTGCGGCAAAAGGTCCTGACGACGAAGCGTCAAGTCGCTCGAGGGGAGATGGTCACTGAGGAGATGATCCGGACGGAAATCCGGATGGCGGCGCCAAGCACGCGTAACCCACTTCATGATGCGGCGGACGTGATCGGCAAGAAGGCCAACGGACAGTTGCAGGCAGGGCAAATTCTGCGCGAAGGGGACGTGGCACTGCCTGTGCTTATTGAACGACAGGACCAGGTTCTGCTGCGTGCGTGTTTCGGCGACCTGCTGATCCGGATGCCCGCACGGGCGCTGGAGGCCGGTCGGGTCGGCGACACGATCCGCGTGAAGCGAGATGTCGACGGGGTGATTGTGGAAGGACGCGTCGACGCGGACGGTGAAGTCACGATGGAGACCATGCCCAATGCGGACGAGCCGCGAGGAGACTGAAGCGATGAGCCGAGGCAGAAGCATGAAGACAATGACACTCGCCGCGGGGCTGGCCGTTGCAGGGATGCAGGGGCGAGCGGCGGCGCAAAGCAGTTCGATCCTGGCGGCGGAGCCAGCGCCTGCGGCGGAGCCGGCCCCGGCCGGGCAGCGGACACCTCCGACGGCGGCGCAACAGGAGTTTGACGGCATGAACCTGTTTGCGGTCATTCCGCAGGCTCCGCAGACCTTTGTCGAGCATGATCTCATTTCGATCGTGGTCCGTGAATCGACCTCATCAAACTCCAAGAACGAGATGAAGACGAGCAAGGACTGGGGCCTGGGAGGCGAGGTCAAGGACTTCCCCCAACTGACCATCAACGACCTGCTGGAGGGAATTCTCAAGGCGAGCGAGAACGCCAATCCGCCGAAACTGGACATCAGCGGCAACAAGGATTTCCAGGGCAAGGGCGAGCAGAAGATCAGCGACGATTTCACGACGCGGCTGCAGGCTGAGGTGGTGGAAGTGCTGCCCAACGGGCAGATCGTGCTGGAAGCACGGACGCGTATCGCACGCAACAACGAGATCCAGACGGTGCTGGTGTCGGGACGATGCGATCCGCGCGACGTGACGGCAGCGCGCACGGTTCAATCGAGCCAGTTGTTTGATCTGGCCATCACCATGAACAAGGAAGGCGAACTGCAAGAGACGAACGAAAAGGGATTCATCGCCAAGGTGCTTGAGTCCATCTTCGCCTTCTGATCAGTTCGAACCGCAAAGCAACCGCGGCGCGGCCCAATGCACCCCATCAGAGCGCCCCAGGAAAGTCCCGGAGTCCGCACATGAGCACAACAGCCCGTACGACCCATCGAATCCTGATCCTGAGCGGAGTCATCGGATTGGCGGCGCAGTGCATGTGCACCGCCGCTGCGAATGCGACGGACATCCAGGACATGGCGCGGATCAAGGGGCTGGAGCAAAACGAACTGATCGGGATGGGGCTGGTGGCGGGCCTGAACGGAACAGGCGACACGACCAAGAAATCGCAGCGACTCTCCCGGCCTTTGCTTGCGCTGTACAACGAATTCGGGTTCGGCCTGGAGTCGACCGCGGAACTTGAGGGTGTGGACAGCGTGGCCATTGTGATGCTGTCGTGCAATCTGCCCGAGTCGGGGGTGCGCGAGGGCGACACATACGACCTCGAGGTGGCCGTGGCGGGAGACGCCAAGTCACTCACCGGCGGGCGTCTGGTGCGAACGGTGCTGAAGGCGAAGAAAGGCGATGCGCCGTTTGCGGTGGCGCAGGGAGACATCGAAATTGACAGCAAGAACCCGCGGCGCGGCGTGATTCACGGCGGCGCACAGATGCTCAAGGACATCCGCGTGAACCCCGTCAACCCGAAGGATGGGACGATCACACTTGTGATTGACGAGGCGTACGCGACCTATCCGGTGGCGACGGCGGTGGCGGCGCGAATCTCCGAGGAGTTTGCGGTCAGCGAGAGCAGGCGCGGGGAAGTCTGGGCGACGACGCCTGACCCGAAGAACGTCGTGGTGCACTTCCGGGAGGATGCGGGGATTGACGCGGCTGATGTGCTCGGGCAGATCATGACGCTTTCACTGGACCTGGAGACGCTCAATCTGCCGGCGCGGGTGACGATCAACCGTGATGCGGGGTTGATCACGGTCTCCATCGACGCGGAGATCACAGCCACCGCGATCACCACGCGATCGATGCAGATTTCGCGAATCACGCCTGAGCCAATCGCCACCAAGGCGGACCCGATCATCACCACAGAGAATCTCGTCGGGCTGGCGGCGCCGCGTCTGGGGGATGACAAGGCGAAAGCGCGGCTGTCGGACCTCGTGACGGCACTGGAGACGCTCAAAATTCCATTTGAAGAGCGTGTGGCGGTCCTGGAGCAGATGAAAGCAGCGGGGACGCTGCACGGCCAGATCGTGTACCGGTAAGGACGCCAGTGAGACTGTAAGGACTGGAATGAACGTTGTGGAACACATCATCAAGGTCCCGGGAGCGGCGGCGAGTCAGCCGGGGAGGAATCCCACAGCTGCGAGCGGGTTTGCCGACGCGATGCAGGCTGCCAGTCGCGACGCCGTGGAGTCCATTGACCTGGGTCACATCACGGGCGCGGAGGACCGGGAAAGCCGTCCGCTGATTGCACGCCGTGGCGCCGAGGAGCTGGTGGCCAACGCGCTGATCCTGCCCGCCTTCAAGATGATGCGGGAAGACCCGCTGCGATCCGACCTCTTCGGAAAGGCGCCGGGTCAGGATGCATTCGAGGGTCTGCTGGATACAGAACTGGCCAAGCGAATGACGGCCAAGTCGAAGTTCGCGCTGGTGGACGCGGTGGCGCGCAAGTTGCTGGGCAATGAGGGAAGAACGACAGGTGCGCAAGAAGCGCCTGTCGCGACAGCGGGAGTTGATCGTCATGGATGACACGGATCCTCACATCATCGCAGGCATGCGCAAGTTGTGCGGCGTGATGGGCGACCTCATCGAGGAGCACCAGAGGCTGCTGGCTGCGCTGACGGACAAGCGCGAGGCGTTCACGCTGGCCGACGACGGGGCGATGGGCGAGTGCATTGCGCGCGAGGCAGCGATCATCGAGCGGATCGAGGGGCTGGATCGAGCCCGGCGGCAGGCGGCAGTCGGCCTGGCGTTGCGGCTGGGCATCAAGCCCAAGGAGGGGGACGTGACGGCAGCGATGCTCGTCGAACGGCTGCCTGAGCGTGCCGGGCGCGAGCAACTGCGCGGGCAATCGACAGCACTGCGGGGGCTGGTGCAGGAGGTGCGGAAAGAGACTTCGCTCATCAAGGAAGTCGGTGAAGCGCTGCTCACGCACGTGCGGGGGCTGGCGCAGCGGATACGCCAGGCGATGAGCCAGACGGGCGTATATGGGCGCAACGGCCGCGTGGCCGAGGCAGCGTACGGTGTTCGAACCGTTGACCTTCGCAGTTGAGGAGAATCAGGGATGAGTCTGAACGGCGCACTTCTCATCGGGCGGTCAGCGATCAACGCGAGCCAGATCGGCATCCAGGTCGCGGGCAACAACATGGCGAACGCATCGACGCCGGGGTACACGCGGCAGACGGCGCTGTTTGCGCCGATGCGCGGCGACCGGCTGTCGGCGCGGACGTACCTGGGCAATGGCGTGAGCGTGTCGGACATCCGGCGCAACGTCGATGAGGCGGTGCGGGCGCGAATCCGGTGGGCCATTGCGGACGAACAAGGAGCGGCGGTCAAACAGCAGTTCCTGAACCAGATCGAGGCGGCGCAGAATGAACTGACAGACGGGGACCTCTCGAGCGGACTCAGCGCATTCTTCAACTCGTGGTCGGAGCTGGCCAACAACCCGGACGACGCGGCGGTGCGGCTGCTGACGATTCAGCAGGGGTCGGCGCTGGCGCAGCAGATCAACGAGCTGCACAACTCATACACGGACATGCGTGACCAGGCGGACGCGGACCTGCAGGCGCGTGTGGATGCGGCGAACGGGCTGCTCAACGACATCGCGGCGCTCAACGAGGCGATCGTGCAGTCGGAGAATGGGATTGCGACGAACTCCGGTCTGCGCGATGAGCGGGACGGGAAGCTCAATGAACTGGCCGCATTCCTGGACATCACGACAATTCACCAGGACAACGGCGCGGTGGACGTGCTGGTGAACTCGACGCCGATCGTGCTGGGCACGGAGGCGCGAGGCATTGAACTGCGGCGCGAGGCGAACGGGACGGATGTGGATGTGACGGTGCGCGTGAGCGCGGACGGGACGCCGATTCCACCGGGCAGCGGAGCGATCGGCGCGACGCTGGCAGCGCGGTCGGAGGTGATCGAGCATGAGATTGGGAACCTGGATGAACTGGCCGGTGCGCTCATATTTGAAGTGAATCGCCTGCACAGCCAGGGACAGGGGAGCAAGGGCTGGAGCGAGATCACGGGCGCGTACGCGGTGGAGGACTCCACGGCGGCGCTCAACTCCGCGGCGGCGGGTCTGCCCTTTGAGATCGAGAACGGCTCCTTTGTCATCAGCGTGGTGAACAGCGCGACGGGCGAGCGGACGGATGCGCGGATCGACGTCGATCTGGACGGCATCGGGTCGGACATGAGCCTGGATGACCTGGTGAGCGCGATCAACGCGACGGTGCCGGCGGGGACGGTGACGGCGGCGGTCAGCGTGGACGGGCGGCTGACGATGAGTGCGGCGAGCGGGTACAGCATGCAGTTCAGCGATGACACGTCGGGCGTGCTGGCGGGGCTGGGAGTGAACTGTTACTTCGTGGGCGAGGATGCGCACACCATTGCGGTGAATGAGGAGTTGCAGAATGACCCGGCGCTGCTGGCGACCGGCGGGGGATACCTTGCGGGGTCGAATGCGACGGCGCTGGCGATCGCGGGGTTGAAGGAAAGGGATGTGGACTCATTGGGAGGCGCCGGGCTGGCGGAGTTCTGGAGCAACAAGGTCGCGGACCTGGCGGTGCGGACGAGCACGGCGAACGCATCGGCGCGATCGACGCAGATCGTGCGTGAGAGCCTGGAGGCGCAGGAGCAGGCGGTGAGCGGAGTGAGCCTGGATGAGGAGACGGTGCAACTGATGTCGTACCAGCACCAGTACGAGGCGGCGGCGCGGTACATCTCGATTGTGGACCAGATGATGCAGACGCTGCTGGAGGTGGTGTGACATGAGCACTATTCCGAGCAATCTGGCGCGGGTGCCAGTCCGGCTGTCGGCGCAGATGCTGCTGTCGGCGATCAACAGGGGGAACTCGGACCTGCTGTACACGCAGGTGCAGCTGTCGTCCGGATTGAAGTTCTTTCGTCCGAGCGAAGACGCAATCGGCGGTTCGCTGGCGACGACACTGGACCGGATGCTCGAACAGCGCGGGCAGAGACTGCGCAATCTTGATCATGCGGAGGCGCTGATCAACACGAGCGATGGAGCGATCGCGGAGGCAAGCCAGATCGCGCTGGACGGCAAGAGCATCGCGGCGTCAATGATCGGCCCGACGGTGGACGAGGAGACGCGAGCGAACCAGGCGCAGGTCATCGACACGATGCTGCAGCAACTGCTCAGGCTGAGCAATCAGCAGTTCGGCGATGTGTACCTGTTTGGCGGTGCGCAGAGCGGACGAGCGCCTGTGGAAGCGTACCTGGGCGGATACCGGTTCACCGGGACCAGGGACGGGATGCAGACGGACCTGTCGAGCGGCGAGCCGACGGAGGTCACGCTGACGGCGCATGACGTGTTTGGATCAATGTCGGCGCGCGTTGAAGGCGATCATGACCTGGACCCTGCGCTGACGGGGACCACTCGGCTTGACGAAATCAACGGAGCGCGGGGCGAGGGGGTGACGCTGGGCGTCATCGAGATCGATATCGCGGGTGTGGACAGCGTGCAGGTCGACCTGACGGGCGCAGACTCGGTTCAGGATGTGATCGACCGAATCGACGATGCGATCGCGCAAGTCGAAACTGACAACAGCGTCAGCGTGCTGGAAGGGGCCAGGGTCAGCCTGAACGCGGCAGGGAATGGACTGGCTCTGGACGTGGCGGCTGGAATGACGGTCACCATCTCAGAGGTCGGATCAGGCGTCACTGCGGCGGACCTGGGTCTTACTCAGGGCGGTGCATTTGTCGACGGCACGGCCGACGGCGCAGACCTGGATGCGCGGGTGACGCAGTTCACCGCGCTGACGGACATCGCCGGCATGGGTGCGCCGGCTGATTTCAGCATCACGAACGGCGGGGTCACACGGAACATTGCCGCATCCGGCGCCGCGACGGTGCAGGATCTGCAGAATCTGGTGAAGCAGGCAGGCATCGGAGCGCGACTGGAGATCAGCGCAGACGGCAGCCGGCTCAACCTGATCAACGAACTGTCGGGGGGGGTGATGTCGGTCGCGGAGTCGACGGGGGGAACAACGGCGGGAGACCTGGGCATCCGCACCTTCACGACCACGACGAGGTTGTCAGATCTCAACGACGGTCGCGGCGTCGAGATGGTGATCGATGGGATCGACCCGGAGACCGGACTGCCGGACCCCACACGCGAGACCGACTTTCGAGTCACGCTGTCGGATGGATCCACGTTTGACGTGGACCTGACCGACGAGCAAACGCTTGGCGACGTCATCACGTCGATTCAAACCGCATCGGGCGGGCTGGTGACGGTGAGCATCGCAGATGACAACGGCCTGGTGCTGACCGATCTTTCGGGCGGAGCGGGTGACTTCTACGTGGAGCCGCTGAACGGCTCATCGGCGGCGGAGGACCTGGGCATCCAGAAGCGCTCGAATAGCGCAACTTTGACCGGGGATGACGTGGGCGGGGTAGCGGTGCACGGGCTGTTTGCGTCACTTCTTGCGCTGCGAGACGCACTTTTGGACAATGACGAGCGTGGCATCACGTTTGCGGGAGAGACGCTGGAAGCCGACATCGATCGGCTCGCACAGGCCAGGGCGATTCTTGGTCAGCGCGGGAACCGGGTGACGGCGATGAAGGACCATGAAGAGAGCCAGCGGCTCACGGAAGAATCGATGAAGAGTCAGATCCAGAGTCTTGATTATGCAGAGGCGTCGGTCCGGTTCAGCACGTTGCAGACACAGATACAGGCGGCGATGCTGAGCGGAGCGCGACTCGGCGAGTTGAGTTTGATCAGGTTCCTCGGGTGATCGTTTCGCACGAGGATCCGCGCACGAGCCGGCACGGTCCCGGCCGGTGCGTGGACGGAGACAGAGACAGGCTTCGAGTCGGAGCACTCGAGGCGGACCAGGACGGCAGACCGCATTGGAGCGTTCCCATGAACGTGGAGACGAGTCGATTTGGCACCGTGGAGATCGATGCCGAGCGCATCATCCGGTTTCCCAGCGGACTGCTTGGGTTCCCGGACGAGACCGAGTTCGTATTGCTGCAGCCGAACGAGGACGCGCTGTTCTACTGGCTGCAGTCCACCAAGCGGCCGGAACTGGCATTCGTGGTGACGGACCCGAGCCTGTTTGTGACGGGGTACGAGGTGCCGATCCGGCCTGAGCAGGCTGCGGCGCTTTCTATCCAGTCGCCGGAGGACGCGCAGGTGCTGACCATCGTGAACAAGTACAACGTCACGCTGACGGGCAACCTGCAGGGGCCGATTGTCATCAATGTGACCGCGCGACTGGGCGAGCAGATGGTGCTGGCGGACCAGCGATGGTCCACGCGGCACAAGCTGCTGGAGACGCGGCAGCCCGCGATGGCGCTTTCAGCGTGACGCAACGATGAATCGACAGGCGTCCAACATGTGGCGACGCGCGAACGGCTTTGCGCGGCGCAGAACCAGGAACTGCTGGCGACAGACGGCGCATGTGTGCGCCGAGTCAATGGAGCAATGGAATGCTGGTGCTCTCACGTCAGCGCGACGAAACGATCATGATCGGCGACCAGGTGGAGATCACCGTCGTCGACATCCGGGGCGACAAGGTCCGGCTGGGCATCTCGGCTCCCACGAGCGTAGCGGTACACCGCAAAGAGGTGTACGAGGCGATTCGGCGGGAGAACGAGCAGGCAGCACGGGTGGACACGAGTCAACTGGAGCGTTTCGGCGCTGCGATCATGAACAACTCGAATCCGCGGATCGGCAATGCCGATGGTCGGCTGCGCCTTATGCGCAAGATCGATTCGCTCAAGTGCAACACGGTGTAAGGAATCCCATGTCAGTTCGAGCAGCGGTCCCAGAATTCGGCAGGAAGGAAGTCTCGGCAAGGGTCGGTGAAATCTGCACCGCGCCGCGGCATCCAGCCGATGGGTCCGGTGCGTCCACGAACTGACGCAACAGTGAGCCTCAATCAAGGAGGATTGACATGGCCCGTATCAACACGAACGTCTCCGCACTCATCGCCCAGCGCAATCTAGCGCGCACAAACCAGGACCTCGGCGTCCGGCTTGAGCGGCTGAGCACAGGTCTGCGCATCAACCGGGGGGCAGACGACCCGGCCGGCTTGATCACATCCGAGCGGCTGCGCAGCGAACTGGGCGGGATTGCGCAAGCGATCTCGAACTCCGAGCGCGCATCGTCGGTGATCGCGACGGCGGAAGGAGCGCTCTCGGAAGTCTCAGAAATGCTCTCGTCGATCCGAGGGTTGATTGTCGGCGCCTCGAACACGGGCGGCGTGTCGCCCGAGGAACTGCAAGCGAACCAGCTGCAGATCGACTCGGCCATTGACAGCATCACGCGCATCAGCAACACCACGAGTTTTGCAGGGTTACAGCTGCTGAACGGGTCGCTGGACTACCTGACCTCGGGGATCGACACCACCGACATCGCACGATCGCGAATTTATGGCGCGTTCTTCGGGGACAATGACTCCATCCCCGTCGACGTGCAGGTCATCTCCTCGGCGACGACCGCCGCGCTCACCATGACCGCTTCATACGGCGGTACGGGCGACGGAACACTCCTTTCCTCGCTGACGCTGGAAGTCGCGGGCAAGGAGGGCGTACAGGTGATCCAGTTCGTCTCCGGCCAGAGCGTTTCGGCGGTGGTGGCGGCGGTGAACCTGCTCAAGGACTCGACCGGCGTGTCGGCCTCCCTGGTGAGCCCGTCCGATCTGTCGTCAGGCATCGTGTTCAACAGCACAGCTTACGGAACCGACTCGTTTGTCAGCGTCTCGCGCATCGGACAGTCGGGCACGTTCTTTGACGCCCAGGTGAGCGGAAACCGCGATGCGGGCACGGACGTGGTGGCGGTGGTGAATGGCGTGCTGGCTACGGGCGAAGGCCTGGACGTATCGGTGAAGACTCCCACGCTCAACGTGGAACTCACCTTGGACGAGGGCTTCGCGACACAGACCGTAAACACGAGCCGGTTCTACATCACCGGCGGCGGCGCGACGTTCCAGCTCGGGCCCAACGTGAAGACAAACCAGCAGATCAACTTCGCGATCGGGTCGGTGGCCGCGTCGCGGCTGGGCGGCTCGCTGGTGAACGGCGAACTGCAGTACCTGAGTTCGCTCAAATCAGGCGGCACGAATGCGCTGGCCAGCGGGAACTACGTGGATGCATCCAAGGTAATTGAGCAGGCCATCGACGACATCTCGGTCCTGCGTGGGCAGCTGGGCGCCATCGAGCGGAACACACTGGAGACGAACTCACGATCGTTGCAGGTGGCGATGGAGAACATCACGGCGAGCAACTCGAAGATTCGCGATGCGGACTTCGCAGCGGAGACGAGCGCCCTAAGCAGGGCCCAGGTGCTCACGCAGGCGGGCACATCGGTGCTTGCGATCGCGAACTCGTCGACACAGAACGTCCTGCAGCTGCTGGGATAGCGTACGGGCAGTTATCCGACCTCAAAATGACCAAGCGACCAAGACCCTCAGTGTGACTGAGGGTCTTTTTCTGCGCGATGTATGGGCGACATTGTCAAGGTGAACGGATTTTTCACTTGGGAAGGGCGAGCGGCTCAACTGAGCCTTGGAAGCGGACGATGTCCAACCATGCCGAGCATTCGGCGCTTGCGCTTCCCTGCAGAAGTGCATCAGCGCGGAGCGGGAGGGGTCTGACACAGACTGAACTCCTGACGGACCGCGTGGGATGAACGGAGCAGGGAAGGCGGGGGCCGAGGCAGAGGCAACCAAGTCAGTAACGGCCTTTCGGAGAGAGGCCTCAGGTGGGAATGAATCCCGCAGTGTTTCACGAATCCCGGTTGTTTCAGTTTCTTTCACACGGAGGGTTGCATGAGTCGGATTATCACGAACGTTTCGTCCCTGATTGCGCAGCGGTCTCTGCGATCGCAGAACAACTCGCTGACGCGCAGCCTTGAACGGCTGAGCACGGGTTACCGCATCAATCGCGGTGCGGACGACCCGGCAGGCCTGATCGCCTCGGAGAATCTCCGGGCGGAGAAGAAGGCCATCGGGGCGGCAATCAACAACGCAGATCGCGCCGGCCAAGTGGTGAACGTCGCGGAAGGCGGTCTGCAGGAAGTGTCCTCGCTGCTGCAGGAACTGCAGGGCCTGGTCGGCTCGACCGCGAACGAAGCGGGTCTGAGCGACGAGGAACGCGAGGCGAATCAGCTGCAGATCGACTCGATTCTGCAGACCATCGACCGAATCGCGAACGCCACCTCGTTCCAGGGTCAGAAGCTGCTGAACGGCACGTTTGACTACACGACCTCGGGCATCGACACCACGCTGCTCACCAACGTGAAGGTCAACGCCGCGAAGCTGTCGGACGGCGCCGGTTCCTTCATGACTGTGACGGTGGACGTTCAGACGTCGGCCCAGACCGCGACGACGTTCCTTTCGACCGCAGCGAATCTGAACGGCGGCGGCCAGTCGTACACGCTGGAGGTCACGGGCAACCGCGGCACGCAGCAGTTCACGTTTGCCTCCGGCACGAGCCAGGCGAACATCATCGACGCAATCAACCAGTTCAGCGAAGTGACGGGCGTGTCGGCCGCGATCGACGGCACGGACACCGACCTCGTGCGGATGGACTCGCTGGATTACGGTTCATCGCAGTTCGTTCAGGCCAAGAAACTGGACGGCGCGTTGAACAACGCGATTCTGGACGACTCACGAGCCAACGGGTCGGACAATCGAAAGGACCTGGGACGCGACGCAATCGTCCTGATCAACGGTACGCAGGCCACTACGGACGGCCTGACGGCCCGGGTTTCCTCTGACGGGCTGGACGTGTCGATTTCGATCGCAGGCAACGACACGAACATCAACTCCGACGGCCAGAGCCAGTCGTTCTACATCACCGGCGGCGGCGCGACTTTCAGTCTTGCTCCGACGGTGAACCTGGCCGGCAAGGTGTCCATCGGCATCGAGACGGTGACGACGGGCAACATCGGTGAGGCTGTGGACGGCTTCCTGTCCGCACTGAAGTCAGGCGGAGCGGCCAACGTCCTCAACGGCGACCTGGACAAGGCGCAGCGGATCATCGACGCCGGCATCAAGCAGGTGTCCGGTCTCCGCGGCCGGCTGGGCGCGTTCCAGAGTAACGTCGTCGGCGCCACCGTGCGTTCGCTCGGCGTGACCTTGGAGAACACCGCGGCTGCCGAAAGCCAGATCCGCGACACGGACTTTGCCCAGGAGACGGCGGACCTGACGCGTTCTCAGATTCTGGTGCAGTCCGCGACGCAGGTTCTGTCGATCGCGAACTCGCAGCCCCAGGCTGTGCTCTCGCTGCTGGGCTAATCCCCGAGCGAAGAGACGGATGAATCGGGATTCGAGCGACGGCCGGCACCACCGGCCGTCGCTTTCATTTTTCGAGTTGCGCGACAGGCTGGGTGATCGATACACTCCGCGGATGAAGCGTCGGGATCTGATCATCGCGTTGGAACTCGCATCGCCGACGGCGGAGATCGCGGTCGGCGTTGCGGGCGGGAGGCCGGAGGTCCTGCGTGTCAGTCAGCACGGGAGACAGGGAGAAGCGCTGTTTTCGACTCTAGCACAGATGACTCAACGCGCCGGCAGGGAGCCGACGGACCTGAAGTGCGTGCACGTGTCGATCGGCCCGGGCGGATTCACGGGGATCCGGACTGGGGCAACGGCTGCGAAGATGTTGGCGCTGGCGACGGGATGCAAGATCGTCGCCGTGCCCACATGCGACGTCGTGGCGTGGGGGGCGTGCAAGGAGCAGATCGGAAATGACGGGGAGGGACGATTGGCGGTCGTGCTGGCCTGCAAGGGAGATAGCGCAATTGTCGCTGAGTATCACGCATCGGACGGCCAGCCGAAACGCGTCAGTGAACCCGTGCTGGCCGACGTTGGGGAGGTCATTGGGCAATGCGAGGCAGGGTGGATCTGCGCGGACGCCGCGACGCTGGCGATGATGCGGACACGCGGGCTCGAAGGGGACATGCGCATCGTGGAGGCACGCTTCAGTGCGGAGGCATGCTGGGAGGCGGGGCAGGCGATGGCGGAGAGGGGAATGTACGCCGACCCCATGACGCTCACGCCGTATTACGGACGGGAGCCGGAGGCAGTGCGCCTGTGGGAACAGCGGCGGAACGATGAGATCAGAAATCCGTCCGGACAAAGATGAGGGTGGCCAGGCCCAAGATCAGCACTTCAAAGACGAGGGATGTGGAGAAGACAAAGAAAGGCGTGCGCGCGGCGAAATACTCCTCGGTGCGTTCCTGAACGAGCGTGTCAGTTCGATTGCGCGGGGGCCGGTCGGACTCAGGATCAGGCCGCGAGTCAGATCCGGAGTCAAAGAGCGCGGCCAGCATCTGGAGTTGTGTGAGAGCGGAGTTCTGCTCGAGTCTCCGGCGCACGACCTCCACAGACTCCCCAGTCTTGGGAAGAAAGTTGGCAGCCAGTGCAAAACGGCTCTGCCAAGGTTTCCACGCTTCCACATTCTTGGTTTCCTCAGCGATCTCATCAACTTCCCGCTGGCGCTCTTGCTGCACATCAGCAATGCGCGCGCGGAGTTCAGCCGCTTTTTCGGGTTCACCACGACCCTCCAGCTCAAGGGCCTGCGCTTCGAGATTCGGAACATGCGCATCGTACCAGGCAATCCGTTCTCCATTCACGTCAATGCCTACTTGCTTTCTGATCAACTCGGTCGAAACAACGCTGTGTGCAGACTGAATCACGAAGATCGCGAGCCAGGCGAGCGCGGTGAGCAGAAGGGATGCGAGGACGGACCGCGTCACGACGTTGGCGAGCACCATGATGCAATAGAGGTAACTGAAGACGATGAGCACGATGGGAACGGCCCAGAACATGGGCCAGCGCCACGCGCCCAAGCGCAGGCCGGTGACGAGGAAGATGCCGCCGCAGAAGATGAGCGACTGAAGGAAGACGAACATCAGGCTGCCGAGATACTTGGTCAGGAAGATGGTCGAGCGGCGCACAGGTTTGGAAAGGACCAGGTCAATCGACCCGCCGGAGAGGAAGTCGGGGAAGACAGACGCGGTGGAAATCAGAGCCAGGATCACCGCGCCCCATGCCAGCCAGACCTTGAGTATGAACTGGCTGAATATGAAATCCATGAACGGGACGATGAGGGGGGATCCGGCAGCGAGCTGCGCGGTTTCGAAGGTGTAGAGCCCGTAGCCGATGCTCATGCCTTTGGCATTGAATCCGATGGATCCGTAACCGAGCACAATGGCTGCGGAGATGGCCAGCACGAGCCAGAAGATGCGCCGGGCAGAGAGTTCGCGGTAAGAGTCGTGAAGAATGGCGAGAATGGGCCGCATCAGACTGCTCCCTCCGCGCCGGGCGTGGAATCCGTCACAGAGCGGACAAAGAGGTCCTCGAGAGACTCCCCCACTTCCTGGACGCGGTGAATCACGCGCCCTTCGCGGCGGATACGGTCCAGCACGTCTTGAGCGGACTCGGCCAGGAGTCCGGGTCCGACCAGGAGGGTCCGGCCTGGCGTGGGAGAAGAAATTCTCCACGGCGCATCGAGGCCTGAGAGAGGTTCGCTGCCGCTGCACTCGATCTCAAGGCGTCGGGTCTCCGCAGTCAGTTCGGCAATAGTGCCCTGCTTGATCACACGCCCCTTGACGAGAATGGCGATCTGCTGGCAGACCTGCTCGACTTCGCTAAGCAGGTGCGAGTTGACGAGAAGAGTCTTACCCTGCTCATTCAAGCGGTGCAGGACATCTCGGATGTCGCGGCGCCCGATGGGATCGACGCCATCGGTGGGCTCATCGAGCACGATGAGATCCGGATCATGCATCAGCGCCTGGGCCAGGCCGATGCGTTGGCGCATGCCTTTGGAGTACTTTTCGACGACCGTTCCTCCCCACTTGGACATGCCGACGGATTCAAGCAGTTCGAGAGACCGCAACCGGCGGCGGCGGCGCGGCATGCCGCTCAGGGCGCCATAGAACTCGAGCACGCCGCGACCGGTGAGGTAAGGCGGGAAGCGGTGATGTTCGGGCAGATAACCGATGCGGCGAAGCGACTCCTTATGACCGATGGGCCGACCCATGACCGTGCCTTCCGCCCGGGTCGGGCGGACGACGGTCATCATGATCTTTACAAGAGTGCTTTTGCCCGCGCCGTTGGGGCCAAGGAGGCCAAAGGCCTGGCCGTGCGGGATGCGCATGGAAATGCCGTCGAGGGCGCGGATCTTGCGTCCGAAGTTCTTGGTCACGTGTGCGAGATCAACGCAGTACTCAGCAGGTTGGGTCATGACGAGGTGCAGCCAGGGGCCGTGAGTGAGAAAGGTCGGTGATCATACTTGTAAGGAGGAATGCGGACCGCGTTTCGCGGGCCGGCAAGAAAAAAAACGCCAAGGGTTCAGCCACCCGGATCCTCGCGAACTCCAGTGAGCATGGATACCTCGTCCCGCGCGGCGTCGAGGAAGGCAGACTGCTCCGGGGTAAGGTCGGGTGCAAAGACTCCGCGCATGGACTCGATGATGTTTCCGCCGGCCACAGGGTCGGGCGTCAGACCGGCACGCGGGTGGAGCGCCAGCCGAAGGGCCAGCGACCAATCGTCCCAAGTAAGCAGGTCAGGACGCGGCGACGCACCTCCAGCAACCAGCCGCACAATCGACACAAGCCGCTCGACTTCGCGTTCCGTGTCGTCACTCAAACCGACCGGGAGGCGGCCGAGCACGGCAAGAGCTGCGGCGCAGTCTGCAGCCTCTGAGAGCTGTACGGCGGCCAGTCGGAGAATGATGGGGGTTACCACCTCCACGCGGTGCAGATCGGTCAAGATGAGACCTGAACTTGCCGGTTCGGATTCGGGTGCTCCCTCCGGGCCTGGCGAGAGGCTGTTTCCCAAGAGCAGGTCGATGCGACGGTTCAGAAAGGCAATGCGCTGACCAAGATCCAACGCCTGTGAATCTCGAAGCAGTTCATCCGCGGCACATACGTCGATATCCGGCAGCAACTCAAGCGCGTCAAGCAGGGCCCGGGTGCGCTGGTCCGTGCCTGGCGCCGACATATTCAAGAGGGTGCGCACGGAATCGATGCTGGGACGGCGGGTGGCTGCGGCGACAGCAAACGGGTAGACAAGAGGGTTGGCGGCAACCTGAGAGAGCAGATCGGTGTCGCGGCTGGATGCGGAAAGCCCGCGCGCAACGGCGATGAGACGATCGGGACCAAAGGCACCGAGCAGCGCGTCACGAAGAATTTCGCGGCGGCCGGGGCCGGACACATCCTCGGCAGCCAATTCGCATCTCGACAGGATCTCGAAGTCACGCGCGTCGGCGGTTTCGGCGGTGCGCAGCAGCGCTGCGGCGAGGGCCGACTGCTGGCTTTGAGTCAGGAGACCCGCGTTCAACGCGGCCAGGAGCGCGGAGGCGGAATCAGCACGTTCGTCGGGGCGGTTGAGCCAGAGCGAGAGAAGAGTCTCGACGGTCCTGACAGACGGATTGGCGGCGAGGACGCGGTACATTTCACGTCGCACCTCGGCGGAGGGCTCGATGGTGAGACGCTCAAGCACAATCTGCTGGGCGCGGGCGGCATCCAGAAACGAGAGACGGGCCAATGCATGCTGCCTGAGATCAGCGGCGCTCTGCAGGCAAAGGTCGGCCAAGGCGTCGCGAACAGAAGAGTCCAGCGGCTGGGCATTTGTCATGACACGGGTGACGTACTCGAGTCCGCGGGCGGCAACCTCGGGGCGGTGGTCACGCAGGAGGCGAGTGAGCAGCCGGCTGCGATCGGTGAGCGGCGTCAGGATGTACTCGCGTTCGAGCGCATCCAAGAGGTCTTTGAGGAGATCGGAGTGGTCGGCGGCGGCCATGGACGCAGCCTGCTCCAGAGCAAGGCAACGCACTTCCAACGCAAGCAACCGGCCCTCCATGAGACCGACGTCGCCGCGCGGCCGGTTCTGCCGCCACCATGCCTGCCAGCAGAGCATTGAATCCTCGCAGCGCGACTGCCCCGTGATGCGGATCAGAGATTCCAGGGCTGCGGCGCGGAGAAGCGCGGAATTCTCGACGTCAAGGAATGGAATGAGCACATCAACGGAAACAATCGTGGGCAAGCGCCCCAACATAGCGATGAGGCGGCGGGTACGGGGCTCATCGTCGTGGAGCCGAACGCGGTCGACGACTACGGTGGCGGCGGCCGACCCAAACTGCGTCAGAGCGGGAAGGCCGGCGTCAAAGAACTCCGGCTCGGAGTTCACCAGGGAGTCCAGCAATGGCCCCAGCAGAGCCTGGGGCGGCTCGGCCGTGTGCGCAAGAACGCGCACCACCGCGAGGCGGGCCGGGAGATTGTCGGCGGACACGAGGATTCGGGTCAATATGGCGAGGGCGTCGGGGGTCGGGCTCTCGATGAGGTACTTGGCGGCCAAGACGCGTTCGGCGTCGCCGTTTTGCATCGAGGACGGCGCCGGGTCGTCAACTGCCTCCAAGAGTGCCGCGGCGCGGCGGATCGGGTCAAAGGCCGGATCAAACTCAAGCCCATTGTTTGCAGAATCTTGCGCCTGGGCGGACGAGAACGAGATGAGAGGAATTGCACAGGGGATTAGCGCGCAGCTGCAGAGGCAGGCGAAATGTGCACCTGAAATTAGCGTTCGGCAGGGTCTCACTGGGTGTCCCAACAGGCGGTATGCGGCCGAAACTAATGCGGGCATATACAATAGAAGTGACTTCGGACACAGCCGGTTGTTCCGATGAAAGTCTTTGGTGAATTGAGGATTCTGTTTGCAGACACAATCGGTGTGGGGAGCGCCCGATGGGCGGATCTTGAGGTTTGCGGCACGTGACCCGGCGGCGACGGACAGCACATGAGCGAGTGGCAGGAAGCAGAACATCATGTGGAGCGGGCTTCCGAACTCATTGACATGGGTCGCTGGGAGGAAGCGGAAGCGGAGCTGCGCAAGGCGCTGGCGATCAATTCGCAGCAACCGGAGTGGCACTTCAACCTTGGGTTGACGCTGGATGCCGCGGGACGAACAGCCGAGTCGGTAGGCTGTTTCCGAGCGGCCGCGGAACTTGATCCCAAGAATGTGAATGCCCGATTGTGTTTGGCCGTAGCGCTGCAACGGACGGAGGATTTCGCCGGCGCATTGGCAAGCCTTGAGGAAGTGCGGAAGATCGACCCGAATTTCGAGCCGGCGTATTGCCATCAGATCGGCGTGCTCGCGAGCCTGAACAGACACGATGAAGCGGAACAGACCTTCTATGAAGCGCGACTTCTCAAGGAGGAGTGTCCGCTGTGTTATGCGAATCTCGGCGAATCATTTCTGGCGCGGCGCTCATTCGAACGGGCGATTTGGTGCTTTCGGGAGGCCCAACGCCTTGACCCGCGACTGAACGGGCTGCACGCGCGACTCGCGTTGGCATTTGCGAGCAAGGGCGATCGCGAACAGGCATACCGGCTTTATCTGCGTGACCTGAGGGATGATCCGGGGAATGTGCAGACGCTGCTGGAGATCGGGGACCTCTTGATCTCAATGGAGCGGACCGGCGAGGCGGCCGAGAAGTTCCGGCGGGTGTTGGAGCTGGAGCCGGCCAATGCTGCGGCCCACCTGGGACTGGGCCGGCTGGCGCGTTGCGCAGGCAGGCTTGACGTCGCGCGGGTAGAGCTGGATCTGGCGCAGAAACTCAACGCGGAGACGAGCGGTCTGACGCGAGAGTTGGCCTCGCTGTGGATTGACGAGGGGAACCAGGAAGCGGCGCGGGCCGCGCTTGCGTCGCTGATGGACGAGTTTGCGGAAGACGGCGATCAGAGGCTTGAAGGCGTTCGGCTGCTGGTGCGTGTGGGGATGCTGCAAGAGGCCGCGACGCTCATGGTCCGACACCTGAAGACCCAGCCGTACAACGCAGACGGTTGGCACCAGTTGAGCGTCATTCGCCTGACTCAGGGAAGGTTGGCACAGGGAATCCGTGCGGCGCGCACATGCCTGCGGTACGACCCGTGCCATTCCAAGGCGCACTACAACCTGATCCTGGCGTATCGGGATGCAGGGCGTTTGGGGCGGGCGGCGGCGGCCGCGCGCGCAGCACGAAAAGCATTGCCGCGCGATGCAGGAATCCGGCGGCTGACGGCCAGCCTCGGGATCGACCTGTTCATTGAGCGAGTCACACTACGGTTGATTTCGCGGCGTCGCCCCCGACGTGCATCTTCTCCGCGTTGACGTGGCGCATTGCGCTGCGCGATTGCTCAGTGGGGCACGTAGAACAACCCGTGGTCTCAGGCTGCGGGCCGCGGGTCGTCGCCATCGGAGGACTCGCGATTGGGGAAGTGAAGCGAATCATTCAGGTCGTCACCAAGCGACTTCAAGGCTCCCTGCATTCGGTCAATCACGGCCAGGATGTCATCGCCGGCGCGAACGGCAGGACCGGTGCGGGGATTCAACACCGCTCCCGGAAAGGGCATAGGGGCCAGGTCGTCCTGCTCGATTTCATGGGAGACGTATCGGAGACGGGGCTGATTCATCGCAGGGTCGCTCCACAAGGGTGACTGGCCGAGTGCAGGCGGGGTGCCTCACTTCTTCATGTATCGTCACAATGGGGCGATGACTTCAGCCCGATTGCCGCATGTCCCTGCGCACCGCACACTCCGATAACGCGCGGCCCCGGGGTGAGGATGTTGCCTCGCCGCGAATACCGGGCAATGGGCCATGCGAACTTGCGAAGCGGGCAGGCAGGGGACAGATCGAACAATTCGGGACGGGAATTTCGCCGATATGTAGTGGCGCAACCAATGTGTTGTGTTGCGAATGGCCCCAGCGAGGAGCGCGCATGACCGCAGACCCAATTCAGCCTCTCTTGAGCGAGTTTCGCGATGATCCGGACATGACTGAACTGGTCGAGTCATTTGTTCAGGAGCTGCCGGCGCGCGTCGCCACTCTCGCCGCTTGCCTGGAGCAGAATCAGCTCGCCGACCTCCAGCGCATCGCCCACCAGTTGAAAGGGGCGTCCGGCGGTTACGGCTTTCCCGTGCTGGGAGAGGCGGCGGCGAGAGTCGAGAGCCTCCTCAAGTCCGGGGCGGAGACGGGGTCGGTCATGGCGTCAGTCAAAGAACTCATCGCCCTCTGTCAAAGGGTGCGAATGGGGTAAATCGGTCGTCGTCAACCTTGCAAAGCCTTCGTCGCCCTGATGCGACATCGTTGCGTGAAGTGCCCGTCCTCAAACGGCCCAGATCATAAGAACCTCCCACGATGCCGCACACGAACCAAGGTCAAAGCTGCATACTGATCATTGATGACTCGACGGACATTCATCGCCTGCTGTCGATGCGCCTCAAGGATCAGCGTGCTGAGATTCTCGGCGCAATGTCCGGGACCGAGGGTGTCGAACTGGCGCGAGAGCGATTGCCCGACCTCATCCTGCTGGACATTGACATGCCGGGGCTGGGCGGTTTCGAAACGCTCCAAGCGCTCAAGAACGACCCCGCGACAGTCCAGATTCCCGTGATTTTCCTTTCCGGGTCGCAGCACACGGAAGACAAGGTGCGCGGTTTCGAGCTGGGCGCGGTCGACTACGTGACCAAGCCATTTGAGGTCGCTGAGTTGAGGGCCCGTGTGCGCAGCGCTCTGCGGACTCAGCAATTGCTGAAAATGCTCGCGCAGCTTGCCCAGATCGATGGGCTAACGGGGCTGTGGAACCGCAAGTACTTTGACAATCGAATTGGCGAGAGCATTGCGATCTCAATGCGGCACAAACTGGACTTCTGCGTGGTGCTCTGCGACGTGGACAAGTTCAAGAATCTGAACGATTCGTATGGCCATCCGTTCGGCGACCAGGTGCTGCAGGAGTTTGCCCGCCTGCTCCAGTCGAATTGCCGCGAGAGTGATGTGCCATGCCGGTACGGCGGCGAGGAGTTTGCGATCCTGCTCTCAGCCACTGGGGTTGCGGACGGACTGCGCCATGCGGAGCGAATCCGGGCGGCGCTGGAAAGCACAACGTGGCCGGGTCATCCAGGGTTGGTTGTCACAGCTTCTTTCGGCGTTACATCGCTGGGACAGGTACGGGACGCAGCGGCAGCCAGCCTGATTGCCGCGGCCGATCGCGCGCTCTACGACGCAAAACACGCAGGACGCAACCAGGTGATCTGTGATCGGTCCAGCGCGCTCGCGCGCAGCGCCTAACAGCCCATCATACAATGACTTCTGACGCTTTCAGATACACGATCTCGCGCAGAATGCTCGGGGGCGGGGAATCTCCTGGCGCCGATGGTGTCTTGGAACGGACGAACTCGAACGTCGCGGTCCTAGTATGAGGAGCACAGGACGTTTTGTTTTCCCTCCCTTGCTGCCGCCAGCGATTTGCTGGTGACCTGCCAACGTGTGCAGGTCCATACCGCGGCTGCGCAACACGAAATCCAGAAGGGCTATACACATGAAACACACATCTGCTGTCATTCTGACCATTGCGCTCGGGCTATCGGGCTTGGTCGCCGCACCATCGGTTTGGGCCCAGCCTGCAAAGAACCAAGCTTGGAAGGAGACGGTCGGAAAGGCGAAGATCTCAATTCTTGATGCGATCAAGACCGCGGAAGCCGCCGTGACCGACGGCAAGGCGGTGTGGGCAAAGCTGTCTCAGTCGAAAGGCGAGGCGCAGTGGCAAGTGCTGGTGCTCAAAGACAAGAAACTCAGCGACGTGCGAATCAATGCAGGCAAGGGCGACGTGATTTCAAACGAGCCGGTCAAGGCGAAAGGAAGCCCCGACTTCAAGGCGTCGCGCTATGAAGACATCAGTGGAGCGTCGGTGACTTTGTCACAGGCGATCTCGACTGCGATGGGCACAGCGCAGGGAAGCAAGGTGTTCAGCGCCAAGTTCACGCAGGAGAAAGGCAAGTCCGTGTACGCCGTATGGCTGCTGGCAGGAAAGAAGACGACACAGGTTGGCGTGGATCCCGGCACAGGCGAAGTGGTCAGCAATCTAGAGAAAGCGGGCCCGAAGGGCGACCTCATTGCGGACGCTTCTGTAGGTCTGTCCAAGGCAGTGGACGTTGCGACGCAGGCGAACGCGGGGTACGCAGCCTTGGGCGCTTCGTTTGAGACCAAGGGGGCGACGTCGTTCTGGCGGGTGATTGTTGCCAAGCAGGGTGATCTGAAGGAGGTTCATGTTGACCCGAGCCAGGGGAGCGTACTTTCCAACGAAGATCAGAAGACAGGAGGAAAGGGCAAAGGCGAGAATAACTCCGGCACGAACCGGGATGAATTGATTGCCAAGACGAAGGTGTCGTTCAGTCAGGCGGTTGACAAGGCAGTGGCCGAGGTGCCCGGATCGAAGGCGTATGCGGCTGCCCTCAAAATGCAGGGTGGCAATCCGGTCTACCGGGTAGACGTGGTTGAGAACGGCAAAGGAACGCGAATTATGGTGGATGGGGTGAGCGGTGCGATCATGGGGAGCGATGATGTGGATCCCGAAAGTGAATCTGAAGGTGAAGACAAGGGCGGCTGAGGCTGAGTGCCAGAAATTCTCGGCCCAGGTCAGGTTTGTCCAGAACCCGATTCGTGAAAAGCGAGTCGGGTTTTTTCTTAGGATGGGATGAACAGGATCAGCATCCATTGATGCGGCAGACATGCCAGTTAACGGAACTGCCTCGGATGAACGGTCAGATCAGTCAGTTCGCCGCTGACATCCTCGAAGCGATGAACCATGACATGGACAACCTCACCCTGACGTTCAACACTGCCCTGCACCAGCAGGATGGAACTGTTGCGGGCGATGGCACGCTGACGCTGGTAGATATCTGGGCGGACAATCAGGTTGGCGATGGCAGTTTCATCTTCGAGGGTAATGAACAGGATGCCATTGGCAGTGCCGGGGCGCTGGCGCACCAGAACGAGACCGGCCACACGGAGGCGGCGCCCATGCGGGCAGAGACGTTCGCATGCCAATTCGGAAGCGCGAATGACGTTGCGCCGATCGAGTCGCGGCCTAATGAACGAAACAGGATGGGCTTTGAGTGAAAGTCCCGCCACCGAGTAATCCTGCACCACCTTGCGCGGTTCGGGAATCGGCGGGAGAGAAACGCGCGGGTCAATGCACGCGGTTGGCGGCATATCTGACGCCGTGGGGATGCGCCGCAGCGTCTCCTCAAAGAGAGGAAGGGTTTCATCGCGGAGCGCGCGCACCTGCCACAAGGCATGTTGTCGATCCAGGTTCATGGAACCGAACGCATCCGCCGAGGCCAGACGGCGCAGAGCAGAAATGGGCACGCCGCTGGACCATTTGAGGCTTTCGATGTCGGAGAAGGGGCCGGCACGCCGAACCGCCAGCCGGATTGCGTCCGCATCCTCCTGCCGCATGCCCTTGACCAGCCGCATGCCCAGTCGCAAGGCGACTGTGCCGCGCGATGTGGGCTCCAAAGTGCAATCCCATGCACTGTAATTCGCGTCGATGGGGTTGACCCTGACCCCATGCGCCTGGGCATCACGCACGATCTGCGCCGGCGCGTAGAAGCCCATCGGCTGGCTGTTGATCAGGGCTGCCGCGAAGGCGGCAGGGTAGTGAAGTTTGAGCCATGCGGAGACATACACAATCAGCGCGAAACTGGCCGCGTGACTTTCCGGGAATCCATACTCGCCGAAACCCTTGATCTGCTCGAAGCAGCGGGCCGCGTATTCAGCGCTGTATCCGTTGGCCCGCATTCCTTCGGTGAGCCGCTGCTGGAAGCCAAGCAGTTTGTCGCCCTTGCGCTTCCAGGCAGCCATGGCGCGCCGCAACCGGTCCGCCTCGCCGGGGGTGAACCCTGCCGCAACGATGGCCAATGCCATGGCCTGCTCCTGGAACAGCGGCACACCGAGGGTGCGCCCGAGGACGCGCTCAAGTTCGGGCGTCGCGTAGGTCACTGCTTCAGCGCCTGTGCGCCGTTTGAGGTACGGATGCACCATGCGCCCCTGGATCGGGCCGGGGCGAACAATGGCGACTTCGATCACCAGGTCGTAGAACGTGCGCGGGCGCAGGCGCGGCAGCATGGCCATCTGAGCGCGGGATTCGATCTGAAACACGCCCAAGGTGTCGGCACGGCAGCACATGTCGTAGACGGCAGGATCCTCAGGGGGAACTGTCGCCAGCGTCAGGTCGCGCTGGTGATGCTCGCGCACAAGATCGAAGCACTTTCGGACGCATGTGAGCATTCCAAGACCGAGGCAATCGACCTTGAGCATTCCCATCGCGTCGATGTCATCCTTGTCCCACTCGATGACCGTGCGATCCGCCATGGCCGCGTTCTCGATGGGAACGAGTTCACAAAGCGGTCCGCGCGTGATGACGAAGCCGCCGACATGCTGGGAGAGATGACGCGGGAAACCGATGATCTCCCGGGCCAAAGTGTGCAGATGATGCAACGTCGGATCGGCCGGATTGAGCCCCAACACGCGCATGCGCTGCGGCCGCAGGCCGTCTGCATCCCACCAGTCCAGCGAACTCGAGAGCCGGTCGAGCGTATCAATGGATAATCCCAGGGCCTTACCGACATCGCGAATCGCACTCTTGCCGCGATAGGTGATGACTTCGGCCGTCAGCGCAGCCGAATCGCGTCCGTACCTGGCGTAGAGGTACTGGATCACCTCCTCACGTCGTTCATGCTCAAAGTCGATGTCGATGTCGGGCGGCTCGCCGCGCTCCTTGCTGATGAACCGCTCGAAGAGAATGTTGATGCGGGCCGGGTCAACGGATGTGATGCCCAGGCAGAAGCAGACCGCGGAATTGGCGGCGGCCCCGCGTCCCTGACAGAGGATGTTGCGGCGGCGCGCGAAGACCACGATGTCATGCACCGTCAGAAAATACGGGGCGTACTTCAGTTCCGCAATCAGAGCGAGTTCATGTTCGACCTGTCTGCGAACCGGTTCGGGAACGCCTGCGGGATACCGGCTTGCCGCGCCACCCCAGGCAAGATCAGCCAGGTGTTCATCCGCGCTTCTTCCTGCAGGGCATACTTCCTCAGGATATTCGTAGCGCAATTCATCAAGGGTGAAGCCGCTGACCGCACGCCGGGCGATCGTGAGCGTTCGTGTGATGGCGTCGGGATGCTCGGCAAAGAGGCGCGCCATCTCAGCGGGAGGTTTGAGATGACGCTCAGCATTGACATGCAGCCGATACCCTGCTTCATCCAGCGTGCAGCCGTGTCGGATGCAGGTCAGGACATCCTGCAGAGGCCGGCGAGCCGGCTCGTGATACAAAACATCGTTGAGCGCAACGAGCGGGATGCGGGCATGCTCTGACAATGCGGCGAGGAGGCGAAGGCGCCCGCGGTCGTCGGCGCTGAAGGCAGACACCGCCCCCAGCGACAGACGATCGTCATCGAACGCCTGGGCGAGCGCTGCGAGGATTTGCAGATATGTCTCATTGATCACGAGCGAAGGCGGGGGGAGAACCACGGCCAGCCAGGCGCGCCGATCCGCCAGCACATCGTGGAGACTGAGATCGCACTCACCTTTCGCAGCGCGGCGCTTGCCGAGCGTGAGCAGGCGGCACAGGTCGGCGTAGCCGCGGCGGGCGAACGGATAGACAAGCAGATCGAGATGTGTCGCCGAGGATTCCGGAGGCAGCGCAACGCGCAGGCGTGTACCGACGATGAAGGGCAAGACGACTTCCTTCGCGGCGACATACCCGCGCACGATCCCGGCCAGCGTGTTGGTGTCGGTCAAGGCAAGCGCGCTGTAGCCGAGCCTGGCCGCCTGCTGCACCAATTCCTCGGGATGACTGGCCCCGGTCAGAAACGTGTAATTGCTCGTGGTGCAGAGTTCAACATATCCACAGGGCGCGGAAACCCCTGCAGAGTGACGAGAGGACCTTGGCGCCGGCCCAATGCGCCTCGTCTCCGGCTGCGACGACTGCTGGCACGAAAACTCACGCGTGCGCCAGGGATGGGGCCGAGGTTTTGGATCCGGATGTTCAGGCATCGACTGGCGCTCCCCAGCGACTTCTGCGTTTCTCCCGCATTCCCTCTAAGTCCAGGCTCCGACCAGCGACCACGCGCCGCGCAGGCTCTCGCGCCGCACCCACAGACAGCGTCCATCCGTCAGAACGATCTTGAAGTAATCACAATCAGCGATCATCGCTGCGCGCCACCACTCACAGGCGATGCGTTCGGGTCCCTGATATGCATGCACGACATGGTCCGCACCGCGCCAGCGCATCCGCACCGGCGGACCGTCGGGCGTCAGGGCGATCACGTCGATGGGTTCGGGTGTTGCGAAAAGGCATGGCGGGCGGTCGGGCTGCGCGCCGCAGATTGAGGGTGTCACGAGGCATGTTGGCGCTGTCGCGGCTGCCGTGTGATAGCAGAAAGCACGGGCTGGAATGTGCGACTCCACGAGATCGGCGTGCAGCACACCGGATGCGCCCAGCCGCGCCGCAAGGACATCGACGAACTCATCAACCCCATCCCGCTCGTGCGTGCACTCATCCCACGGCTCGCGCCCGGACGCGGATGCGATGGCGACTTGCGCATGCGGGATGCGGCTGCGGCGCACCACCGTAATCAGAATGCTGTCCACTCCATCGCCGAGATTCGCGTTCTCCAGCCGATGCGCCAGCAAGGACCATACATGGCGCGGGCTGCGGTTCGGCCGTGCCAGAGTGAGCGCGAGGATGATGGGGACATCCCGGCCGCGCTCCAGCCGGAGCGTCACAGCAAGGGCGCCGCTTTCACGCTTCTCCAGCAACACACAGAGTCGGCCGAGCAGTTCACGGACCAGAGACGCGATCGATTCGATCTGCGTCGTCGGGCCTGCGAGGCGATACTCGACTTCTAGAGGATCAGCAGGCCGAATCGGCTCGATGTACTCCACCGCCTGTCCCAACGCCTGATCGAGCCGAAGCAGCAGATCGTGGCCGAAGCGGCAGGCCAGATCGCCGCGCGGCAGGGAGAGAAGATCACCGATCCGGTCGATGGCGACTTCCTGCAGCGCAGCGCACGTCGACTCCTCCAGACGAAGCGCCTGGACCGGAAGTTCGGCGAGTCGATGGCGCAGATCGTCAGCACGCAGATCCGCGACAGGCTGACCGCTGTAATGCGCCAATGCCCATGCGCTGCCGGGGGTCGGACCGGTGGCGACATGACATCGAAGGCCAAGGGCGGTCACGGCGTTCCAGACCCGTTCGCGCAATTGATCCTCGCCGTGATACAGGGACTCACAGCCGGTGATGTCGAGCAGAAGACCATCAGGGTCATCGACCGCCACCACCGGGGTAAACCGGATCGCCCACTGAGCGAGCCGGCGCAATGCCGCGCGGTCATCTGCCGGCTCATGCTCGCGCTGGATCACCTCACTTCGCGCTGGAAGCAGGGCACGCGCCTGCGCGGCCGTCGTGCCGGGTATAACTCCGGCGGTCTGACAGACTTCGCAGCCCTGCACAACGATCTGCCGGCTTGCGATGGTGCGAACAATGAGAATGGCCCGGCAAGAGGATTCAGGACGCCTGGCGAAGTCGGCGCGTGAAACGATGGATCGGGAGGGGAGCGACCGAGGACGAAGACGCCGGCGGACCCGATCGACGGTCCACATCGGCAGGTACACACACAAGACCCTTCCCATGATCCGCCTCCACCACCCAGCGCCACTGCGAGTGCAATGCCGGCTGCATTCCCTTGCAGCGCAGAAGTTCGAGGTTCCAGCGTGGAACCACACGTACACATCCAAAACGATCTGCTGCCCCGGGATTGATGGTGACGGGAGCGGGGCTGATGCGCCAGCGCGTCGTCGCGCAGGTGAGCATGGACTCCTCATGAGCGGGCCGGGCCAGAATGCAGATGACTCCGCGCTGCGTTCCCGCTTCCGCTGCCAGCTGCAGGCGACGCGAAGCCGCCATATCCAGGCCGCTGCCGTCGGCGATCACCATTCGCACGCCCGCGGTTCGCAGCGCAACATCAATCGCCCAGAGGCGATCTGACGGACGCACGGCATCCACAAACAGAGAGTGATCTATGAGACCCGCGCGCAGGTTCCAGCCCTGCGCCAGCGTGACAGGCATCGGCCAGACCTGGCGTCCGATCCAGACGACCTTCCCACGCTGCTGGCTGGCGATCTGACTGCGCCACGCGAGATGAAGCAGAATCGACAGCGGCGGCATCCAATCCCGGCGCGAGTCAGGCGCTCCTGTGCAAAGTCCGAGACACTCATGGACGGCGCCGACCATAAGCCCGCCGTCGACTCCAGCCGTGTCACCAACGAGCAGTCGATCAATCTCAGGCCACCCGGTCCCCAAACGGAGCGGCGCGCGCCCCGCCGCATCAACCGAGGCCTGACGCTGTCTGTGCTCCAAAGAGCGCATCCGCGCCTCAAGATCACGAACCACATCAACTCGCCGATCCAGGGTGAGCGTTGCCATGATAGGTATATGTTAGGTATCTATTCGGGTAGAGTCTACTGGAGAAATCCGATGGGTTTTCAGCGATCTGGCTCAGGTTGATCCGGCTTGCCAAACAGGCTTTCCATGCCACCGTCGGCCGCCGATTTGCGGCGCTTGCCACGCCCCGAGTCCTCCACCCCAGCCCTGACTCTCCCTTCAAGCCCGCTTCCCCCAGTAACTGGCACATCCGCCTGATCGGCCCGGACGGGCTTCAGCAGCGATGGATCATCCTCCCGGGACCCATTGATCCGCCGGCTCACCAGATGCTCCGACAATACATCCTCGCGGGCCGCGCGCAACAGGTTCTTGACATCTTCGAATTCAACCTCCGGATCCAGCCAGCGGTCAAAATCACCCGGCTCGACGATCACGGGCATGCGGTCGTGAACAGGCCTGACTTTTTCATTGGCGTTTGTCGTGACGATGGTGTAGGACTTGATCTCCTCGCCCGTCGCGACGTCCACCCACGACTCCCACAACCCCGCGAAACACACCACCTGCTCACCGCCGGCGTGGAAATAGTGCGGCTGCTTTCCGTCGGGACGCTTCTCCCACTCGATGAATCCGCTGGCCGGAACAAGGCAACGCTGCCTGCGAATAGCCCTGCGAAACATCGGCTTGGTCTCGATGCCCTCCGAACGCGCGTTGATCGCCTTGAGCCCGATGTCCTTGTCCTTGGCCCACTCCGGAATCAGTCCCCAGCGCAGCAACTCCAGTGTCCGTCCCGGCCGGCCGCCGGCACCCGCCCCCTCAACAAGTCGGACCACCGGCGCATTCTGCGTCGGCGCGATATTGGCGCGCGGCGAATACACAGCCATCTTCACGAGTTGCAGAATACGGGCAAGCACTTCGGGCGGAACTGTCAGCGCGTAACGGCCGCACATACATCAAGGGTACCAAGCGCCTGGGCCTGTACACCTACACCCGTTCACAAACCCGCCGTGAAGCCTTTTATCCACCCGCCGCCAATGGCTGGGGCCGGACTTGAACCGGCGACCCTGGCATTTTCAGTGCCATGCTCTACCAACTGAGCTACCCAGCCGCTGCAATTTCCCTGCGGAAACACAGGCAGCAAGAGTAGTCGGGGCCTCCAAGGGGTCAACCGGCGGAGTGTGGATCGATACCATCGCCTTCATGCCGAGGAACCACGCAGACATTGCGATCACCGGCGTCGGCCTCATCAGCCCGCTCGGGCAGTCGGCCTGGAGCACCTATCGCGCCCTGCTCGAAGGCCGGACACTGAAAGATCGCTTGAGTGAGGTTCCGGACGATCTTGACCCACAAACCCCCATGGGCTTTCTCAAGCTGATTCAGGGTGTCGGCGGAGTCGCCGCGGCCCGGCGAATGCCTCTGGACCCTGCCGTCGGACTTGCCGAAATCGCCGCGACTGAGGCTCTGCGTGACGCGGGATTGCCAATTCTGGAGACCCGGCACATGCCGATCATCCTCGCGTCCAGTAAGGGAGCGGTCGGCGCGTTGTGCTCGAACGACTCGCAGATCCGCCATGAGGCCGCCGCGCTGAGCCCACATGGATTTCTTGCTCGGCATGTGCGCGGCAGGCTGGGAGGCGTCGGTGTGGGCGAAGATGCCCCGGTGACGGAATGCGTCGTCGCAGCCTGTGCATCCGGGCTCGCCGCCCTGGACCGGGCCCAGCGCGTGCTCAGGCGCCTGCCGGCTGGCCGCCCGGCACGCGTGCTGGTTGTCGGCGTCGAGTCAGCGCTGCTTCCGCTCTTCCTGCACTCGTACAACAATCTGGGTGTGCTCGCGCCGCTGGAAGGCAAGCGCTATGTCGGACGCCCGCTATCCGCCCGACGCAGCGGCTTCGTGCTCAATGAGATTGCAGCAGCGATTGTTCTGGAGCGCAGAGAGCGAACGTCCGAAAGGGCCGGCGGCCGCCCCGGACTGCAACTGCTGGGTGTGCGGATGGCCAATGACGGAACCCACCTTGTCAAATCAGATCCAGCACAACCCGCGCTGCGCAACCTGGCAGGCTGGGCCCTGCAAGTCCTTCGTGAGTCGGGAGGGCATTCCGCCGAACACCTGCTTCTGCATCCTCACGCCACGGGCACGATCGATCACGACCCCAACGAGTTGAATGCGCTGTCCGATGCCTGCAGCACGAATGCGGAAAGCACGAGCGCATATGCCGTGAAGGGCGCGCTGGGTCACAGCCTCGGGGCCGCGGGTCTTGTGAGTCTCGTGATCGCCTGCATGATCGCCCGCCATCGCCGTCTGCCGCCCATGCCCTGGCTTTCCGAAGACGCGATATCCACTCCACTCCGACTTCACGTCAGCGGCCGGGAAGATACATGGGCCTCGCATGCAGTGTTTGCGGCAGGATTCGGCGGTCACGCGGGTTGCGCCGTCATTCAAAGAACCGGCAACACCTGACCAGCGATTCGTCGCACTAGTCGCGCGTTTCCTGCGTGATACCTTGATCGGCGGCGACCACGCGCTGGTGGTTGCGATACAGCATGTAGCCAAACCCCGCCAGCATGGAGTAGGGAACGGCCAGCATAAACAGAACGGAGTATGAAAATCCAGCCGCCAGGTCAGGCGAATCGTCGGTGAGATTGCTCTGGGCTTGGGTTTCCTCCGAGCAGAGCGGACATGCTGTGACCACTTCGGGAAACACTGCAACAAACACCAGTGCCAGCGCGAGAATGAGCAACCGAATGTGCCTCATGACCTGCAATGATATCGGCCTGTTCTCGACGCGACGGGTCTAGCAACTGACGTCACCGATAACCCGGTCAAGTCGGCCCGAATTGTCGTCCAAACGCCTTTCGGCCTCAGCCCGCGGAATTGCCAGGAAATGCATGGCGAGAGCGGTCTTTACCGACCCGCCTGCGGATTCAAGGAGTGCAAAACACTCCCTGCGACCAAGCGAAGTGACCTGTGCGATGATCCGGGCGGCTCGATCGCGCAGTTTGCCATTCGTGGCCCGGACGTCCACCATGAGATTTCCATACACCCGTCCGCTCTGCACCATCAGTGTCGTGGACATCATGTTGAGTGCGAGTTTTGTCGCAGTTCCGGCCTTGAGCCGGGTCGATCCGGTGAGAATTTCCGGACCCGTGTCAAGGACGATGAGGTGGTCAGCATCAGCCGGGCGCTCGACTGATGCACACGTCAGCAGGCCGGTGATGATCCGTGTTGCTCCGCCTCTCCGACGCTCAGCATCCTTGGCAAGGGCCAGAGCGCCAATCACGTAGGGCGTCGTCCCGCCGGCGGTGATGCCCAGCACAGCGTCCCCATGGCGCAAATCCAAGGAGCGCAGATCCGCCTCGGCGCCCCTCAGGTCATCCTCCGCCGATTCGCTGGATCGCCGCAACGCGCCCTCACCCCCGGCAATCACGCCGATGATTCGCCCCGGCTCCAGTTGAAACGTCGGCGGCATTTCACTGGCATCCAGAACACCCAACCGTCCGGATGTGCCCGCCCCTACATAAATGACCCGACCGCCGGCGCTAAAGGCTGGCAGGATTGCCGCAACCCACGCAGTGAGTGCGGGCAGAGCGGCGCCGATGGCCTGGTGAACCTGGCGGTCCTCGCCGTGCATGACGCTGAGACACTCGAGGACGGAGTGACGATGCATCTGTGCAGTCCGCGGATTGCGCTGCTCCGTGGCCACGTGGCTGCGATCAGGCGGAAGCGGTGAAGTCGTAGTCATGGAAATACCCATACTCCCGCGAGTGGCGCCGGTTGCTCAACTCCGGTCACCAGCGGCAGCGTAATCGGGATGCGGTCCTGACACAGCGCGCCCAGCACCGCCATCTCCATCGCCTCCCTGCACTCGACGGGAACTCCCAGCGCGCCACTGAGCATGCACGGCCGGCCCGCCTCCGCTTCAATACGTTCCACAAGATATTCGTGCCGTGCGCCCCCGCCCGCGAGCACAACCTCGTCCGCCGCGGAAACTGCAGCCGCAATCACCTGGGCCAGGGCGTGCACCGCGCTGCACAACACGTCCTCCGGCGCGTGATCCAGGAGAGCTTCACCGTGCTGCCGGCCAAGCACGCTGCGCATCAGGTCGTCATCTCCCGTTCCCAGCGACCGTCCCGACCGACTCTGCGCCTCCAGCCCTTCGCGCACCAGCGCCTCAAGACGCGGAATGGGCCGCCCGCTGCGCGCGACCCCACCTCGGTCGTCAAAAGACCGGCCAAGTAATTGCTCTGCCAGGCGGTTGAGCATCAGGTTGCACACACAGATGTCACCAGCCCGGATGACGCTCACTCCGGATGCTCCGACACTCCGCGCCGGCAGATGCGTGTAATTCGCAAATCCGCCGAGATTGACGATCGCGCGACTCCTGGCGTCGTGCGCAAACACGATCCAATCCGCCAGCGGCGTGATCGGCGCCCCCTGCCCGCCCGCGGCTAAGTCCGCCGCCCTGAGGTCAAACACCACCGGCGCTGCCAGCGCCTGCGCGATGAGCGGAGCGCTGATCATCTGCCATGAAAGTGGCGGCCTGTGAAACACGGTCTGACCATGGACCACGACGAGGTCCGCGCGACGTTGCCCCAGCAGGCGCTGCACAGCGCTCACGTGTAACTGACTGTACCGGTGATTCAGGTCCACAATGCGTTCCACGGTCATCGCTTCGCCGGAGGCCAGCCGGCTAAGGCGCTCTTTCACCGGATCAAGGGAGGCCGTGATCGATTCAATCAGGGTTGCGCGCATCGTCAGTCCCGCCCCCTCGAGACGCACGAGCGCTGCGTCAAGCCCGTCCATGCTCGTGCCCGTCATGACCCCCACCACCAATCGCGTTGACGTGACTGCGTTATCCACGTCCCGAGTTTATGGCGTCAGAAGCGTCGACAGCGGCACCACTCCACGCAGCAGCGCATCGCGATCCGGTTTCTGCTGCAAGTCCGTCCGCACCGCCACTGCGCACGCGTGGTCGCTGTTGAGCACCAGCCCGCGCGTGCCGATGGCCAGGTACCCGTTCTCCGCATGCTCATGGCCCATCACAAAAACCTTGACCCCCCACTGCTCCGCCAGTCGGTCCAGATGGGCCGCAGAATGCCGCCTGCCCCAGAGCATCGCATACGCAGAGCCCCCTCCGCCTTCCGCCCGCGCCTCGATCGGCGCGCGCCAGTCCGCCGGCACAATCTCCCGTTCGAACAGGCCGCTGTCAAACGTCGCCATCGCGCTTTCGGCCGGCAAGCTGTGCGAACAGTGCAGCCCCGACTCCGTGCGCAGCGCGATGGGCCAGGCGGACAGGAACTCGACGATGCCTGATTCCACGCGCCCCGCATCGTCGCCAAACACATACTCCAGCGCGCCCCGAAAGGCTCCGACGCTGTCGCCCGCCCCCTTGCCGACCGCGGTTCCGCGCATCTGCGCCAGTTCGTGGTTTCCCAGCAGCGGATGCACCTGCCCGGGAAAGCGGTCGATGAGATCCGCCACGCGCACCAGCATGCGGTAGGAAAAGTCCATTCCGTTGATGAGCCCGTCGCCATGAATCAGTTCATGAAGGATCACATGCTGATCTGCCGACTTGTCCAGGCCGGCCAGCCGCAGGATCGCCTCGAGGTGAGGCACGTTGTCATGCAGGTCGCCGGTCAGTGTGAGACATCCGCGCGCAGGCAGGTGAGTCACGCATCCGCGCCGGCCAGTCTCACTGCGCAGCGCCGCGGCTGCGCGCGCGAGAGTCGCGCACGCGAAGTCGGCGGATTGATCGGGGATAGGTTTGAGCATTTCCGGCCCGTCATGACTGTAGCGGAGCGAATTCACGCGCCGTAGGTGGGTTTCTGTCGGCTCAAGACAATAATCAACCCCCAACGACCGAGGGGCCGTAGCTCAATTGGGAGAGCACTAGCTTTGCAAGCTAGGGGTTGCCGGTTCGATCCCGGTCGGCTCCATTTCTTCCGACAGCGTCACGTCGCGATCACGCGCAGCCGCTGGACGCTGTTGTTGCCGTACCCCAACGCATCCTTGACAGGATCCACCGGCTGTTGCCGCCCGCCTGTGTCCTGCGCACGTACGGAGAGCAGGTACTCACCCGGCGCCGGCGGTGTCCAGTCCGCTTCAAAGCTGACCTGTGCATACTCGGACGCTTGGTTGCCAATTCTGCACGCAGTCCACGTCCTGCCGCCATCAGCGCTGAACGCCACATTGCGGATAGCGCCGAATCCCGACCACGCGCAGCCGGAAAGATGGACGGCCTGACCCGCCGGAATCGTCGTTCCGTCCGCCAGCGACGTAATGAGCGCGCGGGGCTTCATCTTGCTGAGCGGGGTGCCATCGCGGTCTTCCGCGTCGCGCCAATCCCCGGGCCGATACACATAATGCGTCGCCTGGTAGAACCCCGTGAACGGCGTCGCAATCGCGCGCAATTCGGTAAGCCACTTGACCGACGCCATGCCATACCACCCCGGAACCATCATCCGCACGGGATATCCGTGGGCCGGCGTCAACGGCTCATCATTCATGGTCGTTGCCAGCACAACGTCGTCTTGCAACGCGTCGACCGTCGGCAGGCTCCGTTCATACGCAATGACCCCCGCGCCCTCGACATGTCCGAGGTCCGCGCCGATGCACAGCAATTCAATTGCCTCGCGCTTCAGGCCGGCCAGCCGTAGAACGTCAGCAAGTTTCGGTCCGCCGAATCGAGCGGTGCTCACCGCCCCAAGGTTCCACGTGACGCCCGGAGGCAGCGGGTCCATGAGTTTCCGGCCGTTGCCCGCGCACTCCATGGTGACCGTGAGATGATGCTGCGGCAGACGGGCCAGATCAAGCAACGTCAGCGACAGTGACTTTTCCACCAGGCCGGTCACCCGCAGGGTAAACGTACGGGCGTCCACCGTCGGCACCGGAAAGTGGCTGCGCACATAAAAGAGATCGGTCGGGGTGATCGGAGCTCCGATGCGCGACATCGGAGTCTCAGCGTTGTAGGGGTTCAGACACACGGGCAGAAGTGCATCAGACATGGAGGCTTTGTCCTTGGATCAAAGCGCAAGGGTACCCTGCGCGACGCTGATCGTCGGTCATTGGCCCGCGCGATCCAGCCGGATTCGTTTGCTCAGCCAGCGCTGATCCGCACCATCCACCTTCCCGTCCGCATTGAAGTCGCCCGCCGGGTTATACAGCGCCTGACCGCTGTGACTGCCCAGCATGTTGCCCACCAGCGCCTGATCCACGGCATTGAGCACGCCGTCGAAGTTCACATCGCCCTTCTGGCGTGTCCCATACAGATCAAAGTCCAGAGCATTGATGAACCCGTTGTAATCAAAGTCGTACAACGCGAAGTTCTCGCCAAAACTCGCCAGACTGAACTGGCCGTTGGCCGCCCCGTCGGCGTCGGCCGTCCCGCCGTCGGACTGAGCGACCGCCTGACGCAGAACGGCCAGGTCTCCCGCATTGGTGAAGCCGTCGAAATTACAGTCTCCAAACTCAAAGTCCGGCCCCACATCGGTCCACACGTAGTTCGCACCCGTCTGCTGCGCGCTGTATGAGGTTCCAAAAATCGCCTTGATGCGCCAGCGTGTCGGATCCAGGAAGTCCGCAAAGTCGCTGTGATTGGAATCGCTCCAATCCTTGAGCAACGCGTACGGCGTGTTGGGGCCGTCGGAATTGTTCTGGGCCGCAAAGCGAATCTCTGACAGGCATTCATCCACGCTTGTCTGATTCGCGACATTGAAGTCATTGCCTTGGGTGGACTGCCCCTTCAGCGCAGCCGAACCCGCATTGGTGATGCCGTAGACCAGCGAGATCATTGTGCGATCCGTTGCCGTGTCGTGCTTGAATCTCACGTTCACCGTCGGGTCATACATGCCGGGCTTCGATCCGTTGAAGGCGGACGAGTACTCGCTGAAGGCATCAATCCGCTGAAAGAACCGCCCCGTAAGAATCCACGTGTCACCCGCATCGAATGTCGCCGGCGTCGCGTCCCCCTGCGTGTTGATCGTGAATGAAAAGCAAGAGCAAAAAGACAATTGGAACTCTTCGCCGGACCGTTCCACCAACGGAGAAGTGAGCAGGTTGCCGTCAAAGTCCGCGGCGGTCACCGCAGCACGCTCGCCTATGGAATCGGAAAGGGCGCCGCCGAAGCGCGACACGTTTCCCAGGACGTGATTGCGGACGTAATCGACTTGGCCGCCCGTATCGGGCTCGCGATCGGCATCAAACTCCACGAAACCGAAAACCGGATTCGGCCCGTAGCGATAAGGGTCAAAGCCGTCGCCCAGCAGGTTCAACGGTCCCGGCGGATTGACCAGTCCCTTAAACTCAATGTCGATTCTCAGCAGATTGGCGCTTCGGGGGTCCTTCCACGCGCCGTTGTATGGATTGGTCGTGGGGGTCGGTGTTGTCCATCCGCCGAGTGTCATCGTTTTGAGATCAGGCAGCCGCGACGCCTGATTGACAGGCCCGTCCGCGCCCGGATCGGTGCGCCGCAACACGGCGTCCCCGCCCGGATCGGTGTACACCGCTGGTTCGTCACTGGCCCACGATGGACCGGCCGCCGCCAGACCGAGAAGAACGCCAAGACAGGTTTGTTGACCCCAGCGCAACTTCATGACTGCGCCGCCAATTCCTCCACGAGGGACTCCAGGTGGTACTGTTCAATGCGATAACGAAGCGAACTGCGGTTCATTCCCAGCAGCCGGGCCGCACGCGAGACATTGCCCTGGCAGTACCGCAGCGCTTCGCAGACCAGGTGACGTTCCACCGCATCCGCGGTGAATTGCCCTGAGGCAAAGTCGAACCGCAACGATTCGACGTCTCTGGGGCAAGCGGTCTCGTCGCGCATCGTGCCGACGGTTTCGCCTCCCGTTCTGGCTGGCGCCACCCTTTGTCCCGGGCCCAGCATGAGGTCTTCCGCGTCAATCACCTCGCCCCCCGCAAGCAGTGTGGCGCGCTGAACGACGTTGGACAGTTCCCGCACATTTCCCGGCCAGTCATGCGCCCGCAGGGCCGCCTCGGCGCGCGCCGTCAGGTGCAGCTCGGGCCGCTTCAATCGCTCCGCAGCAGTCTGCACCAGCGCCCGCGCGATGAGAACCGCATCGTCGCCGCGCTCGCGCAGCGTGGGTATCGGTACCGTGAGGGCATTGAGCCGGTAATAGAGATCCCTGCGGAATCGACCGGCCTCGACTTCCTTGATCAGTTCCCGGTTGGTCGCCGCGATGATCCGCGCGCTGATCTTGCGCTCTTTGTTGCCGCCGATCCGCCGAAAAACGCCGTGCTCGACGACAATGAGCAGTTTGCTCTGCAACTCCAGGGGCATGTCGCCGATCTCGTCCAGAAAAATCGTTCCGCCCTCCGCCAGCTCGAAGAGTCCGGGACGCGACTCCTTCGCATCCGTAAATGCGCCTTTCTCATGCCCGAAAAGCTCACTCTCGATCAGATTGGCCGGAAGGGCTGAGCAGTTCACATGTACATAAGGCTGACCTCGCTGCTCGGAGGAGTCGTGAATGTGCCGCGCCAGCAGCCCCTTTCCCGCGCCCGTTTCCCCCAGGAGAAGGATGGTCGTCAAATCGGTCCCGGTGCGCAGCGGAAGCTTGGCAAACTTGCCTGCCAGTTCGACCGTCTTCATCCACGCCGGGCTCGATCCAAGAAGCGCCTTGGTTCCTTCACGCGTTTTCTCCAATCGCTCGTACAGATCGAGTCGGCTGCGGACCTTCTTGTTCTCCAGCGCCCGAGCCACCACGACCCTGAGTTCCTCGAGCGAGAGCGGCTTCTGGAGAAACTCGTCCGCTCCATCCTTGATCGCCGCCACAGCGGTCTCAACCGTCCCGTAGGCTGTCACAACCACGATGGCTCCGCCAAATCCCTCCGCCCGGAGTTTCCGGACGCACTCCAGCCCGCTCTGGCCGGGCAGATTGACGTCCGTAATGACCAGGTCAGCGCCCTCCGCCCAGACGCGGTCCCACGCCGCCTCGACCGAACCAAACTCGAAAATGCCGTGACCAGCCTTTTCCAGTGACTTGCGAATCGTGTATCGCAGGTTCTCTTCGTCCTCGATGACGACAATTTTGGCCACATCAGCCTCCACTCGGGTTCGAACTGGCCGCTGCATCGACCGGAAGGGTCACGACAAATGCAGCTCCGCCCAATTCGGAGCGATCTACGCGGACACGGCCTCCGTGTGCCGCAACCACATTCTGGACAATCGCAAGGCCCGTGCCAGTCCCGTGCTTCTTTGTCGTAAAGTGCGGAAGGAATATCCGGTCCGCGAGCTCTGGGGCGACCCCAGGCCCAGAGTCCTCCACAATGACTTGCCACTGCTCCAAAGTGCCTGGTGGTGTCCCCATTTCCATCCGTCCGATAACTCGAACGCGACCGCCCGCCGGCGTCGCTTCGAGGGCGTTGCTGGCCAGCGACACAATCGCATGTTCGAGATTTGACGCATCAAACCGCGCCTGCTCGGGTAAGGCGGACACGTCCATTTCCAGGCGGATCTTCCGGCCCGCGGCCAGCGGAAGGTGCGCGTCCAGGACTTGCTGCAACAGTCGTGCGGGCGAATGCCAGTCCAGCGAGAGTTCCAGGGGGCGTGTTGCATTCAACAGTTCAGAGAGCCAGGCTTCGAAGCGATCCACCGCCGTCACGATCCTCCGCTGATTCTCCGCCGTCTCGCTGTCGGCCGGCACCTCATCACGCGAAAGTTCCGCCAGATTGCGAATGCCGGCCAGCGGGTTGCGCAGATTGTGGGCAATGCGCCGGGTCAATTCGCCGACTGCGGCCAGCCTCTCTCGCTCGATCAACTGCTTCTGAATGTCGACGATCCGCCCAGCCATCTGGTTGACTTCCCCGGCCAGCGCGCCCATTTCGTCCGCGCTGCGTACCGGAATCCGATACTCGTACCGACCTGCCGCAATTTCCCCTGTGGCCTGCCGAACATCCTTAACCGGTTGCAGCACCCAGCGCTGGAAGAGCATCAAAGCCAGCCCGGCCGCGAGCACGGAAACTGCGGCGCAAATCACCAGCACGCGCACCAACAGTGACTTCACTTCGCGTCCATACTGCCCCGAGAATGCAATGTCGGAAAGCAATTGGCCCTCCGCACGCTCGATCAGGTCGTGCAGCGACCGGAAGTCCTTCTGGAGCTGGGTCCGCAGCTGCGCCGGATGCTCCGCATCGGCCGAAGAATTCGCCAGCGCACTGACCAGTACGTCGATTTCGTTCCGCACCTGATTCGACCTGGCCAGAATCGCATTGGCGGCGCCCTCTCCGGCCCTTTTTGACAACGCGGGCGTCTTCGACTTGTCCAGCATTTCGAGCGGTCCGTCAATTGCAGAGAGATCTAGCCGGCCAAGATCGACCTGTGCTTGGTCAAACCTTCCGATTTCTTGCCTGTGATCAATGCCAATGATGGAGAGATTTGCCTCGAAGGCGCGTTTCATCGCATCGAGGCGATCGAGCACCAAGGTTGTTTCGTCATAGGCGTGCGTCAATTCGCGATCCAGTGTGTGCACGCTCCAACCTGCGAAGGCCAGACTGACGCCCACCGTCATGATGAAACACCCGAGCAGAACCGCAAATTTGGTGGTCAGCCTCACGGGTCAATTGTTCCCGGTCAAGTCCGTGCGGCCTTGCTCAGCGCGGCTGCTGCCAATCCCAGTCCCAGCCGCTTTCTTTCAGCGGATTCGTGGAAGCACGCACGCTCCCATCCGGAAATCCGACATTCATCTCGCCGGCATGCCGCAGTCCGGGGAACCACGTCCACCCGTCGGTGTATGGGCGCTGCGGATCATCGGTCGGCGCCGCTGAGTAATGCGGAGAGATGTCGCGTTCTTTGGCCAGCGCGCCGTCCGCATCCCACACCAGCGGAATGTTGGCGCTGTTCGCCGACGACAGCACGCGCTCCGACAGCGCCTCCGGAACCGTGATCCACTTGCCGGCTCGCTGCCGCTCCGGACGATCCAGACGCAGGTTGAACGTGTACGCGATGTTCTGCGGCGGCTGCACGGCGCCGGCGCTGCACGGAGTGTCGGAACGAATCACAATCTCGCCGCTCACTTCAGGACAAGACATCGCGCCCAGCGCCGAGGTCGAGCCCGTGAATATGGCGCCTGGCCAGTTCCAGAACTCGTCAATCCGATACTGCGACTCCTGAAAAGTCTCAAGACGAAACTCCCCGCGACCTAGCCCCTGGTCCGACTCGTCATCGCCGCGATTCCCATGCAAGTCCGCATCTGCAAACACATGGAAATCAAAAGACACGCCGCGCAGATTCATCTGGCAGTCAAAACCACGCGCACGCGCCCGAACTTGTGAAACGGCCGGCGCGAGTAACGACAACAACATCGCAACGATCGCGATGACCACCAGTATCTCAACCAACGTGAAGCCGCGCAGCGCGCACGCTGTGCGCCCCGTGCGCCTGATCATCTGTGGTGAAGTTGCAACCACGCGCTTCTCTCTCTTCATGTGCGCCCCACGCCACAATTAAAAGAATAGCCGACTTTCGCACCTGTCATTGCCGGTACCTGACTTTTTCGGCTGAAAATCAAACTTTTCCAACACTCCAAGATAAGTCTCGGCGTCGTTGGCTCTTTTCCACCACTCGCGGCGGTCCCGGCCAGTTTTGGCCAGGTCGTCCGAGTCGTCCGTTGTACCGCTAACTTGGCGGCCATTCGCCACCCTCCGGCCATAGGTGGCCCAAACGGCCGAATAGTTGCTTACAAGTCGCAAAACCACCAGAGTTGCCGCCGCGCGCTCGCCCCTCGGGGCGCTGTGCTCCTTGAATCGGCGCCCAGCCGGTTTGTTCTGGCACGGACCTTGCATCTAGGACCCGTACTGCAGCAGCACTCGGAGCCGCGACGGCCGAGTGCTGAAAAAACCTGTCGCACTGTGTCGGTTACACGTTCCCCTCAATCTCACTCGGTCAAGAAAACAAAGGAGAAGTTCCATGATGACTCGTACTCGCACTGTCAAGTCCCTGCTCGCTGTCGCCGCCGTCGGCCTCACCACGTTTGCGTTTGCCAATCCCCTGGACAAGATCTGGGAAGCCGCTGGCTCCAGTGGCGGCAGCCGGATGAAGTCCAAGTATGTTGAGTCCCCGGAAAACGGCGGTCTCGATCAGAGCTTGGAAGTCGAAGTTGACAACGGCATTCCCAACACCGTGTATCGCGTGTTCATCAATACCAGCCGCATCGGCGCGATCCGTACCGACGGCGTTGGTCATGGTGTGTTGAGCAAAGATCGCCTGAACGTTCCCGTTGGACCCGACGGCCGTCCCTCTGGCCCGCGCATCAATGAAGGCGACACCTGCACCGTCAAGAGCGCCACGCAGACGATCACGGGCACCTACGTCCAAACACAGTAATACATCCGACGAGGTCACAAGCCTCATCCTCCTCAAGCGCCCGGTCGGGGGTCGCACCTCGACCGGGCTTTCCTTCTGAGCGCCATGTTCCGCCGCATCCCCACTTTGCGGCGCTCCAACGCCCGCAGCCTCACATAAGGATCGCTTCCATGCAGCGCGCAAGCCTCCCATCCCTCGCGCTCATCTCCTTGAGCACATTCCTCACAACGGGACTCCCCGCCCCCGCGCAGCCGTTGCCTCGGCTCTTCGACACCAACTGGATGGGTTTCGATGCCAGTGTGTATGAAGCAACCACCGGGTTCAACTCGTCCGCCTTTCCCACCGCGTTCGTGAGAGGTGATTTCAATGCTGATGGCGCAATGGACATTGCGGCTTCACTCACAGGCAAGGTTGGCGGGGCCTATCGGGTCTCCGTCATGCTCAATTCGGGAGGCGGAAACTTCGCCCCGCCCGCCTATTACACCATACCGCATGCCTCCTCGGGCATCGCGGCCGCTGATCTCGATGGTGACGGCGACACCGATCTCCTGGCCGCGCAAAGCGGAAATCCCGGCTTCGATGCCGGCGCCGCCGCCGTTTCGCTCCTCAAGAACAACGGGAATGGAACATTCGCTGCGGCCGTCAATATTCCTGTCGGAGCCGCGCCCTATGGCATCACGACGTTTGATTTTGAAGGCGACGGCGATCAGGACTTCGTCTCCGCCAACTTCGCCAACTTCGCCTACGGCGGCACGACCATCACCGTGAAAGTCAACAATGGCGTCGGGACGTTTACGACGCTGGGCACCTTCGCCTGTGGTGCCGGTCCCCTGCAAGTCGCCGCCGGCGACCTCAATGGTGACCTGAAGCCCGATCTGGCTGTCGCCCGCACAAACAATCAGCTCGCCGTGCTCATGAACACCGGCTCCTCGTTTGCGCCGGCGGTGAACTTCGACCTGACCGGCTATACCTTCTCCGGATTCGGCGCCGACGTCGCGATCTCGGACATCGACCGCGATGGTGATCGCGATCTCGTGTACATCTGTTCGTCCTCCGGCAGCAGCACCGTCTCCGGGATCGACCTGCTGCGGAACGACGGGACGGGTACCTTCGGGCCCAAGGAGGTCTTCCCGTATCCACTCTGGGGAGGGGGTTTTGGCGATCTCGAAGTCACGGATGTCACCGGCGATGGCTGGGTCGATGCGATGGTCGTGGGCCAGAGCGTGGACAGTTGGACTCTCATGCCCGGTGACGGCACGGGCGGATTCCGCCCCGGCAGTGTCTACCCGTCCGCACAGTTCAGCGTTGGCATTACGAGCGGCGACGTGGACCGCGACGGCGATCGTGATGTGATGGTGCTCAATTACTCCTCGCTCTGCGTCACCGTACATGACAATCGCGGCGCGGGCAATTTCGCGCCCCCGCCGTCAATCGCCACCCGTTCGTGGTGCCGCACTCTGGATGCAGCAGACATCGACCAGGATGGAGACATCGACATCGTCGCCGGCGGCGACACCGAGTTCTACCGCGTACGCAATCAGGGCGACGGGTCATTCGGGTCGCCGGAGATCTTTGACTTCAACCCCGGCGCCCAGGAACTCAAACTCGCTGACCTGAACGGGGACCAGTTCCCTGACCTGCTTTGGATTCCGCCCGATATTCAGCCCCCCTACCACTTCTACACCGCGCTGAATCAGGGCAATGGGCAATTCGCCGTCCAGCGCGCCTGGCAGATCAATACCTGCGGCAATTCCGATGTAGAAGCCTGCGACATCGATGGCGACGGCGACCTTGATGTCGCGGTGACCGAGTGGCTCGGCTGCCCGAGCGAGCCCACCAGCGGCCGCCGGCTATTCCTGGCCCGCAACGACGGAAATGCCACCTTCACGCTTCTTCCCGCGCTCGTCCTGGCTGACGTGCAACCCTCGTCTGTCACTTCAGGCGACTACAACCGGGATGGACACCTCGACCTTGCGCTCGGAACGAACCCCAAGATCAACATCCTCCCTGGGAATGGGAACTTCTCATTTGGCGCAGTGGTCAGGGGCAATGCCACGACCATCGACCTCACCTCCGCTGATGTCAATAACGATGGGATCCTCGACCTCGTGGGCGCGGTGCCGCGCAACGATGGCGCTGCCCGTGAGTCCCTCGCCGTCCTGACAGGCGTCGGCGACGGGACCTTCCGCGCTCCTCTGGTCAAACTCGCGGAACACTCGCCCGATCTGGCTGATCCCCAGATGGTCTTGAGCGCCGATGTCGACCAGGACGGCTTCCGTGATGCGATGATCGTGAATTACGCCGGCCACTCCATCTCGTATTTCACAAATCAAAGCGGCGCCGGGTTCGCCGACCAAGTGCGCTATGGACTCAATGGAGCCTACCCGATCGGCGGCCCCCTCGACGGCGTGTCCGCTGACTTCGACGGCGATGGAGTGCCGGATGTGGCCGCCGTGTCTGCGGCCTACCCGGGCGGCGTCGGCTCGGGGGCGGTGGTGTTCCTCTTTGGCACTTCCGACTTCGGCGGAGGCGACCAGCCGGTCCTGACCCAGACTGCCCTGGTGCGCGGCTCGAACGCCACGTTCACCGTCACCGGCGCGCAGCCGGGCGAGACGGTGCACTTCTACTACTCCTTCGCCGGCGTTGGAGGCGCAAACTACTGCCCGCCTGAATTTGGCGGCCTGTGTCTCGATCTCCTGGCACCGGTGGTACAGGCCGGTGCCGCAACGGCCGATGCGGCCGGAATCGCGCGCCTGAACCGGCGGATACCTCCCAGCGCGCCCCTGCGCGATGTCTCGACCCAGGCAGCGATCGCACGCGGCGTTGGCGGCGCTGACTCGGTAAAGTCCAACACAGTCACCGCACCCATCACGCGCTGACCCGTACAGCATCAGGCTCGACAAAACGTCATGGCGGCGTGGTCCTTGACGACCCCCGGGAATCGCAGCACCTGGTTGTGCATCGCCACATAGACGCCAGGGTCCGCCATCTGCACCGCCAGCAGCGCTTCGGTGAGGTTTTGCAACGCATCCGTCGTGCGCAACTCGTAGGGCCGCATCGCGCCGGTCAGCACGATGGGAACCCGCGGCGCATGGCCCAGCCGGGCGACGAGCCGCTCCCCGGTGTGCTGCAGCCGATCCGTTCCGTGCGTGATGATGATCCCCTCACAGGCAGCCGCACACGCGCCGGCTCGCCGCACGATTTCCTCGTGATCCTCGTCGGACATCTCGAGGCTGTCCTTATTCATCACCGCGACCCGTTCCAACTGCACCCCATGCAGCACGAGTGATGCGAGCATGATGTCCAGCACACTCCGCTGATTGGAAAGCGAGCCGTCCGACTCGTTGTACGTCTTCTCAATTGTGCCTCCCGTGGACAGAATGACGATGCGCCGGCGCCTGCTCTGCGATGCTTTGTCGTGCGAAGTGCCTTCCTGCTGCATGATGGTCAAGGGTACCCCCGCATCGTCCTTCCCGATCCGCCGCCCCGCTGGCCTCCCCCGCGCGTCGCCCCGTCTGGCGGCATCTGCAGCAAATGCAAGAACTTTCAATATTTTTTGAAAGTTCCACTTGCTCTGAGACTCTTTGGCCGATATCTTCGAGACAGGGATCTCAACATGGCCGACGCCTCGAAAACAACTTCACGCCCCCGCGCTCGCCTCGCGTCATCGGCCGCTCTCCAGGCCGGACAGGACCGCTTCGTCGCCCTATGGGGCGATATGGGCTCCTCCTGGGGCATCCCGAGAACCATGGCCGAGGTGCACGCCCTGCTGTACATCAATGCCGATCCGATGAGCGCCGACGACATCTCCCAGCGCCTCAGCATTTCGCGCGGCTCCGTCTCCATGACCCTGCGTTCCCTCATGGATTGGGGCATCGTGCAGCGGACCCACCGGCGCGGCGAGCGCCGCGAGTACTTCCGCGCTGAGCAGGACGTCTGGGAGATGTTTCGCATCATCCTGCGCGAACGCAAGCGCCGCGAGATCGACCCGGTGCTCATCGCCCTCTACGAGTGCAGGGACCTGACAAGCCCGGAACGCGTGACGGATGCTCGTGATGCGCGCCTGGGCGATCACAACGCTCGCCTCGACCGCATGCTCGAAATGATCGAACTCATCGACCGCCTCGCAGGCCGCTTCGTCGCTCCCGCTGGCAAGGGCCTCCGCTTTGCCGCCAGCGTGCTTGGAAAGGCAATTTGACCTCTCGCTCCCCCTGCCCATGAGTCGCGCCTCCCACTCCCAACCTCTCTCGCGCGCCGCCCGCGTTGCCCTGCAGCGCCCCACTCAGCCGGCAGCCGATGCATCGTCGCTTCCGCTCGGCACATTTTCCGAGCCCCACTTCCACCACCAGCCGGCTCACTTTCCCTGCGCCGCGGTCGTCTTCCAGTGGGGCTTGCACCCCCCGCGCCTCCAAACTCTGCTGCCTGCTTCGCTGCTGCACCGCGCCCGTCTGCGCCTCGATCACGAGTACGCGCTCCTGACCCTCACGATTCACCCCTTGTCTTCCCGCGCCCGCACCAGCGATTTCACCAGTGCCCGCGTGTCCGCTGCGGTGGAAGTGGAATCACGTGCCGATGGGGCAAGCCTCGCATCCCCCCTGACTGCCATGACCGCCCGATCGCTGCCTGATTTCATCACCGGCGCAACCCCCTCCACCCTCACCTTCTCCGCAGGGCCTGACCGCCTGTCACTCGCCCTTCGCGCCCCGGGTCCGGGGGCCAGCCCCTGGCTCTCCTATTCGGGCGTGAATCTTCTCTCCAGTCCGGCACATTACGTCGTCGCCCCCGACCTCTTCGCCGCTCTTCAAACCTCCGGCGGACAGTGCGAACTCCTGCGCGTCGATCTCCTTCCGTCTGATCCTGCACACGCTTCCGGTTCACCCGCCCGGCTCTCCTGATCGCTACAGGTACTCCGCCAGGGCCTCAGCCATCGGCTGCAGATGCCGCTCGAAACGCTTCCAGCGCCCCACTGACGAGTCGTAAATAGGTCGCGTCACCTGATCCTGGCTCGCTGTGCGCATCAGCCGCTTGTTCTCATGGAAGCGCAGGCACCCCTCCTCAAACGGCAAGCCCGCAAAATCCAGCAGCCTCCGCACACTCGCCTCCGGCGCCCGCACCATGTCCTCATACTCAACGTCCAGAATCCTCCCCGGCATGAGCTCGTGCCAGTGGGCCATCACCATGCGATACCCCCGATACGTCGCCGCCAGCGCCTTCAGGTCATGAACGTAAAAATGCCCAGGCCCCAGACGACTGGTGAAACAGGAAAGACAGTTGTCCAGCGGATGCCGCATTGTGTGGACAAACAGCGCTCGAGGATTCAGCAGCGCGATCAGACCTGCGTACAGAAAGTTGATCGGGTTCTTGTCCGTCACCACTTCCCGCCCCGCCGCCAGCGCCCTCAGGACACCACGATACTCGCCCGCGATCTCCGCCCACTTCTCCTTCACGACCTCCGATCCGGACAGTTCCGCCATCACGCGCGGATATGGCGACATGACGCCCAGCCGCTCGTGCAGGTGCTGCACGACGGCAGGAATGTCCGGCCGCTCTCCGCCTCCCGTCACCTGCGTATGCGATGCCAGTATCTGCTCTGTCAGCGAGGTCCCCGAGCGCGGCATCCCGATGATGTAGATGGGCCTCGGCCCCAGTGCGTTCTCCTCATGTTGAATTCCGGCCAATGCTCGCGCCATCCTCCCGGAATCAAACTCGCTGATGATCTCCTGCGCGGCGCGCAACATCTCATCGGCCGGGAACATTGATCCAAACGCCGAGTTGCCCTGCTGATAGCACGCAAAGGCGTCGTCGTATTTCCCTTCATGCTCCAGGAGAGACCCCAGCATGATCAGCATGTTCGAACGCGTGCCGGGCGGAGCCGACGTACCGCGCAGCGCACCGCGCAAGCAGGCCGCCGCGTCCGCGTGCCTCCCCAAGCGCGGCGCCAGCCGACCGAAAGCCAGGGCCACCTCCGCGTTGGTTCCCGCAACCCGCAGCGCCTGCTCCAGCGCCGCCGTCGCTTCCTCATACAGCCGCATCGACTCCAGCGTCTCGGTGCGCCCCGCCAGGAGTCTGGGATGGGCCGGCGCCATTCGCAATGCCTGTTCGAACTCCACCCTCGCTTCCTGCAGGGCGCCCTGCTTGCGCAGAACATCCGCGTGTTCTCCGCGCGCTTCCACATCTCCGGGGAATCTCCCAAGGTACCGGGCGAACGCGCTGGCCGCCTCTTGAAACCGCTCCAACTGCGTCAGCGCGTGCCCGCGCACCCGGTGCAAAAACGGGTCATCGGGGTGCCGGGCAATGCCCGCATCGGCCGCCGCCAACGCGTCGACCGGCCTGATCTGCGCAAGCCTGATCTGGGCCATCTGAAAATACCCGACGGGCGTCTGTGGACAGTCGCGGATCGCCCGCGCCGCCACCTGCAGCGCCGGCTCAATCTGTCCGATCGAGAGCAGCGCAAAACACAGTTCATTAACCACGTCTGCAGCCGCCTGGCTCCTCTGCCCTATGGCCTCCTGCAGGGCCGGACCCAGGATCTGCGCCGCCTCATGGAATCTGCCCGCGGCCCGCAACGCCCGCGCCTGGGCAAGAACCTGGCCTGCTCCGGACTGTCCTGACTTTCCGCGTGTCGGCTTGGCACTCATCGGGCCAAGCGTAGCCGCAGTGCACACCGTTTCAGTCGCGTCTCCCGCCCGGGCCCGTACTCTCCGCCGGCGTCAGCTGCTCAATCGCTTCAGCAACGTCCACCGTATCCACGTGCGCCATCCCCGTAGTCCCGCCACCGGCCGGCTCGTACACAAACAGACGCCCCGTGCGGCTGTTGAGCACATACAGAATCTCCTCGCCGTTGCCTCCCATCGTTGTCACCATCGTGTAGTCTTCCCCGACCGCTGCCATCTCTGCCCAGGCTGGCGCCGCCGCCAGCGGCGATGTTTGTGCCCGCCGCCCGCTGCGCCATTCGCCCGCAAACCGCACCGCCTGCAGCAGCAGCAAAGCCGTCAGGAAAAGTGCGGTGATGGCCAGCAGCGTGCGCACGCGATCCTCAGTGCTGGGTGCCGCCAGTGATGCCGATTCCTTGAAAGCGTTCATCGGCTGGGCTCCGAACGGGCGTCGTCCGCCTCCAGGCTGCGCGCCCCGATGGGCTTCATCTTCTTGCTCGTGCGGTCATACGTCATGGCCAGCAACATCCCGCGCCGCTGATCCAGCACATAGAGCGCGTGCGTCGTGCTTCCCTGGACCTGTCCCCCCACCATCAGGTAATCCCCCCCGAGTCGTGCGGCATCGCCCGACCCGATGCTGCGAGGAGCAGTCAATGTCAACACCAGCAGAGCAAGTAATACCAGATTGACAGCCACCAGCCCGGAGACACTCTTGATCCGTCGCATGTTCACCGCTCCTCCCATTCGCCGCCTTCGCCAAACCCGCCTAGTCCTGATGGCTGCGCTTCGCGGGCCGCAGACTCACCATGACAACCGCAACCAGAACGGCAAAAGAAACGAAATAGGACAGCCAGAACTTCGGCTCCGGAGCCACGCCCGGCGCCGGCAACTTGATCTCCGCGTTTGCGGGAGTGTTCTGCGCCAAGACCTGGCTCGCGCTCAAACCCGTGGTCAAGGCTGCCGCGAAAACGCGCAGCGCAGTGTGCCCGCAAAAACGCCGTCCTTTTGACATCAACTCGTGCATCACAGGCTTACTCCACTGCTGCTTGACCCTTCTTTGCCCCTGCTCCCGACCGCTCTCAATCGTGCAAGCCTATCGGGCGAACGCTCAGGGGCAATCACTCGCAACATGATTCACGACCGCACAGACGCCATACGCCCGCCCGCCTCTGCTCCTCGGTCCGTTCCATTCAGTGTTGCAAGCGTGCACTCGGGCACCTTGCCCGCCCATGCCGGCACGTGCACCGTTCCCCAGCGCGGACTTCGTTGCTTCATCCGCGCCACGTAGTCTGACAGCAGCACCCACCGCATGCCGTACCACCGCCCGCGATATTCAAACACCTCCCGGAACATGACGTCCGGCGGCTGCTCGTCCATCCCGTACACAAACGCGAACGCTGCCCGAAATGCGGGTCCAAAGACATCCTCCCATGCAGCCAGGCCCTCCACATCCTCCCGCGTGACCCAATTCTCCAGCCGCCCTTCCGCGTGGCTCGAGTTCACCCGGCACCGCCGACCCTTGACGTCCACCAGCAGGCGCAACGGATCGCGCCCCGCTCCGCCCGGCAACGTCACCACAAAATCAAATGACTTGAGCGCCCTGGCCGCTTCTCCTTCCGTTCGCTCACCCCCCACGGGCAGAGTCTTGCGCGCCTCATTGGTCGCCAGATACGGAATCCCTCTCGTCCGCAGCACGTGCGCCACCGCACTCTCATAATGAATGCACTCCCGCGCCATTCATCAATCATACACTCCCGCCGCTCCTTTG